>JBMOOD010000007.1:30684-398258 GCA_049323595.1 Pseudomonadota bacterium
AAGAAGACCGAAGCCAAGGCCGAAGGCGCGGAAAAGAAGCCCGCCGCCAAGAAGGCCGCCAAGAAGGACGACGCCGCCGAGTAATCGGTCGGCGCCAAGCGTAAGGACAGGAGCACACCATGGCTCACAAGAAATCCGGCGGCTCCTCGCGCAACGGGCGCGACTCGGCGGGCCGCCGTCTCGGCGTGAAGAAGTTCGGCGGCGAAGCCATCAACGCCGGCTCGATCATCGTGCGCCAGCGCGGCACCAAGTTCTGGCCGGGCGACGGCGTGGGCATGGGCAAGGACCATACCCTTTTCGCGCTCGTGACCGGCGCGGTGAAGTTCGTGACCAAGCGAAACAACCGCACCTACGCCACGGTGGTCCCGGCGGACGAGAAGGTCATCGCAGCCGAATAGGCGGAACCTCTCGAGATCCGGTTCCGCCACACCATTCAGGCGGACCGGACATCAAGACGACCTTTGCGGGGAGTCCGGTCAGCCGGGCTCCCCGCTGTCGTTTTGGGCCGCCATCAGAAGCGGCCGGGAGGTAGAGAAGATGTGTGCATTGGACGTCAGACCCGCGGTCCGGACCGACCGGCTGATCCTGCGGGGCCCCGTGTCGGAGGACGCACCCGCGTTCGCCGCGCTGGGGAACGACCTGGGCGTCACGGGAATGACCTCGCAGATGCCGCACCCCTACGGCCTCGCCGACGCCGAGGCCTTCGTGGCCCGCGCCCAGGCCGCCGACCCGCGCCATGAGGCGACGTTCACGATCGAGCACCGCCAGTTCGGCGCCATCGGCGTGCTGGGCTTCGACCGAAATGAGGCGGGGCGGCCGGAAGTCGGGTATTGGCTGGGCCGGCCCTTCTGGGGCCGCGGCTACGCCACCGAAGCCCTGACCGCCGCGCTCGCCTGGGCCAAGGGCGACTGGCGCCGGAACGTCGTCTGGGCCGGCCACTTCGCCGACAACCGCGCGTCGGGCCAGGTGCTGGTCAAGGCCGGCTTCCTCTACACCGGCGACGTGGAGCCGCGCCTGAGCGCCGCCCGCGGCGAGCCCGTCCCCACCCGCATGATGGTGTGGCTGGCCTGAGCCTGCTATCCGCATCGCCATGACCGCCGCCGCGTCCCGCAAGTCGTCCGCCCCCCGCCATCCGCTGCCCGTCCAGGCCGCGGTCGTGGTGGCCGGCGTCGTGGCGCTGTGGGGCGCCTCGTTCGTCTCGATCCCGATCGGGCCCGTGCCCATCACCCTGCAGACCTATGCGGTGCTGAGCCTGGCGGGACTGTTCGGCGGCCGGCTCGGGTTGGCCATCGTGCTGGCCTGGCTGGCGGCGGCGGCCTTCGGCCTGCCGGTTCTGGCCGGGGGGGCGGGGGGCTGGAGAGCCCTGGTCGGCCACACCGCCGGCTTCCTGGTCGGCATGGCGGCGGCGGCCTGGATCGTCGGCCGCGGCGCCGAGCGGGCCCGCGGCTGGCTCGCCCTCATCGCCCTGATGCTGGCCGGCCACGTCATCGTGCTGGCCGTGGGCTGGGCGGGCCTGATCAGCTTCATGAGCCCCAGGACCGCCTTCCTCGACGCCATCGTCCCCCTGCTGCCCGGCGCGGCGGTGAAGTCGCTGGCGGCGGCGGCCACGGTCAAGCTGGTGTCCCGATGAAGTTCCTCGATCAGGTCAAGGTCTACGTCCGCTCGGGCAACGGCGGGGCGGGGGCGGTCTCGTTCCGCCGCGAGAAGTTCATCGAGTACGGCGGCCCCGACGGCGGCGACGGCGGCCGCGGCGGCGACGTCTGGATCGAGGCCGTCGAGGGGCTCAACACCCTTATCGACTATCGATATCAACAGCACTTCAAGGCCGGCACCGGCGTCCACGGCATGGGCCGCAACCGCCACGGCGCCGCCGGCGAGGACGTGGTCCTGAAGGTCCCGGTCGGCACCGAGGTCCTCGACGAGGACAAGCAACTCATCGCCGACCTCGACCAGCCCGGCCAGCGCCTCCTCCTCGCCAAGGGCGGGAACGGCGGCTGGGGCAACACCCACTTCAAGGGCCCGGTCAACCAGGCGCCCCGCCATGCCAACCCCGGCCAGGAGGGCGAGGAACGCGCCCTCTGGCTGCGCCTGAAGCTCATTGCGGACGTGGGCCTCATCGGACTCCCGAACGCAGGGAAGAGCACCTTCCTCGCCGCCTCGAGCGCCGCGAAGCCGAAGATCGCCGACTACCCCTTCACGACCCTGGCGCCCAACCTCGGCATGGTGGACCTGTCGCCCGGCGAGCGGTTCATCCTGGCCGACATTCCCGGCCTGATCGAAGGCGCCAGCGAAGGCGCCGGCATCGGCACCCGCTTCCTGGGCCACGTCGAGCGCACGGCGGTGCTGATCCACCTGATCGACGGCACGCAGGACGATGTGGTCAAGGCCTGGCGCACGGTCCGCCACGAACTGGCCGCCTACGGCGAGGGCCTGGAGGACAAGCCCGAGATTCTGGCGCTCAACAAGATCGACGCCCTGGATGATGAGGCCCGGGCGGCGAAGGCCGCCGAACTCGAAGCCGCCGCGGGCGCCGCCGTGCGCCTGGTCTCCGGCGCGGCGCAGATCGGCGTGACCGAACTGCTGCGCGAGGCCTACGCCCTGGTCCGCTCGCGCAAGGCCGAGGTCGCGGCGCAGGACGCCGAGTCCGAGGGCTGGACCCCTTGAGCGAGCTGACCGCCGCCCGACGCGTGGTCGTAAAGGTCGGCTCGGCCCTGCTGGTCGGACCCGACGGGGCGGCCCACGGCGCCTGGCTCGCCGACTTCGCGGGCGATGTGGCGCGGCTGCGCGCCCGCGGCCAGCAGGTGCTGATCGTCTCCTCGGGGGCGGTGGCGCTGGGCCGCCGTCGACTGGGCCTGGGCCGCCGCGCCCTGACCCTGCCCGAGAAGCAGGCCGCCGCCGCCGCCGGCCAGTCGGCTTTGATGCGCGCCTGGGAGGAGGCGCTGGGGCCGCACGGCCTCGCCTGCGCCCAGGTGCTCCTCACCCGCGACGACACCGAGGTGCGCCGTCGCTGGCTGAATGCGCGGGCCACCGTCGAGACCCTCTTGGCCCTCGGCGTCGTGCCCGTGATCAACGAGAACGACACGGTGGTGACCGAAGAGATCCGTGTCGGCGACAACGACCGGCTGTCGGCCCGCGTGGCCCAGCTCGTCGGCGCCGAAGCTCTGGTGCTGCTGTCGGACGTCGAGGGACTCTACACCGCCGATCCGCGGCGGGATCCGACGGCGACCCTGATCCCCCGCGTCTCACGGCTGACGCCTGAGATCGAGGCCATGGCCGGCGGCGCGAACGCTGCCGCGGGGGTGGGGACTGGCGGCATGGCCACCAAGCTCGAAGCAGCCCGCATTGGCGCCCAGGCCGGTTGCGCCACCATCATCACGCTGGGGACCCGCGCCGCCCCGCTCGCCGCCATCGAGGCCGGCGCGCCGGCGACGGTCGTCGAGCCCGCCACCACCTCGCGCGCCGCCTACAAGGCCTGGATCGCCGGGTCGCTGGCGCCGGCGGGCGCGCTGACCGTCGACGCCGGCGCCGCGGCGGCCGTCCAGCGGGGCAAGAGCCTGCTGGCCGCAGGAGTTCGGGCGGTCGAAGGCCGCTTCGGCAAGGGCGAGTGCGTCCGCGTGCTCGGCCCGGAAGGCCGCGAGATCGGCCGCGGCCTCGTACGCTACGACGCCAGCGACGCGGCGCGGATCTGCGGCCTGAAGTCCGAGTCCATCGAGGCGACGCTCGGCTACACGTCGGGCCCCGTGATCCACGCCGATGATCTGGCGCTGGCCGCGCAGGCCATTGTCACAGACTAGTCGTCGCGGACCGTGGCGCGTAGTAAGGCTCAGAGTGAGCAAATGGGGTCCGCGGTGGACGACGGCGGCGCGACACGCAAGACGGGACGGCTGGAGGCGCTCGCGCCGGGCCAGGCGATCCCGTTCGGCGGTGACCGGGTCGCCCATGTGAGCCCCGAACTGGCGGCCGCCTTCGGTCCCGGAGACCGGCTGCTCGTGGTGCAGGACACCGGCGACCTGCTGCATGTTCCCGCCGGCGAACAGGCAGCCGCAGCCGCCGCCGTGGGTCGTGCGGCCGGGGCCTTCGCCCGTATGGGCGGGGTCACCGACGCCGCCGTCACCGCCTTCTTCGAGGCCTTTGCTCGGCGGCTGGAGGACGAAACCGCCTGGGCGGCGATCGCCGAGGCCAACGGCGCCGACGTCGGAAACGCGCGCGCACGAGGCCGTTCGACCACGCGTCTCGTCGCCTCAGACGCCATGCGAGCCGACATGATCGCGGGCCTGCGCGCCTGGCGCGACGCCGAGCCGCCCCGCGGGCGGGTGCTTGAGCGGATCGAGCATGACGGCTGGACGGTCGAGCAGGTCATGGCGCCGCTAGGCGTCGTCGGATTCGTCTTCGAGGGCCGGCCCAACGTGTTCGCTGACGCGGCGGGGGTGATCCGCGCCGGGAACACAGTGGCCTTCCGCATCGGCTCGGACGCTCTCGGCACGGCCCGCGCGATCGTCCGCCATGCCCTCGACCCCGCCATCGCCGAAGCCGGCCTGCCTGAGGGCGCCGCCGTGCTGGTGGACTCCGCCGCCCATGCCGCCGGCTGGGCCATGTTCGCCGACAGTCGCCTCGCTCTGGCGGTCGCGCGCGGTTCGGGGCCCGCCGTGGCCCAGCTGGGGGCCATCGCGCGCCAGGCCGGGACGCCGGTCAGCCTGCACGGCACGGGCGGCGCGTGGATCGTGGCGGACGAGACGGCCGACGCCGACCGTTTCTACGCGGCGGTCTTCCATTCGCTCGACCGCAAGGTCTGCAACACCCTGAACACCTGCTGCATCGTCGCCAGTCGGGCGGACGAGCTCGCGCCTGTCTTCCTCCAGGCGCTGGAGCGCGCGGGCGAGCGGCGACGCGGCTGCAAGCTGCATGTGGCCGAAGCCGATTTCGCCCGTCTGCCCGAGCGCTGGCGGACCGCCCGCGCAACCGTCGTTCGCGCCGAAGGCGCCGTGGAGGAGGTCCTCGCCGAACCGATCGCCGACGCCGACCTCGGCCGGGAATGGGAGTGGGAGGAAAGCCCGGAGGTCAGCCTCAAGATCGTCGCCGACGTGGCCGAGGCGGTCGCCCTGTTCAACACCTTGAGCCCCCGCTTCGCCGCGGCGCTGATCTCGGAGGATCCGGCCGCCCACGCCCGGTTCTACGAAACCATTGACGCCCCGTTCGTCGGCGACGGGTTCACCCGCTGGGTCGACGGCCAGTACGCGCTGAACCGGCCGGAGCTGGGCCTGTCGAACTGGGAGAATGGCCGGCTCTTCGCCAGGGGCGGCGTGCTCGCGGGGGACGGCGTCTTCACCGTCCGGACTCGCGTGCGCCAGACCGATCCACACCTCGACCGCGGGGGCGCGCCGACCCCGCCGCGCGCCGGCTGATCCGTTGGGGATGTGGTTCGCGGGCCCGGCGCGGCGTGCGCCCGTCGCCGGTCGGTCCCAGGCGCTGCGCCTGGGGTTCCACTTGGAGCCCGGCATGCGGGTCGGTCTGTTCGGCGGCTCGTTCAACCCTGCGCACGAGGGCCACGCCCACGTGGCGCAGACCGCACGCCGCCGGTTGGGCCTCGACCGGGTGATCTGGCTCGTATCTCCGCAGAACCCTCTGAAGCCCACGCACGAGACGGCCGACCTGTCGCACCGTATGGCCGGCGCCCGCGCCCTTGCCCAGGGCCCCGGCATGATCGTGTCCGACGCCGAGACGCGGCTGGGCTCGGCCTACACCATCGATACCGTGCGCGCCCTCAAGGCCCGCTTTCCCGGCGTGAAGTTCGTCTGGATCATGGGCGCCGACAGCCTGGCCACCTTTCATCGCTGGCGAGGCTGGACCCAGATCATGCGGGAAGTCCCCGTCGCGGTGGTGTCGCGGCCGTGGATCGCCTTGCGCAGCCGATTCTCACCCGCCGCCCGCCGGTTCGCCCGGTTCCGTCGTCCTTCGATACACGCCGGCAGCCTGCCGGGCGCGACGGCGCCGGCCTGGGTCTTCCTGCGCGGACCGTTGAACTTCCAGTCGTCCACGGCGCTACGGGAACGCATGCGACGGCAGGACACGTGATGTGATCGCGTGGGCGGCTGACCGTGGTTACGGGGTGTGATAGGCTTGATAGAGCGAGGACACCAAAGGAGCTTTCCCGCTGAATCGTGAATTGGCGCCACGTGCGCATGAGGCCCCGGCCGACGCCGACGCCTCTTCGGGCGATCAGAGTCGCATCACCGCCCTCGAGGATCTGATCCTCGCCCGACTGGACGACGACAAGGCCCAGGACGTCGTCTTCATCGATCTCAAAGGCAAGAGCCCGGTGGCTGACGGGCTGATCGTGGCGTCGGGCCGTTCGCAGCGGCATGTCGGCGCCATGGCCGACCACCTCCTGCGGGCGCTCAAGGAAGCTGGCCACGGCAAGTGCCGCGTCGAGGGCATGCCCCACGCCGACTGGGTGCTGATCGACGCTGGGGACGTCATCGTCCACCTGTTCCGGCCCGAGGTCCGCAGTTTCTACAACATCGAGAAGATCTGGTCCGTCGAGCCGCCGGCGAACCGCGCCGCCATCTGACGCGGCGCAAAAGAAGAGGGCGGGCCCGTGAGGGTCCGCCCAGGTGTGCATCATCGAGAAAAGGGGTGCGGAGACGGCAGACTGGCATGCTCGCCAGCCTCAAGTCGGGGGGGGCGTCGCCGCCTCCGCAGACATAAGAACACCGGTCGCCCCAAACCGTTCCGCGCCCTGCCGATTATTTTCGCGATTCCTGCCGGCGCTGACTGAGCCGCGCCGGAACGCCGCCCCGGCGCGCGCGTTACCTGTCACGCCGGGCCGCATACCGCGGGCCGGCGCAGGCGGAGAATGCGGTCCATGCGGAGCTCCTTCATCGCCACCACGGGCCAGAAGCTCGTCCGCGGTCCCAGTTTGAGGACGCGGCTCCGACATCGCCGGCTGCGCCTTCTGGCCGCGTGTCTTGCGCTGGCAGGGGCCGGGGCCGCCCTGGGGATCGTGACCGCGCCGCCGGCGTCGGTCGACGGCCGGATCGGTCCGCTGAGTTACTTCCCCTCCGAATAGGGAGACCTTCTTGATGACCATTTCGCCCGATGACGCCGACCGGCCTGCTGTCAACGCCACGCGCGCGCGCCAGGGCGGCTGGGGGCGACCGATACTGTGGGTGCTGCTGATCGGCACCGCGCTCGCCGCGCTCGGAATGTTCGCCGCCCTGTTCTGGCGTGCGGGGGTCGAGGGACCGCCGGGGCCCGGCCAGGAGCGCGTCGTCGCGCCTTCGACCGTCGAGGCGCCCCTGCCGCCGCCCCCGGATCGCCAGGCGCCATAGAGGCGTCGGTCGGGCCGCGTCAAAGGTCAGGCCTGCCCGGCCACCATCTCCCGCAAGGTGTCGCGAACCTTTTCCGGCCGCTCCATGGGCAGGAAGTGAGTCGTGTCGGCGACGACCTCGTGCCGAAGCTGCGGATTGGCGGCCAACTCGGAGAGATGGCCCTCGATCCGGGCAGTCGAGCCCTCGGCCGCCCTCAGCATGCGGATGGGGCAACGGACCGCGGCGAATGCGGCCCACGGATCGTAGCGATGGATCCTGAAGCTGGATGCTTCCCAGGCAGGCGCGCACGCGAGTGTCACCTGTCCGTCGCCCGTTTCACGGAAACCCGCGTCGACGTAGTCGGCGAGCTGCTCCGGTCGCCAGGTGCGGAAGGCGCCGCGGCCCGTGTAGGCGGCGAGCGCGGCCGCCTTGTCGGGAAACTCCGCCCGCCGGCGTTCCGCGCCCTCCGCCAGCCGGTTCTCGCCGGGCGTCTCGGAGGCCTGCGCTCCGTCGAACACCACAGGATCGAACAACGCCAGTCCTCGCACCCGGTCGGGCCGGGCGGCCGCGGCGAGCAGGCTGGTCGTGCCGCCCATCGAGTGCCCGGCCAGCACGACGGGATCTGTCGTCTCGAACTCGAGGAAGGCCAGCAGATCGTCACGGAACCCCTCCCACCCTGTCCAGCCGTCGGTCGGCGTCGGCAAGGTCGAGGAGCCGTGGCCGCGCATGTCCACGGCGAGGATGCGGAAATCCGCTGCGAGAGGCGCAAGGATGCTGCGGTAGGTGCGGGCGTTGAAGCCGTTGGCATGGGAGAAGACCACGTCCACCGGACGCTCGGTCGGACCGAAATCCAGAACCGCCATCGCCCCGCCCCGTCCCGGCAGCGCGGTCTTGCGCGCTGTCGGCTCGTACTCGACCCTTGCATCCATGGGATCTCTGTAGCCTGCTGACCCCGCGGTAGAGAAGGCCCCAGACCGCCGCAGGCGCGGGGGAGCGGGTCCGTCTCAGGCCCGCTTCTTCGCTGGGGCCTTCCGCGCGGCGGGCTTCCGCGCCGTGGACGTCTTTCGCGGTGAGGACTTCC
Source organism: Pseudomonadota bacterium (assembly GCA_049323595.1). Classification (GTDB taxonomy): domain Bacteria; phylum Pseudomonadota; class Alphaproteobacteria; order Caulobacterales; family Caulobacteraceae; genus Phenylobacterium. Next base: position 39,073 of record JBMOOD010000007.1, read on the forward strand.
GCCGCTCCCCGGAACCGCCCAGGCTGCGCTTCAGAGCTTCCATCAGGTCGATGACCTCAGCCTCCCGGGGCTGGTCCTCGACCTGGTGGACGCCGTGACCCTTTTCCTTCTCGCGGATCAGGGCGCGGAGCGCGTCCTCGTAGCGGTCGTTGAACTTGGAGGGGTCAAATGGGCCCGACTGCTGCTCAATGATCTTGGCGGCGATCTCGATCATCGCGGCGGGAGGCTTCTCATTGGGAATGCCGTCGAAATAGTCGCTCGCGTCGCGCACCTCCCGGTTCGAGCGCAGGGACCAGGCGACGATGCCCCGGTCGCGCGGCTCCAACGCCATCAGCCGTTCCCGCTGGTGCATCACCAGCCGGCCCAGCGCCACCTTGCCGGCCTTTCCCATGGCCTGGCGGATGACGCCGAACGCCTCGACCGCCATGTCGCCGTCCGGGACCAGGTAGTAAGGCTCGTCCCAGTAGAGGCGGTCGATGTCCTCCTCGTCGACGAAACGCTCGATATCGAGGGTTCGCGTCGTCGGAAGCCGGACCTCCCGGATCTCCTCCGGCGTGACGACCACATAGCGGCCCTTGTCCAGTTCGTAGCCCTTGACGATGTCGGCGCGGTCCACCGGCCCGGTCTCCGGATCGGTCGGGATCATGCGGATGCGGTTCATCGTCTCCTTGTGCAGCATGCGGAACTGCACGTCGCTGGTCCGCGAGGTGGCGGTGTAGAGGGCGACTGGGCAGCTCACGAGCGAAAGGCGCAGGTGGCCCTGCCAGGTCGGGCGCGCGGCCATGGAGGTCTCCTTGATCTCCCTCAGGAACGACTCTGGAGGGGCTTGGGTTCGCGCACGAGATCGCTTCCCCGGGCGTACCCTGGCTTTCGCCACCTGAGCCAGTCGCGCTAAGCTGGCGCCATGCCCAGCTCCAGTCCTTCGCGGGCCGACCTTGCCCGGATGATCGCGGACGCCCGCCGCATCGTCGTCTTCACCGGCGCCGGAATCTCCACCGAGAGCGGCATACCGGACTTCCGCAGCCCGGGCGGCGTCTGGAGCAAGATGAAGCCCATCTACTTCCAGGACTTCGTGGCCAGCGAGGAACGGCGGCGCGAGGCCTGGGAGCGCGCCTTCTCAGGCCGCGCCGGCTGGGTGGGCCGTGAGCCGAACGCCGGGCACCTGGGCGTCGCGCGCCTCGTCGCCCAGGGCAGGGCCAGCTCGGTGATCACCCAGAACGTCGACAACCTGCACCAGGCCTCGGGCGTGCCGGCGGAGAAGGTGATCGAGCTGCACGGGAACGCCAGCTACGCGACATGCCTGGAATGCGGCCTGCGCCATGAGCTCGACGACCTGAGGACTCTGTATGAGGCGACCGGCGACCTGCCCGCCTGCCGCACCTGTTCGGGGATCGTGAAGACCGCGACCATCTCCTTCGGCCAGGCCATGCCCGCGGGGCCGATGGCGCGGGCGGAGGAAGAGACGCTGGCCTGCGACCTGTTCCTGGTCCTGGGCTCGTCGCTGGTGGTCTATCCGGCCGCCGGCTTTCCGATCCTGGCCAAGCGTAACGGGGCCGCGCTCGCCATCGTGAATCGCGAACCCACCGAACTCGACGTCTACGCCGACCTCGTACTGCACGATGAGATCGGTCCGGTGATGACAGAGGCGGCGCCGGCCGACTAAACCCGCGCGATCCGCGGTTCGTCACACCCACGCCTTGATCTTCGGGCTATGCGCTCCGCCTTCGTACGACAACCGGAGCGCTTCGTGATCAGATCCGCCTTCGCCGCCGGCCTTTGCGCCTTCTTGCTCACGGCCTGCAGTCAGGGCGCCGCGGAGGGCGATCCGAACGATCCCCACGCCGGCCTCGACGCTCAGATCCTGGCCTGGCGGACCGATATCGAGGCGAGCCATCCGACCTGTGCGACGAAGGTCGAAGGCAGGGGCTGTCAGGACTTCCAGGTCCGCTGCAAGGGCGCCCTGGAGGTCGGTCCCGACGACACCGCTAGGGGCGTTACCGCCCAGGTCGTCTCGGCGATGACCTTCGTCGCCCGCAATCCCGACGGCTCGACCGGGACGCCGGGCTCGGCCTTCGCGCTTTTCTCCAAGGCCGATGGCGAGTGGACGCGAGCCGAGGCGATGCCGGTCAACCTTTCGACCTGCGCGCCCCTGTAGAGGTCGTCAGCCCGCCCTGGGTCCGACCAGTCGGCGCACCTGGGCGGCCTGGCGCCGCGCCACGGGCACCTCGGCGCCGGATTGCAGGACCACGCTCGCCGGCCCGCCGGGCTTGCGGGCGAGGCGCACGATACGGTCCCGCCGCACGAGAGCGCCGCGGTGCACGCGCAGGAATTCGGAGGGATCCAGCTCGGCCTGCAGGGTGCGGATCGCCTTGCGGATCAGGAAGCTGCGCCCGCGGCTGTGGATGCGCACGTAGTCGCGTTCCGCCTCCACCCAGTCGATGAGGGTCACCGGAATGCGCACGCGGTCGCCCCGGTCGGGCGCCCAGATTTCCTCGGCGTAGCCGCTGCCGGCGCCTTCGTCCTCCGCGGCCCGCAGGGTCGCCACCGCCTGCTCCAGCTCGGCGATCCGCAGCCGGGCGGCCCGGGACTGCAGCGCTTCGCGCGCCCGCTCCAGCGCCGCGCGCAGCCGGTCGAACTCGACGGGCTTCAGGAGATAGTCCACCGCCGCCAACTCGAAGGCGTCGGCGGCGAAGCGGCTGTAGGCGGTGACGAAGATGAACACCGGCGCCTCGTCGCGGTCCACCGCCCGCACCAGCTCCAGCCCCGAAAGCCCCGGCATCCGGATGTCGACCAGCACGACGTCGACGCCGCCGCGGCGGATCAGGGCCAGCGCCTCCTCGCCGTTGGTCGCCTGCCCTGCGACCGTCACGCCCGGCGCCTGGTCCAGCGCCATCCGCAGGCGCCGCAGCGCCGGCGGCTCGTCGTCGACCAGCGCCACGCGCAACGGCTGAGCGGCCTGTTCGGATACGATGCTGCCTTGGATCATGTGCGCTCCAGGGGAATCTCGACCGAGGCGACGAAGCCCCGCGGCGCGCGGGGCCCGCACGTGAGCTGGGCGGTCTTGCCGTAGATCAGGTCCAGCCGGCGCCGCACGTTCTCGAGGCCCAGCCCCAGTTGCGGCGGCGCCCGACCCTCGCAGCCGCCGCCGTCGTCGGCCACCGACAGGGTGAGCCGTCCGTCCGCCGCCTCGGCGCGGATCTCGATGGTCACGGGCCCGTTCGAGCGGGCGACGCCGTACTTCACCGCGTTCTCGACCAGGGGCTGGAGGATCAGGCTAGGCGCCAGCGCATCCCGCAGTTCGGCGGGGATCGACTCCACATAGTTCAGCCGGTCCTCGAACCGGGCCTGTTCGATCGACAGGTACTGGCGCTGCGCCTCGATCTCGTCGATCAGCGGCGACTTGTCCGGCAACTCCTTCTCCAGCGTGTGCCTGAGGAAGCTGGACAGCGACAGCACCATTCGCTCGGCCCGCTCGTTCTCCCGCGCCAGGATCAGCGAGGACAGCGCGTTCAGGGTGTTGAAGAGGAAGTGCGGGTTGATCTGGTAGCGCAGCATCCGGTTCTGCGCGTCCATGGCCAAGGCCTGCGCCGAGACCAGCCGCAGGTTCTTCTCCTTCAGCTCCGCCTCGTAACGGATCGCGAAGTACAGCGCGCACCACGAGATGAAGGTCCAGAAGAACATCGACGCCGTGAACGCCAGCGACAGCGGCGTCAGCGGCTCGACCCGCCACAGCGGGTAGACGAGATAGAAGACGGCGTAGTTCAGCAGCGCATAGGCGAAGCCGCCCACCACCGACAGCGCCACCGCCGCCGCCAGCCTGCGCCAGACCGGCTGGTCCGCCACCGCCGACAGCAGGCGGCCGATCAGCAGACAGGCGAGGAAGCCGAACACGGCCATGCCCAGCCGCCGCAGCGCCATCTGGCCGGCGAAGGGCATGGGGTCGGCCGCCACCCGCGCCGTGACGATCACATAGGTGAGCGCCCAGAGCACGAAGTTGGCGATCAGGTAGTTGTTCGGACGCGGCAGACGCATGCCCTTCCCCAGTCGCGTGACATTCTGTTGAAATGCGCGGCCCGACCAGCGCCGTTCGTCGCCGCCGCCCGCCCGCTCGCCGCAAATGGCGCCGTTTGGCCGCGCCGACCCCGCCCTTCGCCGCATTTCGCATGAGGACTCGTCCCGTTGCGGCATCCTTTCCTGGCGGACGGCCCGTTCGCGTGTGAGGAGGAAGCCAGATGCCCGTGCGTCCGCCGTCGCTCCGGGCCATCGCCGCCTTCGAAGCCGCCGCCCGGCACGAGAGCTTCACCAAGGCCGCCGACGAACTGAACCTGACCCAGAGCGCCATCAGCCACGCCATCCGCTCCCTGGAGATGCGGCTGGGCGTTGATCTCTTCGAGCGCTTCGGCCGCACCGTCAGCCTCACCGAACCCGGCCGCGCCTTCGCCAGCCGCCTGCGGCTGTCGCTCAACCTGATCTCCGAGGCGTTCGAGGCTCCCGCCCGCCCGGGCCGCTCGCGTCTGGTCGTGGCCGCCTCGCCGGGCATCGCCGAGAGGGTTTTGGCCAACCGTCTGCCCGCCTTCCTCGCCGGTCACCCGGACCGCGAACTGGAGCTGCGCACGGCCTTTGGTTCGGCCGAGGTGAGCGCGGGCGACGCCGACGTGGCCGTGCTGTATGGCGCCGGCGCCTGTGCGGGTCTCGCCCAGCAGCGGTTGGCGGGCGAGGTTCTCTTTCCGGTCGCCGCCCCCACCGCCCCGATGCCGCGGCGGCCGGAGGATCTGGTCCATGCCGCCCTGATCCACCAGCCGGAGCACCCCTGGCGGCTTTGGCTGGAGCAGGTCGGACTGGGCGAACTGCCCGCCCCGGCGGCGCTCATCGCCGACAGCCCGCTGGCGGCGTTGGAGTTGGCGCGCAACGGCGCCGGTGTCTGCCTGGCCCGCGGCCTCCTGGTCCGCGACGACCTGCGCGCGGGCCGCCTTGTCCGTCTCTTCGACGCTGAGGCGGCGCTGCGCGAGGACTACGCCGCCGTCTGGAACCCGGCGTCCCCAAGGGCCGAGGCCGTCCGCCCGTTCGTGGACTGGCTGGCGGGGGCGCTCAGCGGGGCAGGCCCCGCGCCGACGCTGCACGCCGCCTAGGGCGGCCGGCTCACGCGGCCGCTACCGGCTCCATTTTGTCCCGGCGGATGATTCCATTTGAGCGGGAAAGGCTCTAGAGCCCTCGCACCCGCTCCGCATGCCGCGTCGGGCTGATCAAGGGAGTTCGGTGGCGCCGCCTGGGCCGTCGCAGACTGGGGACGGGGAGAGCCCGCTGATCCGCGCGTTCTTCGAGCGCCGCGAGAACCTCATCCTGTTCCTGGCGGCGCGGACGCGCGATATGGCGACGGCCGAGGACCTGGTGCAGGACCTCTACCTGAAGATCGCCGGGCTTGATCCCAGGGCGGAGGTGCGCGCGCCCGAGGCGCTGCTCTATCGGATGGCGGCGAACCTCATGATAGACCATGTGCGCAGCGCCCAGCGCTCCTCGCGGCGCAACGCCGAATGGCGGATCGAGACGCGCACCGTGCTGGGCGGGCAGGACGTAGCCCAGGAGGCGGCGGCCGATGAGATGGTGATGGGCAAGGAGCGGGTCCGCCAGCTCGCCGCCGCGGTCGCCGACCTGCCGCCGCAGATGGGCCGCGCGTTCCGGCTGCACAAGCTGGAAGGGATGAGCCAGGCGGAGACGGCCCGGGCCATGGGCGTCTCGGTGAAGATGGTCGAGGCCCACATCGCCGCGGCGATCAAGCAGCTGGCGCAGAGGCTGCGTTCATGACCTTTTTGCGCGGACCTAGGGGCGGGGCGCTGCGGCGCCGTCTTTTCTCCTGTCCAGCGCCCGCGGCGGAGACACAGGCGATCCGATGACCAGCATGGCGACGCGAAACGAGGAGGTGATGGCTGAGGCCAGCGCTTGGCTCGCGCGCCTGCAACGCGCCGAGGTCGGCGAGGCCGACGGCCTGGAGTTCGACGCCTGGCTCGCCGCCTCGCCGGCGAACGGCGAGGCCTATCGCGACGCGCTGGCCGCCTGGCAGGCTTTCGAGGCCGCCCCGGACGAGGTGCTGGACGAACTGGCGGCCCAGACTTCAAGCGCCCACCGTGCGGCGCGGCGTCCCGCGCCCACCCGCCGTTGGCTGGTCGGCGGGGGGATGGCCCTCGCCGCGGGGCTCGCCGCCGTCGCCGTGATGCCGTCGTTCGAGGGCGCGCCGGCCGTCCAGACCTACACGACCGGCAAGGGCCAGCATCAGCGTGTCACCCTGGCCGACGGCTCGGTGGTCGACCTCAATGCGGAGACCCGGCTGACCGTGCGCTTCGCACGCCGCGAGCGGCGGGTGGAGCTGGGCGACGGCCAGGCGATCTTCGACGTCGCGCACGACGAGGCGCGACCGTTCACCGTCGAGGCCTCCGGCCGCGCGGTGCGCGTGCTGGGCACCCAGTTCGACGTGCGCAACCGCAGCGGCGACGTGACCGTCACAGTGGCGCGCGGGCGCGTCCAGGTGCGGCCCGTGGCCTCGTCCAAGACCGGCCAGGCCTTTGCGCTCACGCCCGGCCAGCGGCTGGCGATCGGCCGGACGGGTGGGGCGGAGCTCAGCGCCGTCGACCCGCAGGAGGCGCTCGGCTGGCGCTCCGGCCGGCTGGTCTACCGGAACGAGCCCCTGGCCGCGGTGGTCGCCGATCTCAACCGCCAGTTCGTCGAACAGATCGAGGTCACCGACCCCTCACTCGCCCGCATGCCGGTGACCGGCGTCATCGTGCTGGACGACCATGCAGCTGTCGCCGCGCGTCTGTCCTTGATGCTCCCCGTAAGATCGGTACCTTCCGAGCGGGGGCTGCTGCTGCTTCGGAAATAGTCGGAGCCGGGCTCCCCTCGGACTATCCGGCTGAGGCGGAGCTGATCATCCACAGGCGTCGGGAATTGGGAGCCGCCATCGCCGCCGTCGCGATGGCGCTGGGCGCCGGCGACGCTGCTGCGGGCGCCTCCACGCGCGTGCGCTTCCGCATCCAGCCGCAACCCTATCCCGAGGCGCTGCTCGACCTGGCCCAGCAGGCCAACGTCACTCTGATCGGCGCGGCCGCGTGCCGCGGGGTCTCGTCCAGCCCCGTCGTCGGCGCCATGACCGTGGAGGAGGCGCTCTCGCGCCTGCTCGCCGATGCGCCATGCCACTGGCGGATGATCGCCGCCGGCGCCGTAGAGATATCGCCCGCACGCCAGGCCGAAGCCCCGCGCCCGCCGCCCGGTCCGCCGACCACGGTGGGCGAGCTGCTGGTGACCGCCACCAAGCGGGTGCGCGACCCGCGGGAGCTGGCGGTAGGGATCACGACGATCCCGCGGCGGCGACTGCATCAGACCGGGGCGAGCGACCCCGGCGACGCCGCCGCCCAGATGGCCGGCGTCCTGACCACCAACCTCGGCCCGGGGCGCAACAAGCTCCTTCTGCGGGGCCTGGCGGACGGCGTCTTCACCGGACGGGCTCGCTCGACGGTGGCGACCTACCTCGACGACATTCCCGTGAACTACAACGCCCCGGACCCCGATTTCCGGCTCGTCGACGTCGAGCGCGTCGAGGTGGCGCGGGGGCCCCAGGGCGCCCTTTACGGCGCCGGTTCGCTTTCCGGCGTCTATCGGATCGTCACCCGCAAGCCGGATCTCGGCCATTGGTCGGCGGAGGCGCGGGCGACCGGCGCGACCACCAAGGGCGGCGGCCCCAGCGGCGCCCTCGAGGGCTACGTGAACCTTCCGGTGGGCGAGGCGGCGGGCCTGCGCCTGTCGGCCTACCACGAGGTGCAGGGCGGCTATCTCGACGACATCCTCCAGAACCGCAGCAACGTCGATCGCACCGTGCGCCAGGGGGGGCGGCTGACCCTGTTGGCGCAGCCTCAGGACGACCTCTCGATCACCCTCACCGGCGCGGCCCAGCGCCTGCGCTCGGAGGACACGCACTATACGATCCGCGGCATCGGCCGGAAGCGGGCGGTGTTGATCCCCGAGCCGCACGTGAACGACATCGAGCTGGTGACGGCCACGGTCCGCTATTCATGGGGCGGCGCAGAGCTCACGTCCGCCACCGGCTTGGTGCGCCATGCCTACGGCAGCCTCTTCGACGCCACGCCGGTGCAGTCGAACTACACGAGCCTCGCCGAGACCTCGGCCTATTCCGAGCGGACCCGCACCCGGATGCTGGTGCAGGACATCTTCCTCACCTCCCGGGGCGCCTCGAACCTGCAATGGCTGGCCGGGCTTTACGCCTCCGAGGCGCGGCTGCGGTCCCCGAGCGAGCTCCTCGCCCAGAACCCCGGCCTGCCCAACGTAGCCGTCTATTCCGAGTTGCGGCACGAGACGATCCGCGAGCTCGCCGGCTACGCCGAGCTGGCGTACGAGCCCGCGCCCGGCTGGACGCTGGCGGTCGGCGGCCGGCTTTACGACATCGACCGCCGCATCCGCTCGGACGTCGTGTCCGAACGCTTCGAGCCCCGCAGCCTGGACCGCAGCAACCACTTCACCGGGTTCTCGCCGAAGATCTCGCTGCAGCATCAGTTCGACAACGGCGATCTCGTCTATGCGGTGATCAGCGAGGGGTTCCGGCCGGGCGGCGTCAACACCGGCGGAGCGCGGCCCGTGCCGGAGGCGCGGGAGACCTTCTCGTCGGACCGCCTGCGAAACTACGAGGTCGGGCTGAAGCTGGAGCGGTTCGACCGCCGCCTCTCCCTGAGTTCGGCGGTCTACTACGCCATCTGGAAGGACATTCAGACCGACCAGTTCCGCGAGTCGGGCATCCCCTACACCACCAACGCCGGCGACGCCCATGTGCTCGGGCTGGAGGCCGAGGTCGCGGTCCGCACCGACAACGGATTCCTCGCCCAGCTGAACGGACGCGTGTCGCGCACGCGCACGGCCAACGCCAACCTCGAGTTCATTCCCGTCCTGGCCAAGAACCTCCCCGGCGCGCCGCCGATCTCCGGGGGCGCCCTCATCGCGTACGAACGGCCGGTGTTCGGCGACTGGACGATGCGGCTCGTGGGCCAGGCGATCTACGTGGGCCTGTCGCGGGTGTCGTTCGACGCCACCCTGCCCCAGACGGGCGGTTTCACCCAGACGCGCCTGCTGGGCGAGCTCAGCCGCGACGGCTGGGGCGCGCAGGTGTTCGTCACCAACACGCTGGACTCGTTCCGAGACACCTTCTCGTTCGGCAATCCGTTCACCGCGCCCCAGGCGCGCCAGATCACGCCACAGCGCCCCATCACCGTCGGGGCCACCGTCTTCGCCTCCTTCTAGACGAATTTCTTTCGCCGCGACCTAGGGGTTGGCGAGTCCGGCGCCGTCTCCCCCGCGACCTTCGGCTTCGTGACAGGGCCCTGGTCGATATCGGATGCGCCTGGAGTGGCGCAGCAGTCGACGTCGCGCGCGTCCCGAGCCCAAAGTCGTGCGACGGCTGGCTGAGTGCGGCCCTGACGAGGAGAGCGTCAGGGCCGCGCCTCCCGACCCACGCGGAGCTGCCGCCCGTGCGGCGGCGGCCTGCGTCAATGCGGACCGACGATCTCATTTGGCCCTTATCCACAGCGATGCTAGGTTATGACCGTTGATCGCGGTCGGCTCGGACCGCGCGAGGCGCCTTCGGGCGCTGGACCGTCAACCCCGCGTCGGCTCTCCAGTCGCTGGCACGAGACCTACCGCCCCGGCCCGAGGACTGTCACACCCTCAGCCGGGGCCTCTCGTTTCTGGGGTCGAGGTCCTGAGGTTTCCCGGCGCTTGATGCGCGAACGTCGCGGGCGGGGCGGGGTGGCTTCCGCCGCATCTTGACCTTTTTGGCGCCCGACCAACCCCTTCCCCAAACCAAAGAAGCCCCCGCTTTCGCGGGGGCTCCAGGCCGTCCTCGGGACGGCGGCGGACCTTAGAAGTCCGCCGTGAGGCCGATGAACATGTAGCGGCCGAAGGAGTCGTAGAGCTGCGGCCAGGTGTTGCCGTTGCAGGGACCCGTCGGGCAGTTGGACGAGCCGGTGAGCGGCGGGTCCTTGTCGAACAGGTTGTTGATGCCCGCGCGGAAGTTGAGGTTGTCCCGCATCGTCCAAGACGCCGTCAGGTCGAAGTAGTCGCGGCTGCCCAGCACCCGGTCCGACTCGTATTGCAGGCCGGGGTTGTTCAGCTGCGGATCGTCCGAATAGGCGTCGAGCGTCACCTTCGAGAAGTGGCGCCACTGCAGCGACAGCGAGAAATCGTGGAACCAGTCGCCGTACTCCAGAGGCGTGCGCCAGGTGACGCGCGCCTTGTGCCGCCATTCGGGATTGGGCGAGGTGAGTCCGCCCGCCACCGAGCAGATGGTGCCGTAGTAGCCGGCGCAGTCGTAGTAGTCGAAGCCCGGGAGCGGCTGGATCTCCAGCGAGTCGAGCCAGGTGCCCACGAAGCTGAACGTCAGTCCGCCCCAGCCCTCCAGGCCCAGGGAGTCGAATTCGGTGCGGTAGCTCGCGTTGACGTCGATCCCCTTGGTCCGCAGCGCGCCGGTGTTAAGCGTCGTGTCGGTGACGAAGCCCTGCGGCGAGAGGAACAGCGAGCCCTGGCCGTCGCGCTGGATCAGGTCGCAGAAGAACGGATCCTGGGTCGTGACGCACTGGTTCACGATCAGGTCGGCGCCGATGAGGCCGATGTAGTCCTTCACCTTGATGTCGAACCAGTCGGCCGAGATGTTGAAGCCGGGCAGGAAGCTGGGCTGGGCCACGAAGCCGACCGAGAAGGTGTCGGAGGTTTCCGGGTCCAGGTTCGGATTGCCGCCGAGCAGGCCGTTGTACTGGTTGGCGGGGTTCGCCTCGATCGCCAGGACCTGGGCGGTGGTCAGGCCGAAGATCTGCGCGCAGGTGGCCACCAGCGGATTGCCGGCGGCCAGTCCGGCGCAGGGATCCTGGGTGCCGTCCAGGACGACGTTCTGCGGCGAGAACAGCTCCAGCACGTGCGGGGCGCGGACGGCGCGGTTGTAGCCGCCGCGGATGCGCAAGCCGTCGATCGGCTCCCAGTCGCCGGCGATCTTGTAGGTCTCGGTGGTGCCGACGGTGGAGTAGTCCGAGTAGCGGAAGGCCAGCTCCAGAGCCAGGCTCTTGGCGAAGGCCATGTCCTGGACCAGCGGGATCCGGGTCTCGGCGAACAGTTCATAGACGTCGTAGCTGCCGTTCACCGGCGGGTTCGCGCCGCCCGCGCCATTGAGCTGGCCCGTGGAGGCCACGAAGTCGGCGGCGTAGTCCAGGGTCTCGCGGCGATACTCCGCGCCGACCGAGACGCCGACGCCGTCCTGGGCCCAAGGCGACTTCACGCCATAGTCCGTCAGGTCGCCGCCCAGGGAGAAGCTGACCACCCGCTCGTGCAGGTTCCCGTTCTGGGTCGAGGGAGTCTCGAGGTAGTTCAGGGCCGCCGGGGTCACGCCGCCGATCTGGAAGATGTTGTAGGGGACGCAGTTCGGGTCCGTGCCGTTGACTACCGAGACGCAGGTCGGCGTGCCGTTCACGCTGACCACGTTCAGCGCGTTGTTGATCGCCGCGGTGCGGAAGAAGCCCGTCTGCACCTGGCCGAACGAGACGCGGCCGTACTGCATGAAGGCGTCGTAGGTCCAGTTGTCGCCCAGGTCGCCCTTCAGCCCGATGACATAGCGGTACTGGGTGTGCTGGGTCGTGCCCTGGCGGCCGCCGCCCTCGATGTTGCGCCGGGCCACGGTGCCGGTGACCAGGCCGTTGGGGTTCTCAAGGCAGGTGCCGCCGCCCGAGGCGGCCGTGGCGTTCACGCGGCCCCGCTGCTGGTCGGACAGGAACGGGTTGGCGCAGTTGAAGGTGAAGGTGCCGGCGAAGATGCCGCCCGGCGCGATCTGGTAGGTGGACGTGTCGTCCATGAACATGATGTCGGCGTAGACCTTGGCCCACGAGGCGACCTCGTATTCGGCGAAGGCGCCCAGGACGTAGCGGTCGTCCGGACGCTGGAAGTAGTTGAGCGGGCCGAAGTTGTAGACGTCGGCGGCGGTCGACGTGCGGAAGGTGTTCCCCGGTCCGTTCTGGTCGACGATGTTGCCGCCGTTCAGCGGGCCGAAGCGCGCCGGGAAGGCCGTGCCCGAGCCGCCGCACCCGGCCGCGGCGAAGGTCGCGGCGGAATTGAGCGTGCAGGACGAGAAGTCGCGGTTGCCCTGCAGGATCGGCTCGACGTGGCGGTAGCCGGCGTAGGCGGTGACGTTGCCGCGGCCGTCGGGCGAGTTCACGCCGATGACCAGCGTGACTTCGGAGCTTTCGCCGTCGCGGACGTTGTCCTTGGGCAGGCCGAAGAACTGCGGGTTGCTCGAGCCCGCGCCGGCCGCCCGCACGACGTCGGCGATGTCGCTGCCGTTGTCGTGTTGGTAGATGCCGTACTGGGCGTCGAGGCGGACGCCCTCGAAGTTCTTCTGCATGATGAAGTTGACGACGCCGCCCACGGCGTCGGCGCCGTACACGGCCGAGGCGCCGCCCGTCAGCACGTCCACCCGGCTCACCAGGGCCGCCGGGATGAAGTTCAGGTCGGCGGCCAGCGAGGCGCCTAGGGTGTTCGGCGTGCCGGGCATCAGGCGCCGGCCGTCGATCAGGACCAGGGTCCGGGTCGCGCCCAGGCCGCGCAGGTTGACCGTGGCCGTTCCCGTCGAGGCGTTCGAGATCGCCGCGCCCTGTGCCGCGAAGGCCTGGGGCAGGCTGTTGATCATGTCCTCGACCCGGGTGACCCCTTGGGCCTTCAGGTCGGCGGCGTTGATCGCGGTCACCGGGCTGACGCTCTCCAGGTTGGGTGACGGGATGCGCGTGCCCGTCACGACCACCTCGGAAACCTCCTCGGCCTCCTGGGCGACGGCCGGCGTGGCCAGGCCCATGAGGGCCACGCCGCAGATCATCGAAGACGCCAGAAGGCGCTCACGCGTGCTCTTGATGCTCAAGGTCAAAATCCTCCAGCGGCCGCCGGCGAAGCCCGCCCCGGCCGATCCCCACATGAAAGCCGGCCCCCGACGCGGCCGGGGAACCGGCCGCGCGTCCAAAGCGCCGCTGGAGAAAAACTATTGTCGCAATGAGCCGTCCTTTACTGAATTTGTCTTTCCTATCTCATGAGCGGAATTCATGACGCCAAAGCGTCAGACACTCGCCAGGCAGCCAATAGCATGAGGAAAAACAACGATATGAGGCTGATCTGGTCGTGTCGAGACGTCCCGTCAGGAGAGCTTCGATCGCTGCGGCGCCGGTCTCGTTCCTGGAAGAATGTTGCAAAAAGAAAACAGCCGTTGACGGGTGTCACAGATGTAACTGTCGTGTGACATATGAAATGAGTTCATGCAAAGTATGACGATAAGTCGTCACGAAGTTTCCATTCGCCTCGACTATGTTGTGCGCACCCCCGCCTCCCAAGGCGTTCATGTCCGAGATCGAGGCCCTGATGACTGCGCACGCCTTCGAGTTCGCCGCCGGCGCCGCGGCGCCGCTTTCCGCCCCGCAACGCGCCCCTCGCGTCCTCTGGATCGACGCGGACGCCCAGGCGATCGGAGCCGGCGTTGAGATGCTGCGCGGCCACGGCTTCGAAGTGGCCTGCGTCGCCTCCGCCGCCGATGCGCAGCCGGTCCTCGAGGCGCAGGGCGCCGATCTGGTGATCCTCGAGACCTCGCTGCCTGACGCCGACGGGCTGGCGCTTTGCCGCCGGCTTGCGGATTCAGAGGCCGCGCCGGTGCTGGTCGTCGCTCGGGCGGCGGACACCCTGGATCGCGTGGCCGGCCTGGAGTTCGGCGCCGACGATGTCCTGTCGAAGGCCACTCATCCCCTGGAATTGCTGGCGCGCGTCAAGGCGCTGCTGCGGCGGGCCGCCCGGCACGCCCGCAGGGCGGCCGCCGTGGCCTTGGAGACCTGGAGCTTCGATGCCGAGCTGGGCTACGTGACGGCCCCTTCGGGACGCATGGTGCGCCTGAGCCCGGCTGACGCCGCTTTGCTCCGCGCGCTGGCGGCTCGTCCGGGCCAGGTCCTGCCGCGCGAAACCCTGCTGGCCCAACTCCATGGCGCGGGCGGATCTGCGAGCGGCCGGTCGATCGATGCGCGCGTGGCGCGACTGCGGCGCACGCTCTCGGCCTGCGACGGCGCCGGGGACTTCATCAAGACCCTGCGGGGCGGCGGCTATCTCTTCCAGGCGCAGGTCACGCCGCGACCGGGCCTGGCGGCGGCCTAATCGACAGGGCGGCGGGCCCAGCGCGCCACCTTGGACAGCAGGTCGCCCGCGCTGAGGGGTTTGGGCACATGGTCGTTCATGCCGGCCTCCCCACAGGCGGCGACGTCGTCGGGGCGGGCGCTGGCGCTGACGGCGACGATGGGCGTGTCGCGGTTGGGGCCGGCTCCGGAGCGGATGGCCCTGGCCGCCGTCAGGCCGTCGATCCCCGGCATCTGAAGGTCCATCAGCACCAGATCGAAGGTCTCACGACCGGCCGCCTCGATCGCAGAGGCGCCGTCAGCGGCCTCCTCGATGTCGGGCGACAGCGGGTCGAGCAACGCCCGGATCAACTCGCGATTCACGGGCGAGTCGTCCACCACCAGCATTCGCAGGCCCAACTGCGCCATGACGTCCCCAGCCCAAGCTTCACCGACCCTATCGCCGGCGCGGCAAGGTAAATAGAGGCCGGAAGGCCGCAGCCCTGCCCAACTTGGGGACCTCCAGCCTCAGCGGAACGCAGCGCCCGGCTTGAGTCCGAGTTTCTTGAAGATCATGGCGGCGGGGCAGAAGCCCGTGAAGGCGGCCTGGATCATGTTGGCCCCTGCGAAGGCCGCCAGAAGCAGCCACCAGGGGCTCACGAACCAGCCGAGGGCCAGGCTCGTCAGAACCACGACGCCGGCAAAGACGAACACTGCGCGATCGATCGACATCACCGGATGCCTCCATTCATTGACCGTTTCAGGCGCGGGTCTTGAGCTTCCGCGCGCCCATGAGTTCGAGAGCCAGTTTCTCGTAGTACGGCTGCGACTCGCCGCGTTTGACCTTGGCGAGGAAGTACTTCTCGAACCCGATCTTCGCGAGATGCACCCAGCGGCCCTCGGCCGACCAGTTGAGGTTGCGCGGGGGAATCTGGGGCTGGGCGATGAAGGCTACACCGCCGTCTCCGAAGTCGGCGAGGCAGATGGCGTTCCAAGTCGCTTCAGCCGTGGGCGGCGCGCCCGCCAGCAACGCCTTCAGGTTCTCCGCGATGGCCGTCACCATGCTTTCGATCATGAAGCCGGTCTTCGGCACGCCCACAGGCACCGGCGTCGGGCCGATGGGCGGGATGGCGACGCAGACCCCGAGGCCGAACACGTTGGGGAACGCCGGGTTGCGCTGGTTCTTGTCGACGATGACGAAGCCGCGCGGGTTCGTCAGGCCCTCGATTCCTCGGATCGCCGCCACCCCGCGGAACGCGGGCAGCATCATGGAGAAAGCGAAGGGCAATTCGTGGCTGGCCTTGAGAGAGCCGTCCTCGGCGACCTCTTCCACCTCCATCACGCCGGCCTGGACCTTCTTCACCCGCGCATTCGTGATCCATTTGATGTGGCGGTTGCGCATCTCGCTCTCGAGCACGCCCTTGGTGTCGCCGACGCCGTCTAGGCCGAGATGGCCGATGTAGGGCTCCGACGTGACGAAGGTCATCGGCGTCCGGTCACGCACCTTCCGCCGCCGAAGCTCGGTGTCGAGGATCATCGCGAACTCATAGGCCGGCCCGAAGCACGACGCGCCTTGCACCGCACCGACCACGATCGGGCCGGGGTTCGCGGCAAACGCCTCGAACGCCTGCGCCGCGGTCTCGGCGTGGGCCACATGGCAGATCGATTTCGTGTATCCGCCGTCGGGTCCCAGCCCTTCGATCTCGTCGAAGGCGAGGTCGGGACCCGTGGCGATCACGAGGTAGTCGTAGGCAAGGCTCTGCCCATCGTTCAGCTCGATGCGGTTCTCGGCCGGGTGAACGCGCCGGGCGCCCACGCCGGTGAAGCCGACGCCCCGCTTCTTCATCACCGGGGGGAGGGCGACCTCGATGGCGCCGCGCTGCCGCCAACCGACGGCTACCCAGGGATTCGAGGGGACGAAGTGGAAGGTCTCCCCTTGGCTGACGACGGTCACGTCTGCACTGGAGCCGACCGCCGCCTTGATCTCGAAGGCCGCGATGGTCCCGCCCAGACCGGCTCCCAGAATGGCGATGGTGGGCTTGCTCATAGAATAAAATTGCGCCTCCGCTGCGGGGATCACATTGAGCGACGTCAAGGCCGGCCGAAGACCCGGGGACTAGTGAACCGAGGCTTGAACATACCTAATTCGTTCGTATATGCGCAAATACGAATGTAAGCCAATCGGATGATCCCACCATGTCCCAGACCGCCAAACGCGATCTCACGCCCGTTGAAGTCAGGGGCATGCTCGAGCGTGACGAGATCGTCCTTATCGATGTGCGCGAACCCGCCGAGTACGCGGCCGAGCGCATCCACGGCGCCTTGAATTTCCCGCTGTCCACCTTCGACCCCCGGGCCCTGCCCAGCGGCGGCGAACAGGTCGTCCTGCAATGCGGAACGGGCAAGCGGTCGGGCATGGCCCTCGACCGCTGCCGCGACGCTGGGGTCGAGGTCGGCGCCCATCTGGCCGGCGGGATCACCGCCTGGAGCGCGGCGGGCCTACCGACGGTCCGGTTCGACCCGTCGACCGGCGCGGTCCAGGACCGGAGCTGACAGGAGTTCGCATGCTACGCACCGCGCCGCTCGCTCTGATCGCCGTCCTCGCCCTAGCCGCCTGCGGCGGAGATCGCCGGCCGGAGGAGACCGCGTCCGTCCAGGCGACGGGCGAGCGCCTGGTCGTGCGTGAGAGCCTTGTTGCGGATCTGAAGCCCGTCGCCGCCACGGTGACCACGCGCGACATGGGCGAAGCCCGCGCGCGCATCGGGGGCACGCTCGTCAGGCTGGCGGTCAGGGAAGGTGATCAGGTCCGCAAAGGGCAGGTGATCGCCGTCGTGTCCGACCCGCGGCTGGGCTTCGAGACCGGGGCCTACGAGGCTCAGGTCGCCGCCGCCGCAGCAGAGGCGACCCGGGCCGACGCGGAACTGAAGCGGATTCAGACCCTCTATGATCAGGGCGTCTACGCCAAGGCGCGGCTCGAGCAGGCTGAGGCCGCCGCCCGCGCCGCCCGCGGCGCGCTCGATGCGGCGCGCGCCCAGCGGGCGGCCGCCGCCGAACTGGTAAGCCAGGGCGCGATTCTCGCGCCCACGGACGGACGCGTCCTTCGCGCGGATGTGCCCGCCGGCTCTGTCGTGGCGCCGGGACAGTCGGTGGCGACGATCACGGCCGGCGAACCGCTGCTGCGGTTGGAGATCCCGGAAGCCCAGGCCCGGGCGCTTCGCGTCGGGGACGCGGTCTCGATCGAGACCGAGGACCTTCCTGGCGTCGCGCCATCGGGCGTGATCGCGCAGGTCTACCCCGCGGTCACCGCCGGCCGCGTGGTCGCCGACATCAAAGCGGCGGGCCTCGACGCCAGGCTCGTCGGCCAGCGTGTGCGCGTTCGCGTAAAGGTGGGCGAGCGGCGCGCCCTGATCGTCCCGCAGAAGTTCGTCTCGACCCGCCACGGCCTGGACTTCGCCCGACTGGTTACGGGCAAAGGTGAGACGGCGGAGGTGGCGGTTCAGCTCGCGCCAGGCCCCGCAGCAGGGCAGGTGGAAGTCCTGTCGGGATTGACGGCCGGCGACACGCTGGTGGCGCGGAAGGCGGCGTCGTGAACCTCGGAATATCCGGACGGCTGACGCGCGCCACCATAGCCTCGCCGCTGACGCCGCTGTTCCTGCTCGCGGCGATCGCCATGGGCCTGCTGGCCTTGATGTCGATCCCCCGCGAGGAGGAGCCCCAGATCAGCGTACCCATGGTGGACATCATGGTGCAGGCCCCCGGCCTTCGCGCCGCTGACGCCGCCGAACTGGTCGCCAAGCCTCTCGAGACGATCGTCAAGAGCGTCGCGTCGGTCGACCATGTCTATACACAGGTGGAGGACGACCGCGTCCTGGTGACCGCCCGCTTCGACGTCGGCGAGGATCCGGACGACGCGGCGGTGCGCATCCACGAGAAGGTGCGCGCGAACTACGAGAAGATCCCGGTCGGCATTCCAGAGCCGTCCATCGTGACGCGGGGCATCAACGACGTGCCTGCGGTCGTCCTGACGCTCTCGCCGAAGCCGGGCTTCTCCGATCGCTGGACGGATCAGGCGCTCTACGACATCGCGGGCAAGCTCCGGACCGAGGTGGCCAAGGTCGAGGACGTCGGCCTGACGTTCATCGTGGGCGGCCGGCCCGACGAGATCCGCGTGGAGCCGGACCCGGAACGCCTGGCCCTTCGGGGCGTAGCCCTGGGCTCGGTCATCGACGCCGTCCGCCAAGCCAACCGCAGCTTCCCGGCCGGCGCCCTGCGTGAGGGCGGCGAGGCGGTGGACGTGGCCGCGGGCCGCACCCTTGCTTCGGCGCGAGACGTCGGCCTCCTGACGGTCGCGTCCGTCGACGGAGAGCCCGTGTATCTGCGCGATGTGGCCCAGGTGGTCCAGGCGCCACGCGAGGACCAGGCCAGGGTCTGGCGCTATGCGCGGGGCGAGGCCGGCTGGACGCGCGCCCCGGCGGTAAGCCTGGCCATCGCCAAGCGCGAGGGCTCGAACGCGGTGGTGGTCGCCGAGCATATCCTTGAGCGGGTCGAAGGACTGCGGGGCTCGCTGATCCCGGACAGCTTGGACGTGGCCGTCACCCGCGACTACGGGGAGACGGCCAACGAGAAGGCTAACGAGCTCCTTTTCCATCTGGGGCTCGCGACCGTATCGATCGTGCTGTTGATCGGCTTCGCCATCGGCTGGCGGGAGGCGGCGGTGACGGCCTTCGTCATCCCTACGACCATCCTGCTCACGCTCTTCGCGTCCAACCTGATGGGCTACACGATCAATCGGGTCAGCCTGTTCGCCCTCATCTTCTCCATCGGCATCCTGGTCGACGACGCGATCGTGATGATTGAGAACATCGCCCGGCACTGGGCGATGAACGACGGCCGAAGCCGGCGCGACGCGGCGATCGAGGCTGTGGCCGAGGTCGGCAATCCGACCGTGGTGGCGACGCTCACCGTCGTGGTCGCCCTGCTGCCCATGCTGTTCGTTTCCGGTCTGATGGGCCCCTACATGGCGCCGATCCCGGTAAACGCCTCGGCGGCCATGGTCTTCTCGTTCTTCGTGGCGGTCGTCATTGCGCCGTGGCTCATGGTCCGGTTCGCTCGCAGGACGCTGGAGGACGGTCATGGCCATGCTCACGCCCAGGGCGAGGGCCGTCTCGGCGCCGCCTATCGAAAGCTCGCCGGGCGCGTGATCGCCACTCGCCGGAGCGCCTGGATCTTCCTGATCGGCGTCGGCGTGGCGACCCTTCTCGCCATGGCGATGTTCTACACCAAGGCCGTGACGGTGAAGCTGCTGCCGTTCGACAACAAGTCGGAGCTGCAGGTCGTGGTCGACATGCCCGAGGGGACGAGCCTCGAGGCCACCGAGCGGACGCTCGCCGCCGCCGCGGCCGTCGCCCAGCGGGTCCCCGAGGTGATCTCGCTGGAGGCGCATGCGGGGACCGCATCGCCGTTCAACTTCAACGGGCTGGTGCGGCACTACTTCCTGCGCAGCCGTCCCGAACAGGGCGACCTGGCGGTGACGCTCTCGCACAAGTCGGACCGCCAGCGCGCGAGCCATGCGGTCGCCCTCGACCTGCGCGAGCGTCTCGCGGGCCTGCCGCTGCCGCCGGGCGCCTCGATCAAGGTGGTGGAAGCGCCGCCCGGGCCGCCCGTTCTGGCGACCTTGCTGGCCGAGATCTATGGACCGGATCCCGAAACGCGCCGGGCGGTGGCCGCCGAGGTCAAGACGCTCTTCAAGAGCGTCCCCTACATCGTGGACGTGGACGACAGCTGGGGCGTCGCTCGCCCGCGGATGCGCCTCACGCCGAACCGGGACGAGCTCGAGTTCTTCGGGCTCTCGGAGGGCGAGGTGTTTGACTCGATCGGCGCGGTCATGGGCGGCGCCACGGTCGGATATTCTCACCGCGGCGAAGGTCGACCCCCGCTGGAGATCGCGGTGCGCCTGCCCCAGTCGGATCGTACCTGGAGCGAACGGCTCGCCTCGACCCCGGTGGCCGTGGCCCAGACGCCGCAGGGCCGACGCCTCGTCGAACTCGGCGAGGTCGTGGAGGCAACACGCGAGACCGGGTCCTGGCCGATCTACCGCCGAGACGGGCGCGACGCGGAGATGGTGACCGCCGAGTTGGCGGGCCAGTTCGAAGCGCCGATCTACGGCATGCTGGCGGTGCAGCAGGCCATCGACGAACACGACTGGGGCAACCTTCCGAAGCCGCAGCTGCGCCTCAACGGCCAGCCGGCCGACGAGAGTGAACCGACGCTCCTGTGGGACGGAGAGTGGGAGATCACCTGGGTCACCTTCCGCGACATGGGCGCAGCCTTCGGCGTCGCCATCCTGGGCATCTACGTCCTGGTGGTGGCGCAGTTCAAAAGCTTCCGCCTGCCGCTGGTCATCCTGACGCCTATCCCGCTCACGCTGGTGGGGATCGTTATCGGGCACATGGCGTTCCGGGCGCCATTCACCGCCACCTCGATGATCGGGTTCATCGCGCTCGCCGGCATCATCGTGCGCAACTCGATCCTGCTGGTGGACTTCATCCGCCACGCTCAGGGTGAGGGGCGCCCGTTGCGGGACGTGCTGCTGGAGGCCGGGGCGATCCGGTTCAAGCCCATTCTCCTGACGGCGCTGGCGGCGATGATCGGCGCGGCGGTGATCCTGTTCGACCCGATCTTCCAGGGGCTGGCGATCTCCCTGCTGTTCGGCCTGGCGTCCTCCACCCTGCTGACGGTGCTGGTGATCCCGGCGATCTACATTGTGCTGCGCGACGACGGGCGGCCGTCGACCGGCCCGGCCCGGCCGCAGGAGGCTTCAGGCCCCGACGGTGCGGCCGTTGCGCTCCGCAGGGCGTCATGAGCTGCGCCCGCGTCTTCCGCGCCAAAGCTCGTATGCGCATATTCGCATGATGGCAGGCAGCGACGTGCACCCGACCCACCCTGAACTGATGGACCTGGAGGCCCAGGCCGGCGCAGCTGCGCGCCTTCTGAAGCTTCTGGCGAGCGAGCAGCGGCTCATGCTTCTCTGCCGGCTGATCGAGGGAGAATGCCCCGTGGGCGAGCTCGCTCAACATGCGCGTCTCGCTCCGTCGGCGGCCTCCCAGCACCTTGCGAAACTGCGGGCCGAAGGGGTGGTCGCAACGCGGCGTGACGGCCAGACGATCTACTACCGGATGCAGGATCCCGCGGCGGTCCGCATGATCGACACGCTGTGTGATCTCTTCCGGCGCGAGTAGCATCGAGACGGGACACGAAATAGGGCGGCCGGATCGCCCGGCCGCCCTTTCCATTGTCGGTCCTCAGGGTCTAACGCGGCGACCCGTTCTCCCAATAATAACGTCCCGTGGACGGGTCGTAGTAGTAATAGCGGCCCGCGCGCTCGTCGTAGTACTGGCGGCGGTTGGGCGAATCTGCCCCGCAGCCGCCGTCCTCGCGGCAGCCCTTCACCGCGCCGGCGACCGCGCCGACGCCGGCGCCGACGGCGGCTCCCGTGCCGACCCCGACGTCGCCGGAGACGGCCCCGATGGCCGCGCCGGTCAGCGCGCCAAGCGCTGCGCCCCCGGCGGAGTTGCGTTCCACATTGCCCGTGCTGGTGCAGGCGGCGGCGAGTACGCCGGCGCCGGCCATGGCGATCAGAGGCTTGAGCATACCAAAGGCTCTCCTTTACGTGTCCCCTGGCGCGAAAACGCATCGTGACCTGGGCAGTTCCGCGTCGGAACCAAGACCGCGGCGCTCCGTTGCATGGAGGCATCGACCGGAGGTTCCGACGTGACGAGCTATAGTGACCGCGACGACGAGCGGCGTGATCTGCGTCAGGCCTATGAAATGGGTCGCCGCGACGCCCGCCAGACCCGTCGGCGTCATCCGGTGCTCATGACCTTGTTGGTGGCGATCGCCGCTGTCGGGCTGATCTTCCTCGCCCTGGCTGCGGTGAACGGCTCGTTCGGTGGCGCTGGGCAAGTCGTGGATCAGAACCTTGCCACGGCGGCCGAGCAGGCCGAACCTGTCGTGCGCAGCGCCGCGGCCGAAGCCGGGGACGCCGTGCGCGATGTGACCAACAGCGACAGGACCGACGCGGCTGCCACCGCCAACTGACTCCATCACCGCCGAGAACCGCTCCGCCCTCGCCCTCGCCCGCGTTTCGCGGGTCGAGGTGGTGGTCAATCTGGCCTCGGGAAGCGTGGGCCCGGATGCCCCGGAAGAGATGGCGCGCCTGCTCGCCGAGTTCGGCCTCGATGCCGAAGTGCGCACGCCGGCCCCTGACGAACTACGAGACGTGCTGAAGGCGGCCGTGGATGCTCGTCCTGATCTGCTCATCGTCCTGGCGGGTGACGGAACCGCGCGGGCCGCGGCGGAGCTCTGCGGACCAACGGGGCCCATGGTCGCGCCTCTGCCGGGGGGCACTATGAACATGCTGCCGCACGCGGTGTATGGAAACCGGCCCTGGCAGGAGGCGCTTCGCCTTGCCCTGACAGAGGGCCGAGAACGCGACATCGGCGGCGGCTGTATCGAGGGGCACCGATTTCTGGTGGCGGCGATCCTGGGCGCCCCCGCCCTCTGGGCCCCCGCGCGGGAGGCGGCGCGGTACGGCCGGCCGCGCCTGGCGTGGCTCTGGGCGCGGCGGGCGATGGCCCGGGCGTTCAAGGGGAGGCTGCGCTACAACCTCGATGGCGGCCAGCGTGGGAAGGCCGAGGCTCTCGCGCTGATCTGCCCGGTCGCCTCGAAGGTGATGCATGCGGAGGATCCCTGCCTAGAGGCCGCCGCCCTCAACCCACATGGCGCAGGCGAGGCCTTGCGCCTGGGACTCAACGCCCTGGTGCGCGACTGGCGCATCGACCCGTCAGTGGACGACGAGTTCTGCCGGGTCGCCCACGTATGGTCGGCCCAGGGAATTCCCGCCATCCTCGACGGCGAGTCCGTCCGGCTGCCGCCCGTCGTGGAGATCCGGTTCGATCCCTGCATCTGCCGGGTCTTGACGCCGCCCAGGGAAGATCGGTGAAGGTCCGGATCGCGCACCTGTCGGACATCCATTTCGGCGGTGAAAATGTCGCGGCCGTTTCCGCTGCAGCGGAGCGAATCCGTGACGGGAAATATGGGCTGACGGTCGTCTCCGGCGACCTGACCCGTTACGCGGAGGTTCACGAGTTCGAGGCGGCCGCCGAGTGGCTGGCGACCCTTCCAGACCCGAAACTCGTGACCCCCGGCAATCATGACGCGCCCTATCTCGCCTGGGTCGAACGCATCTTCGCCCCGTTCCGCCGTTTCGAGCGCCACATAGGCCCCGCGCCGGTCCAGGATTTCCGGGCGGACGGGCTTGCGGTGCACGGCGTCAACACAGCGCGCGGAGCGCAGCCGCGACTGAACTGGTCCAAGGGACAAATCTCGGTGACCCAGGCGCGCGCCGCGGCCGCCTGGTTCCGGCCCGAAGACCGGCTCCGGATCGTGGCGGTGCACCATCCCCTGATCGAGATGATCGGTGGACCGATGACCGCAAAGGTCTGGGGCGGAGAGAAGGCGGCGGCCGCCTTCGCGGAGGCGAAGGTCGACCTCGTGCTCTCAGGCCACATCCACGCGCCGTTCACCTGGCCCTATCCGCATGGCGACCGCCGCACCTACGCGGTCGGCGCGGGCACGCTTTCCGTGCGCGAGCGCGGCGTCCCGCCCGGATTCAACGACATCGAGGTCGACGACGACTGCATCCGCGTCACCGCCCTGGCCTGGACCGGGTCTCACTATGAGCCCTGGCGCACCTGGGCGCTGGACCGCAGGCCGCCGTAGCCGCGGCTACTTCTGGACCCAGCCCCCGCCGTTGGGCTTGTAGTACTCACCCGGCTTCAGCCGCCCCATCACGACGTTGGTGAAGGCGGACGCGCCGGCGACTTCGACCGACACGCCGTTCTTCGCCGCGGCCTGGCGGTAGAGCGCAGCGCGGCCCTCGTTGATCTCCTGCACGGCCGCCTTCAGCGCCGGGTCGCTGGTATCCTTCACGAAGCCCAGGAAGCCGTTGGACATTTCGCCCACGACGCCGTTCGCCTTCGCCTGGTCGACCGCAGACTTGGCGTCCATGGCGTAGGCGGCGGCGGCCGGGAGGGCCAGGGCCGCGAGCACGGCGGCGGCGATGTTGAAATGGTCACGCATGGTCAAGCTGCGCTCCCCTAAAACAGGTTCGGGTTCTGCTGGATCAAGGCCTTCACGTCCTCGTCCAGCTGCAGCCGGACGTTGGCGTCCAGCTTGGCGTAGATGTTGATCGGCGCCACCTCGACCCGCACGGTCGGGGTGCAGGCGGAGCAGGCGACCGCGAGCGCCAGGGCGGCGAGCGGCAGTTTCATGGGGCTGTCTCCGTCATCATGTCTCCGTTCCTGCATTATCACGGCTGAACCGGGCCTGAACTGCGCGCGCGCTGATACTCAGCATAGTCGGCGAGCAGGTCGTCCAGATTCAAGGTGGTGTCGAGCGTCAGGTTCACGCCGGTGCCGGACGGCAGCGGCAAGCTCTTGCCGAGGAACCGGCGCTGGATCAGGTCCATCAGCGGCAGCCGCAGCGTCTGCTTCTTCGGCGGATCGTGCCGCCCGGTGATGTGGAACAGGACGCCGAGCCGTCCGTCTTCGCGGCTCATGATCGTGGCTTCGAGATTGTCGAAGGCCAGGTTCTCCATGGCCTGGTAGGCGAAGCCGGTGAAGGTGGCGTTGGGGTCCGCGGGGGCGCCGGGCGCCTGCGGATCTCCCCCGGCCTCGATGCCGGTCAGCGCCGTGCGGTCGATGGAGATCCGCCCCGGCCCATCGGCCTTGAGTTCACCGCCCGTCACCCGAACGCGGTCCCCGCGGGCCTCGAAGGGCACGCGCCCGCTAACCACGGCGTCGAACTCGACCTTGTCGCCGAAAGGCGAGGCCTCGAACAGGTCGTGGAGCTGCACGCCTTCCAGGTGCAGCACCCCGCGGATCGGCGCGTCCGGCGTCAGCGGGATCTCCAGTGTCTCGACCCGCACCCGCCCGCCGCCGACCTCGGCCTCGCCGCCTTCCACCTGCAAGAGCTGATCGGCCAAAGCGAAGCGCGCCCGTAGCTTCGTCAGCGGCACGACGGCATCCACGACCTCGATCCGCAGTTCCTGGCCTGGCGCGGCGACGAGGGGGGCGAGACTCTCGAAAGTGACCTTCCCCGAAAGGCCTTGAACCGCGCCCGCCGGGCTCTTGAAGTCGAGACGTGGGATGTCCAGCGTACCACCCGAGGAGGCGGCTTCCGGCGTCCAGTCGAAGCGTCCCTGGAAGCGGGCGGAGCCCACGGCGGGCGAGCCGAGCGCGCCGGCAAGCGGCGAGAGGTCCATCGGCTGCAACCCTCCCTCCGCAAAGACGAGGTCTCCGGTGTCGATGGTCACCCCGCCGACGCCGCGGCTGGCGTCGTGGGATACCTTCGCCGTCGCGACCGGCGGCCCTTCAGGCTGGCGGAAGGTCAGGTCGGCGCGCCAGATCCCACCTGAAAGGTTCAGGTCGCCGGTCAGGGCCAGGGGATTGAAGCGCGCGGGCTCCGCAGCGTCCTGAAGCGTCGCCGCCGCCACCTCGAGCCGGGCCCCGATACGGTCGCCACGCCCGTCCGCCCGGATGGCGGCCACGCCGTCCTCGACCTGCGCCTGCAGGAACGGGGCCGCCGCGCGGACGGCTTCGGCGCGGCCGGACAACCTCCAGGCGCCGTCAGCGAGCGTGAGGATGGGGCCTGCGGTCGGGCAGAGCCGCCCGGCGAGGTCCTCGATATCGTTGGCGCCCAGTTCCAGTCTCGGAGCCTCGAAAGCCAGGCATCGGCTGGCTGCGAAGGTGAAGCCGCCTTGGGTCAGGCGCGCGTGGCCCTCCGCCGCCAGCCTGCCGCCCATCACCGGTCCCACCGAAAGGTTGGAGACCTTGAGCACGAGGTCGACCGATGGCTTTTCGCCCAGCTGCAGGTTCGCCAGCCGCGCGTCGACTTGCGGCAGTCCGCCGCCGGACACCGCCAGTCGCGTGGAGCCGTAGATCACCGCCTGGGCGCCTGTCGCGGCGCGCAGGGTGACCGGACGAGTCATTTCGAACTCAGCCTCTCCCGTTCCATCGCGCCCGCGTTTGATCGCGACGCGCAAGGCCGGCGCCGAGATCCGGAAGCTTCGCGCCGCCCGCTTGGCCGCTACGACGGAGGCCGCGTCCTCGCGCGTCGGAGGCCCAAGGCCGGACCACGCGCCCTTTCCGGCCACGGCGCCCTCCAGGGTAAGGGCCAGAGCCTCGGCGCTGGCGGCCGCGCGGCCGCTGAAGGCGGCGGTGATCGCGTCGACCTGCAGGTCGCCGGCCGTCAGCCCGTCGGCGCTTCCGGCCACTTTGATCGATCCCGCGAGCCGGTCGCCCCCTTTGCGGGTCCAGGCCAGGTCTTCGGAAGTCGCGGCGATGCGCAGGGCCGTGGTTTGCGCGGCGCCGAAGCGACCCGTGGTCGCCTCGAGGCTGGCCGTCGCCTTGCCGCGGACGGACAGATCGGGGATCCAGCCGCGCGCCTCGCCCGAGAACCCGGCCTTGAGCGTCACTCCGTCCAGCACCTGGTCTCCGATGGCGGCCTGGGCCCCCGTCAGCGTCGCGGCGCCCACAACCGCGCCATCGCCGCGCCGTCGCTCGAGGTCGGGGTAGGGGAGGTGGGCGACCAGCTCCAGCCGGCCATTGCGGACATCGACGCTGCCGGCGGTGGCCGTGGTGAGGGGGATGCCCAGGCGCACGTCGAAGCGGCCGGCCCGCGTCTTGGCTTCGACGGCGCCTTGTCCCAGAGTCAGGTCGAAGCCATCGCTCCGGAGGCGGGTCGGCGCCGAAGTCGCGTCGAGCCGCTGGAGTATCGCGTCCTCCACCAGGGCGTCGGCCGAGAAGCGGATCGGCCCGTAGTCGGTCGTGAGCGCGAGAACGCCGTCGTCAACCGCGATCCGGGGCTTCGCGGCGTCTGGACGGGGCGGCCGGCTCAGGAACTCGCGGACCAGCGGGTCGAGGGCGCCCACGTCGAAGCGCCCGTTCTGCAGCTGCGCCCGCAACACGGGCCGGGTGAGGACGATCGAACGCACCTCGAGGCCGGCGAGCCCCAGCCGATAGCGGACATGCACGCGCTCCGCCGCGAATTCGGGTCTCGTCGGATCGCCGACGCGCAGGCGCCCCGTGAACGTCGTGGGACCGAACGCCTCGATCTCGGCTTCCGCGGCCACGCCCTTCGAGGCGAGCCAGCCCGTGAGGACCTCCCGCGCGAGGGTCTTGCGGTTGAGCCATGCGAGGCCGGCGAGCACGACGAGGCCCACGCCCAGAACCACCGCGATGAGGCGCAAGGGCCGGGTGATATCACGGGTGAGATCGGGCAAGACGTCTCGGCGGGCTGCGGCGGGTCCGCCCTACATAGCGCAGAACTTGGCCGTTAGATGCCCGCCCGGCGCGGTGGGCGCCGTCAGGTCCCGACCGTCGCCAGGGCGACCCCGCCGTCGACCGCGATGGTCTCGCCGACCACGTAATCGCCGGCGCGGCTCGCCAGATAGATCGCCACGCCCTGCATGTCCTCGTCCGTGCCGATGCGGCGCGACGGGATGCGCTTGGCCACCTCGTCGCCCTGGTCGCGGGCCACGCGGTTCATGTCGGAGGCGAATGCGCCGGGCGCAATCGAGCTCATGACGATATTGTCCTCGATCAGCCGGGCGGCCATGCGGCGCGTCAGGTAGATCAGGCCGGCCTTGGAGGCATGGTAGGCGTAGGTCTCCTGCGGGTTCAGGCGGATGCCGTCGATCGAGGTGATGTTGATCACCTTGGCCGGGCGCTCGTGCGTGCCGCTGGCCTTCAGCGTCGGGTGCAGGATCTGGGTCAGGAAGAAGGGCGACTTCAGGTTCAGGTCGACGACCTTGTCCCAGCCGCTCTCCGGATACTCCTCGAAGGGCGCGCCCCAGGCGGCGCCGGCGTTGTTGAGCAGGATGTCCAGCTTGTCCTCGTGGCTGAGGTACCGCTCGGCGAGCATCTTGCAGCCCTCGACCGTGGAGATGTCGACGGGGATGGAGACGCACTGCGGTCCCAGCTCCTCGGCCGTCGCGTCGCAGGCCGCCGCCTTGCGGGCGGTGATGTAGACCTTGCGGCAACCGGCCTCCAGGAAGCCCTTGGCGATCATCTTGCCGATGCCGCGCGAGCCGCCGGTGACCAGCGCCACCTTGCCGTCGAGCGAGAACAGATTGGACGCCATCGGACGCTCCCCTTCCTTTCCGTTGCGGCGCTCGGCCAAGCTGCCCATTCCCTGTGGGACAATTGACTTGGCCTCGCCTGCCGAGGCCTATAACACGCGTTTGAATTTCATGGCCGCCAGATTTTTGAACGAGCGGTCGGTCAGCCATTTCGAGGAAGCCAGATGACCGAGATCAATTCGGTGACCACCCTGACCCGCGAAGGCGACGTCGCCATCGTCACCCTGAATTCGCCGCCGGTGAACGCCCTGTCGTTCAACGTCCGCGACGGCCTCTACGAGGGCTTCAAGCAGGCGATCGCCAGCGACGCGAAGGCCATCGTCCTGATCTGCGAAGGCCGCACCTTCATCGCGGGCGCAGACATCACCGAGTTCGGCGGCGCGGCCAAGGGCGCCAGCCTGTTCGACGTCCAGGGCATGATGGAAAGCTCGCCGAAGCCGGTGGTGGCCGCGATCCACGGCACGGCGCTTGGCGGCGGCCTGGAAGTGGCGCTGTGCGCCCACTACCGCGTGGCCGTTCCTTCGGCGCGCCTCGGCCTTCCGGAAGTGGCCCTGGGCCTGCTGCCCGGCGCCGGGGGCACCCAGCGTCTGCCGCGCGTGGTGGGCGTCGAGAACGCCCTCGAGATGGTCACCTCCGGCCGCCACGTTCCGGCGAAGGAAGCGGCCACGCTAGGCCTGGTCGACGAGTTGGTCGAAGAGGGCAAGCTGAAGGAAGGCGCCATCGCCTTCGCCAACAAGGCGGTCGCCGAGAACAAGCCGCTCAAGAAGATCAGCGAGAACAACGCCAAGCTCGAACCGGCCAAGGGCAAGCCCGAGATCTTCGCCGAGTTCCGCAAGAAGAACGCCCGCAAGTTCCGCGGCTTCGCGGCGCCGGAAGCCAACATCAAGTGCATTGAGGCGGCGGTGAACTCGGCGACCTTCGAGGAAGGCCTCGCCACCGAACGCAAGCTGTTCATGGAGCTGATGACCGGCTCGCAGTCGGCTGCCCAGCGCTACTACTTCTTCGCCGAGCGCCAGGCCCAGAAGATCCCGGACGTGCCGGACGACACCCCGACGCGCGAGATCAAGAAGGTCGGCGTCCTGGGCGCCGGCACCATGGGTGGCGGCATCTCCATGAACTTCGCCAACATCGGCATTCCGGTGACCATCGTCGAGGTGAAGCAGGAGGCCCTGGACCGCGGCCTGTCGGTGATCCGCAAGAATTATGAGCGCTCGCGCGGCGCAAAGCCCGAAGAGACCGAAAAGCGCATGAGCCTGCTCACCGGCGCTCTCGACAAGGCGGCGTTGGCTGACTGCGACCTCATCATCGAGGCCGTGTTCGAGCGGATGGACATCAAGAAGGAGGTCTTCGCCGAGCTCGACAAGATCGCCAAACCGGGCGCGATCCTCGCCACCAACACCAGCTACCTGAACGTCGACGAGATCGCCTCGGCCACCAGCCGGCCGCAGGACGTGATCGGCCTGCACTTCTTCTCGCCGGCCAACGTCATGAAGCTGCTGGAGGTGATCCGCGGCGAAAAGACCGCCAAGGACGTGATCGCCACCTCGATGAAGCTGGCCAAGAAGATCGGCAAGGTCGCGGTGCTGGCTGGCGTCTGCCCGGGCTTCATCGGCAACCGCATGCTGAGCCAGCGCCAGCGCGAGGCCCAGAAGCTGGTGCTGGAAGGCGCCATGCCCTGGGACGTGGACCGTGTGCTCTACGACTTCGGCTTCCCCATGGGTCCGTTCGCCATGAGCGACCTCGCCGGCCTGGACATCGGCTGGGTGAAGGAGAACTCGAAGGGCGAGACCATCCGCGACGTGCTCTGCGAGATGGACCGCCGCGGCCAGAAGACGGGCGCCGGTTACTACGACTACGACGAGAACCGCACGGCCAAGCCGTCGCCGGTCACCGAGAAGATCATCAACGACTTCATCGCCAAGACCGGCAAGAACCCGCGCAAGATCTCGGACGAGGAGATCCTGGAGCGCTGCATCTTCCCGATGATCAACGAAGGCGTGAAGATCCTCGAGGAAGGCAAGGCGATCCGGGCTAGCGACATCGACGTGGTCTGGGTGAACGGCTACGGCTGGCCCGTCTACCGCGGCGGCCCGATGTTCTATGGCGACCTCGTCGGCGGCCCCGAGAAGGTGCTGGCCAAGATGAAGGAGTTCCAGGGCGCCATGGGCGACGACTTCAAGCCCGCGGCCCTGCTGGAGAAGCTGGCCGCCGAGGGCAAGAAGTTCGGCGACCTCAAGGGCTGATCCTCAAGTTCGGGCGGGGCGGCCTGGCGCTGCCCCGCCCTTTTTGCACCCGATAACCTCACCCAACGTAAAGCAGGACATCCTCCCCATGCGTGAAGCCGTCATCGTCGCCGCCAAGCGGACCCCCATCGGCAAGGCCTACCGCGGCGCCTTCAACAACACCTACGGCGCGACCCTCGGCGCAGAAGCCATCCGCGCGGTGGTCGCTCAGGCCGGTGTCGATCCGGGTGAGATCGACGACGTGGCCATGGGCGCCGCGCTTCAGCAGGGCACCACCGGCAACAACATCGCCCGCCAGGCCGCCCTGCGCGCCGGCCTGCCGAACACCGTCTCCGGCATGACCATCGACCGCCAGTGCAGCTCGGGCCTGATGGGCGTCTCGATGGCCGCCAAGTACATCATCAACGACGGCGCCCCCATGGCCATCGGCGCCGGCATCGAGTCGATCAGCCTGGTCCAGAACGCCAACATCAACGGGTTCATGGCGCGCGACCCTTGGCTGGCCGAGCACGTGCCGGAACTGGCCACCTCGATGATCGAGACCGCCGAGATCGTGGCGGAACGCTACGGCGTGAGCCGCGAGGCGCAGGACGAGTACGCTCTGCAATCCCAGCAGCGCACCGCTCAGGCGCAGTCGGAAGGCCGCTTCACCAGCGAGATCGTCCCGGTGACCACCGTCATGAAGGTGCTGGTCAACAAGGAGACGGGCGAGACCGCCGATAAGGAGATCACCATCTCGGCCGACGAGGGCAACCGTCCGCAGACGACGCTCGAGGACCTGAAGAAGCTGAACCCGGTCTTCAAGGGCGGCCGCTATGTGAAGGAAGGCAAGTTCGTCACCGCCGGCAACGCCTCGCAGCTTTCGGACGGCGCCGCCGCGGTCCTGCTGATGGAGCGCAAGGAAGCCGAGAAGCGCGGCCTGGAAGCCCTGGGCGCCTACCGCGGCATGGCCGTGGCCGGCTGCGGCCCGGAGGAGATGGGCATCGGTCCGGTGTTCGCGATCCCGAAGCTGCTGGAGCGCAACGGCCTGACCATCGACGACATCGACATCTGGGAGCTGAACGAGGCCTTCGCGAGCCAGGTGCTCTACTGCCGCGACAAGCTGGGCATCCCGAACGAGAAGCTGAACGTGTCGGGCGGCTCGATTTCCATCGGCCACCCCTACGGCATGACGGGCGCCCGCTGCACCGCGCACCTGATGTACGAGGGCAAGCGCCGGGGGGCGAAGTACGGCGTCGTCACGATGTGCGTCGGCGGCGGCATGGGGGCGGCCGGCCTGTTCGAGATCTTCTAGGCCTACAGGCTATGATTTGATGAAGGGCCGTCCGCGAGGGCGGCCCTTTTGCTTTGCCGGACCCTCTGCGAAACTCCGAACAACAAGTACGGGGGGCGACGCGTGAAGGGTTGGTTGGTGTGGGCCGCCGCGACGTGTGCGGCCCTCTCGCTCGCGGCGTGCGGCGAACGCGGCGTGGATGCGAAGCGCATAGAGGCGGCGGATGCTTCCGAGTGGCTGACCTACGGCCGCACCTATGACGAGCAGCGCTTCTCCCCGCTCCACCAGATCAACACCGACACCGTCGGCAGGCTGGGCGTCGCCTGGTGGGCCGAGTTCGACACCGACCGCGGACAGGAGGCCACGCCACTCGTGGCCGACGGCGTGCTCTACACCACGACCGCCTGGTCGAAGGTCTATGCCTTCGACGCCCGGACCGGAGAGCGTCTCTGGAGCTACGACCCCGCGGTCCCGGGCGAGGCCGGCTTCAACGCCTGCTGCGATGTGGTCAATCGCGGCGTCGCCCTCTGGAAGGGCAAGGTTTACGTCGGCACGCTGGACGGTCGGTTGATCGCCCTCGACGCCAAGACCGGCGAGGTGGCCTGGTCGGTTCAGACCACCGATAAGGCCAGGCCCTACACCGTCACCGGCGCCCCGCGGGTGGTGAGGGGAAAGGTGCTGATCGGCAACGGCGGCGCGGAATACGGGGTGCGAGGCTACATCTCGGCCTACGACGCTGCGACGGGCAAGCTCGCCTGGCGCTTCTACACCACGCCCAATCCCACCGGCGCGCCCGACGGTGCGGCATCCGACGCCATCTTCCGTGAGAAGGCCGCAGCCACCTGGTCTGACGGCGTGTGGAAGGAAAGCGGCGGCGGGGGCACCGTCTGGGACGCGATCACCTACGATCCGGGGCTGGACCTGGTGTTCGTAGGCGTCGGCAACGGCAATCCGTGGAACCACAAGCTGCGGTCCGGCGGAAAAGGCGACAACCTGTTCCTGTCGTCCATCGTGGCCCTGCGGCCCGACACCGGCGCGTACGTCTGGCACTACCAGACGACGCCCGGCGAAAGCTGGGACTACACGGCGACCCAGCACATCATGCTCGCCGACCTACCTGTCGGCGGGAAACCCACCCGGGTCGTCATGCAGGCCCCGAAGAACGGCTTCTTCTACGTCCTCGAGGCCGCGACGGGGAAGCTGCTGTCGGCGGACAAGTACGTCCCCGTGGACTGGGCCGAGCGGATCGACTTGGCGACCGGCCGGCCTGTCGAGGCCCCTGGCGCCCGTTACCGGGACGGCGCCGCCAGCAACCAGATGGTCGGGGCCCTGGGCGGACACAACTGGCACCCCATGGCCTTCAGCCCCAAGGCAGGCCTCGTCTATATCCCCGCCCAGCACGGCCGCGGGTTCTATGCCGATCCCGCGGAGTTCCGGTTCATCCCGGGCGCCTGGAACACCGGCATGCTGCGGGTCGTCGGAGGTCCCAACACCCCGCCTGTGATCGCGCGGCCCAACAATCGGACGGAGGCTCGAGGCGAGCTGATCGCCTGGGATCCCGTCGCCCGCAAGAAGCGCTGGAGCGTCATGTTCCCGCACATGACGACGAGCGGCGTGCTGGCCACGGACGGTGGCCTGGTCTTCCACAGCGGCCTTGGCAGGCTGGTGGCCTATGATGCGGCGAACGGGCGCCCGCTCTGGAGCTACGACACCGGCGCGCGCGCGATCGCGCCGGCCGCCACCTACGCCGTGGGTGGGGAGCAGTATCTGGCCCTGATGGTCGGCGCCGGCGGCGCGGGCGCGAGCGACCAGCCGCGGCGGCCCGGGCGTCTGCTGGTCTTCAAGCTCGGCGGGACCGTGACCCCGCCGCCCTTGGCGACGCCGGTGGAGCCGCAGGACCTGGATCTGGCGCTGGCGGCCCCCTCGGCAGGGGATGGCGACAAGGGCGCGATGACCTTCGCCACCTACTGCGGCGCCTGTCACAATCCGGGCGGCCTGTTCCTGCCCGACCTCACGCGCTCGCCGGCGATTCTTGAGCCGGAAGGTTTCCGCGCCATCGTCCTGGACGGCGCCCTGGCGGCGAACGGAATGGCTCCTTTCCGGCGTTGGCTGAATGCCGCCGACGTCGAGGACCTGCGCGCCTTCCTGCTCTGGCAGGCTAAGACGCCGCCGCCGCGCGTCGCTGAGGCCCCGGCACATGCGCAGTAGGCTGCCAGCTCAGCTGCGGAGACTGCGGAAGGTGATCGAGTATCGGTGCGCCTTCGCCTCGGCGATGCTGTGCTCCCAGTCGCGCCGCGCCGGGCCGTCCAGCAAGTAGGCGGACCGGGGCGCGAGCGCGACAGCCGTCCGCTGCCATCTCGCCCCGTCGCGGCGGCGGAACCTGAGGATGGCGGGGGACATGAGCGAGACGCCGGCCACCTTGTCGAACACCGGCCGGTCGCGGTGCCAGCCGATCGGCGCCCCCACCTGGTATTCGTTGATCAGTACGTGGGGGAAGGCCTCCGCCGGCAGCCGCGCGAAGGCTGCGGCACGGTGGCGCAACGGGAGCAACCACTCGGGAAGGGGAGGCGCCTCCACGAGCCCCGGGCCTTCGAAGTCGTAGCGGAGGCCGAAAGAGACGACCTGGCGACGCCCCTCGAATCCATGAAACCGAAACGGCGCGAACGGAAGCTCGGCCAGGCGTCGAAGGAGCTCCTGTTCCTCCTGTCCGGAGATCAGCGCCTCCTGGTAGGCGAACCCTTCCGGCCCGACGGGCATGTCAAATAGGTCGGCGGCCATCCTCATAGGGTGCACAACGCCGATCCGGCGGGAAGGTCGCCCCTCCCGCCGCGCACTATCGGCTTCCGGATGCCGCTAGTTGCGGTTCCAGCCGTAGCGCCGGTCGTCGTCCCGGCGCTCCCAGCGGATCTGCATGGCCAGCCGGTCGAATCGCCGATCCAGGTCGGCGAGCTCGCGGTTCGACAGCCCGCCGCGACGGTAGCGGTGTTCCAGGCGCGCGATATCGCGGAACTCCTCTCGCAGGCGGCGGGCTTCGGGCCGCGTCAGCTGGCCGCTCCGCAGACCCTGGTCGATCCGTCGGTCGAGCTGAGCCTGACGGCGTTCGATCGAGACCCACCGGCCCCGGTCGTCGCGCCAGTCGCGGCCGCCGAACCAGTTGCGGGCGGTGTCGCGGCGCTCGTAACGGATCTGCGCGGACAGGCCGTCGAAGCGGCGATCCAGGTCGGCCCGCTCCCAACCGGAGAGGCCACCGCGACGGTAGCGGTTCTCCAGCTGCGCCAAGTCGCGGAACTCGTCGCGCAGCCGCATGGCCTCGTTGCGGGTGAGGTCGCCGGAGCGGACACCGGCGTCGATCCGATCGTCCAGGCGCGCCTGGCGCTCGTTGATCGACATCCATGGCTGGGCCTCGACGGCGCCGGCGCTCAGCGAAAAGGCGGTCGTGGCCGCAAGGGCCACCATCAGGGTCTTCATCGATCTCTCCTCAGGGCTCGGGTTGGGTCCCTCGTCGTTGCAGGGGCAGAACGGATGGCTCCCGGATCGGGTTCAGCCGCGGCGATTGCCTGATCCTTGGGCGCCGAAGTCCTGCGCGTTCGCGCCGCGGGCCCTGGGGTCTGGACGAGCGGCGAGCGTCCGTGTTGGATACCTTTCGACAACCGCGGAGCGGAAAGCTCGCAAAACAGCGGTGTGACTGGGAGGCCTAGGGCATGGGAACGAAGGCGGCTTTGGCCGCCGTGGCGCTGTCCGCCATGGCGGGAAACTCGGCGATGGCGCAGGCCCCGATGGACGCGGAACGCGCGCGCGCGGCGTTCACGGTGGATCTGCCGACAGGGTGCGAGCTGCGCGACGGCGCTTTGCGCGCCGAGTTCGCGGTCTTCTACGTCTACTGCGGGGGCCAGTTCTACGCCGGAATCTATGCCGGCAATGCCGCCGACCGCGAAGTGCCGCGCAGCAGATTGATGCTCACCGAGCATCGCTGGCCTGCCGAGGTGCAGGCCTGGGCCGCCGAGGTGCCCGGCGACCAGGCCAAGGCGGACGCCATCGCAGCTTCCGTACGGGTCCGCCGGGTGCGTATCGCCTTGGGCTGATCCCGGAGGGCGCGCTGCGTCCATCGCGCAAGCCGACCCTCGGCGTCGGGTCCGGCGCCTTGACTCGACGGCCGCTGCAGCGCCGGTATCGGCGACGGCAGGAGGGACTTCCATGCGCAACCCATCGAAGACGACGGAGCGGCGGCTGCTGACAATGGGACTGCTCGTCGTGCTCGCCGCCTGTTCCGATGAGCCGACCGGCGACGTGAAGGCGGCCGCTCCCGAGGCCCAGGTGAAGGCGACGGCGGTCGCGCCGGCCCAGCCTCCCCCACCTCCGGCGCTCCCGCCCGAGGCCCAGGCCGTCGAGACGGCCCTCGCCGACGTGCAAGCTTTCAACGCCGCGGCTGAAGGAGAGCTCGCGAAAATCGCCGCCGCCGAGGATCGTCTGCGCCGACAGGCGGGCCGCGCGCTGGAACTCGCCGGGCGCGCCGGCGCCGCGTCCGAGCCGGAGCGCCGCCGGCTATCCGGCCAGGTCGCGGCTGCGCGCGCCGAGGCCGAGCGCGTGCGCGCGGAAATGGCCTCGGGCCTCGCCGCCTTCCAGGCCGCGTCGACCGAGCGCAGCGCTCAGCTCAACGGCGCGCTGGAACAATGCGCCGGCTTGCCCACGCTGGCCGACCTTGAGGCCTGCGCCACGCTCACCGCCGAACAAGCCGCGCTGGCTCAGAACATCGCCGCGCTCGCCGACCGCTACCAGGCGGCGGAAACGGCCTGGCGGCAGGAGCGCGCCAAGCTGGACGAGGCCTCGGCGACGATGGCGTTGGGGCGCTGAGCGTTCCAGTCGCGCTGGCCCTGTCGGGGGGGCGCCCATCTAAGGCGCATGAAGCTCGCGACCGGCTTGGCCGTAGGACTTGCGCTCGGCGCCGCCATCGGCATGACGTTGGGCAATCTTGGCGCCGGCGTGGGCGTCGGCATGGCGCTCGGGATCGCCCTGTCGTTGGCGATGCCGCCTAAGAAGCCGTGACGCTTCAGCGTCGCCAGTAGCCGCGGCGCTCGTCCCAATAGCCATAGCGACGATCATTGGGATAGCCGCCGAACCCGTAGCCGCAGGGGTCGTCCTTTTTTGCCAACTGGTTGCCGATGACCCCGCCGGCGACGGCGCCGATGGCCGCCCCCGCGGTGTCGTCCTTCGCGACGGCCGCTCCAGCGGCCCCGCCGATCACGGCGCCGGCGGCTGTCGCGGCGGCGCGGTTGCGATCGTAGTCGCGGCGGCAGGCCTCCTGCCAGGAGTCGCCGTATCCGCCCGTGCTGGCGCAGCCGCCCAGCGCGCCGGCGGCGGCCAGGCCGACAACCGAGAGTGTGATGAGACGCATGGCGTCCTCCGCAGTTGGCTCAAGGCTGAGCTAACGCGGCGGGGTCACGGGCGTTCCTTGGGATCAGTCCTTCCAGATCTCGGAAAGATCACCCTTGCGGTTGAGAGCCCGGACGGCGCGCTTGACGACGGAAAGCAGGCGCTCGCGACGCGCCTCCTCGTCGTAGGTCAGCGAGCCCTTGGCCAGGCCTTCCAGGAGGAAGCGGCCAAGGTCGCGACTGGTCTGGAAGCGTGGGTCGGCGCCGGCCTGCACCATCGCGCCGAAGCGGTCGCCGCCAACCTGGGCATGGTCGAAGGCGCTGCGGGCCGCGGCCAGGCGTTGATCCAGCATCGGATCCGTGCGTGCGGCCGCCTCCAGTTCCGCGAAGGCCCGGAAAGGCAATTCGTGCAGCAGCGCCCAGTAGACGTCGATGGCGTGCTCGGCGGCGTCCACTCCCGGTGCGGGGGGCGTCGCCGCCGCCTGTTCGAACAGGTGCGCGCGGTGCAGCTCGATGTGGGCGATCGCGGCCTCGACCAGTTCCTCGCGGGTGGCGAAGTGGTAGAGCATGGCGCCGCGGGTCAGGTTCGCGGACTCGGCTATCACGGCGTTGCTGGCGGCGTGGTAGCCGATCTCGGCGAACAGCCGCATGGCCGCGTCTAAGATGCGCGCGCGGGTACGCTGCGACTTCGGCGTCGCCCGCGCGGGATAGGTGATGGCGTCCATCGGACCCAATGTTGTGGCGCCCAGGAAGGGCCTGCTCTCGACAATTCCCCTAGCAACATGGGGATGCGTCATGCCAGTGCCTAGCTTCGCCTCGCGCGAATTGGCCGCGCGCCTGTGCGGCGTTTGGGCGCCTGCGCATGCGCACGTGGCAGTTCCGTGTAACGGTGCAATCCGTTGACTCGGAGACCGAAGCGATGACAGTTCGACTGTCATGAAAGCCCCACTGCCTAGCCTGCGGGACCGACAGCGTGAGGAGACGCGCGAGCAGATCCTCCGCGCCGTAGGTCGGCAGCTCGAGACGCGCTCGCTGGAAGACATGAGCTTTGCGGAGATCGCCAAGGACGCCGGCGTGGGCGAGCGGACGGTCTATCGCCACTTCCCTACGAAGGAGGCGCTGCTCGGCGCGTTCTGGGCGTGGCTGCAGAACGAGGCGCTCCGGGAGCCGTCGCGGCCCAGGGCGCTGCGGTCGGATCGGCGCCTGCGCGAGGCGATCACCGCCCCACGGGACGCCCAGCGACCGATGCGGATCCTGCTCGCGACCGACGCCTGGGAGCCCCAGGTGAACGGGGTGGTCCGCACGCTCACGCGGGTGGTCAGCGAACTGAAAGACATGGGGCACACGGTGGAGGTGATCCATCCGGGACAGTTCAAGACGTTCCCGCTGCCGACCTACGCCGAGATCAAGGTCGCGATCGGCGTCTATGAGCCCGTGCAGGAAAGGTTCAAGGCGTTCGAGCCCGAGGCCATCCACATCGCCACCGAGGGGCCGATCGGCCTGGCGGCGCGGCGCATCTGCGTCGAGTGGAAGCTGCCCTTCACCACCAGCTATCACACGCGGTTCCCGGAATATGTTTCGGCGCGCCTGCCTTTGCCGCTGGCCGCGGGCTATGCCTACATGAAGTGGTTCCACAAGCCGTCGGGGCGGCTGATGGTGGCGACTCCCACGATGCGCGAGGAACTGACGCGGCACGGCTTCCGCAATATCTCTTCCTGGTCGCGGGGCGTGGACACCGAGGCGTTCCGCCCGCGCACCGACGGCGAGCCGGACATTTTCGCCGACCTGCCGAAACCGGTGTTCCTCTACGTGGGCCGGGTGGCGGTGGAGAAGAATATCGAGGCCTTCCTGGCTCTGGACCTGCCAGGTTCCAAGGTCGTGGTGGGGCCAGGGCCCCAGCTCGACGAGCTCAAGGCCAAGTATGCTGACGTGGTGTTCACCGGCTCCAAGTCCGGGGCCGAGTTGGCGGCGCACTACGCCTGTGCAGACGTCTTCGTGTTTCCCTCGCTCACCGACACCTTCGGCCTGGTGATCCTGGAGGCGATGGCGGCCGGAACCCCGGTGGCGGCCTATCCGGCGCCTGGTCCCATCGACCTGATCCCCGGCTCGGGCGCGGGCGTGCTGGCGCTTACGGCGACCGAGGGCCTGCGCGAGGCCTGTCTGCAATGCCTGGAACTGGACCGGGGCAGAGTGCGCGCCTTCGCCGAAACGTTCTCGTGGCGCGCCTGCGCCGAGGATTTCGTCAGGAACCTCCAGCCCTACCCGGAGCCTGAAAAGACACGGTTCTGGCGCCGGCTGCGCCGGCTGGCGCGCGTGCGGCGTCGGCGGCCCGAGGCGGCCTGACCCAGCGTCCGAACATGACACTTGTGTGACTGTCATATTGTCGTCCGCCGAAACGGTGCGTAAACCGCGCGGCTCCAGGACGGCGCCCCCGTCCGATTCGCCGGAGCCGCGTTATCCCTTCCATGGGCAAGAAGACCGAGAGGCTACGTCCTGAGCCCGACCGGGAGCCGCGGACCCAGTACGCCGCCCTGCCGTGGCGAAAGCGCGAGGACGGAACCCTCGAGATCCTGCTCGTAACCTCGCGCGAGACCCGCCGTTGGGTGATCCCCAAGGGCTGGCCCATGAAGGACTTGAAGCCCGATGCCTGCGCCGCGCAGGAAGCCTTCGAAGAGGCGGGAGTCGTCGGCGAGCCTGGGCGCAAGAGCCTTGGAGCCTATCACTACGACAAACGGCTGCGTTCCGGGCGGTCGCAGCACGTGCGGGTGAAGGTCTATCCGCTGGCGGTCCGCGAGGAGCGCGACGCCTGGCCCGAGATGGCGCAGCGCGAGCGCCGCTGGACGGACCCGGCCGAGGCGGCCGAAGCGGTGGACGAGCCCGAGTTGAAGGCCCTGCTGGCGAAGTTCAAGCCCTGAGCTACAGCAGGCGGCTGCGGATCGCCTGGGACAGCATGTCGATCAGGCTGACCGCCACGATGATCACCAGAACGATCGCCGCGGTGCTCGAGTAGGCGAAGCCGTTGAGGCTGTCGAACAGCACCTGCCCGATCCCGCCGGCGCCGATCAGGCCCAGCACGGTGGCGCTGCGGCTGTTCGACTCGAACCGGTACAGCGCATAGCTGGTCCAGAGCGGCGCCACCTGGGGGATCACGCCCCAGACGATTTCGTGGATCTTGGCGCCGCCGGTCGCCCGCACGCCTTCAACAGGCCCCTTGTCGATCGACTCGACCGCCTCGGAGAACAGCTTGGCGAGCACGCCAGAGGTCCCGATGGACAGGGCCATCACGCCGGCGAAGGGGCCGGGACCAACGGCCACCAGGAAGATCATCCCGATCACCAGGTCCGGAACCGAGCGCACGATGTCGAGGAAGCGGCGGACGGGAAGCTGAATGAACACCGGCGTGATGTTGCGCGAGGCAAGCAGACCGAGCGGGGCCGCCGCAAGGATGGCGAGCGCCGTACCCCAGACGGCCATCTGAATCGTCTGCCACATCTTGCCGACGAACAGGCGCCAGTTGGTGAAGTCGGGCGAGAGGAAGCCGCGCCCGAGTTCCTGCATGTTCGAGGAATTCGAGATCAGCAAAGGCAGCTTGTGCAGTTCGGCCGGCCCGAACGAGATCGCCAGCAGGATCGCCAGTCCGCCCCACAGCGCGATGTCCGGGCCGCGTTCGGCCAGAGATCGCCGCGGCGGCGGCGGGACCGCGCCGGGCGCCATTGAGGTCTGGACCGTCATTGGGCGCCCGGCTCCACGGCGCGGCGGCGTGCGGTCTCGGCGCGAACCGTGTCGAAATCGGCCTGGGCGCGGTTGATCTTCGCCTGATCGCCCGAGCGCCGGGCGGCCGCGAGCGCCTCGGCGGCCTCCATCTCGCGGACCGGGTCGAGGTAGCTGTTGTCCGCCGGGCGGAAGCCGCCGTAGGCGAGGCCCTTCAGCACTTCGCGCTCCTTGGCCGCCTTCTCGTCATTGCCGACGCCATAGGTGAGGAAGAACTGACGGATCTTCTCCTTGAGCGCCGGGTCCATGTCCTTGCGGACGACGATCGACGACTCCGGCAGCGGCGGAGAACTCCAGATCACTTCGATCCTCTCGGCGATCTCTGGGTTCTGGCGGCCGGCGAACAGCAGGCCGACGGTGTTGTTCGTCGCCACGTCCAGCACGCCGTTGGCCACCGAGAAGACGTTCGCCTGGTGGTTCGCCGACCGAACGGTCTTGAAGCACTTGTTCGGTTCGATGTTGTTGGGCGTGAAGAGGTAGGCCATCGGCGCAAGGGTGCCCGAAGTGGACTGGGCGTCGCCGATGCCGAACGTCAGAGAGCGATCGCACTTCAGCACGTCGGCGAGGGTGATCCCGCTGTCTTTGCGCACGATGAGCACGGACTTGTACGTGGCGTCGCCGCCCGCATCGACCACGCGGCCCAGCACTTCCCCGTCGGCCCGGCGGATGGCCTGCAATGCGGGGGCGGCCGAAAACCAGCCCATCTGAACCTGATTGAAGCGCATGGCCTCGACCAGGGAGGTGTAGTTGGTGGCGAAGTAGGGCTTCACCTTGACCCCGATCTGCTCGGCCATGTCGGTGAGCAGTGGCGTCCACAGCGGCTCCATCGAGGCCTGGTTCTCGGCGGAAAGGATCGAGAACGTCAGTTCCTTGGGCGGCGCATTCGGATCGGACTTCTCGCCCGATTGGCCACATCCGGTAAGCGCAAGCGCCGCGGCAGCGGCGAGGAACAGGTGGCGGCGGATCATGTGGGCGCTCCTTCCCAGAAGACGTCCTCGAATTCGGGGCCGTAGATGTCGATGAGCCGATCCTTGTGCAGGCCGGTGGCGGGGCCATCGTAGACCACCTTGCCCTCCTTCAGCGCGACGACGCGGTCGCAGTAGCGCAGGGCGTAGTCGACCTGGTGCAGGGTGACGACGACGGTCAGGCCGTCGTTCGCGTTGAGTTCGCGCAGGATCTCCATGACCCGGCGCGCGGAGACCGGGTCGAGCGAGGCGACCGGCTCGTCGGCCAGAATGATCTTCGCCTTCTGCACCAGGGCGCGGGCGATGGCGCCGCGCTGCTGCTGGCCGCCGGAGAGGGTGTTGGCTCTCTGAGCTGCGTAGTCGGCGAGTCCGAAGCGATGCAGGGCCGCCATGGCCGCCTGCTTGGTCTCGGACGGCCACAGCCCCAGGGCGCCGCGCCAAGCCGGGATACGTCCCAGCGAGCCCAGCGCCACGTTGCTGAACAGGGAGAGCCGGCCAACCAGGTTGAACTGCTGGAAGATCATGCCGATCCGGGTGCGGGTCCGGCGCACGGCGGAATCGATCCTGCCGTCCTTCTGGACCGGCCCGTCGAAGGCCATGATGGCGCCGGGGCCGGCGTCGATGGTCTGCAGCCCGCTGATGGAGCGCAGCAGCGTGGACTTTCCCGATCCTGAGGGGCCGATGAGCGCGATCATCTCGCCCTTGCGGACGTCGAGCGAGACGCCGTCGAGGGCGCGTCTCTGGCCGAAAGTTTTGGAGACGTTCCGTATCGACAGAACGGCGGCGTCAGGCATGAGAAGTGTCGGAGCTTTCCCGCAATTGGGGGGCTACATGGCACGACGGGCCATGCGCGGTCTAGCGCGGCACTTCGCGCACGGCGCCGGCCGCTGAGGCGCCTGGCGCACGCTTGACGTCGCCACGCCTCGGTATGGAATTGTCTCCATCGTCCACTGACAGCGCTGGTGATCCTCGGGTTCGCCGCCCCCGATGAAGTTCCGCCGAAGCGCCGGCTAGCGGTCTCCGTCGGCGCCTCGTCCCGACGCCTCGTCGGCTAGGGTCTTTACACGCCGGTCCAAAACCCCTATCTGCGCGCCTTCCGGCGGACCCCGTTGTCCTAACGAAGCGCTGCTAACGCCGGTCTGGGTTCAACAATCCGTTGGGGGTTGCGTGAGGTGCACACGTACCATACGCCCCTGGACCTGGTCCGTGAGCGGTCCCCGGAGCGTCCTGTCGCCTTTGCGCGGCCGGGCGTGGTGGCCGTAGCGGCGCGCTGGTTCCAGGCGAATTTCAAGGGCGACGTCTTCTACGCCGTTAAGGC
Organism: Pseudomonadota bacterium; assembly: GCA_049323595.1. Classification (GTDB taxonomy): domain Bacteria; phylum Pseudomonadota; class Alphaproteobacteria; order Caulobacterales; family Caulobacteraceae; genus Phenylobacterium. The sequence continues at coordinate 82,383 of JBMOOD010000007.1, forward strand.
GAACCCGTCGCCGTGGGTGATCGAAACGCTGGTGGAAGCCGGCGTGAACTCGTTCGACGTGGCGTCGGTCCCGGAGATCGCCCTCGTCGCCGAGCACGCGCCGCATGCCCGCATGGCGTTCATGCACCCGGTGAAGAGCCGCAAGGCGATCGCCGAGGCGTACCACCGCTACGGCGTGAAGATCTTCGCGCTCGACACCCACGAGGAGCTTGAGAAGATCCTGGAGGCCACCGACGGCGCCCGGGACCTGACCCTCATCGTCCGTCTGGCCGTGTCGGCCGAAGGCGCGTCGTACTCACTCTCGGGCAAGTTCGGCGTGGCGACGCACGAGGCGCCCTCCCTGCTGCTGGCGGCGCGGCGCGCCACCGAAGGCAAGATGGGCGTCAGCTTCCACGTGGGCAGCCAGTGCATGCGGCCGACCGCCTACCAGGCGGCCATGGCCCAGGCCCAGCGCGCCATCGTGCGCGCCGGTGTCCTGGTCGACATCGTGGACGTGGGCGGCGGCTTCCCGTCGGTCTACCCGGGCATGGTGCCGCCGGACATGGCGGACTACGTCGACTCCATCCAGCGCGGCTTCCAGGACATGAGCGTCCATGAGGAGACCGAGCTGTGGTGCGAGCCGGGCCGCGCGCTGGTGGCGGAGGCGTCTTCGATCCTCACCAAGGTCGAGCTGAAGAAGGGCGACGCGCTGTATCTGAACGACGGCAGCTACGGGTCGCTGTTCGACGCGGCGCACGTCAAATGGCCCTTTCCCGTCAAGCTGTACCGGGGCGAGGGCGAGGCGGCCCATGAGGTCGAAGGGCCGCTGAAGCCCTTTCGCTTCTACGGCCCGACCTGCGACTCGCTCGACCACATGCCCGGTCCCTTCTGGCTGCCCGAGGACATCCGCGAGGGCGACTATGTCGAGATCGGCATGCTGGGCGCCTATGGCGTCGCCATGAACACCCGCTTCAACGGCTTCGGCGACGCCGAGACGGTGGAGGTGGCCGACGCGCCCATGGCTTCGATGTTCGGCCTCGCCGGCCGCGTCATCCGCACGCCCCGCGAGGAGCAGGCGGAGGAGCGCAAGGTCGTGCGCCTGTCGCGCCCCAAGGGCGCGGCCGGCAAGAAGCGCCGCAAGCGGTAACAACCGCCATAGTTGTTCGTTATAGGCGCGGCCGGTCGCTCCGTCCCGGTCGCGCCTCTTCTATTCACGACGGGCGATCACCCTCGGAAGGGAACTTCAGAAGATGAACGCTCCGGCGAACACCAACCGCAAGGCCGAACTGCTGGCCAACACCGTCGAGCACGTGGCGATCGACCAGTACGACGCCCGCCCGGTCATCGACGCGATGCGCAAGATGAGCTTCACCAGCCGCGACACCGCGCGCGCCGCCGACATCTGGTCGATGTCGCTGGAAGACGCCGACTGCTCCACTTGGCTGACCCTGGCCGGCTCCACGAGCGCCGGCGGCTGCATGCACATCTACCGCGACATGGTGAAGTACGGGATGATCGACGCGATCGTCGCGACCGGCGCCTCCATCGTCGACATGGATTTCTTCGAGGCCCTCGGCTTCAAGCACTACCAGGCCGACTCCACCGTCGACGACCGCGAGCTGCGCGAGATGTACATCGACCGCATCTACGACACCTACATAGACGAGGAAGAGCTCCAGAACTGCGACGGCACGATCTACGAACTGTGCGAACTGCTGGAGCCGCGCCCCTACTCGAGCCGCGAGTTCATCCACGAGATGGGCAAGTGGCTGGCCGCCGGCAACGCGAAGAAGCCCGACAGCCTGGTCGAGGTCGCCTATCGCGAAGGCGTGCCGATCTTCTGCCCGGCTTTCGTGGATAGCTCGGCCGGCTTCGGCCTCGTGAAGCACCAGGTCGAGCGCATGAAGGCGGGCAAGCCCTACCTCACCATCGACGCCGTGGCCGACTTCCGCGAGCTCACCGAGATCAAGCTGAAGGCGGGCGCGACCGGCCTCTTCATGGTCGGCGGCGGCGTGCCGAAGAACTTCGCCCAGGACACGGTGGTGTGCGCCGAAATCCTCGGCCACGAGGTCGACATGCACAAGTATGCGGTTCAGATCACGGTGGCCGACGTGCGCGACGGCGCCTGCTCGTCCTCGACGCTCAAGGAGGCCTGCTCCTGGGGCAAGGTGGACGTGACCTGGGAGCAGATGGTGTTCGCGGAGGCGACCACGGTGGTCCCGCTGATCGCCTCCGACGCCTGGCACCGCGGCAGCCACAAGAACCGCAAGAAGCGCCGCTGGGCAGACCTGTTCGTGAAGTAGTGCGTCGGCCGGGGAGCGATCCCCGGCCGTTTCGCTTCAGATTCCCGCGTACCACTCGTAGCCGCGGTCCTCCCAGAAGCCGCCGTTTCCTCGGCCGATCCCGTCCAGGCTGGACACCGCTTCGATGCGCATCACGTACTTTGCGTGCTTGTAGCCGAGTTGGCGCTCGACCCGCAGGCGGACCGGTGCTCCGTGGGCCACCGGCAGAACGGCGTCGTTCATCTCGTAGGCGAGGATTGTCTGCGGGTGGTAGGCGTCGATCAGGTCGATGCTCTCGTAGTAGCGACCCTCCTCGGGCGGAGCGCCTGGGTCGAGGATGTCGGCGCAGTGGAAGACGATGTAGCGGGCCTCCGGATTCAGGCCGGCCCGGTCCAGCAGCGGTCCCAGGCGCGCCCCTGTCCACTTGCCGATCGAGGACCACCCCTCCACGCAGTCGTGCCGAGTGACCTGGGTCCGCGAGGGCAGGGCGCGCAGCTCGCGGAGCGACAGGGATTGCGGCCGCTCCACCAGCCCGTCGACCACCAGGCGATAGTCGGCGAAGCCGCCGGCCCGCAGCGCTTCGTACTCCGGCGTGTTCGGGCTTCGGGTGCCGTTGGCGCGGAAGTCGGGCGAGATGTCGGCGGCGTCGAACTCGCGGGCCAGGGCCTTGCGGTCGGTGACCAACCGCTGGGCGGCCATGGTCCAGCCCTCGGCGTGCTTCAAAATGCCGGTGACCTGCGGGCTCCGGCTCAGCCGGTCGCACCCGGCCAGCCACAGTCCGCCGATCGAGGCGCCGGCGGCAGCGAGCCAGCGGCGGCGGTTGGGGGCGGCGGTCACGACTTGTCTCCCTCGGCCTGGATGGCATAGCGGCCGGTGATCATCGAGCGGAGGTTGTTCCAGGCGCCCGAGGCCACGACCATGATGAGATGCGTGAGCACGAAGAGGACGATCAGCCCTGCGGAGAGGAAGTGGATCGTCCGCGCCGATTGCCGCCCCCCGAAGAGATCGATCAGCCAGGGCGCCGCGGCGTTGAAGCCCGGCGACATCGAGAGGCCCGTGAGCAGCATCAACGGCAAAAGGCCCAGGATGATCGCCAGGTAGCTCAGCTTCTGCAGCACGTTGTAGCGGCGCGCCGCATCGCCCTTCGCGAAGCGCAGGCGGGCGTGCGCGGCGATTTCGTGGGCGATGTGGCGGAGGGACAGCTGGTCGCGGCTCGGCCACAGATTGCGCCGCAGGTGGCCCCGCGTGAGACTCCAGAGCAGGTAGAGCGCGCCGTTGGCCACGAAGACCCAGGCAAAGAAGAAGTGCCATCGCCGCCCGCTGGCGAGATCCTTCCAGCTCGGCAGGGTGGACCAGGCCGGGAAGGCGCGCGGCTCGCCCGCGCCGGGCGCCCCTGACCAGCCCAGCACGCCGGTGGTGTCGAAGCGCGCCCCGCCCACAAAGGTGACGCCCCTTGGGCCGTCGGCGGTCTCCACCTTGCGGATCGAGACCCAGGGGTCGGCGAAGGTGGAGGCGTGGCCCCAGTACAGTGCCGGATGGGCGTTGAAGATCTGCAGTCCGCTCATGAGCAGGACCAGCAGGGCGACCACGTTGACCCAGTGGGTGAGCCGGACGAGGCCGGCATGGCGTCGGACAAGCACCTGTCTTGGATGTCGCAAGTCGGGCATCGGCTCCAGTTCCTCCCGGCGAGCTGCACATTGGCGCCTGGCGCCTGCAAATGCGATCGGAACGATCGGCGCCCACCCGCGCTCTCCTGACGAACGCAAGACGCGGAGCGAGCCATGGGCCAAGACCCCAACCGTGACGAGATCCAGTCGGAGGGGCGCAAGAAGAACGCCGCCCTACCCCTGAACGTCGAGAAAGAGAACGCCGGCGCCGAGCGTTACCCGCCGGCCCGCAAAGACGACAGCGTTGAGCGGGTCGAGTCTCAGGCGCGCACATTCGGAGCCGGCGGCGACAATCCCAAGCCGCGACAGGGCGCCGGGGACGGCGGCCCTCCGCCTTCGAAGAACGATGGGCTCCTGGGGCCGGATGGGGACCCCGCAGAGGGCAAGCGCTAGAAGCCCGCCGCTGCTCTAGCCCGGACTCCGATCCGCCCGTAAGCTCCCCGCGCAGGCGTGGGGAAGAGGTCGGGCGTGGCGGAAGTCGAGGTTTGGCGCGGCGGGGTCGCGACGTGGGAATGCGACCAGATGGGACATCTGAATGTCGCCTTCTATGTCGCCAAGTCGATGGAAGCGCTGGCCGGTCTGGCGGGTGAGCTGGGGATGCAGCGGGCGTTCGCGCCCAGCGCCGAAGCGACGCTGGTCGTCCGCGAACAGCACATCCGATTCCTGCGCGAGGCCAGGCCGGGAGCGCCCATGACCATGACGGGGGGCGTCCTGGAAATGGGCGAGACCGAGGCCCGCCTCCTCCTGCTCATGCGCCATCCATCGGGCGAGCTCGCCGCAAGCTTCCAGACACTGGTTGCACACGCGACGGCGCGCGAGGGGCGCGCCTTCCCTTGGCCCGACCGGATCCGCGCCCGCGCAGAGGCCCTCGGCGTGGAGATTCCAGAGCGTGCGGCGCCGCGCTCCATCAGTCTCGCCCCCGTTGACACCGAGGCCAGCCTCGCCCGCGCCGAGGCCCTGGGCCTGAAGCACACCGGCCTGGGGGTCGTTGCACCCGCCGACTGCGACGCCTTCGGACGCATGCGCACGGAGATGTTCATGCATCGTCTGTCGGACGGCATCCCGCATTTCTTCTCGGGGCGGAGGCCCGGCGACGCCGAAGGTGAGGCGAAGGTCGGCGGCGCAGCACTGGAGTACCGGCTCATTCACCACGCCTGGCCTCAGGCCGGCGACCGGCTGGCCTTGCGGTCGGGATCGGCGGGCGGCGACGCCAGGTTCCGCCGGCTCGTTCACTGGCTGCTGGACCCCGACACCGGACGGCCCTGGGGCACGGCGGAGGCGATCGCCGTCTCGTTCGACCTCGCAACGCGCAAGATCATCTCTCTCGACCAGGAGGAACTCGCGCGCGTCGAGGCCGACGCCGTACCGGGCCTGGGTCTTTAGGCCGCGGCCTTCTCCGTCCTGCGGGGGTGGAAGAACAGGGCTTGGCCGATCGCCGCCTTCACCGTCTCGGGCTGGAAGGGCTTGGTGATCAGGAATGTGGGCTCAGGCCGCTCGCCGGTCAGCAGCCGCTCGGGGAAGGCGGTGATGAAGATCACCGGCACGTCGAACCGCTGCAGGATGTCCTTCACCGCGTCGATGCCCGACGAGCCGTCGGCCAGCTGGATGTCCGCGAGGACCAGCCCGGGCGTCTTGCGCGCCACGGCGTCGACCGCCTCGGTCCGGGTGGCGGCGATGTCGACCACGGTGTGGCCAAGCTCGGTCACCAGCGCTTCGATGTCGGCTGCGATCACGGGCTCGTCCTCGATGATCAGGACGTCGGTGGCGAGCTCGGCGTCGATCTCGGCCTGAGCTTCGGCGATGAGTTTCTCGATCTCGGCGAAGTCCGCGCCGAGGATCTGCGCGGCTTCGTTCGGCGTGAAGCCTTCGAGGGCGGTCAGCAGGAAGGCCTGGCGCGACCGGGGCGCAATACGCATTAGCCGGCGCGTGGCGTCGTCCACCTGCGAATCGTCGTCCGAAGGCGCTTCGAGTTGGGCGCCCGACGTGCACCAGATGGCGTGGAAGACATGATACAGGGCGACGCGCGGCGTCATGTTCTCGGCGAGCGTCCGCTCACCCGCGGCCAGCGCCTCCAGCGCCACCCGCACGTAGTGATCGCCAGTCGCCTGGTCGCCCGTCAACGCACGCGCATAACGGCGCACGTACGGCAGATGCGGCGCCAGTCGGGCTAGAAGACTCAAGGGACACCCCTCCCGTGTTGCGTTCGGAGCCGAGCGACAGGGCGCATACGCGCGTCCCCGACCTCGACCCCATGATGCCTCCAAAACGTCAATCGAGGGAACCGGTTCCCTTGTGCTTCGGTTTTCCCCATCCTGTTGCCCGTAAAATGGGAACCCGGCGTGGGGGGAGGGCGTTGAACGACCGCAAGAAACACGAGAGGGGGCGGACTCCGCGTGAGCGGAGCGCCGACGAAATGATAGAGCAGCGTCCGTCACCGGAGCGCCGGAAGGCCTCCGCAGCCCTGGATGAAGCCCGCCTGCGCCAGCAGGCCATCGGCGTTCGTCTGCGCCAGATGTTCGACGAAGTCGTCAACGAGGATGTCCCGGACGAATTCCTGGAGATCCTGCGACGCGCGGACGAGCGCGGGTCGGAGAAAGCCTAATGGCGACAGCCCCCGAAGCCGCGCCGCGCCAGCGGACGGCGTCCGAGGACGCCGCCTTCAAGGCCGAGCTTGTTCAGCTCATTCCCCACCTCCGCGCGTTCGCCCGGACGCTTTGCGGCGACGCGACCGCGGCAGACGACCTGGCGCAGGACGCCATGCTGAAGGCCTGGGACGCGCGCGCCAGCTACCAGATGGGCACGAATATGAAGGCCTGGACCTTCATGATCCTACGCAATCAGTTCTATTCCGAGAAGCGGCGGTCCTGGCGTCAGAGCCAGCTCGACCAGGAGGCTGCCGAGCGCACCCTGGTCGCGGTGGATGACCCGGAGGCGCCCGTCGCGCTCGACGAGCTCCGACAAGGCCTGGCCATGCTTCCCGCCGAGCAGCGCGAGGCGCTCATCCTGGTTGGCGCCGGGGGGTTCGCCTACGAGGAAGCGGCCGAGATTTGCGGCTGCGCCGTCGGCACTGTGAAAAGCCGGGTCAGCCGAGCCCGCCGCGCGCTTCACGCCATCCTTGAGGGCGGGGCGTACGATCGCGACGGCGCGTCGGCGAGCGACGCGATGCAGTCGATCCTGGCCGACGCGGAGCGCCTCAGCGCTGTCCGCTGATCGGCGCCTTCAGCGTCCACAGGTTGAGGTGATGCATGCGGCCGTGCTGAAGTGCGCCGGGCTTGCCGAGCGCCATCGGCTTTTCCACGATGGCGGCCGGCAGGGACCGAAGCGCTGATGGCCGACTTCTCCCGAAGTTCGCTTAGCACGATCCGCGTCCGCCTGATCGCGGCGCTGGCGGCCGCTTTGCTGCCCGTTCTGCTTTTGGGCGCGCTGCAGTCGGCCATCGGCTTCCAGCGGGAAGGGCGCGCCCTGCGCGACAACCTGGGCTTCGCCGCCGAGCGGAGCGCTGCGACGGCCCGAGCCCGGATGGAAGGCGCGGAGGTTCTCCTGCAGACCTTGGAGCCCGGCGCGGTAGGCTTCCAGTGTCAGCAGCGCCTGGCCCAGGTGGCGGCGCGCATTCCGGGGTATCTCAACCTCATCCGGCTGGACCGGCAGGGCCGTGTGGTCTGTGCTGCGGGGCCCGTGCCCGGGGACGCCGCCCGCCGGGAGCGGCCCTGGTTCCGCGAACTGGCCGAGGGCAGCGCCCTTACCGTCACGCGCGATCCGGGCTCGGCGTATGCGGAGGAGCCGGCGGTCCTCGCCGCGGCGCGCGCCGTCACGAGCGACCGCGACTTCGACGGGGCCTTCGCAGCGGTCATCGCGCTCTCGAGCCTCCAGCCAAAGACCGATGATCCGACCCTTCCGAAGGGCGCCGAGGTGGGCCTGGTGGAGAAGAGCGGCCGTTACATCTCGACGACCGATCCGGACGCCTTCCCGAGCCTGCCGCCCGACTGGCGCGCCAAGGTGGACGCGCGGGGGACCCTGGTCTGGTACGGTCGCGACGCACTTGAGCGGCGTCGCGTCTATTCGGCCGCGCCCGTCGTCGGCGACGACGTCTATGTGGTCCTGTCTGCGCGATCGCCCGGCCTGTTGTCGTGGGCCCGACTCAACCCTCTGAGCGGCCTGGTCTTCCCGCTTCTCACGTTCATGCTCGCATTGGTGGCGGTGTCGGCCGTCACCGAACGGGTCGTCGTGCGCTGGATCGCCTATCTCCAGCGGATCGCGGCGCTCTATGCCCGGGGGCGCCTCAGCGTGCGGCCGGTTCACGCCGAGCAGATGCCCCCGGAGATCCGCGACCTCGCAGAGACCCTGGAGGACATGGCCGACGCCATCGTTGGTCGCGATGCGTCCCTACGTGACAGTCTCGCCCAGAAGGACGCGCTGATGCGCGAGATCCATCATCGGGTGAAGAACAACCTCCAGGTCATTTCCAGCCTCCTGAACATGCAGCAGCGCGCCCTCACCGATCCTGCGGCGCGCTCGGCCATGAGCGACACGCGCCAGCGGATCACGGCCCTCGCGCTCATCTACCGCGCCCTCTATCAGGGGCCGGACCTGAAGCGGGTCGACCTGCGGCCGTTCCTGGAGGAACTTACCGCGCAGCTCGTCAACGCCGAGATGATGCACGGCCAGCCGGTGCGCACGGAGCTGAAGGTCGAACCCCTGGTGATCGATCCGGATCGCTTGGCGCCGCTGGCCCTGTTCGCCGTGGAGGCGATCACCAACGCTCAGAAGCACGCGTTCGCCGGCCGGGGCGGGGCTCTCACCGTGACGTTCACCGTGCGCGGCGACGAGGCGGAGCTGGCGATCTCGGATGACGGCGAGGCGGCGGAGGACGCCCTGGCCTCGTCGGGCGTCGGGCGCACGCTGATGACCGCCTTCGCACGCCAGCTGCGCGGTCGGGCGGAGCTGGTGCGGAATCCGCAGGGCGGGGTGACGGCCCGGCTGATCTTCCCCACCCCCGCAGCGGATCGAGGCTCGCTCGCGTCGAGGAACCAGGCGGCGGGCTGAGCCGTTGCCGCGGAGCCGAATTTGCAACCTCCGCGGAGATAAAAGATGCGAAAGATGATCCTCCTGGCCATGCTGGCCGCCGGCCTTACGGTTTCAGCCTGCAACACGGTCGCCGGCGCTGGCCGCGATATCGAATCCGCCGGCGAGGCCGTGGAGGAGACGGCGCAGGACGCGAAGAACTAGCCCGCGATTCAGGCGGCGGCGGCGCGCGCGGCGTCGCCGCCGCTTCGCGCATGCAGACCGAGGTCCCGCGTGACACAGGCGAACGGGGCTCCGAGCGTCTCACCGAGCCCGATCACCAGCCGCCCGCCCGGCGCCAGCACGCCAGCCAACTGGTTGCGCACCCGGCCGTGGGCTTCCGGCGCCATCTGGCTCAGGACGTTGCGGCATAGCACCAGCTCGAACTGGCCGTGGCGCGAGAGGTCATCCATCAGGTTCGCCCGCCGCCACCGCACCATGTGCCGGATGCGCGGGGCCAGGGCGAACGCCTCTCCCCGCTTCTCGAAGTGGCGGACCAGGAGCCGCGCCGGCAAGCCGCGCTGGACCTCGAACTGGGAGTAGAGACCCGCTTGGGCCTTTTCCAAGTTCCTTTCCGACAGGTCCGACGCATAGAGCTCCACCCGGCCTGCGAGGGAAGGCGCGTCGGCAAGCAGCATGGCGAGCGAGTAGATTTCCTGCCCGGCGCCGCACGCCGCGCTCCAGATCCGGACAGGACCCTCGACATCGTGGGCGAGAGCCGGCAGCACTTCGCCCACCAGCCGTTCGAAGACGCCCCTGTCGCGAAAGAACTCGCTCTCCGCCAGGGCCATCGCCTCGACGAGACTCCAGGCGAGCCGATCGTCTTCGCCCTCGCGGACGGCGCCGATCAGAACCTCGAGTGTCGGGTAGCCCTCGCGGCGGACGAGCGGGGCGAGCCGGCTCTCGATGAGATAGGACTTGTCGGGATCGACCTTGAGGCCGGCGCGGGCCAGGCACAGCGCCGAGACGAAGTCGCGGTCGATGGCGGCGATCATGCGGCGAGCCCCAGGTAGGCGAATTTGCCGGCGACGATCGAGCCGTCGAAGGGCTTCATGATGTACTCGTCCGCACCCGCCTCTAGCGCCTCGCGGATCCGTTCGATCTCGTTCTCCACCGAGCAGAAGACCACCTTCGGCAGGTCGCCGCCCGGCTCGGCCCTCAGCCTGCGAAGGAACGTCATTCCGTCCATTCCGGGCATCTGCCAGTCCAGCAGGATAGCATCCGGCATGACCGCGCTGCACCAGGCCATCGCCTCGACGCCGTCGGCCGCCTCGGCGACCTCGAAGCCGAGGTCCTCGAGGATGCGGCGCGACACCTTGCGGATCACGCGGCTGTCATCGACGACGAGGCAGGTTTTCACGGCGGCGGACGGGCGCTCCCAGTTCGAGGAGCTTTGTCGCGCGACGTTGGTTAACGGCCGGCCAACAAGCGCGGCTAAACCGGCAGCGTCGCGGCGAAGATGACCCGCTCTTCCTGCACGTCGGTGAACACACGGCCGCCGGCGTCGCCGACGAACAGGTGGACGTAGTAGGCCTGCACCCAGTGGCCGTGTAGGCCCTCCCCGAGCGGCTGGCCCTGCAGCCCGGCAAGCACCTCCGGGCGCAGGCGAGCCCGCGGGCCGGTCGACTCGATCGCGATGGCGAGGGCGGCGCCTTCCTGGACGGCGCGAACGCGGGCCACGCCGCCGGTGGGCAGCGCAGCCCCCGCCATCTGGGCGAGGTTGAGGAGCGTCCGGGCCGCCGGCTTGTTCACTGCGGCCGGCTCCACGCCCCAGTCCAGCTCGGCGCGCATGTGGTCGAAGACGCCGCGCGCGAGCTTCTCCAGGTCCCGGGCGTCGAACGTCTCCGCCGAGGCCGACGCGCCGAACGCCACGCGGCAGAAGGACAGCAGGTCGGCCAGCTTCTTGGCGGACGTGACGATAAGGCCCATCGCCTCCTCGCGCATGTCCTGGGCCGAGGGGTCTTCCAACAGGTCGAGCCCGGAGGAGATGGCGCTCGCCGGGCTGATGAAGTCATGGCACATGCGCGCCGCCAGGAAGGCGGCCAGCTCCGCGGGACGGACGGCGAGGGCGGGGTCGGTCATCGCCTGGGACATTTACGCGATTTGCGCCTTGGGGAAACGCCCGGTCGTCTCTAAGGAGCCCGCATGTAGAGGACTGCGGAAGCCGAGGACGAGTTGAGCTCAAAGACCGACACCGACGTGGGCCAGACGCTGGCCGACATCTGCGAAGCCGCCGCCGCCCTCATCCTGCCGCTCTGGCAATCGGGCGTGGAGGTCCTGACCAAGGCGGACGAAAGCCCGGTCACGGAGGCGGACCGCCGGGGCGAGGCGCTGATCCTCGAACAGCTCGATCGGGCGTTCCCGGGCGTGCCCGTGATTTCCGAGGAGGACGCCAGCGAGTTCGGCACGCCGGACTCGATCGGGCCGCGCTTCTTCCTGGTCGATCCGCTGGACGGCACGAAGGCCTTCGTCCGCGGCGATCCGAACTTCACGGTCAATATCGGACTGGTCGAGAACGGCCGGCCGGTGGCGGGCGCCGTCTGCGCGCCACCCACTGGTGAAACCTGGTTCACCCACGGCGGCCAAGCGTTCAAGCGCGTGAACGGTGGCGCGCCTGCGCCGGTCCGGGTTCGCCCGTGGCCCAGGGGCGCGGCTGTCGCGCTGGTCAGCCACACCATGAAGGAAGAGACGGCTGTGAAGCTGGCGGAGACCTACGGCTTCGACCTCCGCGAGCCGATGGACAGTTCGATCAAGTTCTGCCGCATCGCGGAAGGTGCGGCCGACATCTATCCGCGCCACGGCCCCACGATGGAGTGGGACATCGCTGCCGCTCATGCCGTGCTGGAAGCGGCCGGGGGGACGGTGCTGACCCCGGAAGGCCAGCCGTTCCAATACGGCAAGGCCTCCGAGGGCTTCCGCAACGGCTGGTTCGTGGCGCGAGGCGGCTAAGTCTCGGCAGGGGCTGAGGGCGCGGAACAAGAGGAAGGACCCGGCCGACCGCGTTTGGCGGAGTCCCTTCCGCGCCCTCGGCGCCTGCCGAGTTAGACGTGGGTGCCCTGTGGGACGTCCACCGACGTTGCAGGCGTCGATGCGGGGGCTGGCCAGGCCTCGGATGTGGCAGCCTGGGATGCTGTGCTCTGGCCCAGGGCGACGAAGCCGAGGAACCCCGCCGCGAAGGCGATGCAAGCGATCAGCAGATAGGGCCTGAGCAACTCCCTCGGCAGGGCATGGGTGTGCGCCCGGGTCTCCATGCAGACTCCAACGGCCGCCGGCGCGGCGGGTTGCAGCCGACCGGCCGGGTATCGCGGTGCGGCTCGTTCGATGGTTTGCAGTCCGCTCAACGTCACGGGTTCCATCCTGGCCTGGTGCAAACGGGGACGGCTCGGCCCCCTGCCGGCATAGGTACGCAACAACCGGGCCGGCGGCTTCGTGAGACGTCAAAGAGCTCTCACCGGCGGCCAAGCCGGCATGGACGCGAACGCACGCGACTCGACGCGTGACATGCGAGCAATTCTCATTGTCATCGTCGCGAATGCTTATTAAGAGCGCCTCTCACTCTTAACATGAGGCCGAACGAGGTTCTCTTGACCGCCCGCCACAAGACCATCGCCATCGCCCTGTCGCCCGTGATCCTCGCAACGGGAGCCGCCGCGGCCGAAGGGGGAGAGCAGGCGCAGATCTCCGGCGTGCAGGTGATTGCCCCTCGGGACGACAGCTACCGAGTCGAGGCGACGGTCACCGCCACCAAGACCCACACGCCGCTGCAGGACGTTCCCCAGGCCATCACCGTCGTGACCGACGAACTCATCCGCGACCAGTCGATGCAGAGCATGGCCGACGTCGTCCGCTATGTGCCGGGCGTGACCATGGGCCAGGGTGAGGGCCATCGCGACGCCCCGACGTTGCGGGGCAACGCCACGACGGCCGACTTCTACGTCGACGGCGTGCGCGACGACGTCCAGTACTTCCGCGACCTGTACAACGTCGAGCGCGTCGAGGTGCTCAAGGGCCCCAACGCAATGATCTTCGGCCGCGGGGGCGGCGGTGGTGTCATCAACCGCGTGACCCGCAAGGCCGACTGGTCGGACCGCGTCTCGCTCACGGCGGAGCTGGGGTCGTGGGATCACCGGCGCCTCACCGGCGACGTGGCGCGCCCGTTGGACGATACGTTCGCCGTGCGCCTGGTGGGCCTCTACGAGCGGTCCGAAAGCTACCGGGACTTCGTCAACGTCGAACGGTGGGGGCTGAACCCGTCTGTCGCATGGCGGCGCGGCGACGTGACCGTGTCGCTCGCCTTCGAGCACTTCGAGGACGAGCGGACAACCGACCGGGGCATCCCGTCCTTCGCCGGCCGCCCGTCGCCGGCGCCGCGCGACGCCTTCTTCGGCGAGCCGGGCCGCAGCAGCGCCCAAACCAACGTCGATCTGCTCAACCTGGCGATCGAGTGGCAGCCGTCCGACCGCCTGGAGGTGCGCAATCGCACGGTGTTCGGCGACTACGACAAGGCCTACGCCAACATCTTCGCCGGCGGCGCGGCTGTGGCGGGGCCGGACGGGGCGCCCGCCACCTATCCGATCTCGGCCTACCGCAACATCAGCCCGCGCGAAAACCTGTTCACCCAGACCGACGTGGTCTGGAAGAGCGACCTCTGGGGTATGCGTCACACCTTCCTCGCCGGCGCCGAACTCGGGCGCCAGAAGACCTCAAATCTGCGCCTGACGGGCCGCTTCAACACGCCGGACGGACCGACCAGCTTCCCGGGAATCCCCTTCGCCGATCCGACCCGAACGGGCCTCCCGGTGTTCTTCTCGAACCGGGGCTCCGACGCCGACAATCGGGTGAAGGCCACCGTCGCGGCCGCATATCTGCAGGACCAGATTCAGCTCACGTCTCATGTGCAGCTGTTGGCGGGACTACGCTTCGACAGTTTCGACGTGGATTTCACCGACCTGCGGGCCACCACGACCGGCCGCCGCGAGCTCTCCCGCCGCGACGAGATGTGGTCCCCCCGGCTGGGCTTGGTGTTCAAGCCGGCCGAGCCGGTTTCGATCTACGGCAGCTACAGCGTCTCCTACCTGCCGAGCTCGGGCGATCAGTTCTCGTCGCTGAACGCCAACAGCGAAACCCTGGAGCCCGAAGAGTTCGAGAACCTGGAAGTCGGCCTGAAGTGGGCGGTCACCGACGACCTTCTGGTCACCGCCGCCCTCTATCGCCTGGACCGCGAGAACACGACCGCGCCCGATCCGACGCGGCCGGGCCAGGTCGTGCTCACTGGCGCTCAGCGCACGCGGGGATTCGAGGCAGGAATCTCCGGCCGCCTCACCGACCGCTGGGAGGTCGCCGGCGGCTACGCCTGGCAGAAGGCGGAGATCCGCAGCACGACGTCGGCGGCGCCGGCGGGTCGTGAGGTCCCGCTCGTGCCGGAGCACACGTTCTCGCTGTGGAACAAGTACCTGTTCACCGAGCGGCTCGGCGCCGGGGTCGGGGTGATCCGGCAGTCCAAGATGTTCGCTTCGATCTCCAACAGCGTGATCCTGCCGGGCTTCACTCGGGTGGACGCGGCGCTGTTCTATCAAGTGCGCGACGACCTGCGCATTCAGGTCAACGTCGAGAATCTGTTCGACAGGCGCTACTTCCCGACCAGCCATGGCGACAACAACATCCTGCCCGGCGCGCCACGGACTGTCCGGGCGACACTTCACGCCGACTTCTAGACCGGCGACGGCGCTGGAAGACTGGCCCAAAAGCCGGTATCCCGCGCCGACCGCTTTCGAAGGAGCCTTCCCATGCCGCTCGACGCCGGCGCGCCTCAGAAGACCTACCGCTGGGACGATCCCCTCGACATGTCCTCACGCCTCTCGGAAGAGGAGCGGATGGTGTGGGAGGCGGCGCGGCAGTACGCCCGCGAGAAGCTTCTGCCGCGCGTGGTCTCGGCCTTCGCCGACGAACGGTTCGATCGCGAGATCATGACCGAGATGGGCGAGTTGGGCTTCCTGGGGCCGACGCTGCCCGAAGAGTACGGCTGTGCGGGGGTGAACCACGTCGCCTATGGCCTGATCGCCCGCGAAATCGAAGCGATCGACTCCGGTTACCGCTCGGCGATGAGCGTGCAGTCCTCGCTGGTCATGTACCCGATCTACGCTTTCGGGTCGGAGGAGCAGCGGCGCAAGTACCTGCCCGGCATGGCGGCGGGGCGGATCGTGGGCTGTTTCGGCCTCACCGAACCCGACGGCGGCTCGGACCCGGCCTCCATGCGCACGGTCGCCAAAAAGGTCTCGGACGGCTACGTGCTCAACGGGGCGAAGATGTGGATCACCAACTCGCCGATCGCCGACGTGGCCCTGGTGTGGGCCAAGCTCGACGGCAAGATCCGCGGGTTCCTAGTGGAGCGCGGCGCCAAGGGTTTCGAGACCCCCAAGATCCAGAACAAGCTTTCGCTGCGCGCCTCGGTCACCGGCGAGATCTCGCTGTCGGACGTGCATGTGCCCGAAGACGCCATGCTGCCGGGCGTGGAAGGCCTGCGCGGGCCGTTCTCCTGCCTGAACAAGGCCCGCTACGGCATCGCCTGGGGCGCCATGGGCGCGGCCGAGTTCTGCTTCCACGCCAGCCGCGACTATGTGTCGAGCCGCTCGCTGTTCGGCCGGACCCTGGCGTCGCGCCAGCTGGTGCAGAAGAAGCTGGCCGACATGTCCACCGAGATCGCCCTGGGCTTCGAGGGCGCGCTCGCCCTGGGCCGGCTGATCGACGAGGGCGCCTGGGTCCCGGAAGCCATCTCGATGCTGAAGCGCAACAACTGCGGCAAGGCCCTGGAGATCGCCCGGGTCGCGCGCGACATGCACGGCGGCAACGGCATCTCGGGCGAGTACCACGTGATGCGCCACGCCGCGAACCTCGAGACGGTGAACACCTACGAGGGCGCCCATGACGTCCATGCCCTGATCCTGGGGCGGGCCATCACGGGCGAGAACGCCTTCTAAGCTGAGCCGTAGCGGCGTTACGCCACAACGCTATCTTTACGGAATTTCGCTAGCGGTTGCGCTTCAATGAGGCCCCGCTCGCCCCACGGGACGCGGGCGCGCGCGTTCCAGCGCGCCAAAGAAGAACGACGGAGTGCGCCGACGGTCGTGGAAGCCACGTCCGGCAAGGCCGCCAGGGGAGAGGCGATGGCTCGGAAGCGCGCGATAGGCGCCGCCGACAAGGCCGAGATGGCGTCATGGCTGTTCGAGAACAGCCGCGACCTCATGCAGGTCGTGGCCCGCGACGGTACGCTCCTGGCGGTCAACAAGGCCTGGTCGGAGTTCACCGGCCTGAGCGAGACCGAGCTCGTCGGCGCCTCGGTGTTCGACTTCTGCCATCCCGACGAGATCGCCGGTATCCGCGCCCGCGCCGACGCGTCGAAGCCTGGCGACCTGAGTGAGGCGGAGGTGCGGCTGAGGGCGCGCGACGGCTCCTGGCGCTGGGTGCACGCGCGCCGTCAGGTCATGGACAACGGCGACCACATCGGCAGCATGCGCGACGTCACCGCCGAACGCGCCTACCGCGAGGAGGTCGCCGAGGCGCGGCGCACCCGAAAGCTGCTCGGCGCCTCGGCCGGCATCGGCATCTGGACCTTCGATCCAATCGCCAACCGTATCTGGTGGTCGGACGAGATCATCGAACTCGTGGGCCTCGACCCCGCGACGGACTGGACGCCCGAGCACTTTTTTGAATTCGTCCATCCGCGCGACCGCGAACCCCTTCGGAACGCCATGGCCGGCGTCGTGCGCACGGGCCAGCCCGCGCGGCTCGAGCACCGCATCTGGGCCCGTACGCGCTGGCTGGTCATGCGTGTCACGGTTCGAGCCCGCCCCCTCGCGGAGGGCGTCTTCGCGCTCCAGGGCATTTCGGAAGACATCACCGACCTCGCCCAGACGCGGGACGCTGCGCGACAGGGCGAGCAGCAGGCCCGCAAGGCCCGCCGCGAGGTGGCGGCCTACGCCGGCCGCCTGAGCCTGGCGCTCGAAGCCGCCGAGGCCGGCGTCTACGAGATCGATCACGTGAAGAAGACCTTCTGGTGTTCGCCCGAGTTCGAGCGGATCACCGGCCAGGGCGACGCCAGCTACGAACAGGCGATCAAGCTTCGCTATCCGGGATTCCATCCCGACGACCTGCGTCTTGTGCGGACCTCATTCCGCGCTCTGCACCGCGGGGACAAAAAGTCGGGCGAAAGCTTCGAGGCCCGCATCATCCGGCCGGACGGGACCGAGCGCTGGGTGCGCGTTTTCCACCATCTGGTGACCTCGCGCCGCGGACGCTGGCTGAAGGCCGTGGGTCTGGTTCAGGACTGCGATGCGCTCAAGCGGCAGGAACTGGCGCTGAAGGAAGCCCAGCTCGCCGCGGAGGCCGCCGCCGACGCGAAGGCGGCCTTCCTCGCCAACATGAGCCACGAGATCCGCACGCCGATGAACGGCGTCATGGGCGTGCTGCATCTGCTGAAGAACGAGGCGTTGTCCGACGAGGGCCAGGCGCTGCTGCAGGAGGCGCTCTCGTGCGGCCGGATGCTGTCGGAGCTGCTGAACGACGTCATCGACTTCTCGAAGATCGAGGCGGGGCGGCTGGAGCTGGCGTGCGAGCCGCTCGATCCGGCCGTCTTGGTCCAGGGCGTCGTGCGGCTCCTGGAGCCCCAGGCCAAGGCCAAGGGCCTGCAGCTCGTGGTGGACGCCGGTCCCGACCGGGGATGGGTGCGCTCGGATCCCGTGCGCCTGCGCCAGGCGCTGTTCAACCTGGTCGGCAACGCCGTCAAGTTCACCGAGACCGGCCATGTGGTGGTGCGTTGCCGCCGCGCGGACGCCGGTGTCCTGCGGTTCGAAGTCGAGGACACCGGGATCGGCATTCCCGCCGCGGCTCAGGACCGGCTGTTCGAGCGGTTCAACCAGGCCGACGCCTCAACGACGCGGAAGTTCGGCGGTTCGGGCCTTGGCCTGGCGATCACGCGGCGGCTGGCCGAGCTGATGCACGGCGAGGTCGGGTTCCGGTCCGTCGAGGGCAAAGGTTCGATCTTCTGGCTGGAAGTTCGCGCCGAGCCGGCCGAAGCGCCGGCCGAAGCCGCCCAAGAGGTGGCCGCCATGTTGGACGGCGTCCGGGTGCTGGTCGTGGAGGACAACGCCACGAACCGGATGATCGCCACCAAGCTGCTCGAGAACCTGGGCGCCGCCGTCGAGACGGCCGCCGACGGCTACGCGGGCGTGGAAGCTGCGGCGAGCGGCGGCTTCGACCTGATCCTCATGGACATCCAGATGCCGGGGATCGACGGCGTCGAGGCCGCACGACGGATCCGGGCCCTCGGCGGCGGCCCGGCGAGGATTCCCATCGTGGCGCTCACCGCCAACGTGCTGGCCCACCAGCGCCAGGCCTATCTGGACGCCGGCATGGACGGGGTCGTGGGCAAGCCGATCGCCCCGGCGGCCCTGATCGCCGAGATCGCCGAAGCGGCGCGGCGGCGCGGGTCGCTGAGCGCCGGCGAAGTCGCGGCGGCCTAGCTCGGGACCAGCGCGCCCATCATGATCTGCGACAGCGCGGCGATGGCGTCCTGCCGGCTCATCCGTTCAGCTGGTGAGGCCGCGCGTCCTGATCGCGACCTGGGCGTTCAGGTGGAGACTCTGGAATGAGCGGAATGCACGCCCTGGCGGTGGATACCGGAACCGGTCGGCTCCGGCTCGTCGAGGCTCCGGCCCCGAGGCCACGATCCGGACAGGTGCTGCTGAGGATCTGATCTCTCGAGCGCCTGCGGGTTCGTCGAGCCGCGAAAGCCCTCTGGCCCGGCGGCCGAGTTCCGGGCTAGACCGGAGCCAACGAAACCAGAGGGGAGCGAAGGGGATGGCGGAGATCGCCGCTGCGGCGCAGCCGGAGAAGAAGGGCGCGTCGCTTCGGACCGTGGTCGCCGCGTCGGCCGCCGGGACCGCCTTCGAATGGTACGACTTCTTCGTCTTCGGAAGCCTGGCGGGCGTCATCTCCAGGACCTTCTTCACGGGCCTTCCGGAGACGGCGGGGCTGGCGGCGGCGCTGGCGCTGTTCGGGGCGGGCTTCCTGTTCCGGCCCCTGGGCGCCCTCGTGTTCGGGCGCATCGGCGACCGGGCCGGCCGCAAGGGCGCCTTCCTGGCCACCGTGCTCCTGATGGGCGGGGCGACCGTCGCGATCGGCCTCCTGCCCAGCTACACCCAGGCCGGCTTGATCGGACCTATCCTGCTGATCCTGATGCGGATCATTCAGGGTTTCGCCCTGGGTGGCGAGTACGGCGGCGCCGCGATCTATGTGGCCGAGCACGCGCCGGCCAACGCTCGCGGCCGGGCGACCAGCTGGATCCAGACCTCGGCCGCCTTCGGCCTGTTCGGGGCCCTCGTGGTGATCCTGGCCACCCGCCTGATCGTCGGCAACGAAGCCTTCGACGCCTGGGGCTGGCGCATCCCGTTCCTGTTCTCGGCCATCCTGCTGGGGCTTTCGATCTGGATGCGGATGAAGCTCTCGGAGAGCCCGGAATTCGCCAGGCTCAAGGCCGAGGGACGGCAGAGCCAGGCGCCCTATCGAGAGGCTTTCGGCCACTGGCCGAACCTGAAGCTGGTGCTCATCGCCCTGGTCGGGATCATGTTCGCCCAAGGGGCGGTCTGGTACACGGCCTTCTTCTACGTGCAGACCTTCATGGAGCGCTTCCTGAAGGTCGCACCCGAAACCATCAACTTCCTCATGCTGTCGGCGACGGCCGTGAGCGCCATCTTCTACGTGGTCTTCGGCTGGCTTTCGGACCGGGTCGGCCGCAAGAGCGTGATGCTCTTCGGCATGGCGCTCATGCTGGCGGCCTATTTCCCGGGGTTCCACATGCTGTCACGCACGCTCAACCCCGCGATGGCGGAGGCCGTGGCGCGGACGCCCGTGACGGTCATCGCCGACCCGGCCGACTGCTCGCTGCAGTTCGATCCGGTGGGCCGGGCCAGCTTCCTCTCGTCCTGCGACATCGCCAAGTCGACGCTGGCCAACGCCGGCGTCTCCTATTCGAACGAGGCGGGCGTTCCGGGCCAGCCGGCCATGGTGCGGATCGGGGCCCAGACCATTCCCTCGGCCAGCGCGACGGGGCTGTCGCCCGAGGTCTCCAAGGCGGTCAAGGGTCAGGTCGAGTCACGGATCCGGACCGCCCTTCTGCAGGCGGGCTATCCCGAGAAGGCCGATCCCGAGCGCATGAACCTGCTGGGCGCCTTCGCCGTGCTGGTGGTCTTCGTCATCGCGGCGACGGCGCTCTACGGGCCGATCGCCGCCTGCCTGGTGGAGCTGTTCCCCACGCGGGTGCGGTACACCGCCCTTTCGCTGCCCTACCACATCGGCACCGGCTGGGTGGGCGGCTTCGTCCCCTTCACCGCCTTCGCCATCGTGACGACTACGGGCCAGCTCTACTCGGGCCTGTGGTTCCCGTTCGTCTTCACGGCGATCTCGCTGGTGGTGGGATTCCTGCTCGTGCCCGAGACCAAGGGCCGGCCGCTCGACACCTGAGCGGCCGGCGGCTCAGGGGCGCTTCGCCCCGTCCGACTCCCTGACGGTCGCGTACGACGGCTGGGTGGTCGCCTGGAGCTTCTGGGCGACCGCCTCGGCCTCGCGCAGGACTCGCAGGACGTTGCCGCCTGCAAGCTTGCCGAGGTCCTCGTCGCTCCAGCCGCGGCGGGCCATTTCGGCGAAGAGGGCCGGGTACTTGTCGACCCCGTCCAGGCCGTCCGGGGTGTCGGCGATCCCGTCGAAGTCGCCGCCGATGCCGACGCAGTCGACGCCGCAGGCCTTGGCCACGTGCTCGATGTGGTCGGCGACGACGGCGAGGGCCACGGGTGGCTGCGGGTGGGCCGCGTCCCAGTCGGCGAGGGCGGCCTTGGCCCTGTCGGGCTGGCCCGGGAACATCGCCGCCGTCCGCGCCTGCTCACCTGCCCGATCGGCGGACCAGACCATCCATTCACGCGCGACGAAGCCGGGCACGAAGGTGACCATGACCACGCCCCGGTTGGCCTTCATCCTGGCGAGTACGGCGTCCGGCACGTTGCGGGGGTGATCGTTCAGCCCGCGGGCGCTGGAATGCGAGAAGATCACCGGCGCCTGGGTGACGTCCAGCGCGTCGAGCATCGCCTCTTCGGAGACGTGGCTCAGGTCGACCAGCATGCCCAGTCGGTTCATCTCCGTCACCACGGCGCGGCCGAAGGCGCTGAGGCCGCCGTGCCGGGGCGTGTCGGTCGCCGAGTCGGCCCAGGATGTGGTCCGCGAGTGGGTGAGGGTCATATAGCGGGCGCCGGCGGCGTACATCTGGCGCAGGACCGGCAGGCTCTCGTGGATCTGGTGGCCGCCCTCGATACCCACCAGCGACGCGATCCGGCCGGCCTTGTGGATCCGCATGATGTCGTCGGCCGAATAGGCCATCTCGAAGACCGTCGGGTAGCGCTGCGACAGCGACTTGGCGATATCGATCTGCTCCAGCGTCATCTCGACGGCGATCGGCCCCTCGAAGCTGGCCGGGATGTAGACCGACCAGAACTGGCCGCCGAGTCGTCCGGCCCTCAGGCGCGGGATGTCGGTCATCATGCCGGGCCCGCCCGCCTCCTTGAGGCCCGAGGTGTCGGAGCCCAGGTCCACCTTGTCGGGCGCCACCCCGACCCGCTGGCGGATCGCCCACGGTACGTCGTTGTGGCCGTCGATCAGCGGCGTCTTCGCCAGCACCCGCTCCACCCGCGCGGCGATCTTCGGATCGACGGGCTGGGCCTGGCCCACGGACGCCATCAGCACCACGGCCACGCCGGTGGTGGCGGTCAGAAACGCTTTCATCGCATATCCCCTCGGACTGGACGCGGATGGCGCCCGCCCCGCGGCCGGGTGTCAAGTTCGGGCGCCGTCAGGTGGCGATCGGCAGAACCTCGGTGGCCACGCCCCTGGCCTGGAGCGCGGCCTGTTCGGTGCGCCAGGCCGCCCCCGTGATCAGCCGGGCGACGGTGAGGCCCTCGGCGACCAACGCCACGAGTTCCTCAGGGGTCTGACCGGAGAGCCGTTCGGCGTCGCGTCGCGCGAGCGCCAGCACGTCCGCGTGGGCGTCGGGATCGCAGGCCAGGACGTCCGCGGCGGCCAGCGCGCGGACGGCGCGCAGGGTCAAGAGGTCTGCGGGACCGCGGGCGTCGATGTAGCGGATCACGCCGGCGAGGTGCGGACTGTCGAACAGACTGGCGCGCAGGCGCTCCCGGGCGCCCTCCATGTCGCCGGCCATGGCGGCCTCGGCGGCGGGCCCCGTCAGCGCCGCACGCAGAAACCGGCGGCGGGCGTTCGGGTCCGGCAGGGCGGCGCGAACCTCATCCTGCATGCCGCGGAACAGGGCGGCGACCCGGCCGGTCCCCTCCGGCACGCGGGCCTCGATGTCGTGGCGCAGCATGGTCGCCAGCATGGGCGATGCGCCGCCTGTGCCGATCGCCGCCACGACCTCGCCGCGGTCGATCACCGCCGGGGTGGTGAAATCGCACAGCGCCGGCCGGTCGACGACGTTCACCGGCACGGAAGCCGCGCGTGCGGCCTCAGCTGCTTCCCGGGCCCACTCCTCGTTGTCGGCGGCGACGAATGCCAGGGTTGCGCTGGCGTAGGACCGGGGATCCAACGCCTCGGGACCAGTGAGGCGCAGCAAAACCGCCGGCGAGCCCTCGAACAGCCGCGCCTTGGCCTCGGCCGCTTCGCCCTCGCCCGCGATCACGACCGTACGGCCGGCAAGCGGGAAGAAGGCGGGGAAAACGTCCATCCGGGCTATTTCAGGGTCTTCAGGTACTCAATGATCGCCTTGCGGTTCTCATCCGAGGGCACCGAGATCAGCATCTTGGTGCCGGGCGCGAAGGCGGCAGGAGCCTTCAGGTACGCATCCAGATTGGCGTCCGTCCAGGTCCCTTCCTTGTTCTTGAGCGCGGGCGAATAGGCGAAGGTCTTGGCCGCGATGTCCCCGCCCGCGACGCCGGCCAGCGGCGGCCCCATCGGCGAGCCGTTGTGGCACATCTTGCACTGCATGCTGAACAGTTGCGCCCCGTCGGCCGCCAGCGCGGGCGCAGCGGCGAGCGAGAGGAAAAGGGCGCCGGCGAGAACTCGGGACATGGAGGCTCCTGGATTCGTAAAATCGGTACGCTTTACCCTCAAGGCCCGCCGCTGGCCAAGGACCGGTTTACGCGGCGGTCTGAACACCGTTAGGATCGCCTCCGGATCGGTGGAGGAAGCGGCCATGGCGACGACCCTGGATGTGAACGGACGGCCTCTGAACGTCAACTCGCCGCCTGACACGCCCCTCCTATGGGTCTTGCGAGATGAACTGGGGCTGACCGGGACGAAGTACGGGTGTGGGATCGCCCAGTGCGGAGCCTGCACGGTGCTCGCGGACGGCAATCCGGTGCGGTCGTGCCAGCTGCCGATTTCAGCGGTCGGCGCCGCAAAAATCACCACCATCGAAGGCCTGGGAGGCGCCCATCCGGTCCAGCAGGCCTGGGTGAAGCTGGACGTGCCGCAATGTGGCTACTGCCAGTCGGGCCAGATCATGAACGCCGTGGCCCTGTTGCAGCAGGTTCCGGACCCCGACGATGCGGCCATCGCCGCGGCCATGGACGGCAGCATCTGCCGCTGCGGCGCCTACCAACGCATCCGCGCGGCCATCAAGGCGGCCGCCGAGGCCCCTGCCGCCACGGTGGCGGCGCCGAACGAAGCCTGAGGGGAACGCCGTGACCAGACCTTTCAAGGACATTGTCGCCGGGCCCAGCCGCCGCGAGATCGTCGTTGGCGCCACCCTGGCCAGTGGGACGCTGCTGGTCGGTTGCTCCCTCCCCGACATCCTCTCCGCCGGTTCGAACGTGAAGCCCGGCGCCTTCGGCCCCTTCCTGAAGTTCGCCCCCGACGGAACCGTGACGGTGGTCTCCAAGCACATCGAGTTCGGCCAGGGTAACCACGCCGGCCTGGCGGCCATCGCCGCCGAAGAACTGGACGCCGACTGGGCGAAGGTGAAGGTCGAACAGGCGCCGGCGAACGCCAAGCTCTACGGCAACGCCCTGATGGGGGGAACGCAGGGGACCGGCGGATCGTCGGCGATCAGCAATTCCTGGACGCAGCTGCGCACGGCGGGGGCCTCCGCCCGCGCCATGTTCGTGGAGGCGGCGGCGGCGAAGTGGGGCGTCCCGGCCGCCGAGATCACGGTGGCGGGCGGCGTGCTTTCCCATCCTTCGGGCAGGCAGGCGGGCTTCGGCGAATTGGTGGAAGACGCGGCCAAGGTCGCCCCGCCCCAGTCGCCGACGCTGAAGGACCCTCAAGCCTTCACCCTGATCGGCACGGACCGGGTCCGCCGCAAGGACAGCCAGGCCAAGAGCGACGGGACCGCCCGCTACACCCAGGACGTCCGGCTCGAGAACATGCTGGTCGCGATGGTCGCGCACCCGCCCAAGTTCGGCGCCAAGGTGAAGTCGTTCGACGCGACCGAGGCGAAGAAGGTCCCCGGCGTCGTCGCCGTCCACAAGATCCCGACCGGCGTGGCCGTGGTGGCGGAGTCCACCTGGGCGGCCAAGCTGGGCCGTGACGCGCTGAGGGTCGAGTGGGACGAGAGCAAGGCCGAGATCCGCGGCTCGGCCGAACTGCTGACCGCCTACAAGGACTATGCCTCGGGCAAGGCCGCCGCGCCGGGCAAGGGCAAGGAGGGCTGGCAGGCCTTCGAGTCCAAGGGCGACGCCGCCCAGGCGGCCGGCGGGGCGAACGCGCTGGAGGTCGCCTACGACTTCCCCTACCTCGCTCATGCCACCATGGAGCCGATGAACTGCGTGGCCATGGTGGGCAAGGGTGCGCCGAAGCTGATCTTCGGATCGCAGACACCGACCCTGGATCAGATGAACGTCGCCCGCGTGGCGCTCGCCCTGCCGGGCTCGGTGGAGATAGAGACGCTCTTCGCCGGCGGCTCGTTCGGCCGGCGGGCGAACTTCCAGTCGGACTATGTGGTCGAATGCGTCCACATCGCCAAGAAAGTCGGCGGTGGGCGGCCGGTGAAGCTGGTCTGGACGCGCGAGGACGACATGCGCGCGGGCTACTTCCGCCCGCTCACGCACCATTCCGTACGGGTGACGACCGACGCCGAGGGCTATCCGGCAACCTGGCGTCACCGGATCGTCACCCAGTCGATTATGGCCGGGGCGCCTCCGGGCGCGCCGGGCGGCGGGATCGACGAGACGGCCGTCGAGGGCTGCAAAGGCTCGCCCTATCTGAAGGCCACGCCCGTGGTGGACGCCCAGCTCCTGACGCCGGAGGTCGGCGTGCCGGTGCTGTGGTGGCGTTCGGTGGGGGCGACCCACACCGCCTATGTGATGGAGCACACCATCGAGCAGCTGGCAAAGCGCGCCGGCAAGGATCCGGTGGACTATCGCCGGGCGCTCTATCGGAAGGCCGGCGCGACGCGTCATCTGGCGGTCCTCAACCTGGCCGCCGAAAAGGCGGGCTGGACCACGCCGCCGCCCGAGGGCTGGACCCGCGGCGTGGCCGTGCACGAGAGCTTCGGCTCGGTGGTGGCCCAGATCGCCGAGGTGAAGCTCGAGGACGGCGTCCCGAAGGTCAACCGGGTCGTCACCGCCATCGACTGCGGGACCGCCATCTCGCCCGATCAGATCGCCGCCCAGATGGAGGGCGGGACCTGCTATGGCCTTTCGGCGGCTCTGTTCGGGGAGGTCACGCTGACCGGCGGGGCGGTGGACCAGGACAACTTCCACACCTACCGGGTGCTGCGGAATTCCGAGGCGCCCACGGTCGAAACCTACATCCTGCCCTCCACCAACCCGCCCAGCGGCGTGGGGGAGCCGGGGACGCCCGTGGTCGGCCCGGCGGTGGCGAACGCCCTGCTGGCGATCTCGGGCCAGCCCACCCTCAGCCAGCCGTTCGTCAGGGCCTAGAGCCGCGCGACTGAACCAATCACGGTCTCGTGCGCTGTCTGGGAAGGTCGAGCGTGGAGGCCAGAATGCGCATTGTGATCGTCGCCGCCCTGGGAGCCCTGGGGCTCGCTGCCTGCGATAGCCCCGCCGAGAAGGCCGCTGAACAACGGGCGGACGCCATCGAGGACGCGGGCGAGCGCCAGGCGGACGCTCTGGAGGCGCAGGCGGACGCAGCGGCGACCGAGGCGATGGAGAGCCAGCTCGAGCAGAAGGCCGACAGGGTGGAGGACGCGGCGGAGGGGCGCGCCGATCAGGTCGAGGATCAGGTTCCCCCGACCAACTGACGGCGGCGTCAGCGCAACGTGCGACGCGGCCGCCGCAACAGCGCGACGTCCGCTTTGACGCGCCGCCAGGCGAGCCATACGCCGCTCCCCACTCCGACCATGCAGAACAGCAGGAGGGCGGTGACAACGGCCGCCCAGCCCGGCCCCCGGTCAAGGCCACGGATGAAGTCAAGCCGATGCGGCGCTTCGAACAGCCAGCGATTCTGCTTCGCGGCCGCGTCGATACGCGCCAGGACCCCGCCCGACGCCGGCGACAGATAGAACCGGACGCCGTCGGTGAGCTCGACCCTGTAAGCCGGCAGCTCCACAGCCTCGTGATGTCCGAAGTAGTAGGCGTCCTCCGTCGTGATGAGTTCCGCGCGCCGCACCGGCCCTAGGCGGCGGGCGGCTTCGGCCAGATCGGCGTCTGCCAACGGCGTCGCCTCGCCCCGGCGGTCGAGGCGCAGGGCGCTCTCCACCAGGAAGACGTGGCCGCTCAACGGGGCCGTCTCCAGGCGACGGGCGACGATCCCCGTGGACGCGGCAGCGGTCACGGCCTCGCGAACGTCGCCGAAGCTGACCGAGCCGGTCATGCGCGACGGCCGCTCGTCGGGCCCGCTCTCCAGTATCCCCCAGGGCTGCATCGAGAGCAGTCCGCTCGCCACCCAGCTCAGGGTGAGCACGCCGGCGGCGAGGCCGCCCAGATGGTGCCAGGCCATCAGGCCGCGGTATGGGGTGAGACGCTGGTCCCGCCAGGGACGCCAGGCGACGATTCCGAGATAGACGCCGGTCACGGTCAGGAAAATCCCCGCCACCGAGGTCCAGATCACCACCTGCGTCCAGAGCTTCAGGTCGGCGCGCAGCGCCTCGGGATAGAGCCAGTGCGGGATGGGCCCCAGCCAACTCAGGATTCGTTCCGGCCGGTCCGTGACCTGGGCCACCACGCCGGTCTTCGCCGAGACATAGACATCAGTCGCCGCCGGATCGTCGAAGCGGAACCGCCAGAAGGGTCGCCGGGCATCGAAATAGCCGGTCACCGTCCACTGGTCGCGCACCGTGCGGTCTGGCGCGCTGGGCGCGCCTGCGACGCCGTGCGCCCGTGCATAGGCCGCCGCGATCCGAGCGGCGTCGTCCGCCGTCACCTCGGTGATCGGCCATCCCGTGGTGAGGTCCAGGACTTCGCCGTCGAACCGCAGCACGGGCCGGCCGGCCAGGTCCTCGACCGACGCCCGCGCAACTTCCCGGACGTCCGGCGTCTCGCCGAACTCGCAGCAGGCGCTCCAGGTGATCGGCGGCAGCCCGGCCTCGCGCTCCGCCTCGGTCACCTCCGGCCAGCGGATGAACAGCATGCCGACGCCGCTTGCGAACCACAGGAGCATCAGGAGGCCCATGACGAGGCCGGCGTAGCGGTGAGTGATCACCAGCCACTTCGGCGCCCAGGCTTTGCGGGCGGGCTTGAGGGGCGCCTCAGAAGGAATAGGCGTAGCTCACGTGCAGGGTGCGGGGGACGCCCAGGAAGCGGTAGAGGAACCGCTGCGGCGAGAGGTCGATGGGCGCGGAATTGATCCGGGTCGCATAGTCCTCGTCGAAGACGTTCTCGACCCGAGCGGTGAGACGGTGGCGGCGCTCACTGTCGTCCAGGAAGACGTGCGCGGCGACGTCGACCACCACATAGTTCCCGTAGTTCACCCGGCCGAAACCGGACACCGGCTGGTAGATATCGCCGGTCCACAGCAGGCTGGCCGAGGCGCCGAACGGGCGATCCTCGGGGTCGTAGCTGAGGCTGGCCTTGACCTGCTGCTTGGGAATTCGCGTGAACTGGACGCCGGCCCCATTCTCGCGGGTTCGGGTGTAGGCGTAGGACCCGCGGACGGTGACGGAGTCGGTCACCCGAGCCGTCGCCTGAACCTCGACACCGCGGCTCTTCACCTTGCCTGCGGTATTGACGTAGATCCCGTCCGGGAAACCCGGCTGGGCGTAGTCGTCGATGATCAGGTCATCGATCTTGCGGAGGAAACCGGCGACCTGCCAGGTCAGCCGCTCCGTCCGGCCGCCGACCGCCAGGTTGGCGTTCAGGCTCTCCTCGGGCTTGAGGTCCGGATTGCCTACGGCGCAGCAGGGGTCGATCCCGAAGAGCTGTTCGGCGCTGGGCAGGACGAACGACGTCCCCACCACGCCCTCGAGATAGACCTGGGGGGTCACGTCCCAGCGGCCGGAGAGGTTCCAGATCGCTTTCTCGCTCTCCCGGGTCTTGTTGTAGCGGACGCCGGCCGCGAGCCGGCCGTTCCGGATGAGGTCGTCGGTCGTCCGCACCTGGGCCACCAGGGCATGCACCTTCTCGGTCTGCTCGGCGATCAGCAGCACCTCGTCGCGGCCGTGGAAGTTCTGGAAGTCGTAGCCGAGCTGGTACTCGAGTCCGCGGTGCAGGTTCAGCTTCGCGAGCGCGCTGACGCCGTAGTCCTCGTAGCCCCAGTAGGTCAGGTCGTCGACGATGACCGGTGGCGCGTCCGGCTGTCCGGGGACGTTGTTGACCGTCGAGTAGACGCTGTCCCAGTCGTGGTAGTAGCCCTTCACCGATAGCGCGGCGCGTTCGCTGACGGTCCAGTCCAGGCTGGCGCTGGCGATCTCCTCGTCCCGGTCGTTGAAAGCCAGCCGCGTCAGCCGCGGGTTCGGGTATTCCAGGTGCGCGTCGGTGTGCTGGTAGTAGAGGTTCAGCGACAGGTTGGGGGACAGGTCCGCCCCGTACTTGCCGCCGAAGCTGAAGACGTCATAGCCGCGCTTGCGCTCGGTGGCGCTCGGCTGGAAGACGTCGAAGGTCGTATAGCCCTCCGCCTCGTCCTTCGAGACCCAGGCCACGAACCGGTGGGGGCCGACCGAGTCGCCTACGAAGAGATCCGCATGGACGCCCGCGTTGGTGTCGCCGCCGACGGTCAGGGCGCCCTCGAAATCCTCGGCGTAGGGCCGGGTCACGATGTTGATCACGCCCGCCGCCGCCTGGGTCCCGTAGAACAGGCTCTGGCCGCCCTTCAGCACCTCGATCCGCTCGACCATGCTGGCGGGCAGGGTGTCGGCGGGGCTGGTCGATGCGTAGAGCCGGTTGTTGATCCGTACGCCGTCCACCAGCCACAGCACATCGCCCGTGCGTGAACCCTGCAGGGCGATGTCGGCGTAGGAGAAGGGGCCGTTGCGCGACGACAGGAAGAGGCCGGGCGTCTGCATCTGCAGGGCCTGGGAGACGTCGACGTAGGCGTTTCGGCGCATGGTCTCGGCGCTGATCGTCTCCAGGTCGCCGCCATAGCGTTCCAGGTCCTGAGGCAGGGTCTCCTCGAGGCGCGCCGCGGTCACCACGACCTGTTCGACGTCCGCGTCGGCTGCGTGTGCCTCCGCCGCCATGACGCCCAGCGCCGCGCTCAGCAGCAGCGCCTTTCGCAAAGCCATTCTCACCCCCCTCTCGCGGCCCGAAATGATGGCTGCCGTCGTCTCGCGCCGGGGGTAGGGAGCGTGCGCGCGGCCCGCGCGTACTTTACGGTTTCCAGGACCGTTACGGGGGGTTACAGCAGCGGCCGGGCGTCGAAGGTCGGGTATGAACGAGCAGAAATCGGCGGCGTTTGCGGCGCAGGTGGCGCGGATCCGCGACAGCGGCGCGCTCGGCCGTTCGCATGGTCTCGTGCGCCTCTTCGATCATCTGGCCGACCCGGCCCGCCGGGGCCGGACCCTGCGCGAGACGGACGTGGCGCAGGACGTCTTCGGCCGCACCCCCGAGCTGTCGGGCGACGCCTCGGTGCGGGTCTATGTCCACCGCCTGCGCCGCAAGCTGGACGCCTTCTACGAAGGCCCGGGCGCGGGGGAGCCTCATCGCCTGGCGATCCCGGTGGGCGAGTACCGGCTGGAGCTCAAGCCGATCGCGGAGCAGGCGGCGGCGCCCGCGCCGGGGTCGCGCCGGCCGGCCTGGCTGGCGCCCGTCCTGGCTGCGGCGGCGGTGCTTGTCTGCGTCAACGCCGGGGCCTGGTGGTGGCTGGCGCGAGACTTGGCCCCGTCCCGCGAACTGGCCGCCGCAGCCGCGTCGCCGCTCTGGGCCGAGATCGGGCGTGAGCGGCCGATCCTGCTGGTCGTGGGCGACTACTACATCTTCGGCGACACCGAGAATGGCGACGAACCCCGCCGGATGATCCGGGCCTTCGAGGTCAACTCGCCCGCGGACCTGGACGCCTGGCTGATGGACAACCCCGAGCTCCAGGGTCGCTACGTCGACCTCGACACCTATTACACGCCCGTCGGCGCCACCCTGGCCCTGCGCGAGATCGCGCCCCTCGTTCGCCAGGCGGCCGGAGGCGCGGACCGCGTGCGGATGGTCACGGCCTCGCACCTGACGCCGGACCTGCTGAAGGGCTCCGACATCGTCTACGTGGGCTACCTGTCGGGACTGCGCCTGCTGCAGCAGCCGGTGTTCGAGCGCTCCCGGTTCCGGATCGGGGCGACCTACGACGAACTGGTCGACCGCAGGACAGGCGAGACCTACACGTCCGGCGCAGGCGTCGCGCCGGGGGACAGGCCCAACCGCGACTACGGCTACCTCGCCGCCTTTCGGGGGCGGTCGGGGAACCGGTTCCTGATCGTCGCGGGCGCCCGCGACATCGGCGTCATGCAGGCGGCGGAGATTGCGGCGACCCCCGGGGCGGCCGGGCCTGGCCTCGCCGCCGGGGATGGAGAAGCCCTCTACGAGGTGGACGGCGTGGGCCGGACGAACGTCGGCGCCAAGGCCGTGGTCGCCGCCCGCTGAACCGACCCGCCCCCCGGCCGTTCATCCTCCAAGGACCACCAAGGAGGGACGCATGACCGCCACCCAACCCGAACACCCGCTCATCCCGGCCGACCGGGTCAACGGCACGGACGTGATCAATCAGGCCGGCGAAAAGCTGGGCAAGATCGAGGACGTGGCGATCGAGAAGGTCTCGGGCGAGGTCGCCTACGCGATCCTGTCGTTCGGCGGCTTCCTTGGGATCGGATCGAAGTACCACCCGGTCCCGTGGAAGCTGCTCGACTACGATCCCGAACGCCACGCCTACGTCATCCCGCTCGAGAAGGAGGACCTCGAGAAGGCGCCGATGATCGACGAGAGCGAACTCAGCGGCTGGAACGACGGCGTCAGCCGGGACTCGATCTACAGCTACTATGCCGCCTATGGCGTCGGGCCGTACTGGGCCTGACGCCACGCTGGTCATCCGGCGTTCAGGTGGATGAGGCCAGTCTGGGGCCTCTTCCCCTGAACATCGTCCTGCGTAAACAAGACACCCATGCGTTTGTTCGTATTGACCCTCGCGGCGGCGGCGGCCGTCGCCGCGCCTGCTGCGGCAGAGCCAAAGGGCGTCGCCGCCGCCTTCGGCAACACGATCCGGGCCCTCTACGAGGACGGCAAGTCCCAGTGGCTGTGGCTGAACGCCGACGGCACCTGGCGGGCGTTCGGCCGCCGGGGCAAATGGTCGTCCGGCCAGTGGAGTCAGAAGGACCCGAACAAGGTCTGCCTGAGGCAGTCCAAGCCCTTCCCGGCGCCGATCCGCTACTGCACCGACTTCCCCGCCGATGGCGGCGTGGGCGCGGTCTGGGCTTCACGCAGCATGGACGGGCGGCCGATCAAGGTGACGGTGATCAAGGGCATCCGCGAGCCGTGAACGGCGTCAGCCCTCGGCCTTGCGGGCCAGGATGAGGGCCTCGATCCCGTCGAGCACCACCTTCAGACCGAACTCGAAGCGCCAGGCCGGGTCGGCCACCTTCGCCTTGTCCGCCGCCCGCCAGGCCTCGCCGAGCCGCAGGACCATCGGGAAGCGCCGGTCGTCCAGCTGGGCGGTGAGGGCGGGCTCGGCCATGGCGAACCACTGCTCGTCGGTCAGGCCGCTCAGACGTTCGGCCTCGCGCGCCTCGCGGGCGTGCTGGAGGGCGCCGAGCAGATAGTTCTGCAGCACGTCGATGACGAGGTCGCGGGTCAGGTCATCGAGGCCAGTGCCCTCGAGCGCTCGCAGCGCGGCCTCGTGGCGTGCGATCAGGTTCGGCCCCAGTGGCGGGCGATGCATCGCCAGGTCCAGCATCCACGGATGGCGTTCCGCCAGCCGCCAGCGCTCGCGGGCGATGAACGCGAGCGCCTCGCGCCAGTCGCGGTCGCTCGGCGCGACGCCGGCCTCGCCGAGCACGCGGTCATGCATCAGCGCCACCAGTTCATCCTTGGACGGCACATAGGTGTAGATCGACATCGTCGAGACGCCGAGCTCGAGGGCGATCCGGCGCAGGGAGATGGCGGCCAGCCCCTCGGCGTCCGCGACCGCCACGGCGGCGGCGGCCACCTGGTCGGCGGAATAGCGCGGCTTGGGGCCGCGGCGGCCGGGCTCCTGTTGCCCCCACAGCAACGCGATGCTGCGGCCCGGGTCCTTCCCGCCTGCGAATTCGCGTGTCATCGACCTGGCCACATTACGGATAAAACACTTTACATCATACGGAGTTTGAGCGAGAGGGCGTTTCGCACGGTGGCCCAAAGAGAGTCGCCGGCGGAGGCGACGTACGGTGATATGGGGCCTGGACGCAGGTTGCGCCGGGAACACAAGTCCTGTTCAACAACGCCCGGTTTCCGGAATCCCTGCCGATCATGTTCCGCCGCCCCGGCTTCTGTTCCGTCCTGGCCGCCCTGGCGCTCGCCGCCTGTGCGAGCCCACGCGACCCGGACCTGCGTCTGCCCGCCGCCTATGAGGCGACGGCAGAGGCCCCGCCCGGCGCGATCCCGCTCGACACCTGGTGGGTCGCCTATGACGATCCCGAACTCACCGCCCTGGTCGAGCAGGCGCTGGCCCGAAATCCAGATGTGCGCACGGCGCGCGCGCGCCTGGACGAGGTGAAGGCGCAACGCACGGGCGCCATCCTGCAATACCTTCCGCGAGGAGACGCAACCGCCTCGGGCCGCCGGACCGACACGGAGCAGATTTCAGGCACGGTCGCGAATATTCCGGGCTTCTCCACCAGCGGTGTCTCGGAGCAGTACCAGGCCAACTTCAACGTGAGCTGGGAGGTCGACCCCTGGGGCCGTGGCTTCGTGGCCTATCGCGCGGCCGACGCGGAGGTCGACCGGGTGCGCTTCGCCTACGAGGCGGCGCGGGCCCAGATCGCCGCGGCCACGGCCGATGCCTGGTTCCAGGCGAAGGGCCTGGCGATCCAGCTCGCCGACGCGCGCGAGACCGCCCGCATCCAGCAGGAACTCTACGACGTCGCCGCGCGGCGCGCCGAGGTGGGCCTGTCGGCAAGCTCGGACCCGGATCGGGTGGCGGGCGATCTGGCCCAGGCCCGGGCCCAGGTTGAGGCGCTGGAGGCCCAGCTGCAGGTGCAGAAGCGGGCGATCCTGATCCTCGCCGGCCGGGTCGTGGAGCCCACCGCCAACATCACCGCGACACCGGAAGCCGGCGAGGCGCCGGCCGTCCCGTCTCTGGTTCCCAGCGAGTTGCTCGAACGGCGCCCCGACGTGCGCCAGGCGCAGGCGGCGGTCCGTTCGGCGGCGGGCCAGCAGCGCCTGGCGCAGTTGGCCTTCTTTCCCAGCTTCACCTTCTCGCCGGGGATCGGCTGGTCGAAGGTCGAGCAGCCGGGCTTCGCCTCCGAGACCGAGACCTGGACCCTGGCGGGTTCGGTGACGCAGCCGATCCTGGCGATCCCGCGCCTCCTGGCCGAGCTCAAGGCCCAGAATGCGCGGACGGAACAGGCGGTCACCGCCTACGAAAAGACTGTGCAGACCGCCTTCCAGGAGGCCGAGGCGGCCCTGGTCAGCCTCGAGGCCGACCGCCGCCGGGTCGACCTTCTGGAGGACGGCGAAGCGCGCGCCCGGCGCGCCTACGAGGCCGCGCGCCTCGGTTACGAACGGGGCCTACTCAGCCTCTCTGACACCCTTTCGGCCGAACAGGCCTGGCGCGCCGTGCGCGCCCAACTCGCCGCAGCCCAGGTCCAGGCGCTGCGCCGCTCGGTCCAGGCCATGAAGGCCCTGGGCGGCGGCTGGCCCGCCCAGGCCTACGCGGCCAAGTGAGACAAGCCCGATGAAACTCGCGAAAGTGCTCGTCCCCCTGGCCATCGTCCTGGCGGTCTCCGCGTGCCGCAAGGCGCCGGAGCCGCAGACCGAAGCCCAGCGCGCCCGCGCCGTGACGGTCGTGCGGATCGAGCCGCGGGCCATCACCGGCTCGCTCGCCGCCTCCGGGGACCTGGTCCCGAGGGAAGAGGCGGCCGTCGCCCCCGAAGTCAGCGGCTATCGGGTGACGCGGGTCCTCGCCGACGTCGGCGACTACGTGCGCGCCGGCCAGACGCTGGCGGTCATCGATCCGTCCCTGCTCGACGCCCAGGTCGCCCAGGCCCAGGCCCAGGCGGCCCAGGCCGAGGACCAGGCCCGCCGGGTGGCCGACCTGGACGGCGCCGGCGTGCTTAGCCAGGAACAGATCGTCCAGCGGCGCCTGCAGGCCGACGTGGCCCGCGCCAATCTTCGCGCCCTCACCACCCAGCGGCGGAAGCTGGCGGTCTCGGCGCCGGTGTCCGGTGTGATCCTCGAGAAGAACGTGCGGCCGGGCGACCTCTCGGCGGGCGGCGGCACACCCTGGTTCCGCATGGCCCGCGACGGTCAGGTGGAGCTCTCCGCCGACGTGGCCGAGGACGACCTGACGCGCATCCGGGTGGGCCAGTCCGCGACCGTCACGCTGCCCAGCGGCGTCTCGGCGGTCGGCCGCGTCCGCCTGATCAGCCCGCAGATCGATCCCCAGACCAAGCTCGGCGAGGTGCGGATCACCCTGCCGGTCCGCTCCGACATCCGCGCGGGCGGCTTCGGCCGCGCCGTCTTCAACGACGCCCAGGCGAACGTGCTCGCGGTCCCGGAGACGGCGATCCGCTACGACGCCGACGGTCCCAAGGTGATGGTGGTCGGCAGCGACAACCGCGTGAAGCGCGTGCCCGTCCAGACCGGCGCCCGGGGCGGCGGGCTGGTGGAGATCACCAAGGGCCCCCCAGCCGGGACCCGGATCGTCGCCAACGCCGGCGCCCTGTTCCTCGACGGCGACCTCGTCCGGCCCTCTGACGCCCCGACGACCAAGGCTCCGGCGGACAAGGCCCCCGCACCCAAGACCCCGGCCGCCAAATGAGTGAGCAACGGCACTTCGCCATCTCGGCCTGGGCGATCCGCAATCCGATCCCGGTCGCGGTGCTGTTCATCGGCCTGCTGATGGGCGGCCTGATCGCCTACCAGTCGCTGGCGGTCAAAATGTACCCCAACATCCAGTTCCCGCTGATCGCGGTGACGGTCACCCAGGCCGGCGCCGCGCCGGGCGAGATGGAGACCCAGATCACCCGTCCGGTGGAGGACGCGGTGGCCAGCGTCACGGGGGTGCGCAACATCCAGTCGGTCGTCACCCAAGGGGTGTCCACCACCTCGATCGAGTTCGAGATCGGCGAGAACCTCCAGAAGAAGACCGACGAGATCCGCTCGAAGGTGGCCCAGATCCGGGCTCAGTTGCCCCGCGACATCGACGAGCCGCAGGTCCAGCAAATCGAGGTCGACGACGCCGCGCCGATCATGACGATCGCGGTCGCCGCGCCGGCCATGACCGACGATCAGCTGTCCTGGTTCGTGGACGACACCGTCGCCCGCACGCTGCAGTCGGCCAACGGGGTTTCGCAGACGTCCCGCGTGGGCGGCGTCGCCCGCGAGATCAACGTGATCATCGACCCGGACCGGATGGCCGCGCGCGGCCTGTCGGCCAGCCAGGTCAACAACGCCCTGCGCGCCTTCCAGCTCGACGCGCCCGGCGGGCGGCTGTCGGTGGGCGGACGCGAACAGACGGTGCGCGTCCTGGGCACGGTCGACACCGTGGCTCAGCTTCGCGAGATGACCATCCCCACGGGCGGCGGCCAGTTCGTGCGCCTGTCCGACGTGGCGACCATCGGGGACGGCGCCTCGGACGTCCGCGGCTTCGCGCGCCTGAACGGCCGTCCCGTCGTGGGCTTCCAGGTCTCCAAGACCAAAGAGGCCAGCGACGTCGACACCGAGGACGCCGTGCTCGAGAAGCTGGCCCAGCTCGAGAAGGACAATCCCGGGGTCGAGTTCTCCACCATCTTCTCGTCCGTCACAGAGACGCGGGCAAGCTTCCGCGCCACCCAGCACGTCCTGATGGAAGGCATGCTGCTGGCCGCGCTCGTGGTGTTTTTCTTCCTGCGCGACTGGCGGGCCACCGCCATCACGGCGCTGGCCATGCCCATCTCCCTGATCCCCACCTTCCTGGTGATGGGACTGGCCAACTTCTCGCTGAACATGGTGACGCTGCTCGCGCTCACCCTGGTCATCGGGATTCTTGTCGACGACGCCATCGTCGAGATCGAGAACATCGAGAAGCGCGTCGACCGCGGGCAGCGGCCCTTCCAGGCGGCGCTCGAGGGGGCCGACGCCATCGGCCTGGCCGTCGTGGCCACGACCTTCTCCATCGTCGTGGTGTTCACGCCGGTGTCGTTCATGCCCGGCATTCCCGGCCAGTTCTTCCGGGAGTTCGGCCTCACCGTCTCAGTGGCCGTGCTGTTCTCGCTGGTGGTGGCGCGCCTCGTCACGCCGCTGATGGCCGCCTACTTCCTGAAGGCGTCGACCAAGCCGCATGAACGCAAGCCGTTCAAAGGTCTGTACCGCAACGCCCTGGAATGGGCGCTGGCCCACCGGATTGCGGCGGCCATCATCGGCGGCGTACTGTTCATCGGCTCGCTGGCGCTGGTGCCCCTGCTGCCCGCCGGGTTCCAGCCCGCGGGCGACCCCGACTACATGTACGTCGACATCCAGGGCCCGCCCGGCGCGACGGCGTCCGATATGGAGGTCACCGCCCAGCAGATCACCGAGCTCTTCAAGGGCCAGCCCGAAGTCACAGACGTCTTCGTCCAGATCGGATCGACGGTCTCCAGCTTCGGCCCGGGCTCGGGCGGCGGCGGCGGGGGCGACCTGCGGCGCGGGACCGCGACCATCCTGCTCAGTGAAGACCGCAAGGCGAGCGGCGACGAGATCCGCGACCGCCTGCGGGAGGAACTGCGCAAGATTCCGGACGTGCGGCTCGGCTTCCTGGATTTCGAGGGTGGCGCGGGCTTCCAGCAGATCCTCACCGGCAGCAACCCCGAGAACCTCGAATTGGCCGCGCTGGAGCTGGAGCGCCAGATGCGGACCCTGCCCGAGGTGGCGGACCCGAAGCAATCGACACCGCCCGTCGGGCCCGAGATCGTCATCCGCCCGAAGCCCGACGAAGCCGCCCGGTTGGGCGTCTCCTCGGACGTGATCGCCAACATCGTGCGGATCGCCACCGTCGGCGATATCGACGCCAATGTGGCCAAGTTCAACGAGGGCGAGCGGCGAATCCCGATCCGGGTCCGCCTGCCGCAGGACGCCCGGACGGACCTCGAGCGGCTGAAGTCGCTGCGGGTGCCCACCGCGTCCGGTGGGACCACCACGCTGGAGAGCGTCGCGGACATCGAGTTCCAGGCCGGCCCGGCCCGCATCGACCGCCTGAACCGCGAGCGGCGCATCACCGTCCAGGCCGAGCTCAACGGCGGCTATCAGCTGGGCCAGGCGCAGCAGGCGGTGAACCGGTTGCCTATCATGAAGGACCTGCCCGAGGGCGTGCGGCCTGCGGCGATCGGCACGGCGGAAGCAATGGCCGAGCTGTTCGGCGGCTTCGGCATGGCGATCTTCACCGGCGTCTCGATGATCTATGGCGTGCTGGTCCTCCTATTCCGCAGCTTCTTCAAGCCGATCGTCATCCTTTCGGCCCTGCCGACCGCGGTGGGCGGCGCATTCCTGGGGCTGCTGATCTTCGATCTCTCGCTCTCGATCCCCTCGCTGATCGGCTTCCTGATGCTGCTGGGGCTGGCGGCCAAGAACTCGATCCTGCTGGTCGAATACGCAATCGAGCGCGAGCGCGAGGGGATGAGCCAGCACGACGCCCTGATCGACGCCTGCCGGGAGCGGGCGCGTCCGATCGTGATGACGACCTTCGCCATGGCCGCTGGCATGCTGCCCACGGCCTTCGCGCTGGAGAAGGGCGCCGAGTTCCGACAGCCCATGGCTGTGGCGGTGATCGGCGGCCTGATCACCTCGACGATCCTGTCGCTGGTCCTCGTGCCCGTCGTCTACCGCTTCGTGGACGACTTCGAGATGTGGCTGCGGCCCAAGCTGGCGCGGCTCGTGACCTCGCGCGAGGACCCCCGGGTCCCCGCGCCCGAGGATCGGCTGTAGGATTTCGACTAGCTGCGGCGCACCTCAAGCGGGGCTGTTCAGCCACGACAACCCGTGGTTAGCATCGGCCGAGCCAAAGGGGGTGGGCGTGAGCAGGATTTCCGTTGGATCGGCGATCAGCGCGGGCTTCCGGTTGATCGAGCGCGAGCCGCTGACCTTCTTCATCTGGTGCGGCCTCTATTTTGCGATCGGCGCCGTCTCCGCCGTTATGAGTTGGCCGGAAACGGCCGCCTACTATGACGCGCTGGGCAGCGGCGCGGCGGTGACGGACCCGCGGATTCAGCCCCGGTGGGGCCTCGTGCAGTGGATCTCGCTCCTCGCATCTCTCCTGATCATGATCTGCCTGCCCTCCGCCATCCTGCGGGCCGTGCTGTATCCGACCGACCGTGGATACTTCTACCTTCGACTAAGCGGCCGAGAACTGTGGCTGACGATCACGTCGGTCGTCCTCTTCGTGCTGGCAATGGTGGCCTACCTCGTTGCGCTCCTGTTCGTGGGGATTCTCAGCGGTGTCGCGGCCGCGCTCGGCGGCGGCGGTGGCGTGGCCGTCGTGGGCATCGTCATGCTGATCGTCGTTCCGGTCCTATTGGCGGTGGGCATATGGGCGGCGATGAGACTCTCGCTCGCCACCACGATGGGCTTCGTCGAGAAAAAGCTGCGTATCGTGGAGTCCTGGCGCCTCACCAAGGGCCATGCGCTACGCATCTTCCTCGTCATGCTTGTGCTTTCGGTGCTGACGGTCGCCGCCTTCGCGGTGCTGATCGGCGGCAGTCTCGTAGCGCTTGCGGCGTCGGCAGGCGGTGGCGAGATATCGTCGCCGCAGGACATGTTCGGACTGCTGTCGGGCGCTTCGCTGCCGATGCAGCTGATTTACCTGGCGTTTTCCGCGGTGCTATTCGTCGGTGCGTCCGTCTTCAGCGCCGCGGCGTGGGCTGAGATGTACCGACAGCTTCGCCCGCCGGTGGCCGAGGCCTTCGCCTAGAGCTCGCCCCGGAGGATTTGGCCGAACTGGTCAGGGTCCACGTTGCCGCCGGACAGCACGAGGCCGGCGGTCTCGGCGCCGAAGGTCTTGACCTTGCCGGCGAGGAAGGCCGCGAGGCCGGCCGCGCCGCCGGGCTCGACGACCAGTTTCAGCGTGCGGAAGGCGTAGCGGACCGCCTCCGCGACCTCGGCGTCGCTCACCACCGCCACGTCGGCGACGGTCCTCCGCAGGATCGGGAAGGTGAGTTCGCCCGGGCAGGGCGTCTCGAGCGCATCGCACAGGGTCCGATGGGTCGGGGTCATGGGCCGGCGCTCGCCCGCCTGCAACGACTTCAGCGTGTCGTCATAGCCTTCGGGCTCCACGCCGATCACGGCGGTGTCCGGCGAGAGCGCCTTAACGGCCGTCGCCACTCCCGCCAGCAGGCCGCCGCCGCTGCAGGGCGCGACCACGACGCCCAGCTCCGTCCCCAGCGCGCGGGCCTGGCGCACCAGCTCCAGCCCCGCCGTCCCCTGGCCGGCGATGATGTGGGGATCGTCGAACGCCGGCACGATCACCGCGCCGCGCTCCTCGGCGATCGCCGCCGCGATCTTCTCCCGGCTTTCGGTCAGGCGGTCGTAGAAGCGGACCTCAGCGCCGTAGCCCTTGGTCGCCTCGGCCTTCACCTTCGGCGCGTCGGCCGGCATGACGATCAGCGCCGGGATCCCCAGCAGCTTCGCCGCCAGCGCGACGCCCTGGGCATGGTTGCCGGAGGAGAACGCGACCACGCCGCGGGCACGTTCCTCGGGCGTGAGCTGGACCAGGCGGTTGAACGCGCCGCGGAACTTGAAGGCCCCGACGCGCTGCAGCGTCTCGGGCTTGATCAGCACCCGCAGACCTAGCCGCTCATTCAGGGCCGGGCTCTCGATGATCGGCGTCTCCACCGCCCAGTCCTTCAGGCGGCCGGCGGCGGCCTCGATGTCGGCCAGGCTGACGGCCAGGTCGGCTCCGCTCATCGCTCGAAGACCATCTCGTCGCGGGCGAAGGCCTTGAACTCCAGCGCATTTCCGCTGGGATCCAGGAAGAACATCGTGGCCTGTTCGCCCGGCTGACCCCTGAAGCGCACCTGGGGCTCGATGATGAACTTCGTTCCGGCAGCCCTCAGGCGCTCCGCCAGCGTCTCCCATTCCGGCAGGGTCAGGATCACGCCGAAATGGCGCACCGGCACCGCCTCGCCGTCCACGGCGCTGGTCTTGCGATGCCCGACCTCATCGGGCGCGAGGTGGGCCACGATCTGGTGGCCGTGGAAGTCGAAGTCGACCCAGTCCTCGCTCGATCGTCCTTCCGGGCAGCCCAGCAGGCCGCCGTAGAAGGCGCGCGCCTCGGCCAGGTCACGGACGGGGAACGCCAGGTGGAAACGGGGAATGTCCATGGCGGGCTGATAGCGCGCCGGCCTCTTGAGGGCGAGGGCCACATGGTCTAAAGCGGCGCCCGCAATTGATCTCCGCCTCCCCGCCGAGCACCTGTCGAAGGGCCGGGAGGCGTTCTCCGGGCAGGTCGGGAGATCGTACCTTAAGATGGCCAACGTCACCGTGATCGGCGCCCAGTGGGGCGACGAGGGCAAGGGCAAGCTCGTCGACTGGCTCTCCAACCGGGCCGACGTGGTCGTGCGCTTCCAGGGCGGTCATAACGCCGGCCACACCCTTGTGGTGGGCAACCAGACCTACAAGCTGTCGCTGCTGCCTTCGGGCGTCGTGCAGGGCAAGCTGTCGATCATCGGCAACGGCGTCGTCGTCGATCCCTGGCATCTGCTCAAGGAGATCGCGGGCATTCGCGAGCAGGGGATCGATATCACCCCCGACCTGCTGGTCCTGGCCGACAACGCCTGCCTGATCCTGCCCGTCCACCGCGACCTCGACCAGGCGCGCGAGGCGGCCGCCGTTAACAAGATCGGCACCACCGGCCGCGGGATCGGTCCGGCCTATGAGGACAAGGTGGGCCGCAGGGCCATCCGCGTCGCCGATCTGGCGGACCGGGAGGCCTTGGAGGCCAAGATCGACCGCCTGCTCGCCCACCACGCCCCGCTGCGTGCGGGCCTGGGCCTGCCCGAGGTCGACCCGGCGTCCCTGCTGGCCGAGCTGGAGGCGCTCGCGCCCAAGGTCCTGCCCTACGCCAAGCCCGCATGGGTGCTCCTGGACGAGCAGGCGAAGGCGGGCCGGCGCATCCTGTTCGAGGGGGCCCAGGGGGCGCTCCTCGACGTCGATCACGGCACCTATCCCTATGTGACCTCGTCCAACACCGTCGCCGGCCAGGCGGCGGCCGGCTCGGGCGTGGGTCCGAAGGGCCCTGGCTACGTCCTGGGGATCGTGAAGGCCTATACGACACGGGTCGGCGAGGGGCCGTTCCCCACCGAACTGTTCGACGACGTGGGCCAGCACCTCGGCACGGTCGGCCGCGAGTTCGGCACCGTCACCGGCCGCTCGCGCCGCTGCGGCTGGTTCGACGCCGCCCTGGTGCGCCAGTCGGTGGCGCTGAACGGCATCGCGGGCGTGGCGCTCACCAAGCTCGACGTCCTTGACGGCCTTCCGACCCTCAAGATCTGCACCGGCTACCGCCTGGAGGGCGAGGAGATCGGCTACCTGCCCGCGGGTCTCAAGGCCCAGAGCCGCCTGACGCCGGTCTACGAGGAGATGGAGGGCTGGTCCCAGACCACCCAGGGCGCGCGCACCTGGAAGGACCTCCCCGGCGCCGCCGTGAAGTATGTCCGCCGTATCGAAGAACTGATCGGCGCCCCCGTGGCGCTGCTCTCCACGAGCCCCCAGCGCGACGACACGATCCTGATGCGAGATCCCTTCGTGGACTGAAGCTGCGGGCCCAACGCTCCGTCATATCAAGGCGATCTTTACCCCTGGGGTCTAGACCAGTTGGCATATCGGCGGAGCCAAGTGCTTGTTCGACAGCGACAAACGGCATCTGGAGCGGATGGCTCCGAAGCTGAAGCGGGTGCTCGTCGCGGACCCGCAACCCGCGTCTGCGCGCCTGTTCAGCGAGCTGATGCGCGACATCGCCCACAGCCACGTCTGGACCGCCGCCACGACCGAGCGGGCGCTGAAGCTCGCCGAGACGTGCGATCCGCAGCTCATCGTCGTCGAGCTCGGCGACCCGAAGCTCGACGGCCTGGGCTTCACGCGCCGGGTCCGCAAGTCGACCTGGTCCTGCCGCAAGGCGCCGATCATCACCATCACCGGCGCCGCCACGGCGGGCATGATCCTGGCCGCCCGCGACGCCGGCGTGCACGAGTTCCTGCGCAAGCCCTACAGCATGAAGGACCTGATCCGGCGGCTGGAGGCGGTGACGCTGAAGGAGCGCGACTGGGTCGAGGGCGTGGGCTACATCGGTCCGGACCGCCGGCGCTTCAACTCCGGTGAGTACGCGGGGCCGCTGAAGCGCAAGACCGATGGGGACGAGACGCCCTACCAGCAGAAGATCAATCAGGCGCTGAAGATCGTTCGGGCCGCCGTGGCGGCGGTGGAGGACGACCCGCCGCAGGCGATGCGCTCGATGCTGGCCCAGGCCACGACGCTGCAGTCGATGGCGACCGACTTCAACCTGACGCTGGCGGCGTCGGAGTTCTACCGCAACCTCACCCGGGCCGTGAGCGCGGGGACCCAGCCGAGCCGCGCTGAGGCCGAGAAGTGGGCGGCCACGCTCCTCACCTTCCTGCCCAAGGACCCCGCCGTCGGCGGCCGGGGCAAGAAGCCGGAGACGGTCGAGCTCTAATGGCCTTCCACCGCCAGGTGGAAGATCGCGGCCTCGCCGCCGAGCGTCCCGTCCACCAGGACATCTTTCGCCTCGATCGCATCGACGCTGGTGACGAACACGCTGCCGCCGGCCTCCAGCATGCGGGGCGCAGAGGCGCGCCCGCCGCGATCGAGCGCCAGCATCATCCCGGCGAAGGCCTTGGGCAGGTCGCCCAGGCGGTAGGCATCGAGCGTTGCCCCGGGGACCGCCGGAAGCCGGACGTCTAACACCGCCTCCTCGCTGGCCGCCACCAGCACGCCGCCGCCGGAAAGGCCGTCCAGCGCCCGCACCTCGGAGGCGCCCAGCGTCTCGTCGGCCCAGATGGGGACGGCTTCCAGGGCGCCGGACCGCTGCTGGACGACAACCTGCAGGTGGTCGGGATCAACAGCTTCGGAACCGAGGGCGAGGGGCTGAACTTCGCCGTCGCCGCCGAGGAGGTGAACGCCTTTCTCGCCCGCACCGCCGACCGGATCTCCGAGCGTGCGCCCGTCCC
The DNA here is from genome assembly GCA_049323595.1 of Pseudomonadota bacterium. Classification (GTDB taxonomy): domain Bacteria; phylum Pseudomonadota; class Alphaproteobacteria; order Caulobacterales; family Caulobacteraceae; genus Phenylobacterium. The sequence goes on from JBMOOD010000007.1 coordinate 126,125, forward strand.
GGAAGACTGCGAGCACGAAGCCATCGACGAGCGGCCGTCCGACGATCCGAAGGGCGTGGAGTACCTCATGGACGCCGACTGCGACGGCGCCGGCGACTATGTGATCGTCAAGCCCGACAACCGCCGCGAGCCGATGGAGGTCCTGCTGGACGAGGACGGCGACGGGAAGATCGACACGGTGATCCTGGACGAAGGCCACGACGGCAGCCCGGACCTGGCGCTGTACGACACCGACGGGACGGCCGGTTCGACCTGAGGGGCCTCTACCGCCGCGGCGAGGACGACCCCTACCGCTACGAGAAGATCAGGGAGTAGCGGCGGCGTGGGCGAAAGCTTGTCTCCGCGCCTGCGGGCCATCGTCGACGCCCTGCCGCTTCGGCCAGGGATGCGCGTCCTCGAAATCGGGTGTGGACCAGGGGCGGCGGCGCGGGAGGCGGCCCGGCGGATCGGCGACGGCCACGTCCTCGCGATCGACCGTTCCGCCAAGGCGATCGCCCAGGCCCAGGCGGCGTGCGCGGAGGAGATCGCCGCCGGTCGCATCAGCCTGCGCCAAGTCGGGGCCGAGGACCTCATCCTGGCGCCCGGCGAGGCGCCCTACGACCTGGCCTTCGCCGTCCGCGTGGGCGCCCTCGACGGCCGCCATCCGGAAGCCGGACGCCTCGCCCGCCAACGGATCGCGGCGGCGCTCACGGCGACGGGCCGGCTCTACATCGACGGCGGCGATCCGCTGCAGGAGGTCCCGCTGGACCGCTAGAGCGCGATCCGCAAAGTGGAAGTCGGTTTTGCGATCAGATCGCGCTCCAGCATTTGATTTAGAGCCTTTTTATCCCGTTCGAATGATTCCATTTGAACGGGAAAGGCCCTAGGGACGCCCGGTGCCGAAGATGTTCAGCGGCGCGCCCGCCTCGGTGTGGAAGGCTCGCCAGTCCAGGCCGAGGGCCTTCACCGCCGTCGCGGCGATCTGGCTGAGAGAGGCGCAGGCCTTCGACGATTCCGGCGGTCGGACATCCGGCCCCATGGCGGCGATCCAGACGGCGTCCGATCCCTTGTGGTTAGGCTTGCCGTGATGCTTCCAGGCCTCGCGGTCGCCTTCCCCGCGGCCATGGTCGGTCGTGACGATCAGGGTCGTGCGGCCGGCGTAGTCCGGATCGGCCTGCAGCGTCCGCCAGATCTCGGCGATGAAAGCGTCGGCTCGCCGCGCGGCCCAGAGAGTCTGATCGTATCGGCCCTCGTGGGCGAAGTCGTCCGTCTCGCCGTACGAGACATAGAGCACACGCGGCCTATGCCGCCGCAGCGCGTCCAGAGCCTGGGCATGGGTGAAGGTGTCGAGGCGCACCGTGGGCCACAACCTCGGCGCCCCGGCCTCCAGGCCCGCGATCAGGGCGGCGTCGGGGCCGTCGCCGGCTCCGCCCTCCCACCCAGCGTTCACCGGCACCCCGCTGCGCGACGCATTGATGATGTCGGTGAAGTTGGCCCAGGACGCGACGGCGCGAACCCGGCCGGCGACTCCGGGCTGGCGGTTCAGCCATTCCAGTACGGTGACGTTCCGGTTGGGGCCGTGCTCGTTGGACGTGATCGCTGGATCCGGCCGACCCGTGAGGATCTCGTTGTAGCCGGGATAGGAGAACCACTGGTCGTTGGCGACCGCCGCGCAGGAGCCGTGGTCGCGATCGCCGATCAGAACGCCCTCTTTCGCCACCACATCATGCAGGAAGGGCATCAGAGCGCGGGCCCGGTCGGCCGGAGCCACGAAGTCGGCCTTGATCCGATCGCGCTCGGCCACGAAGGCCGGATCGGCGGCGCGCTCCGGGTCGGCGCCTCGGAACACTTCGGTCCAGTTCAGCCCATCGAGCGTCACCAGCACCAGCCGCCGGTCGAGGTCGGCGGCGGGAGCCGCCGGCACGGCGAGCGCGGCCGCAAACAGGAGGCCGGCGGCGAATGTCGCCGCCCAGCGCCCCGCCCTCGTCTCCGCTCGCCGTCCGAACATGTTCCCGCCGCCCATGGCCCACGCTCCTCGTCAGAAGGTCTTGCGGATGGAGACGAACGCCTGCCGCGGCGCGCCCGGCAGCAGGGTCTGGCTGTCGCCCCGCAGCGGGAAGCCGTTGGAGTTGATCGTCGAGATGTAGTCCTCGTCGAAAAGGTTGGCGACGTTGAGCTGCACCTCCAGCCCCTCCAGCCACCAGTCGCCCGAGAAGCGATAGCCCACCGCCAAGTCGGCCACCGTCTGCGACGGGACGCTGCGGTCGTTCTCGTAAGTGAAGTAGCGCTTGGAGAGGTGGGAGACCGAGAACCGCCCGAAGAAGCCCTCGCTCTCATAGCTGAGCTCGGCCTTGATGATGTGCTTGGGCGTATCGGTCGTGGTCTTGCCCTCCGTGGCCGCCACGACGACGCCGTTCCCGTCCACGGTGTCGTCGTCGTACTCGGAGTCGTTGAAGGCGTAGGAGGCGAAGGCCGACCAGTTCTCGGCGAAGTTCCACACGCCGACCGCCTCGATCCCCTTGGCCGTCACGCCGCCGACGTTGGAGAGCGCCGAGGGATTGCCGACGATGCCCGAGCCCACCGGCACGGCGAACAGGCGATCCTTGAACTTCACGTGGTAGGCCGCGAGCACGCCCTGGAAATCAGCGGTGCGGAAGCGCCAGCCGCCTTCGAAGGTGTCGGCGATCTCCGGCTCCAGCTCGTCGCGGATGGCCTCGAATCCGGCCTGGGTCGACGAGAAGGGCCCCGAAGTGCCCGAGCTCGGGAAGGCGCGGACATTGCGCGAATAGCCGATGAACAGTTCGCTGTCGGGCGAGAGCGCGTAGCGGGCGCCGGCTTGGGGCAGGAAGCTCTCCTCCACCTTGATGCGGCCGGTCTTGTCGAGGGAGGCGGTGCGCGCGAACAGGGTCTCCACCTCGTTCTCCACCGAGAGGGCCGCAAAGCCGGCGCTCACCGTCAGTTGGTCGGTCACCGTCCAGGTGTCCTGCAGCCAGAATTTCCAGGTGGTGGTCTGGAAGTCGTAGTCCCAGTCGGTGCGGAACGCGTTGTCCTGCATGCTTAGGCCGTCGCGCTGCGGTGCGGCGCGGTTCAGGGCGTAGTAGCGGCGGGCCTGGTTGAAGTCGTTGTCCTCGTACCAGACGCCGGCGTTGATCACGTGGCCGTCCAGGCGGAAGTCGCCCGAGGCGATGAACCCGTAGCGGCTGATGTCGTATTCGGTGGTGCGGATGGAGATCGGCGCGTCGTCATTGGTCGCCCCCGCAAGGCCGTAGTTTGGCGAAGCCACGTAGGGCGTCCACCACAGGCCCTGGCCCTCGTTCTTGTGACCGTAGACGGTGCCCTTGAAGTCGAACATCCCGCCAAGCGGCAGGCGCAGGGTGACCGCGCCGATCGTATCGTCGCGGAGGCCCGAGGCGTCGTAGTAGGAGTCGTCGAGGCTCTCGATCGGCGCCGGGAAGGTCGTGCCGAGGGCGGGGAAGGCGCCCGCGCCGGCCTGGTTCCGGGCGATCTCGGCGACCTGGACGGCCAGCGCCCAGTTCGGCCTGAAATTGTCCCAGCCAGAGCCCAGCCGGTCCAGCATCTCCAGCGACATGTCCTGGTAGTCCTGCTCGCGGCGCTTGGACCAGTTCAGCCAGCCGGTGATCGATCCCTCTCCCAGCGGCTGCACGGCCTTGAAGTTGATCTGCTGCTGCTTCTGCTTGCCGTCGCCCTTCCACTTGTCGGCCGTGTTGTAGGCGTAGCTGGCATAGGCGCGCAGGCCGGTCGGTGTCGCCCCGGTCTCGAAGCGGAGGAAGCCGCGATAGGTGTTGTCGCTGCCCGCCACGCCGACGAGATGGGCGCCCATGCTCTCGGACGGATCGCGCGACACGTACTTCAGCGCGCCGCCCAGGTTGCTGGATGAGGCGATGTCCAGGGCGCCCGCGCCCTGAGCGAGTTCCACCCCGCCGACATTTTCGCCGGAGATGGCGCGCGAGATGTGCAGGCCGTTGTGGTTTCCGTAGGTCATGTCGCCCAGCGGAACGTCGTCCAGGGTGAAGCCCAGCTGGCCCTGGTTGAAACTGCGGATGGAGATCCGGGCCGACCACTCGTAGGCCCCGAAGGGGTCGGCCGACTGCAGGTTCACGTTCGGCAGCTTGTCCACCAGCTTCAGCGGGCTGGCGCCGGGCGTCTCAAGCGTCAGCTCTTCGCCCTGCACCGCCTGCACCTGGCGCGTCTCGCCGCGTCCCAGCACGATGATCTCGCCCACGGCGGCGCTGTCCTCGATCGCGCCGGATTCGGCGGCCGCGGCCGCGCTCGCAAGGCCCACGGCCAGGGCGGCCAGGGCGCTCCCATAGAGAGCCTGCTTCTTCATGATGATTCCCCTCGAGCTCTGGAGCGCCCATGCGCGTCCGAGCTCCGGGGTGGCGTAGCAGGGGTTTTTGACAGTTCCTTGTAGGACTCACCACACCTTTTGTGGCAAATTCCAACTCAGATCGACAACGACGGCCGGAGAGTCCACAAAAGGTCCCTCAGCAGGGGGCGGCCCGCATGGTGCGCGTAAAGACGCGGATATCACGACATGAACGCCAGGAGGAGATACTCGCCGACATGCGAGTGAACGCCGCGGTCCGCATCGCCGACCTGGCGGCCCGCTTCGGCACCTCCACCGAGACGATCCGGCGCGACCTCGACCTTCTGAGCCGGAAGGGATTGATCAACCGCACCTACGGCGGCGGGACCCCGCCGCTCTCCCTCGAGCCTGGGATGCGTGATCGCCACCGGCTGCTCGTGGGGGAGCGGCGGCGCATGGCGCGCGCCGCCGCGGGCGCCGTCGAGACCGGAGACGTCGTGATGATCGACGCCGGCTCCAGCACCCTGCACCTGGCGACCGCCCTGGCCTCCCTCAACCGCCGCATGGTGGCGATCACCAACGGGCTCGCCGTCGCCGACGCCCTAGGCAAGGGCTCCCAGATCCGCGTCGTCGTCTGTCCCGGCGATCTCAACGCGCCCCAGGGCGCGACCGTGGGCCCCGAGACCCTGCAGTTCCTACGCCGGCTCAACGCCGACCGTGTCTATTTCGGCGCCAGCGGGCTCACGACCGAGGGTCCGACCGAAGCGGAGTCCAGCATGGCTTCGGTCAAGCGGGCGATGATCGAGCGGGCCAGCGAGGCCGTGCTGCTCGCGGACCACAGCAAGTTCGGCGTGCGGATGATGGAGGTGGTCTGTCCGCTGGCCGCCGTGGCGCGCGTGGTCACCGACCAGCCGCCCCCGGAAGACCTTGATCAGGCGCTCCGACAGGACGGCGTTGTATTGACGGTGGCCTAAGCCGTCGGCGACCGTCCGCAGGCGGCGGCGCGCACCTCGCTGGGACTCCGACCCGTCCAGCGCTTGAAGGCCCGCGAGAATGCGGCGGGCTCGGAGAAGCCCACCAGATAGGCTGTCTCGTTCACCGACACCTTGCGCCCGTTGAGGTAGTCCAGCGCCAGCCGGTGGCGCAACTCGTCCAGGATGCGCTCGAAAGTGACGCCCTCGGCCTTCAGCTTGCGGAACAGGGTTTGGCGGCTCAGGCCCATCTGGCCGGCGATGCGATCCATGCTGACCTCGCCCGTGTGCAGGGCGGGCATCAGCAGGCTCTCGACCCGGCCGCGGGTGGTCTTGCTGGCTTCCAGGCTCTCCATCAGCGCCTGGGCGCGGTCGCTGAGCACGCCGAGGACGTAGCGCGGCAGCAGGCCGACGCGGCGCCCGTGCCAGGCCGGATCGATCCGCAGGGCGTTGCGGGCGGCGCCGAAACGGACCGGCGCACCGAAGATCCGCGCATACTCATCGGCGTATCCGGGGTCAGCGTGGGTGACCTGCACCTCGCGGACGAAGGGGGTGTCGCCGAACCGCCGCGTGCCCCAGGCCATGCGCCCGAACGTGGTCTCGGTCAGTTCGGGGAAGTCGTTGGGGCCGCGGCGCGTGTCGACCAGCCATTCGCCCTCGCGATCCACCACGTGGCGGAACCGGTCCCCGTCGCAGTCCACCTCGATCGCCAGGGGGCCAAAACGGTTCATCTGCCGGAAAGCCTCGATCATGGTGTCCGAGGCGATGGTGAGAAGGCCGACGACGGAGATCTCCGCGAAGTCCACGTGCTCGGCGTAGTGCAGCGCCAGCGCCCGGTCGCCGGTCAGTTCCTTGGCGGCGCGCATGAGGGCCGCATAGGCGGGAAAGCCGACGCGATTGTCCTGGTCCTCCAGGTCGCGTGGATCGATCCGCGAGCGGGCGGCGAGCTCGGTGATGCTCGCACCGCGCGAGACCGCATACTTCAGGAGGCCGCGCGCATTGCCCGCGCCGACGGTCAGCTCAGCCATGGTCGCAGTCCGTTGCGCATCCCTCACACACAAGGAGGCGTCGGGGACCGCTTTTGGATGCAGGCCGACATGCAACGTGTGAGCCCCCTGCGGTCTCGATGATCATGCTTTTGGCGCGTGCGATCATGGTGGGTGACCGGTACCGCGCGTGAAGCTGGCGCAAGTCCCAGAACGTTCAAAGAGCCAGCCGGCATGCCTCCTCTGATGTTGATTCACGTGGCCGCCGGCGGCCTGGGCCTCGCTGCGGGCTTCGCGGCCCTGGCCGTCCGAAAGGGCGAACGCCTGCATCGGGCGGCGGGGACGGCCTTCTTCGTCGCCATGCTCGCCATGTCGGGGGTGGGCGCGTTCCTGGCCCTGTTCCTGCCAAATCGGCCGACCGCTATCATCGGCGCCCTGACCTTCTACCTGGTGGCCACCGCCTGGGTCGCCGCGCGTCGGTCCGAAGGCGAGGCCGGGCCATTCGAGCGGGGCGCGTTCTGCGCTGCGGTGGGGCTTGCGACGCTCGCCCTGGGCGCCGGTTGGGCCGCGGCGGTCAGTCCGAACGGCGCGCTCGATCATATTCCGGCCGGCGTGATCCTCGGCTTCGCGGTCCTGGCGGGCATCGCCGCGGCAGGCGACCGGCGGCTGATCCGGCAGGGCGGGCTGTCGGGGGCGCCGCGGATCCGCCGTCACCTGTGGCGCATGTGTGCGGCGCTCGCCATCGCAGCCATGTCGTTCTTCCTGGGCCAGCAGGACGAGTTTCCGCGAGCCATCCAGGGTTCGCCCCTGCTGATGGTTCCGCCGTTCGTCGCGCTCGTCGCGCTTGCCTGGTGGATGGCCCGCACGCGTTCGCGGCGGGCCGCGGGGGCCTAGGCTTCGACCAGGTTCCGTTCGGCCGCAGCCGCCCGCATGGACTTCTGCAGCTTCTCGAAGGCGCGGACCTCGATCTGGCGCACGCGTTCGCGGCTGACGCCGTACTCGGTCGCCAGCTCCTCCAGCGTCGTGGGCTCGTCCTTCAGCCGGCGCTCCGTGAGGATGTGCCGTTCGCGGTCGGTGAGCTCGGTCATGGCCTCTTCGAGGAGGCTCATGCGCAGGTTCATCTCCTGGGTTTCGGCAACCACGCTCTCCTGGCTGGGGGTGTCGTCGTCGACCAGCCAGTCCTGCCACTCGGCCTCGGAGTCCGAGCGCAGGGGCGAGTTCAGCGATGCGTCGCCGCCGGCCAGCCGGCGGTTCATGCTGATCACTTCCTCGTCCAGCACGCCCAGCTTGGTGGCGATCTGGCTGACCTGCTCGGGGCGCAGGTCGCCTTCCTGGAGGGCGGCGATCTCGGACTTGGCCTTTCGCAGGTTGAAGAACAGCTTCTTCTGCGCCGCCGTGGTGCCCATCTTCACGAGCGACCAGGACCGCAGGATGTATTCCTGGATCGAGGCGCGGATCCACCACATGGCGTAGGTGGCGAGGCGGAAGCCCTTGTCCGGGTCGAACTTCTTGACCGCCTGCATCAGGCCGACGTTGCCTTCGGAGATCACCTCGCCGATCGGCAGGCCATAGCCGCGGTAGCCCATGGCGATCTTGGCCACCAGGCGCAGGTGGCTGGTCACCAGCTTGTGCGCCGCCTCGGGATCCTCATGCTCCTGCCAGCGCTTGGCGAGCATGAATTCCTCGTCCTTCCCGAGCATCGGGAAGCGGCGGATTTCTGAAAGATACCGGCTGAGGCCGCCCTCCGGCGACATCACGGCGAGCGCGTTCGCAGCCATTACGATCCCCTCGTTCCTGGACGTTTCGGGCCGTCGCGCGGCTGACGCGCTTCGACGAACCGCCCCTCCAACCTTTCAGATAGGTATGAGGTTGCAGCAGCGGTAGGGCGCTGGGAGAGGCGGCCCGATGAATGTCCGACTTCTCTAGTCGGGATTTTTACGCCGCCCTGTTGGCAGGAACAAGGCGCCGTTTCTCACACGTTCGATAGCAGAGCTGCATAAGCGCCGGCCGGCGAGCATCTTTCGATGATCCTGCCGCAAGCGGTGTCGGAATCCGGATTGGCCGCGCGTCCTCGGGGGCGGACAACAACGCCAGCCAGGAGCTTCTCCGATGCCCCAGATCACGTCCTGCCTGTGGTTCGACCGCGAGGCCGAGGATGCGGCCAGGTTCTATGTCTCCATCTTCCCCAACTCGAAGATCGGCCGGGTCTCGCGATACCCGGAGAACCTACCGGGCGATCGGGCCGGCGAGGTGCTGACCGTGGAATTCGAGCTCGACGGAAAGGCCTTCACGGGGCTGAATGGGGGGCCAGACTTCAGGTTCAGCGAGGCGATCTCGTTCCAGATCGAGGTGAGCGAGCAGGCCGAGCTCGACCGCTACTGGAACGCGCTGCTCGCCGACGGCGGCAAGGAAAGCCAGTGCGGCTGGCTCAAGGACCGCTTCGGCCTCTCCTGGCAGGTCGTGCCGGTCCAGCTCGCGCAGCTGATGAGCGACCCGGACAAGGCGAAGGCCGGCCGCGTGGCCGCCGCGATGATGCAGATGGTCAAGCTGGACATCGCCGGACTCGAGGCTGCGGCGGCCGGGTGATGCGCCCCCTCCAGGCTTGACCATTGGCAAGGCCGAGATGGAATCCGGCGGCATCATGCCGATGATGGCTGTCCGCTTCCTTCTCCTCCTGCTCGCGCTGACCCTCCCGTTCTGGGCGCTGGGCGCGTTGGTGCAGGCCGAGCCCCTCCCGGGCCTGCCGGCCAGCGCGCTGATGGCGTTCATGCCAGCTGCGGCCGCCGCCATCCTCTGTCTGCGGGCGGACGGTTGGGCCGGCGTCCGGCGCCTCTTCGCCCGCGCCGTCGACGCGGGCCGGATCGGCCAGGGCCCTGGCTGGGCGGCGCTCGTCCTCTGGATGCCCGCCCTCGCGGCCGGCATGTGGCTGATCCAGGGCCGGCCCGAGGGCGCCGGGCCGGAAGCCTGGGTCGTCCTCGCCATGTTCGCCGCCTTCTTCCTGGCCGCCCTCGGCGAGGAGCTCGGGTGGACGGGCTACCTGCTGGAGCCGCTCGCGCGCCGCCGCGGCGAGCTGGCCGCGGGCCTCGTCATCGGCGTCGTCTGGGCCGCCTGGCACCTCATCCCCTTCCTCCAGGCCGACCGCGCCTGGGACTGGATCGCCTGGCAGTGCGTCAAGACCGTCGCCGTCCGCGTGGTCATGGTGCGGCTCTACTTCGGCGCCGGCCGCAGCGTCTTTGCCGTCGCCCTCTTCCACGCCCTCAGCAACGTCGCCGCCTTCGCCCTGCCGATGTACGGGGCGACCTACGATCCGGTGGTCGGCGCGGCGGCGACGATCGCCTTGGCGGCGGGGCTGTGGCTGATCCCGGGGCGCCGGCCCGTGCGGGGCTAAAGCGCCGCCAGCAGGGTCTCCAGACGCGCCATGTCCGGCGGCAGCGGGCTCTCGAACGTCAGCGTCTCGCCGGTCACCGGGTGGCGGAAGCCGAGCACGGCGGCGTGCAGCGCCTGCCGCGTCAGGCCGGCCTTGGAGATGGCCTCGCGAACCGCGGCCGCCGGTGCGCCCGACCCATAGACCGGATCGCCCAGGCAGGGCGTCCCCTTGCTGGCCAGGTGAACGCGGATCTGGTGGGTGCGGCCGGTCTCCAGGCGGCAGGCCACGCGCGCGGCCAGCGGCTTCTCCTGCGGCCCGAAGGTCCGCTCGACCTTGTAGTGGGTCACCGCGTGGCGGCCGCCGCTCTTCACCAGCGCCATCTTCTTGCGGTCGTGGGTGGAGCGGGCGATGGCCCCCTCGATGGTCCCCTTCGCCGGGCGCGGGGCGCCGCGGGTCAGCGCCACATAGGCCCGTTCGATGTCGTGGGCGGCGAACAGGGCCGAGAGCCCCTGGTGCGCGGCGTCGGTCTTGGCGGCCACCACCACGCCCGAGGTTTCCTTGTCGATGCGGTGGACGATGCCCGGCCGCGCGACCCCGCCGATGCCGGACAGGCTGGCGCCGCAATGGCGCAGCAGGGCGTTGACCAGGGTGCCGCTCTCGCTGCCCGGCGCCGGATGCATCGCCATGCCGGCCGGCTTGTCGACGACGATCAGGTGCTCGTCCTCGTAGAGCACGCGGAGCGGGATGTCCTCGGGCTGCGGTTCGGCCGGCGTCGGCGGCGGGATCTCGATGCGGTAGTCGCCGGGCGCGGCCCTGGTCGAGCCATCGGTAACCGGGGCGCCGTCGCGGCTGACCCGGCCCCAGGCGATCAGAGCCTGCAGGCGCGCGCGGGAGAGGTCGGGCAGGCGTGCGGTGAGGGCCTTGTCGAGACGGGTCCCCGCGGCCTCGGCGTCCAGGGCGACGATGCGCAGGCCGAAGGGCTCGTCGCCCGCCGCCTCCTCGTCCGTTTCGTCGGCCTTGACCTCAGAGCCCATGCTTCTCGCTGGCGCCCTCCTCGTGGCCGGCGATCGAGCCATCCTTGAAGAGGTATTCCTTGAACTGCTCGGCGGCCTCGTCGTCGTTGCGGCGCAGCCATTCCAGCACCATCGCGGCGTGCTCCAGCTCCTCGCGAGCGTTGTGCAGGAGGATGGCCTTCAGCTCCTCGTCGTCGCAGTCGTCGGCCCGCTGGCGGTACCAGTCCACGGCCTCCAGCTCCTCGATGATCGAGGTGATGGCGTAGTGCTTGTTCAGCGTGGCGCGCGTCAGCTTCTCACGCGGCACGTGGAGGCCTTCCTTCGACATGGATCGTCATGCTCCTGTGATACGCTGCGCAGTATTACACGGGGCGTCAGGCGGGGGACACGGACCATGAGGATCGATCGCAGGCGGGCGTTGGCGCTTCTCGGGCTGGGGGCGGCGACGCCTGCGGCCGCCCAGGCGCCCAAGGTCAGTTTCCGCCACGGAGTCGCCTCGGGCGACCCGTTGCAGGACCGCGTGGTCATCTGGACCCGCATAACGCCCGAGCAGCCCGGCGGCGAGATCGCATACGCCTGGCGGATGAACCCCGTGGACCGGCGTGCGGGCGGAGCGAAGAGCGGGCGCGGAACGACCGGTCCGGCGCGGGACTACACGGTCAAGGTCGACGTGGAAGGACTGGATCCTGGCCGCGCCTACACTTTCGAATTCGAGGCGGCGGGGGTGACCTCGCCCATGGGTCGGACCCGCACCCTGCCGGCCGGCCCGGCCAACGACGTGGTGCTGGCGATCGCCTCCTGCTCGCTCTATCCGAACGGCTACTTCAACGCCTACCAGGCTATCGCCGACCTGCCGCGCGTCGACGCCGTCCTGCACCTCGGCGACTACATCTACGAGTACGGCGGCCCGGGCAGCTACGGCATGAACTCGGCGGTAGCGGGCGAGCGGCCGCACGACCCACCGCACGAGATCGTCACCCTCGAGGACTACCGGCGCCGTCACGCCCAGTACAAGTCCGATCCCCAGCTGCAGGCGGCGCATGCCCGCGCCCCCTGGATCGTCGCATGGGACGATCACGAAACCACCAACGACAGCTTCGAGACCGGCGCCCAGAACCACCAGCCCGAGACCGAGGGCGAGTGGAACGCGCGCAAGGCCCGCGCGCTCAAGGCCTACTACGAGTGGATGCCGATCCGCGAGCCGAAGCCCGGCGTGGGCCTGGCCGAAGCCGCCATGCGCAGCTTCCACTTCGGCGACCTGGCCAGCCTGATCATGATCGAGACGCGGCTCACCGCCCGCGACCAGCAGCTCGATATTGAGCGTGACATGCCGGTCGTCGACGGCAAGCCCGACGTCGCAGCATTCCGCAGGAAGCTCGAAGATCCGTCGCGGCGGATGATGGGCGAGGCCCAGGAGGCCTGGATCGGCGAGGAGCTCGCCCGCTCGGTGAAGGCCGGCCATGCCTGGCAGGTGATCGGCAACCAGGTGGTCATGGCGCAGGTGATGCCGCCCAGCCCGAAGAAGGAGCTGACGCCCGAGCAGTACGCCTCGATCCCCGAGGCCAACCGACGCCGCGTGGAGCAGTACGAGGCCGGCGCTGCGCTCGGCGTGCCCACTGCGCTGGATATGTGGCAGGGCTATCCGGCTGATCGTGAGCGTCTCTACGGCCTTTTCACCAAGACGGGCGCGCGGCCTGTGGTGGTCAGCGGCGACAGCCATTCCTTCTGGGCCAACGAACTGCACGACGCCTCGGGCCGCCGGGTCGCCTGCGAGTTCGGGACGACGGGGATCACCAGCCCCGGAGCCGGCGAGGTAGCGCCGGGCGTCAACGCGGGCGACGTCATCGCCAAGGCCAACCGGGAGGTCGTCTTCAACGACCAGGTCTCGAAGGGCTTCGTCCTCCTCACCCTTACGAAGGACGCCGCCAAGGCCGACATGGTGGCCGTCTCGACGATCACCTCGAAGGCCTTCGAGACCAAGGTGGTGCGCAGCTTCACGGCCGCGCCGGAAGGGACGGGCGTCTCGGCGCTGAAAGGGTAGAGGCGCTACCGCCGCTCCAGCGCCAGCCGGACGCCGAACGCCAGAAAGACGCCGCCGGTCAGCCGGTCCAGCCAGCGCACGACGGCCGCCCGCTGCAGCACGCCCGCCAGCGGCCGGGTGGCGGCGATCAGGACGGCGAACCAGGCGAGGCCCATGACCGCATGCACGGCGGCGAGCAGGAAGATGAACGGTCCCGCCGGCGCGCCCTGAGGCAGGAACTGGGGCAGGAACGATACGTAGAAGACGCCTACCTTGGGGTTCAGCAGGTTGGTCAGGAGCCCGCGCCGCATCCACGGGAAGTCATCGCCCGCGCGCGCGGGCGGCGTGTCGAGCTCGAACCGCTGCCGCGGTTTCAGGATCAGGCCGATCCCCAGCCAGACCAAGTAGGCGGCGCCCGCCCACTTCAGGATCGTGAAGGCCAGCGTCGAGGCCTCCAGCAGCACGCCAAGGCCCAGCGCCACGGCGGCGCCCCAGCCGAGACACCCCAGGACGATCCCGGCGGCGGCCAGGGCGGCGCGCTTGGCGCCCTCCACCGCTGCGGCACGCAGGACGAGCGCGGTGTCGAGGCCCGGCGTTATGGTCAGGAGCGCCGCGGCGACGCTGAACGCCAGCAGCGCCGAAACGACGGTCACGGCCGGTTCACCAGCTTGCCGCGCTCGATCACCCGGTAGAAGCACGACCGGGCTCCGGTGTGACAGGCGCCGCCGTCGCCCTGAGGCCAGACCTTGAGCCAGACGGCATCCTGGTCGCAGTCGACGCGCAGTTCCTCGATCACCTGCACCTGGCCGCTGGTGGCGCCCTTGTGCCAGAGTTCGTTCCGCGAACGGCTGAAGTAGTAGGCCTCGCCGCTCTCCAGGGTCTTCTGGAGCGCCTCCTCATTCATCCAGGCCAGCATCAGCACCTCGCCGGTCTCGGCGTGGGTCGCCACGGCGGCGATCAGGCCGTTGGCGTCGAAGCGCGGCGAAAACGTCGTGCCCTGTTCGAGGGCGTCCTGGGAGCGGGCGGTGGGGAAGCTGGTCATGGGCCCACATATGGCCCGGCCGCACCCCAAGCGCACAGTGAATTCACCGCGGCTGCACGGCGAACCCACGATCGGCGCCTAGCTTCCCCCGCATGAGCCTGAAGGATTGGATCAAGGGCCGCGTCCTGGCCTTCGACGCGGCCGCGCGGCCGTGGGCCGGGCGCAGCCGCCTCCACGGATGGGCCTACGAGTTCCTGCTGTTCGGGCTGAAACAGGCCTGGGCCAGCCTATTCGGCGGCGCATTGCTCGTGCTGCTGGTCGCCACGCGGCTGTGGTGGCCGGAAGGCGCCGCGCTCAGCCGCTATGACGCCCTTGTGCTGGCGGCCGTGGCGATCCAGGCTGTGATGCTGGCGACCCGCCTCGAACGCTGGGACGAGGCCCTGGTGATCGCCGTCTTCCACCTCGTCGGCACGGCCATGGAGATCTTCAAGACCGCCCAGGGCTCGTGGATCTATCCGGAGGCCAGCGTCCTGCGGATCGGCGGCGTGCCGCTGTTCTCAGGCTTCATGTACGCGGCCATCGGCTCCTACATCGCCCGGATCTGGCGATTGCTGGACTTCCGCTTCCCCGGCTATCCGCCGCTGTGGGCGCCCTGGCTGCTGGCCCTGGCGGCCTATCTGAACTTCTTCACGCACCACTACGTGACGGACGTGCGCAACGTCCTCTTCGCGGTTTCGGTGCTGATGTTCGGCCGCACCTGGTGCATGTTCACGCCCGATCGCACGCCGCGGCGCATGCCGCTGCTCCTGGGCTTCCTGCTGGTCGCCCTCTTCATCTGGATCGCCGAGAACGTCGGCACCTTCGCGGCGGCCTGGAGCTACCCCGACCAGCGGGACGGCTGGCGGCTCGTCAGCCTGGGCAAGCTGGGCGCCTGGTACCTGCTGATGCTGCTGAGCTTCGTGCTGGTGAGCTTGGTGCATCGCCCCCGCGCCTCGGCAGAAGGAGAGCATACGAATCTTCTCCAGCCGGGACGATACACTGCGGTGACGCCGACCCGACGCCTGTGGCGCGCGTCACGTCTTCCAGGAACGGTCGAATGATGCTTGCTGCTCTCGCTGCCGCCACCACCCTGATCCCCTGGGGCGATGCTCGGCCATACGACACGTACTACGCCGCCTTGAAGCAGCATTGTCCGGCGAAACGCTTGGACTGGCTTTCGCCCGGCTTCCTGACAGAGGAATTGCTGGTCTACCCTGTCAGAGCCGACGCTCGACGCCGGATGAGACTGCTGTGGCGAACCAAGTGCCCTGAGCATGGGTACGACTCGGGCTGCCGCAACGCAGTACCCATGCACGTGCTCATCGAAGAGCGGCAGTTCGACGGCTTTGTCGAGAGCCTCTGCCGGACATTCGACTCTTGCACCGAAGCCGCGATGTGCGAGCGCAATATACCAGCGCCCGCCAAGTGACAGCTACCGGTTCACGAAGTCCAGGAACCGCTGGCGCAGCGTGGGATCGGTCTTGAACACGCCCGTGAACTGGGTGGTGATCGTGCTCACGTGGCGGTGGTGCACGCCGCGGGTGGTCATGCACTGGTGCGCCGCGTCGATCAGGACCGCCACGCCGGCCGGGCGCAGGCTGTCGGTGATGGCGTCGGCGATCTGCTGGGTCATGGTCTCCTGGGTCTGGAGACGGCGGGCGAAGATCTCGACCACCTTGGCCAGCTTTGAGATGCCCACCACCCGGTTCGTCGGCATGTAGGCGACGTACGCCTTGCCCAGGAACGGCGCCATGTGATGCTCGCAGTGGCTCTCCACCTCGATGTCGCGCAGCATGACGATGTCGTCGTAGCCCTGCACGTCCTCGAACGTGCGCGACAGCTCCTTGGCGGGGTCGAGGTTGTAGCCCTCGAACCACTCGGCATAGGCGTCCACCACCCGCTTGGGCGTGTCGATCACGCCCTCGCGGCGCGGGTCGTCGCCGGCCCAGGCGATCAGCGTGCGGACGGCCTCCATGGCCTCCTCGCGGGTCGGGCGCTTCACCGGCTCAAGGTTGGAGTCGTCGGACCCGATGAGGGTTCGGTCGCGGGCTACTGCATCCATGAATGAGCGTTTCTTTCCAGGGCTGAGTTGCGCCGGGACGAAGGCCCCGGAAATGACGCGTGCCACCCTTTCACGTCAGACGTCGGGCGCATGGCCTCCGGTCCGGACGTTCTCTATATGGGTCGAGCCCCCTCCCGGGCAACCGTCCCGCAGCGTAAACCGTGACCATGAGCCTGAAGCTTTACGACACCCTGACCCGCGCCAAGCGGGAGTTCGTCCCCAGCGATCCCAAGCGGGTGACGATGTATGTCTGCGGGCCCACGGTCTACAACTTCGCCCACATCGGCAACTTCCGGCCGGTGGTGGTCTTCGACCTCTTGTTCCGCGTGCTGCGCGACCTCTACGGCGAGGACCACGTGGTCTATGCGGCCAACGTTACGGACGTGGACGACAAGATCAATCGAAAGGCCGCCGACGAGGGCGTGCCGATCGCCACCATCACCGACCGCTACCTGGCCGCCTACAACGCCGATGCGAAGGCCCTGGGCGCCCTGCCGCCCACCTTCCAGCCTCGCGTGACCGAGACCATGGATCCCATCGTGGCCATGATCGGCGACCTGGTCCGCAACAACGCCGCCTACGCCGCCGAGGGCCACGTCTTATTCGACACCCAGGCCTTCACCGACTACGGAAAGCTGTCCGGTCAGCCGATGGATCAGATGATCGCCGGCGCCCGGGTGGATGTGGCGCCCTACAAGCGCCATCCCGCCGACTTCGTGCTCTGGAAGCCGTCAAAGCCCGGCGAGCCGGAGTGGGAGAGCCCGTGGGGGGCGGGGCGCCCCGGCTGGCACATCGAGTGCACGGCGATGATCCAGGACGTGCTCGGACTGCCGATCGACATCCACGGCGGCGGGGAGGATCTGAAGTTCCCCCACCACGAGAACGAACTGGCCCAGGGCGTCTGCTCGGGACACGGCCGCGAGTACGCCCGCTACTGGCTGCACAACGGCTTCCTCAACATGGCCGAGGAGAAGATGAGCAAGAGCGTCGGCAATGTCGCCCTGGCCCACGACCTCCTGAAGACCTATCCCGGCGAAGCCATTCGCTGGGCCCTGCTCAGCGGCCACTACCGCCAGCCGCTGGAGTGGACCGACAGCCTGATCGAACAGGCCAAGAGCGCCCTGGACCGCCTCTACCGGGTGCTGGACGACGCGGACCGCTTCCTCGCCGGGGAGCCGGCGGCGGATGGCTGGCAGGACGCCGCCGCCGCGGCCGAGCACGCCGACATCCGCCACGCCCTGCACGACGATCTCAACACGCCGACCGCCTTCGCGGCGCTGTTCCGGCTATCGGACAACGTCCGTGCCGCGGTGATGGCCAAGGACCCCCGCGCGGTGGCCAGCGGCCGCGGGCTGCTGGTCGAGGCCGGAAACCTCATGGGCTTCCTGACCGCCCAGCCGCAGGCCTGGTTCCAGAGCGGCGCGGACGATGACCTCAAGACACGCGTCGAGGGTCTGCTGGCCGATCGCCAGGCGGCGCGCGCCGCCAAGAATTGGCCCGAAGCCGACCGTATAAGGGCCGAGCTCTCGGCGCTGAACGTCGAGGTGATGGACGGTCCGACGGGCGCCACCTGGCGGATCAAGGAGCAGGCGTGATGCCCATCAAACCCGGCCCCGACCTTCTCGCTGGACCTCTTGGCCGCCGCGGTTCGATGGGCCCCAAGCCTATGTCGCTCAAGACCGAGGGCAAGCCGCCGCCGCCCAAGGGCCCGACCGGCCTGCGCATCGAGCACCGCATCGGTGTCCAGGCGCCGGCCGAGGTGATCTGGGACATCGTCTATGACCTCGCGCGCTGGTCCGAGTGGAACCCCACCTATCCGGCGGCCGAGGGCGTGGTCCGCATCGGCGAGACGCTGAACGTGACCCTCGCCCTGCCGGGCCAGCCGCAGCAGGTGCTGAAGCCCCGCGTGCTCGAATGGGTGCCGCAGGAGCAGCTCCACTGGCGGCTTTCGCTGCTGGGCGGGATGATCCAGACCACCCGCTACATCGAGATCACCCAGCTCGCCGAGGCCAGCTGCATCGTCGACAACGGCGAGCTGTTCGGTGGCCTGATGGGCCGTTCGCTCGGCCGGCGCATGGGCGGCCCCGTCCGCCGCGGCTTCGAGGCCATGAACGAGGCGCTCAAGGCCCGCGCCGAGGCGTTCTGGCGGGAGCGGAGCTGACCTCTTCTACGCCCCCGCCAGGTCGAGCCGCGGGGCCTGGGCGGGCAGGGACTCGAGCACCCTCACGAAGCTGTCCCGCCAGAAGGTGACGTCGTGGGTGGTGACCTCGTGCATCAGGGCCTCCCACCGGCGTTTGCGCTCGGCCGCCGGCATGGCCAGGCCGCGGGCGATGGCGTCCGACACCTCTTCCCGGCTGAAGGGGTTCACGATCAGGGCGTCGCCCATCTGTTCGGCCGCGCCGGCGAACTGCGACAGCACCAGCACGCCCGGGTCGGCGGGATCCTGGGCGGCGACGTACTCCTTGGCCACCAGGTTCATCCCGTCCCGCAGCGGCGTGACCAGCCCGACCGCGGCTGACCGGTAGAAGCCTGCCAGCTCGTCGCGACGATAGGTGCGGTTCACATAGCGGATCGGCACCCAGTCGACGGTGGCGAAGGCGCCGTTGATGCGGCCCGAGACGGAGTCCAGTCGGGCGCGGATGTCCTGGTAGGCGAGCACCTCGTCTCGGCTGGGCGTTGCGATCTGCATCAGGAACACGTGCTCGGCCATCTCCGGATGGCCGATCAGGAAGTCCTCATAGGCTAGGAAGCGCTCCTCCAGCCCCTTGGAATAGTCGAGCCGGTCGACGCCGATGATCATCTGCCGGCCGGCCAGGCTGGTCTTCATCCGTTCGGTCCAGGCGCGCGCGGTCTCGCCCGAGGCGGCGGCGACGAAGTCCGATGTGTCGAGGCCGATCGGGAAGGCCCCGATCCGCACCGTGCGACCGAAGGCGGTGGCGGTCCCGTCCTCGCCGATCGTGCCGCCCGCGTTCTGCGTGACGTAGTCCTGGAACGCGGACAGCGAGTCCTGGGTCTGGAAGCCGATGAGGTCGTAGTCGAACAGCGACGCCACCAGTTCGCGGTGCTTGGGCAGCGAAATGAACAGCCGCCGCGCCGGCCAGGGGATGTGCAGGAAGAAGCCGATCCGGTTGGAGACGCCGCGGCGGCGCAGCTCTCGTGCAAGAGGGATCAGGTGGTAGTCGTGCGCCCAGATCATGTCGTCGGGCTCGAGCAGCGGCGCCAGCGTATCGGCGAAGCGGCCGTTCACCCGCGCATAGCCGGTGTCGAACGAGCGCTCGTAGGCGGTGAGGTCGGTGCGGTAGTGGAACAGGGGCCAAAGCGTGCCGTTGGCGTAGCCGTTGTAGTATTCCTGAATGTCCTGTTCCTCGAGGTCGACGGTGGCCACCGTCACCCCCTGGGCGCTGCGCAGGCGGATGCGGCCGGTGAACTCCGGCGTCGTCTGGCCGCTCCAGCCGAACCAGACGCCGCTGTACTCGCGCAGCGCCGCCGACAGGGCCATGGCCAGCCCGCCGACGCTGGCGCTGTTCTCGTCGGTCGGCGCGCTCACGCGGTTGGAAATCACAACCAGACGGCTCACCAGGCGTTCCCTCCTTTGGTCGGGCCGCCGACTTTGGCGCTTGAACTCGCGCGGAGCCTCACAGCATCAGGCCCGCAGCGTCCAAGCAAATCCCCCACGTCCGACTTCGCCTTGGGATTTCTCAAGGCGTCGCCCGGAATTGAGGCGCCCGCTCTCCTCTCCAAATCCTCCGCCAAGTCCGAGGTTGCGTCCAGCCGGCCTTGGGCGCCCCGCGTTCGAATTTGGCAGCGCCTGACACTCATGTGATCCTGGTCTGAAATCTGACATATGGCGTGTCAGCACTTGGACGCGGCGCGTCGCTCGGCCATTCTATTCGCGCGAAACGAGGGGACGGCGCGATGGCGGCGAAGATCGGGCGGACGGTGGCGGACTCCAGTCCCTGGTGGCCCGAGCCGCCCAAGCCGCCGAAGGGCGCGCCCAACATCCTGGTGGTCCTGTTCGACGACGTCGGCTTCTCGGACTTCGGCTGCTACGGCTCGCCGATCCGCACGCGCACCATCGACCGGCTGGCGGACGAGGGCCTGCGCTATTCCAGCTTCCACACCACGGCCATGTGCTCGACCACGCGGGCGGCCCTGCTCACCGGGCGCAACCATCACTCGGTCGGGGTCGGCTGCCTGGCCAATTTCGATTCCGGCTATCCCGGCTACCGCGGCAAGATCGCCCGCGAGGCCGCGACCCTGCCCGAAATGCTGCGCCCGCACGGCTACCGCAGCTACATGGTCGGCAAGTGGCACGTCACGCCGCTGACCGAGACCGGCCCGTCCGGCCCCTTCGATGGCTGGCCGCTGGGCCGCGGCTTCGACCGCTTCTACGGCTTCATGGACGCCGAGACGGACCAGTACGCCCCGGAGCTGGTGCGGGACAACACGCCCATCGCCGCACCGGGAACCTTCGCCGACGGCTATCATCTGACCGAAGACCTGGTCGACCAGTCGATCCGCTACATCGCCGACCACACGGCCGATGCGCCCGACACGCCCTGGCTGCTGTGGCTCGCGCCGGGCGCCTGCCACGCGCCCCACCAGGCGCCGGCCGATCTCATCAAGAGCTACGACGCGGTCTTCCGCCATGGCTGGGATGTCGAACGCGAACAGCGCCTGGCGCGGCAGAAGGCGCTGGGGATCGTCCCGCCCGACACACGCCTGCCGGACCGCAACGACGGCGTGCGGCCCTGGGACAGCTATTCCGACGACGAGCGTGCGGTCTTCACGCGCCTCCAGAGCGCGTTCGCCGCCATGCTGGACCACGCCGACCAGCACCTCGCGCGCCTGGTCGGCTTCCTGGAGCGGGCCGGCCTCCGGGACGACACCCTGATCCTGGTGATGAGCGACAACGGCGCCTCGCAGGAAGGCGGCCCGCTGGGCTTCGTCAACGCCATGGGTCCCTTCAACTTCCGCGGCGAGCCCATGGCCGAGAAGCTGGCGCGCCTCGACGACATCGGCGGGCCAGACACCCACTCCAACTTCCCGCACGGCTGGGCCATGGCGTCCAACACCCCGCTCCGCCGTTACAAGCAGAACACCCACGGCGGCGGCATCCGCGACCCGCTGGTGGTCTCATGGCCGAAGCGGATCGCCGCGAAGGGCCAGATCCGGCCGCACTTCGCCCATGCCTGCGACGTGGTCCCGACGCTGCTCGACCTGCTCGGCGTCGAGCCGCCGGCCGAGGTCCAGGGCGTCGCCCAGTGGCCGCTGGAGGGCGAGAGCTTCGCCGCCAGCCTGACCGATCCCGCCGCCCCGCCACGGGCCAGAGGCCAGTATTTCGAGATGTTCGGCCACCGCGGCTTCTGGAAGGACGGATGGAAGGCCGTCGCCTTCCACCCGCCGGGCCGTCCCTTCGACGACGACCAGTGGGAGCTGTTCCACCTGGACGCCGACTTTTCCGAGACCGAAGACCTCGCGGCGCGCGAGCCCGAACGCCTCAAGGCCCTGGTGGACGAGTGGTGGAGGGCCGCCGAGGCGCACAAGGTCCTGCCGCTCGACGACCGCTTCGGCCCCCGCTTCGCCGAGAACTCCGCCCGTTTCCACGGCGCCCGGCGCCGCTTCGTCTTCCACGCCGGCATGGGCCACCTGCCCACCGACGTCGCCCCCGACGTTCGCGCCCGCACCTACCGCATCGAGGCCGAGGTCGGCGCGCTGAAGGGCGGCGAGGAGGGCGTGCTCATCGCCCA
Organism: Pseudomonadota bacterium; assembly: GCA_049323595.1. Classification (GTDB taxonomy): domain Bacteria; phylum Pseudomonadota; class Alphaproteobacteria; order Caulobacterales; family Caulobacteraceae; genus Phenylobacterium. Next base: position 147,621 of record JBMOOD010000007.1, read on the forward strand.
CGGCGACGCCACCAGCGGCTACAGCCTCTACCTCCGGGACGGCCGCCTGCATCACACCCTCAACATCGGCGGCCAGAAGACCACCGCGACGTCCGACGCCCCCGTGCCGGCGGGCGCGACCCGTCTGGGCGTCGTCGCTCGCCAGAGCGAGGCGGGTCCGCGCACCTTCACCCTCACGGTCGACGGCCAGCCCGCCGGCGAGGTCGTCGCCACCACCGGCTTCGCCACCCTGATATCCTGGTCGGGCCTGGATATCGGCCTCGACCGCGGCAGCCCGGTCGCCGACTACGCCGCCCCGTTCGCCTTCACCGGGAAGCTCCGAAAGGTCACCGTCGCCATGGACGCCGACCAGGCGCTGGACGGCGAGGCCGTAGGCGCCGCGGAGATGGCTCGCCAGTAGCCCACCGCGCCGTCAGGTCGTCCAGGCCACCACCGCCAGCGCGAGCGCGGCGAGCCAGGCCGTCTCCGCCGCCATCGCGGCCACCGGGCGCCAGCCGGCCTGGAGCAGGAACCTGAACGAGGTCTTCATCCCCAGGGCGGCGATGGCGATCACCAGGCAGGCGCGGCTAACGTCGGTCGCGGCCGCGGCGGCCGGCGGCGGAAGCCAGCCCAGGCTGTTGATCCCGACCAGGGCGGCGAAGCCGACGAGGAACCAGGGGATCTGCGCGCGGGCCCGGCCGCCGGCGCCGCTGCGCATCATGGCCAGGGCCACTGCGGGAACCACCAGCAACAGCATCGCGACGCGCAGCAGCTTCACGTAGGTGGCGGTGTCTCCGGTCTCCGGCGAGATCATATAGCCGGCCCCCACCACCTGGGCGACGTCATGTATCGAGGCGCCCAGGAACAGGCCCGCCTGCGTGGAGGTAAAGCCCAGGGCCGTCACCACCATCGGGTAGAGCACCATGGCGATGGTCGACAGGGTGGTGACCACCACGACGACCAGGATCAGGTCGCGTTCGGTTTCGCGGGTGCGCGGCAGGACCGAAGCGATCGCCAGCGCCGCCGAGGCGCCGCAGATCCCCACCGACCCGCCGGACAGGAGGCCGAACCCGCGGCTCAGGCCCATCATCCGCGCCAGCAGCAGGCCCGCGAGCAGGGTGCTCGCGATCCCTCCGACGACCATGGCGATGGGGGCGACGCCCAGGCTGAGGATCTGGTCGATCGTGATGCGGGCGCCCAGCAGCGCGACGCCGAGCCGCAGCACGGCCTTGGAGGCGAACTCAATGCCCGGGACGCAGCGGCCCTCTTCGTGCAGGAAGTGGAAGGCCATCCCCAGCAGCAGCGCGAACAGCATCACAGGCGCCCCGTAGTGCTGTGAGAGCCACGAGGCCGCGAGACCCGCGACGCCGGCCGCCGCCAGGCCCGGATAGATCGCCCGCGCCAGGGCTACGAACGTCCGCGGACGTTGCGGCTCGGGGGCGGGCAGGCCCTCCATGAAGTCGAACGACCGGAACATCTCGTGCGCCGAGTCGGCGTCGGTGTCGGTGTCTCGGAACATGACCCTCTGCCGGGCGGCGTGGGCGCCGGGAGGCCACGTTGCCTCGGTTCGCGTCCGGGCGCCATGCCGCGCGGAATTGACTCCGGCGCCGGCGGCCCCGACTTAAGCCGCATGATCGACGACCTCTATTCGGCGAAGGTGTTGCGGCTGGCCGCCGAGACGCCCCGGCTCGGGCGCCTCTCCCACCCGCACGGCACGTCGGAGAAGGTTTCGAAGCTCTGCGGCAGCCGGGTGGTGGTGGACGTCAAGGTCGACGGCGACCGCATCGTCGACCTGGCCCAGGACGTGAAGGCCTGCGCGCTGGGCCAGGCGGCGGCCTCGGTGCTGGGCGCCCATGCGGTCGGCGCCACCCTGGCCGAGGTCGAGGGAACCCGAGACGCCCTTCGCGCGATGCTCAAATCGGGCGGTCCGCCGCCGGAAGGCCGCTTCGCCGATCTGGCGCTGCTGGCCCCGGTGAAGGATTATCCCGCCCGACACACCTCGACGATGCTGGCGTTCGAAGCCGCCGCCGAGGCCGTCCGAACCGCCGTGGAGCACCCCGCCCGATGCCCGACTTCATCTTCCTGATGCACGACGACGCCCCGGGCGACGGCGGCCTGGACTGGGACCCCTACCTCACCCGCCTGCGCGAAGCCGGCGTCTTCCAGGGCGGCAGCGCCATCGGCGCCGGCTGCTGCGTCAAGAAGTCAGGTGGCGCGCCCGATCCGACGGCCCACATCTCGGGCTTCGTCCGCGTCACCGCCCGCGACCTGGAGCACGCCCAGACCCTGCTTCCCGGCTGCCCGGTGTTCGAGGCGGGCGGGACCGTCGAGATAAGAGAGCTGCCGCAGGGGGGATGATCGATCTCGTCGCGACCTGCGGCGAACACCGGCGCCGCCCGCAGAGAACACTGCGCCGCTTGAGGAGAAGCTGAATGATCTCACGCCGCGCCGTCCTGTTGGCCGCCGCCGTCGCTCCCGCCCTTCCGGCTTGCGCCGCCTCCTCTCCGTTGACCGTGTACAAGACCGCCTCGTGCGGGTGCTGCAAGGGCTGGATCTCCCACATGACGCGCGCCGGCTTTCGGCCGCAGACTGTGGTCGTGGAAGACCTCACGCCCCTCAATGGTCGGTATGGCGTGCCCTTCGAGCTCTCGTCATGCCATCTGGCGACGATCGGCGGCTATATCGTGGTGGGCCATATTCCTCCCGACGACGTTGCGCGGCTCCTGCGCGAGAGGCCAAAGGCGCTTGGGCTCACGGTTCCCGGCATGCCGTTGGGCTCGCCGGGCATGGAAACCCCCGACGGTCGAACCGAGGCGTACGAAACCCTCCTTCTTTTGCCGGGTGGGAGGACGCAGGTTTTCGCGCGCCACAGTTAGTTCAGTCGCCGTGTTGACGGCGACGGCGGCGCCCAGGTTCCGTTTCGCTCCCGGCCGTGCTACATGGCGCGCCCTGTTCCGCACCGGATCCGCCATGCTGCGCCTGACGGACATCGCCGCCCTCCTCGCCCGGACGACCCCGTCCGCGACTGCGGCTGCGCGAACTAGCCCCGCCGGCGCGGCTTGATCCTCTCGGGGGGCGGGCTTAAGGCCTAGTCCCCATTCGCTAGCCTGCGATCCGGCATGAGCTTCTACGAGAGATGCGTCAGGGGCGCGCTCCGCGCCTACAAGCTGACGCTTTCGCCGCTGATCGGGCGGCAATGCCGGTTTGCGCCGACCTGTTCGGAGTACGCCGCTGAAGCCCTGATCGGCCACGGTCCTGTGCGAGGAACCGTCCTCACGGTGCGCAGGCTGTGTCGATGCCATCCCTGGGGCGGCGCGGGCTGGGACCCGCCGCCGCCTCCGCGCCACAAGGGCTCGAAGGAGAGTTCGGCGCGCGACTGGAAGTGTGAAGAGACATGATCGACCTGATTTTCCCCGACGGCGCGAAACGAAGCTTCGACGCCGGCGTCACGGGCCGCGAGATCGCCGCCGGCATCTCGAAGTCCCTCGAGAAGAAGGCCGTCCTCATCAAGCTGGACGGCGAACTCCTCGACCTGGAACGGCCGCTCGAAAAGGGCGGCAAGTTCGAGATCGTCACGCGGGAGTCCCCGGACGCCCTGGAGACGATCCGCCACGACGTCAGCCACATCCTGGCCGAGGCGGTGCAGGAGCTGTTCCCCGGCACGCAGGTCACGATCGGGCCGGCGATCGAAGACGGCTTCTACTACGACTTCGCCCGGGACGAGCCGTTCAGCCTGGACGATCTGGAGAAGATCGAGCAGCGCATGAAGGAGATCGTCGACCGCGACGAGAAGATCGTACGCGAGGTCTGGGACCGCGACGAGGCCATCGCCCACTTCCGGTCTATCGGCGAGGAGTACAAGGCCCAGATCATCGAGGGCATCCCCGCCGGCGAGCAGGTCAGCGTCTATCGCCAGGGGAACTGGAAGGACCTGTGCCGCGGGCCGCACCTGCCGTCCACGAAGGCGGCGGGCAAGGCCTTCAAGCTGACGAAGCTGGCCGGCGCCTACTGGCGCGGCGACCACCGCAACCCGATGCTGCAGCGGATCTACGGCACGGCCTGGGGGTCGGAAGCCGAGCTCGAGGCCTATCTGAAGCGCGTCGAGGAGGCCGAGAAGCGCGACCACCGCAAGATCGGCCGGGCCATGGATCTCTTCCACATGCAGGAAGAGGGCAAGGGCATGGTCTTCTGGCACGAGAAGGGCCTGACGCTCTGGCGGACGGTGGAGTCGTACATGCGCCGCCGCCTGGACGCGGCCGGCTACCAGGAGGTGCGCACGCCGCAGGTCCTGGACCGGGTGTTCTGGGAGAAGTCCGGCCACTGGGAGAACTACCGGCCCAACATGTTCGTCTGCGAGACGGAGGAGGGCGAGGAACTCTCCCTCAAACCGATGAACTGCCCCGGCCACGTGCAGATCTTCAAGTTCGGCCAGAAGTCGTACCGCGACCTGCCCCTGCGCATGGCCGAGTTCGGCGCCTGCCACAGGTATGAGCCGTCGGGCGCCCTGCACGGCCTGATGCGGGTGCGCGCCTTCACGCAGGATGACGCCCACATCTTCTGCCGCGAGGACCAGATCGTCGAGGAGGTGGCCGAGTTCATCAAGCTGGCGTCCTCGATCCACGAGGACTTCGGCCTGACGCGCGACCACATCACGCTCGGCACGCGCCCGTCGCCGCGCGCCGGCACGGACGAGTTCTGGGACATGGCCGAGGCGCAACTGCTGGACGCGGCCCGCCGGGCGGGCGTCGAGCCGGTGATCGCCGAGGGCGACGGCGCCTTCTATGCGCCCAAGCTCGACTTCCAGCTCAAGGACGCCATCGGCCGGACGTGGACGTGCGGCACGATCCAGAACGACTACGTCCTGCCCGACCGCCTGGGGGCCGAGTACGTGGCCGAGGATGGTTCCAAACAGAAGCCGGTCATGCTGCACCGGGCGATCTGTGGTTCGCTGGAACGCTTCATCGGCGTGCTGATCGAGAACTACGCCGGCGCCTTCCCCCTGTGGCTCTCGCCCGTGCAGGTGGTGGTCGCCACGATCACGTCCGACGCTGACGACTACGCCCTCAAGGCGGTCGAGGCGCTGCGGGCGAAGGGCCTTCGCGTCGAGACGGACCTGCGCAACGAGAAGATCAACTACAAGATCCGCGAGCACAGCCTGGCCAAGGTTCCGGTCATCGCCGTGGTCGGCCGGCGCGAGGCGGAGGAGGGCAAGGTCGCCCTGCGGCGCCTCGGTTCCGACGGCCAGCAGATCCTCAGCCTCGAAGAAGCCGTGGTCACGCTTGCCAGCGAGGCCCAACCGCCGGACATTGCCCGGAAAGCTCGTGACGGGAGTTCGGCCGAGGGGACGGCCGCGGTGTTGGAGGTTGGATGAACGGCATCGCCGCGCCGCTGGTCGTTGCCGAGCCCGCGCCGGCTGACGCCGCCCTGCGGGCCCGCCGCAGCATCTCGGTGGTGATGGTGGTCTACATGACGGGGGAGGCTCTGGAACAGAGCCTCCCTTGCGTGCTGGCCGACGACCTCGTGGACGAGCTGGTGGTTGTGGACAACGGCTCCAGCCCGGCCGAGGCCCAGCGCCTGCGCGCGCTCGCCGAGCGGGACAGCCGCGTCACCCTGGTCACGGGCCACGGCAACATCGGCTTCGCCAGGGGCGCCAACCTGGGCGCGCGGAAGTCCCGGGGCGACCTCCTGGTGTTCCTCAACCCCGACGCCTTCCTCCAGCCCGGCTGCATCGCCGCGCTCGCCCGCGAGATCGAGAGCCAACCTTCGCCGGCCATCGTCGGCAGCCGGATCCTGAACGCCGACCGCACGGAACAGCGCGGCGCCCGGCGCGGCGAGATCACGCCGATGAGCGCGCTGCTCTCGATGAGCGGCCTGTCCAAGGCCGTTCCCGCCTGGGGCCGATTCGAGGTTCACTGGGAGGCGGACGCCCTACCGGATCAGGCGGTCCCGGCGCCGACCATCTCCGGCGCCTGCTTCTGCATGCGAAAGGCCGATTTCGAGCGCGTGGGCGGGTTCGACGAGGGCTATTTCCTGCACGTCGAGGACGTCGACCTCTGCTGGCGGGTCCGCGAGGCGGGCGGCCGCGTGCTGTTCCACCCCCGCGCCGAGGTCATCCATATCGGCGGGACCAGCCAGACGAGCCCGCTGAAGGTGGAGTTCCACAAGGGCGTGGGCCTGGCGCGCTACTTCCGCAAGCGTGCGGGAAACAGTCCCGGCAGGCGCCTAGCCGCCTGGATCCTGGGGCCGCTGGTGGTCGCCGCCGCCGTGGCGCGGCCGCTGCTGCGGCGGGTGGCGGGTCGCTGACGGCGACGCCTCGGCACTGCGGTGCGACCGGATCTGATGGATGCGCGTGATCCCCTGCCGCCATGCGAGACCCACTGCGTCCGCCGAGCGGACCACGATCAGACCGGCGCCGCCTCGCGCTTCGTCTGCGGAAAGCCGCCGGCCCGTCCCACCGACGACGCCACCCGCTTGCCCAGCAGGTCGGACGCCCACTGGCCGATCTCGATGAGCTGTCCGAGGTCGTACCCCGTCTCGAAGCCGGCCCGCTCCAGCATGTAGACGAGATCCTCGGTGCCGACGTTGCCGGTGGCGTTGGGCGCGAAGGGGCAGCCGCCCAGGCCGCCGACCGAAGCGTCCAGGATGTCGACCCCGGCCTCGACGCCCGCGAAGGCGTTGGCCAGGCCGGTGTTGCGGGTGTCGTGGAAATGCAGCCGCAGCGGGATATGGCCGGCGGCCTTGCGCGCCGCCTCGATCCGGCGGCGCACGGTCCAGGGATCGGCGACGCCGATGGTGTCCGCCAGGGCGATCTCGGCGACGCGCATGTCGGCGGCGGCCTTGACGATCTCGATCACGCGGTCCTCCGGCACCTCGCCGTCGAAGGGGCAACCGAAGGCGACCGAGACCGTCATGGTGACCGGCGGCTCCTCCTTGCGGCGCACCGCCATGATGTCGCCCAGCGTCTTCACCTGCTCGTCCACCGAGGCACCCTGGTTGCGGATGCCGAAGCCGTCCGAGGCGCAGACGACGACATTGGCCTCGTCGCAGCCGGCGGCGACGCAACGCTCCCAGCCTCTCATGTTGAGCACCAGGCCGATGCGCGAGCGGCCCTTTTCCCGGGGCAGGGCGGCCATGATCTCCTCGGCGCCGGCCATCTGCGGGACGCGCTTGGGATTGACGAAGCTGACCACCTCCATCCGCCTGGCGCCCGCGGCCTCGAGCCGGCGGATCATCTCCAGCTTCTGGTCGACGCTGAAAATGGTCTTCTCGTTCTGCAGCCCGTCGCGCGGGCCCACTTCCACGATCTCGATACGCCGGCTCATCGCTCTTGATCCTTCCGCGACGCCACATAGACCCGGAGCGTCATGGGATCACCCTTGGAATAGTTCACGCCTTCGACAGTCGCGACGGTGCGCGCCCTCACGCCGCGGGACGCAAGCTGGGCCTGGAAGGCGGATTCCTCGCGGCGCTCGACGATTGCGGGCCGGTTATCGGCGATGGCCTCGGCGGCCTCGTCGGGACCATGCAGTTCGGTGCCGGTGCCCAGCGCGAAGACGAGGCTGGGCTCGGCGTAGCCGGCGACGGCGACGGGCCCGTCCGCCAGCCCTTGGCGCGGCAGGAGCCGATTGGCCTCGAGCGCACCTTCAAGACGGGCCGAGAGCCACAGCGGCTCCAGGCGCGGCGCGACGCCTGCGGCCAGGACGCCGTGCCCGAGGACGGCCAGCAGAAGCGCGCCCAGCACCGCGGCCTGCTGCGCCTCGCGCACGAGGAGGTATCCGCCCACCAGGCCGGCGGCGGCCAGAAGGCCCCCCGCGATGGTCGCCAGCCAGGCGTCGGAGGCGTCGCCGTATTCGGAAAGCAGGTAGAAGACCGCGGCCATCAGGGCCAGGCCGACGAAGGCGCAGAGGCCGGCGCCCAGCCAGCGGGCGGCGGCGCCGATCGGCTCGGCCAGCGCCCGCGCGCACAGCCAGGCGATCGCCCCATAGGCGGGCAACAGATAGTGCGGCAGCTTTGTCGGCAGGGCCTCGAACAGGATCCATGTGGGGATCAGCCAGGCGATGGCGAACCGGACGCCCGGCTCCGCCCGATGACGCCAGGCCGCGATTGCGGCCGCCGGCAGCAGCAGGGTCATGGGAAAGGTCAGGATCGGCGTCAGCAGCAGGTGCAAGCCGGGCGGCGCGCCGTGGCTTTCCTGTCCCCCGGCGAGCTTGGGCGCGAGGTCGGAGCCCACCGCCTCGGTCCAGAAGCCCCCATCGGTCGCCACGGTGACGGCGCCGGCCCATGGCCCCACGACGGCCAGGAACACGATCAGCCCCCACCACCACTTCATGCGCGCGATCCAGCCGGCGCTGCGGTCCCAGAGCCCGAGCGTGGCCATGGCGAGAATGGCGATCAGCGGACCGACCGGGCCCTTGATCAGGGCCGAGGCGGCGACCGCCGCCCAGAAGGTCCAGACAACCCAGGGCGCCGCCGCCGGTCCGCCTCGCCGCGCCGCGTAGAGTCGGCCGAGCGCAGCAAGCGCCAGGGTGGTCGTCCCGGCCAGCATGGCGTCGGTCTTGGCGATGAAGGCTTCGGTGGAGAGCAGCAGGCTGGCGCCCAGGAGAACGCCTGCGGCGAGGCCGATGCGGCCTCCGAAGAAGGCCTGGGCGCCCCAGGCGCATGCGGCTGCGGCCAGCATGGCGCCGAGAAGCGAGGGAATGCGGTAGGCCCAGATCTGGCGCGCCTCGGGGCCGGACAGCGCCGTGACGCTGGCCGCCTGCAGCCAGTGGATGCCCACCGGCTTCTTGAAGCGGGGCGCATCCTGGAAGCGGATCACCACGAAATCGCGGCTCTCCAGCATCTGCGCCGTGGCCTGGGCGAAACGCGACTCGTCCCGGTCCAGCGGCGGCATGGCGAGGAGACCGGGCAGGCCGGCCAGGAAGGCGACGAAGGCCGCGAGCGCCGGGCCCCGCCAGCCACCGCTCCATTTGGTCAAGGCGCCGTCCAGCGTCATGGGCGCTGCATAGCATGATCCTTCCGCGCGCCAGCTTTTCCGGTAAGAGGCGGGCGATGGCTTCGGCGCCCGAAATCTCGGTTGTGGTTCCCGTCTTCGACGAGGAAGGCGCTGCGCCGGCCCTGGCGCGGGAGATCGCCGCCGCCTTCGCGGGGCGCGATTTCGAGATCGTCTTTGTCGACGACGCCAGCCGCGACGGCACCCGCGCGGCGCTGGAGGCGCTGAAGGGCGAGATTCCACGGCTTCGCGTGCAAGCCCATCGCCGCAACGCCGGGCAGAGCCGGGCCATCCGAACCGGCGTGCTGGCGGCGCGGGCGCCGGTGGTCGTTACGCTGGACGGCGACGGCCAGAACGATCCCGCCGACGGCCCGGCGTTGGTGGATGCGCTCTTGGCCGGCCCGCAGGAACTGGCGATGGTGGGCGGGCAACGGGTGAAGCGACAGGACAGCGCGGCGAAGAAGCTGGCTTCCCGGATCGGCAACGGCGTCCGACGCCGGCTCCTGAACGACACTGCTGTCGACACGGGCTGCGGGCTCAAGGCCTTCCGCCGCGAGGCGTTCCTGCGGCTGCCGTACTTCGATCACATCCACCGCTACCTGCCGGCGCTGATGCTGCGCGAGGGCTACAAGGTGGAGTTCCGGCCCGTGAACCACCGCCACCGCCAGACGGGCCGCTCGAAATACACCAACTTCGGCCGGCTGATGGCCTCGCTGTCCGACCTGTTCGGAGTGATGTGGCTCCAGTCGCGGGCTCGGGACCCGGGCGGGGTGGACGAGACGTAGAGGTCAGGCCGGGATCCGGCCCAGGACCTTTCCAGCCACCTTCAGGCCGTCCTCCATCATGCCCGACACCATCGGCTCGACGTCGTCCGGCAGTACGTCGGCGCGCCAGTCGAGGCGCGAGCGGCCGGCGCCGAGATCGGTGACGGTGAAGCTCGCGCTATGGTGTGCAAAGCGCTCGGCGCGCACGGAATAGGCCAGGCGTCGGCCGTCGTGGTCGATGCCGAGCAACAGCTCCTTGACGACCATGCCGTTGGCGAAGGTGACCATTCGCGCCCCTTCGACCAGCTCCACGTTGGTCACGAAGCCCGGCGCGAAGCGGCGGTGGACGGCGCCGAAATCGGCGACGGCGTCCCACACCGCGTCTGCCGTCGCGTCGATGTCGATGTGCTTGAGAATCGAGGCCATGGACCGGGCTCCCTGTTCTTCGAGAGCCCCCAATCTGGTCATCCGGCCCGCGATGTGCTGGCGGTTTCCGGACGAGGTCAGGTGAAGGCGCTGAAGATCAGGGCGACGAGCGCGACGTCGAAGACGCGTGAAAGAACGAGCAGCATCGGCCGGTCCGTGGCGGGTGGGTCCGAACAGGGTTAAGCAAGTCCTGCGCCAATCGACCGGAGGCCCATGGCTCTCTTCTTCGACACCGCCTGGTTCGATGAAAAGCTCTCGGAGCGCGGCCTGTCGCGGGCCGTCCTGGCGGCGGTCGGGGGGCTCTCGGAAGAGGATCTCGTACTGGTCTTCAAGGACCAGAGGGAACTTTCCGCCGGGCAGGTGGCGGCCTTTGCCGAGTTGCTGGGCGTGCCGGCGTCCGAGGTCGCTGATCGGGCCGGCATATCGACCCCGAGTCCCATGGCGCAGTCCCCGGTCGAGGCGAAGTTGACTGCGCTTGAGCGGCGCGTGGCGGCCCTGGAGGTCGAGCTGGCGCGGCTGAAGCGCTAGACCTCTTCCCGCCGATAGCGGCCGGCGGCAGCGCGGCGGTCATAGGGTCCAGACCATTCGATCCGCTTGTAGGCGCTATGGGCGGCGTCGATGGAGGCCGGGCCAGCGCGAAGACCGCGGCGTTGCCCGTCCTGGCCGATCATCTGGGCGGTGAACTCGGCGGGGCCGCGGCGCCGCTCGTCACGGAAGGCCCGGGCCGGCTGAACGGGCTCGACTGGCACCAGGATGTTGCCCGCGCGCGGCCGCTCGGCTCTTTCCAGCCGTTCGGCGCGAGCCAGGATCGCGCGATGCGTGCGGTCAATCCGGGACAACATGTCGCATAACCTGCAAAGCCTGGGCCGCAGGTTAGCAGATCGTTAACCTTTGGCCAGCTTGTCGAGTTGGGCCTGCATCTCCGCCATCTGCTTGCGCAGGGCGTTCAGGGCCTCGTCGCCGCCGGTCTCCGGCTGCGTCGGCTGGGTCGGCGCAGGCTCGCCCGCACGCGCCGGCGGCGCATAGGCGAACGGCGAGAACATCTTCATGGCCCGATCGAAGAGCTGCAGGTTCTGCCGGATCTGCTCCTCGTAGGCGGCTATCCCGCCGGCCTGGCCGAAGCTGGCGAGCTGCTGGCGTAGCCTCTCCTGTTGCTGGGCGAAGCTGGCGAGCGAAAGTTCCAGATAGCTCGGCAGGAAAGCCTGCATCGAGTTGCCATAGAAGCTGATGAGCTGCCTCAGGAACTGGATCGGCAACAGGCTCTGCCCCTGGCTTTCCTCCTCGAAGATGATCTGGGTGAGGACCGTGCGGGTGATGTCCTCGTTTGTCTTGGCGTCATAGACCACGAAGTCGACGCCCTTTTTCACCATGTCCGCCAAGTGCTCGAGCGTGACGTAGCTTGAGGAGGCGGTGTTGTAGAGCCGCCGGTTGGCGTACTTCTTGATCACGACCCGCTCGCCGGGGGCGTTCCCCTGGCCTTCAGAGCCGGTCCCTTGGGTATCGGCCATCCCTGATCCTTGTGTGCGGCCGGCGATTCCCTTGCCCGCCCTTCTGCACCGCACTATCGCGTATGCGAGCCCATAAGCAAATGGCGTCAACCAATTGCATGCGCGGCCTTGCCCTGCCCGAGAGGGAGGGAGATAGAAGACGCAAGGGCCGCACCGAACCCCCAGGACCAAGCCATGACCGACATCGTGATCGTTTCCGCCGCCCGTACGCCGGTCGGCTCCTTCAATGGCGCGCTCTCGAGCCTGCCGGCCCATGAACTTGGCAAGATCGCCATCCAGTCTGCGGTGGAGCGTGCCGGCATATCGGCCGCGGATGTCGACGAGGTGATCCTGGGACAGGTCCTGCAGGCCGGCGCGGGCCAGGGGCCGGCGCGGCAGGCGGCGGTCAATGCGGGCATCCCGGTGTCGAGCCCGGCCTGGAGCCTCAACCAGCTCTGCGGCTCGGGCCTGCGCGCGGTCGCGCTGGCGGCGCAACAGGTGGCGGAAGGGTCGGCGCGGATCGTGATCGCCGGCGGCCAGGAAAGCATGAGCCAGTCGCCGCATGCCCAGAACCTGCGCTCCGGCCAGAAGATGGGCGACCTGGCGCTGGTCGACACCATGATCAAGGACGGCCTGTGGGACGCCTTCCACGGCTACCACATGGGCCAGACCGCCGAGAACATCGCCGCGCGCTGGCAGATCACCCGAGAGGACCAAGATCGCTTCGCCGTCGTCTCCCAGAACCGCGCGGAGGCGGCTCAGAAGGCGGGTAAATTCAAGGGTGAGATTGCGCCGGTGACGGTCAAGGGTCGCAAGGGCGACACGATCGTCGACCAGGACGAATACATCCGCCACGGCGCCACCCTGGAGGCGATGGCCGGGCTGCGGCCCGCCTTCGCCAAGGACGGCTCGGTCACGGCTGCCAACGCCTCGGGGATCAACGACGGCGCCGCCGCCCTGGTGCTGATGACGGCGGCGGAAGCCCAGAAGCGGGGTCTGAAGCCACTGGCGCGGATCGCCTCATGGGCGCATGCCGGCGTGGAGCCGGAAATCATGGGCACCGGCCCGATCCCCGCCAGCCGCAAGGCGCTGGAAAAGGCGGGCTGGAAGGTCAGCGATCTGGACCTCGTCGAATCCAACGAAGCCTTTGCCGCCCAGTCGCTTTGCGTCGTTCGTGAGCTGGGCCTGGATCCGGAGAAGGTGAACGTCAATGGCGGCGCCATCGCTATCGGCCACCCGATCGGTGCGTCCGGCGCGCGGATCCTGACCACGCTGCTGCATGAGATGGCCCGCGGCGAGGCGAAGAAGGGCCTGGCGACGCTGTGCGTCGGCGGCGGCATGGGCGTGGCGATGTGCGTCGAGAAGGCCTGACATGGAATGGCCCGAGCAACGGGCGGCGTGAAGCTTAGGGAGCGAGACGCATGGCAAGAGTGGCGCTGGTCACCGGGGGCACCCGGGGCATCGGCTTGGCGATCTGCGAGCGGCTGAAGGCCGACGGCATGAAGGTGGCGGCCGGCTATTCGGGCAACGAGGCTGCGGCCGAGGCCTGCGCCAAGCTCGGCGTCATGGTCGTGAAGGGCAACGTCGGGAACTTCGCCGACTGCAAGCACGCCGCGGAGGCCGTCGAGAAGGAGCTGGGGCCCATCGACGTACTGGTGAACAACGCCGGCATCACCCGCGACGGCGTTTTTCACAAGATGACCTCCGAGCAGTGGAGCGAGGTCATCCGGGTGAACATGGACTCGCTGTTCAACATGACCCGCCAGGTGATCGAGGGCATGCGCGACCGCGGCTGGGGTCGGATCGTCAACATCAGCTCGATCAACGGCCAGAAGGGCCAGATGGGCCAGACGAACTATTCCGCCGCCAAGGCCGGCATGATCGGCTTCACCAAGGCGCTGGCGCTGGAGAACGCGCGCAAGGGCGTGACCGTGAACTGCATCGCCCCCGGCTATATCGACACCGAGATGGTGCAGGCCGTGCCGGAGAAGGTGCTGGAGGGCATCATCGCCCAGATACCCGTCGGCCGCCTCGGCAAGGGCGAGGAGATCGCCGACATGGTGGCTTTCCTGGCCGGTGAGCGGGCAGGCTATGTCACGGGCGCCACACTGGCCCTCAACGGCGGCCAGTACATGGTGGGCTGAGGGCGGTCGGCCGGGGCGGCCATGTACGCGGCGCAGGGACGGCGCATCACGGCATTGTCAGGGCGTTTGACCGCTACGGCTCGGCCTGACCGCCCTGCGGCCTCGCGCGCGTCCAAAAAGCGCCCCGATCGGACGGCATCTGATCAGGCGACATGAAAGGCGATTGGACGGCGTCGAGGAGGGCTTTCCACGCGGCGCTCGCGGGCGCCGTGATGCTGGCCGCATCGGGTCTGGCGGCTCCGGCGGGGGCCGGACCGGCAGACCGGCTGCGGGAGGGCTTGTTCCGGCGGCATGGCGCCGAACCCGGGCCGCCGATCGCGCGTTACGTCTCGGCCGAAGGTCGCGTCTTCGTCCTCGACCGCACCCAGCCCGTCCCGATGCTGAAGTTCGAGGACAGCCCCGAGGTTTGGGCATTGGCCCCCAGCCCGGCGCCGCGCGGCGATGTCATCTATAAGAACGACCTTGGCGAGCCGGTCTTGCGGATTACGCGGCTTGGCGGCTTCACGCTGTTCACTGATGCGCGGCCGGCGGGCGAGCCCGTCTCGCTGGTCGGCGACGGCTCGCCCCTGCGGCTGGCTCCGATGAGCCCTCAGGCCGTGTTCGAGCGCCTGACGCAGGCCAGCCTTCGGGCGAGCCGCGCGGCGCGCCGGCCCATGCTGTTCGAAGCCGAGGCGACACCGGAATCGTCGGCGCTTATCGCGGACGCCGCGGTGGTGGCGAGCGTGGCGATCATCCGCATCGCCCAGCGGCGGGATGGCCGCGCCGTGCTCTCGCAATTCGACCGTGTCCGCTTTCAGGAGGGGCGCAAGGCCTCCGCGACCCTGGAGGGCGGCGAACTCCTGATCGTCGTCTCGCCGCGCCATGGCCTGGCGGGCCGGCCCTCCTCGGACTGGATCATCAAGGTGGCCCGGGGGAAGTAGGCCCCTTCAGCCCTTGAAGTTGTCCTTGGCCGAACGCACGGCCGCGAAGGCGAGGTGGTCCGGCTGGCCGGCGGCGCCGACGCGCTCCGCCAGGGCCTGCGCGCGCAGGAACGGGTTGGTCGCCTTCTCCAGTCCAATGGTCGTGGGCACGGTCCACTCGCCGCGCTCCCGGGCGGCGAAGACGGCCTCTGCGCGAGCCTTGAGCGCCGGCGTATCGTCCACGGAGAGCGCGAAGCGGGCGTTCGAGGCTGTGTATTCGTGGGCGCAGTAGACGGTGGTGTCGTCGGGCAGCGCCGCAAGCCGCTGAAGGCTCTCCCACATCTGTTCCGGCGTGCCCTCGAACATGCGGCCGCAACCCAGGGCGAACAGGGTGTCGCCGACGAAGGCGATGCGATCGGAGGGGGCATAGTAGGCGATGTGGCCCAGTGTGTGGCCGCCGCTCTCGATAACCTGGAAGGTCGTCCCGCCGAGGGCGACCGTATCGCCGCCGCTGACCTCACGATCCAGAGGAGCGATGCGCGTGACCTCGCTAGGGCCGACGATCGCACAGCCCGTGGCCGCCTTGATCTCTGCGTTGCCGCCGGCGTGATCGGGATGCCAATGGGTGTTCAGGATGAGGTCGAGACCCCAGTCCTTCGCCTTGAGCTCCCGCAGGATGGCCGTGGCGTCCGGAGTGTCGATACAGGCCGTCTTGCCGCTGGCTTCGTCCCGGACGAGAAATCCATAGTTGTCCGACAGGCAGGGAAACTGGTGGACGGTGAGCGGCATGGTGGGCCTCCCTCTTCGGGTTCGATGTCGATTTAGGGTGGCGAGACGCCGCCGTCGAGCATAGCCACTTCACGATGCGGCGTGACGTCCTGGAGCTTCGACAGTTCTATGCCTCTGACTTGGGGCGGGCCGCGCGCGCCATGGTGGAGCGCAAGCTGACGGAAGCGTGGGGCGACGCCGCCGGCCTGGATGTGCTGGGTCTCGGCTATGCGACGCCGCTCGTCGGACAACTGCGAGGCACGGCGCGGCGGGTCGTGGCCGGCATGCCAGCCCAACAGGGCGTCGAGGTCTGGCCAGCTGACGCGCGCAACCTCGCCACCCTGACACCTGAGGACAGCCTGCCCTTCGCCAATGCGCTGTTCGACCGGATCCTTTTGGCGCACGCTCTCGAGGAGAGCGACGATCCGGTCGGGTACCTCCGGGAGGTCTGGCGTGTGCTCGCCCCCTCGGGCCGGGTGATCGTCACGGTCGCCGCCCGAAATGGGCTCTGGGCCAATGCCGAGAAGACGCCCTTCGGTCATGGCCGCCCCTACACGCGCAGCCAGCTGGCCGAGCTGTTGCGCGAGGCCGACCTCGAACCGGCGGGCTGGACGCGGGCGCTCTACGTTCCGCCGGTGAGCTGGATGGCCGGGTGGGCCGAGGGGTTCGAGCAGGCCGGCTCGCGGCTCTGGCCCGGGTTTGCGGGCCTGCTGCTCATGGAGGCGGTGAAACAGACCTTCGCCGTCAAGCCGCAGGGGCGACGAGTTCGTGTGCGGGCTGCACGACCCGTTCTGGCGCCGGCGCCCGGCGTGGCGCCGGTTTCGCGGGCGCCAGACGCTACATCCCTGCGTCGGCGCTTGGCGCCGCGGCGCCGAAGGTCTTAGCTGTGAGCCGTTGGAATCGAGCATTGCCGGAGGCGCTGCGCGCATGAAGCTGATCATCGCGGTCATCAAGCCCAGTCGCCTGGACGCCGTGCTGGACGCGGTCACCGAGGCCGGCGCCTCGGGCCTTACCGTCACGGAGGTCCGCGGCTACGGCCGCCAGCGCGGCAAGACGGAGGTCTATCGCGGGGCCGAGTACGAGGTGAAGCTGCTGCCGAAGGTGAAGCTGGAGATCGCCGTGCCTTCCGACATCGCCGAGGCGGTGGTGGACGCCATCCAGACGACCGCCAACACCAACAAGATCGGGGACGGCAAGATCTTCGTCCTCGACCTCGAGCGGGCGCTTCGCATCCGCACGGGGGAACAGGACGCGGCCGCGATCGCCGGGTGAACCTGCCAGGAACTCGCCGGGCGGCGGCCGCAGCGCTGCTGGCATGCCTATGGTGCGGACCCGCATGGGGCGCCGAGATCACCGCCGCCCAGGCGGTCGATGCGCTGAAGCGGCACGTCTGCTTCAGCCGGACCTGGTGGGGCGATCCCTATGCGCGCCTGGGCCAGACTGCCACCGCCGACATCCGGATTGACGGGCGCAACGCCTACGCCTGGAGCGAAGACATGCGCGCCGTGCCCCGGGTGCGCCGCTGGGCCGACAGCTATGCGGTCGCGGCGCGCGCCGGCGGCGCGGTTGTGACCGAACGGTCCGGCTACAACATCGAGCTGTTGCGGGGCGAGCCCGCCTTCGAGCGCGAGCGCCGGCGGGTGTACGGCGGGCCGACGCAGCGGGTGCGGATCGAGCTTCCGGCCTCGTGTGAGCCGCAGTTCGACCCCGACACTCCCCTGAAGGTCGAGATGCGCGAGGCCGTGATCCGCAGCCTGTCCGCCGCGGTGTCGACCTGGGGCCGGCGTCCGCCCCGGGGGGGGCTGCGGGTGACGATCGCCGACTTCAATGTGGACTATCCGGAAACATTCGCGCTGCGGCACGATACGGGCGAGATACTCCGCATCGGTCTGCAGTCGGGCGTTGGCGCCCGGCCGTTTGTGGTGACCCCTGTCCCGCGCGGCCTCGTGGCGGCGCAACTCCGGAGGCTGATCCTGCGGCATGGACGCGCGCAGGTTCTCCGGGCGCCCTCGGCTTGACGCGACCCGGCCGAGCGGGCGACAGCGCTTCATCGGCCGCCTCCCGGCCCACAGAAGGTGACAGGCGGCACGTGAGTCGAACGCTGCAAATGCAAGAGCCTGCCGCATGAGCGGCCCGCTCACCCGCGCCGCGGCGGAGGCCTTGAAGGCGCAGGTCGCCGGATTGACCGAACCGCCGTCGCTCGCCGATCTGGAGATGATCCTGCGCTTCCTCGCCAAGTGGCGTTCGCAGGTCCTCAGCCAGACCCTGATCGCGCGCCAGGGCACGACCGTGCAGGGAGGGCTGTTCGCCGGCATGGACTATTCAGCGGAGGCTGCCGAGGGCTCGCTGTCCGCGCGACTGCTCGGCGTCTACGAGGCCGGCCTGCAGCCGCATATCCGCCGTATCGTCGAGGCGGGCATCGACTGCGTGATCGATCTCGGTTGTGCGGAGGGGTACTACGCGGTGGGCCTGGCCCGGGCGTTTCCGCATCTGACCGTGTACGCCCACGACATCAGCGAAACAGCGCGGAGCTATTGCGCCGCCCTGTCCGAGAAGAACGGAGTTTCTGACCGGGTCGTCGTCGGCGGCGAGTTCGTCGCAACCGATTTCGAGGGTTTCGCCGGCCGCCGCGCCCTGGTCATCGTCGACGTCGAGGGCGCCGAGGTGGACATCCTGCGGCCGGATCTCAGCCCGACGCTGACGCGGATGCATGTGGTGGTGGAGACGCACGACGTCTGGCGGCCGGGGGCGCTGGAGACGATCCGCGCGCGATTCCAGGGAACTCACCAGATCACGACGGTCGAGCAGTCGCATGAGCTTCCACATCCGCCGGAGTGGCTGATGCGCTTGAGCGAACTGGACCAGCTGCTCGCGACCTGGGAATGGCGTCACCGCCTGACCCCCTGGCTCGTGATGGAGCCGAGGTCCTAGGCGGGGTCAGGCCCGCGCCCGCCTCTTCCGCTTCGGCGCGGCCGCATCCGGCTCCGGCAGGCTGACGTCTCCGAACAGGTCGCGGGGCGCCGCCGCCGCCGCGTCCTCGGTTCCCGACCTGCGGCTCAGCAGGAACAGGGCGGTTTCGGCGCGCCAGTTCTCGATCGGCTGGCGCGGATCGATGGGTCGCGCCGCGCGGCCGTCCGACAGCGCCGCGCAGGCGTCGATGCGCAGGCCGAGGTCGTCGCAGAGGAAGACGAAGTCGCGCAGCGTGCAGAGGTGGATGTTGGGGGTCGACCACCACGGTTCCGGCAGCGCGCCGGTCTCCGGCATCCGGCCGCGGGAGACGAGCGCCCAGCGGACCTTCCAGTGGCCGAAGTTCGGAACCGACACCACCGCTTGGTCAGCGATGCGCAACAGTTCCGACAGCACGTGCTTGGGCTCGCGCATCTGCTGCAGGGTCTTGGACAGGATCGCGTAGTCGAAAGCCCGGGTCGGGAAGTGGTCGAGGTCCCGGTCGCCGTCGCCCTGCACCACGGCCAGTCCCCGCGCCAGGCAGGCCGAGACTCCCTCGGGGCTGATCTCGAGGCCCTGGCCGTCCACCTGCTTTTCGCGCGTGAGCAACTCGAGGAGCTCGCCGTCCTCGCAGCCGACGTCGAGCACCCGCGCGCCCGGCCGGACGAGCTTCAGGATCTCGGCGAAGTCCTCGCGCACGCGGCTCACGCCAGCCCCCGCGCCTGGGCCTGGGCGGCCAGGAAGCCCTTCAGGGTCGCGTCCAGCAGGGGCTCGTCGAGAAAGAACGCGTCGTGGCCCTTGTCGGTTTGGATCTCGGCGAAGCTCGCACGGCAGCCGGCGCCGTTTAGCGCCCGGACGATGTCGCGGCTCTCAGGCGTCGGATAGAGCCAGTCCGACGAGAACGAGAGCACACAGAACTTCACCTTGCGCGCCTTCACGAACGCCTCCGCCAGGACGCCGCCATGCCGGGCGGCGAGATCGAAGTAGTCCAGCGCTCGGGTGATATAGAGGTACGAGTTGGCGTCGAAGCGGTCGACGAAGCTGGCGCCTTGGTGGCGGAGGTAGCTCTCCACCTGGAAGTCGGCGTCGAAGCCCCAGGAGAGCCCGTCGCGCTGCAGCTCGCGGCCGAACTTTCGCTGCAGGGCGGCCTCGGACAGATAGGTGATGTGCGCGGCCATGCGGGCCACCGCCAGACCCTTCTCGGGTCGTACGCCCTGGGTCAGATAGGCGCCGCCGCACCAGTTGGGATCGGCCATGATCGCCTGGCGGCCGACCTCGTGGAAGGCGATGTTCTGGGCGGAATGGCGCGCGGCCGCGGCGATGCAGACGACGCTGAACAGCTTCTCCGGGTAGTCCGCCGCCCACTGCAGCGCCTGCATGCCGCCCATGGATCCGCCGACGACCGCGAACAGCGTCTCAATGCCCATGGCTTCGATCAACATCGCCTGGGCGCGGACCATGTCGGCGATGGTTATGACCGGGAACTTCAGGCCGTACGGCTCGCCGGTCCCGGGATCGATCGAGGCCGGGCCGGTGGTGCCCATGCAGCCGCCGACCACATTCGTGCAGATGATGAAGTGACGTTCGGGGTCCAGCGGCAGGCCGCGCCCGACAAAACGGTTCCACCAGCCGGGCTTGCCGGTCACGGGATGGATCGAGGCCAGGTGCTGGTCGCCCGTCAGCGCGTGGCAGACGAGCACGGCATTGGACTTCGCCTCGTTCAGGCGGCCGTAGGTCTTGTAGGCGATCTCCAGCGGAGCGAGCCTGGCGCCCGAATCAAGACGCAGCGGCTGGCTCGCCGGGAAGCGCCAGGTCCCGCCGCCGGTTTCGATCTCCGCCTCAATCGCAGCCTGCGCCGTCATGGCCGCCTTGGACCGTCTCGCCCCAGCGGTGTCAATGGCTTGCAGCGGAGCCGCGCTAGGCTATGACACCCGGGGCGGCGCAGCCCAAGGTCAAGGCCAGGACTGCGCGCAGTGGATGGTCGGCGCGCCGCCGGATCGGGCGCCTGGGAGCGTGCATGGATCGGCTGATCCTTCTTCGGCATGGCAAGGCCGAGCCGGACTCGGCAAGCGGCGAAGACTTCGACCGGCGGCTGGCGCCCCGCGGTGCGCGCGAGAGCGCGGAAACGGCGGCCCGGCTCGCAGACCTCGGCTTTGCGCCGGACGTGGCGCTGGTGTCCTCGGCGGCGCGCACACGCGGCACCTGGGAGGCGGCGTGCAGCGCGTTTCCCGAAGCGGAACCTCGGTTCGACCCGGCGCTCTATCTTGCCGATCCCGGGGAGGTCAGGCGGCTGGCCTCCCAGGCGCTCGAGAGCTGCTCGACCGTTCTCGTCGTCGGCCACAATCCCGGGCTCCAGGATCTCACCGTCCAGCTGCTGCGGGAGGGTTCGGCGCCGGCCAGCTTGATCGCCAAGGCGCAGCGCAATTTTCCGACGGCCGCCGCGGCGGTCTTCCTGTTCGACGACAACGGCCGCCCGCAGTTCGACGGTTTGTTCTTTCCGGAGCGTTGAACCCGTGCGGATCTACAAGATCCTGCCCCGCGCCGAATGGACCGCCGCCCAGGCCGCCGGCCGTTTCACGGGTTCGGCGGTGGATCGCCGGGATGGCTACATCCACTTCTCGACCGCCGCCCAGGCGCAGGAGACGGCGAGGCGGCACTTCGTCGGCCAGGCCGGCCTCGTGGTGCTGGAGGTGGAGGCCGACGACCTCGGCGCCGCGCTGCAGTGGGAGCCTTCGCGCGGGGGAGACCTGTTCCCGCATTACTACGGCGAGTTGGACACGGCCTGCGTCCGATCGGTGCGCGATGCGCCGCTGGACGGCGCCGGGATTCCGCAGGTGGAGGCATCATGATCGACCTGCACGGTCTCGCCACGGTGGCGATGCGTGGCCTGGATCCAGAGGACGCCCACACCCTCGCGATCCACGCCCTGAAGCTGGGCCTGGGCCCCCGTGCGCCGCAGGACGATCCGATTCTGGCGACCGATCTGGCTGGCCTGAAGCTGCCCAATCCGGTGGGCCTCGCCCCTGGATTCGACAAGAACGCCGAGGTGTTCGCACCGATGCTCCACGCGGGCTTCGGCTTCGTGGAGTGCGGCACGGTCACGCCGCGACCGCAGGCCGGTAATCCGCGGCCACGGTTGTTCCGCCTTTGGCAGGATCGGGCCGTGATCAATCGCATGGGCTTCAACAATGCCGGCCTCGAAGTCTTCGCGGAGCGCCTCGCCCACCGCGGCCACGGGATCGTCGGCGCCAACCTGGGCGCGAACAAGGATTCTGAAGACCGGTTGGCCGACTACACCACGGGCCTGCGCCGGCTGTGGGGGATGGCCTCGTACTTCACGGTGAACATCTCCTCGCCCAACACGCCTGGTCTGCGCGCCCTGCAGACGCGCGAGGCGCTTGAAGAGCTGCTGGCTCGGGTAATGGCCACAGCCGATTCCCTTCCGCAGGGCGTCGCCGCACCCATCTTCCTGAAGGTGGCGCCCGACCTCGAGGACACCGAGATCGAGGCGATCGCCGAGGTGGTCGCCGGTCACGACCTGGCCGGCGTCATAGTCTCGAACACGACGATAAGCCGGCCGCCGCTGAAGTCGCGGCACGCGGGCGAGCAGGGTGGCCTCTCGGGCGCGCCCCTTTTCGAACTCTCGACGCAGGTCCTGCGTCTTTTCCGCCAGGCGTCGGCGGGCCGGTTCCTGCTGATCGGCGCCGGGGGCATAGGTTCGGGGGCCCAGGCCTACGCCAAGATCCGCGCGGGCGCCTCGGCGGTCCAGCTCTACTCCGCTCTCGCCTACGACGGCCCCGGACTTGTCATACGGATCAAGCGCGACCTTGCCCAGCGCCTGCGCGCAGACGGCTTTGGGTCGGTCGGCGAGGCGATCGGCGCGGATTAGAGGGGCTCCGTCGAGGTCCTCGCGTTGCCGTGAAGACGCGGCGGCGCTAAGTCGGAGGCGTGATGGCGGACGCCTCCCAGCCGACGGAAGCCAAGGAGCGACACCGGCGCCGCCTGTTCTGGCCCGGGGGCCTGTCCGCACGGCTGCTCGTCCTGACCGTCGTGTTCGCGACGCTGGGCGGCGCGCTGGCGATCCCGCCGGCCATGGCGGCCTTCGAGCGGCAGTGGCTGCTGGATCGCGTTCGCGCCGCCGAGCTGGCGTCGCTGGCGCCGGAAGTGGCCCCGGACCGCGTGGTCAGCGAGCAGCTAAAGACCCAGCTCCTGGAGGGGGCCGGCGTCGAGATCGTGGCGGTCTCCACGGGCGGCGTGCGGGCGCTGGTGTTCGCCGGCGACAGGCCCGAGCAGCCGCCTTATCTGGTGGATCTGCGTCCGCGGGCGGCGGGGCTGGCCCTGTTCGCGCCTTTCCAGACGCTGCTGGGGTCGGGCGGCTGGGTGCGGGTCGTCGCCGAGCCGAGGTTCCGCGAGGCGGACTTCATCGAGTTCGTCGCCACCGACAAGGAGCTGAAGCGGGCGCTGGCCGGCTATCTCTGGCGCCTCGTCGCGATCGTGGCCGGGGTGGCGGCGCTCTCGGGCGTGATCGTCTATCTGGCCCTGAATCTTTTCCTGGTGCGGCCCATGCAGCGGATCACCTTCGCCATGGAGCGGTTCCGTGCGGATCCGGAAGATCCGGCCGCCCATATCCACCTGTCGGGCCGCCGCGACGAAATCGGGCGGGCCGAAGCCGAGCTGGATCGGATGCAGGCCGATCTGCGCGCCGCGCTCAACTCCCGGGCCCGGCTGGCGGCGCTGGGCGAGGCCGTGGCCAAGATCAACCACGACCTGAAGAACATGCTGACGAGCGCCCAGCTCGCCTCCGAGCGGCTCGCGGCCCTGAAGGACCCCAAGGTCAGCCAGGCGTTGCCGCGACTGGAGCGGGCGCTGGACCGGGCCGTGAAGCTCGCCTCTGACGTTCTGGCCTACGGCAAGACCGAGCCCGCCGCGCCGGAGGTCCAGACCGTTGCGCTGGCCGAGGCGGTGGCTGAAGCAGCCGCCGAGGCGCGCCTGGCCGAGACGGGCGTGAAACTGGTGTCGCGTCTGACCGCCGCCGAGCGGGTCGTCGCCGACCCGGATCACCTGCACCGGATCCTGGTGAACCTGTTCCGCAATGCGCGACAGGCGCTGGAACATCAGGTCGGGCGCGAGGAACCGGCTCGAATCGAGGTTTCGATGGAGGCCCTCGGCGGCGCATGCCTGATCCGCATTTCAGACAATGGGCCCGGCATCCCCGAGCGCATCCGCGAGCGCCTGTTCCAGCCCTTCGCCGGCTCGGGGCGGCCGGATTCGACAGGCCTGGGCCTCGCGATCGCCCGCGAATTGGCCCAGGGCCACGGTGGCGACCTCAGCCTGTCGGTAACGGGGCCGCAGGGCACGGTATTCGAACTGCGCCTGCCCGGCGCGCCGTCCGTCCGCGCCCAGACGCCAAGGCGCCGGCCACAGGTCAGGGCGCCCGCGCCACCCCTTCGCGCCGGGGATCGGCGCCGCCGCGGAGACCCTGCGGCGTGACCTCGACGCCGTGGAGCCCCGAGCCCTCGGCCCCGAAGCCGGACGAAAGTTTCACGCCCTTGGCCTCCAGCCCCGCCTTCACCTCCGGCGAGAACTTGTCGACTTCGGCGGCGTAGAAGCTGCCGCCGGCAATCAGGTTGGGCAGCTCGATGGCGTCCTGCATCGGCAGCCTCCAATCGAGCACGCCGACCAGGGTCTTTAGATTGTACGCCAGGATGGACGGGCCGCCCGGCGATCCGACTGCGGCCACGAAGTTGCGGTTCTGGTCGAGCACGATGGCGGGGGCCATGGACGAGCGCGGCCGCTTACGCGGCGCCACGGCGTTGGCGGCGGGCGTTCCGTCGCGGTTTTCCGGCGCGAACGAGAAGTCGGTCAGCTGGTTGTTGAGGAAAAAGCCGCCCACCATCCGGCCCGACCCGAAGGTGCTCTCGACCGTCGTCGTCATCGAGACGACGTTCCCCCACCGGTCGACGATCACGAAATGAGTGGTGCCGGCCTCCTCGGTGGTTCCATCCGGCGCGCGGGCGCCGGCGCCCCGGGGCGTTCCGGGGGCGACCGTCGCGCTGGCCGTTGGGCCGATCAGACCAGCGCGTTCCTTGAGGTAGTCGCGGTCCAGCAGGCCTTCGGTCGGCACGTCAACGAAGTCGGGATCGCCCATGTACCGGTCGCGATCGGCGTACATCAGGCGGCTGGCCTGGGCGAACAGGTACCAACCCTGGGCGTCGTTGGGATGTTCGGCGATAGCGGTGTTCTCGAGAATGCCGAGGCCCTCCAGAACCGCTGGCCCGCCGGAGGGAGCCGGCGGCGTGCACACGATGTAGACGCGATAGGGTCGGCAGACGGCGGGCCCCGCCTTGGCCTTGTAGGCGGCGAGGTCGGCGAGGCTGAGGGTTCCGGGGTTCGGAGCCTCCTGGACCTTGGCGACGATGGCCTGCGCGATCGAACCCTCCAGTATGGCCTTGGCGCCTTCCGCGGCGATTTTCCGCACCGTCTCGGCGTAGGCCGGATTGCGGACAAGATCCCCTGACTGGATCTTCGATCCGTCGGGCTTGGTGAAATAGGCGACGGCGTCGGGCGTCGCGGCCTGCGGCGCCCGTCC
Organism: Pseudomonadota bacterium; assembly: GCA_049323595.1. GTDB lineage: Bacteria > Pseudomonadota > Alphaproteobacteria > Caulobacterales > Caulobacteraceae > Phenylobacterium. Next base: position 172,612 of record JBMOOD010000007.1, read on the forward strand.
GGCGGCGGCGGCGGCCATGCGACCGGGGGCGGGAAAGCCTTCGGTGGCGAGCCGTTCGGCCTCGCCGAACAGGTCCTTCCAGGGCAGCTTGCCGTGCTGGCCCTGGGCGAGATGGAGCATGGCGACCGCCCCCGGCGCGCCGGTGGATCGGCCGGAGAGAATGGCTTCGCGGCGGTTCATCGGCTTGCCGTCCGGGCCGAGGAACATGTCGGGGCTGGCGCCGCTCGGGGCCATTTCGCGGCCGTTGTAGGCGGTGACCTGCTTCGTCTCGGCGTCGTAGTAGGTGAGGAAAGCGCCGCCGCCCAGGCCCGAGCTCTGAGGCTCCACGAGGCCCAGCACAGCCTGCACGGCTACGGCGGCGTCGACCGCCGAGCCGCCGGCGCGCAGCACCTTCAGCCCGGCTTCCACCGCCATCGGATTGGCGGCGGCGACCATGGCCTGACCCTGCGCGGCGGCAGGCGCGGCCTGCGAGACGGCGCGCTGGGGCGTCGCGCAGGAGGAGACGAGCGCGGCGACCGCGACGAGGGCAAGAAGCGGAGATTTCACGAGGGGGACGGCTCCTGACGACGCGAAACTGGACCATAGCGGGCCGCCCGCGTGGACAACAAACACCCGCTCGTGCGACCTCCCACCTATGGATGCAAATCGCGCAGGTCCAGGGCCTCGCAACCTGATCACCGACGTGCCCGGCCTGAAAGTCGGGCAGGCGGAGGATGAAGGCGCCCGCACCGGTGTCACCGTGGTGCTGCCGGACGACCGCGCCGTCTGCGCCGTGGATGTCCGTGGCGGAGCGCCCGGCACGCGGGAGACCGACGCTTTGGCGGCCGAGAACCTTGTGGACGCTGTGGACGCTGTGGTGCTGTCGGGGGGCTCGGTCTACGGGCTCGCCGCCGCCGACGGCGTGGTCGCCTGGCTGGGCGCGCGCGGGCGCGGCTACGGTCTTGTCGCGGGCATCCCGCCGTCGCCGGTGGTTCCCGCGGCGATCCTGTTCGACATGTCCAACGGCGGCGATAAGGCCTGGGGCGAGGCGCCCCCCTACAGGGAGCTGGGCGTCCGCGCCATCTCCGCAACGGGGGTGGACTTAGCCCTGGGTACGGCCGGCGCGGGCTACGGCGCCATGGCGGGCGGCCTGAAGGGCGGGACGGGCTCGGCTTCGGCCGTTACGGCGGACGGCTATACGGTGGGCGCGATCGTCGCGGTGAACAGCTGGGGTTCGGTGATCGCGCCGGGAAGCCGCGCCTTCTGGGCCGCCCCCTACGAACTGGGTGGCGAGTTTGGCGGGCTGGGCGCATCGGCCCTCAAGGCCGCTCCGGACGAGTGGGGGCCTGCGAAACGGCCGGCCGAGGCGCGCAACACCACCATCGCCTGCGTGGCCACCGACGCGATCCTGACGCCGGCCCAGGCGAAACGGGTCGCCGTGATGGCGCAGGACGGTCTGGCGCGCGCCATCCGTCCGATCCACGCCCCCTTCGACGGCGACGTCGTCTTTGCGCTCACGACAGGGCGGAAGCGCCTCGCCGAACCGGAGGCCTATTCGATCGCCCGACTCGGCGCGCTGGCGGCCGACACGCTGGCCCGCGCCGTCGCCCGGGGGGTGTTTGAAGCCAAGCCCTGGGAAGATGCGTATGTCCCCTGCTGGCGGGACCTTCCGGGCTGAGGGGCCGGCTGGTAGTAGCTTCGTAAACCGGGTTCGTTCAGGAGAGTCCACAATGCGTCTGGGACGCAAGCTCGCGCTCATCGCGGGCGTCGCCGTTACGGCCACTGCCGCCACAGCCCAGCAGTCGGGCCAGAAGGTCACCCCGCCGATCGCCGTCTACTGGATGAGCGCCTCGACTCAGACGGGCTTCGGCATGCCGGGCATGGGCGGGGGAGGCGGCCGTCCCGATCCGCAGGCGATGATGCGCGCCATGATGGGCGGCGGCGGCGCGAACAAGACGCTGCAGCTCCAGCTCGGCTCCAGCCAGACCAACGCCGAGCCGCACGCCGACCATCTGCCGCCCGAGATCCTTGGCGCCGGCCCGGCGCTTCCGCTGCTGACGCCCAAGGCCGTTCCCGTGGTCCGCGAGGAGCCCGAGGAGTACGAGGTTCCGCGCGAATACCAGAAGCCGCGCGGGAAGATGCTGATCTTCTGGGGCTGCGGCGAGCGGGCCCGTCCGGGCCAGCCGGTGGTGATCGACTTCGCCAAGATGGCTGAGGGCCAGATTCCGCAGGCCATGGCCGCGTTCAAGGGCATCGACTTCCGTCCCATGCGGCCGCCGTCGCCGGGCCGCAACAAGACCTATGGCGAGTGGCCGAACGAGCGGACCCGCACCGCCGTCCCGTCCGAGGGCTCGCTGGTGGGCGGCCACACGATCCGCGGCAACTACAACCCCGAGATCAACTTCAGCCTCGAGGAGGACCAGGACTTCCTGGCGCCGATCAACCTCACCACCAACGAGAAGGCTCCGGCCGGCCACGTGAATCTGGGCTGGAACTTGGTGCCGAACGCCCAGGCCTACTACGCCACCGCCATCGGCGGGTCGGGCGAGACCATGGCGATGTGGACATCGTCCGAGGTGCAGGCCGCCGCCTTCGCCATGCCGGATTATCTGAGCCCCTCCGACTTGAACCGCCTGGTCGCCTCGAAGGCCCTGATGGGCCCGGCCACCAAGACCTGCGCCGTGCCGAAGGAGTTCCTGGACGCCGCGCCACAGGCCCTGGCCCAGCTCGCGGCCTACGGCGGGGAGGCCAACTTCATCTATCCGCCGCGGCCGAAAGACCCGAAGGTCACCTGGAATCAACAGTGGGCGGTGAAGGTCCGCTACCGCTCGGCCACCGGCGGCATGCTGGGCCAGCCGATGCCGGGCATGATGGGCGGCTACGAGGACGACGAGGATACGCCGCCTCGCCCGGGGCAGCGTCCGCCGCGCCAGCAGCAGCAGCCGGCCAAGCCCCCCAGCGCGGCCGACATCCTGCGCAAGGGCATCCTGGGCGGAGCCCTCCCCATCCCGCGCTAGGCGGACGCGAGAAAAAGGCGAGGAGGGGGACTTGCGCTCCCTCCCGCCCGCGACTAGGTTCCGCGCCCTCGCCGACAGGCGGTGCGCGCCCGTAGCTCAGCTGGATAGAGCATCAGACTACGAATCTGAGGGTCGGACGTTCGAATCGTTCCGGGCGCGCCATTTCTCTCAATCTTGCCGCTCCTCCAGGCGCCGCCGGATCTGCGCCGGGAACGCCTGGTGCGTTCGCCGGTTGACGCTCCATACGGTCTGAAGCTCAGGAGCGCGAAATGGCGGAGGCGAAGCTGCGGGGTAAGAAGGTCGCCGTGCTGGCGACCGACGGTTTCGAGCAGGTCGAGCTCGAGGCGCCGGTGGACGCCCTGAAGGCGGCTGGAGCCGAGGTGGAGGTGGTGGCGCCCGGGAGCGGCCATATCCAGGGCTTCCGCCATCACGATAAGGGTGACCCTGTGCGGGTCGACCGCGAACTCTCGCAGGTTCGCGCACAGGACTACGACGCCATCGTGCTGCCCGGCGGGGTGATCAGCCCCGACCAGTTGCGGCTGGAACCCCAGGCCATCGACTTCATCCGCGGGTTCGCCCAGGCGTCGAAACCGATTGCGGCCATCTGCCATGGGCCCTGGACGCTGATCGACGCCGGTGCGGTGAAGGGCCGTCGGATGACGTCCTGGCCCTCCCTGCAGGCCGACCTCAGAAACGCCGGCGCCGAGTGGGTGGACGAGGAGGTGGTCGTCGACGGCGGCCTCGTCACGTCGCGTAAACCCGATGACCTGCCGGCCTTCTGCGAGAAGATGGTCGAAGAGATCGCCGAGGGCCGCCACGGTTGAGCGGGCGCCCGGCATCGGGCAGTAGAGCCAGAACCCAAGGAGGTCCGGCACGCATGGCGCAGCGGATCGAACCGCACGACGGCTTCTCGCTCGAGCGATACCAGGGAATGGCGCACCTGAACGGGGCGGTGCGCGCGCTGCGGGAAGAGGCCGCGCGGTTGGCGCCTGTCCTGGCCGGCCGACGCGTCTGGATGGTGAACAGCACGGCGCGCGGCGGCGGGGTGGCCGAACTGATGGGGCCGTTGGTCGGCGTGCTTCGCGAGCTGGGCGTGGAGGCCGAATGGCTGGTCATGGAGACCGACGAGCCCGGCTTCTTCGCCCTGACCAAACGCCTGCACAACCTGATCCACGACCAGGGCGACCCCCATCTGACCACGCCGGACCGCGACCTTTACGAGCGCGTGAGCCGCGCGAGCGCCGACCAGATCCAGGCCCACATGGACGCGGGCGATGTCCTGGTGATCCACGACCCGCAGCCGATGGGCGCGGGCGCGATCCTGCGGGCGCGGATGGACATCGCCGCCGTGTGGCGTTGCCACATCGGACTGGGCCTCGATACGCCGCGCACCCGTGCCGCCTGGCAATTCCTGGAGGGTTTCGCGCCTCTGTATGACCGTGGCGTCTTCACGGCGGCGGAGTACATCCCCGGATGTTTCGCTGGCCGCGCGGCCACGATCCCGCCCGGGATAGATCCCCTCAGCCACAAGAACCGCGTCCTGCCGATCCACAAGCTGGTCGGCATCCTCGTCGACGCCGCGTTGCAGGCCCCGCTCGGACCCGTGCTGGCGCCTCCGTTCGAGTCGGTGGTCCAGAGATTGCAGCCCGATGGCGGCTGGGCTCCGGCCGCGGACGGCGCCGACATCGGCCTGCTGTTCCGGCCGATCGTGACCCAGGTGTCCCGCTGGGATCGGTTGAAGGGCTTTCTGCCGCTCATGGAGGGCTTCGTCCGCATGAAGCGCATGGCGAAGCACGATCCGCCGGACAACGAGCGCGCCCGCCGGGCTCTGGCTCATGCGAGGCTGGTGATGGCGGGCCCGGAGCCCGGGGCCGTGGCGGACGACCCGGAGGCGCGCGAGGTGCTGGAAGAGATCTGCGCCGCCTACCGCGCGCTGCCCGCCGCGGAACAGGCGGACATCTGTGTGCTGTCCCTTCCTATGTCGTCGCAGAAGGAGAACGCGCTCATCGTGAACGCCCTGCAGCGATGCTCGGACGTGGTGGCGCAGAATTCGCTGCAGGAAGGCTTTGGTCTCACGGCCACCGAGGCGATGTGGAAGCGCGTGGCGGTGATGGGCACCCATGCCGTGGGCCTGCGCCATCAGATCCGGGACGGCCTCGACGGACGTCTCGTCTGTGATCCGCAGGACGCCGACGAGGTCGCGCGCACGCTCGGCGAACTGCTCTGCGATCCGGACGCACGGGATGCGTTGGCGCGCAGCGCGGAAGAGCGCGTGCACGAGGAATTCCTGGTCTTCACCGAGGTGCGCCGCTGGCTCGAGGAACTGGCCCAAGTGGCGCGCACTCGATGGCCATGACCGGGGCGCAGACGGTCGACGTATCCGGCGCCGGCGTCCTAGAACCAGCGCCATGAGCACTCGCGCCGAGCCCGGTGCGCTTCGCGGCCGCCTGTCGATCCTGCATCCGCCGGGCCGGATGACGCTCGCGCAAAATCCCTTCGGCAAGGACGTGGCCAACCTGGCGCTATGGCGCGCCCTGGCCCGGCACGGCGGGTACGAGCGGATCGATGTGCTCAGCCTGGAGCCGGCGACGGCGGCAGAGGTCGCTGGCGACCTCTACGGCGAAAGTCCAGCAGCGACGGCGATCGGGGTAGAGCGTCTGGCAGCCTCCGGCGCGCCCGCGGCGGCCGGGGTGCTGCTCCGCGGCCAGCCGGAGCTTGCCGACCTTGCTTGGATGCGCCGGCGGCGCGCCTCGGACCGCGCCTGGAGCCTGATCGGGCTGATTCATACCATAGCGCCGCCAGCCATGCGCCGGATCATCGCCGAGGCGGCGGTGGCGCCCATGCACCCGTGGGATGCGCTCATCTGTACTTCGCCCGCCGTTCGCGACAATCTGCAGGCCATGTTCGCCGGCTGGGGCGCCCATCTGGCGGAGCGCACAGGCGGACGCCCTCCGCCGCTGCCGGCGCTGCCGGTGATCCCGCTCGGCGTCGACGCCGCCGCCCTGGCCGCCCAGGCCGACCGCGCGGAGGCGCGCAGCCGCCTGCGGACGGCTTTCGGGCTCGCCGATGACGACGTACTCGTTCTCTGGGTGGGGCGGCTTTCCTACTACGAGAAGGCCTTTCCCCAACCGATGTTCCGGGCGGTGCAGCAGGCCCGCGCTGCGACCGGCGCGCGGGTGACGTTCGCGATGGCCGGCTGGTTCCCGGGCGATACGGACCAGGGCTACTACGAGCAGGCCGCCCGGGCGCTCGCGCCGGATGTGACGGTCCGCTTCATCGACGGCAATGATCGGGAGCAGCTCGGCGAGCTCTGGGCGGCGGCCGACATCTTCCTCTCGCTGGTGGACAATATACAGGAGACCTTCGGCATCACACCGCTGGAGGCCATGGCGGCCGGACTGCCGATCGTCGCCAGCGACTGGGACGGCTATCGTTTCACGCTGCGGGATGGCGCCGAGGGGTTCCTGATCCCCACGCTTGGCGGACCTTCTGGCGGCGGTCTCGGCGCGGCGATGGTGGAACGCCATACGGTCGAGAGCACAGCCTATCAGGTTTATGTCGGCCAGGTGGCGCAGCATACCGCCGTCAACGTGGGCCGCGCGGGCGCCGCGCTGGCCGAGCTGATCCGGTCGCAGGAGCTGCGGCGGCGGATGGGGGGTGCGGGGCGCGCCCGGGTCGCCGCCATGTTCGACTGGCCGGTCGTGGCCCGCCAGATCCATGCGCTGACGGATGAGCTGGCGCGAGTCCGGAGCCGCGCGAGCGATCCCCCGGTCCAGGTCCGCGCCAATCCCATAAAGGGCGACCCCTTCCGCGATTTCGCCGGCTTCGCCACCGCTGCGCTTACGCTTGATACGCGTCTCGTCGTCGCCCCCGGGGTGACGGCCGATCAGGTCCGTGAGGCGGACGCCGTCGCGCTGGACGCCGCCTTTCCCAGCTTCCGCGCGCCGCCCGAACTGTGCGCCGAGGCCTGGGCTCTGATCGCCGCGGGGGGCGGGGCCAGCGTCCGGGAGGTGCTGACAGCCTTCCCCGGCCCCCAAAGGCGCGCGCTGGAGTTGGGCCTGGCCTGGATGGCCAAGTGCGGCTTCATCGACTGGTTGGGATAGGCGGGGGCGCGCCGCCCACCGCCGTCAGTGGGCGGCGGGCGTCTGTTCGGAGATCTCCTCCAACGTGCGCCCGACCTGCTTGGCGCCATAGTCGAGGGCGATGTCGCCCAGGGAGACTATGCCGGTCAGCCGGCCCTGGTCGTTCAGGACCACGAGGCGGCGGATCTGCCGGTCACCCATGCGCGCCGCCGCATCGGCGACGTTCTCGTCCTCCCGACAGCTCTCGACCTCCTCGGTCATAACGGTCGAAACGGGCGTATCCAGCGACATGCCCCCGGCCACCACGCGAAGGACGATGTCGCGGTCCGTGATCAGGCCCACGACCTTCCCGTCGTCCGTGATCGGCACCACGCCGCTCTCGACGTCCGCCATGGTGCGGGCCACCTCGGCGATGGTGCTTTTTGGGGTCGCAGTGGCCACCTGGGCCGTCATCACGTCGCTGATCTTCACGGGTTCGCCTCCTGTCGCGCGTCGGCGACAAGAACCCCCAGGAGCGCAGGCTGTTCCTTCCGCGGCCGTGTTCGGTGCGCCGCCCTAGCTGCCGAACGTTTTCCGGACCCGGAGGAAGAGCATCCGGCCGAATTGCCGGTCGCGATCGTCAACAAACCGCAAGGGCGCCACGTCCCTAGGCCCGTTGTAGACGGTGAAGGTGTCGCGCAGGCCGCGTTCGCCGATGTTGGCCAGTTCGGCGCGGATGTGGATATCGGGCTTGGGTTTCCATTCGGCGAATACCGAGACCCATGTCTTCAGCTTGCGGTCCTGGACCCGGTCAAAGCGGTAGTAGCTCTCACGCCAGCCGCCGAAGACGTCGATGCCCCAGTTGAGCTGGTATTGTGGCAGGTCGTGGGTGAAGTGCGCCTCCCAGGATAGAGGCCTAAGAGCCGAGATCTCCCGGGCTTCGCCGGTCGTGGGATCCGTCACCTCGCTGTCGCGCCAGGTGGCTTGGCCGCGAAGCTGCGCACCGGTCCAGCCCAGCTTCTGCAGGGGCAGAGTCAGGGTGACTGCGACCTCGTCCTTGGTCCCGTCACCAATGTTGGCCGGTGCGTCGAACACGTCGCCGTTGGGCGCCGTAACCGGCGCGCGGTCGATGGCGTCCTTCAGCTCGAAGTGGCGGTAGGTCAGCACAAGGGCGCCAGCGCCCCAGAAGCGCTGCTCCAGCGTCACCTCCGCCACCCAGGCTTGCTCGGGATCGAGATCGGGGTTGCCCGCCTGGACCCCCGAGCCGGTGTTGAAATCGGTGTCCGCGACGAAGTCCTCGAAGTCTAGCTGGCCCACCTCTCGCTCCAGGCGAGCTCGGAGTTGGGTCGTCGCGCTGGGCGCCCAGGTCGCGGCGATCCGTGGCTTCGTGAAGTAGAGGGTCTTTCCGAGGTCGACGTCTCCACTCGAAGAGATCTTCGAGCCTTCCTGTCGTAGGCCGCCCTCTAGAGTCCATTGGGACGCGGGCCGCCAGGTCGCCTTGGCGAACACCTCACCGCGCTTCTCCTCGACCCGGACGTTCGCGGCCGGAAGGCTCTGGGGCGCGCCGTTGACCGCGAAATCGGTCTTGCTCTCGAGGAAATTGAAAGCGCCTTCCGCCCCCGCCTCGAAGGACAGAGAGGTGGAATAGCGGTGCTTGAGGACGCCGCGGCCGATGCTCTCTCCGATCTCGGTGTCGAGCGAGAAGAAGGTGGTCGATCCTGGCTTCTGGAAGGTCTCGCCGAAGTGGCCGTCCTCATAACGCTGCAGCGCCACCAACTCGAGTGAAGTGCGCTCGCCGAAGCCGCGGTTGAAACGTGCCCCGACCTCGACCTGCTTCTCGTCGTCGCCTAACTGGTCGCGCTCCTCCGTCGCATCGGGAAACGAGCGTCGGTTCTGTTCGTCGTAGTCAAACTCGTCCAAGCCGATGAGGCCATTCAACCGCAGATTGCCGCCGGCGAATGGGGTTTCGAAGGCGCCGGTCAGGGTCGTTTCGCCCCCGTTGCCCTCGGTCTCGATGAAGGAGCGGATCAGGACGTCGCCGTTCGGAGCGACCCGTATGCCTGGCCCGTCCCCTGAGCCGTCGTCGAAGTAGCGTGCGGAAAGGAGGCTGAGCTCCCAGGATCGTCCGTCGCGCCCGCCGGAACCCTCGATGCGCAGCTGGGGAGCCGTGCGGCCATCGTCGATCACATGGTTGGTCGCAAACGCCACGAGCCCACGGAAGCCGCCGCCGTCCTTGCGGACCAAGTTCACCAGCACGGTCTTGCCCTGCATGTCGATGCCGGGGGCCGAACCGCGGATTAGTTCGATGCGCGCGACCTGGCTGGCCGGCAGGCGACGCAGGATCGATTCGAGGTTGTCGCTCTTGGAAGACGGACGCTGGCCGTCGATCAGAACATTGCCCGCTGCGCCTTCGAAACCGCGGACGTCGTCGCCACCGTCGAACGTGAAGCCGGGAACGCGTTGCACCATCTCCATGGCGTTGGCGGGCCGGAAGCTGTCGAAGAACGCCGGCGGATAGGCGATGACGCCCTGCTGGGCCGCAGCCTCGGGCGTGGCGGCGACAGCCGCCTGAGCCAGCAGGTGAAAGAACGACATTCCGGAACCTCTCCCCAATTGCGGCGAGAAGTGGCCCGGTGCGTTGCAACTCGCGAGTTAAATGACCGTAAGGTGCATTAAATCCGGGAAAGGTTTGCCTCTGTGACGACGATCAGACCGCCGTCCCGCCCACCGTCAGGCCCGTGATCTTGAGCGAGGGTTGGCCGACGCCCACCGGGACGCTCTGGCCCGATTTGCCGCAGACGCCGATGCCGGGATCGAAGTCGAAATCATCGCCGACCATGGTGACGCGGGTGAGCGCTGAGGGCCCGTCGCCGATCAGGGTCGCGCCCTTGACGGGCGCGGTGATCCTGCCGTCCTCGATCAGGTAGGCCTCGGTGCACTGGAAGACGAACTTGCCGTTGGTGATGTCCACCTGCCCCCCGCCGAAATTGGCGCAGTAGAGGCCGCGCTTCGTCGAGGCGATCATCTCCTCTCGCGGCGTGTCGCCACCGAGCATGCCGGTATTGGTCATCCTTGGCATCGGCATGTGGGCGTACGACTGTCGGCGCGCATTGCCGGTGGGCGCCATGCCCATCAGCCGGGCGCTCATGCGGTCGTGCATGTAGCCCACGAGGACGCCGTCCTCGATGAGGATGGTCCGCTCGGTCGGCGTGCCCTCGTCGTCCACGGTCAGCGAGCCACGGCGCCCAAGGATCGAACCGTCGTCGAAGACGGTGACGCCCGGCGCCGCCACCCTTTGGCCGATGCGCCCGGAAAACGCCGAGGTGCCCTTGCGGTTGAAGTCGCCCTCCAGCCCGTGGCCGACGGCTTCATGCAGCAGCACCCCGTTCCAGCCCGGGCCCAGCACCACGTCCATCTCCCCGGCGGGACAGGGGACGGCGTCCAGATTGGTCAGGGCCTGGCGCAGCGCCTCGTCCACCTGCGCCTGCCACTTCTCGGCGCTGATCCAGGTTTCGAAGCCCGCCCGCCCGCCGGCCCCGGTGTAGCCGTTCTCGCGGCGGCCATCGCGCTCGACCGTCACCTGGACGTTGATCCGGCTCAGGGGGCGCACGTCCCGGATGAGCCGGCCGTCGGCGCGCAGGATCTCCACCGTCCGCCGCTCGCCGGCGATCGAGGCCATGACCTGGACCACGCGCGGATCGCGCGCCCGGGCCCAGGCGTCGATCTCCTGCAGCAGCGCGACCTTGTCCGAGAACTCGGGGGAGGCCAGGGGATTGTCCTCGCCGTACAGCTTGGCGTTCGTCGCGCGTGGACTTTCGGCGGCCACGCCCGCGTAGCCGCGCTTGGCCAGGCTGGCCGAATCGCCAGCCCGGCGGATGGCGGCCTCCGAGATCTCGCTCGCATGTGCGTAGCCGGCCGTCTCGCCGGCCACGACGCGGAGGCCGAAGCCCTCCGTGGCGTCATAGGCCGCCGACTTCAGGCGCCCGTCGTCGAACAGGAACGACTCGCTCTCGGACCGCTCCACAAAGAGTTCCCCATCGTCGGCCCCGGCGAGGGCGTCGGACAGGATTTCGCCGGCGCGGACAGGGTCGACACCGGCGGAGTCGAGGATCGAAGGAGCGGAAACGGGCGCGTTCATGGGGCGAACATAGGGATTGGCGCCGCCAGCGTCACCCGCCGGCGCCTGTGGCCCGCCGTCCCTGCGACAGATTGGCCCTTGCGCGCCCCTTGCCCGCCCGTGCGCCGCGTTCGGGGCGCTGACGCCTTGGCAAGGCCCGACGATGCGCGTATGGACCCCCGCGAAGGGGCCGGTCGGGCGTCGGGCAACCTGCGTCTGCGCGTCCTGTTCCGTCGTCGGCGGAGGCGTTTCGCCCGTGAAACGGGGGCCGCCGCCGGCCAAGCAGACCGAGGGGACATGAAGTCGAGCTTTCAGGGATTGCGGACGCGGGCGGCGGGGGCCCTCGCGGGCGCGACGTCGGCGTTCTGGGGCGCGGCCGCCATGGCCCAGGAGATAGGGGCGCCGGTTGATCGGGCCATCGCCCTTCAGCCCGGCGTGACGCCGCTTCGCGAGCACGCGATCTTCTTCCACGACGTGATCCTGCTGCCGATCATCACGGCGATCACGCTGTTCGTGCTGGCGCTGCTGGTCTGGATCATCGTGCGCTACAACAAGCGCGCCAATCCGGTGCCGGCGAAGTTCAGCCACAACACGGCGCTGGAGGTGGTCTGGACGCTGGTTCCTGTCCTAATCCTCGTGTTCATCGCGATCTTCTCGTTCCGGCTTCTTTTCGCCTACAACGACATGCCCAAGCCGGACCTCACGGTGAAGGCCGTCGGCTACCAGTGGTACTGGGGCTATGAGTATCCCGACCAGGAGATCGCCGAGTTCATCTCCAACGTCCTGCCGGAGGACGAGGCGCAGCAACGCAACGTGCCGTTCCGCCTCGCGGCCACCGAGCCGATGGTGGTGCCGGTGGGCAAGGTCGTCCGCGTCCAGGTCACCGGCGCGGACGTGATCCACGCCTTCGCCGTGCCCTCGTTCGGCGTCATCACGGACGCGATCCCGGGGCGTCTGAACGAGACCTGGTTCCGCGCCGACAAGGTTGGCGTCTACTACGGCAACTGCCGCGAACTCTGCGGCGTCGACCATGCGTTCATGCCGATCGAGGTGCGGGTCGTGCCCCAGGCTGAGTTCGACGCCTGGGTAGCGAGCAAGGGCGGCAAGGTCGCCGGCGCCGCCCCCGCCACGCTGACGCCCCGTGTGGCGGAGGCGGTGGACGCCGAGGCCGCCGCACAACCCGCCGCCGCGACCGCTCCGGCCGCCACAACGCCTGCGCCCGCCGCGCCGGCCGCGAAATAACTTCAGGACCTGCGTAAGATGGCTCAAGCCGCCGCTCACGATCATCACGACGACCACGGGCACACGCCCGGGTTCTTCACCCGCTGGTTCCTTTCGACGAACCACAAGGACATCGGCACGCTGTACATCCTGTTCGCCATCATGGCGGGGATCGTCGGCGGGGCCCTTTCCGGCCTGATCCGCTGGGAGCTGGCCGAGCCGGGCATCCAGGTGTTCACCGAGGGCAGCTTCCTGGCGCAGCTTGGTCTGGTGGAGGCCTCGAAGCACGGCTTCAACGTGGTGGTCACGGCCCACGCCCTGATCATGATCTTCTTCATGGTCATGCCGGCGCTGATCGGCGGCTTCGGCAACTGGTTCGTCCCGATCATGATCGGCGCGCCGGATATGGCGTTCCCGCGGATGAACAACATCTCGTTCTGGCTGCTGGTGGCGGCCTGGGTGCTGCTGTGCCTGTCGATGTTCGTCGACGGCGGCCCCGGGAAAGGCTTCGGCGGCGGCTGGACCGCCTATCCGCCGCTCTCCACCTCGGGCCACACGGGACCGTCGATGGACCTGGCGATCCTGTCGCTGCACCTGGCGGGCGCGAGCTCGATCCTTGGTTCGATCAACTTCATCACGACCATCTTCAACATGCGCGCGCCCGGCATGACGCTGCATCGGATGCCGCTGTTCGTCTGGTCGGTGCTGGTCACCGTCTTCCTGCTGCTGCTCTCGCTGCCCGTGCTCGCCGGCGCGATCACCATGCTGCTGACGGACCGCAACTTCTCGACCCACTTCTTTGACGCGGCCGGCGGCGGCGACCCGGTGATGTACCAGCACCTGTTCTGGTTCTTCGGCCACCCCGAGGTCTACATCCTGATCCTGCCCGGCTTCGGCATCATCAGCCACATCGTGGCGACGTTCTCGAAGAAGCCGGTCTTCGGCTATCTCGCCATGGCCTATGCCATGGTCGCCATCGGCTTCATCGGCTTCGTCGTGTGGGCGCACCACATGTACACGGTCGGCATGGGCATCGAGCTGCGCGCCTACTTCGTGGCGGCCACCATGGTCATCGCGGTGCCAACCGGGGTGAAGGTCTTCTCGTGGATCGCGACCATGTGGGGCGGCTCCATCGAGTTCAAGACGCCCATGCTCTGGGCGATCGGCTTCATCTTCCTGTTCACGGTGGGCGGCGTGACCGGCGTCGTGCTTGCGAACGCCGGCATCGACTACAGCCTGCACGACACCTACTACGTGGTGGCTCACTTCCACTACGTGCTGAGCCTGGGGGCCGTGTTCGCGATCTTCGCCGGCTTCTACTACTGGTTCGAGAAGATGTGGGGTGTGAAGTACAACGAGTTCCTCGGCGCCCTGCACTTCTGGATCATGTTCGTCGGCGTGAACCTTATCTTCTTCCCGCAGCACTTCCTGGGCCTCCAGGGCATGCCGCGCCGCTACATCGATTACCCGGACGGCTTCGCCTACTGGAACTACATCTCTTCCGTCGGCTACGTCGTGACCCTCGTCGCTGTCGGTGTGTTCCTGCTGGTGCTTGCCGAGGCCGCGATCCGACGCCGCAAGGCCGAGGCCAACCCCTGGGGCGAAGGCGCGACCACCCTGGAGTGGACGCTGTCCTCGCCCCCGCCGTTCCACCAGTTCAACGAACTGCCGGTGGTGAAGCCCGACGCCCATCACTAGGGGGGCGCGGGACCCTTCGGGACCAAGTCTTTGGGGGGCGCGTCGGTTGGTCCGGCGCGCCCTTCGCTTTTGAAGAGTATATGCAATGGCCATGGCCGCGGCCCATTCCACAGCCCGTGCTCCCGCCCGCTGGCAGGACTATGTCCAGCTCCTGAAGCCGCGCGTGATGTCGCTTGTGGTGTTCACGGCGCTGACGGGCCTCGTCTGCGCGCCCGTGGCCGTCAATCCGGTCCTCGGCGCCGTGGCGATCCTCTGCATCGCGGTGGGCGCGGGCGCGTCGGGCGCCCTCAACATGTGGTACGACGCGGACATCGACGCGAAGATGCGCCGTACGCGAGGCCGGCCGGTGCCCGCCGGCAAGGTGCAGGGCGCCGACGCCCTGGCGCTGGGCGTGGTGCTCTCGCTGTTCTCAGTGATGCTGATGGGCATTGCGCTGAACTGGCTTGCCGCTGGCCTGCTCGCCTTCACCATCGTCTTCTATGCGGTGGTCTACACCATGTGGCTCAAGCGCTGGACCGCCCAGAACATCGTCATCGGCGGCCTGGCGGGGGCGCTGCCGCCCGTGATCGGATGGGCGGCGGCCTCGGGCGACGCGCCGCTGAACGCCTGGCTGCTCTGCGCCATCATCTTCATGTGGACGCCGCCACATTTTTGGGCCCTGTCCCTCTACACATCAGAGGATTACGCCAAGGCCGGGGTGCCGATGATGCCCGTGGTGCGCGGCGCCTCGTCGACCCGCCGGCAGATCCTCATCTACAGCCTCGCGCTGGTCCCGATCTGCGTAGCGCCCGCGTTCACCGGTCTCGGCGGCGCGGCCTATCTCTCGGTTTCGACCCTGGGCGGCGGGGTCTTCCTCCTGCTGGCCTGGCGGCTCTTCCGCAGCCACGCGGGCGAGGCGGCCGACCCTCGCAACGACGACGGCCTCTATGACGTGCGCGCCGGGGCGCGCGAAGCGCGCAATCTCTTCGCCTTCTCGATCCTGTACCTCGCGCTCCTGTTCGCCACCCTGCTTGGCGAACACCTGCTGGGCGCGGCCCCCTTGGAGATCTTCCGATGAGCGACCCAGGACGTGAGGACGAGGCCGCGGCCAAGGCGCGCCGGGCCCGCAACATCGCCATCGCGCTGGGCCTCGTCGCCTTCGTCGTGCTGGTCTACGTGGTCACGATCATCCGGATGGGCGGAAATGTCCTTGAACGTCCCCTCTGATCCCGACCGCGCGCGGAACAAGAAGGTCGCGATCATCTGCGCGTGCGCCTTCTTCGGGATGATCGGGGCGGCCTATGCCTCGGTGCCCCTCTATCGCGCCTTCTGTCAGATCACGGGTTTCGACGGGACGCCGCGCAAGGCGACGGCGGCTTCGGACAGCGTGCTCGACCGAAAGCTGACCGTCCGCTTCGATGCGAACGTCCGCAACCTACCCTGGACTTTCACCGCCGAGCAGGTCTCGCAGGAGGTCAGGATCGGCGAGACCAAGATCGCCTTCTTCAAGGTCCGCAACAATTCGGACAGGCCGGTCACCGCTCGCGCCACCTACAACGTCCTCCCGGAGTCGGCAGGCCCGTATTTCCAGAAGCTCCAGTGCTTCTGTTTCGAGGATCAGACGATCGCGCCGGGCGCGGTCGTGGACATGCCCGTGCTCTACTATATCGACCCGAAGTTCGTGGACGACATCGACACCAAGGGGGAACCCGAGGTCACGCTGAGCTACACCTTCTTTCCGTCGGTCGAGCCTCAGCAGGCTGCGGCGAATAAGCCCGACAAGAAGGGCTGATGAGGGGTCTTTACCCCTTGGCGAAACCTCGGGCGCGAGGCTATAGCGTCCGCGACTATGCGCGTGCGACTCTGCAGAGGCGCGGCGCGGGGGATATCTGAGGGGTTAGGATCGCGATGGCCGCTGGCGTGAAGCACGACTACCACCTGGTGGATCCGAGCCCGTGGCCGCTGGTGGGCTCCATCGCCGCCACCGTCATGGCGGTGGGCGGCGTGATGTGGATGAAGGGGCTGTTCGGCTTCCCCGAGGGGACGGGCTGGTTGTTCTTCACGGGCCTCGCCGGCGTCCTCTTCACCATGGCGGGCTGGTGGACCGATGTGGTCAAGGAAGCCAACCGCGGCGACCACACCCCGGTCGTCTCCATCGGCCTGCGCTACGGGATGGTGCTGTTCATCGCCTCCGAGGTGATGTTCTTCGTGGCCTGGTTCTGGATGTTCTTCGAGATGGCGCTGTTCCGCGATCTGCGGATGGCGGCGCCGATCGAGGAGGTGCGCAACGCCTGGGCCACGTGGCCGCCGCAAGGCGTCGAGACCGTTCCGGCTTTCCAGCTGCCGCTCGTCAACACCCTGATCCTGCTGCTCTCGGGCACGACAGTGACCTGGGCGCACCACGCCCTGCAGCAGAATGACCGCAAGGGCGCCCAGATGGGGCTCCTGCTGACGGTCCTGCTGGGCATCGCCTTCACGGCCGTGCAAGCCTACGAATACCACCACATCTTCAGCCACAATTACTTCTTCGGTGGCGAGGGGGCCGAGAACTCCGGCCTGTACGGCTCGACCTTCATCATGGCCACCGGCTTCCATGGCTTCCACGTGCTCGTGGGCACGATCTTCCTGATCGTCTGCCTGGCCCGTCTGATGGGCGGCGGCTTCACGCCGAAGCAGCACTTCGGCTTCGAGGCGGCGGCCTGGTACTGGCACTTCGTCGACGTGGTGTGGCTCTTCCTGTTCGCCTTCGTCTACGTGGTCTTCGGAGGCCCGGCCCACTGAGCGCGTCCCGACCCAATCCGCTTCTGGCGGGGGTGGCGGGCCGCTGCCCCAACTGCGGGGAGGGTCACCTCTTCGACGGGTACCTCAAGGTCGCCCCGGCGTGCGAGGCGTGCGGCTACGACTTCTCCAAGGCCGACTCCGGCGACGGCCCCGCGGTGTTCGTGATTCTGATCGCGGGCTTCGTCGTCGCCTTCGGCGCGGTGTTCACCGAGTTCACGGTCCACCCGCCGATCTGGGTCCATCTGATCCTGTGGCTGCCGGGCGTGCTGATCCTTTCGCTGCTGCTCATGCGGCCGCTCAAGGGCGCCATGCTGGCGGCCCAGTTCATGAACAAGGCGTCCGAAGCCCGCCATGACGACTGAGGACCGCGCCGGGCGGTTCCCAATCGGCCTCACGGTCGCCACGGTCGTAGCGCTCGCGATCCTGCTGGCGCTGGGGACGTGGCAACTCCAGCGGCTTGGCTGGAAGCGCGACCTGCTCGAGCGGATCGCGGCGCTGCAGTCGGCGCCGGCTCAGCCGGCCGGGGCCGTTCTGGACCGCGTCGCCGATGGCGCGGACGCCGATTTCACCCGCGTGACCGCGACCTGCCCCGGCCTGGCTGCGGCGCCGTTCATCGAACTCTACGCCATCCGTGACGGACAGGCCGGCTCGCGGCTCATCTCGGCCTGCCGCATCGACTCCGCGGCCTATCGCACCCTCCTCGTCGACCGCGGCTTCGTGCCCGACAGCATTTCGGCCCGCCCCCCTGTGAACGCCGCCGTGGAGACGCCGGTGCAGGTCAGGGGCGTGCTCCGGGCGCCCGAAGCGAGCAATCTCTTCTCACCCCCGAACCGGCCCGACCGCTGGTTCACCCGCGACGCGGTCGCCATGGCCGCCGCCCTGGGAGCCTCCGATCCGGCGCCCCTGTTCCTGATGGCCGAGACCTCCAGCAATCCGGAATGGTCGGCGCTGACGCCGGCTCCGATCCCGGCCCAGATCTCGAACAGGCACCTGGAGTACGCGGTCACCTGGTACGGCCTTGCCGCCGCCCTGCTCGGCGTCTATGCCGCCATGCTCTTTCGCAGGCGGACAAGTTGATGCGCTACGTCTCGACACGCGGGCAGTCGCCGGCGGTCGGTTTCACCGATGCGGTCCTGGGCGGCCTCGCTCCCGACGGCGGCCTGTACGTGCCCGAGCGCTGGCCGACGTTCAGCGAGGCCGAGATCGCGGGCTTCGCGGGGCGCCCCTACGCCGAGGTCGCCGCCGCCGTGCTCGGGGCCTTTGCGGGCGACGAGATCCCGGCCGCCGACCTGAAGGCGATGTGCGAGGAGGCCTACGCGACCTTCAGCCACAAGGCGGTCGTCCCGCTGGTCCAGATCGGGCCGCAGACCTTCATCGCCGAGCTGTTCCATGGCCCCAGCCTCGCCTTCAAGGACGTGGCGATGCAGATCCTGGCGCGGCTCTACGATCACATCCTGGGGCAGCAGCGGCGCAAGCAGACCATTCTCTGCGCCACGTCGGGCGACACCGGCGGGGCGGCCGTCGAGGCCTTCCGGGGGGCGAAGAACGTGGGCGTGGTCGCCATGTTCCCCGAGGGCCGGATCTCCGAAGTCCAGCGTCGGTTCATGACGACCGCGACCGAGAAGAACATCGCCTGCTTGGCGGTGAAGGGCACGTTCGACGACTGCCAGGCGATCCTGAAGAACGCCTTCCAGGACGCGGCCCTGCGCCAGGCGGTGGACCTGGCGGCCGTGAACTCCATCAACTTCGCCCGGATCGCCGCCCAGTCGGTCTACTACTTCACAACCGCTGTGGCCCTCGGCGCTCCGGCGCGGCCGGTTAGTTTCGTCGTCCCGTCCGGGAACTTCGGCGACGCCTTCGCCGGCTATGTGGCCATGCGGATGGGCCTGCCGATCAAACGGATAGTCGTGGCGACCAACGCCAACGACATCCTGGCCCGCACCTTCCAGACCGGTCGCTATGTCCGTGGCGCCGTCCAGGCGACGCTCTCGCCCGCCATGGATATCCAGTCGGCGTCCAACTTCGAGCGGCTCTACTTCGAGGCCGTTCAACGCGAGCCGGTCGAAACGGCCCGGGCGTTCGAAGCCTTCGCGGCGACGGGCGCCATGGATGTGCCCCCCGCGGCGCTGGCGGCGATGCAGTCGGTCTTCGAAGGCGTCGCCATCGGCGAGGACGAGACGGTCCGCACCATCGTTTCCACGCTCAACGAGACGGGCGAACTCATTGATCCGCATACGGCGGTCGCTGTGGCCGCGCTCGGCCATGTGGCGCTCGACGGGCCGACGGTGGTGCTCTCAACCGCGCATCCGGCCAAGTTTCCCGACGACGTCGCCAAGGCTTGCGGCGTGACGCCGGCCCTTCCGCGCGGCGCCTCGAGCCTGGCTGGTCGCGAGGAACGCTTCGATCGTCTGCCAGGCGACGCAGACACCATCAAGGCCTACGTGCGCGCCTTCGCCGGGGCCTGAGGCGGTGAGCCCTCGCATCCACACGCTGCCGAACGGGGTCCGCGTCGTCTGCGACCCGCTGCCGGGGTGGCAGACCGTGGCCCTGTCGGTCGTGGCGGGCCGGGGGGCGCGATACGAGGATGCTTTCCATTCGGGTTGGTCGCACCTGCTCGAGCACATGGTCTTCAAGGGGGCGGGCGGCCGGTCGGCCAGGGACATCGTCGAGGTGATCGAGGCCGAGGGCGGCCACATCAACGCCTCCACGGGCTATGAGCGCACCAGCTTCCAGGTGCGGGCGCTGAAGGACGGGCTGGCGCTCGGCTCGGCGGTGGTCGCGGACCTGGTGCTGCGGCCGACGATGGCGGCGGACGACCTCGCACGCGAAAAGCAGGTCGTCGGACAGGAAATCGCCGAGGCGGCGGACACTCCCGACGACCTGGTGTTCGAAATGGCCCAGACCGCCGCGTTCGACGGGCAGCCTCTGGGGCGACCGATCCTGGGCACGGTCAAGTCGATCGGGGCGGCGACGCCCGAGGCGCTGGGCGCCTGGCGGGCCCGTCTCTATGCGCCGGATGCCTTGGTGGTGAGCGCGGCCGGGGCCGTCGACGAGGACGAACTGCTGCGGCTGGCGGAGCGCGACTTTGGTGGCGCTGGAGAGGCGGGCCCCAGGGGCGCCGAACCGGCCGCCTTCACAGGGGGCGTGCGGGCGGCGGCCAAGCGGCTGGAGCAGGCGAACGTGGTGCTGCTGTTGCCGGCGGTGGGGGTGCAGGACCCGGACTATTTCGCGCTCCGACTGCTGGCCGAGATCCTGGGCGGCGGCATGGCCTCCCGCCTGTTCCAGGAGGCGCGCGAGAAGCGCGGCCTGGCCTATGCGATCGACGCCTATTCGGAGACCTACGCCGACACGGGCGTGCTCGGCGTCTTCGCAGGCTGCGCGGCGTCGGACGCCGCGGAACTCGCCGAGGTCACGGTTGGCGAGATCCAGGCCCTGGCGAAGCCCGTCGGCGAGGCCGAACTCGCCCGAGCCAAGGCCCAGCTCAAGGGCTCGATGTTCATGGGGCGCGAGTCGGCGCTGGCCCGCGCCGAGCAGGCCGCCGGACAGGTGCTGCTCTTCGGCCGCACGCTCGATCCGGACGCGGTGGCGCAGGAGGTCGACGCCGTCACCCCTGCGCAGATCGCGGCCCTCACCGCGCGCATCCTCGACCGCCGGAAGGCCGCCGTCGCCGTCCTTGGCCCGCGCGCCGCGCTTCCCGCGGCCGAGCGATTCCAGGCGCTCATCGCCTGATCAGGCCGCCGGATTTTGTCCGATGAGCTGGCCCAGCGCCTCCAGATAGCGGGCGAACGCCGCCCGCCCGGGGTTCGTGATCCGGATTCGGGTGCGGGGCTTGCGCCCCAGGAAGCCCTTTTCGATCGTCACGTAACCGGCCTCTTCCAGCTTTCGGAGCTGAACCGACAGATTGCCCTGGGTGACCTCGAGGACGGCCTTGAGCTCGTTGAAGTCGGCCACCTCGGCGTCGGCGAGATAGGCCATGACCCCGAGCCGCAGGCGGCCGTGGATGACATCGTCGATGCGGGCGATGTCGAAGCGGCTCATGAATCAGTCGGCCCGCGGCTGTCGCATCATCACCCAGCCCGGGACGAGCATGAACGCGAACATCCCCGTTCCCGCGATCGTCAAATAGGCGACGGGCGCGTCGACCAGGAACCCCATGCCGACGCCGGTGGCGAACCAGCCCAGGGCCACGAAGCCGTACCAGGCCCGCCGCCGCACCTGCCAGGCGACCATCCATGCGAGACCCTGCAGGACGGCGACCAGGGAGGGATAGATCAGCCACACCTCAAGGCTTCCGGCGCGCCAGGCGGCGCCCCCGACAACGGCGACCATGGCGAGGTTCGTCATACCCGCGCCGCCGAAGACCACGCCGACGGCTCGGTTCGCCGCCGTGGGCGGCGCGGGCCCCTGCCGCTTCAGGAGCCATGTCAGAACCCCGAGGAACAGCAGCGTCGGTCCCAGGCCGATCAGTAGCCCAGAGGGCCCGTCCGCGATCCAGCCGGCCGCCTGGGCGGCGTGCAGCAGCATCTGGCCGCAGTAGATGGCCCCGGCCGCGAAGTAGATCTGGCCGAAGTGGCGCTGGAAGTTGTCGGAGCCGCGCACGAGGCTCTGCAGGAAAGCCAACTCCTCCTGGGCGGTTGTAGGCTTCATCGCGCGGGTTCCTGCTTGGAGGTCGACGTTGGGGGGATTCGGCGGCTGTTGGGACGCGGGTGGCGCCGTCCGTTGAGGATCGCGCCCAGCCAGGTGTATCGGACCCCGAGCTGATAGCTGGCCAGCATGAGGGGGAAGGCGACGCCCAGGATCAGGGCGTACTTGATCGCCCAGGGCCAGGGATGGGCCGCCACCACGCCCTGCAGCAGGATCACAAGCGGCAGGTGGATGATGTAGATCCAGTAGGAGGCGTCAGCGAGGTAGCGCCGCCAGGCGCTGAAGTCCGCCAGGAAGCGCAGCGCCAGCCCGATCAGGGCGAAGGTCCAAGACCACACGGCCAGGCCGTAGCAGGCGGCGTAGGCGAGGCGGTTCAGCCCGGGAACGTCGGTGGCGATCGTCGGCGCGAGACCTACCTGCCAGAGGGCCGCGGCGGTGGACGCCAGCGCGATGACGAGATGGACCGGCCACCACCTCTGGATGGCGCCCAGCAGGTCGGTCTGCCGCTGCAGCAGCCAGCCGAATCCGAACGCGGTCCCGAAGCCCGCGACCGCCGGCAGGTTGGGGATCAGCGAATTGTCCGGCGTCGGAATGCCCAGCCACGGCATCCAGCCGTCGTGGGCGTTCAGGGCGGCCGCCAGCGGGATTGCGAGGAACACGGGCGCAAGGCCCGTCCGGATCAGTTCGCGCACGAGGGTGTCGATCCGCGCGCGTACGCGGCTCGAGGCGTCGATGCGCACCAGCAGGGCGCGGCCGGCAAGGCCCGCCACGTAGAAGATCGTGAGCAGGTAGAGGAACCACAGGTGCGTCAGCGGGAAGGCGGCCGGCGGCGGTTCGGGTGGCGGTGGTGGGTCGAACGGAACGGGGCCGCCGTACTTGATCAGGTTGGCCGCGATCGTTGCCGCGATCAGGGCGGCGATCACGACCGGCCACCCCGCTACGAGGGGAATACCGATCCGCTTGCCCCGGTCGCGTGCGAAGCCGCGCAGGCCGCGGCGGTGGAACAGCATCCGGGCGAAGAAGCCGGCGATGACGAAGAAGGTCGTCATCCGGAAGATGTGCAGGACGTAGAAGGTCGTCGCGAGGGTCGTACTGGGTTTCGCGTCCCAGACCATCCACATCGGCGTCTCGCTCGGCAGGAACGACATCGTCGCGTGGAAGAAGACGCCCAGAACCAGGGCGAAGCCCCGAAGGGCGTCCAGGGCGTGAAACCTTTCCGATCCGTCGGACATCATCGACTCCGATCCAGGAACCGTCGGGACCCGCGCCCGGCGAGCAAGGGCGACAAGCTCGAGACCCCATCGACGACCGTCGTTAGATGAAAAAGTCTATAACGTAAACTAGTTTTGAAATCTGCGGTTCAATGCTCGCGCTGGACCAGGCACCGACTTTTCGGCCACCCTCGCGTTCAAACGAGTGTTTAGGGGGCAAGGAATGACGAGGGCGCGGCGATGAATCCCCGTGTCTTCGTGCTGACGATGTGCACGTTCGCGTTCGGGTCGGCGGCCTTCATCTTCGCCGGCCTGCTGGAGGTGATGGCCGCGGATCTCGGCGTCTCGACCGCCGTGGCCGGACAGCTCCAGACCGCCTATGTGCTGACCTCAGCGGCGCTCGGCCCCGTGGCGGCGCACCTGCTGGGCCGAATCGACCGGCGCATCGTCGTGATCCTGGGCCTGGCCTTCGCGCTCGCCTTGCACCTGGCCTGTGCCCTCGCGCCAAATTTCGAAAGCCTGCTCGTCTTGCGAGCGCTGGCGGGCCTGGCGGGCGCCATGTCCGGCCCGGCCGCCAGCGTGGCGGCGGCCTCGCTCGTTCCACCCGAGCGGCGCGGCTCGGCGCTGGCGCTGGTGGCCGGCGGGATGACGCTGGCGTTCGTGATCGGCATTCCCATCGGCAGCGTGGTCGGCTCGATCTTCGGCTGGCGCGCGACCTTCCTGGTGGCGGCGATCCTGGCGGCGGCGGCGCTGATCGGCGTCCTGATGTTCCTGCCTGCGGTTCCCGCGCCGCCCAAGCGCGAAGGCGGCCGCGTCGACGTGGCCGGCATCTGGCCCCTCTACCTCACAACCTTCCTGACCTTCGCGGCCAACATGACGCTCAATCTCTACATCGCGCCCGTCGTGCGTGTGGGGGCCGGCGTTACAGGCGCGGGCGTGGGCGCGTTCCAGGCGATGATCGGCGTGGGCTCGATCGCGGGGCTGTGGCTGGGCGGCCGCGCAGCCGATCGCGGCGCGGGCAAACGGTGGATCGTCCAGGGCTTCCTTATTCAAGCGACGGCCATGAGCCTCCACTTCGCGGCGACGCATCAGGCGCTGCCGGCGGGTTGGCCCAGCATGGCGCTCGTAGCGTTTGCGATCTTCCTCGCCGCGACGGCGCTCTTCTCCATCACCCCGGTGATCCAGTCCCGCCTGATCCAGATGACCGACGGCGCGCCGGTCGCCCTGGCGCTGAACGGCTCCGTGATCGCCGTTGGTCAAGCCTTGGGCTCGACGGTCGGCGGCGCCGCGCTCGCCGCCTTCGGCGTGCCGGCGATCCCGGGGGCGGCGCTCGCCATGTCGCTGACGGCGCTGACGATCCTGAGCTTCGTCTTCCCCCGCGCGCCTCGGCGCTAGAGCAGGTTCGAAAGGCCCGCCCGCGCCGCCTTCAGGAACACGCTTGGCAGGGCGTCGAGGTCATGGCGGGGGGTCCAGATTACCCCGCCGGCGTCTCCCTCGGCGCGGAGAAGCTGGAGGGTGAGGGTGAAGTGAGTGAAGCCGTGGTCGACCTCGCCCGCGCTCCGCCAGTCGGCCGGCGCAGGTGCGGCCGAAATCGCCTCGGCTTCGCTCCAGCGGCCGGCGCGCCAGTCGGTCGTGGGCAGCGCCAGCATGCCGCCCAGCAACCCCTTCGGGGGGCGTCGAACGAGCGCCACCTCATCGCCGCGGGTGAGGATGTAGGCGACGCCGAAGCGGTGTGGTCGATCGGCCTTGGCCAGCTTGCGGGGAAAGGCTTCGGGCGCGCCCGAAGCCAGGGCGGCGCAATGGGCGGCGATGGGACAGCGCTCGCAGAGGGGCGCCTTGGGCCTGCAGATCGTGGCGCCCAGATCCATGAGCGCCTGGGCCCAGTCGCCCGGCCGGTCGTCGCGGACGAAGTCGCCGGCCAGACGCTTCAGTTCGGCCTTCGCGTCCGGCAGGGGCAGCTCGACGGCGAACAGTCGGGCCATGACCCGCTCGACGTTGCCGTCGACGACATTTGTGGGCCGATCGAAGGCGATCGCGGCGACGGCGGCGGCGGTGTAGGGGCCCAGGCCGGGCAGGGATCGAAGGCCTTCCTCCGTTCCGGGAAAGACGCCGCGATGGTCACGCGCCACCGCCCGGGCGCAGGCCAGCAGGTTGCGGGCGCGGGCGTAGTAGCCGAGGCCGGCCCAGGCGGCCATGACGTCATCGTCCGGGGCGGCGGCGAGATCCGAAACCGTCGGCCACCGGGCGATGAACTTCAGGAAGTAGGGCGTCGCGTGCGGCACAGTGGTCTGCTGGAGCATCACCTCCGACAGCCAGACCCGATAGGGATCCGCGCGATCGCCAGGTACGCGCATCCTAGGCCCGACGCGCCAGGGCAGGTCGCGGCCATGGGCGTCGTACCAGGCCAGCAGGCGGGCGCGTAGAGCGTCGGTCACGAGCGTCCGCCTAGCACCCCATCGCGCCGTCGCGAAGTCTTGCAGGTCGCAAGGTAAAGTCGGGCAAGGTGCGCGACCGTTCAAATGGGGAGGCGTGGCGTGTCGGAACTGCTGCCAGGGATCTCGGCTGAGGAGGCGGAACGGGTCGTACGGCCCCTGGAGCAGGCTTGGACCCTGCCGCCGGCCGCGTATCTGCGCGAGGATCTCTACGCCCTCGAGGAGGCGCGGATCCTCCGGCGGAGCTGGACTCCCTTGGCCCGCCTCGACCAGATTCCGGAACCCGGCGACTATCTGACGCTCGACCTGATGGGACAGCCGGTCATGGTCGTCCGCGGCGTGGACGATCAGGTGCGGGTCATGTCCAGCGTCTGCCTGCATCGCGCCGCGCCGGTGGCCGAGGGCGCGGGCCGCCGGAAGCTGTTCACCTGTCCCTATCACGCCTGGGCCTACGACACGTCGGGCGCCCTGGTGGCCGCGCCCCACATGGACGGCGCAGAGGGCTTCGAGCCCGGCAAATGCCGTCTGCCGCAGATCCGCTCCGAGGTATGGGGAGGCTTCGTGCTGGCCAACCTTGATCCGGACGCCGAACCGTTCGGGCCGCAGGTGGCGGGGCTTGCCCGCTACTTCGAGAACTTCCGGCTCGACGACATGGTCGTGGCGCGCACCCTCACCTACGAGAGCGACTGGAACTGGAAGGTCCTGGTCGAGAACTTCATGGAGGCCTACCACCACATCGGGCCTCATGCGCAGACCTTCGAACCCATCTTCCACGCTCGGGATTCCAAGATTCCCGACAACGACGGCCCCTGGTCGGTGCTGCACATGCCGGCGGCTGACCCACAGGCGGGACATGAAGGCCTGGTCCAGGGGCTGGAGCCCTGGCAGGAGGGCGCGCTGTTCGCCGCCGTGGCGTTCCCCCACTTCATGTTCGCCCCGCATGGCAATGGCATGGCGTGGTACCAGGTCTTCCCGCAGGGCGTGGGGCGCCTGACCCTGAAGGTCCATGTCTGTGTTCCGGCCGCGGCCCGAACGCTTCCGGAGTACGACGCCATCGTGGACGCGTCCGCACAGTTCACCGATCACGTCCACCGGGAGGACATCGCGGCGAACGATCTCGTCTGGCGCGGGCTCAACGCGCCCATGACGCGCCAGGGGCGGCTGTCGCCCCTGGAACGGTCGATCTGGCAGATGAACCAGTGGTGGCTGCAGGCGATGACGGCGCCCCGCTGAGGCGTTAGACTGCGGCGTGCCCCGCCGCCTGCCGACCACCCAAGAAGCCCTGGCCATACTGCGTGCAAGGCGCACTCGGCCCGCGCATCGTCCGCCGCCGCCGGCAGGCCGTGCGCTCTCGTCCTATCTGCGCGAACTCGATGGCAGGTTCGGCCAGGGCGCCGGCGCGCTCGCCGCCCGCTGGCGGGAGATCGTGGGCGAGGACATCGCCCGCCGCACCGAGCCGGCGAAACTGATCCGGGGACGGAACGGCGGCCCTTCGTCGTTGGAGATCCGGGTCGCCGGGCCCGCTGCGGCCATAATCCAGCACCGGGCGCACGAGATCCTGGCGCGCGTGAATGTGTTCCTCGGCGCGGAGGCCGTGCAGAAGTTGCGGATCGTGCAGGGACCGCTGCAGCGAGCCGAGACCGGGCCGCCGCGCCGGCGCGCCGCCCCGCTCGACGCCGCGGCGGAGGCGGAGCTAGCGAGGGGGCTCGCCGAGGCGCCGGAAGGCCGGCTGAGGGACGCTCTGATGGTCCTGGGGCGCGGCGTTCTGCGACGCCGGACCTGAGTTGACACAGAACCGCCGTGGTCGCATCGGCAACTGCCCGCCCCCCGCGCTGTAGAGCGCCGCTTGGGACGGGCGGGAATCGCGCTTTAATCCTTCGTTCAGAACTCCCGGAAGGTCCTGATGCTGAATCTCAACCGTCGCCTCCTGATGGCCGCCGCCGCCTCCTGCGCGGCTCTGGCGCTCGCCAGCTGCAACCAGGCCGGTGGCGGCGGCGCCGTCTCGACCGACGCCATGACCATGGGCGACCCGAAGGCCCCCGTGCATATGGAAGAGTACGCGTCCACGACGTGCAGCCACTGCGGCCAGTTCAACAACGAGGTCTTCCCGGCCTTCAAGGCCAAGTACATCGACACCGGCAAGGTGCGGTACACCCTGCACGAGTTCCTGACGCCGCCGGAGGCCGTCGCGGCGGCCGGCTATCTGCTGGCCCGCTGCGCGGGCGAGGACAAGTACTTCGGGGTCGTGGACTCCCTGTTCCACGCACAGGAAGAAATGTACCGGACCGGCGATGCGCGCGGCACCTTGCTCAAGGTCGCCCAGTCCGCCGGCATGACCGAGGAGCAGTTCAACGCCTGCGTCTCCAACGAAGAGGCGGCTAAGGCGCTCAACGCGCGTGTGGAAGCTTCGATCAAGAACCGCAATATCAGCTCCACCCCGACCTTCTTCTTCAACGGCAAGAAGGTGAAGGAGGGTTCCATGACCATGGAAGAGCTGGACGCCGCCGTTGCGGAGGCCTCGAAATAGCCATGGCCGTCCTGACGCGCCGGGTCGCGATACTGAGCGCCGCCGGCGCGGCGCTGGCGCCCGCGACACTGCGGGCTGAGGTAACGGCGGCGCCTGGGGACATGAGCATTGGCGATCCCAAGGCGCCCGTGCACGTGGTCGAATACCTCTCGCTGACCTGTCCCCACTGCGCAGACTTCCACGATGAGGTCTTCCCGTCCTTCAAGGCGAAGTACATCGATACCGGCCGCGTCTATTTCACGATCCGGGAGCTGCTGACCGCGCCCGCGAACGTCGCGGCCGCGGGCTTCCTGATGGCGCGCTGCCGAGGCGGCGCGAAGTATTTCGAGATCGTGGGCGACGTGCTCGAGAGCCAGTCGCGCTGGCAGACGGGCTCCATCAAGCCGATTTTCGTGGAGATCGCGAAGAAGCATGGGATCGACCAGGCGCAGTTCGACGCCTGCATCACCGACGAGAAGGCGCAGATCGCACTGGAACAGCGGCTTCAGTACGCGACCCAGACCGACAAGGTGACGGGCACGCCGACCTTCTTCGTCAACGGCGTCCTGCTGCCCAACGACCACGTTCCCACCCTGGCGGAACTGGACGCCGCGATCACCAAGGCTCTGAAGACCGGCGGGAGGCGCTGACGGCGGTGCACTTCCAGCGGCTCAGGCTCGCGGGCTTCAAGTCCTTCGTCGATCCGACCGAGTTCCGGATCGAGCCGGGACTCACGGGCATCGTCGGGCCGAACGGATGCGGGAAGTCGAACCTCTTGGAGGCGCTTCGCTGGGTGATGGGCGCCAACTCCGCCAAGGCCATGCGCGCCGGCGGGATGGACGATGTGATCTTCGCCGGCGCCGCCGACCGGCCGGGTCGCAACCACGCCGAAGTCTCGCTCACCATCGACAACGCGGCGCGCAAGGCGCCGGCGGCGTTCAACGACCATCCGGTGATCGAGGTCGTGCGGCGCATCGACCGCGGCGCAGGCTCGACCTACCGGATCAACGGCCGCGAAGTGCGCGCCCGCGACGTCCAGCTTCTGTTCGCCGACGCGTCGACGGGGGCCAGTTCGCCCGCTCTCGTCAGACAGGGTCAGATCTCGGAGCTGATCGCCGCCAAGCCGCAGAACCGGCGCCTGATCCTTGAGGAGGCGGCCGGCGTCTCGGGGCTGCATTCGCGCCGCCATGAAGCGGAGCTGCGGCTGCGGGCCGCCGAAACGAATCTCACGCGACTGGACGACGTGGCGGGCGAACTCGAATCGAACCTGGCGCGTCTGAAACGGGAGGCGCGTCAGGCGGAGCGCTACAAGCGGCTGTCGGCCGAAATCCGGGCGCTGCAGGGCGCCGTGCTGGTGGCGAGGTGGTCGGAAGCGAAGGCTGCCGCCGAACGGCTGACGGCCGAGACGCACGCGGCGGTCCGGGCGGTGGAAGAGACGGCGCGAGCGGCGGCTGCGGCCACGACGCGGGCGGCCGAGGCCGAGGCGGCGCTGAAGCCTCTCCGCGAGGCCGAGACGATCGCCGCGGCGGTGCTGCACAAGCTGGCCATCGACAAGGATCGCCTCGAGCGCGAGGAAGAGGCGCACGCCGCCGAGCTCGCCCGTCTGGCCGCAGAGCTTGAACGGATCGACGCCGACCTGGCTCGCGAGGCGCACATCACCGACGATGCGGACGCGGCGCTGAAGCGCCTGGCCGCCGAGCTGGAGGCCCTGCAGGTCCAGATCGCCGAGGCGCCGGAGCGGGGGCCCGAGCTTGAAGCCGCCGCCCGCGACGCCGAGGCTGCCCGCGCCGAGGCGGATGGCGCGGTGGAGCGTCTGGCGGCCGAGCTGGCCGCTGAAGAGGCCCAGCGACGCGCCGCTCGCGCCCGGATCGAGGAGGCCGAGACGCGCCTGGCCCGCACGCGCCGGGCGCTGGAGCAGGCCCGACAAGAGCGGCAAGCGCTGGGCCCCCCCCAGAACCCCCAGGCCCAGCAGGCGCGCGCCGACCTGGAGGCGGCGGACGCTGCGCTCGCCGCGGCGCGCCGTGCGCTGGATGCGGCCGAGGATGAGCGCGTGAAGGCCGTGGACGCCGAGGCGGCCGCGCGTGAAGCCGCCCGCAAGCTGGACGAGCAATTTGGCCGGCTGACCGCCGAGGCCCGGGCTCTGGCCGGGCTGGTGGCCCAGGCCAAGCGCGGTGGTTTCGCGCCGGCGCTGGATTCCGTCACCCCCGAGCGCGGATACGAGAAGGCCCTGGCTGCGGCGCTTGGAGATGACCTCGATGCCGCGCTCGACGCCGCAGCGCCGGCGTTCTGGGGCGGCCGCGACGCGGAGCCGCCGGCCTGGCCTGACGGCGCGCGCCCCCTGGGACCTCTGGTGCGTGCGCCGGCGGCGCTGGCGGCCCGGCTGGCGTTCACGGCCTTGGTGGAGCGCGCCGACGGCGACCGGCTGCAGAAGCTGCTGCCGCCCGGCGGACGGCTGGTGTCGCGCGAGGGCGATCTCTGGCGCTGGGACGGCTTCACGGCGAGGTCCGAGGCCCCGAAGCCGGCGGCGGTGCGGCTGGAGCAAAAGATGCGACTGGCCGAGGTCGAGGCGGAGATCGAGGGGCTAGAGCCGAAGGTGAAGGCGGCGCGGGAAGCCGCGCAGACCGCAGCCAGCCGCGTCCGAGCTGCCGACGAAGCCTTGCGCGCGGCGCGGCGCGAGGCTCCTGCTCTGGAGCAGAGGGCGGCCCAGGCGCGAGCCGCCCTCGAGCGTTTCGCCCGCGAGGCGGCGCTGAAGGAGGCGCGGGCGGCTTCCCTGGACGACCTCATCGGCCGCTTCGAAGCGGAATTCGGTGAGCACGAGACGCAGCTCGCTGCGGTCACGGCCGAGGCCGGCGGCGCGCACGACGCGGGCGATCTGGCCGAGCGATTGGCCGCCGCGCGGGCCGCCGCGGGACCTGCCCGGGAAGCCGCGGCCCAGGCTCGGGCGGCGTTCGAGATGGAGATCCGCGAACGCTCGGGCCGCGAACGGCGGCTGGAGACGCTGACGCGCGAACATGACGACTGGGCTCGTCGTTCGACGGCCGCGGCCAGGCGGGTGGGTCAACTCGAGGAGGCTCGGCAGAAGGCGCACGCCGCGCTGGCGTCGGCGCGGGATGCGCCGTCCACGCTCGAGGGCCGCAAATCGGCGCTGCTGGACGAACTCGCGGCCGCAGAGGCGCGACGAGCGAAGACGTCGGACGCCCTGGCCGCCGCCGAGCACGAGCGAGCCGAGTCCGACCGCGCGCTACGCGCATCGGAGGCTGCGGCGTCAGAAGCGCGAGAGGTGCGCGCCAGCCTGTCCGCGCATGCCGAGGCCGCTATCCAACGCCTGGCGGAGGTCGCCGCGAGCATCCGGGAGGCCGCGCGGATGGAGCCGGAGGAGCTCGCGCGCAAACTCTCTGACGAAGCGGTGGCCATCCCCGCTGACGCCGAAGGCATGGAGGCGCATCTGTTCAACCTGGAGCGCCAGCGCGAGGGCATCGGCCCCGTGAACCTGCGCGCCGAGGAGGAGGCCGGGGAGCTCGCCGCCCGCCTGGAGACCATGAACGTCGAGCGGGCGGACCTGACCGGTGCGATCGCCCGCCTGCGCCAGGGAATCGACGAGCTGAACCATGAGGGTCGCGAGCGCCTGACGGCGGCCTTCGATGTGATCAACGAGCACTTCAAGACCCTGTTCTCCACTCTCTTTCAGGGAGGTCAGGCGGAGCTGAGGCTGGTCGAATCGGACGATCCGCTGGAGGCGGGTCTCGAAATCTTCGCCTGCCCGCCGGGCAAGCGGCTGGCGACCATGAGCCTGATGAGCGGCGGTGAGCAGGCGCTGACGGCGGCGGCCTTGATCTTCGCGGTATTCCTGGCCCAGCCGGCGCCAATCTGCGTGCTGGACGAGGTCGATGCGCCGCTCGATGACGCCAACGTGGATCGCTTCTGCAACATGCTGGACGAGATGTGCCGGCGAACCGAGACACGCTTCATCGTCATCACCCACAATCCGGTGACGATGGCGCGCACCGACCGGCTTTTCGGCGTGACCATGGCCGAGCGCGGGGTGTCCCAACTGGTCTCCGTAGACCTGCGACAGGCGGAGGCGATGGCGGCCCAATGACGTGGGGTCAGGTCGGGCGGACTGTCGCGGGCGCCGAAAACTGCATTGCAATCAAACAATTAGGCCCTGCCCAGCGAGCCTTGACGCACTGCAAACGCCTCTATAGGTTCCGCGCGACCTGAGCGCCGCCTCGGTGGCGTCCAGGAACGAGGCACTTCCCGCCATGTCGAATTCGAATGAGACGCGTGAGGAAGCGCTTCGCCGTCTCAGCGAGCGCGCCAAGGCGCTGGAGGCGGAGACCACCCCGACGCCGAACGACTATGGCGTCAAGGCGGCGGGGTACGGGTATCGGATACTGGGCGTCCTGGTGGGCGGCCTGTTCGTGGGGCTGGGTTTCGGGGCGGTGCTGGATCTGCTCGCCGGAACCGCGCCATGGGGAATGATCGTGGGAGTCCTCGCGGGCTTTGCGGTCTCGATTTGGATGGCGGTCCGATCCGCAAGTCGGATCTCGGCCGAATTCGAGCGGGAGTTGGGCCCTCCGCGGGATCTGCCTCCCGACGATGAGGAAGATTGAGGAGTTCGAGGCGGCATGGCCGACCCGATGCACCAGTTCGAGGTCCAGAAGATCGTGGACCTTCCCGACTTCACCCTGCCGGGTGTCGGCGTCGTCGATATGGCGTTCACGAATTCGACGTTGGCGATGACCCTCGCCGCCGGCCTCATCGCGGCGTTCTTCGCGCTGGCGACCTCCAAGGGCGCGGTCGTGCCGGGACGCCTGCAGATGGCGGGCGAGGCGGCGTTCAACTACATCGACAACCTGACCAGCTCGATCATCGGGCATGAAGGCCGCAGGTACTTCCCCTTCATCTTCACGCTCTTCCTGTTCATCCTGGCCATGAACCTGCTGGGCATGTTCCTCGTCTTCACCGCAACGTCGCAGCTCGCGGTGACCGCGACTCTGGCGGCGCTGACCATTCTTCTGGTCCTGGTCGTCGGCTTCGTTCGCAACGGCGCCAACATGTACAAGCTCTTCGTGCCCGCGGGCGTGCCCTGGTACATGCTGATCCTGGTCACGCCGATCGAGTTTATCTCGTTCCTCCTGCGGCCCGTCACCCTGGCGCTTCGACTGTTCGGCAACATGCTCGGCGGTCACGTGGCGATGAAGGTGTTCGCCGGCTTCGTGATCTCGCTCGGCGCGTTGGCGGCCGGCGGCGGGCTTGGGCTGCTGGGCATTCCCGGCGCGTTGCTTTCGCTGGGCGGCGTGGTCGCGCTGACGGCGTTGGAGTTCCTCGTGGCCTTCCTTCAGGCTTTCGTTTTCGCGGTTCTGGCCTGCGTCTATCTCAACGACGTGGTCAATCTCGGCCACCACCACTGACGGCCGATCGCTCAACCCTCAACTCAACCCAACTTCGTATCAGGACATCATCATGGAAGCGGAAGCTGCAAAGTTCGTCGGCGCGGGTCTGGCGACCCTCGGCATGATCGGCGCCGGCATCGGCGTGGGCACGCTGTTCAGCGGGTTCCTCCAGGGCGCGACCCGGAACCCCTCGGCGGCCGGCGGCCAGTTCACGAACCTCATCCTCGGGGCGGCTCTTACCGAAGCTCTGGGCATCCTGGCCTTCGTGCTCGGCCTGCTCATTCTCTTCAGCTAAGCCCCGCGTGCGGTCCCACGGGGCCGCACCAGGTGCGCCGGATATCGAGGACGTCTGAGCCTAATGGCCCCTGACACCCATCCTGCGTCGACGACCGACGCTCATGACGGCCATCCCGTCGCGGAGGCCGCAGAGGCTGTGCATGGCCACGAGGTCGCCGCCGGTGCGACCGAAGTGGCGGCGCACGGCGGCGAAGGCGGCGGCCTGCCCCAGTTCGAGTTCGAATACTGGGGCGGTCAGATCGTCTGGCTGCTCCTGCTGTTCACGATCCTCTACTTCCTTTTCTCGCGCGTGTTCGTGCCGCGGTTCCGGAAGATCGCAGACACCCGCGCGGAAACCATCGCCATGTCGCTGGAAGACGCCCGGAAGGTCCAGGCGGAAGCCGATGCGCGAGCGGCGGCCGTGAAGGAACAGATCGACCGCGCCCGGGCCGAATCCCGCCGACTGGTGGCTGACGCCCAGGCGGCCGCCCAGGCGGACATGGCCCGCACTCAGGCCGCTCAGGAGGCGGAGCTCTCCGCCAAGATGGGTGAGGCCGAGACTCGGATTCGCGGTATGCGCGACCAGGCCATGTCGAATGTGACGGTCATTGCCGCTGACGTGGCGAACACCATGGTGGAGAAGGTGACCGGCAAGCCCGTGTCGCCTGACGAAGCCCGTCTTGCTGGTGGAGTCGCGTGATGCCTGCCTTCCTCAATCCCGCTGAGGCCGAATTCTGGGTCGGCGCCGGGCTGATCATCTTCCTCGGGATCGTCTTCGTCGGCGCCAAGGCCCATCGGGCGATTTTCGGAGCCCTCGATTCGCAGGCCGCGAAGATTCAAGCCAACCTGGACGAGGCGGCGCGCATCCGGGAAGAGGCGCAACGGCTGCTTGCCGAGCTTCAGAAGGAGCGCGAGGCCGCGGAGGCCCAGGCCAAGGACATGCTGGCGGCGGCCAAGGAACAGGTTCGGATCTACGAAGCTGAAGCCAAGGCCAAGCTCGATGAGTCGCTGGCTCGGCGCGAGAAGCTCACCGAACAGCGGATCCAAGTGGCTGAAGCCCAGGCCCAGGCCGAGGTGCGCGCGGCTGCGGCCGACCTGGCCGCCCACATGGCCGAGCAGGTGCTGTCGGCCCGCCTGGCCAAGACGAAGTCGGATCCCCTGATCGACAAGGCGATCACCGGGTTGGCGGGAAAGCTGCAATAGGCTGATCCCGTTCGGGCCGCGTGACGGGGAAAGCCTCGCTCCACGGCTTGACGTTGGCGCCAGGCGTTGGGGAACGCCGCGCGCCCACGACCTGTCCACGAATCCCGCAACCGCATGATCCGTCTTCGGCGTCCGCCTGGGGAGGCCCGACCGTGGTGACGACCGTCAGCGTTGTGGGATTCGTGGACTCAGCAGGAGCCGGATCGAGAGGCGGCACGACCCTCTGAGCTATCCAGTCGCTTCGCCCGGGCGGCTCAGCGCCGGCGGAACTTTCGCCGGAGCGGTTTCACGAAGCGGACCCGACGCGGCACCAGGATACGCTCGACCCGAAGCGTCTGTTGGTAGAACAGCGCTACGAATTCGGGGTCGCGCCGCAGCAGACGCCGGATCGGAGACAGGACGCGCGGGTGGGCGCGATGCAGCCGAATGAACTGACGCCGCGCCTTGAAGGAGTTCTTTAAGACGACCATGAGCCCTACGACGATCACGGGGATCCCACCAGGGCCAGGCAGCGGCGCGATGAGCACACCGCCCGCGATGATCGCGAAGCCAAGCATGACCAACCCGAACCGCTTGATGCGGCCGGCAATCTCGCGCGCGAGATCGTCCGTGGCGCGATAGACGCGCAGAGAGGGCATGGCGAAAGACACTTGGTAGTCCTGGGGAGCGCGCGGCGGAGCGGGGAGGTTCCGCCGTCACGCTCTTCATATGCGTACGTCGCCGAGAATCGTAAAGACGCGCCGCCGTTAAATTTTCCTAACACGCGGCTATTCCAAAGCTGGTGGCGCCCCGGCCACACTCACGTGCAGATGCGACACAGAGCCGCCGCAGAACCGTCGCAGAGTCGCCGTTCAGGCTGTTGCAGTGGCCTCCAACCGCCAGACAAGCTTGGGCTTTCGTGCGGCCAGCGTCTCGTCGAGTCGCCGAAGAGGGGCAAGGTGCGGAGCATTCTTGAACCGTCCGACTTCGCCATGCTTGGCCGTTGCGGCCAAAACGCGCAGGGCGTCGCAGAAGCGGTCGAGCTCGCGCCGCGACTCGGTCTCCGTCGGTTCGATCAGCATCGCGCCATGCACCACCAGCGGGAAGTACATGGTCATCGGGTGGAATCCTTCGTCGATCATCGCCTTCGCCACGTCGAGGGTGGTGATACCCGTCCCGTCCAGCCAGGCGTCGTCGAACAGCGCCTCGTGCATGCAGGGGCCGTCGGGGAAGGCAGGTGTCATGACGTCCGAGAGGCGGGCCTTGACGTAGTTGGCGTTGAGCACGGCGTCCTCGGCGACCTGGCGCAGGCCGTCGGCTCCGTGGCTCAGCATGTAGGCGTAGGCGCGGACGAACATGCCCATCTGGCCGTGGAAGGCGCACATTCGGCCGAATCCCTGGTCATGCTCGGCGAGGTCGAAGCCCTGCGGGCTGCTGACCACCCACGGGGCGGGGGCGAAGGGGGCGAGGGCTTCGGACAGCACCACCGGGCCTGCGCCGGGTCCGCCGCCGCCGTGGGGGGTGGAGAAGGTCTTGTGCAGGTTGATGTGCATGGCGTCGACGCCGAGGTCGCCGGGTTTCACGCGGCCGACGATGGCGTTGAAGTTGGCTCCGTCGCAGTAGAAATAGGCGCCGGCGGCGTGGGTTAGTCGAGCGATTTCAATGGCATCGCGCTCGAAGAGGCCGCAGGTGTTGGGGTTGGTGACCATGATCGCGGCGACGTCGGGGCCGAGCTTCGCCTCGAGGTCGGAGAGGTCGACGCGGCCGTCGTCGGTCTGGGCGATCTCGGTGACCGTGTAGCCGACGAAGGCGGCGGTGGCGGGGTTGGTGCCGTGGGCCGAGGTGGGGACCAGGACGCGGCGGCGGTGGCCCTGGCCGGCGGCCTCATGGGCGGCCTTGATGCAGAGCAGGCCGCAGAGCTCGCCGTGGGCCCCGGCCTTGGGCGAGAGGGCGACGGCGGGCATGCCGGTCAGGGTCTTCAGCCAGTGGGCCAGGCGGTCCATGAGCTGCAGCGCGCCCTGGGTGGTCGACGCCGGCTGCAGCGGGTGCAGGTCGGCGAAGCCGGCCAGGCGGGCGGCCTTCTCGTTGAGCCGCGGGTTGTGCTTCATGGTGCACGAGCCCAGCGGGTAGAGCGCCAGGTCGATGGCGTGGTTCTTCTGGGAGAGGCGCACGTAGTGGCGCACGGCCTCGGGCTCGGAGAGGCCCGGCAGGTCCACGCCCTCGCGCAGCAGGCCCTCGAGGTCCGAGGGCTCGGCGTCGGCGGCGGGAAGGTCGACGCCGGTCTTGGTCCAGCCGTCCAGTTCGAAGATCAGCGGCTCGTCCTGCAGGAGGCCGCGGCCCCCGGTCAGCGACTGGAAGCCGGCGGTGTCGGTCTGGCCCTCGGGGCGGGTGGGGCGGCCCACGGTCTGCATGGTCATCAGGCGGCCTTGGCGGTGAGCGCGCGCTGGAGCGCGGCGATGTCGTCGGAGGTGGTGGTCTCGGTGGCGGCGAGCAGCAGGATGTCGTCCAGGCCGGCGGCCGGGTCGAGGCGCGAGAAGGGCACGCCAGCGACGATCCCGTGGGCCAGCAGGGCCTCGACCACGGCGGCGGCCGGGCCCCTGGTCCGCACCGCGATCTCGTTGAAGTAGCGGGGCGTCAGCACCTCGAGTCCCGCAGCCTCGACGGCGGCCTTCAGCTCCCGGGCCCGGGCGTGGTTCACGCGGGCGAGCTGGGCCAGGCCGACGCCGCCCAGCAGGGTCATGTGGATGGAGAAGGCGAGCGCGCAGAGGCCCGAGTTGGTGCAGATGTTGGAGGTCGCCTTCTCGCGGCGGATATGCTGCTCGCGGGTCGACAGGGTGAGCACGTAGCCGCGCCGGCCCTCGGCGTCGACGGTCTCGCCGCAGAGGCGCCCGGGCATCTGGCGCACCAGCTTCTCGCGGCAGGCGAAGAGGCCGACATAGGGGCCGCCGAAGTTCAGGGCGTTGCCGATCGACTGGCCCTCGGCCACGGCGATGTCGGCGCCCATCTCGCCGGGCGACTTCAGCAGGCCGTAGGACACCGCCTCGGTGGTGACCACGACCAGCAGGGCGCCCTTAGCGTGGGCCGCCTCGGCGATCCGGCTGACGTCGGTGACGACGCCGAAGACGTTGGGGGTCTGGACGACCACGCAGGCGGTGTCGTCGTCGATGGCCTCGATGACCGCGGCCTCGGCGTCGATCGCGGCCGGCAGGCGCACGATCTCCATGCCTTCGGCGTGGGCGATGGTCTGGGTGACGGCGGCGTAGTGCGGGTGGACGCCGCCCGAGAGGATCGCCTTCTCCCGGCGGTTCACGCGCTGCGCCATCATCACGGCCTCGGCGCAGGCCGTGGAGCCGTCGTACATCGAGGCGTTGGCCACATCGAGGCCGGTGAGGCGCGCCACCTGGGTCTGGAACTCGAAGAGGACCTGCAGGGTGCCTTGGGCGATCTCGGGCTGGTAGGGCGTGTAGCTGGTCAGGAATTCCGACCGCTGGATGATGTGGTCGACGGTGGCCGGCACGTGGTGGCGATAGGCGCCGGCGCCGCAGAAGAACGGGCCCGCCCCGGCCGGGCGGTTGAGGCCGGCCAGCCGCGCCAGCTCCCGCTCCACCTCCAGCTCGCCGGCGTGCGGCGGCAGGTCGAAGGCGGCGTTGCGCGCGGCCTTGGGCACATCGGCGAACAGGGCGTCGATGTCGGGGGCGCCGATGACGCCGAGCATCTGCGCGCGGTCTTCGGGCGTGAGGGGGAGGTATCGCATCGAGGTGTCCGTCTAGGCGGCGAGGCCGAACAAAATCCGTGTCATCCCGGTTTCGCGCAGCGAAGACCGGGACCCATTCGCGTCGATATCGCCGGCGAAGTTCAGCGCCGCCGCGGGTCCTTCCGAGCTGCCGACGTCAATGGGTCCCGGTCTTTGGCCTGGCGGCCAAAACCGGGATGACCGGGGAGCATGAATCATTGTGAGGCGAGGAAGGCGTCGTAGGCGGCCTTGTCCATCAGGGCCTCGTACTGCGACGGGTCGCTGACCTTGACCTTGGCGAACCAGCCGCCGGTCTCGGGCTCGGCGTTGACGGTCTCGGGGGCGCCGGCGAGGGCCTCGTTGGCCTCGACCACCTCGCCGGAGACGGGGGCGTAGACGTCCGAGGCGGCCTTGACGCTCTCGACCACGGCGAAGGCGTCGCCGGCCTTGACCGCGCGGCCGACCTCCGGGGTCTCGACGAACACCACGTCGCCGAGCTGTTCGGCGGCGTGGGCGGTGATGCCGATGGTGGCCACGTCGCCCTCGAGGACGACCCACTCGTGATCCTTGGTGAAGCGCATTGCGAGGTTTCCTAAGAACGATGTGGCGAAGATTGCGGCGTCATCCCGGCCGCAGCGACGCGGAGAGCCGGGACCCAGAATACCCCGCCGTGTGGCGGCCCTGGGTCCCGGATGAGTCGCTGCGCGCTCTCCGGGATGACGTGCTGAACGTGGGCATTCATCACGTCACCTTCCGCACGTAGCGGTGGGGGACGAAGGGGCTGGGGACGACTTCGGCGGCCTGGGGCTTGCCGCGGACGATGACCTTCAGCTTCGCGCCCACGGCCTTGAAAGCCGGGGGGACGAAGGCCAGGGCGATGCCGGCCTTCAGGGTCGGGGAATAGCCGCCCGAGGTGACGACGCCGATGACGTTCCCGGCCTCGTCGGCGACCTCGGCGCCTTCGCGGGCCGGGGCGCCTTCGAGGACGCGAAGGCAGACCTTGGCGCGGGCGGGGCCCTCGGCCAGTTCCTTCACGATGCGCGAGGCGCCGGGGAAGTCGCGCTGCTCGCGGCGGTTCTTGTTGATGGCGAAGGTCAGGCCCGCCTCGACGGGGCTGACGGTCTCGTCCAGGTCGTGGCCGTAGAGCGGCAGGCCGGCCTCCAGGCGCAGGCTGTCGCGGGCGCCGAGGCCGATCGGCTTCACGCGCACGTCCTCGAGCAGCAGGCTCCAGACGCGGGCGGCCTCGGACGCCGGGACCGAGATCTCGTAGCCGTCCTCGCCCGTGTAGCCCGAGCGGGAGATGATGAGGTCGGTCCCGAAGCCCGGCAGGGACCGGATGTCCATGAACACCATGTCGGCGGCGGCGGGCACGTGGGCCTGGACCACGGCCGCGGCCTCCGGGCCCTGGATCGCCATCAGCGCGCGGTCCTCGAGGCGGACGATCTGCACCTGGCCCGCCAGCTCGTCGTCGATGACCTTGAAGTCGTTCTCCTTGCAGGCGCCGTTGACCACCACGAAGAGGCCGTCCTCGGGCGTCCCGTCGGGGCGGGTGGGGCGGCCGGCCATCAGGTCGTCGACGATGCCGCCCTTGTGGTTGAGGAGGACGGAATACTTCTGCTTTCCGGGCTTCAGGCCGATGAAGTCGCCGGGGACCACCTCCTCGAAGGCCGAGAGGGGGGAGACGCCGCGCAGCCACGCCTGGCCCATGTGGGAGACGTCGAAGAGCCCGGCGTGCTCGCGGGTCCACAGATGCTCCTTCATCACCCCGTCGGCGTACTGGACGGGCATGGTGTAGCCGGCGAAGGGAACCATGCGGGCGCCGAGCGCGACGTGCGCCTCGGTGAGCGGGGTGGTCTTCAGCGGGGCGTCGGTGGGGGCGGACAAGCTGGACTCCGGGTGACGATGCGGCGCGCGCGGGGCCCGGCCGGCTCCGACGTCACGCGCCCCCGCTGTCCCTTGGCCTGAGAGATTCCGGGGCGTCCCGGTGGGCGGGCGACCCTTGCTCCTTCGGCGTCCCTCTCTGGCCTTGCGGCTAGTGAGAGCTCTTTCCAGCGTTCATCGGCCCGCGCGGTCCTTTTGCCTGAGCGTTTCCGGGGCGGTTGCGCCTTCGGCGCCCCGTCGGCCCGTAGGCGTCAGGGGACTCTCCCGCGAGGAGTGGGGCGGTTTTGCGGGAGGGGGCGGGGGGAGTCAATTGGGGAGCGTGGGGGGAGGGGGGAGTGTGGCCAATCGAGCTGTGCCTTTGCAGTGGTGCCCGACACCAGCGAGGGTATTCTGCGTACTCTCTACGCTGAGGTGGGTTTGGCATGCTCAAGGCGCGCTGCAGCAGGTGCGGCATATTCGACTTCCGCCTTCCAGTTCCGATTGGACCGCAAACGAATGTCGTCGATTGCGCCACCAACTGCCCCTATTGCGGGGGAGTAGCCGAGATTCAGGACGTTAGATCCGGTCGGCCGCAGCCCTTTATCCAAAGAGCCACGCGGCTATTTACTTCCGCCACGGTGGAAGAACTGGAAAGGTTCCGGATCGCCACTAAGGCGGCAGTAGCGGGTGGGACCGCTGAGACCACTGACGAATATGGCGAACTCCTTGCTTTCGCCCAGCGTTGGGGCGTCCCGGCTCTCAATCTGCTCTTGACCATCATCGCGATCGTCATCGCCATCAGAGCCGCTCAGGACAGCGGCAAGGACAGCGCGGCGCTTCTTGCTGAGCAGCAGCGTCAAACGGCTTTGCTTGAACAACTAGTTGAAGGAAGCCGCGCCCCTGAGGAGTCTCCAGCGCCCCGCTCATCCGCCGATCCCCCAAGACCACCGAGTCCGCTTCTGGGGCCGATGACCACTGACGAGTTGCGATCATGGTGGAATGCCAGTCGCAAGCTATAGGCCTGCCCGAGACATAGTAGTCCTTCCACATCCCATGGACGGAGTTTGCCTGACGCGGTCGCTTGCTCAAGGACGGCCCGCAGGGCCGCCGCGGGGCGGCGCGCGCAGGAGCGCGCGTCCTTGACCCAGCGCCCGCGCCAGGCTCGCAATCGACCATGGGATCGAAGGACGCCTCCCTGCCCCTGACGGGCAGCGGGGCGGGAGGGCTGGGCGGCGCCGCCGTGGCCTCTCCCCCGAGCGCGAAGCGCCGAGAGGGAGAGGGTAGGGAGAGGGCCGGCTGGGTGACGTCTGCGGCGGGTCGAGGGCCCTGGGGGACTTGCAGGACCTTGATCCGGCGTCCGGGGCGTCGGCGCGGTCGGCGCCGCCCTCTCCCTACCCTCTCCCTCTCGCTTCGCGGGGGAGAGGAGGGGACGCCGCCCTCCCGTCATCGCCCGGCTTGTCCGGGCGACCCATGAACGCCGACGGTCGCAGGACAGATGCAGCGGAGACGCTGCGGACAGTCGCTGTCTCACGTGTTCATGGGTGGCCCGGACGAGCCGGGCCATGACGGTGGTGATGGGGTGAGGAGTTCGTTCCGCGCTCCTACCTCCCCTGCGCAGCGGGAGAGGGGGACCGCGCGCCGAGCGGAGCGAAGAGCGAGTGGTGGAGGGGGCGAGCGGCCGGCAAGGCGGAGAGACCTGGCGGTGGTCGGCGTGTCGGGGATGAAGCTTGCCCCCTCCACCAACCGCTCTCCGGACGGCTCGCGCCGTCCTCGGCGGCCGGTCCCCCTCCCGCCGTCGCTGCCGCGACGGGGGAGGTAAGGGCTGAGCGGTGGGGCGTGACGCCTCTCCCCCGAGCGCGAAGCGCCGAGAGGGAGAGGGTTGGGAGAGGGCCGGCTGGGTGACGTCTGCGGTTGGTCGAGGGCCCACGGGTGATGGTTGGCGGGGCCTTGGTCTGTCGTCCGGGGGGCGGGGTGGTCGGC
Source organism: Pseudomonadota bacterium (assembly GCA_049323595.1). Lineage (GTDB taxonomy): Bacteria > Pseudomonadota > Alphaproteobacteria > Caulobacterales > Caulobacteraceae > Phenylobacterium. The sequence continues at coordinate 214,685 of JBMOOD010000007.1, forward strand.
ACCGCCCTCTCCCTACCCTCTCCCTCTCGCTTCGCGGGGGAGAGGAGGGGGCGCCACGGTGGGCGGCCTGTCTAAGCTCGCCAGGCAGGCGCGTAGCCGGCGGCGGGCGAGAGCGGTAGCGTCCGGGAAGCATGGCCGCGACGCGCGGGGGACGGATTGATGGCGGAGTCGTCGGTGAATGGCCGGGCGTTGAGCCTGTCTCGCGTCGCGCTGGCGTTTGCGGTTGCGCCGGCGGTTCCTGCGCTCGCCTACGCGTCGCTGACCCTGTTCGACGGGATCGACAACGGGAGCTTCTGGCGCACGGCGGCGCTCTTTGCGCTCCTCGGCGGGTATCCGGCGGCGCTGGTGCTGGGCGTCCCGGTGTTCCTGCTGCTCAGGGGGCGGCTCGCGCCGCGCCTGATCTATGCCGTCGTGGCGGGCGGGCTGGTGGCCGCCGCGCCCTGGACGATCTCGCTGCTGCCCGACGAGGCGGCCCACTACGCGTCGGTGGACGGGCGGGCCACGGTGGTCCGCGGGGTACGGACGGCGTGGGGCTGGATCGTGAGCCTGCAGTTCCTGGCGATGACGTTCGCGCTGGGGGCGTTGGGCGGCGCGGCGTTCTGGTGGATTGCGGCCTGGAAGCCCCGCCGGGAGCCCTGATCCGGCATCCGGGGCGTCGGCGCGGTCGGCGCCGCCCTCTCCCTACCCTCTCCCTCTCGCTTCGCGGGGGAGAGGAGTAGGAGGGGGTGCTAGCCCTTGACGTCCCGCAGCATCAGCATGTCCGCCACGAGGCGTTCCTTGTCGTCGGCGAAGCCGCATTCGACGACGCCCGACCTGGGATTGCGCCAGGTTCCGAACATCATGTCGAAGATGGGCAGGCCATAGTTGCTGGCGTGGACGCCGCGCTGGTGGTGGAGGCGGTGCATCTCCGGTCGCTGCAGGACGAGGCCGAGCCACCAGGGCGTGCGCAGGTCTGCATGCGCGATCAGGTTGAACACCACCACATAGAAGAGCGCCAACGCGGCGGACAGGCCGCTGACGCCGAGCACCAGGTAGGCCACGCTGGCGTTCAGAAGCGCGGCCGCAAGTCCGTCGAACGGATGCACGTAGAAGGCGGTGAGGGACTCAATCCGCGACGGGCTGTGATGGAGTTGGTGGATCCAGCGCCAGAGGCGATCGGAGTGATGAACCGCGCGATGATACCAGTAGGCGACGAAGCTGGCCGCGAGGAAGGTCAGGACGCTGCCGGTGATCGGGTCGAACCGCGAGGCCAGATCGAAGATCGACTGCCGGCCGATCTGCTCGCGGAACAGAAGGCCGGCGACCGCGACGACGATCAGATTCGCGGCGTTGAGACCGCCCGCGTAGATGCGCCAGCGTTTGTCGCAGGTGGCCCCGGACGCCGGCGCGATCACCTCCCGAGTGAAGATGATCGAGAAGAGGGCGAAGGCGCCGAAATAGACATAGAAGAGCACGGATGGTCCCCCGAGCGCGTCGGCAGCCTATGCTGGCGGATGCGCCTTTGGAAGCCCGGCAGACCGGTCATCCCTGCCTCTGACGGGCGGTGGGGCCGGCGCCTCTCCCCCGAGCGCGAAGCGCCGAGAGGGAGAGGGTAGGGAGAGGGCCGGCTGGGTGACGTCTGCGGCGGGTCGAGGGCCTTAGGGCGGGGCGACTTGCGGGACCTTGATCCGGCGTCCGGGGCGTCGGCGCGGCCGACGCCGCCCTCTCCCTACCCTCTCCCTCTCGCTTCGCGGGGGAGAGGAGGTGTCAGGCTTCGTCGGTTGGCGGGGGGCGGTCGCCGCCGCAGGCGTCTAGGATCGTCAGGCAGACGCCATTGAGGTTCGTGAAGACCTCGGTGTTCCAGAACCGCAGGACGCGGAGGCCGGAGTGTTCCAGGTAGGCCGTGCGGCGGGCGTCGTAGGCGACCTGATCGGCGTGCTGGCCGCCGTCGACCTCGACGACGAGCCCGGCGTCCACACAGAGGAAATCGAGGAAGTACGGGCCGAACGGAACCTGGCGCTTCCATTTCCAGCCGCCGAGCCGTGCGGCGCGGAGGGCGCTCCAGAGGCGCGCCTCGGCGTCGGTGTCGTCGCGGCGCAACTGGCGGGCTCGCGCGAGGGTTCGGATGCGTCGGACGGTGCGGACCTTGGCCATGGCCTCGTCGAGTCGGGGCGCCGTCGCGCTGGCGGAGACGTCGGCGCCGGCCCTCTCCCTACCCTCACCCTCTCGCTTCGCGGGGGAGATGTAATATGTTCGCATTTTGTTCTTGATTGTGCCAGCGGAATATGCCAGGGTTCCGGCTGGGTCGGCCCTCGCGCTTTGGAGCGCGGCGCCGGCCCTTTTCCTTTCCAGGCATGTGAGGGATGGCGATGGCGGGGGACGCAGGTCCGGGCCGCGAGGATGCGGCGTGTCCGGAGCGGGCGCCGGGCAAGTGGGTGCGGCGGCGGGGGGTGGTGAAGTACTCGGAGGCGCTGGCCGAGCGGCTGTGCGCGCGGGTGGCGGCGGGGGAGATGTTCTATGTGGTGTGCCGCGAGCCCGGCATGCCGACGCCGCAGAGCGTGGGGCGATGGGCGCGGGAGCGGCCGGACTTCGGCGCGCGGTTCCGGGCGGCGCGGCGGGCCGGGGGGCGGCCGGAGGACGCGGGCGGCGGGGTGTGGAGCTATTGCCCCGAGGCGGCGGACGAGATCTTCGAGCGGCTGTGCGAGGGCGAGAGCCTGACGGGCGTGGCGCGCGACCCGGAGATGCCCAGCCTGTCCACCATCTTCAACTGGCGGCGGAAGTTCCCCGAGTTCGAGGAGACGGTGCAGCTGGCCATGCGCATCCGGGCCGAGCGGTTCTGCGACCTGGGCTGGGAGCTGGCGATGGAGGCGAGCCCGGAGACGGCCTATCTGACCCACGTGCGGCTGACGCAGCTGCGATGGACGGCGGGGACGATGGCGCCGCGGGTGTTCCGCGCCAGGCCGGCCGAGCCCGAGCGGCCGCCGCAGGTGCAGACCCTGCTGTTCCGCCACTTCGGCGTCGAGATCGACCCGCAGACGGGCGAGAAGGTGGTCGTGCCCTGGTGCCCCAACCCGTTCACTGGCCGGGTGGAGCGCGAGGACGCGCCGGGCTGGCGGCCGCCGCCCGGATGCGGGACGGTGCCCGGGTGAGGGGGCCGGGGTGAGGCTTCAGGCCACCGCTCGGGGGAGCTTGAAGGTGACGGTCTCGCGGGCGGTGTCGACCTCCTCCACCGTGACGTCGAAGCGCTCGGCCAGGCGGTCGATGACGCCCTGGACCAGGACCTCGGGGGCCGAGGCGCCGGCGGTGACGCCGACGGTGCGGGCGCCGTCCAGCCAGGCGAGGTCGAGGCGGCTCGCGTCGTCGATCAGGTAGCCGCGGGCCCCGGCGCGCTGGCCCACCTCGGCCAGGCGCACCGAGTTGGAGGAGTTGGCGCTGCCGATCACCAGCACCACGTCGGCGCGGGCGGCGATGGCCTTCACCGCCTCCTGCCGGTTGGTGGTGGCGTAGCAGATGTCCTCCTTGTGCGGCGCGGCGATGGCCGGGAAGCGGGCGCGCAGGGCCGCGACGATGTCGGCGGTGTCGTCCACCGAAAGGGTGGTCTGGGTGACGAAGGCGACGTTGGCCGGATCGCGCGGCTGGAAGGCGCGGGCGTCGTCGACGGTCTCGATCAGGGCGACGGCGCCGTCGGGGAGCTGGCCCATGGTGCCGACGACCTCGGGGTGGCCGGCGTGGCCGATCAGGACGATCTCGCGGCCGGCGTCGAAGTGGCGCTGGGCCTCCACGTGCACCTTGGAGACCAGGGGGCAGGTGGCGTCGAGGTAGAGCATCCGGCGGGCCTTGGCCTCGGCGGGGACGGCCTTGGGCACGCCGTGGGCGGAGAAGACCACAGGGCGGTCGTCGGGGCACTCGGTGAGCTCCTCGACGAAGACGGCGCCCAGGGCCTTCAGCCGGTCGACCACGTGGCGGTTGTGGACGATCTCGTGGCGGACGTAGACCGGCGCGCCGTACTTCTCGATCGCCCGCTCGACGATCTGGATGGCGCGGTCGACGCCGGCGCAGAAGCCCCGCGGGCTGGCGAGCAGGACGGTGAGGGGCGGGCGCGGCGACATGGGGCGGAACGTAGTGCGGCAAGGCGCGCGCCGCCAGCCGCGTTGCCGCCGCAATCGTCAGGCTGTAGGTAGGCCATCGACCCCGCGACGCCCTCGCGGCCTATCATCCTGGACGCCCTCCATGCGCCGTCAGATCTGCCTCGCCGCCGCCGTGATCGCGGCCCTCACCGCCGTTCCGGCGGCCGAAGCCTTCGCCCAGGGCCGCCGCGACCCCGAGGCCGAGCAGCGCCGCCAGCAGGAGGAGGCCGCCAAGAAGCGCCGCCAGCGCGAGGAGTGGGGCGACAACCAGGCGCCGCTGCCGCAGCTGCGCAACGCCGGGCCCTGCCCCTATGTGAAGACCCTGTACGACGCGGCCCGCTACGTGGAGTTCAAGGACGGCCAGGAGGCCTCGGCCGCCGTCGGCTACACGGGCGAGATCCAGGGCATCTCGGCCGGCTGTTCCTATCAGGACGCCGAACCGATCGAGGTTCGGATGGAGGTGCTGTTCGAGCTGGGCCGCGGGCCCACGGCCGACAGCCGCCAGAAGACCTTCCGCTACTGGGTGGCGGTGACCGACCGGAACCGCACCGTGCTGGCCAAGCAGACCTTCGAGCTGCCGGTGACGTTCCCGGAGGGCAACGACCGGGTCTACGTCACCGAGGAGATCAACCAGATCGTCATCCCGCGGGCGGCCCTGACCACCTCGGGCTCGAACTTCGAGGTGCTGATCGGCTTCGAGGTGACGCCGCAGATGGCCGAGTTCAACCGGCTGGGCAAGCGCTTCCGCCTGAACGTCGGCCAGCAGGCGAGCACCCAGCAGACCCCATGAGCGACCTGAAGACGGCGCTTTCCGAAGCGGTCGCCGCCGCCTTCGAGAGCCTCGGCGCGCCTGCGGAGCTGGGCCGGGTGACGGCCTCGGACCGGCCGGACCTGGCCGACTTCCAGTCGAACGGCGCCCTGGCCGCGGCCAAGCGGCTGGGCAAGCCGCCGCGCGAGATCGCCCAGGCGGTGGCCGAGACGCTGGCCGGCGATCCCCGCCTGGCCGCGGTGGAGATCGCGGGCCCCGGCTTCATCAACCTGAAGGTCGCCGACGCGGCGCTGGCCGAGCGGGCGAACGCCATCGCGGCCGATCCGCGGGCGGGCGCCGAGACGGTGGCGACGCCGCGGCGGGTGATCGTGGACTACGGCGGGCCGAACGTCGCCAAGCCGATGCACGTGGGCCACCTGCGCGCCTCGATCATCGGGGAGTCGGTCAAGCGCCTCTACCGGTTCCGCGGGGACGAGGTGGTCGGCGACGCCCACTTCGGCGACTGGGGCTACCAGATGGGCCTCTTGATCGGCGCGGTCTGCGACGAGGACGCGGCGATCGCCGCCGAGGTCGAGCGGCTGAACGCGGCCGGCGCGGTGGACGACCCGATCCCCGAGGCGTTCCAGAAGATCACCCTGGCGGACCTCGACCGGCTCTATCCGATGGCGGCGGCCAGGGGGAAGGAAGACCCCGCCTACCGCGACCGCGCCCGCAAGCTCACCGCCGACCTGCAGGCGCACAAGCCGGGCTGCTATCTGCTCTGGCGGCAGTTCCACGACGTGACCCAGGTGGCGCTGCAGCGCGACTTCCACGCCCTGGGCGTCGACTTCGACTGGTGGAAGGGCGAGAGCGACGTCGACCACCTGATCGGTCCGATGGTCGAGGAGCTGGACGCCAAGGGCCTGCTGGTCGACGACCAGGGCGCCCGGATCATCAAGGTCGGCCGCGAGGTTCGGAAGAAGAAGAAGCCCGACGGCACGGTCTACGAGGCTCCGTGGCCCGATCCCCTGCTGGTGGTCTCGTCCGAAGGCTCGGCCATGTACGGCACGACCGACCTCGCCACCATCCTGGACCGCCGGCAGACGTTCGATCCGCACCTGGTCATCTACTGCGTCGACCAGCGCCAGGCCGACCATTTCGAGACGGTGTTTAGCGCCGCCTATCTGGCTGGTTACGCCGAGCAGGGCCAGCTGGAGCACATCGGCTTCGGCACCATGAACGGGCCCGACGGCAAGCCCTTCAAGACCCGCGAGGGCGGTGTTTTGAAGTTGAACGACCTGATCGAGATGACGCGGGCCAAGGCGCGCGAGCGGCTGCACGAGGCGGGTCTGGGCGAGAACCTGCCCGAGGCGGAGTTCGAGGACATCGCCGCCAAGGTGGCGGTGGCCGCCCTGAAGTTCGCCGACCTCTCGAACTTCCGCGGCACCTCGTACGTCTTCGACCTGGACCGGTTCACCAGCTTCGAGGGGCGTACCGGTCCGTACCTGCTCTACCAGGCCGTCCGCGTGAAGAGCCTGTTGCGCCGGGCCGAGGCCGAGGGGGCGGCGCCGGGCCCGGTGACGATCGCCGAGCCGGCCGAGCGGGACCTGGTGCTGACGCTCGACGCCTTCGAGGCCGCCCTGGCCGACGCCTACGACAAGAAGGCGCCCAACGCGCTGGCCGAGCACGCCTACCGCCTCAGCCAGGCCTTCTCGAAGTTCTACGCCGCCTGCCCGATCCTGCAGAGCGAGCCGGCCGTCCGCGCCTCGCGCCTCACCCTGGCGGCGGCGACGCTGCGCCAGCTGGAGCTGGCCCTGGACCTGCTGGGGATCGCGACGCCGGAGCGGATGTAGGGGCGCCGCCCCTCAGAAGTTCACCCGCAGGTTCGCCGCCACGGACCGCCGGATGCGGTTGCGCGCGCCGCTGAGCACGCCCTCGGGGTGGGAGTCGTGCAGCAGGTTGGCGCCGACGAGCTGGAACTCGACCTTGGGGGTGATCCGCCAGTTGAGGGCGGCGTCGGCTTCGGCGTAGGCCGGGACGCGGGGGGTGCGGCGGGCGCCGACGCCGCGCAGCCGAAGGTCGAGCGAGAGGCTCCGGCCGAGGTCGATACGTGAGCGAAGGGCGCCCTGCACGCGGGCGGGATCGCCGACCGACTGCAGGCCGCTCAGGTCCACGCGGCCCGGTTCGACGCCGAACGAGAAATCCTGGGCCGCGATGCTGGCGCTCAGCGTGAGCCAGGACGTGGGCTGGTAGTCGCCCCAGGCCTCGACGCCCCAGGTCTCGCCCTCCACGCCGTTGCCGATGAAGGCGGGCAGGCCGCCGTTGGTGAGCTCGACGGAGCGCAGGTCGGAATAGTCGTTGTAGTAGAGCGAGACCGACAGGGTGGTCCGGTCGGTGGGGCGGCCCCGGTAGCCGACCTCGTAGGCGGTCAGGCGCTCGGCCCGGAAGTCGGGGCCGCCGATCAGGACCGGCGCGATGACGAAGTCGCGGTCGAACCGCGAGGCCGTGCGGGTGGCGCGCGACACCGCCCCCCAGAGGTAGTGGCCGTCGGCCACGCGCCAGCCCAGCCGGGCGTTGGGCAGGACGTCGCCGCCCGTGTAGCTGGAGTCCTCGTACTTGACGCCCAGGGTCAGCTCCAGGCCGGGCGAGAGGGCGATGGTGTCCTGGATGAAGATGTTGGCGATGTCGATCTTCGCGCGGGCGGGCGACAGCCGGAACGGAGGCGAGGCCGTGGTCGGCTCGTAGCGGTCGGAGATGTGGCGGTAGCCGACGCCGGCCACCAGCTGGTGCGCGCCCATCGCGCGGTTGTACTGCGCCAGCACGTCCCGGGTCGTCACGTCGTAGACGACGCCCTGGCCGGAACTCGGCCTGTCGTCCCAGTAGCCGCGGACCAGCAGGGTCGAATCGTCCGCGAACACTCGGCGCCAGCGCGCCAGCACGTTTCGCCCGCGGTTGTGGTCGCCGCGGTCGACGGTGGTGTTGTAGGCGTCGCCCTGCACGGTGACGGTGTCGCGGGGCGCCTCCCAGTCGAAGCGGAAGCCGGCCTGGCCGCTGGTCCAGCGGTCGGGATTGTCGGCGCCCGACGGCGACAGCGAGTGCTCGCGCCGCAGGCCCATGCCGTAGATCCGGAAGCTGCCGTACTCACCCAGGCGGCCGCCGTACTGCAGCAGGGCGTGCTGGTCGAGGCTGCCGCCGCGGGCTTCGGCGAGGAACCCTTGCGTCCGCGACGCCGGCTTGGTGATGACGTTGACCACGCCGTTGAAGGCGTTCGCGCCCCAGAGGGTCCCGCCCGGGCCGCTGATCACCTCGATCCGGTCGATGTTGACGAGGGGCAGGTTCGTCTCGTGCCAGAAGACGCCCGAGAACAGGGGCGAATAGACGCTGCGGCCGTCGACCGAGGCCAGGATCTTGTTGGCCGCCGACGGGACGCCGCCGAACCCGCGGGCCGAGATAGCGTAGCTCACCGCGTCCACGCGGGCGACGTCGAGGTTGGGGGCCAGCCGGAGCGCCTCGGGCAGAGATTCGACGCCGGAGCGGCGGATGTCGTCCGAGCCGATCACATAGACCGCGGCCGGGGCCTCGCCGACGCTGACCGGCCGGCGCAGGACCGTCGTGACCGGCACGTTGGCGAGCTCCTCGAGGGAGAGCCGGCGCAGCGACTGCAGGACGCGGCTGTCGGAGGCCTCGGACGGCGGCTGCTGGGCCATCGCCGCCCCCGCCGGCAGCGCAAAGGCGGCGGCCAACAACGCCCGCCGCAGTGTGTGACGCCTCGCCAATGCCCGCGCACCCCCCCCAAGCTTGAACGTAGAACGCCAGTCACCCGACGAGGTTCCCTGGGGGTGTTGGGCGGGGGGATGCGCGCTTGGCCGGGCGGGGGCGAGCCTCGTCCATGGGATCGGAGCGCATCCCTGCCTTGCGGGCAGCGGGGCGCCACTTGGAGAACTTGGGATCGCTCCAAGAACCGGACGTTCGCTGCCGCGCGGCCAGAGTCCGCTCCCCGGACCGATCCTGAGGCCGGGAGGCCACCCCCTGCCGTCGTTCGCCGCGTCTGCTTCCGGGGATTTTCGCGAGCGTCCGGTTGCCGCCGACGAGGCAACGGGCGAAATCGCCCCGTTGCGGATGCTCAGCGCAATGCGGCAGGGCTCCCGATCTGGATCGTTACCCCGCTGGACTCGTTTGAGGCTTGATGCCTCACAATGCGCCGCTCGCGCCTCCCGATTTTCGCGCAGTCTTCAGCGAGCTGACGGGGCTCTACCTGCTCCTGGCGCCCGACCTCACAATACTGGCCGCATCCCGGGCCTACCTGCGCGCGACCGGCCAGACCGAGCGGATCATCGGGCGGCGCATGTTCGACGTCTTCAAGGACACCGAGGCGAATGCGCACGAAGGGCAAAAGGCGCTCGCCCTGTCCCTCCAGCGCGTGGTGGCCGAGCGGGTGCCGAACGCCATGGCGCTGCAACGCTACGATCTGCTGCTGACGGACGGCACGGCGGAGGTGAGGTACTGGAGCCCCGTGAACACGCCGGTGCTGGACGCGACGGGCGGCCTGGTCTGCATCATCCATCGGGTTGTCGACGTCACGGCTGCGGCTTCGGCTGGGCAGCGCGACCCGCGCATCGCCGAGCTCGAGAGCGAACTTGTGCAGTCGGGCAGGCGCCTGGAGGCGGCATACGACGACGTCCGGCGCAGCGAGGCGCGGCTGCGCCTGGCGCTGGAGGCGGGCGGCGCCGCGGTCTGGCACTTTCGGCTCAGCGACGAATTCGTCAGGGTGACACCGGACCTCAACCGGCTCGTCGGCTTGCCGCCGGATCATCCCACCATCCTCGCTGAACTGCGTGACGGCTTCGTGGATGAACCGGAGCCGATCCGGCGCGCGGCGATGGAGGCATGGCAAGCCGGCCAGCGGGTTCTGGATCACGGGTTCAGATATCGGCGGCACGACGACGGACGTTTCGTCTGGCTCAACCTGCGCGCCGAAGTCATTTGCGATGAAGGCGGCCAGCCCCGGGAGGTCGTGGGCGTGCTGCAGGATGTCACCGAGCGGATCACTGTTCAGGAGCGTCAGCGTACGCTGATCAACGAGCTGAACCATCGGGTAAAGAACAACCTGGCGCTTGTGCAGTCGCTGGCGGTGAGGACGTTCCGCGGCCGTGGCTGCGACCCGCCGTTGAACGAATTCATCGACCGCCTGATCGCCCTTGCCGGGACGCACGAGCTTCTCACCCGTCGAGAGTGGACCCATGCCGACGTTGCCGAAGTGGTGGGCGGCAGCCTGCGTGGGTTGAGCGTCGCCGGAGAACGCCTGCGTCTAAGCGGACCGGACGTGCATCTCGGCCCGGATCTGGCGGTCAGCCTCGCCCTCGCCACCCACGAGCTGGCGACGAACGCCATCAAATATGGAGCCCTGTCGAACTCGACCGGGTCCGTGGAGGTGACGTGGACCGTCGAGCCGTCCGCCAAGCAGCTGCGGCTGACCTGGCGGGAACGCGGGGGCCCTCCGGTCGAACCGCCTCGTCGCCAGGGTTTCGGGACCCAGCTGCTCTCGAGGATATTCGGCAGTGTCGGGGGACGTGCGACAACGACCTACAATCCCGCTGGCGTCGTCTGCCACCTCCAGGCGCACCTGGACTGAGCGGCACGGGCCCAGTCAGGGCCCGCTGACCACCCTCATGAGCGGTTCGCGAGTCCGCTCCCTGGCTCAGACACCGAGCCGGCGGAGGAGGACTGTTCGGCGCCAGGAGGAGAAGTTGGCTCCCTTCCAGATTCGAGACCTTCGTGTGGGGATAGGTATCGTGTCCCCGGAACGAGTGGATCATCAACGGGGCGGGCGCGGTTGTCCCTAGGGATTGGTCCGGTGCTGCGAAGGCGGGACCGGCGCGCCCGTGGCGTCGGCGTCGTTGGCGACGTCGCCCTCCTCGGTGTTCTCGCCGTCGTCGCGCAGGAGGTGCGGGTCCTCCCCGGCCATGGTGGTCCCGCGCGAGGCGCCGATGCCGGGATCGGTCTCCAGGTCGTCGCGGGGTGGCTTGGCCTGGCCGGGGGCAGGATGCTTGGACGTGGACATGAGGCCCTCCTTTCGTAGGGCTCAACCCGCGGGCAGCGGGCCTGTTCCGAAGTCCGGCCGCCCACGTCTCCTCTCCCAGGCGCGACGGCGGCGTGGGAGAGGCCGGGAGAGGGTTGGCGCAGAAGGCGCGCCCGCGCCGACGTGGGCTCGATGCCGAGAACTTTGGGCAGGCTCACATTCGGTCGCGCCGAAGCTGCGACGTCAGCATGGTGCGCCGTCCCTTGCCAGGCTTCGAGGCGGCTCTAGCGAACGCCTACGACAGATACGCCCAACGCGCTGGCCGAGCACGCCTGTCGCCTCTCCCAGGCCCTCTCGAAGGTCTACGCCGCCTGCCCGATCCAGCAGGCCGACCCGCCGGTCCGCGCCTCGCGCCTCACCCGGGCGGCGCCGGAGTCGGGGGGGCGGAGCAGGGAGCCATCCGGGGGCGCCGGCTGAAGCGCGGACGCCGCTACCCTCCCGGGTGCAGCCCCGGGGCCTCCTGGCCCGTGCGGGCGACATATTCGGTATAGCCGCCGCCGTACTGGTGGACCCCCTCGGGCGTCAGCTCCAGCACCCGGTTCGACAGGGCCGCCAGGAAATGGCGGTCGTGGCTGACGAAGAGCATGGTGCCCTCGAAGTCCGCCAGGGCGGCGACCAGCATCTCCTTGGTCGCCATGTCGAGATGGTTGGTGGGCTCGTCGAGGACCAGCAGGTTCGGCGGATCGAACAGCATCTTGGCCATGACCAGGCGCGCCTTCTCGCCGCCCGACAGGACGCGGCAGGGCTTTTCGACATCGTCGCCGGAGAATCCGAAGCACCCGGCCAGGGTGCGCAGCTGGCCCTGGCCCGCCTGGGGGAACGAGCTGTCGAGGGACTCGAAGATCGTCTCCTCGCCGTCCAGCAAGTCCATGGCGTGCTGGGCGAAGTAGCCCATCCGGACGCTGGCCCCGATGTTGACCGTGCCCTGGTCGGGCGTCGTGGCGCCGGCCACGAGTTTCAAGAGCGTCGACTTGCCCGCCCCGTTCGCGCCCAGCACGCACCAGCGCTCCTTGCGGCGGACCAGGAAGTCGAGTCCCTCGTAGATCGGCTGGGCGCCGTAGCCCTTGTGGACGCCCCGCAGGCTGACCACGTCGTCTCCCGATCGCGGCGGGCTCCTGAACTCGAACTGGACCGACTGCCGGCGGCGCGGGGGCTCGACCCGTTCGATCTTGTCGAGCTTCTTCACCCGGCTCTGGACCTGGGCGGCGTGGCTGGCGCGCGCCTTGAACTTCTCGATGAACTTGATTTCCTTGGCCAGCATCGCCTGCTGGCGCTCGTACTGCGCCTGGCGTTGCTGCTCCGAGAGCGCACGCTGCTGGTCGTAGAAGTCGAGGTCGCCCGAGTAGCTCGTCAAACTTCCCGCGTCGATCTCCACCACCTTGCCGATGATGCGGTTCATGAAGGCGCGGTCGTGCGAGGTCATCAGGAGCGCGCCGTCGTAGTTTTTCAGGAAGGCCTCGAGCCAGATCAGGCTTTCCAGGTCGAGGTGGTTGCTGGGTTCGTCCAGCAGCATGGCGTCGGGCCGCATCAGGAGGATGCGGGCCAGCGCCACGCGCATCTTCCAGCCGCCGGACAGGAGGCCCACGTCGCCGTCCATGCGGTCCTGGCTGAAGCTGAGGCCCGCCAGCACCTCGCGCGCCCGGGCCTCCAGCGCATAGCCGTCCAGTTCCTGGAAGCGCTCCTGGACCTCGCCGTAGCGTTCGATGACGGCGTCCAGTTGGTCCGCTTGGTCGGGATCGACCATGGCCGCTTCCAGCTGCGCCATTTCGGCGGCCAGGGCGCTGACGGGGCCGACGCCGTCCATCACCGCGGCGACCGCGCTCTGGCCCGACATCTCGCCGACGTCCTGGCTGAAGTAGCCGATGGTCATGCCGGGATCGATCACCACCAGGCCGTCGTCGGGCTGTTCCTGGCCGGTGATCATGCGGAACAGCGTCGTCTTGCCGGCGCCGTTCGGGCCGACGAGCCCGACCTTCTCGCCCTTCTGGACGCCCATCGAGGCTTCGATGAACAGGATCTGGTGGCCGTTCTGCTTGGAGATATTGTCGAGGCGGATCATCGGGCGGTCTGCTAGCCCGCGGCCGGGGAGAACGCCAGCCTCTGCGCGGCGCCGACCAGTCGGGCCTGGCCGTGGCGGAGGACTCCGATCGCCCGGCCGACGCCGGCGGCGGGCGCCCGGCCGGGGCGGGCGACGAGGAGGACTCCGATCGTCCGGAAGACGCCGGCGGCGGCCGTCCGGCCGACCCGGGCGACGACGAGGACTCCGATCGTCCGGAAGATCCGGGCGGTGGTCGTCCGGAAGGAACCGGTGAGGATTCCGACCGTCCCGATTGGGCCGGCGAGAAGGGCGGCAAGGCCGGGACGGGCGGCGGACGCCCGCCGGCTGCGGGAACCGCCAAGGGCGACATCTACGGTGATCTCTACGTCATCCTGCGCGACGCCAACGGCGTGCCGATCCTGAACGAGGACGGTTTCGTCCAGCCGCTGGACGCGAGCGGGAACCTGATCCCGCTGGACGAAGAGGGCGCCCCCATCGACGAGAGCCTCGTCGTGGAGGCCGATCTGGGACGCCTGAATTCCGCCCGCTCGCCTTCCCGCGTGCTGGACCAGCGCTCCGCCGAGGTCATCGATCTCCTGAACAGCGCCGACGCCGTCACCCTCGACGCGGCCGGTCGCCTGGTGGTCACCGCCGACGGCGTCACCAAGACGATCGACTCCCCGCTGGAGAACATGGCGATCTACGTCGCGCTGATGACCGAGGGCACGATCCCCGGCGTCAGCGACCTTCCCGGGACCGCGCTCGATCACCTGGTGGACGGCGAATTCACCAGCGCCGACCTAGTCACCGCCAAGTCCTTCCTGGCCGCGGCGGCGGACAAGACCAACCCGCTCACCACGGACGACGTCGCCTACATCAACAAGATCCTGGAGATCAATCTGCAGACGGTCGGCGAGGTGAGCTACTCGATGGTCGACTTCTCCAGCTACACCTATGACCGTTCGAGCACCTATGAAGACGTGACCGCGACGGTCCTCGTCCTGCAGCCCGACGGCAGCTACAAGACCGAAACGGTCAACGTCTTCGACTACGTGTTCAAGAGCGTCGACTACACCGGGAACAACACCCTGTCGGCCTTCGCCACGGCGGCCGACGACGCCCGGACGGTCATCAATGTGCTGCACGAGGCGGAGATCCCGGACACGACGGCGACCAACCCGACCAGCCGCACGACCGACAGCTCGACGCGGAAGTAGGGCGGCGGGGCTCCGCGCCAATCCCCCACGGCCGGGGCCCGGCTTCGAACCCGCAGAGCAGGGAGCGGAGGGAAACCTCCGCTCCCTTGTCTTTGGAGAGCTTACCCCGAAACCCCCATCATCTTTCCCCGCAGGCGGCGCATGCCCGCGAGCCAGCGGTCGTAATCGGCAGTCTTGCGTTGCATGTAGGTGAGCACGACCGGATGGGGGAGGATCAGGAAGGTCTCGGCGGCCAGGCCCTGGACCACGGCCTCGGCCACCTCGTCGGGGGTGAGGACGCCGTCGAGGTTCTGCGGCTGGGAGGCGGCGTCGCCCTGGCGCAGCATGGCGGTGTCGACGCCCTGGGGGCACAGGATCGAGACCTTGATGCCCTGGTCCCCGTGGGTGATGGCCAGGGACTCGGCGAAGCCCACGGCCGCGTGCTTGGTGGTGGAATAAACCGCCCCGCCGATCTGGGAGAGCAGGCCGGCCGCAGAGATAGTGTTCAGCAGGTAGCCGCCGCCGCGCCGGCGCATGCCCGGGATCACCGCGCGGGCGGCGTGGACGTGGGCCATGACGTTGACGTTCCAGGCGCGATGCCAGACCGCGTCGGGGGAGGAGGCGGCGTTGTCCTTGTCCGGGTCGCCGTCGCCGATCCCGGCGTTGGAGCAGAAGAGGTCGATCCCGCCGTGGCGGGCCTCGATGTCGGCGACCATGGCGGCCATGGCCTCGCCGTCGCTCACGTCCAGGGTGACGGCCTCGCCGCCGATGTCGCGGGCCACCGCGGCGGCGCCCTCGCCGTTCTTGTCGGCCACGATGACGGCCTTAGCGCCTTCGCGGGCGAAACGGCGGGCCAGGGCGGCGCCGATGCCGTCCGCGCCGCCGGTGACGACGACGACCTTGTCCTTCACGTTCATGGGCGGGTTCCTTGTTCTCTATCCATCGATCCGCTTGGAAAAGCCAATGTCATGGCCCGGCTTGTCCGGGCCACCCATGAACACAGGGGGTGAGCGGTGAGGCGCGGCGGCGCCGCGTCGGCCGGTTCCTGAAGCACGGTGTTCATGGGTCACCCGGACAAGCCGGGTGATGACGACCTGGAGGGGACGGGGCGGCGCCCAAGCGAGCCTCAGGCCTGGGCCGCGTCGGCGTAGCCGGCGTACGAATGCTTCAGGGTGGCGTGGTTGAGCAGCATCTCGGCCACCTGCTTCTCGCCGCGGGAATCGTAGACGCGGGTGCGGACCCAGTAGGATTCGGTGCGCTTGCTCTCGGCCAGGGCGACGATCTCGCGGCGCAGGACGTACTCCTCGCCGACGAACAGGGGGCCGTCGATCAGGCGGATCTCCTGGTCGGCGAAGAGGCCGACGGCGGGGCCCTTCACGGGGAAGGCGGCCTGCCGGCTAGAGTATTCGAAGAGGACGCTCAGCATCTCGAAGGGGATGATCGGCCGGCCCCAAGGGGAGGCCCCCGCGTCCGAGTACCAGGGGGAATTCTCGGTGATGACCGCCAGCTTCTGGTTCAGGCTGAAGGGATAGAGGGCGCCCATGTTCTGGTCGGGGTCCATGCGGACGCGCTCGTCCGCCGCCCCGGTCATGCCGACCTTGAGGTCCTCGAGGATCAGCAGCCTGCCCGGCGGGCGCAGGGCCGCCATGCGCTGGTCCAGGAGGGTCGGGCCGGCGGCGGGGCCCACACTGGCGCTGGCCTCCAGCACCGGCGTGCCGTCGGCCTTCTCGGCCCAGACGCGGGTGGAGGTCGCCCCCTCGGGCGGGATCTCGGCGAAGGCGCGGACCTCCTCGCCCTCGACCACCATGTTCAAGAAGTGGGCCGAGAGGCAGCCGCGCTCGAACCAGGCCTGGCCCCAGATCTTCGCCAGCAGGGGCTGGAACTGGGAGAAGTGGGTCGGGCCTTCGATCGGGCCGGCGCGGAAGCCCAGCTTCTCGGCCATGGCGTCGTCATGGATCGAGGAATGGCCGCCGTACTCCTGATCCGCCAGCATCTGTTGCGGCTTGCGCCGGGGGCCCGCCAGGGCCAGGGGCGTGTCGAACGTCATGGGCATGTCCTCCGTGGGGTCCTTCATAGCCCCCTCGGCCGGGGCGTCGAACATTTGTTTGAACCCCGCTTAGTCCAGGAAGGCCCGCGCGGCGTCGGCGAATCGGCGCCAGGCGGGCTCTGGCTCGAGCAGGATGTGGTTGCGGCCCTCGAGGGGCAGGAACCGCGCGCCGGGGATGCGGCGGGCGATCTCGCGGCCGACCTCGAACGGCACGACGGCGTCCTCCCGGCTGTGCGCCACCAGGGTGGGCGCCTTCACCGCCGCCAGCAGGGGCTCGGCGTCGAGGTCGGCGCCGCTGCGCTGGATGGCGTAGGCGTTCTCGCCGTTCGTCGACAGGCGCTGGGTGGTGTTGAACCAGTGCTGGGCTTCGGCGTCGGAGTCGGGGATGAACAGCGAGGTGAACACCTGGCGGAAGGCCGGGTTGTCCTCGTCCCAACCGGTGCGAGTGAGGGTGAGCAGGGCCTCGCGGCGGGCGAGCTGGTCGGGCGTCGAGCGCAGCGCCCAGCCACGGGCGTAGGCGCCCAGCAGGACCAGCCGGCGGACCCGGTGCGGATGGCGCGCGGCGTAGGCGATGGCGACGCTGGCGCCCTGAGAGATCCCCAGGAGGTCGAAGCGGTCGAGGCCGGCGGCGTCGACGACCGCTTCCAGATCGGCCTCGAAGGCGGCCTGGGTGAAGTCCGCCTTCCAATCCGACAGGCCGTTGCCGCGCTGGTCGTAGCGCAGGAAGGCGCGGCCTTGCGTGAACTCGGCGATCCAGTGGCGCCAGATCGGCCCTTCGGCGTCACGCTCCAGGTGCGTCATCCAGTTGGCGGTCTTCACCAGCGGGGTTCCGCGGCCCTGGACCGTGAAGGCGATGTTCACGCCGTCGGGCGCTGCGCAGAAGCGAATCTCCGGGCGAGAAAGGGGCGACGGCGTCCGCCGGGCTGCGGGCGCGCGGCGCAGGTCGTGGGGGACCATGACCCCGGCCGCCGCAAGCCGGCGCTCGGCGATGGCGCGCTGCTCGTCGGCCTCGCGCGGCCGGCCCGCCGCTTCGAGCAGGGCGACTAGCCGTCGCCACGACTGCGGCCGTTCGCCGTCGCTCTCGGTCCAAGCGCGCGCGTAGGCGAGCGCCGTCTCGGGGGGGATCGGCCGCGCGGTCAGCGCCTCCAGGACCGCGGCGCGCCAGGCCCTCACGTCCGCCTGGTGGGCGATGCGCCAGGCGACGAAGCCCTCGCACCGCGCAAGGTCCAGCCCTTCCAGCAGCTCGCCGGCGCCGACGGCGGCCTCGAGCTCGGCCGTCGAGGCTCCGTCGAGGCCGCCCTGGGCCACCGCCCGCAGGCGGCGGAAGTCCACGGCCTCGTCCGGCAGCCTCAGCTCCACCCACTCCCGGTCGGCGTGCAGCCGTGGGGCGTCGGGCTCGTCCACCAGCGCGCGTATCTTGCTCAGGCTCCAGCGCAGGGCGCCGCGCGGGTCGTCGGGCGCGTCCCAGAAGAGCTCGCAGAGCCGCTCGCGACGTTCGGGCCGGCCCGAGATCGCCAGGAAAGCCAGCAGCGCGCGCGTCTTGCGCGAGGGCGGCAAGGCGCGAACCGCCCCGTCCCGCCGCACCGTCAGCGGCCCGATCAGCTGCAGTTCGATGGAATCCACGTCCGCCCCCGCATGCGTGGAAAGTACCGGTGTCCCCCGAACCCCACAATTCACACGCTGGCTCACACGCTGACGTCCACCGCGTCCGGTCATGCAGCCGCCGGCCCCATGACTGGGAGGAGGCGCACGATGACTGGGACTGAACTGGCGACGCGGCTGCAGGCTGCCGGCGTGGCATGGACGCAGGCGGGGCGGGCGCCGACGGCGGGGGGGACGCCGCGGGGGCGGCGCATGCCGCTCAGCTTCTTCGCGCTGCTGCAGCTCTACATGGCGGCCGTGGTTTTCGCCGGCTTCGCGCCGAGCTTCTATCTGAAGCCCGAGCGGGCGCTGGCGATGGACCCGGTAATCCACGTGCACGCGGGCGTCATGACGCTGTGGATCGTGTTCATGGCCGTCCAGGGGGTGCTGCCGGCCCACGGGCGGGCGCGGCTCCATCGCACTCTCGGCTGGTGGGGCGTCGGCCTCGCCGCGCTGGTGCTGATCACCGGGGTGATGATCACGGTCCGCGGGGTCCACGACGGCTGGGACCCCTTCGGTCTCGGGTCAGGCGAGGCCTTCGCCGCGATCCCGTTCCGTGACCTCGTCACCTTCACGGTGTTCCTGGGGCTGGGCGTCGCGGCGCGCAAGCGCCTGCCGCAGGCGCACAAGCGGCTGATGACGCTGGCGACGCTGTCCGTCATCCCGGCCGGCCTGGCGCGGCTGGCCGCCTTCGTCCCCGAACCGGGCATCCTGATCCTGAACCACGCGCCCATCGCCGCGATCGTCGCCTACGATCTCCTCACCCGCCGCCGCGTGCTGACCTCGACCTGGGCCGGCTCGGCCTTCCTCGTCGCCGCCACGCCCGTCTGCCTGGCGATGGCTCGGACCGAGGGCTGGCAGGACCTCGTCCGCGCGCTGACCTGAGCCTCCGCCCGCCGCCAGCTTGACGGCGCAGGATCGCGGGGCGACGAACGCGCATGCCTCGCCATCCGTCCCGCCGCCTGATCCTCGCCGCCGGCGCCGCCCTGGCGGCCGCCCCCGCCGTTGCGGCGCAGCCCTACTGGCCGGGCGCAGGCGATTGGGCGCGGATCGGGCCGGAGGCGGCCGGGTTCGACCCCGGGCGGCTGGACGCCGCGCTCGACGCGGCCCTGGCGGACGCCAGCGCGGGCCTACTGGTGCTGCGCGGCGGGCGCATCGCGGCCGAGCGCTATGGCGAGGGCTACGGACCGGACCAGTCGCTGGAGGTCGCTTCGGTGGGCAAGAGCCTGGTGGCCGTGCTGGTCGCCATGGCCATCGACGACGGCCACATGACCGGCCTGGACCAGAGCGCCGCCGACTTCGTGCCGGAATGGCGCGGGACGCCCCGGGCGGCCATCACCGTGCGCCACCTGCTGGCGATGACCTCGGGCCTCGACGACAAGGGCCTGGCGCTGCGAAACGTCGCGGGCGACCAGTATGCGCTGAACGCCGCTGCGCCGCCGCGCGACCCGCCGGGGACGCGCTGGGCCTACAACACCGCCGTCTACCACCTGCTGTTCCACGTGGTCGCCCGCGCCGTGGGCGAGCCGTTCGAGGCCTATGCGCAGCGGAAGCTGGTGGGGCCGCTGGGCATGACGCGCACGACCTGGCTGACCAATGCGGGGCAGGGCGCCAAGGGGCCGGTGACCAACTACTACACGGCGGTTTCCTCGACCCGCGACCTCGGCCGGTTCGGCCTGTTCGCCCAGCGGGGCGGGCGGTGGGACGGGCGGGCGCTGGTCAGCGCGGGTCGGTTCCGCGAGCTCGTGACGCCGTCCCAGGACCTCAACCCCAGCTACGGCCTGCTCTGGTGGCTGAACAGCCGGCCGGGCGTGGCGGCCACGGGGGGCGGGACGCCCGCGCTGCGCTTCCCGGGGGCGCCGGCGGACACCCTCGCCGCGCTCGGCTATGGCGGGCAGGCGGTGCTGGCGGTTCCGTCGCTGGACCTGGTCGTGGTGCGCCAGGGGCGCGCACCGAAGGGCCCGGCCCAGGCCGACCGGCTGCTGGCCGCCGTGCTGGCGGCGCGGAAGGCGGTTTAACACTCCTGACGCGGCGGTTCAGGTGGGGTTCAGCCGCGGGCCGCGATCGTGAGACGACGTTCGTTCCAGTCGGATACCGCCATGCGCAACGCCACCACCGCCCCCGCGCCGCGACCCGCCCTGTGGGCCCAACTGCTGCTGACCGCGAGCGCCCTCTTCGCCATCGCCTCGCTGGTGCTGCTCGGCACGACGCTCTGACGATCCGATCAGCGGCCCGCCGCCGCGAGGACGTGGTCGACGGCGGCGACGACGCGGTCGCCGTGGGTGCGGCCCAGCAGCGTCGTGTGGTTGGCGGCCTCGACGTTCTCCACCAGCCCGTAGCGTGAGGCCATGCCCGGCGCATGGCGCGCGGCGTTCCATCCCGTGGGCCCGGGCCGCTCGGGTCCGGCGGTCACCACCGCCACCGGCCAGTCCGGGTCGAGCGGGCCGGCCGCCAGGGTCTGCTCGGCGGCCGCGCGCCAACTCTGCACTTCGGCGAGGGCGGTCCGGCTTTGCCGGCCGGAGATGAAGCCCCGCCGCTTCTCCGCCAGCCCCGCTGGGGTGTTGCCGATGCGGTCCGGCAGCCAGTAGAGCGGCTTGGTCAGGCCCAGGGTCCCCGCCACCGCGCCGATCCGCGCCATGCGGGTCATCCGCGTCACGAACCGCTCGACACCGGGGCGTTCGATCAGCTCGGGCGTGACCGCGTCCACGAGGACGAGGCCCACGACCTGGTGCGGATTTCTCACGGCGAACTGGCGCGTGTAGAGGCCGGCCATCGAGTGGCCCACCAGCACGAAGGGGCCGCGCTCGCCCGAGGCGGCGACCAGCGCCTCCAGGTCGGCGGCGATGGCGTCGCCGTCCCGCGGGTTCGGCCCCGGATCCGAATAGCCCATGCCGGCGCGGTCGTAGGCGCAGGCGCGCAGGCCCCGGGCCGCCAGCTTCTCCTGGATGGCGGCGAAATCGCCGGCCCCCCCGAACGCGCCCGCCTCCAGCCACACCACGGGCCGCTCGGTGCGCGGGCCCTCGCAGACGAGGCGCAGGCGCCGGCCGCCGATGTCGATCATCTCGCCGCGGGGCTTGTGGACCCGGCTCACCACCTCGCCCGCGGCGGCCGCCACGCCCCAGGCCATGACCACGATGACGAGGGCCGCCAGCCCGAGGATCAGAAGCTGCATCACAACTCGCATATGGCCCAGTTAGCCGCCTCGACAGCCGCTCCGCCAGCGGCTTTCCTGGTCCGCCAGCCGGAAGGAGCGCCCATGACCGATCCCGATCCCACCGCCGTCACGGTCGCCGAGACCGGCGTCGGCCGCTACCAGGTCGAGGTGCTGGCCGCAGGCTCGGCGTTCCTGGCCGACGAGCCGGTCGAGGTCGGCGGCCTGGGCTCCGGGCCCAACCCCTACGACCTCCTGGCCTCTGCGCTGGGGGCCTGCACCGCCATGACCCTGCGCATGTACGCCGAGCGCAAGGGCTGGCCGCTGGAGCGTGTCGCCGACGTTCAGGTGGAGGTCCTTCAGGGCCTTCTCATCGAGGACGACCGCCACCCGGTCGCCGATCTTCTCGACCTTCAGTGCAATCATGGGCTTCCTCCGCGAGGGTTCCCGCTTCTAGCACATCCCGGCGGGAGGGTTGACCGTCCGCGCGACGTAACGCACTCCCCGCCCATGGCGGTCTACACCGACATCACCGACGACGAGCTCAGCGACCTGCTGGCGGACTTCGACCTGGGCGCGCCTTTGTCGTTCAAGGGCATCGCCGAGGGCGTGGAGAACTCCAACTTCCTGCTGGAGACCGAGCGGGGCCGGTTCATCCTGACCGTCTACGAGAAGCGCGTGCGGGAGGAGGATCTGCCGTTCTTCCTGGAGCTGATGCGTTGGCTGGCGAAGCACGGCTATCCGTCGGCCGAGCCGATGGCGGACCGGCAGGGGCGGCTGATCCGGCGGGTGCGGGGCAAGCCCTGCGCTATCGTGGGCTTTCTGAATGGGCTGTCGGTGCGCCGGCCGACCGTGGCGCACTGCCGCGAGGCGGGCGCGGGGCTGGCGGGGCTGCACCTGGCCGCGGACGGCTTTGCCATGCGGCGCGAGAATGACCTGGGCCAGGGCGCCTGGGCGCCGATGTTCGAGGGACTGCGCGGCGCCGCGGAGAACCTGAAGCCCGGCCTCGCCGCCGTGCTGGAGGCGGACCTGCGCAAGCTGGCGGCCGAATGGCCGAGGGACCTGCCGGCCGGCGTGATCCACGCCGACTACTTCCCGGACAACGTCTTCTTCACCGCCGGCAAGTTCGCGGGGACCATCGACTTCTACTTCGCCTGCAACGACGCGCTGGCCTACGACGTGGCGGTGGCTCTGAACGCCTGGTGCTTCGAGCCGGACGGCAGCTTCAACATCACCGCGGCGCGGGCGCTGGTCGCGGGGTACGAGAGCCAGAGGCCGCTGTCGGACGCCGAGCGGGCGGCGCTGCCGATCCTGGCGCACGGAGCGGCGATGCGGTTCTTCCTGACGCGCCTGCACGACTGGGGCGCGACGCCGGCCGGCGCGCTGGTGAAGCCGAAGGACCCGCTGGAGTACGAGCGCAAGCTGGCGGTGCACCGCGCCTCTCCGGACCTGGTGCTGTTCGGGGCCGCGGTTTGACGCCCCACGTGCTGATCTTCACCGACGGCGCCTGTTCCGGGAATCCAGGGCCGGGCGGCTGGGGCGCGATCCTTATCCATGGCCAGACGGAGAAGGAACTCAGCGGCGGGGAGCTCGCCACCACCAACAACCGCATGGAGCTGATGGCGGCGATCCAGGCGCTGGAGGCGCTGAAGAAGCCCTGCGAGGTGGAACTGCACACCGACAGCCAGTACGTGCAGAAGGGCATCCACGAATGGATCCACGGCTGGAAGCGCCGGGGCTGGCGGACCGCCGACGGCAAGCCGGTAAAGAACGATGATCTCTGGCGGCGCCTTGACGAAGCGCGGTTGCGACACAACGTGAAATGGCGGTGGGTGAAGGGCCACGCCGGCCATGAGCTCAACGAGCGGGCCGATGCGCTCGCCCGGCAGGGCTTGAAGGACACGGTCGCGGCGGCGTCGGGATGATGCTTCAACATTGAACTAGATTGTTCAATGTTGAACTATTAAGCTTCTCCTGCCGAGGTTCGGAAGGAGCCGCCTATGGGCGCAGTGATCGAGGAACACCCCGAAGTCCAGGTCTTCGACGAGATCAGCCTAATCGAGCACGGCGTGCGCACGGCCATCTCGAAGAGCCTGCCGGTGGGCCTGACCTATCCCCAGTACGAGGTGCTGAACCTGATCGCCCGGCGCGGCGAGGACATCACGCCGGCCGAGATCGCCAACGCGCTGAAGATGACGCCGGGGGCGATCACCAACACCCTGCAGCGGCTGGAGAGCGCGGCGCTGATCGTCGTCGATCCCTGTGCGCTGGACGGGCGCAAGAAGCGCGTACGGCTGACCGCCGGCGGCCGCGAGGCCTATGCCCGCTGCATGGCCGCGATCCGGCCGAAGGTGGAGATGCTGCGCGACGGCTTCACGCAGAAGGAGTTCCGCGAGGCTCTGCCGTTCCTGCGGGCGCTCAGGGTGTGGATGAGCGAGCTGGGGTAGTCGCCAGCCTAAGGCGTGGGATCGTTCTCGCCGGGGGGCGGGGTGAAGCCGAGGTAGCCGCGTTCGACCATGCGGCGCAGGCCGTCATAGGCCTCGGCGAGTTCCTCGTAGGTGGCGCGCAGGTGGGCCAGGCCGGCGACCTGGTCGCGGCCGGGCGGCTCGCCGGACTCGCTCATGGTCAGGGCCGCCACGACCCAGCGGGTGCGCGCCAGCGCGGTGGCCTGGGCCAGCTTCTGCATCCGGCCGGCCTCGAGGGCGCCGAGGGCGCTGCCCAGCACCTTCCGGTTGGCCGAGTAGGCGGCGTAGTCGATCTGTTCGAGATGGGCGCGAAGGCTGCGCTGGGCCTTCGGATCGACGTCGTCGTCCGGTTCGAAGTGATCGTGGTGGGCGCGGCGGGCGCCGATCAGCTTGGCCATAGGGCCGGGGCCTCTCGTGAGACGGACCCGACCCTCGCACGGGCTTGGCTAACAATCGGTGGAGATCGCCGGCGTGGTCAAAGCCCCCTCGCCTTGGCGAGGTTGGTCTTCGGGATGGCGTTCTCGAACGCCCCGCCCATCTTCGCCTTCTCGGACGCCGTCCCAGCCCAGGCGGCGGCGAAGGCGGCGGGGGTCGGGCCGGCGGGGTCGCCGACCGCGAGGGTCCAGGCGCGGCCCGCCAGCGCCGTGGCGAGGATCGCGCGCAGGTCGGCGTCGTAGGCGGGCGGATCGGCCGGCGGCTTCAGCAGGGCGTGGAGGACGAGGGCGTCGGCGCGCGGGGCGACGACCGTGAGCGGCTCGCCCGCCGGGAGGTCCTTCAGCGCCGCGGCGAACGCAGCCAGCGCCATGCGGGCGCGGGTGGTGCGCCGCTCGCCCCCCGCCCGGCCGACGGGCTGGGGCCCGCCGCGCACAAAAGCCCAGCCGCCGTTGCGGTGGGCGGCGTCGTGGGCGGCGGCGATCCAGATGCGGTGAGGCGCGCTCACGGGCCTTTCGCGTCGGCGTAGAACTTGACCAGCCGATAGAGGAACTCGCGGCCCTCCATCAGCGACTTCACCCGGATGCGCTCGTTCAGGCCGTGGATACGGCCGAGGTCGGGGTCCACGAAGATGCCGGAGACGCCATAGGTGGGGATGCCGACGGCGTTGAGGTGCTGGGCGTCGGTGGCGCCGGCCTGCAGGATCGGCACGACGGGCACGCCGGGCCACATCGCCTGGGAGACCTTCTCGATCGGGCCGAGCACGGCGGGGGTCAGCGGCGGGCTCGCCTTGGGCGGGCCGGGCTCGCCGGCGAGCGTGACCTTCACGTTCGGGTCGTCGACCACCTTCTCCAGCGCCGCGCGGACCTCCTCGGCGGGGACGCCGGGGAAGATGCGGCAGTTGACGTTGGCCGTGGCGCGCTGCGGCAGGGCGTTGGGCGCGTGGCCGGCGCTGAGCATCGTGGCGACGCAGGTGGTGCCCATCATGGCGCGGTAGCTGGGATTGCGCCGCAGCAGGGCCTCGGCCTCGCGGTCCGTGGGATCGCGGACGATGGCGGCCATGGCCGAGCCGTCGTCGCCGCCGACGATCTTCGCCATCCGCTCGAAGAAGCCGCGGTTGGCGTCGTTGAGCTGGAGCGGGAACTCGTGGCCGCTGATCCGGTCGAGGGCGCGGGCGAGGTCATAGATGGCGTTGTCGGGCGTCGGCCGCGAGCTGTGGCCGCCGCCGTTCCGGGCCTCGAGGGTGAAGTCCTGGTAGGTCTTCTCGGCGGCGAGCACGGTGTGGGAGACGCGGGTTCCATCGGGGGCGAGCTGGCCGCCGGCGCCCTCGTTGAGGCCGAGGCCGGCGTCGATCAGGTCGCGGCGGTTCTTGGCCAGCCACTCCGCGCCGTTGAAGCGGCCGCCCTCCTCGCCGCAGGTGAGCGCCACCTTCAGCGTGCGGCGAGGCTTGTAGCCCTGCTGCCGGTAGCGGATCAGGGTGTCGACCCAGATGGCGGCCTGCGCCTTGTCGTCGAAAGAGCCGCGTCCGTAGAAGTAGCCGTCCTCCTCGACCAGGGTGAACGGATCGCGCTCCCAGTCCTCGCGCTTGGCTTCGACCACGTCGATGTGGGCGAGCAGGAGGACCGCCTTGGCCTTCGGGTCCTTGCCGGGGAGAACGGCGACGAGGCCGCCGTCCTTGGGGAATTCCGGGACGCTGAAGAGGTGGAGGTCGGAGTCGGGGAAGCCCGCGGCCTTCAGGCGCGCGGCCATGCGCTCGGCGGCGAGCGTGCAGCTTCCCGAAGACTGGGTCGTGTTGGTCTCGACCAGCTCCTTGTAGAGGTCGCGGAAGGCGGCCTCGCCCTTGTCGGCCTGGGCCGCGGCCGGGCCGGCCAGGAGCGAGAGCGCGCAGAGCGCGCCGGCGAAACGGATCATGGAGACCTCCCCGAACAGGCGGCGGACTATTCCACCGGGGCGATCCGGGCGACAAGCTCCACTTTGTCCGTCACCCCGGACGGCCGCAGGCCGATCCGGGACCCAGCGCGACGCACGAACCTGGATCCCGGCTCTTCGCTTCGCTGCGGCCGGGATGACGGACTGGAGTTCAGGCGGTGGCCGCCGCGGCCGCGGCGGCGAACTCCTGGGAGAGGCGGCCGCTCATGCCTTCGACCGAGGTGTTGGTCATCAGGACCACGCTGGTGCGGCGGGCGGGATCGACGAACCAGCTGTGGCCGTACACGCCACCCCACTGCCAGGCGCCTGGCAGGTGCGGTGAGCCCGACTGGGACGGGTCGAGGACGACCGCGCCGCCGAAGCCGAAGCCGACGCCCGGGCCCACGATGACGATGGGCAGTTCGCCGGTCTGGTTGGTCATCATGGATTTCGCGGTGGATTCGCCGAGGATCGGGCCGCCGCCGGTGCGGACCGCCTCCAGGAAGGCCAGCATGTCGGGCGCGGAGCAGGCCATGCCGGCGCCGCCGGACGGGAACGACTTCGGGTCGAAAATGCGGTCGGGCGCGAAGCGGATGCCGGAGAGCTCTGCGAAAGGAACGACGTGGGTCTCGCCCATGCGGACAGGCGGCGGGCCGTCGGCATAGGCGGCGGCGAGGCGGTCGCGGTCGGTGACGGAAAAGCCGGTGTCGGCCATGCCGAGCTTGCGGGTGATCCGCTCGGCGACGACCTCGCCCAGCGACTTGCCGGTGGCCTTCTCCAGGGCGGCGCCCAGGACGTCCATGCCGACGGAGTAGAGCCAGGCGGCGCCGGGCGGGAAGAAGAGGCCGGCCTCGACGATGCGCGGCAGGTTTTCCTCGAAGGTGAGGCCCGGCTGGTCCATGCCGTCGGACACGCCGAGCTTCAGATAGGGACCGTCGTTCGGCTGCAGGAAGCCGTAGCCCAGGCCCGCGGTGTGGGTGAGCAGGTGACGGACGGTGATGACCGGCGCCTCGCCCTGCCACTTGGGCTGGAAATCGGGCAGGTAGCGGGTGACCGGATCTTCCAGGCCGATGACGCCGTCCTCGACCAGCGCGAGCGCCGCGGCGGTGACGATCGGCTTGGTGAGCGAGGCCGCCCGGAAGATGGTCCCGAGCGCCATGGGCTTGCCCGCCTCGACGTCGGCCTGCCCCACGGCCCGGGCGTAGACCAGGACGCCGTCGCGGGCGACGAGGGCGACGCCGCCGGCGATGCGCTGTTCGGCCAGCGCCGAGTCCAGGACCGGGTCCAGTCGCCCGGCGACGGCCGGATCCGGCCGGCTTGTGATCTGTGTCATGGTGCTCTCCTCCCGCGTGGCTTTCGCTTAGACCCGCGAACGCCGCGTCATCCAAGCGCAGGCAAACCGAACGGCGCGCGCGGCGTTGTCAACGGCAGGAGACGAACCGGATGGCCGAAGCCCTTCATGTGGTCTGCCCCCATTGCGACGCCACGAACCGCCTGCCGGCCGATCGGCTGGGCCAGGGGCCGAAGTGCGGCAAGTGCGGCAAGGCGCTGTTCACGGGCGAGCCCGTGCCGCTGACCGAGGCGCGCTTCGACAAGCATCTGGGCAAGAGCGACCTGCCGGTGATCGTGGACTTCTGGGCCGGCTGGTGCGGGCCGTGCCGGGCGATCGCGCCGATCTTCGCCCGCGCTGCCGCCGAGCTGGAGCCGCGGGCGCGGTTCGTGAAGGTGGACGTGGACGCCAACCCGGGCCTCGCCGCGCGCTACCGGGTGCAGGGGATCCCGGCCTTGTTCTGCTTCAAGGACGGCAAGGTGGCCGCCCAGCAGGCGGGGCTGTCCGACCCGGGCGTCTTCCGCGCGTGGGTGGAGCGGTTCGGGGCCGCCTGATCTTCCTCTCCCGCTTTCGGGAAGGGAAGGAAGAGTGATTGCCCTCCGCAGGGGCGCCGCCGGATAATGGGGCGCTGAGCGGTGGGGAGTTTGCGCGTGCGGGACGGGATCGAACAGGGAGCCTGGGAAAGCCACCGGCCGAAGTTGACCTATCCGTTCGAGCACGCCCCGAAGATCGGGGAGGCGGTCGACGTCGCCCCCGGGGTGAAGTGGCTGCGGATGCCACTGGGCGGGTCGCTGGCGTGGATCAACGTCTGGGCGATCGCGGATGGAGACGGCTGGGCGATCGTCGACACCGGCATCTCGGGCCTGGAGACCCGCAACGCCTGGCGGGCGGCGCTGAAGGGGCCCCTGGAGGGCAAGCCGGTCACGCGGGTGTTCGTCACCCACATGCATCCCGACCACATCGGCATGGCGGGCTACCTGACCCGCAAGTTCGACGCACGGCTGTGGATCACACGGCTGGAGTTCGTCACCTGCCGGTCGCTGGCGGCCGACACGGGGCGCGAGGCGCCGGAGGACGCTGTGACGTTCTTCCGGGGGGCCGGCTGGGACGAGGAGGCGCTGGAGGCCTACAAGGCCAAGTTCGGCGGGTTCGGGCGCGGGCTCTACACGCTGCCCGACAGCTTCCGCCGGATCAGCGACGGCGAGGAGATCCGCATCGGCGACCACGTCTGGCGCGTGGTGGTGGGATCAGGCCACAGCCCCGAGCACGGGAGCCTCTACTGCCCCGACCTGAAGCTGATGATCTCGGGCGACCAGGTGCTTCCGAAGATCTCCTCCAATGTGTCGGTGTTCCCGACCGAGCCGGACGGCGATCCGCTGACCGACTGGCTGACCTCGCTGAAGGCGATCAAGGCGCGGGTGCCGGACGAGGTGCTGGTGCTGCCGGCGCACAACGATCCCTTCCACGGCCTGCATGCGCGGATCGACCATCTGGTCGGCGGCCATGAGCGCGGCCTCACGCGGCTGAAGGCCCTGATCGCCGAGCCCAAGCGGGTGGTGGACGTCTTCCATGTGCTGTTCCGCCGCAAGATCGACGAGAACCTGCTGGGCCTGGCCACGGGCGAGAGCCTGGCGCACCTGAACTGTCTGATCGCCCGGGGACAGGCGGTGCGCGAGCGCGACGGGAACGGCGTCGACTGGTACCGCGCCGCGGCCTGAACCGGGGTCGCCGAAACAGACCGTGGCGCCCGCCGTCCGCTCCGCTTAGGTTCCGTGACATGAGCGTGACTGTCCGGGTGGCGACCGTCGCCGATGCGCCGCTGATCCTGGCGTTCATCCGCGAACTGGCGGAGTACGAGCGGCTGCTGCACGAGGTGGAGGCCACCGAGGCCGACATCCGCCGCGACCTGTTCGGGGAGAATCCGCGCTGCTTCTGCGAGATCGCCGAGGCGGACGGGACGCCGGTGGGGTTTGCGCTGTGGTTCTACAACTATTCCACCTTCCGCGGCCGGGCGGGGATCTACCTCGAGGACCTGTTCGTGCGGCCGGAGGCCCGCGGGATCGGGGCCGGCAAGGCGCTGCTGGCGCGCCTCGCGCAGCGCTGCGTGGAGGCCGACCTGGGGCGGCTGGAGTGGGCGGTCCTGAACTGGAACGCGCCCTCGATCGCGTTCTATGATTCGCTGGGAGCCGATGCGATGACCGAGTGGACCGTGCGGCGGCTGGACGGCGAGGCGCTGCGGCGCCTGGCGGAGGCGGCGTGAGCGCGCCGCCGAAGACCGTCCTCCACGCCTCCGAAGAGGAGGCGGAAGCCATTCGGCAGGTGGTGCGCTCGGCCGACGTGACGGCGCTCGGCCCCAACCGCGAGCGGGCGGAGATGAAGCATGCGCCGGGCCTCGTGAAGCTGCTGGCCGATCCGGCGGTGTCGGGGCCGATCTACGACCTGCCGCGGCCGATCACCGAGGAGAGCATCACGCGCTGGGTGGCGGAGAACCAGGCCCAGACCCTGGCCGGCGAGATGCTGCTGATCGTCAACCTCGACGAGGACGGCGAGGTGGCGGGCTATTCGCGCATCTCGGTCTGGCCGGAACATTCGTCGGCCGAGCTGGCGGGGGCGATGCGCGCGGACCTGCAGAACCGGGGGCAGGGCGGCTCGGGCGCGGCCCACACCTTCGGCTGGATCTTCGAGACCCTGGGCGTGCGGCTCATGTGCCTGACCGCTGCGGTGGACAACGTCCGCTCGGCCAAGCTGATCGAGGCGGCGGGCTTTAGGCCGATGGGCACGCGCGAGGCCGTGCGGCCGGACGGGACGACGCGGGAGTCGCTCTACTGGGAGATGACCCGCGACGAGTGGCGCCAGCGGCACCGGCTGTAGGGAACGGTCGGCGCTACATCACTCGGGGTCATCCCGGCCGCAGCCCAGCGAAGAGCCGGGAACCAGGGTTCGCGACCGTAGCTTCTGGGTCCCGGATCGGCCCTACAGGCCGTCCGGGATGACGGACGAACGGGAAAGGCTCTAAGCCGCCCAGGCGGCGGCGAAGCGGCGGAGCAGGGCGAGCGCGGCGCTATCGGCGAGGCCGGGGGCGGCGGCGAGCCGGATGAACAGGTGGCCGCGGGGCCGGCGGCCTCGGGCAGGCAGGCCCTGTTCCTCGACGCGGACCAGGCCGCGCTCGGCGGCCTTGCGGTCGATCCAGACGCTGCGGCGGCCCAGCGGCGTGTCGAGGGTGATGCGGCCGCCCTTCTTCAGGAGGCCCGGGGCCACCTTGGCGGTCATCCATAGGTCGTCGCCGCGGACGATCACCCCGCCCTCGGCGCGGATGTAGATGGTGAGCTCGGCGCCGGCGGCGGCCACCCGGTCGCCGGCCCTGAGGCCCGCCGGCAAAGTGATGCGGATGAGGCGCCCGTCGGGGAGGCGATAGTCGACGTCGCCCCCCTCGAGCGCCACGCGGGGCGGGATCTCCAGGTCGGGATCGGGCGTCGCGCGCCGACGGGCGGGCGGCTGGACGAACTTGTCGCCCAGGGGGTCCTGCAGGCGGTTGTAGGCCTCGACGATCTGGCGGAAGGCCCCCTCGTCGCCGCCGGCGTCGGGATGGGCGCGCTTGGCCGCGACGCGAAAGGCCCGGCGGATCTCGGCAGGGGTCGCGGCCGCGCTCACGCCCAGGACCTCGCGGGCGTACTTCAGCGACATCTCCGGCGCCGGCCGACTCATGAACGCCAACGCTATGGTGAACGGCGTCAACGGTCGGTTAAGGCCTCGCGCAGCGCGGGGAGGGCGCGCTATACGCCGGACGTGACCGACAAGACCCTGATCCCCCCGTCCCCCAGCGAGGACGAGTACGTTCGCCAGGTGGCCGCCGCCGAGCCGCCGCCGCTGCTGAGCGAAACCGATCCCATCGCGCTCTTCGACGAGTGGCTGCGCGAGGCCCTGCAGAAGGAGCCGAACGACGCCAACGCCATGGCCCTGGCCACCACCGACGCCGACGGCCTGCCGGACGTGCGGATGGTGCTGCTGAAGGATGTCGATGCGCAGGGCTTCGTCTTCTACACCAACCTGGAGAGCGCCAAGGGCCGTGAGCTGGCGGCCAATCCCAAGGCGGCGCTCCTGTTCCACTGGAAGTCGCTCAGGCGCCAGGTGCGGGTGCGAGGGCCGGTGACGCCCGTGACGCCCGAGGAGGCCGACGCCTATTTCGCCACGCGGGCGCGGCCGGCGCAGATCGGCGCCTGGGCGAGCGCCCAGTCGCGCACGCTGCCCGACCGCCTGGCGCTGGAGAAGAAGATCGCCGAGGTGGGCCTGCGGTTCGGCCTTGGGAAGGTGCCGCGGCCGCCGCACTGGTCCGGGTTCCGGGTGGCGCCGCAGTCGATCGAGTTCTGGCGCGACCGCCCGTTCCGCCTGCACGAGCGGCTGGTGTTCGAGAAGGCGCCGGAGGGCTGGACGACCCGCAGGCTGTTTCCTTGAGCACGCCTTTGGAAGACGAGTTGGTGGGCTGGCTCAAGGTCGGCAGCGAGCGGCAGATCGACACCGCCTGCGCCCACGTCTTCCTGCGGCCCGACGCGGCGCTGAAGATCAAGCGGCACGACGACATCGGCTACATCGATTTCCGGACCCTGGAGCGGCGGCAGTGGGCGCTGGAGCGGGAGCTGGAGTTCAATCGCCCGACGGCGCCCGGCATCTACCGGGCGGTGCGTCGGATCACGCGCGAGGCGGACGGGCGCCTGGCCATCGACGGGGCGGGCGAGACGGTCGATCACCTGCTGGAGATGCGCCGGTTCGACGAGAGCTGGGTGCTTTCGGCCCGCCCGCAGGCGGTGGACGGCGCCCTGGCCGAGCGGCTGGGGCGGACGATCGCCGCGGTGCACGCACAGGCGCCGCTGCGCCCGGCCGGCGGGCTCACGTCCATCGCCTGGACGGTCGGCTCCAATGCCGGAATCCTGCGCGAGATCGCCGAGCTGCCGCAGGACCGGGTCGAGGCCCTGATCGCGCTGACCGAGGCGGAGCTGGAGCGGCAGTCGCCGCTGCTGGCGCACCGGGCGGCGAGCGGATTCTCGCGCCGCTGCCACGGCGACCTGCACCTGGGGAACATCCTGCTGGAGAACGGCGAGCCGGTGCTGTTCGACTGCATCGAGTTCAGCGACCTGCTGTCGGACCTGGACGTCTTCTACGACCTGGCCTTCCTGCTGATGGACCTGGACTTCCGCGGCCGGCGCGACGCGGGCGTGCGGGTGCTTTCGGCCTATCTGGACGAGGCGGCGCGGAGCTTTCCGCCCGAGCTCTGGGCGGGGCAGGCGGCGCTGCCGCTGATGCTGGCGGTGCGGGCCGGGGTGCGGGCGCACGTCCTGGCGCATTCCGGCGATCCCGAGACGGCGCGGGCCTATGTGGAGGCGGGGATCGCCCACCTGTCGCCGCCGCTGCCCGTGCTGGCGGCCGTGGGCGGCCTGTCGGGGTCGGGCAAGTCGACCTTCGCCCGCGCCGTGGCCCCGGCGCTGGGCGCCTCGCCCGGCGCGGTGATCCTGCGCACCGACGAGATCCGCAAGCGGCTGCTTGGCGCGCCGCCGACCCAGCGGATGCCGCCCGAGACCTATACGCCCGAGTTCTACGTGCGCACCTATGACACCATGATGGAGAACGCCCGCGCCATGCTGGCGGCCGGCCGGGCGGTGCTGCTTGACGCGACCTTCATCGACCCGGCGCTCAGGGGGCGGGCCGAGGCCCTGGCGGCCGCGTGCGGCGTCCCCTTCCGCGCCGCCTGGCTGGATGCGCCGGTCGAGGTTCTGGAGGCGCGGGTGCGGGACCGGCAGGACGACGCCTCGGACGCGACGGTGGCGGTGCTGCACGACCAGGTCGGCCGGATCGAGCGCGCCGCCATCGCCTGGCCCCGGGTGGATGCGACGGCGCCCACGGCGGCGGCGGCGAAAGCCTGGCTCGCCCGCTAAGCCCATCGCTGCATTGCGAAATGCGCGGCCTCTGACTAAGCCTAGAGGCCAAGTAACACCCGATAAGTCTGGGAGAGACGCATGCTGGGGCTGATGCAGAACTGGCCGCTGACGGTCGACAAGATCATCGACCACGCCAAGGCCTGGCATCCGGACCGCGAGATCGTCAGCCGCTCGGTGGAAGGGCCGATCGTGCGGACGACCTACGCCAAGCTGCACGAGCGGGCGAAGCGCCTCTCCAACGCGCTCAAGGGCCTGGGCATCCGCCAGGGCGACCGCGTCGCGACCCTGGCCTGGAACACCGCCCGGCACATGGAGGCCTGGTACGGGATCATGGGGATCGGCGCGGTCTGCCACACCCTGAACCCGCGCCTGTTCGCGGAGCAGCTCTGCTACATCGTCAACCACGCCGAAGACCGGATCATCTTCACCGACCTGACCTTCGCGCCGATCCTGGCCGAGCATCGGGCGAAGATGCCGACGGTGATGCGCATCGTCGTCATGACCGACCGCGAGGGCATGAAGGGCGTGAACCTGCCGGGCGCCCTCTGCTTCGAGGACCTGATCGAGCAGAACTCGGCCGACTGCCACTGGGGCGGCTTCGACGAGAACACCGCGGCGGCGCTCTGCTACACCTCGGGCACGACCGGAAATCCCAAGGGCGTGCTCTACTCGCATCGGTCCAACTTCCTGCACACCCTGGTGACCATGGGCGTGGACGTGCTGGGCCTGTCGGCGCGCGACACGGTGCTGCCGGTGGTGCCGATGTTCCACGCAAACGCCTGGGGCCTGGCGCTGTCGCTGCCGGCCGTGGGGGCGAAGATCGTGATGCCGGGCCCGAAGCTAGACGGCGCCTCGGTCCACGAGCTGCTGGAGAGCGAGGGGGTGACCTTCTCGGCGGCGGTGCCGACCGTGTGGCAGATGCTGCTGACCCACCTGCGCGACACCAAGGGCCAGCTTTCGACCCTGAAGCGCGTGGTGATCGGCGGCTCGGCGGTGCCAGAGGCCATCGTGCGCGGCTTCCGCGACGAGTACGGCGTCGAGGTGACCCACGCCTGGGGCATGACCGAGACCTCGCCCCTGGGCACCATCGCCAGCGCCGACGCCCGGATCGCGGCCATGGACGCCGAGACCCAGCTCCAGTTCAAGCTCAAGCAGGGCCGCATCCCGCTGGGCATGGAGATGAAGCTGACCGACGACGCCGGCAAGGAACTGCCGCACGACGGGACGACGTTCGGCCGGCTGAAGGTGAAGGGCCCCTACGTGGTCGGCGAGTACTTCAAGGGCGAGGGCGGCCAGATCCTGGACGAGGCCGGCTTCTTCGACACCGGCGACGTGGCCACCATCGACGGCTACGGCTTCATGCAGATCACCGACCGGGCGAAGGACGTCATCAAGTCGGGCGGCGAGTGGATCAGCTCGATCGAGATCGAGAACATCGCCATGGGCCACCCGAAGGCGGCCAACGCCGCGGTGATCGGCGCGCACCATCCGAAGTGGGACGAGCGGCCCGTGCTGCTGGTCAAGCTGCGCGAGGGCGAGACCGCCACCAAGGAGGAGATGCTGGCCTTCCTGGAGGGCAAGATCGCCAAGTGGTGGACGCCTGACGACGTGGTGTTCGTCGACGACATCCCGCTGGGGGCGACCGGCAAGATCGACAAGAAGCTGATCCGCGAGCGGATGAAGGACTACGTCCTGCCGACCGCGAAGGAGACCGCGACGGCGTAGCCTGGAGCGGCCGCCCGCCGCACGCGTCCCCGGCGAGATTCGCTCATATTCCCGCGTTAGGAGAATCCTGGTCTTGGCTTGCCGCCGACGTTGTAGGGTGCGTCAACCTGACACGGGAATGCACAGCATGAAGCTCATCGCGACGGCAGCGTTTGCTGCGGGTATCGCCTTCGCCGGCTCGGCCAGCGCGGCGACCAATCTCATCATCAACGGCAGCTTCGAGACGGGCAACACCTTCGGCTGGACGTACAACGGCGCCGGCGCCGATGTCCCGGCTCACCAGGCGGTGATCATCCCCTACAACTCAGGTTCGTCCTACCCCGGCGGCGCGTTCGGCGAGCCTATTCCGCCGGATGACGCCGTGTCGCCCAGCCCGGATCCGGTCGGCGACTACGCCGCCTATTTCGTGGCCGATGCGTCCACGGAGACCCTATCGCAGATGGTGCATCTGCTGCCGGGCCAGTACACCATCGGCTTCTCGGTCTATGTGCCCTTCAACGGGTTCAACAACTCGGGCGACGCCAGCTTCACTGGCATCATCGCCGGCGTGAACCTGGCGAACTTCACCGTCGATGGGTCGACTGCTGGTGATTGGGTGCATTACGCCGGCGTCGCGAACATCGCGGCCGAGGGCGACTACCTCACGGCGTTCACCTACAACTCCGGCCCCGCGCCGGCGGGCGATTTCGTGGTCGACCGCGCCTACATCGTGGCCGGCAACGCAATTCCCGAGCCGAGCACCTGGGCGCTGATGATCCTGGGCTTCGGCGCCGCCGGCGGCGCGCTGCGCGGCCGACGTCGGAAGCTGACGTTCGCCTGAGCGGACGCCCCGTCAAATGCGAAGGGCTCCGGCTTCGGCCGGGGCCCTTTTCTTTTGTCGGGCCTACGGTGCCAGTCGGTACACGCTGTCGGGCCCCGGCTCTCCGTCGGTCGCCAGAACGCCCTTCCGCACCAGATGGATCATGCCGGCCAGCATCGAGCGGGCGGCGGCAGGGTGCAGGCGCGAGTCGACATCGGCGTAGAGGCGGGGGACCAGGTCGCGGATGCGGGCGGGGCCCGCCTTCAGGGCCTCGGTGATCTGGTCCAGGCGGACCTGGCGGTGGTCGGCGTAGGCGCGGATGAAGGAATCGACGTTGCGGATCGGGGGGCCGTGGGTGGGCCACAGGACGTCGAAGCCCCGGGCGCGGATCGCCTCGAGGCTCGCCAGATAGTCGGTGAGGTCGCCGTCGGGCGGGGTGATGACCGTGGTCGACCAGCCCATGATGTGATCGCCCGAGAAGCAGGCGTTCTCTTCCGGCAGGGCGAAGCAGAGGTGGTTCGAGGTGTGGCCGGGCGTAGGGATCGCCTCCAGCGTCCAGCCGGGGCCGGCGACGGTTCCGCCGCCGCACAGGCTGACGTCGGGCCGGAAGGTGAGGTCGTGCCCCGCCTCCATCTTCACCCCGCCGTCGTCCGCGTCGGGTGTCGCGACCGCGCAGCCGTAGATCGTCGCGCCGGTGCGGGCCTTCAGCGGCCCCGCAAGCGGCGAGTGGTCGGAGTGGTGGTGGGTGATGACGATATGCGTCACCCGTTCGCCCGGGATCGCGGCCAGGATCGCCTCGAGATGGGCCGGGTCGTCAGGCCCGGGGTCGATCACGGCCACCTCGCCGCGGCCTATGATGTAGGTCCCGGTGCCCAGATAGGTGAACGGGCCGGGGTTGTTCGCTGTCACCCGCCGGACCAGCGGCGAGACCTGGTCGCAGCGGCCGTACTCGAGGTCGATGTCGCGGACGTAGGGGATCATCCGCCCAACGGCCCCGAGAGGTCGTAGCCGGCGGCGCGGCCCAGGCTCATCAGCTCGTCGCGGCTGCGCGCGCCCGTCTGGGCCTGCATCAACGACCAGGTGACGATCGAGCGCGTGCCCGAGCGGCAGAAGGCGAGCACGGGGCCCGGGGCCTCGGCCAGGACCTTGCGGGTCTGTTCGATCTGGTCGCCCGTGGGGCCGCCCCGCACGGGGATGTGGAAGTAGGCGAGACCGGCTTCGCGCGCGGCCGCCTCGATCTCGGCGGCCGCCGGCTGGGCGGGGTCCTCGCCGTCGGGCCGGTTGTTGATGATCGTGCGAAAGCCCTGCTCGGCGGCGGCGCGCACGTCCGCGACGCTGATCTGGGGCGCGACCGAAAGGTCTTCGGTGACGGGTCGGAAATCGGGCATCTGCGGTCGGACCTCGGTAAGCTGCGCGTCCGGCATCATCCGAGGTCGGCGCGCCCGGCGCAACGCCCTGGCGCTATTCCACCCGCCGCGCGCGGAAGCCCCGCTGGCCGCCGATCGACATGAGATAGCTGCCCATGGCGGCCTGGCGGATCTTGACGGGCATGCCGGCCCGCGGATCGCGATGCAGCTCGTTGGCGTCGACCTGCACCCAGACGGCGCCGTCGTCCAGCTCCACGACCCACTTGCCGGCTCCGTTCTGCCGCGCGGCCCTGACGGTGGCGGCGACGTTCTCAATCGCCTCCTGGGTCTCGCCGCGCTCGAAGAGCGAGATGGACGGCATTGAGAAGCCGAAGGCCTGGCGGCGCACCTGGCGGGCCTGCTCGCGGTCGACGATGACCACGTCGCCCTTGGCCTCTGCCTGGTCGAGCGCGGCGGCGGCCTGGTCGTAGCAGGCCAGGCGCTGGGCGTCGTCGGTGAGCTTGCGGCAGTCCACGAGGCCCTGGACGATGGCGGCGCGCTCGGGCGGCTTGGGCTGGGCCGCCGCGGGCGCGGCGACGCCGACGGCCAGGAGGGCGAGGGCCGGCAGAAAGCGTGTGGTGGTCATGGGTCTGGTCCTTCGGCCGGGGCGGGAAGCTCCATTACGCGGGGAGAGGGATGAGAGGCAACGGCGGGGCTGATTCTGCGTCTGACCCGCCCCGGCGGGGCCACATTCCGCCGCCCGGCGAGGCCAGAGATTGACCAAACCTTGCCGGATTTCCCCTTAGGTGCGGCAATCTGTGACCAGAATGCGACAGGTGAGCGCCGGAAACATTGCCAAAGGCTAATGTTCGTTGACCCGCCGACGCCCAGCCTCGTAACTCCGCCGTAACCGGAGGCCGACCGTCTCCGGGACCGATCTCTTTTTGTGGGGAGCGGCCGCCCTCGAGGCAGGACCGCTGGAGGATCTAGACCGTGAAAATCAAGTCCATGCGGGAACGCCTTCTGGCGTCTTCTATGATTTGTGGCGCAGCCCTGTTGGGCCTGTCGTCGCCGGCTCTGGCCCAGGATGAAGTCGCCGAAGTCATCGTGACCGGCACCCGCATCCCGTCGCCGAACCTCGAAAGCGTCAGCCCTGTCACCGCGGTGAGCGCAGCCGACATCAAGGCTTCGGGCGTGACCCGGGTCGAAGACATGATCAACAGCCTGCCCCAAGCCTTCGCGGCGCAGGGCGCGGCCCTCTCCAACGGTTCGACCGGTACGGCGACCATCAGCCTTCGCGGTCTGGGCGCGACGCGCACCCAGGTGCTGATCGACGGCCGCCGTCTGATGCCCGGCACGCCGAACACCCTGGGCGGCTCGCTGGCCGCCGACATCAACTTCATTCCGGGCGCCCTGATCGAGCGCGTTGACGTGCTGACGGGCGGCGCCTCGGCCGTGTACGGCGCCGACGCCGTGGGCGGCGTCGTCAACTTCATCATGCAGCGCCGCTTCGAAGGCGTCCGCATCGACGCCCAGTACGGCCTCTACCAGCATGACAACGGCAACGACGTGGCCGGCATCGTGCGTTCGGCGCAGCAGACCGCCGCCAGCCCCGAGTTCTTCGCCCTGCCGAAGGACAACGTGCGCGACGGCGAGGCCTCCGAAGTCACCTTCGTCATCGGCGTGAACTCGCCCGACGGCCGCGGCAACGTGACCGCCTACGCGGGCTACCGTCACGTCGAGCCGATCCTGCAGGGCAACCGCGACTACGCGGCCTGCTCGCTGTTCTCCGGCACCCCCGACTTCACGCAGTTCGGCTGCGGCGGTTCGGGCACGGCCTTCCCGGCGCGCGTCGGCAACCAGATCGTCGACATCACCGGCCCGGGCAACACCTTCCGGCCCCGCGTCGCCAGCCGCGACGTCTACAACTACGGTCCGTCGAACTACTACCAGCGTCCGGATGACCGCTACGTGCTGGGCGCCTTCGCCGAGTACGAGATCACCGACTGGGCCACGGCCTACCTCGACGCGATGTACATGGACGACACGTCCACGTACCAGATCGCGCCGGGCGGCGTCTTCGCCGGCACCTTCTCGATCAACTGCGCCAACCCCTTCCTGTCGGACCAGCAGCGCGGCCTGATGCCGGCGGTCGGCGGCGGCACCTGCCTTTCCAACCCGGCCGGCACCTTCACGGGCGTCGTCGCCCGCCGGAACGTGGAAGGCGGCGGTCGTCAGGGCCGGACGCAGCACCAGCAGTACCGTTACGTGGTCGGCCTGCGGGGCGACCTGAACGAGAACTGGAACTACGACTTCGCGATGCAGTACGGCCGGGTCTCGTTCAACCAGACCCAGACCGGCTTCTTCCGCACCTCGGCAATCAACCAGGCCCTCAACGTCGTCCAGACGCCGAGCGGCCCGGCCTGCGCCAATCCCACCGGCGGCTGCGTGCCCTACAACATCTTCCAGCTGGGCGGCGTCACCCAGGCGGCGCTGGACTTCCTGGAAACGCCCTCCACGCAGAACGGCAACCTCTATGAGCGCGTCGTCAACTTCTCGCTGGGCGGCGACCTGACGGACTACGGCGTGAAGATGCCGTGGGCCCAGGACGGCGTCGGCGTGGCGTTCGGCGCCGAATACCGCCGCGAGACCCTGGACTTCGCCGCCGACTTCATCTCGTCGTCGGGCGACCTGAACGGTTCGGGCGGCGCGAACCCGCCGGTGAACGGCAGCTTCGACGTCTACGAAGTCTTCGCCGAAGCCCGCGTTCCGCTGGTCCAGGACATGGCCTTCGCCAAGAACCTGGCCCTGGAACTGGCCTTCCGTTACTCCGACTACTCCTCGGTCGGCACGACCGAGACCTACAAGATCGCCGGTGACTGGGAGCCGATCGACGGCCTGCGGATCCGGGGCGGCTACAACCGCGCCGTCCGCGCCCCGCACGTGCTGGAACTGTTCTCGCCGCAGAACGTCGTCCTGGACGGCACGCAGGACCCCTGCGCCAGCCTGGCGGCCTCCGACCCGCTCGTGGCCCGCTGCGCCCAGGCCTTCGGCCTGACGACGGCCCAGGTCCTGGCGATCGAGGCGAACCCCGCCAACCAGTACAACGGCCTGATCGGGGGCAACCCGAACCTGGATCCGGAAACCGCCGACACCTACACCGTGGGCTTCGTGTTCCAGCCGAGCTTCCTGCCCGGCTTCAACATCTCGGTCGACTACTTCGACATCAAGGTGAAGGACTTCATCTCCGGCATCGGGGCTGACACCATCATCAACCGCTGCGTCGACACGCTGGATCCGTTCTTCTGCAACCTCGTGAACCGCGACGCCAACGGCTCGATCTGGCTCGACAACACCGGCTACGTGGTCGACACGACGCTCAACACCGGTTCGCTGGCGACCACCGGCTTCGACCTCAACGCGTCGTACCGGACGAACCTCGAAGACTTCGGGATCGCCAACGGCGGCGGCCTGACCTTCAACTTCGTCGGCACCTACCTCGACACCCTGAAGGTCGAAAACCTGCCGGGCGACGACCCGTTCGACTGCGCCGGCTACTACGGCACCATCTGCTCGGTCACCGGCGGCCTCTCGGCCCCGAACCC
The DNA here is from genome assembly GCA_049323595.1 of Pseudomonadota bacterium. Classification (GTDB taxonomy): domain Bacteria; phylum Pseudomonadota; class Alphaproteobacteria; order Caulobacterales; family Caulobacteraceae; genus Phenylobacterium. The sequence continues at coordinate 255,231 of JBMOOD010000007.1, forward strand.
CGAGTGGCGCCACAAGTTCCGCGTGAGCTGGGCGACCCCGCTGGAGTACGGCGACTGGTTCCACGACTTCACGGTGTCGCTGCAGTGGCGCCACTTCTCGAAGGTGACGCTGGACGCCTACTCGGACCACCCGTCCCTCAACAACCCGGGCCTGCAGTACGAGTCGGACCGCACCCTCGCGTCGCGGGACTACTTCGACCTGACGGCGTCCTGGACGATGCGGGACAACCTCAACTTCCGCGCCGGCATCAACAACCTGTTCGACAAGGACCCGCCGCTGACCGGCTCGTCCAACTGCCCGACGGGTCCCTGCAACGGCAACACCTGGCCGCAAGTCTACGACGCCTTCGGCCGCTACATGTTCATCGGCCTGACCGCCGACTTCTAAGTCGCGCGATCAGTCAGAACGAGATCGGGGGCGGTGGAGCGATCCACCGCCCCTCTTCTTTGGGCCTTCGATCAGAAGCGCCCGGGTCAGCCGCGACGCAGGTCGAGGCGCCAGGCGATCAGGGCGCCGCGGGCGTCCTGCTCCTCGCCGGCGTCTTCGGTCGCGAGGCCCGCCTCCTGCGCCTTGGCGCGGAACGCCTCGAACCCCGCCGGATCGAGGGCGGCCTTCATCTGGCTCGCGTGGCGGGCGCGCCAGGCGCCCATGCCCGCTTCGAACGTCTCCAGGCCAGCGAGCGCGCTCTTCGGCGCATAGCGCGCGATGTTGCCCGCCAGGTCCGCCAGATAGCCGAGGTCGCGCCGGGCGTGGTCGTAGGCCGGATCGTCGCGCAGCCGGGCGCCCGCGCGCCGCACCGCCTCGCGGAAGGCGTCCTCGGCCGTCCGAAGCGCTCCGGCGGCGGCGCCCCGCTGGTGGGCGGCGTAGGCCTTGCGCGCGGCGCGCAGGATGGCGTCGTCGACGAAGACTCGATCGTGCGCGACCGCCTGCTCGGCCGTCGAGCGGCTGACCGCGCTGGCCGTATGGTGCAGCAAAAGGCGCGCCCGCCCGCCGGGACGCAGGACCCGTGCAAGCTCGGCCAGGGCGCGGCGGGCGTCGGCGTACTCGATCCCGAACTGCGAGGTTGCGCCGTCGAAGGCGGCGTCGGCGAAGGGCAGGCGCTCCAGCGCCACGCCGCCGGTGAGGCGCAGGCCGGGGGCGACCTCGCCCTCCAGCGGGCCGAGGTCGGCGTAGTCCACGCCGGTGACGTCGAACCTCTTTCCGGACTGGGTCGCCGTCTCGTGGGCCAGGCGCGCCACCTGGCCGCCGCCGGTGGCGAGATCCAGCAGCCGCGCGCCCGTCTCGAAGGTCGCGAAGAAGGCGCGCCAGGCCGGGCCCGGATCGAAGGCCACGGCGCCGCCCTCGGCGGTGTCAACGGTCATGACTTCCGCGCGGCCGCTCCTCCAGTAGTCGCTCCAGTGCCAGCCCGCCGGGCGGCCCGTGGACGTCGGACGGCTCATCGATCCTCCGTGGCGCATGGTCCGCCTCCCAGGTAGAGGAAGCCGCCACGCCGGCCAAGCGGCAGCCCGGATGGCCGGACCCTGGCCGCTGGGTTAGCCTGGGCGACGATCCTGGAGCACCGAGCCTTGAGCAACTGGAGCGTCGGCAAGTTCAGCGTGACCTTCGGGACCGCGCCCGCGGCGCGCCCGCAGGGGCACGCAGTCGCCGATCCGGCGGAGGCCGCAAGTTGGCGCGCCGAGGGCGACCGCCTGCGCCTACGGGGCGAGGTGGCCGCCGCCGACGCCGCCTATGCCCGACAGATGCGGGCCACGGTGTCCGATCCGGAGCTGGCGCGCGCCGCCGACGCCCTGATCGCCGGCCGGCCAGGCGAGGCGGACGGCGTGCTGCGCCACGTCCTCTCAAGGCGGCCCGACGATCCTTTGGCGCTGTGGATGGCGGGGGACCTCGCCTCCCGCGGCGGGCGCAACGCCGAGGCGGAGGCCCTGCTCGCACGCGCCGTGGAGCTGGCGCCGGCCTTCACGCCCGCGCGCTACGCCTACGCCATGGTGCTGACGTGGCGGGACCGCTACGCCGAGGCGCGGGCCCAGGCCGACCGCCTGCTGGCGGCCGAGCCCGGCAACGCGCTGTTCCGCCACCTGCAGGCCGCCGCCCTGCTGCGCCTGGGCGAGGAGGCGGCCGCGGCCGAAGCCTACGCCGCGGTGCTGGCGGCGCACCCCGACCTGCCGCTCAGCTGGATGAGCTACGGCCATGTGCTCAAGACCATCGGGCGCACGGGCGAGGCGGTGGAAGCGTACCGCCGGGCGCTGGCGCTGGACCCGACCCTGGGCGAGGCCTGGTGGAGCCTGGCGAACCTCAAGACCGTGGCGTTCGATGCGGACGACCAGGCGGCCATGGCGTCGGCGTTGGAGCGCAGCGACCTGCAGCCGATCGACCGGCTGCAACTGCACTTCGCCCTCGGCAGGGCGCTGGAGGACGCCGGCCGCTACGAGGCCTCGTTCGAGCACTACGCGCGCGGCAATGCCCTGCAGCGCCGGCGGCTGGACTACGACGCCGACGAGACGACCGGACAGATGCGCCGCACGCGCGCGCTGCTGGGACGCGGCTTCTTCGCCGCGCGGGCGGGGCAGGGCTGCGCGCGGCCCGATCCGATCTTCATCGTGGGCCTGCCGCGCTCGGGCTCCACCCTGGTCGAGCAGATCCTGGCGAGCCACAGCCAGGTGGAGGGGACGCAGGAGCTGCTCTACATGCCCGGCCTCGCCGCGCGCCTGGCGGGCCCGGCCCGGCGCGAGTCGGAGGGCGCCTACCCCGACGTGCTGGCCGCGCTGTCGCCGCAGGAGCTTCGGGGCCTGGGCGAGGACTACCTGGCGCGGGCCCAGGCGCACCGTCGGACCGACCGGCCCTTCTTCATCGACAAGCTGCCGAACAACTGGGCGCACGTGGGACTGATCCACCTGGCCCTGCCGAACGCGAAGATCATCGACGCCCGGCGCCATCCCCTCGGCTGCTGCCTCTCGGGCTTCAAGCAGCACTTCGCGGTTGGCCAGCCCTTCACCTACGACCTGACCGAGATCGGCCGCTACTACGCCGACTACGTGACGCTGATGACGCACTTCGACGAGGTCCTGCCCGGCCGCGTGCACCGGGTGATCTACGAGCGGCTGGTGGCGGATCTGGAAGGCGAGACGCGCGCGCTGCTCGACTACTGCGGCCTGCCGTTCGAGGACGCCTGCCTGCGCTTCCACGAGAACCGCCGGGCGGTGCGCACGGCCTCAGCCGGGCAGGTTCGCCGCCCGATCTTCACCGACGCGGCGGACCACTGGCGCAACTTCGAGCCCTGGCTGGCGCCGCTCAAGGCCGCGCTGGGGCCCGTGCTCGACGCCTATCCCGGGCCGCCAGCGAAGTAGGCGCGCGTTGCGCCGGCGGGGCTGGTAGGCTAGGCGCCTGAACTTTCTGGAATTGGGGTTTCGGCGTTGAGCGGCGGCTGGAAGATCGGCGAGATCAAGGTGAAGGTGGGCGGCTACACGCCCGCGGCGTCGGCCGCGCCGGCTCCGGCCGCCCCGCAGCCAGCGGCGGAGCCCGCGGTCCAGGCCCGGCTCGCCGAGATCCAGGCCGCCGCCCAGGCCCGGGACTTCCCCCGCGCGGCCAAGCTGGCCGAGGCGGCGCTGGCGGCGGGGATCGAACACCCGATGGTGTTGAACCTGGCGGCGCTGAAGTGCGAGCAGGACGGCCGTTTCGAGGACGCCCTGAAGGTCCTGGATCGCGCCATCGCCATCGCCCCCCAGGACCTGGGCGCGCGCAACGCCAAGGGACTCGTGCTGACCCGCCTGGAACGCTACGGCGACGCCCTGGCCGCGTTCGACGAGGTGGTCGCCCTGCAGCCCGGATTCGCCGGCGCCCACTGCGCGCGCGGCGCTTCGCTGGAGGCCATGGGGCGGCTGAAGGAGGCCGAGGCCGCCTACAAGCACGCGTTGGACCTGCAGCCGGAGAATCTCGGGGCCATGCAGGGCCTGGCGAACCTGCTCAGCCGCCGCGGCGCGCACGCCGAGGCCCGGCCGCTCGCCGAGGCCGTGCTGGAGGCCGAGCCGAACTTCCCGGACGCCGTCATGGTGCTCGCCGCGGCCGACGCGGCTGAGGGCGCGGGCGAGCGGGCGCAGAAGCGGTTGGAATTGCTGGTGGGCGACGAACGGCTGACGCCGCACCAGCGCGCCCTGGCGCAAGGCCAGCTCGGCGATGTGCTCGACGTGCAGGATCGGCCGGAGGACGCCTTCCAGGCCTACGCCGCCTGCAACATGGGCCTGTGGCGCGCCTATGCGCCGGTCCACGGCGAGGGGGTGAGCGCGCTCGATTTCGCCCGCGCCATGCTGGGCGAGCTGGAAAAGATCCCCGCGGACGCCTGGGCCTCGAGCGCCCGCCCGCCGGCGGACGGGCCGAAGGTCCACGTCTTCCTCCTGGGCTTCCCGCGCTCGGGGACGACGCTGCTGGAGCAGGTGCTGGCCAGCCATCCGGAGGTCGAGGCCCTGGAGGAGCGCGAGACGCTGCAGGCCGCCCAGCGGGCGTTCCTGGCCGAGCCCGCCGGCCTCGCGCGCCTGGCCACGGCGTCGGAGGCCGAGCTCGAGCCCCTGCGCGCCGCCTACTGGGCGCGGGTGCGCGCCGAGGGCGCCGAGCCGGCGGGCAAGGTCTTCGTCGACAAGCACCCGCTCAACACCTTCCGCCTGCCGCTGATCCTGAAGCTGTTCCCCGACGCGAAGATCCTGTTCGCGCGGCGCGACCCGCGCGACGTGGTGCTGTCGGCCTACCGCCGGCGGTTCGCCATGAGCGGCTCGGCCTACCAGCTCCTCACCCTGCCCGGGACCGCCGGCTACTACGATGCGGCCATGCGCATCGCCGAGGCGCTGGAGCCCGCCATGGGGCCCCGCACGAAGGTGGTGCGGCACGAGTCCCTGGTGGAGGATTTCGATGCGGCGGTGCGGGAGGTCTGCGACTTCCTGGGCCTGCCGTGGACGGATGCGATGCGCGACTTCGCCGGGAAGGGGCGCGACCGCGCCGTGGCGACGCCCAGCGGCGTCCAGCTGGCGCGCGGCCTGAGTGCGGAGGGGGTGGGGGCCTGGCGGCGCTACCGCGCACAGCTCGAGCCGGTCCTGCCGACGCTGACGCCCTGGATCGCCAAGTTCGGCTACGCGCCGGAATGACGCTCACCCGTCGTCGGACGCTGCAGACCCTGGCGCTCGGCGGCCTGGCGGCGGCCTGCGCCACGTCCGCGCCGCGCGAACCCCTGATCTCGATCAACCTGGCGGACGCCCAACCCGAGCCTGGCCCGGCCACGGGAACGCGGGTGGAGACGGCCTTCGACCAGGCGCGCCGGATGACGGTGCCGGTGTTCCTGGGCGCGCGGGGCCCCTTCCAGTTCGTCGTCGATACGGGAGCCAACCGCACGGTGATCGGCGTCGAGACGGCGCAGCGGTGCAGCCTGGTCAGCGACGGCGCGACGCCGGTGCACGGCATCGTGGGGACCCAACCGGCTCCGCTGGTGAAGGTCCCCCGGCTGCGGGTGGGCCAGGTTCAGTCGCGGGACCTGAGCCTGCCCAGCCTGCCCAAGGCCGCGCTGGGGGCGGACGGCCTCCTCGGTATCGACGTGCTGAAGGGCCGGCGCATCCGCCTGGACTTCGCGCACAACGCCTTCTCGATCGGGCCCTCGCACCGAGGCGCCGTCGTGCGCGCTTCGGGCCGTTCAGGCGGCTCGCGCATCCCCGACCCGAACGAGGCGATCGTCGTGCCCGCCGAGTACCGATCGGGCCAGCTCGTGATCTTCGACGCCGACGTGGCGGGCATACCGGTGCGGGCGTTCCTGGACTCCGGCGCCCAGATCACCTGCGGCAACGACGTCCTGCGCGACGTGCTGGTGCGCGAGCGGCCCGAGTTCGCCGCGCGACTCGCATCGACGACGCTGATCAGCGCCACAGGCCAGACCTCGCCGGCCCAGCTCGGCCCCATGCCCCGGCTGCGGCTGGGGGGCATCGGGCTGAACAACATCCGGGCGGCGTTCGCGCCGCTGCACATCTTCAGCCTCTGGGACCTGGACGAGCGGCCGGCCATGCTGGTGGGCGTGGACGTCCTGCGGCACTTCGACGAGGTCACCCTCGACTTCGGCCGCCGCGAGGTGATGTTCGTGCGCGGACGCGGGCGAGGGGATTAGCGGATCGGCGTCGGCGCCAGGACCGTTCCGCCCGGACCGCCGCGCAGGCGGGCCTCGGCGGCGGTCTCCAGGATCGCCTCGGCGCGGGGATCGCCGAACACCCACGCCGCGGCCGCCAGGGTCCGCGCCGAGCTGGCCGAGACGCCGAGCGCCTTCTGCAGCGCCTCGAAGGTTCCCTCGGTGGGGGTCATGCGACGGATCGGGACGTCGCCCTCCAGCTTCGCGAGGGCCTTGGCCTTCTCGACCGCCTCGTGGAAGCCGCCGACTTCGTCCACCAGGCCAAGGCCCTTGGCCTGGGCTCCGGTCCAGACGCGGCCCTGGGCGATCTCGCGCACGCGCTCCACGGGAAGGTCTCGGCCCGCGGCGACCCGGGTGAGGAAGTTGGTGTAGATTGCGTCCATCCAGTCGGCGAAGGCGGCGCGCTGGGCGTTGGTGAAGGGCTGGCCCAGGTTGAAGGCGCCCGCATAGGGACCGCCGATCTCGGTTTCGCGGACGTCCACGCCGAAGCGTGCCAGGGCTTCGCCCACGGCGAACTTGCCGCCGAACACGCCGATGGAGCCGGTGAGCGTCGTCGGCTGGGCGACAATCGCCGAGGCCTCCGAGGCGATCCAGTAGCCGCCCGAAGCGCCGTAGGTGCTCATGGAGACCACCACGGGCTTGCCCTTGGACTTGGCGACCCGCACGGCGTCCAGGATCTGTTCCGACGCCGTGTCGGAACCGCCGGGCGAATTGATCCGCAGCACGATCGCCTTGACCGAGTCCGACCGCGCGGCGCGCAGAATCGCCCCGGCCACGTCGTCGGCATAGATGGTCGCGCCGCCGGCGAACGGATTGGCCCCGCGATCGCGTCCGGTGACGATCGGGCCCTCGGCCTCGATCAGCGCCACGACGCTGCCGGCCCCCAGGGCGCGGTCGCCGCGACCGTCCGCATAGTCGTCGAAGTCCACGACCTTGGCGTCGTCGCCGGCCTTGTCGAGCAGGGCCTGCTGGGCCTCCCGCACCTGGCCGGTCCGGTCGATCAGCTTCAGTTCGAGGGCGCGCTCGGCGACGTAGGGACCGGCCTCGAGCGTCCGGCGCAGCGCCTCGGGATCGGCCTTCCGGTCGGCGGCGGCGAAGGCCAGGTTCGAGCGGTAGACGGAGTTCATCCAGCCCAGGGTCGCGGCCTTATGGGCGGGGGTGTAGTCGCTGTAGAGGAAGGTGTTGACGGCGTTCTTGTAGTCCTGGCGCTGCTCGTACTGGGGCGTGATCCCGTACTTGTCGAAGAAGCGCTTCAGGAAGATGTCCTCGCTGGCCACGCCGGCCACCTGCAGCGAGGCGCCGGGCTGCATCCAGAAGGAGTCGGCGGCGGCGCCCAGCATGTAGGTGGTGGTCGAGACGCCGGCGGGATAGACGCCCTGGCTGTGGGCGTAGACCGGCTTGCCGGCCGCGCGGAAGCGGTGGAAGGCCTGGCGGATCTCGTCGGCCATACCGGGCTCCAGGCCCGTCTCGGGCAGGCGCACGAAGAGCCCCTCGATCCGGTCGTCGTCCTCGGCGCGATCCAGCGTCTCGACGATCGACATGACGGCGGTCGAGTTGCGGCCGAGCCCCCAGAGGGGGTTGCGGGGCGCCTGGTCGGTGAGCGGCGCGCGCAGGTCGAGTTCCAGCACCGTCGCGGCCGGCAGCGGCGTGGGCGCGGCGGCCGACATCGCCATGCCGATCAGGATGAGCGGCACGCCGACAAGGAAGATGACGAGGCCCGCGAAGACTCCGGCCGCGGTGATCAGGAACTGCTTCATGCCCTTCAGGTCGAGCCCCGGACGCCCATACGCAAGGGCTGCGTCTCGCACACAAAGCCGCATCCGCAAAGGCGCGGAGCGTCGCGGGCCGCGAGCCGGGCGTCAGCGCGGTTCGATATCGGGCGTCTCGACCGGGACGTCCGGCGCGCCAGCGGCGCCCGGGGTCGCGGCGGGCGGGTCGGGCTGGACCGGAACCGCCCCTTCCTGGGGCACCACGCCGGTGACGGCCGCGTCGGGCGGATTGGGGACCGGCTGGCTGGTGTCGGGCATCATCGCGCCCGTCTGCTCGTTCTGGGGCTCAGGCTCGCCGCGGCCGCACCCCGCCAGGGCCAGCGCGGCGACGCCCGCGGCGAGCAAGGCCGCGCGAGAGGCGCGTGCATGGACTCGGGTGTGCAGCTTGCTCATGGGTCAGCCCTTCCGTTGTGCATCGCCTGACAACGGCGTCGCGACCGCAGCGTTCCGGACGCGCGGGGCGATCAGCAGCGGGAGGAGAAGGAAATGGTCGGAGTGGCAGGATTTGAACCTGCGACCCCTGCGTCCCGAACGCAGTGCTCTACCAGACTGAGCCACACTCCGACTTGGAGGCGCGCTTATAGAGGAGCGTCGGCGGGCTCGCAAGCGGTCGGAATGCAGCCCCAAAATACGGATGGTCGCAGGGCGTTGCATCGGCCTCGCCGCTGCGCTATGTCCGCCGCTCCCGAGGGGACAGCCCCTCGAAGCGCCGTTCCTGCTGGGGGATGGTGTAATGGTAACACTGCGGTTTTTGGTACCGTCATTCTAGGTTCGAGTCCTAGTCCCCCAGCCACGGCACTTCCCGGAAAACACCAGGCTAGTCGCGCGGCTCGTCCCGCGCCGCCCAACGCTCGGCGAAGCTGTGGAGGGGGCCGAAGGCTGCGAGGAGTTCCTCCCCGAGGGGCGTGAGGGCGTAGCCGCGGCCCCGCTCAAGCGACAGGAGCCCCGCCTTGCGCAGGTCGGAGAGCCGCGCCTGCAGCACCGTGGGCGAGGCGTCGTCGCAGGCGGCGCGCAGAGCGCGCGAGGTGAGGGGGCCGTCCCGCAGCTCCCACACGATCCGCAGGGTCCAGCGGCGGCCCAGGAGGTCCAGGAGGACCATGATCGGCCGTCCCGTGCGCGACCCTCTCACCGCCTTGGACGTCGTCATGGATCGTGCCTCCCTGGCGAGGATCGCAGGATTCGGCTATGAGGCGGACAACGGCAGGTGGCGCCCCAATTGTCGCGCCTACATCCTGGCGTTGCGGCACAAGACCGGCCTGCCCGCAACCCCACATTGCTGCGACACCCCGTCACCAGGGAATCTACTTAAGCAAACGTCACGGATTTCCAGGCCCCGAATCACTGTGGTTCTGTCGCGTTAACCATGCGGACGAGCGGCCGACGGCCCGCGGCGACCCCCACCCGACGGTGTCAGATCGGGTGATCTTTCAAAGGGTTGCTGATGGGCGCCGCGCACGGTCCCGGACTGGGGGGACGGAGAACCATGAGCGCCAAGGTGCTGATCATCGACGACGACCCGGCCCTCCTGCGGCTGATGTCGATGGCGTTTCAAGCTGCGGGCTTCTCGACCGTCGCCGCCGACAACGGCCGGGCCGGCATCCACATGGCCAGCGCCCACCAGCCGGACCTGGTGGTCACTGACATCGTGATGCCCGACATCGAAGGCATCGGCGCGATCCGCGCGATCAAGCAGTGCCGGCGCCCGCCGAAGGTGATCGCAATCTCCGGCGCGGGGCGCTCGCGCGGCGCGGACTATCTGAGCTGGGCGCGGCACCTGGGCGCGGACGAGGTGCTCGCCAAGCCGTTCCGCATGTCCGAGCTCATGAAGATCTCCCGGTCCGTCATGGACGGCCCATTCCTCAACCCGAACCAACTCAGGGGCTAAGCCAATGAACATCCTGCTGGTGGAAGACAACGCCGCCACCGCCAAGAGCGTGGAGCTGATCCTGGCGGGCGAGGGCCACAACGTCTCGGTCACGAGCTCGGGCGAGGAGGGCGTGGAGCTGATCGAGATCTACGAGTACGACGTCGTCCTGATGGACTTGGACCTCGAGGACATCAGCGGGATCGAGGCGCTGCGCGAACTGCGGGCCAAGAAGAACCGCACCCCGGTGATCATCCTGTCGGGTTCGGTCGACGTGGACAGCAAGGTGGGCGCCCTGGCCGTCGGGGCCGACGACTACGTCACCAAGCCCTTCCACAAGGACGAGCTGACCGCCCGCATCAACGCCGTCGTGCGCCGCTCGCGCGGGCATGTGGATTCGATCATCCACACCGGCGCCATCGCGCTCAACCTGAACACCCGCACCGCGGAAGTGGCCGGCCAGCCGATCCACCTGACCCCCAGCGAGTACAAGATCCTGGAACTGCTCTCGCTTCGGAAGAACAGCGTCCTGACAAAGGAGGCGTGCCTGAACCACCTCTACAACGGCCTGGCCGAGCCCGAGATCAAGATCATCGACGTCTTCATCTGCAAGCTGCGCAAGAAGATCGCTGCGGCGGCGGACGGCGACTGCCACATCGAGACCGTGTGGGGCGGCGGCTACATGCTGCGCGACGCCAAGTCCGAGCGCCTGGCGGCCTGATACACGGAAAGGTAGGCGGCGGAACGCGGCCGGCTCCTCAAGGAGTCGGCCGTTTTCGCATGGGCTTCCCTGTGCGGGCGGGTGCGGCGCCGCGCCGCTCCGGAAACCTACGTAGGTAGTCTTCGCGAGGTGCCTGCGACCTGTGCGTGTGCTCTTGTCGTCTTCCAACACAATTCGGCCACGAATGGATCGCGACGAGATCATGGCGTTCGAGAACCCCACGCTGCCGGAGCGCATGGAAGGGTGGCTGCAGGCGCCGCCGAGGTCGCCGCCGCTGCGGCGCGGGGCGCTGGCCCGCCAGCTCGGCGGGCGCCTGCGCAAGGCCGCGCCCGTCCAACCGGCCGGCGTCGCCGCGGAGGCGCGACTGGAGACGCTGCAGCGGGACGCCGGCGTGCTGGCCCATGACCTCAACAATCTGCTCAACGTCATCCTCGCCGCCAACGAGGCGATCGCCCAGACGCAGCCGGCAGCCGCGGGCTGCGCAGAGCTGGCCCGGATGAGCCAGGAGGCGGCCGAGAGCGCCGCCGCCCTGCTGCAGCGGTTCGCGAGCCTCGACAGTCTCGAACATGCCCTCCCGATCGATGGCGGCGGGGCGATCCAATCGGTCGCCCACGTCGCGAGGCTGTCGATCCCCCCTTCGGTGATGGTGGAGGCGCAAGCGGCCGAAGAGCCGCTGCCCTGCGCCGCGGACAGCGCCGGCCTGGAGTCGGCGCTGCTCAATCTTTGCGTCAACGCCGGCCACGCCATGCCGGACGGCGGCCGCCTGCGCCTGTCGGCGGCGCGGATCGAGGTGGATGGCGAGGCGGCCGCTGCGCTCGGCCTGGCCCCAGGCGCCTACGCAGCGCTGACCGTCGAGGACACGGGCGGCGGCATGTCGCCCGAAGTGCTGGCGCGGGCGACGGAGCGCGGATTCAGCACTCGGCGCGGCCAGGGAGGCAAGGGGCTTGGGCTGGCCAGCGTCAGCGACTTCGCCCGACGCGCCGGCGGGCGGCTGAGGCTGGAGTCGGAGGCCGGCCGGGGCGTGACCGCGACCCTGTACCTGCCGCTGGCGTGATGCGCCTCAGGCCGCGCCGGCCGTGATCGTCGAGCGGATCAAGTCGGAGAGGCTGTCGGCGCGCATCTTGGACATCACGTTCGCCCGGTAGATCTCCACCGTCCGAGGGCTGATCTGCAGCGTGGCGGCGATGATCTTGTTGCTGGCGCCGTCGAGGATCAGGTCCAGGACCTGCCGTTCGCGCGCAGTGAGGCTCTCCAGCCGCCGCCGGACCTTGTTGCGCGCCGCATGGGCGTCGACCGCGGCGTCGTTGTCCTCGAGGCAGCCGCGGACGATCCGCAGGATCAACTCGCTCTCGAACGGCTTCTCGATGAAGTCGGCGGCGCCGGCCTTCATGGCGTCGACCGCGCGGCTCACGTCGGCGTGGCCGGTGATCATGACCACTGGGAGAATGCAGCCCGCCGCCTTCAGGGCGTGCAAGAGCTCGATGCCGTCCATGTCGGGCATGCGCAGGTCGGTGATGACACAGCCGCGCGCCTCGGCTTCGAACTTGGCGAGGAACTCGTGGGCGGAGGCGAAGCCTCGGGCCCGCAGGCCGTCCGACTTCAGCAGCATAAGCAAGGAATCGAGCGCGGCCTCGTCATCATCGACGACGAACACCGTCCGATCCGCCGCTGCCGTCACCATCATCACCTGCCCGCGCCAACGCAAAACAGAAAGCGGCGCCACCCAGGCGGCTGGGTTCGACCCAAATCCGTCCCTTATGGTTCTCGACTATAGCACTCGAAATGGAGAGGCCTAGGCCCATCCCTTCCGGCTTAGTGCTTGCGAGAGGCTGAAAGAGACGACCGGCGACCCCCTCGTCTATCCCTGGCCCGCTATCCTCGACAGTCGTGACTAACCGATCCTCAGCATCGAGGCGCGTGGAAATATTGAGCTGGCGGTTGGGGTACTTTGTCACAGCTTCGATCGCATTCCGGGCGAGATTGACCAGAAGCTGTTGAATCTGGATGCGATCTGCGATGACGACGTCGTCACCTTTGTAGAGGTCGTAGACGACGCGGACGTTGGCGTCGCGGGCCATGACCGCGATGATGAAGTCGACCTCGCCGATCATGGCCGAGAGGCTCTCGCGCTTCTGCAACGTCCCGCCACGGGTCGCCAGATCGCGCATGGTGCGGATGATCTCGCCGGCGCGCACGGCCTGGTCGCCGGCCCGGGCCACGGCGTCGATCAGGTCGTCGTCGTCCAGCTCCATCCGGGCGATGAGGTTGCGGGCGGCGCGCAGGTAGTTGGTGACGGCGGACAGGGGCTGGTTGAGCTCATGCGCCAGGACCTGGGCCATCTCGCCCATGGAATTGGCGCTCCACACCTGAGTGAGCTGGGCGCGCAGCTCTTCGGAGCGACGTTCGGCTTCCTGCACCGAGGTGAGGTCGCGGATCACCATGGTCAGCAGCCGGCGGCCGGCGATGTCGACGTGGCGGACCCGCAGCTCCATGGGAAAGGTGGCCCCGTCCTTGCGCAGGCCGGTGATCTGCCGCGTGCTGCCGCTCACGCCGGCGGCGTCCGCCGGCGCATCGCCGGTGAGGGCGGCGTCCTCGCCTGGGGGGATCAGGCGGCTGAAGTTCTGGCCCACCATCTCCTCCGCGGTCCGGCCGAACAGACGCTCGGCCGCCTGGCTGAAGCTCTGGATGATCCCGCGGTCGTCGATGAGGACGAGGGCGTCGGCGACGATCTCGAGACTGGCCTGCAGGAGCTCTTCGCGCTCGGCCTGATCGGCGATGATCTCGGCGGCCGCGCTGCGTTCGGCGAGCAGCCGGCGAACGGCGGCGGCGAGCCCCAGCCCGAGGATCAGGAACACGCCGGCGCGAAGGGCGCGCTCGACCAGCGGCAGTCCGGCCAGGACGTCGAGCGTGAAGCCGCCGGCCGTGAGCAGGATCGCGGCCGTGAGCGTCGCGCCGGGGCCGAGAAAGGCGGCGCACGCCAGCAGCGCCGGAGACGCCGCCAGATAGACCGAACCGCCGAGCAGCGGGCGAAGGGCGTAGGCGACAGCCAGCGCGACGGCGGACAGGGCGACCGCCAGCAAGTGCGCCTTCAGGATCTCAACGACTCCGCCCGAACTCCCAATCTCGGTTGTGCGATTTCCCGTCCACAACCCAGCCATGCAAAAATGATTCCACGTCGGTCCCCGCCGACAATTTTGTTGTGCAGAAAAAACGCCGGCCAAGCAATCCGGTGATCTACATAAGGGTTGTTCCGGAACGAAAATTTCCCCTGAGCGGCGAAAACAGCGAGGAAACTGAAACTGTCACCACGAGAACTTGAGTCAGCTTTCCGACAGATTGATCCCTGGCCCTTCGGGCGGCGTCTGATCTCCGCCATTGAGAGACTTCTGCATCCAGACGATGTCGACCCAGCGGCCGTGCTTGAAGCCGAAGCTTCGGCCCACCCCGGCGTCCTGGAAGCCCAGCGCGCGGTGCAGGCCTATGGAGCCAGCGTTGCCGGAGTCGCCGATGACGGCCACGACCTGACGGACGCCGAACGCTTCGCAATCGGCGATCACCCGCGAAAGGACGGCGCGCCCCACGCCCCGGCCCATGGCGTCCGGCGCCACATAGACGCTGTCCTCAACCGTGTAACGATAGCCCGGGCGGGGCCGGAAGGGGCCGGCATAGGCATAGCCCAGCACCCGGCTATCGGCTTCGGCCACGTAGAAGGGCAGCCCGCGGCTCTGGATATCGGCCCGCCTGGATTCCATCCACGCGGCCCCCGGTGGCACGGTCTCGAAGGTGCCGAACCCGTGCAGGACGTGATGGCCGTAGATGGCGGCCAGCGTCTCGGCGTCCCGCTCCTCCGCCGCCCGGATGATCATGCGGCCTTCCATCCCCTCTCGATCGCCCAGATGGCGAAGGCATAGTCCAGGGCGATCTCCTTCAGGAAGTCGAAACGGCCCGAAGCGCCGCCGTGACCGGCCTCCATGTTGATCTTGAGCAGGATCGGGGCCTCGCCGGTCGTGAAGTCGCGCAGCTTCGCCACCCACTTGGCCGGCTCCCAGTAGGTCACCCGCGGGTCGGAAAGGCCGCCCGTGGCGAGGATCGGCGGATAGGCCTGGGCCGAGATCCGGTCGTAGGGGCTGTAGCTCGCGATCAGGTCGTAGGCCTTGGCGTCCTCCAGCGGATTGCCCCACTCGGGCCACTCCGGCGGCGTCAGCGGCAGGGTCGTGTCGCTCATGGTGTTGAGCACGTCCACGAAGGGCACGGCGGCGATGATCGCACCCCAGAGGTCGGGACGCAGGTTGGCCACGGCGCCCATCAGCATGCCGCCGGCCGAGCCGCCGTAGGCCGCGATCCTGCCCTTGGTCGCGTAGTTTGCGGCGATGAGGTGCTCGGCGCAGGCGATGAAGTCGGTGAAGGTGTTGGGCTTCTTCTCCTTGCGCCCGTCCAGGAACCAGCCCCAGCCCTTGTCCGAGCCGCCGCGGATGTGCGCCGTCGCCCAGATCCAGCCGCGATCGACGAGGCTGAGATTGCGGATGGAGAAGCCGGGTTCCATGGCGTGGCCGTAGCTGCCGTAGCCGTAGAGCAGCACCGGCGCGGAGCCGTCCTGGGGCGTGTCCTTCAGCATCAGCAGGGTGATCGGGACCTCGGCCCCGTCGGCGGCCTTCGCGCTGAGCCGCCGCGCCACGTAGCGGGACGGATCGTGCCCGGACGGCACCTCCTGCGTCTTGCGCAGCGTGCGGGTGCGCTCGGCCATGTCGTAGTCGAACCACTGCCGCGGCGTCGTGGGCGACTGGTAGACGAAGCGCGTGACCGCCGTATCGTACTCGAACCCGCCCTCGAGATTGAGTGCGTAGGCCTCCTCGTCGAAGGCGACCACGTGCTCGCCGCCGTTGCGGGCCATCACCACGAGGCGGTCCAGCGCATCGACCCGCTCGGCGCGGACCAGATGGTTCGCGTAGGCCGCGAAGCCGGCGACGTAGCGACCCGGCTGATGCGGGACGAACTCGCGCCAGGTGCTCTTCGAGGGGATGTCGTCGTCGGACGTGCATAGCTGGAAGTCGACCGCGCCGTCGGCGTTGGTGCGGATCACCCAGCGGTCGGTCCAGTGGTCGAGGTCGTACTTCACCCCCACCTTGCGCGGCTCGGCCACGACGGGCGCGGCCGTGGGGTCGGAGGCCGGCACGAGCCAGACCTCGGTGGTCTCCTGGTTGCCCACGTGGATCAGGATATGGCTGTCGTCGGCCGCGACGCCGACGCCGAGGAACATTCCATCGTCCTGCTCCTCGTAGACGAGGACGTCCTCGATTCGTCCGTCGGCGTCCGGGCGCGCCGGGCGGCGGAAGACCTTGGCTGGGCGGGCGTTCTCGTCGCGCCAGATCCAGAAGAGCCACGCACTGTCGGGCGAGAAGGCGAAGTCGCCGTAGGCGCTCTCGATCGGCGCGGCGCTCTCGGCGCCGGTGGCCAGGTCCTTCACCCGGATCTGGTAGTATTCGGACCCCTGCTCGTCGGCGGCCCAGGCGTAGAGGGCATGGTCCGGACTGTGGTGGGCCGCGCCCACGTGGAAATAGGCCTTGCCCTTGGAATGGGCCTCCTCGTCCAGCAAGACTTCTTCCGCCCCGCCGCCCCGGGGCCGGCGGGCATGGACCGGGTGTTCGGCGCCCAGCTCGTAGCGCACGTAGTATTCGAAGGCGCCGTCCGGCGCGGGGACCGACGAATCGTCCTCCTTGATGCGGCCCTTCATCTCGGCGAACAGCTTGGCCTGCAGGGCTTCCGTGCCGGCCAGCGCGGCCTTGGTGTAGGCGTTCTCCGCCTCGAGATGCTCGCGGACGTTGGCCTTCAGCGCCTTCGGGTCGCGCAGCACCTGCTGCCAGTTGTCGTCCTTCATCCAGGCGTAGTCGTCGACGCGGACGCGCCCGAGCTGCTCGATGCGGTGGGGGATCTTGGGGGCGGCGGGAGGTTTGGGAAGCATGCCGGCTAAATGCGCCGCCGCCGGTCGCGGCTCAAGCCATCGTCCGACAACGGGGGTGTGCGTTTCCGCGCGCGGCTTTCGGGCGCAGTCGATTGTGGCGACTTGTTGGCGGGGCCTGTTCCGTGATTCACTTCTTGTGCATCGAGATCGCGCATCAATGACGCGAAGGGGTTTTTAGTATTAGGGGACCGCCATGGTCATGGATCTTGCGGTAGAGCTGATCCACGCCACTGTTCAGGTTGAGCAGCCGCTGGGCGACGGCACGCGCACGGTCGGGACCGGGTTCCTGATCTCCGCGCCCGGGCCCGACGGCGCGCCGCGCACCGTCCTGGTCACGGCCAACCACGTGCTCCAGAAGATGCCGGGCGAGACGGCGCGGATCGGCTATCGCATCTCCAACCCGGACGGCTCGTGGAGCTATTCGCCCCAGTCGGTGAAGATCCGCGACGGGGCCGGCGAGGCGCTGTGGACCCAGCACCCGAACCGCGATGTGGCCGCCATTTCGATCAAGGCGCCGCCGGAGTTCGCCAAGGCCGCCCTGCCGGTGGACTACCTGGCGTCGGACGATACCTTCGACCGCTACCGGGTCGGCGCGGGCGACGAGATGATGGCGCTGGGCTTCCCGCGCGGGCTGTCGGCCAACGCCGCCGGCTTCCCGATCCTGCGCTCCGGGCGCGTGGCCTCCTATCCGGTGGCGCCGGCCCAGATCTTCCCGACCTTCCTGCTCGACTTCTCTGTCTTCCCGGGCAATTCCGGCGGCCCGGTCTTCGTGAGCCGCGAGGCGAAGTCGGAGACGGGCGTGACCCAGGTCTCAGACGAGAAGGACCCCGGCTTCATCGCCGGCCTGCTCACCCAGCAGGTGGAACTGAACAGCGAACGGCTGGAGATCGGCATCGTCACCCACGCCAAGTACGTGCGCGAAACGATCGCCCTGATGGAGAACCCGCTGGCCCCGGCGACCATCGCGCAGACCGCGCCGGCCATCGTCGGCGGGCGCACGGCCGCGGCCGAGGAAGCCGCGCGGGATTGACCCCAGCCCCGGCGTTCGACGCCTGGACGCTCAGAAGGAATCGATCCGCCGGTCCGAAACCGCCGGATGGGCGCCCGGCATCGGCAGCACGACGTCGGTGATCAGCCGACGAGCTGCGGCCAAGCCGCCCGCGATCCGGGAGAACAGGTGGAGCCGAGTGTGGGAGCCGCGAGTCGTCATCTGTCAGTCGCCTGAATGATCCAGCAAAGCTTGCCCCGTCCCGGTTAGCGAACCGTATCGGGCTTCGCTGAACGGGACCTGAAGGCCGGCGTCATGCGGCGGCTGGCGGGCGGGCGCGGCGGCCCGCCCGGTGGGCCGGAATCAGGCCCCGTAAAGGACCGAGATCGTCTCGGCGACGCACGCCGGGCGCTCCTCGCCCTCGATCTCGATGGTGCACTCGTTCTTGATCTGCATGCCGCCCGCCTTGGGCTCGGCGCCGATCAGCTTCTGGCGCATGCGCACGCGCTTGCCGACGCGGACCATGTTGGTGAAGCGCACCTTGTCCGAGCCGTAGTTGATGCCGCGGGTCACGCCCTTCACCGGCAGCATGCCGGCGCCCAGCATCGGGATCAGGCTGAGGGTCAGGTAGCCGTGGGCGATCGGGCCGCCGATCTCCTTGGTCGCCCGTTCCACGTCCACGTGGATCCACTGATGGTCGCCGGTGGCCTCGGCGAACTTGTTGACGCGGTCCTGGTCGATGAGGACCCAGTCCGACACGCCCACCTCCTGACCGACCAGTCCGGGCAGGTCCTTGATCTCAACCGGGTTCATCCGTTCGCTCCCTCGCGTGCTTCAATTGCGGCCCCAGCGTCTAGCATCTGTTCGGATCAGGGCAAGGCGGACGCGGCGTCAGACGATCTTCGAGCCTTCCTTGCCCCAGTAGGCGTCGCGGATCAGGCGCTTGTAGAGCTTGCCGGTCGGATGGCGCGGGAGCTCCTGCATGAAGTCCAGCATGCGCGGCGACTTCACGTGGGAGAGGTTGCTGCGGGCGTAGGCCATCAGTTCGGCGCGCAGTTCGTCGCCGGCGTCGGCCCAGTCCATCGGCTGGATGACGGCCACGACCTTCTCGCCCATCTCCTCGTCGGGCGCGCCCACGACGGCGGCGTCGGCCACCTTGGGGTGGCCGATCAGGAGGTTCTCGATCTCCTGCGGATAAATGTTCACTCCGCCGGAGATGATCATGAAGCTCTTGCGGTCGGTGAGGTAGAGGTAGCCCTCCTCGTCCACCCAGCCCACGTCGCCCAGGGTGGTCCAGCCGTGCTTGTTGGTGCCCTCGGCCACCTTCTCCGGCGCGTTGTGGTAGCTGAGCGGCGGGCCGCCGGCGAAGTGCACCACGCCCTCGGTGCGCGGAGGCAGCGCCTCGCCGTCCTCGTCGCAGATCTTCAGCTCGCCGATCACGGCGCGGCCGACCGAGCCCTTGTGCGTGAGCCACTCCTGCGAGTTGATGAAGCAGAAGCCGTTGCCCTCGGTGCCGGCGTAGTACTCGTAGATCACCGGTCCCCACCAGGCGATCATCTGCTCCTTCACCGGGACGGGGCAGGGCGCGGCGGCGTGCACCGCCGACTTCATGGACGAGACGTCGTACCTGGCCCGCACTTCCTCGGGCAGCTTCAGCATCCGCACGAAATGGGTGGGCACGAACTGGCCCACGTCGCAGCGGTGCTTCTCGATCAGCGCCAGGGCGGTCTCGGGATCGAACTTCTCCATCACCACCACGGTGCCGCCGAGGCGGTGGATGGTCATGCACCAGCGCAGCGGGGCGGCGTGGTAGAGCGGCGCCGGCGAGAGGTAGGTGCAGCCGGGCGGGAAGCCGAACAGCCCGGAGGTCATCATCACCAGCGCGTTGGGCTCGTCGATCTTCGCGCCCGTAAGCGCCGGCTTCACCCCTTTGGGCCGGCCGGTGGTGCCGGAGGAATAGAGCATGTCCGAGCCGGCGGTCTCGTCGGCGATCGGGGTGGTCGGGAACCCGGCGCGGGCGGCCTCGAAGCTCTCGTAGGGCGGACGCGCCTCGCCCACCATGTACAGCTTCACGTGGCTGGGCAGCACGCCGGGCAGCTCGTCCACCACGGGGCCCACGCCGGCGGAGGTGATGAGCACCTGGGCCTCGCAGTCTCCCACGATGTACTCGATCTCGCCGGCCGTCAGCTTCGACGAGATGCAGGTGTAGTAGAGCCCCGCGCGCTGCGCCGCCCAGGCGATCTCGAAGTAGCGCGGATGGTTGTCGAGGCAGAGCGCGATCACGTCGCCCGGCTTGAGCCCCAGCGAACGGAAGAGATGCGCGCCCTGGTTCGAACGCTCGTCGAGCTGGCGGTAGGTCACGACCTCGCCGGAGCCGGCCATGACATAGGCGGCCTTGTCGGGGTTGGTCTTGGCGTGAACCGTCGGATGCATCGGCGTACAGGGCTCCCAGGGGCGGCCATTCGCGCGGCCGACCATTCTTTCGAAAGCCATTGCGGGCCTTGACCTACGGTCCGTCAACCGGGCCCGTATCGCTCGCCTGCAAGACGAGGAAGACGAACCCATGCCCACCTTCGAGACGATCCTCTATTCCGTCGAGGACGGGATCGCGACGATCACCCTGAACCGGCCCGACAAGCTGAACGCCTTCAACACCCAGATGATGAAGGACCTGATCGCGGCCTTCGACGAGACCGACGGCGACGACGACGTGCGCGCGGTGATCGTCACGGGGGCCGGCCGGGCCTTCTGCGCCGGCGCTGACCTGTCGGCGGGCGGCGCCACGTTCGACTACGACAAGCGCAGCGGCGAGGATCGCGAGGCCCGTACCCGGGACGGCGTGCAGCGGGACGGCGGCGGCCTGCTGACCCTGCGCATCTTCGATTCCCTCAAGCCGGTGATCTCGGCGTGCAACGGGGCGGCCGTCGGGGTGGGCGTCACCATGCAGCTGGCCATGGACATCCGGCTGGCCTCGACCGACGCCCGCTACGGCTTCGTCTTCGCGCGGCGGGGGATCAATCCCGAGGCGTGCTCGTCCTGGTTCCTGCCGCGCCTGGTCGGCGTGCAGCAGGCGCTGGAGTGGTGCTACACGGGTCGCATCTTCCCGGCGCAGGAAGCGCTGGACGGCGGCCTGGTCCGTTCGGTGCACGCGCCCGACGACCTGCTGCCGGCGGCCCGCGCTATCGCCCGGGAGATCGCCGACAACACCGCGCCGGTTTCGGTGGCGGTGACGCGCCAGCTCATATGGCGCATGGCCGGCGCCTCGCACCCCATGGAAGCGCACAAGGCCGACAGCCGCGGCATCCAGGCGAGAGGCCGGTCGGCGGACTCGAAAGAAGGGGTGACGTCGTTCCTGGAGAAGCGTCCGCCGCAGTATCCGGACAAGGTGTCAAAGGATATGCCCGACATCTGGCCGCACTGGACGGCGCCGACGTTCAGCTGACGCGATCAGTCAGAATATCCGGCAGGCGGCGCCCCATTGCGGGCGCCGTTTCGCTTTCGGGTGTTGGGCTGCGATCGCGACGCCGCTGACGTGCTCAGGTAGAAGCCGCCACAGACTCGCCCGTGTGGGGCCGCGGTTTCTTGCATTGCAGTCGACTTGTGATCAGCGATAAGCCCAGTCGGCGTTGCTCTATTTCTCTGTTGTATGCCGCCGGCAATGCCGATAATGACGGCGCACTTATCTTGTGAATCGCGCTTCGACTCGCTCGGCGCAGAACCTTCGGAAGCAAGACAAATGGACGAGAAGTCGGAAGTCATCGAGATGACCGCGGACATTGTTTCCGCGTACGTCGGCAACAACACTGTCGCGGCTGCGGACCTGCCGGGCCTGATCCAGAGCGTCCATCGCGCCCTGGCCGGCGTGTCGTCGGGCGCCGAGGCGGTCGAGGCCGCGCCGAAGGAGCCGGCCGTGCCGATCCGCCGCTCGATCACCCCCGACTACCTGATCTGCCTGGAGGACGGCCGCAAGTTCAAGTCGCTGAAGCGGCACCTGCGCACCAAGTACAACATGAGCCCCGAGGAGTATCGGGCGAAGTGGGGCCTGGCCAAGGACTACCCGATGGTCGCGCCGAACTACGCCAAGGCGCGCTCGGACCTCGCCAAGCAGATGGGCCTGGGCCAGGGCGGCCGCCAGGCGCCGCGCAAGAAGCGCTAAGCCCAGAGCGCCACGGAATCCGAACGCCCGCCGGGACCCCCGGCGGGCGTTTTTCATGCGCGTTAACCATTTTCGCCTTGCCGCCGATTCGCGGGTCAGGCCAAATATGATTCGTCATGAATCCAAGTTGTTATTGAGGATTCCGAAGATGTCCGCGCAGATCGGGGCGCCTGCCGCGGCGATCAGGGCTCACGAAGAGCTCTTCGCGTACTGGAGTTCGCTGCGGGCGAACGCGCCGGTGCCGCCGCGTGAACGGCTGGATCCCGCCGACATGAAGCGGCTCCTGCCGACGGTCAGCCTGACCGAGGTGCTGCAGGGCGACGGCCTGGACTACCGCGTGCGCCTGGCCGGCACCGGCCTCTACAACGTCTACGGCCGCGAGATCACGGGCCTTCGGCTCTCGCAGATCTACAACACCGCCGCCGCCGACTACTGGCGCGCCGAGCTCGGCAAGGTGGTGCGCGAGCGGAAGCCGGGCGTGGGCGTCCACAGCCTCTCCTGGCGCGGCGCCTCGCATCTGCAGATCATCTGGATCCGCCTGCCGCTGGCCACCAAGGGCCCGGACGTGGACCTGATCCTGGGCTACGACGCGGTCGTCGGCCTGGGGGCGATCCACTCGGGGATTCGGCCGGCCGCCTAAGCCGCCTGGGCCAGTTCGGCGTCGCGGCGGATGCGGGCGACCATCGAGGCCAGGCCGTTCGAGCGCTGGGAGGAGAGCGCGCCGGTCAGGCCCAGCGTCTCGAAGGCGGCCTTGGCGTCGAAGGCCAGGATCTCCCCCGGCGTGCGGCCGGAATAGAGCCTGAGCAGGATGGCGATGAGGCCGCGCACGATGTGGGCGTCGGAATCGCCGCGGAAGGCGAGCGCGCCGCTGGCCTGGGGCTCGGTCACCAGCCACACCTGGCTCGCGCAGCCGCGCACCTTGTAGGGATCGGTCCGCTCGGCGTCGGAGAGCGGGGCGAGGTCCTTGCCCAGTTCGATCACATAGCGATAGCGCTCCTCCCAGTCGCCCAGGAGGTCGAACTCGTCCACGAGTTCGGTCAGCGTTTCATCGATGGCGGACATGTGGCCCGCGACTTAGGGGCCGGAGGGGCCCGGCGCAACCGGCATCACCCGATCGGCAGGCGCACGGCGGCGGTCAGGCCCTGGCCCGGCCCGGAGTCGAGTAGCAGGCGCCCGCCCATGGCCTGGCAGGTGAGATCGGCGATCGGCAGGCCCAGCCCCGCCCCCTCGGCCTTTCGGGTGAGCGCGTTCTCGCCCTGCTCGAACGGCGCCATCAGCCGCTGCAGCTCGGCCGGATCCAGGCCCTCGCCGTCGTCGCGGATGACGACCTCCACCGACTGGCCGTCGCTGGTGGCCTCGAGCCGGACGCGTCCGCCCTCGGGCGAGAAGACGATGGCGTTGTGGAGGAGCTGCGTCAGCACCGAGCGCAGGCCGCGGGAGTCGGCCAGCACCGCCGGCAGGGCGCCGCGGCCCACGACGTCCACCGAGACCCGTCGGGCCTCCAACTCGGGACGCAGGGTCGCCAGGACGTCGTCCACCGCCGGCTCCAGGGGCTCGGGCGAGGCGTCGAACTCGATGGCGGCGCCCTCGAGCCGGGCGATCTCCAACACCTGATTCACAAGTTTCAGCAGCTTCTGGCCGCTGCCGTGGATGATCTCGGCATATTCCTTGTACTGAGGGGACCCCAAGGGGCCGTACAGTTCCGCTGTGAGAATCTCGGAAAAGCCCAGGATGGAGTTCAGAGGCGTGCGCAGCTCATGGCTGACCATCCGCAGGAAGGAGCGCTTGCGCTCTTCCATGGCGGCCTCGAGACGGGCGCGAGCGCGCGGTTTCGCGCTGGCGGAAAGGTCGGCTTCTTGAGCCATCAATTGGCGATACGCCTGGTCAGTCGGGACCTGCAAGGTGGCGCATGCCGCTTACGAAAGTCTTGCGGGACGGCGCGACTCACGTTCCGCGCTCGCGCGAATCCGTTCTCGCCGGTAATCTGTGCCGTTGAACCTGACGGGGGTTCGTAAGGGATGGCGATGGTCGGGACCCGCGCGACATCCTCGAAGGCGAGCCGACGCCGTGACGCGGCGTTCGGCGTGCTCTGGCACGCCGGCTGGGCCGTCGCCGTCGCCGGTGCGATGGGCCTCCTGTCGCTGGCGGGCCAACTTGCCGCCGGCCCGGAACTTCTGGCGCTCGGGGCGGTGGGCTTCGCGGCCCTTCTGGGCGCCCTGTTCTCGTACCTGGGACTGCGGGCGCGGGTGGCGGCTGTCATCGCCTGGGCGCTGGCCGCCGGCGCCGCCGTCCACCTGACCGGCGGCGTGGCCGGACCGCTCGCGGCCTGGTGCCTGGCGCCGGCCGCGGCCGCGACGGCGTTCCGGGACCGCGACCTGCTGTCGCTGGGCGCCGCCGCCGCGCTCGCCATCGCCGCGGTCTCGGCGCTGAGTTCGGCCCTGCTGCTGCTGCCCGCGGCGAACTCGGAGGCCGCGCCGTGGCTCAGCCTCCTGGCCCTGGCCACGGTGACGCTCGGCATGACGGCGGGCCTCGTGGGCCTGCAGGGCGCCGGGCGCCGCGACGGGCGGCGCCGCGAACGCGCCGAGCGCGTCCTCGCCCTGCTGGACGGCCAGCCGCTGCTGCTGGCGCTCGTCGAGCGCGGCGGGCGCATCCTGATGGCCGCCGGCGCGCCTATGGCCGGTTTCTCGCCGCGCGAGCTCGAAGACCGCAGCCTGGGCCACCTGGTGGCCGAGGCCGACCTTCCGGCCCTGGCCGCCGCGCTGCATGCGGCCGCCCGCGACGGCCAGGCCAGCGCCTACGTGGCGCCCCCGCACGATCCCGACGGCCGGCTGGAGATATCCTTCCGTCCTGCCGTGGGCGGGCGGCTGGTGGCGGCCGTCCGCGACGCGAGGGACCAGTACGCGCGCGAGCAGCGGCTGGAGGCTGAGCGCGTGGCCGCCGAACAGCAGAACGCCGGCAAGTCGCGGTTCCTCGCCAACATGAGCCACGAGCTGCGCACGCCGCTCAACGCCATCATGGGCTTCTCGGACATCATGCGGCAGCGCCTGTTCGGACCGCTGGGCGACCGCTACGCCGAATACGCCGAACTGATCCACGAGAGCGGCACGCACCTTTTGGAGCTGATCAACGACGTGCTCGACATGTCGAAGATCGAGGCCGAGAAGTTCGAGCTGGCGATCGAGACCTTCGACGCCCGTGACGCGGTCTCCGCGGTCCTGCGGCTGATGCGGGGCCAGGCGGACCGGGCAGGCGTCAACCTGCGCGGGGTCCTGCCGATCGCGCCCCTGACCGCCGAGGCGGACAAGCGGGCCGTGAAGCAGATCGCCCTGAACCTGATCTCCAACGCCCTGAAGTTCACGCCGCGGGGCGGCTCGGTCACGGTCACCGTCCAGCGCGACGGCGACACCCTGGAGCTGGTGGTCGCCGACACGGGCGTGGGCATCGCGCCGCAGGACCTGGAGCGGCTGGGCCGGCCGTTCGAGCAGGCCGGCGACGCCGAGCAGCGCGCGGCGGGCTCGGGACTCGGCCTGTCGCTGGTGCGCGCCTTCGCCCGGCTGCACGGGGGCGAGATGGCCGTCGAGAGCCGGGTCGGCGAGGGCACCACCGTGACGGTGCGGATCCCCGTGCTGCTGGAAGAAACGGCGGCCCCCGCGCCGCTGCGCCGCAAGGGCTAGCGGGCGGCGACCTGCAGGAAGGCGCGGCCGGCGGCGAAGTCGCCCACCTCGACGTAGGCGGTGCGCACACGCTCTCCCGAGAAGAGGAACTCGACGGCCACGGCTTCGCGCGGGTCGAGGTCGGCCAGCGCCTGGGCGGCCTCGGCCGGGAACCGGAAGGCCCAGCCGTTCTCGGTTCCGCCCGGCGACAGCTCGGGCTCGGCGCGGCTGCGGGCCTCGGCCAGGAAGGCGCGGGTGGCGGCGCGCGGCGGCAGCTTGCGGCTGAGCGGGACGCTCCTGGCGCCGGCGGGAAGATAGGGGCCCATCGTGCGGCCCTCGTCACGCAGCAGGAGGCGGGCGGCGTAGGGGCGGGCCCCGTCGGCGAAGTCGGCCGCGGCGATCAGGGCGCTCGCGCCGTCGCGGCCCGCGAGGCCGAAGGTCATGCGGTCGGGGCCGAAGGCCACGTCTTGCGCCAGGCGCCAGCGGGCGGTGCGGCCGACGCCGCGGTCGGCGCGCCAGGCGGCGGCTTCCCCCGGCCAGGTCATGCGGGTGATCCGTTGATAGCCCGCGAAGGCGGCCTCGATGCGGGCCGCTTCGGCCGCGAGCTCGGCGCTGCGGCAGTCCAGGCGGGCGGCCTGCTGGCGGGCCTTCTGTTCCAGCCGCGAGAGCGACGCAGCCTCGGACCCGGCGCGCAGGGCCGCGCCCCGCGCCTGCGCCGCGCCCGCCGCCAGCGCAGCCGAGACGGCGGGCGGGAACAGGCCGCAGCGCTGGTCCGCCGCGGTCATCACCGTCCGCTCGAAGAACAGGTCCGCGGGCCGTGCGGCCGCGGCCGAGGGCGCGGCCATGGCCGCGAGCCCCAGCAACCCCATCCACCGAGACGCCGGCCGCGCTTTTCTGCGCGTGCTCGTCATGCGTCCACCATCTGGCGCGGCCGTTCGCGGCCGTCTGAGAGGCCACCCTTAGAAGCGCCGCCCTTGCAGGCCAGTTGACGGGGATGGTTAGCGAAGCATTGTGCGCGCCATGCTGCTGTCGACCGACATCTGGGTGGGCGCCCTCATCCGCCGCGTCGAACTGGGCGGCGGCTTTGCGGTCGTGGCGCGCAAGGGCGACCCGCGGGCCGGCGCCGTGCTGGTGAAGGTGCTGAACCGCTCGGACGGGACGGCGCGGCTGCTCGCCGAGGCCACCCGCGGCGACGGGGAGCGCATCTGGATGGAGCCGGCCGCTTCGCGCGAGGAGCCCGACCTCGACCGCTACATCGAGCGGGCGGTCCGCATCGATCCCGACGTCTGGGTCGTGGAGATCGAGGACAAGGAAGGCCGCCACTTCCTGGTGGAGCCTGTGGAACGGGCCTGAGCCCCTGCGGCTTCAAAGGGCCATGCCCGGCCTCGCCGACCTGCCCGTCCCGCTCGACCTCAAGCCCATGGAGGCCAAGCTGGTCGACACCCTCCCGACCGACGCGGGCTGGCGGTTCGAGCCCAAGTGGGACGGCTTCCGCTGCCTCGCCTTCCGCGCGGGCGAGGCGGTGGCGCTGCGGGCCAAGTCGGGCAAGCCGCTGGACCGGTTCTTCCCCGACGTGGTGGAGATGCTGAAAGGGCTGCCGGCGGACCGCTTCGTCGTCGACGGCGAACTGGTGATCCCGGTGGACGGCCAGGCGTCGTTCGAAGCGCTGCAGCTCCGCCTGCATCCGGCGGCGAGCCGCGTGCGCAAGCTGGCCGCCGAACAGCCGGCCTCGCTGGTCCTGTTCGATTGCCTGATGGACGAAAAGGGGCGCTCGCTGGTGGATGCCCCGCTGACCGAACGGCGCAAGGCGCTGGAGGCGCTCGCGGGGCGTTTCGGCGACGGCCAGCGGGTGCAGCTCTCGCCGAGCACCGCCGACCGCGACCAGGCCTGCGCCTGGCTGGAGGACCTGAGCGCCACCCTCGACGGCGTGATCGCCAAGCGCGCGGACGGCTCCTACGTCCCCGGCGAACGGGCGATGCGGAAGATCAAGACGATCCGCACGGCCGACTGCGTGGTGGGAGGCTTTCGCTACGCGGAGGGGACGGAGGTCGTGGGCTCGCTTCTGCTCGGGCTCTACGACGACGCCGGCAAGCTGCACCACGTGGGCTTCACGTCCACGATCCGGCACGCCGAGCGGTCGGCGCTGACCAGGAAGCTGCTGGCGGTGAAGGGGGAGGGCTTCACGGGCGATGCGCCCGGCGGCCCCAGCCGCTGGAGCACGGCGCGCACCGCCGCGTGGGTTCCTCTGAAGCCGGAGCTGGTTGTGGAAGTCCGCTACGACCAGGTGACCGGGAACCGTTTCCGGCATGGGACGCGCCTCGTGCGCTGGCGCCCGGACAAGGCGCCCAGGCAGTGCACGTTCGAGCAGATCGGTCGCGGCTGAGGGGCCCAAGCTGCGCCGCAGGGTGGCGATTCTGCGGCGACGACGGCCGCAAGAATGCCCAGGAATCAACGCCGTCTCTCGTTCCGAGGGGCGCGTGCGGACACGGCCCCGTTCCCGAAAGGTCCGGACGGAGGCCGCGATGGACGGCGAGACGATTGCGCATCCGACCATCCGCATCCGCGGCCGCAGCTTCATGGCGATGGTGGTGACGCCTGAGCCGCCCTTCGGGCCGTGGTTCGCCGCGTTCGACCGCCAGCTCGCGGGTCTCCCCGACTTCTTCGCCGAGCGACCGGTGGTGGTGGACCTGGCGCAGGTGGTGGAGACGGTGGGGCCCGAGGCGATCCCGATCGCCCTGGAAGGCCTGGCCGGACGTGGTCTGAAGGTCGTGGGGCTCGACGGGGTTCGCCCGAGCCTGCTCGCCGGAAGCCGCTGGGCGGACATGGCGACGCGGCTGCACGGCCGCGACGTCCCGCTCGAGCCGCGGAGGGGCGCTGCGACGCCTGAGCCCACGCCGCGGACCGCGCCGTCGCTCCTGATCGACCGCCCGGTGCGCTCGGGACAGTCGGTGGTGTTCGACGACGGCGACATCACCATCGTCGGGTCGGTGGCCTCCGGCGCCGAGGTGATCGCCGGGGGCTCGGTGCACGTCTACGGCGCCCTCCGGGGCCGCGCGATCGCCGGCCTCCGGACGGGCGGGTCGCGCATCTTCTGCCAGAGGCTCGAGGCCGAGATGGTCGGAGTCGACCAGCTCTATCGCACTGCCGAACACTGGGGCGGCGACCTGCACGGCCGCGCGGTCCAGGTGCGCAGCGACCGCGGCGCGCTGCGGCTCGTGCCTCTCGACTGACACGCCCGCCGGCCGGCGGGGAAAGGAAGGGTAGCAGCATGTCGAACGTCGTCGTGGTCACCTCGGGCAAGGGCGGGGTCGGCAAGACCACCTCGTCCGCCTCGCTCGGCGCCTCGCTCGCACGGGCCGGGCAGAAGGTCGTGCTGGTCGACTTCGACGTGGGCCTGCGCAACCTCGATCTCGTCATGGGCGCGGAGCGGCGGGTCGTCTTCGACCTGGTGAACGTCGTGCAGGGGGACGCCAAGCTTCCCCAGGCCCTGATCCGGGACAAGCGGCTGGACGGGCTGTCGCTCCTGGCCGCCTCGCAGACTCGGGACAAGGACGCTCTGACGGAGGAGGGCGTCCGTCGGGTCGTCGACGAGCTGCGCGAAAGCTTCGACTGGATCATCTGCGATAGCCCGGCCGGGATCGAGAAGGGGGCGACGCTCGCCATGCGGTTCGCCGACACCGCGGTGGTGGTGACCAACCCGGAGGTCTCGTCGGTGCGGGATTCCGACCGCATCATCGGCATGCTGGATTCCAAGACCCGGCGGGCCGAGAGCGGCGAGCCCATCGACAAGCGCCTGCTGCTCACCCGCTTCGACGCCGCACGCGCCGGTCGGGGCGAGATGATGAGCGTGGACGACGTGCTGGAGATCCTGGCGATCCCGTTGCTGGGCATCGTGCAGGAAAGTCCCGACGTGCTGACGGCCTCGAACCTCGGGTGTCCGGTCACCCTGCACAATCCGGCCTCGCCGGCCGCCCGGGCCTATGACGAGGCGGCGCGGCGGCTGATGGGCGAGACGATCCCGGTCCGCACGCCGCGGGCCGAGAAGCCTGGCCTCATGGCGCGGCTGTTCGGCAAGCGGGCGGCGGCATGAGCATCCTCGACTTCTTCGGCCGCCGCCGACAGACCGCGCCGGTCGCCCGCGAGCGGTTGCAGGTTCTGCTGGCGCACGAGCGCGCGCTGTCAGGCGGGGCGGACCTGGCCGCCGTGCTCAAGCAGGAGATCCTCGAGGTCATCGCCCGCCACATCCCCATCGACGGGGACCGGGTGATGGTAAAGCTGGACCGCGGCGACCAGGTTTCGACCCTCGAGATCGACGTGGAGATGCCGGACGCGGCCCTCGCGCAGGTCGCGGCCGCCGCCCCGGAACCGAAGGCGCCCGCGCGCCGGCGTCGCAGCGCCGGGTAGCTACTCGGGCGGCGTCCGCGCATACTCGCGATACCAGGCGAGCTGCTCGCTGGTGGCCAGCAGCTTGCCGTCGCGCCGCCAGTAGCTGGAGCGCTCGTCCGAGGCCCCGCCGCCGCCGACGCGGCCCTCGCACTCGACCAGGATGAAGTCGTCGCCCACCGCGGCGATCTCCTCGGCCGTGCCGTGCAGGTAGACGGTCAGCGAGAGCGTCGTGGTCATCACGTTCGGTCCGAGGGCGTACATGGCCCGCGGCGCCGAGTTGTCGGTGATCATGCCCAGTATGGCCTTGTCCATCGGGCCGCGCCGCGAGCGGACCCAGGCGAGGGTCCGGGAGTCGCCAGTCGCCTGGGGTGGGAAGTTGTCCAGCGTACGCCGTTCCAGCGCCTGGGCCCCGAAGTGCTGCGAGGCGCCGGCCATGACCGGGACCGGAAGACTGTGCGGGTCCGGCGCCGCGGGCATGGCCGCGAAGGCGAACGGCGGCGTGGGCGGCCGGCGCGCCATCGTGACCATGGCGTGCACGCCCACCTCGGGCGAACCCGAGGGCGCAATCTCCACCTCCCAGACGCCGATGGAGCCGCCCTGGCGTAGCCGCCGTGTCCGGATGTCGAGTTCGCCAGGCGGCAGGGCGGCGGCGTAGGTCAGGGTCAGGGAAAGCGCTTCGCCCACCGCATCGGGCTCGGCCTCCAGCACCCGGATGGCGAGACCGATCGCATAGCCGCCCCAGAGCCCACCGCCGGGATTGCGCCATGCCGGATCCGCCACCGTCGTCCAGCGACCGGGCGCTACGGGTTCCAGCGGCATTGTGAGGGTGTCGGTCGAACTCATGGCCGCGTTTCTAACACCGTCCGCCGCTACGTCAGGGAAGGCCGCGACGTCGTCTCGCTTCCGCGTGACGCCCCCCCGTGATAGGCGCGCCGGCCATGAGCACCTCTCCCGCCGCCGAGGCCGCCCGCCGGCGCACGTTCGCGATCATCTCCCACCCTGACGCCGGCAAGACGACCCTCACCGAGAACCTGCTGCTGGCCGGCGGGGCGATCCGGGCGGCCGGCGCCGTGCGCGCCCGCGGCGAGAACCGCCGCACCCGCTCGGACTGGATGAAGATCGAGCGCGAGCGGGGCATTTCCGTCTCGGCCTCGGTGATGACGTTCGACCACGACGGGCTGATGTTCAACCTCCTGGACACGCCGGGCCACGAGGACTTCTCGGAAGACACCTATCGCACGCTCACGGCCGCCGACGCCGCGGTGATGGTGCTGGACGCCGCCAAGGGCATCGAGCCGCAGACCCTGAAGCTGTTCGAGGTCTGCCGGATGCGCGACATCCCGATCGTCACCTTTATCAACAAGATGGACCGCGAGGCGCAGGACCCGTTCGAGCTGCTGGACGAGATCGCTTCGAAGCTGGCCCTCGATCCTGCGCCGCTCTACTGGCCGGCCGGCTCCGGCGGCCGGTTCAAGGGGATGCTGGACCTGCGCCGCGACCGCTTCCTGCCGTTCGCCAAGAAAACCGGCGGGAAGGACGAGGATGAGGGCCATCCGGATCCCATCGCCTTCAAGGGCAACGCCGTCGTAAGCTACCTGGAGCCCGAGGAGCAGGAAGAGCTCGCCGAGGGCGCCATGCTGGTGCAGGAGGCCTCCAAGCCCTTCGACCCGCAGTCGTTTTTGGAAGGCCACATGACCCCGGTCTTCTTCGGCTCGGCGCTGCGCCACTTCGGCGTGGACCAGTTGCTGGAGGGCATCGGCGCCTACGCCCCGCCGCCCAAGGCCGTGGCGGCGCGGAAGAACGGCGAAGACACGCACGTCGCGCCCGGCGACCGGGAGGTCTCGGGCTTCGTCTTCAAGGTCCAGGCGAACATGGACCCCAACCACCGCGACCGGATCGCCTTCCTGAAGCTGTGCTCGGGAAGGTTCACGCGCGGCATGAAGCTGAAGGTGCAGAACACCGGAAAGCAGCTCAGCGTGAACGCCCCCACGATGTTCTTCGCCTCGGACCGTGAGCTGGCCGAGGAAGCCTACGCCGGCGACGTGATCGGCATTCCGAACCACGGCGTCCTGCGCGTCGGCGACAGCCTGTCGGAGAGCGGGACCCTGCGCTTCGCCGGCCTGCCGAACTTCGCTCCGGAGATCCTGCAGCGCGTGCGGGTGAAGGATCCGCTGAAGGCCAAGCATCTGAAGAAGGCGCTGGAGAGCCTGGCGGAGGAGGGAGTCACCCAGCTGTTCCGACCGACCCTGGGGGCCGACTTCATCGTCGGCGCGGTGGGCCAGCTGCAGTTCGAGGTGATGGCCGACCGGCTGCGCGAGGAATACCAGCTCGACGTGATCTTCGAGGCGAGCCCCTTCGCCGAGGCCCGCTGGGTCTCGGGCGAGCGCGCCGACCTGGACGATTTCGCCGGCAAGCATCGCAGCGCCATGGCGACCGACATCGACGAACAGCCGGTCTTCCTGGCCAAGTCCGCCTGGGAGGTGGGCTATGTGTCGGATCGTTTCCCGAAGGTGCGCCTGGAGCGGTCGAAGGAGCGGGCCTGACCAGGATGGCGGTCACCAGACGTCCGGGTCCGGCCCCGCCGGTCGGCAAGGCCGGGACGACATGACGAAGACCCTGCTCTACGGCGTCCCGGCGGCCGGGCTCGTCGACGTGGACGCGGGCGCGATTCAGGTGTCTCCGCTGGCGCCGGGTTCGGCGGATCTTTCCGACTGGGCCGATGGCGACGTCGACAGCGTGGTCGTCCTGGCGCCCGCCGGCACGATCGAGCGCGACTATGTCCTGGCCCAGGCTCTTCGCGTTCTGCGCCCGGGCGGTTCGTTGCTCGCCTTCGCGCCCAAGGACAAGGGCGGCAGCCGTCTGAAGAAGGCCCTGGATCGGTTCGGATGCGCCGTCGTCGAAGAGGCGCGCCGACATCATCGGTTCTGTCGCACGACCCGGCCTGAGGCGCCGGAGCACCTGGGTTCGGCGATCGCCGCCGGCGGCCCACAGATGCTGGCGACCCTCGGTGTCTGGTCGCAGCCCGGCGTGTTCAGCTGGGACAGGCTGGATGCCGGAAGCGCGCAGCTTCTTTCGCATCTGCCCGGCTTGGCGGGGCGGGGCGCCGACCTGGGCTGCGGGATCGGCCTTCTGGCGCAGAAGGTGCTGGCCTCGCCCGACGTCACGGCCCTGACCTGCATCGACGTCGACCGCAGGGCCATCGCCTGCGCACAGCACAATCTCGACGATCCCCGCGTCACCTTCCGCTGGGCCGACGTGCGCAGGCTGTCCGAGCCGCCGACGGGACTGGATTTCGTCGTGATGAACCCGCCGTTTCACGACACCGGCGTCGAGGATCGCGACCTCGGGGTCGCCTTCGTCCGCGCCGCGGCCTCAATGCTCCGCAAAGGCGGCTCCTGTTGGCTGGTCGCGAACCGCCACCTGCCGTACGAGGCGGCTCTGGCCGACGCGTTCTCACGCGTCGAGGTGAAGGCGGAGACCGGCGGCTACAAGGTCGTGGAGGCGCGAAAATGACCGGCGCCACGTCCCCGAAACCGCCACTGGCCCGCCTGGACCGCCTCCTGGCCAACCTCGGCTATGGATCGAGGCGTGAAGTCGCGGACCTGGTGAAGCGCGGGCAGGTCGTCCTGAACGGCCAGGTTCTGAAGGATGCCGGCGCCCGCATCCCCGTCACGTCCGACCTGCCGCAGCGCATGACCATCGCCGGCCAGCCCGTCGATCCGCCCGCGCCTCTGACCCTGGTCATGCACAAGCCCCTCGGCGTCGTCTGTTCGCATCGCGAGCCCGGCGCCAGCGTGTACGAACTTCTGCCCCGCCGCTGGCGGGCGCGGATGCCCGTCCTGTCCACCATCGGCCGGCTGGACAAGGACACGTCCGGCCTGCTGCTCATCACCGACGACGGCACGTTCCTGCACCAGGTCATCTCTCCACGCAGCCACGTGGCCAAGCGCTACGTCGCCACGCTCGACCGCCCGTTGCGAGGAGATGAAGGCGATATCTTCGGCGCTGGAACCCTGATGCTGGAGGGGGAGGCGCAGCCGCTGGCGCCGGCGATCCTCGAGCCCCTGGGGCCAAAGACGGCGAGTCTGACGATCACGGAGGGGCGCTATCACCAGGTGCGCCGCATGTTCGCCGCTGTCGGCAACCATGTGGTGGCCCTGCATCGCGATCGGATTGGCGGTCTGGACCTGCCTCCGGACCTGGCGCCTGGCGCCTGGCGGCTGCTCTCCAAGGCCGAGCGGGCTGTCGTCTTCCGATGACGACAATGGGGGCCGCAACAGCGATGGTTAATGCAAGATGCAGGCCAACTTTCTGATTCTTATCGAAATATATTTGGCCGAATTAACCATACTTGAGCAGTTAACGACTTGTTAAGCAGCCCGGCTCCGGGTTTGCTCGGTTCCCGAACAGTCCGCGAAAAGCGTTCCACAGTGGGACGCCGGCGGGCCGGAGCCGGTCGATGTTCGAGCTCGGACGGGAACTGAAACGCCTCTTCTCCACCGACCGCGGCCGTGCGCCGACGGACGGTCTGACCGGGGGCGATTCCTCACTTCTGGAGCTGCTGGACTGCAGTCTGCTGGCGCAGGAGGCCAAGGCGGCCGACGTCGCGGCGGGCCGCATCAGCGCCAAGGACAAGCCGCGCCGCCGGCTGGAGGCCGCCATCGTTTGGCGCGAGGTCGCCCGCCGCAACGGCGACGCGGCCGCGCTGCGCAAGGCCGCCGCCGCCGCCGAGACCGCCGCCGCCGGCTTCGAGGCCGCTCACCGCCGGGACGGCTGGGCCCGCGCCCGCTGCGAGCAGGCCTTCTGCGCCCTGCTGGGCGGCGAGATGTTCGGGGACCCTGGCCTGGACGCCGCCGCCGAGATCGCCTTCCGGGACGCCCGCGGCCAGACCAAGGGCGGTCTCGCCGCGCCGCTGGCCGACGTCGGCCTGTTGGCCATCGAAGGCCGTCGCCTCCTCGACAAATTGGATGCGCCCGAGGCCCGCGCTTTCGCCGAACGCTTCACCCTGCCGATCACGGCCCTGGACAACATCGCCAAGCGCGTCACCGCCGCGCGCGCGCTGGCCGCCGAAGCGCGGCTCATCCGCGCCGATCTGCTCTGCGGCTGGGGCGCGCGGCTGAAGGATGGCGACTTGCTGGACTACGCGGCCCGCGAAGCCGCGGCGGCCGCCCAGCGCCTGGACCAGGCCTATGAGCCGCTGACCTGGGCGCGGGCGAAGATCGCCCATGGCCAGGCGCTCGCCCTCCGGGGCGAGGCGGTGGGCGACGTCGACGCGCTGGCCGCCGGCGCCGGCGCCCTGGCGCTCGCCCTCGACAACCTCACACGCGACCATAGCCCCCTCGACTGGGCCCGCACCCAGGTGTCGCTGGCGCAGTCGCTCCAGGCCCTGGGCGAGGCGTCCAGCGACGCCCGCGCGTTCGAACACGCCGTAAGCTGCTACGACCGCGCCGGCCTGGTGCTCCGGGATACGCCCGCCCTGCCGCTGCGCGGCCTGGCCGCCGGGGCCCGAGCGGTCTGTCTGGCGCGTTCGGCCGAGATCACCGGCGACGGCGCGGTGCTGGATGCGGCCGAGGCGGCCATGAAGATCGAACTGGCCAACCTGTCGCCGGGCCGCGACCCGGTGGGCTGGGCGCTGGCCCAACTCCACCTCGCCCGGCTCTACGAGGCCCGCATCGGCATGACGGGCGTCGACCGGGGCGAGCGCGCGGCGGGGCTCATGGCGCTGGACGCCGCCCTCGAGGTCTTCGCCGACCATGGCCTGCGTTCGCTGAGCGTCCTGGCGACCGACGCGATGGAGCGGATGCGCGGCCAGCACGACCGCACGCCGCGGTAGCTTCACAGCGCGCGGCGAAGCTGCTTACCTCCCGCAAGGGGGGCGACATGAAACACCTGCAACCTGGAGTCCTGGCGGCTCTGGCGATCTTCACACCGGCGTTCGCGCAGGATCGCGCCGCTGACTGGCTGAAGCGGCCGACAGCGGACGACCTGCTGGCGGTCTGGCCGGCCCGCGCCTATCAGCAGCACAAGTCGGGGAAGGCGACGATCGGCTGCATCGTCACGGTGCAGGGGACGCTGCGCGACTGCAAGGTCCTCGAAGAGACGCCGGAAGGGGCCGGCTTCGGCGGGGCCGCCCTGGCGCTGTCGACGCAGTTCCTGATGCGGCCGGCCATGGAGGCGGGGGCGCCGGTCGAATCCACCGTGCGCATCCCGATCGACTTCAAGATGCCGCGGACCACCACTGGGTCGCATCTCGGAACGCCTCCGAACATGGACCTCGGGATGCCGCTGACTTCGCGGGTCTATACGAGCCTGCCGTGGCGGCGCGCGCCGACCTACGCCGAGGTGCTCGCCGCGTATCCCGAGAAGGCGAGGACCGCCAAGATCGGGGGCGCCGTCGTCCTGGACTGCAAGATCAAGGACGATGGCGGTCTCTCGGGCTGCCGGACCCTCAATGAAACGCCCCGCGGACAGGGCTTTGCGAAGGCGGCCAAGTCCCTCGCCGACCGCTTCGAGACGCCGGTCACCACGGGCGAAGGCGAGTCCATCGCCGGATCGCGCGCGCACCTGAAGATCACCTTCGCCGCCGAAACGATCGAGGCGTCCAAGCCCGTCATCGGACGGCCGAAATGGCTGGCGCTGCCGGCGGTGAACGACCTCGCCGCGGTGATGCCCGCGGCCGCGCGGGAGGCCGGGGTCTACAAGGCGCGGGTCATGATGTACTGCGACGTCGGCTCGGGCGGGGCGGTCGTCGACTGCGTGGTGGAGAACGAGGCCCCGGGGGAACTCGGCTACGGTGCGGCGGCGGTGTCGCTGTCACAGTACTTCCGACTGGCCGTCTGGACCGACGAGGGCCTGCCGACGGTCGGCGGGTCCGTCCGCATCCCCCTGAGATTCGATTTCCAGCCGCCGCCTGCGCCGGCCCAGCCCTGACGGCCGTTGGTCGCAGATCGCTTTGCAGTCGGGCCCAGGGGTAGCATCCTCCGTCCAGGAGGACCCGCCATGTCCCGGACCGCCCTGCTTGCCTGCGCCTTTGTGCTCACCGCCTCGACGGCCGCCGCCCAGACGGTCTGGACCGCGGCGCCGACCGCCCAGGACATGGCCGCGGCCTATCCCGAGAAGGCGAGGGCCGAAGGCGTCGGCGGCGGGGTCGAACTGGTATGCACGGCGGCCCGCAACGGCGCCATGACGGACTGCGACGTCCTGGCCGAAGAACCGCGGGGCTACGGCTTCGGGGTGGCCGCCCGCCGCCTGGCCGAGCGCCACATGCAGGCCGCCGGCGTGCGCAAGGACGCCGAGGTGCGGGTGTCGGTCAGCTTCCCGGCGGGTCTGGCGAAGGGCGAGACGGTGACGGTCAAGACCCCGCAGTGGACCGCCCTGCCGACGGCGGCGGAGATGCAGGCCCTCGTGCCGAAGCAGGAGGGGGGGCCGAACGAGGTTCGCGTCACGCTCGTCTGCGACGTTGCGGCGGGCGGCGCGCTCACCGGCTGTGTGGTCGATCGCGAGGAGCCGGCGGGCGAGGGCTTCGGGGAGGCGGTGCTCAAGCTGGCGCCGAAGTTCCAGACGGGACTGATGAGCGCCGAGGGCATGCCCACCGTCGGCGCCAGGGTGCGCCTGCCGGTGCGTTTCTCGCTGACGCCGGTCGACCAGGCCGCGAAGTAGCTACCGGCCGCGCCACCATTTGAGGCCCGCGCGCTCCAGGGCCTCCAGCGCCGCGTGCAGGGCCACGCCCATGGCGCCCAGGACCACCAGCGCGGCGATCATGCGGGCGGTCTGCAGCTTGTTTCCGGCGTCCAGCATCTGCCAGGCCAGTCCCTGGACCTGTCCGGAGCCGGCGCTGAACTCGGCCACGACTGCGCCGATGAGGGCGAGGCCGGCGCCCACCTTGTGGCCCTCGAGCAGGAACGGCACGGCGGCCGGCAGGCGCAGTCGCAGGACCCTCTGCCATCGGCTGGCGCCATAGAGGGTGAACAGGCGCTCGAGGTCCGGATCGGCCGAACGCAGACCCGCGGCGGCGCCGGAGAAGATCGGGAAGAACGCCACCAGGACGGCCAGCGCGACCAGGGCTCGCTCGGGATGGTCGAGGCCGGCCCAGATCAGCAGGAGGGGCGCGATGGCGACCACCGGGGTGACCTGGACCACCGAGGCGAGGGGCCGGACGGCGCGGTCGACCAGCGGGCTGAGGGCGGTGGCGACGGCCAGCGCCTGGCCGACGAGGCTGGCGATCGCCAGCGCGAGCACGGCGGTCGACAGGGTGCGCCAGGCCGCGGGCACGAGGGTCGGCAGATTCTCCGCCAGGGCGACCGCCACGGCCGATGGCGGCGGCAGGAAGTAGAGCGGCACGTCCATCGCCCGGCAGGCGACCTCCCAGGCCGCCAGCAGCAGCGCGACCAGCGCCAGCGGCGCCAGCCGGCTCACGCCGAAGTCCCCTGGGCGATCCCCTGGGCGAGCGCCTCGGACACCGCCTCGACCGTGCTGCGGAACACCGGCTCGCTGCGGAAATGGGCGGGCCGCGGCAACGGCCCTTCGACGGGGAATTCGGCCGCGATCCGGCCGGGGCCGCGGGTCAGGACCACGACGCGGGAGGCCATGTAGACGGCCTCCTCCACATTGTGCGTGACGAAGACGATGGCGGGTTTCGAGGCGGCCCAGAGCGCCAGCACGTCGTCGGCCAGGGCCCGACGGGTGATCTCATCCAGCGCAGCGAAAGGCTCGTCGAGCAGAAGGAGGCGCGGTTCGGTCACCAGGGCCCGGGCCAGCGACACCCGCATGGCCATGCCGCCCGAGAGCTGGACCGGCCGGGCGGCCTCGGCGCCCGCCAGGCCCACGCGTGCGAGCGCCGCATCCGCCCGTCGCCGCGCCTCGGCCCGCGGCGCCCCCGACAGCTCCAGCGGCAGCGCCACATTGGCCCGGGCCGACAGCCACGGCGCCAGGGTCGGCGCCTGGAACACCACGGCGGTTTCGCCGGGACCCGCCGCCCGCGTCACGTCTCCCCGCGCCGGCGCCTCCAGGCCGGCGAGCAGCCGCAGCGCCGTGGACTTGCCGCAGCCCGACGGCCCGACCAGCGCCACGATCTCGGCGGCGCCGATCTCCAGGCTCACCGGGCCCAGCGCCCGGCCGCGGTCGTAGTCGACCTCGACGTTGCGGAGGGCGGCGACGGATGTCACTTCGGAACGAACGCCAGGGTGTAGGCGCGGCGGTAGTCGAGGTCCTGGGGATAGACTCCCTGCGCCGCCGCCACGTCGAAGAACTGCTTCCAGCGGGCGTCGGTCATGGTCCCGACGGGCAGGCCTTCGTCGCCCGTGACGATCCTGTAGGACCGCAGCTTTTCCCGCGCCTGATCGAGGACGTCCTGCGTCATTTCCGGATTGTCCTTGCGGATCAGGGCGTCGGCGGCGGCCGGGTCGCCCTGGAGATAGTCGCGCCAGCCCCGGGCGCTGGCCTCGACGAAGGCCCGGACCGCCTCGGGATTCTCTTCGATCAACTCGTCGGCCGCCAGCACCATGGTGGCGTAGCCCGGATAGCCCTCGTCGGCGAGGAGGAAGACCTTCGGCTTCAGCCCGGCCTGCTTCTCGATGGTGTAGGGCTCGCTCGTGACGTAGCCCTGCTGGGCGGCGCGCTTGTCGGCCAGGAAGGGCGCGGCGTTGAAGGTGTATTTGCGCACCTGGTCGTCGGTGAATCCGTACTTGGCCTTCAGCCAGACCCAGAAGGCGCTGACCGAGGCGTCGGACAGGAGGATCGGGCGGCCCTTCAGGTCGGCGATGCCGTTCACGCCGGTGTCCGGGTGGGCGAGCAGCACCTGGGGGTCCTTCTGCATGAAGGCGGCGACCGCCTTCACCGGCGCGCCTTCGCGGGCCAGGTTCATGACGATGAAGCTGTTGGAGCCCATGCCGAGGTCGACGGCGCCTGCGGCCAGGAGCTGAGGGACGTTCACGCCGGGCCCGCCCTGGACGATCTCCACGTCCAGCCCCCGCTTCGCGTATTCGCCAGAGGCCAGAGCCTGATAGAAGCCGCCGTGCTCGGCCTGGGCCCGCCAGTCGGTGGCGAAGCGGATCTTCACCGGCGCGTCCGGCGCAGTCGCCTCGGCCGCCTTCTCTCCCGGAGAACAGGCGGCGAGCAGCGTTGCGGC
Source organism: Pseudomonadota bacterium (assembly GCA_049323595.1). Lineage (GTDB taxonomy): Bacteria > Pseudomonadota > Alphaproteobacteria > Caulobacterales > Caulobacteraceae > Phenylobacterium. The sequence goes on from JBMOOD010000007.1 coordinate 295,005, forward strand.
GGCCAGCAGCAGGTTGCGCAAGGCTTTCATGAGCACCCCTCGGACTTCGGCGCGAAGGGTATGGCGCTGCGGCGCCGCTTCCAAGCGCCCATAGCAAGAGGGCGGCGTCCCGGTTTCCCGAAACGTCGCCCTCTATACAGATCCGTTGGGGGATCTGCGCCGCACATTCCGTCGGTCAGATCGGCTGTGGGTCGCCCCGCAGTTGGCCCTGACCGCCGACGCCTGACCTTCCAGTTCTGTCCCGGGTCGCCCCGGTTCGTTCCCTTGGACCAGCCGTTCCGCTCGCTTGCTTCCGGGTCCGCTGTCGCCAGCTTTTCCGTCCGCCGCGCCGCAGTTCCTGTCGGCAAGAGGACGGTGCGCCCGAAGCTTTTGTGACGCAAGCGATGCATACGGGGGCCCTGTTATCCGAGCGTCAACAAGCTGTGACCAAATGGTTAACAACTGCCGTTCGGCGAACGTATTCCGGAATGATTTCAGTGCGCCGAAGCTATCCACAGAAAACGGGGCGCGCACCTCAGCGGCCGGCTTCCAGCGCCTCCCGACGCTCCTCCAGGACGAGCCATTCCTCTTCGGCGGCGGCGAGCTGGGCCTGGGCCGTCTCCAGCGCGCGGGTGAAGCGCTCGAAGGCCGCCGGATCTCGCGCATAGAGATCGGGATCGGCCATCGCGGTCTCCAGGGTCGCGATCTTGCCCGGCAGGTCGGCGATCATCCCCTCGAGTTCGGAGAGCCGCCTCTGATCCTTGTAGGAGAGCTTGGCGGCGGCCTTGGGCGCCGCGGGCTTCGGCGCAGCCTTCGGGGCGGGCGCCGCGACCTTCGGCGGTGGGCCGAAGAAGCCCGGGTTCTGGTCCACGAAGTCCCGCCATCCGCCCGGCGTCTCCACCGCGCGACCGGTCCCGTCCAGCGCGATGGTCGAGGTCGCCAGCCGGTCGATGAAGTCGCGGTCGTGGCTCACCAGGATTAGGGTGCCGTCGTAGTCGGCAAGCAGGTCCTCGAGCAGGTCGAGGGTGTCCATGTCCAGGTCGTTCGTGGGCTCGTCCAGCACCATGACGTTGGCGGGGCTGGCGAGCGCCCGGGCCAGCAGCAGGCGGTTGCGCTCGCCGCCGGACAGGGTGCGGACCGGCTGGCGAAACTGGCTCTCGTTGAAGAGGAAGTCCTTGGCGTAGCCGGCGAAGTGCATGGGACGGCCGCGCACCATCACCTGGTCGCCGCCGGCGGGGGTCAGCACATCCTTGAGCGTCATCTCGGGGTCGAGCGCGGCGCGGGCCTGGTCGATGTAGGTGACCTCCAGGTTGGTCCCGAGCTTCACCTCGCCGGAGTCGGGCGCGAGCTCGCCGAGAAGCAGCTTCACCAGCGTGGTCTTACCGGCGCCGTTCGGGCCCACGATCGCGACCCGATCGCCCCGGATGATGCGGGTGGAGAAGGGCTTCAGGATCACGCGATCGCCAAAGGCCTTGGTGACGCCCCTGGCTTCGGCGACCCGCTGGCCGGAGACGCCGGAACTGGCGAGGCCCATGTTGAGCTGGCCGCGCTGGTCCTTCAGCCACTGGGCCTTGGCCTCGCGCATGGCGTTCAGCCGGCGCAGGCGTCCCTCGTTGCGGGTACGACGCGCCGTGACGCCGCGGGCCAGCCAGTGCATCTCCTGCTTGATGGTGACGGCGAGGCGGCGGGCCTCCTCGGCTTCCTGCGCCTCGATCTTCTCGGCCCAGGCGTCGAAGGCGGCGAACCCCTGGTCGAGGCGGCGCACCTTGCGGTGTTCGAGCCAGAAGCAGCGCCCCGTGACACGCTCCAGGAAGGCGCGGTCGTGGCTGACGATAAGGACCGCGGCCCGGGAGGCGGCGATCTCGGCCTCGAGCACCTCGATCGCCAGGATGTCGAGGTGGTTGGTCGGCTCGTCCAAAAGGAGGATGTCGGGATCCTCGGCGAAGGCCTTTGCCAGCGCCGCGCGGCGGGTCTCGCCGCCGGAGAGGCCTTGGGTGGACTTGGCGGGATCGAGCCCGAAGTCAGCGAGGGCGGCCTCGGCCCGATAGGCCGGCGCGCCCCCCGACGTGGCGTGGTCCAGCACTGTGGCGCCGGTGATCGCAGGCTCCTGGGGGACGAAGGCGATGCGGCTGGCGGGCTGCAGGGTGCGCTCACCCGCGTCGGCCTGGACCTCGCCCGCCAGGATGCGCAGGAGCGTCGACTTGCCGGCGCCGTTGCGGCCGACGAGGCAGGCGCGCGTGCGCGGCTCGAGCGCCAGGTCCACGCCGTCGAACAGCATCACGGGGCCGTCGGCCAGACGGACGTCCTTCAGGGCCAGGATCGGCGCTCTCATGGGCGGGGTGACATAGAGGCTGTGGCCCGCGACGCAAGTTCGCGCTTCTGTCATCCGCCGGACGCGCCTACATCCCCGCGATGGCTGGCGAACCCTTCTGGCGGCGCAAGACCCTCGCCCAGATGACCGTGCGCGAGTGGGAGAGCCTCTGCGACGGCTGCGGGCTCTGCTGCCTCGTGCGCTTCGAGGACGAGGAGACCGGCGAGGTCATCCCGACCCGGGTGCACTGCAAGCTGTTCGACGCCGAGGTCTGCCGCTGTTCGAACTACGCCCAGCGCCACCGCCATGTGCCCGACTGCATCAAGCTGACGCCCCACAATATCGAGGCGCTGGAGTGGATGCCGAAGAGCTGCGCCTACCGTCGGCTGCACGAGGGCCGCGAACTGGCGGACTGGCACCCGCTGATCTCGGGCGATCCGGAGAGCGTCCACCGCGCCGGCATCTCGGTGCGCGGACAGACGATCAGCGAAACGGCTCTGCAGGACCCGGAAGACGCCCTGGATTTCGCCGCCTGGGACCTCGTTGTGGAGCGAGGTGACGACTGATCGTCGCGGTGGGGACACAACTGTGACGAAAATACCACATACGCCCTTGCGTGACGGAACCGTGCGGCCAATCTAGTACTCACACCCACCACACGGTCTTTCGAGGATGTTCACGAGTTTGGCGCGCGACCCCTATCAGGAGCTGGGCGTTTCCCGGACGGCGTCGGCGGACGAGATCCGCAAGGCGTTCCGGAAGCTCGCGAAGGAAAACCACCCCGACACCAATCCGGGCAACAAGGCCGCCGAGGAGCGCTTCAAGAAGGTCTCCGCAGCGTTCGACATCGTCGGCGATCCGGAGAAGCGCAAGAAGTTCGACCGCGGCGAGATCGACGCCGATGGTCGGGAGACGGGCCCAAGCTTCGCGGGCGGACCGTTCGGCCAGGGCGGCCCCGGCGGCTTCGGCCAGGGGCGCGGCGGCTTCCGCACCGAAACCTTCGAGGGCGTCGACCTGGGCGACATCCTGGGCGAGATGTTCGGCGGCGGCGGACCGCGCGGCGGCGCCCGCGGCGGGATGGGCGGCGGCTTCGGCGGCTTCTCCCAGCGCGGCGCGGACGTGCGCGCGAAGCTGGAGATCGACCTCGTGGACGCTATCCGCGGCGGCAAGCAGCGGATCGCCTTCTCGGACGGCCGGACGATCGACGTCACCATCCCCAAGGGCGCCCAGGACGGCCAGACCCTGCGGCTGAAGGGCCAGGGCGCGCCGGGCCGCTCGGCGCCGGGCGACGCCTTCATCGAGATCGCCATCAAGCCGCACCCGGTGTTCCGGCGCGAGGGCGACGCCCTGGTCATGGACCTGCCGGTGACGCTCTACGACGCCGTCCTGGGCGGCAAAGTGGAGGCGCCCACGCCGGAGGGCCCCGTGACGCTCACCGTGCCCAAGGGATCCAACACCGGGGCCCGCCTGCGGCTGAAGGGCCGTGGCCTGGCGCTGGCGGGCGGCAAGCGCGGCGACCTCTTCGCCCGCCTGGAGGTGGCTCTGCCCGAGACCGTCGATCCGGCGCTGGAGGCCTTCGCCGAAGAACAGCGGACCAAGCGTCCCTATTCGCCGAAGCGGCGGGCATAAGCTAAGTAGCCCCTTACGCCGGCGTTCAGGCCGGGTTCAGTCGCCGGCTTCTAGAACGGGTCGCATGAAACGCCTCTTCGCCCTCGCCGTCCTGCTTGCGAGCGCCGCGGTCCCGGCCGTGGGCTATGCGCAGGACCACGGCCGGCCGGTGCTGGGCGCCGGACGGGGCGATCCGGAGGCGCGGGGCGGGCGTCAGGTTCCGCTGTCGCGCGTTCTGCAGATGATCGGAGCCCGCTATCCGGGCCGCCACCTGAACACCACCATGGGCGATACCGGCGGCCGGCCCGCCTACTTCGTCCAGTGGCAGATGGATGACGGCCGGGTGGTCGTCTTCATCGTCGACGCCCAGTCGGGGCAGGTGATCGGCCGCCAGGGCCGGTGAGGCGGGGGCCTCTCAGGAAGGAAGGGACGCCAAATTGCGCATCCTGCTAGTCGAAGACGATCCGGACCTGTCGCGCCAGCTCAAGCTGGCGCTCGGCGACGCCGGCTATGCCGTCGACCATGCCCCCGACGGCGAGGAAGCCCAGTTCCTGGGCGAGACCGAGCCCTATGATGCGGTGATCCTGGACCTGGGCCTGCCCAAGGTGGACGGGGTATCGGTCCTGGAGCGCTGGCGGCGCGAGAACATGACGACGCCGGTGCTCATCCTCACCGCGCGCGGCGCGTGGAGCGAGAAGGTGGCCGGCTTCGACGCCGGGGCCGACGACTACCTGACCAAGCCGTTCCACACCGAGGAACTGCTCGCGCGCCTGCGCGCCCTGCTGCGCCGCTCGGCCGGCCATGCGACGCCGAACCTGTCGTGCGGCGGCCTGCGGCTGGATCCGCGCGCCGCCCGCGCCAGCGTCAACGGCGAGCCGCTGCGGCTCACCTCGCTGGAGTACCGCCTGCTGCACTATCTGATGATGCACCAGGGCCGGGTGATCAGCCGCACCGAACTGGTCGAGCACCTGTACGACCAGGACTTCGACCGCGACTCCAACACCATCGAGGTGTTCATCGGCCGGGTCCGGAAGAAGATCGGCGCCGACCGGATCGAGACGGTCCGCGGCCTGGGCTACCGGCTCATCTGCCCCGCCGAAGAGGTGGAGACGGGGGCCGCCCAGACTTGACCGGCCCGTCGTGAAGCTGCCGGACGGACTGACGCGTCCGTCTCTCGCCCGCCGGCTGGTGCTGCTCGCCGCCGGCTGGAGCTTCGCGGCCCTCGTGGTCGTGGCGGTGGTGGTGGCCCTGGTCTTCCAGCAGGGGGCCCTGCGGCGCTTCGACGCCAGCCTGTCGGACCTGATCGACAATCTGATCTCGGGCTCGACCATCGAGGACGGCGAAGTCCTGGCGCCTGCGCTCACCGACCAGCGGGCCCTGCGGGCCTATTCGGGCCGCTACTGGGACATCGCCGAGCCGCTGCCGGAGGGCGGGGTTCGCAGCCTAGTGCCGTCGCGGTCGCTGTGGGACTCCGAGCTGCAGATCCCCAGAGACCTGCCCGAGCGCCTGCGCGCCAATCCCCGCAAGCCGATCGCGTTCGACGCGCCCGGCGTGCAGCCGGGCGAGCGCCTGCGCGTCGTGGCGCGCTGGACCAGCTTGCCGGGCCGCGAGGCGCCGCTGATCTTCATCGCCGCCGAGGACCGGCGGCCCATCGACCGCGAGGTCCGCAACTCGGTCACCACGATCGTGCTCGCCGTGGCGCTGCTGGGCCTGGGACTGATTCTGGCCGTCGTCGCCCAGGTTCGCCTGGGCCTGGAGCCGCTGTTCCGCCTGGGCGACGAGGTGGCGGACGTGCGGCGCGGCAAGGCCATGCGCCTGCAGGGCGAGTATCCGTCGGAGCTGCGGCCGCTCACCGACGAACTGAACGCCCTGGTCGCCCACAACCAGGAGACCGTGGAGCGGCAGCGGACCCACGTCGGCAACCTCGCGCACGCGCTCAAGACCCCCATCTCGGTGATGATCACCGAGGCCGCCCAGCGTCCCGGACCATTGGCCGAGGTGGTCACCCGGCAGGCCGACGTCATGCGCCAGCAGGTCGACCATCACCTGCGCCGCGCCCGCGCCGCGGCCCGCTCGCAGGGCCAGGGCGAGCGGACCTCCGTCGCCGAGGTCCTGGACGAGCTGGCGCGCACCCTCGAGCGGATCTTCGCCGACAAGGGAGTCGAGATCGACTGGGACGCCCCCGACGACCTCTGGTTCCTGGGCGAGCGCCAGGACTTCATGGAAATCGCCGGCAACGCCATGGAGAACGCCGGCAAGTTCGGTCGCCGAAGGGTGCGGGTCCGCGCTGCGCCGGAAGGGGCCGAACGGCTGCGCCTCACGGTGGAGGACGACGGGCCGGGTCTTCCGCCCGAGCAGCGCGAAGAGGTCGTCCGCCGCGGCGCGCGCCTGGACGAGCGCGCGCCGGGCTCCGGCCTGGGCCTTTCCATCATCGACGAGCTGGCGCGCGCCTATCGGGGATCGCTGGACCTCGGCGACTCGACCCTCGGAGGGTTGGCCGTGAGCGTCGTTCTGCCGCGCGCCGCGGACTGAAAACCCTGACTTCGTAAAGCCTTAACCCGCATGAGGGCATGGTCTTCGCCTAACGGCGTTCCGCCGGAGACCGATCGTTCCATGACCGCGCTGCCTGAGCGCAAGATCGCCATCGTTCGAACCCTGGTGCAGTCCGCGCCCGACAAGGTCGTGGGCAGCCTTCGCCAGGCGCTTTCGGACGCCTCCGCCAACAGCGCCCTCTACGACGTCAAGCAGGTGGTCGAGACCGAGGTCGCCGAGCGTACCCTGCGCAACACCGTACTGCAGCCGATCGCGCCCATGTGCGTGGGCGCCGGGGACCATCCCCACCGCCTGACCTTTCCCTCTCGGGTGCTAGGCCTAGTCTGGCGCGGGCTGCGCGCCGTGGCGAGCGAGACGATCGACCTGGCGCGCGACGCGGTCGAGGACCTCGAGCCGGCCCACGTGATCCAGGAGGCTTACGACAAGCTCACCGCCGCGGCCGCGGCGGGTGTCCGGAATCGGGAGATCGAATCCTTCCGCCTGGCCGCGGAAGTCTGCGACGCCGCCCAGGACAACGGCGGCGAGATCCTGGCCGTATGCCTCGACCTGGCGCCCGTGGTGCGCAAGGCGACCCAGCGGATGCCGGATTGGCTGGCCCACCCCGGAAGCGAGACGACTGCGGCCGTCCGCCTCTCATATCGCGACGCCGTCGAGATCCACGCCGAATCCGGCGCCCAGTTCTTCGAGATGCTCGCCGCCCAACTCGCCTATCCCTGGATGATCATGCGGGTGATCTCGGCGGTGATGGACAAGCCGACCGAGCGCTATCTGGCGGAGTCCGAACTTGCCGGCTTCGGCGAGCATCTGCTCGAGGACGTTGACGAGGCGATCCATCGCATCGCCAAGCTGCCGGTCGACGACGGCCCTGCCGCCGGGCGTGAGGCGGCGAAGCTCGCCGATCTCGTGGTCCAGCAGATCATGGAGATCGAGAACTCGGTGGACCTCGACCGCGAGCACGGCTGGGGCCAGCGTGTGGCGAAGCAGCGGGCCAGCCTGGCGACCGTCATCGAGGGCCAGTTCCGCGAAGGCGAGCGCGCAGCGATGGAGGCCCTGCCCATGCATGCGCCGCGCAATCAGCGGGTCCGCCGCCAGGTTCCGCGGCTGTCGTCGCCGCCCGACGACCAGCTGGTGGGGCGCGCCATGACCCTCCTGGCGTTCGCCGACGAGTCGCGCAGCACCGCCAACTACGGCGGCTTCTCCACCGCCCGGAACAAGCTCGTCGACAAGCTGGGCGAGTATGTCGACCACTACGTCGAGGAAGTGCTCGACCTGGTCCGCACCGGCGAGGTCCAGGATCGCGACATCGCCGAAGCCTTCTTGGACCGCGCGGCCGCCTTCGACGCCCTGGTCCGCGGCGCCAAGGCCGCCGAACTCATCCGTCGCCGCGCGCACGCCGCCCTGCATCCCGAGGCCGCGCAGCCCTGAGGCGGGGGGCGCGCTCACGAGTCTCACTCGCGTGCGCCCCGGCTTTCGGCTACACGCGCGGCCATGCTCGTGTTCTGGGCCGTGGTCGGCGTCCTGACAGCCGCTGCGGCGGGCCTCATCCTGTTGCGCGCCGCGGGCGCCGCCGCCTCCGGGGGCGCGGACGATCCATCCGCCGTGGTCTATCGCCGACAGCTCGCCGAGATCGACGAACTGGCCGAGCGCGGCCTGATGGGCGAGGCTGAGCGCAAGGCCGCCCACGCCGAGGCCGCCCGGCGGCTGCTCGCGGCCGCCGATGCGCCGGGTCGCGCCTGGAATTCGCATCCCGGCGGCCGGCGCATCGTCCTCCTGGCGGCGGTCGCGGCTCCTGCCCTGGCGCTGGGGCTCTATCTCAGCCTCGGCACCCCCGGCCTAGCCGACCAGCCCTTCGCCGAGCGGCTCGCACGCTGGAAAAGCTCGGATCTCGCCAGCCTCAACGCGCCCGAGATCGCCGCCGTGCTGCGCGACGCCACCGCAAGCCGACCCGCCGAGGCCGAGGGGTTCCGCCTGTTGGGGCTGGCCGAGGGCGCCTCGCAGAACCCGGTGGCCGCCGTAAGAGCGCTGCGCCGCGCCGCCCAACTGGCCCCCGAGCGCGCCGACATCTGGCGCCTGCTGGGCGAGGCCGAGGTGTACGAGGCGGGCGGCGCGGTCGACGCCGACGCCCAGGCCGCCTTCCGCCGCCTTCTCGCGCTCGAACCGGGCGACCCCGCAGCCCGCTTCTATCTGGCGCAGGCCAAGGCCGAGGCCGGCCGAGGCGCCGAGGCGCTGGCCGACCTGCGCAGCGTGCTCGCCGACCTGCCTGCCGAGGATCCGCGTCGCGAGTTCGTCGAGGCCCAGGTCGCCCGGCTGGAGGGCCGCCCGTCGCCTGTGCGCGACCCCGAGCAGCTGGCCATGATCCAGGGCATGGTCGACGGCCTGGCGGCGCGCCTGAAATCCGAACCCGACGATCCGGAGGGGTGGGTGCGGCTGGTTCGCGCCTACGCCGTCCTCGGCGATACTGGGAACCGCGACGCCGCCTACGCCAGCGCTAGGGCGCGGTACGCGGACTCGCCGCAGGTGGTGCAACAATTGGACGAGGCCGCGCGCGCGGAGCCGATGCAATGAGTTTCCTGCCCAAGTCCCGAAAGGCGCGCACGCGCCTGCTCCTCATGTCGGTCATCGCCCCGGTGGTGGCGCTGGCGGTCGGACTGACCCTTTGGGGCATGCGGGATTCGATCTCGCTCTTCTACACGCCCTCGCAGGCGGCGGAGGCCAAGCCCGAGCCCGGCCGCGCCATCCAGCTGGGCGGGCTGGTGGCCATGGGATCGGTGGTGAAACATCCGGACGGGCGGGTGGAGTTCACGGTCCAGGACAAGCTCGCCGCCGACCGGGTGGTGTTCCAGGGCGACCTGCCCGACCTGTTCCGCGAGGGCCAGGGGATCGTGGCCGAGGGCGCCTATCGCGCCGACGGCGTCTTCGAGGCCAAGCGCGTGCTGGCCAAGCACGACGAGACCTACATGCCCAAGGAGGTCGCCGACGCGCTCAAGGAACAGGGCGAGTGGTACGGCGACGGGGAGACGCCGACGCATGAGGCCGGCGGCTACGCCAAGCCCAAGGCGGCGGGCGACGCCACATGATCGTCGAAGCCGGCGCCTTCGCGCTCCTGCTCGCGCTGGCGCTCTCGGTCGCACAGGTCGCGCTGTCGACGGCCGCCCGCATCCGGCGGTCTCCGGCGCTTGCCGGCGCCGGGGAGGGGGCGGCGCTGGGCGCGTTCGCCGCCGTGGCGGTGGCCTTCGCCGCCCTGATGTACGCCTTCGTGGTGTCCGACTTCTCGGTGGTGAACGTCGCGGCCAACTCCCACACCGAGAAGCCGCTCCTGTACCGGGTGGCCGGGACCTGGGGGAACCACGAGGGCTCGATGCTGCTCTGGTGCCTGGCGCTGACCGGCTTCGGCGCCGCCATCGCGGGCATGGGGGGCAACCTGCCGCGCGGCCTGCGCGCCGTCGCCGTGGCGACGCAGGGGGCGCTGGGGACGGTGTTCCTGGCCTACACGGTCTTCGCCTCGAACCCGCTGCTGCGCATCCCCAATCCGCCGGTCGAGGGCCGCTCCCTCAATCCGCTGCTGCAGGACCCGGCGCTCGCCGTCCACCCGCCGTTCCTCTACGCAGGCTACGTCGGCATGTCGGTGGTCTTCTCGCTGGCCATCGCCGCCCTGGTCGAGGGGCGGGTCGACGCCGCCTGGTCGCGCTGGGTGCGACCCTGGGCTCTCGCCGCCTGGAGCCTGCTCACTGTCGGCATCACCCTAGGCGCCTTCTGGGCCTACTACGAGCTGGGCTGGGGCGGCTGGTGGTTCTGGGATCCTGTCGAGAACGCCAGCTTCATGCCGTGGCTGATCGCCACCGCCCTGCTGCACTCGGCCATCGTCACCGAGAAGCGGGGGGCGCTGTCGGGCTGGACTCTGTTCCTGGCGCTCGCGGCCTTCTCGTTCTCCATGCTGGGCGCCTTCCTGGTGCGTTCGGGCGTTCTGACCTCGGTCCACGCCTTCGCGGTCGATCCGACGCGTGGGGTGCTGCTGCTGATCATCCTCGGCTTGACCGCCGGGATCGGCTTCAGCCTCTTCGCCTGGCGCGCGCCCAGCCTCGGCCAGGGCGGTCTGTTCGCCCCGATCAGCCGCGAGAGCGCCCTGGTGCTGAACAACATCCTGCTGGCGGCGGCCACGGCCACGGTCCTGATGGGAACGCTCTATCCGCTGATCCGCGAGGCCATGACCGGCGAAGCGATCTCGGTCGGCCCGCCCTACTTCAACCTGACCTTCACGCCGCTGATGGCCGCCCTGCTGATCCTGCTGCCGGCCGGGCCTCTGCTCGCCTGGAAACGGGGCGATGCGCGCGGCGTGGTCCAGCGGCTCTGGATGGCGCTGCTGATCGCCGCGGGCGCGGGTGTCCTGACGATCCTTCTCGTCGAACCGAAGAAGGTCCTGGGCGCCCTGGGCGTGGCGCTCGGCTTCTGGCTCATCGCGGGCGCCCTGGCCGAGATCCTTGAGCGGACCCGGGCGTTCCGCGTCCCCGCCGCCGAGACCCTGCGCCGTCTCGCCCGCCTGCCGCGCGGCGCCTGGGGCATGACGCTTGCGCACCTCGGCCTCGGCGTCTTCGTCCTCGGCGCCGTGTTCGAGACCACCTGGAAGCTGGAGGCTGCCGAGGCCCTCCCGGTCGGCGGCGGGCTCGACGTAGGCGCATTCCACGTGAGCCTCGATGCGGTGCGGCCGGTCAGCGGTCCCAACTACGAGGCCGATCAGGGGCGGATCACGGTCACCCGGAACGGGCGGCCCGTGTGTGAGGCCAGGCCCGAGCGCCGGCTCTACGTGGCCGGCGGGCAGACCACCTCCGAGGTCGGGCTGTGCTATCGCGGCGCCTCGCACGTCTATGTGGTGCTGGGCGAGCGGCGGGACGGCGGCGCCGAGCCGGCCTGGCTGGTCCGCGCCTACTGGAACCCCTGGGCCAGCCTGATCTTCGCCGGCCCGACGATCATGGCCCTCGGCGGCCTCGTCTCCTTGTCGGACCGCCGGCTGCGTCTGGGGGTCGGGCGGCGACGGGAGCAGGCGGCTTGAGGCTGCGCGCCTTCTTCGCGGTCCTGGCCGGCGTCGCCTGCATCGCCGCGGCGTCCGATCCCGCCGAGCGCCTCCCGGATCCGGCGCAGGAAGCGCAGGCGCGCGAGATCTTCAGGGATGTCCGGTGCCTGGTCTGTCAGAACGAGTCGATCGACGACTCCGAGGCGGAGCTGGCCCGGGACCTGCGGCAGATCGTCCGCGAGCAGGTCAAGGCCGGGCGCAGCGAGCCGGAGATCAAGCGCTTCCTGATCGACCGCTACGGCGAGTTCGTGCTGCTGACGCCACGGTTTTCGGCGATGAATCTCGCCCTCTGGGCGGCGCCGTTCCTGGTCGTGGTCGCCGGGGTGGCGCTCCTCCTTGCCCGCCTGCGCAAGCGGGCGCCCGAGACGGAGCTCGGCGCGGAGGAGGCCGAGCGCGTCCGCCGCCTCGTGGAAGAGGATGCCCCCTGACATTTTCGCGCCTAATATCCGTCGCGAAGCTGCGCCGAGGGTGACCTAAACGTAACTTGGCGGGCGTTGCACTTCGGTGCATCCGACCTAGGTTGTTTAGGCGCGGCCCCGGCTTTGGTGAGGGCGGCGCAGGGAAACGAAGGCTGATGACCTCTAAGAAGACAGGTTACCTCCTGGGCGCCGTCGCTGGCGCGGGCGTGATGGCGGCCGCCGTGGCGGGCGCCGGCGTGCAATTGCCCAAGGCCCATGCGGAGAGCCAGCTCAAGGGCGGGCTGATCAAGGCGTCTGCGACGCCGATCTTCGCGCCGCCCCCCGGCGCGCCCATGTCCTTCGCCGACATCTTCGACCGCGTATCCCCGGCCGTCGTGTCGATCAATGTGACCAGCCGGGTGAACGAGAGCGACCTGCGCCGGATTCCCGGCCTGCCGTTCCTGCTGCCTGGCCCACAAGGCGAGGACGGCGGTCCGGACGGCGGACAGACCGAGGAGGGCCAGCCGCGGCTGCCGACGCAGCGGTCGTCGGGCTCGGGCTTCTTCATCTCGGCCGACGGCTACATCGTCACCAACAACCACGTCATCGACAACGCCGAGTCCATCAAGGTCGTGCTCAAGGATGAAAGCGAGCTCGACGCCGAGGTGGTGGGCCGCGACGAGGCCACCGACCTCGCCGTGCTCAAGGTCAAGGGCCGCAACGGGCCGTTTCCCTATGTGAACTTCGAGAACGCCGCGCGCCCGCGCGTGGGCGACTGGGTGATCACGGTCGGCAATCCGTTCGGGCTCGGCGGCACGGCCACGGCCGGCATCGTCTCGGCCTACGGCCGCGACATCGGCGAGACGTTCGTCGACTACATCCAGATCGACGCCCCGATCAACCGGGGCAACTCGGGCGGCCCCACGTTCGACGTCTATGGCCGGGTGATCGGCGTGAACACGGCGATCTTCTCGCCCTCCGGTGGCTCGGTGGGCATCGGCTTCGCCATTCCTTCGGAAGTGGCCGAGGCGGTGACCAAGCAGCTGATCAGCGGCGGTCGGGTCGAGCGCGGCTATATCGGCGCCACCATCCAGAACTTCACGAGCGAGATGGCCGAGGCCAAGGGCCTGGGCGACATCGAGGGCGCCATCGTGGCCGACGTCTCCGCCGGCGGCCCGTCGGAACGCGCCGGGGTGCAGATTGGCGACGTCGTCGTCGCCGTCAACGGGACCAAGGTGGAAAGCTCCTCCGAACTCACCCGCCAGGTGGCCCGCGTCCGCGCCGGCGACGTCCTGCGGCTCGAGATCATCCGCGACGGCAAGCGCCGCACCATCGAGGTGCGCTCCGGCGTCCGCCCCTCCGAGCGTGAACTGGCGGCGAACGACAACCTCGGGGGCGCCCCGGGCGGGGCCGCGCCCGGCGCGGTCGCCCCAGCCCAGGCCCCGGTGCTGGGCATGTCGCTCGGGCCGCTGGACGAGGTGACCCGCAACCGCCTGAACCTGCCCGCCGACGTGCGCGGCGCTCTCGTGCAGAGCGTGGACCAGGGCTCGGACGCCGGATCGAAGGGCCTGCGCCGCGGCGACGTGATCACCCGCGCCAACGACCGGACGGTCGACGCGCCGGCGGATCTCGCGGAGGTGGTGGAGGCCGCCAAGAAGGCCGGTCGCTCCAGCGTGCTGGTCGGCGTGTTCCGCAACGGCCGGACCGCCTTCCTGCCGATCAAGATTTCGGGCTAGATTCCCGACATCTAGCAGGGGCGGGAATCAGATGCGGATCCTGATCGTCGAGGACGACCTCGAGGCGGCCGAGGCGATGGCGCGCGGTCTCACCGAGGCCGGCCACGATTGCGTCCGGGCTGCCGACGGCGCCGAAGGGCTCACGGCGGCGCGCGACGGAGAGTTCGACGTCATGATCGTCGACCGCATGATGCCGAGGATGAACGGCGTCGAGCTGGTCGAGACTCTCCGGCGGGAAGGGGATCGCACCCCCGTCCTGTTCCTCTCCGCCCTGGGCGAAGTTGGCGACCGGGTGGACGGCCTCCAGGCCGGAGCGGACGACTACCTGGTGAAGCCTTACGCCTTCGCCGAGCTGATCGCCCGCATCGAGGCCTTGGCGCGGCGGCGCGACACCGGCTCGGTCCAGACGCTGCTCAAGGTGGGCGAACTCGAGATGGACCTGATCGCCAGGACCGTGCATCGCGCCGGCCAGGAGATCGACCTGCAGCCGCGCGAGTTCCAGCTTCTGGAGTTCATGATGCGCCATGCCGGCCAGTCGGTGACCCGCACCATGCTGCTGGAGAAGGTCTGGCACTATCACTTCGATCCGCAGACCAACGTCATCGACGTCCACATTTCTCGACTTCGCTCGAAGATCGACAAGGGCTTCGACCGGCCCATGCTGCAGACGGTGCGCGGCGCGGGCTATCGGCTCGACGCGTAAGCCGCCGGCATGGCCGTACGCCTGCCGCGCATCTTCCGGACCACGCCGTTCCGGCTCACGCTGCTGTTCCTGGCGCTGTTCGCCAGCGCCGCCTCCGCCTTCCTAGCTTACATCTACATCGCCACCGCCGGCGAGGCGACCCGACGGACAGACCAGGAAATCCGGCGCGAAATGCGCTCCCTGGCCGACATCTATGACCGGGCCGGCGTCGATGCGGTCAATCAGTCGTTGATCCAGCGGGCGGCCAGCGAAAAACCTTTCCTCTACCTGCTGCTCACCAAGGACGGGCGCCGGATCTCGGGTTCCATCGAGGAGAGCCCGGTGGAGGATTTCACGGGCGCGCCGGCGTGGGTCACCTTCCAGGTCACTGACGTCGACGTCCAGGGCCGCGAGGTGAAGCATCCCGCACGCGGACTGCAGCAGCAGCTGGCCGGAGGCGAGGTGCTGTTCGTCGGCGCCGACGCCGGTGAGGACGAAGCCTATGTGGGACGGGTGGTCCGCGCGCTCTGGGCGTCCGGCGCCCTGGTGATCCTGCTGGGCCTGGCGGGCGGCATCCTGGTCAGCCGCAACGTCTCCCGAACGATGGTCAATCTCATCGAGGTGGTGGAGCGGGTGCGCAACGGCGAGCAGGGGGTGCGCGCCCGCGTGCGCGGCGCGCGGGACGAGTTCGACGAGCTGGCCCAGGGCGTCAACGACATGCTCGACCGCCTCGAACGCTCCATGGCCGGTCACAAGCATGCCGGCGACGCCATCGCGCACGACCTGCGCTCGCCGCTGACTCGCCTGCGCGCGCGCCTCGAGACCGCCTATCTGGACGTGGAGGCGGGCCGCGGCGATCCACAGCAGGCCCTGGCCCAGGCGCTCGAGGATACCGACGGGGTGCTCAAGACCTTCGGCGCGGTCCTGTCGATCGCGCGGCTCCAGGCCGCCGGGGCCGCGCCGGACCCGGTGGTTTTCGACCCAGCGGATCTCGCGGCCGACATGGCGGAACTGTACGAGCCGTTCTGCGAGGAGAAGGACATCGACTTCTCGGCCGAGCTGACCAAGGACCTCACGGTCCGCGGCAACCGCGAGTTCCTGGCCCAGGCGCTGGCCAACATCCTCGACAACGCGGTGAAGTACACGCCGGCGGGCGGCGCGATCATGCTTCGTGTGCGCAGGCGCTCGTCCGGCGAGGTGGAGTTCTCGGTCACCGACACCGGCCCGGGCGTGCCGGACGAGGACCGCGAGCGCGTCATCCAACGTTTCGTGCGGCTGGAGAACAGCCGAAATGAACCAGGCGCGGGCCTGGGGCTGTCGCTGGTCGCCGCCGTCGCCGAGGCGCACGGGGGGCGGCTGGAGCTGTCCGAGGGGCCGGGCAAGGTTGGGGAGATGGGCCCCGGTCTGCGGGTCGCCTTTGTCCTGCCCCGAGCCTAACTGCGCCGCAGGGACCCTCGCTCACGCCGGAACAGTATCGGGTCGAGCGCGTACCGGCCGGGCCCATGGGTCGCCAGGATCAGCCCGATCAGAACGAGGCACAGCGACGGAAACGACGCCCGCAGGCCGGCGTGATGGTCCACCATGACGATGGCGACGACGAAGTTCACCACACAGATCAGGCCGACCCAGCGCGTCCCGAGCCCGAGGACGAACAGGACGCCGATCATGAACTGGACCCAGACGTCGAAGGGTGCGAGCAACTCGGGATAGGGAAAGCCGAACTGCTTCAGGAAGGCCACGAACCTCTGCATGTGCTCAGGCCCGGTGATGTTGTCCCAGACGCCCCAGACAAGGAACCCGCCAACGGCGATCCGTGTGGCCAGCAGGGCGGCGTCGGCGCCGCGCGCTAGCGGATCCAGCCGGACGAGCGGGGACAATCGCATGCGACGCACCTCCAGGAAGAGCCCGATCATTGGGGGCCCGCACCGGCAGGGTCGACTTAAATGTCGGTAACCGCCGCCGGCCTCGCGTCCTGTGGCCCCGTCCTCGACCACCGCGCGGCCGAGCGGGCGCGGGAGATCGTTTCCGAGGCGCTGTGGACCGCCGAGCTTGAACGGGCCTGGCCAGCGCTGGCGCCGATCTTCGGCGCCTCGCCCTATCTGGCGAGCCTGGCGCGGCGCGACCCCGAGCGCCTGGCGGCGATCCTGGCCACGGACCCCGAGGCGCGGCTTGCCGACATCCTGGCGCGCACCGCTGAAGTCGCCCTGGTCCTTCCGGCCGAGGCGGAAGCGCCGCTACGGCGCCTCAAACAGGAACTGCATCTCCTGACCGCCATCGCCGACCTGGGAGGACTCTGGGACCTGGACCAGGTGACGGGCGCGCTCACCCGCTTCGCGGACGCCGCCGTGGCCGCCTCGCTCATGTCGGCTGCGCGCGGCGAACTGGAGGCCGGGCGGCTGACCGCGCTGGGCGAAGGGGCGCACGGGCCGGTTCCGGGGTGGTTCTGCATCGCCATGGGCAAGCAGGGCGCCTTCGAGCTCAACTATTCGAGCGACATCGACGTCTCGGTGTTCTTCGATCCCGAGGCGCTGTCGACCGTTCTGGCGAACGACCAGGAGCCACAGGCCTTCGCCGTGCGACTGACGCATCGGGTCTCGGACCTGATGCAGGCGAAGACGTCGGACGGCTATGTCTTCCGCATGGATCTGCGCCTGCGGCCAGACCCATCGTCGACGCCGCCCGCCGTGCCTGTGCCCGCAGCGCTGGAGTACTACGAGACGGTCGGCCAGAACTGGGAGCGAGCCGCCTTCATCAAGGCCCGGGCCTGCGCCGGCGATCTGACCGCCGCCCGGGCGTTCCTGGACGAGCTTCTGCCCTACATCTGGCGCAAGAACCTGGATTTCGCCGCGATCGCCGACATCCACTCGATCAAGCGCCAGATCCACGCGCACAAGGTGGACGAGCGCATGTCGGCGAAGGGCATGGACCTGAAGCTGGGTCGCGGCGGCATCCGGGAGATCGAATTCTACGTCCAGACCCAGCAGCTCATCCTCGGCGGCCGGCATCCCGAGCTCCGCAGTCCGCGGACCCTGGATGCGCTGCATGCCCTGGCGGCGGCCGGTCACGTCTCGGAGGCCGCCGCCCTGGAGCTCACCGCCGCCTACAAGCGTCTGCGCGCCGTCGAGCACCGCATCCAGATGCTGGAGGACGAGCAGACCCACCGGCTCCCCGAGTCGGACGCCGAACGGAAACGGGTCGCCGCGCTCAGCGGCCACGACCGGCTGCCGTCCTTCGATGCCGAGATCGTCCGCACTCTGAAGGCGGTGAACGCCCGCTACGGCGAGCTGTTCGCCGAGGAGGAACCGCTGTCGTCGCGCTTCGGCAGCCTGGTCTTCACGGGCGTAGACGACGATCCCGAAACGCTGGCGACGCTGAAGCGCATGGGCTTTGACAACCCGCCCCAGGTCTCGCGCACGATCCGCGCCTGGCACCATGGCCACGTCGCCGCGACCCGGACCGAGCGCGGCCGCGAGCTCTTCACACGCCTTGCGCCGCGCCTGCTCGAAGCCGCCCATGCCACTGGGGCGCCGAATGCGGCCTTCAACCGCTTCTGCGACTTCTTCGGCGGGCTGTCGACGGGCGTGCAGCTTCAGTCGCTGTTCCTGGCGCAGCCGAAGCTGTTCGAACTGGTGGTGCAGGTGCTGGCCTTCGCGCCGCGGCTGGCCGCCACGCTGGCGCGCCGCCCGGCGGCCATCGACGCCATGCTCGATTCCCGCTTCTTCGCGCCGATCGACATCACCGACGAGCGGGCGGACATGCGCCGCGCGTTGGCCGAAGCCGAGGGCTTCGAGGCCGCGATGGATGCGGTCCGTCGCCTGCATCGCGAGCAGGCCTTCCGCGTGGGCGTCCAGGTGATGAGCGGCGCGGCCACGGCCGAGACCGCCGGTCGGGCCTTCGCCGATCTGGCCGACCTGTGCATCGAAGTCCTGGCGCCGGCCGCGCTCGTCGAGACCGAGCGACTCGGCGGCGCCTTTCCGGGCGAGGTGGCGGTGGTCGCGCTCGGCAAGTGCGGCTCGCGCGAGATGAGCGCGACGTCTGACCTGGACCTCATGACGCTCTACCGCGCGGCCGATCCCGTGGCCGAATCCGCGATCAAGGGATGGGGCGCCGCCAGCTTCTACGGCCGCTTCACCCAGCGTCTGATCGCCGCGCTTTCCAGCCCGACCGCGGAGGGCCAGCTCTACGAGGTGGACATGCAGCTTCGGCCGTCCGGCACCAAGGGTCCGGTTGCGGTGAGCTTCGCGGCCTTCGATCACTACTACCGCGGCGAGGCCGAGACGTGGGAATTCCTGGCCTTGACCCGCGCGCGCGTCGTCTGGGCGACCTCCGAGGCGTTTGCGGCCGAGACGGCGGCGGCGATCGAGGCGGCGCTCCGCCAGCCCCGGGACCGCAGGAAGACGGCGCGTGAGGTGCGCGAGATGCGCGAGCTCATGGAACGCGAACGGCCATCCAGGGGCGCGTGGGACCTGAAGCTCGCGCCCGGCGGCCTCGTCGACATCGAGTTCGCCGCCCAGTTCCTGCAACTGGTCCATGCGGCCGGGAACGGACCGCTCGCGCCCAACACCGCCGAAGCCCTGGCGGCGCTCGGCGACGCCGGGTTGGCGGATGCGGCCGCCGTCACCGACCTGCGGGCGGCGTGGCGGCTGCAGCAGGATCTCACCCAGCTCCTGAAGGTCGCCCTGGAGGACGACGCCGATCCCACGCGCGAGCCCAAGGCGTACCAGGCTCTCCTTGCCCGCGCCGGCGGGGTCCGCACCTTCGCGGCGCTGCGCAAGGCGCTGGCCGAAGCGCAGGCGCGGGCCAGGACCGCCTACGCCGCTGTGGTGACGGCCTGAGCGCCGGCGACGGAAATGGCGGCGCGGTTCGTGAAACGATTATGGGTGGGCGCTCGAGTGATCCTGAGGACCTATGAAGACCACGATTTTCGCGGCTGCTGCCGCACTTCTCGCCACCACCGCCCTCGCTCAGCCTGGCCCCGGGCGCGAGCGTCCGAGCCTCGACCTGGACGGCGACGGCAAGGTGACGCGAGCGGAGTTCAAGCAGGCGCACGAGACGCGCCATGAGCGGATGTTCGCCCGCGTCGATGCCAACAAGGACGGCAAGATCACCCAGGCCGAGTTGGACGCCATGCCGAAGCGCGGCGATGGTCCGGGTCACGGGCCGCGTGGCCACGGCGGCGGCATGATGCGCCTCGACTCCAACAAGGACGGCGTGGTTACGAAGTCCGAGATGGACGCCATGACCGAGCGACGGTTCCAGATGGTCGACGCCAACAAGGATGGCTGGCTCTCGAAAGGTGAATTGCTCACCATGCGCCAGAAGATGCGTGGCGGCCCGGCGCCGGAATAGGGGGCCGGCTCGCGCAGGCGAGGACCAGGTTGGGCGATGCCGACGACGAGCTCCTGTCGCGCGTGGCCCGGGGCGACCCGGCGGCCGCGCGCGCGCTCGTCGCCCGCAAGCTGCCTCGCCTGCTCTCGCTCGCCGGCCGCATGCTGGGCGATGCGGCCGAGGCGGAAGATGTCGCGCAGGAGGCGTTCGAGCGGGTCTGGAAGCAGGCGCCGCGTTGGCGCCCCGGCGCGGCGCGGTTCGACACCTGGCTGCACCGTGTGGCGCTGAACCTCTGCTACGACCGGCTGCGGCGAAGACGGGAACTGCCACAGGCCGACCCGCCCGACCGTCCGGACGAGGGGCCGCCGCCGGACCGCGGCCTGGAGGCCCAGGACACCGGTCGGCGCGTCAACGCGGCGCTGCAGGCCCTGCCCGAGCGGCAGCGCGAGGCGATCGTGCTCTGTCACTACCAGGAGCTGGGCAACATCGAGGCGGCGGCGGTGATGGAGGTCAGCGTCGAGGCGCTGGAAAGCCTGCTGGGCCGCGCCCGCCGCACGCTCCGCGCGGCCTTGCTCGATCTGAGGGAGGAGCGGCATGACCCCTGAACGCTTCGTGGCCTTGGCCGAGGCCTACGGCGGCGACTTCGCGCGCTGGCCGGCGACCGAGCGCGAGGCCGCGGCGGCGTGGGCCAGCGAACATCAAGATGCTGCGCGCGCGATCCTCGAGCGGGCCGCGGACCTGGACGCTCTGCTGAACGCCGCTGCGGCCCCGCAAGCCTCGGCGATCATGGCTGACCGGATCGTCGCCGGCGCGCCCCGCAAGCCGGGTTCAGGCCATGCCGCCTGGTGGCTGCCCGTAGGCATGGGCGCGGGCCTCGCGGCGGCCTGCGCCGCCGGGGTGGTCGTCGGGCTGCAGTTCTCCCAGCCCTCTGTCAGCGAGGCGGAGGCGGTCCTGGCTGCGGTCAGCGAGGGCCTGGAGCTCTATTCGGACGAGGGCGCATGAACGGTCGGACGATCCTGCTGGCGGCGCTGTTCGGCTCGTTGGCGCTGAATGTCTTCGTCGTGGGCGCCTTCGTGGGCGCAAGGCTCGGCGAGCGGGGCCCGGAACGGCCGGACCTGCGGGGACATAGCTCGGTCGTCATGGCGGTCCGCACGCTTGCGCCGGAGCATCAGGCGGCATGGCGCGAGCAGATGCCCGGCTTCGCGCGGGAGAACGGGCCGCGGATCCGCGAGGCGCGTCGGCTGGCGCGGGAAACCATGCGCGGCTTCGGCGCCGAGCCGTTCGATCGCGAGGCCGCCCTCGCGGGTCTACGGCGGGCGCGCGCCCTCGAACACGAGGGCCGCATGGCCATGGATCAGCGGCTGGTGGACTTCGCCGCAACGCTTCCGGCGGACGAGCGCGCCCGTTTCGGCGAGGCGCTGGCCCGGCCGCCCGAGCTACGCCGCCGCGGCGCCGGCGGCGGGCCGGGTCTGGCGGACCGGTAGGGCGAAGCTCGCGGTCGTCCCCTGACCGGGGGCGCTCTTCAGGTCGAGCAGGCCGCCGTGCATCTCGACCAGGGACTTGGTGAGCGCCAGCCCCAGCCCCGTTCCCTGCGTGGTCTTGGACTGCTGGCTCTCGACCTGCTCGAACGGACGCGCCAGCCGCTCCAGGTCCTTCGCCGAAATGCCGATGCCGGTGTCCTGGACGCTGACCCTCACGCGCTCGCCCAACGGATCGGCCCGCCGCTCGGCCCGGACCGTCACGCGGCCGCCGCGCGGGGTGAACTTGATGGCGTTGGAGAGCAGGTTGAGCAGGATCTGCTTCACCGCCCGATGGTCGGCCTCGATGTCGGGCAGGTCCACGAAGTCCAGGACCAGCGCCAGGCCGGCCGCCTCGGCCCGGTTGCGGACCAGCCTGAGGGTGTCCTCGGCGATCTCCTCCAGGCAGATGGGCTCGAAGCGCATGGTGAGCTTGCCGGCCTCGATCTTCGACATGTCGAGGATGTCGTTGATGAGCGCCAAGAGGTGCTGGCCGGAGTTGAGGATGTCGCGGGCGTAGTCACGGTAGCGGGTGTCGCCCAGCGGACCGTACATCTCGGCCGACATGATCTCGGAGAAGCCGTTGATGGCGTTCAGCGGCGTGCGCAGCTCGTGGCTCATGTTGGCTAGGAACTCGCTCTTTGCTGCGCTGGCGCCCTCGGCCCGGATCTTCTCGGCCTCGTACTTGCGGGCCAGTTCAGAGAGCTGCTCCTGGCTCTGCTCCAGGTTCTGGACGGCGCGCCGCAGCTCCTCCTCCTTGATGCGGCGGGCTTCCTCCTGCGTCTTCAGGACGGTGATGTCGGCGGCGGTGACGACGAGACCGCCTTCGGCCGTGGGCCGCTCGGAGATCTGCACCCAGCGGCCGTCGGAGAGCTCGGCCTCACGCACGCCGCGGCGGCCGCCGGGCGCGGGATACTCCTGGCGGATCGCCAGGCGCGCGGCCCGCTCCACCTGCTCGCGGCCCACGCCGGCCTTCACGAGGTCGGCCTCGAGCTGGAAGTAGCTGCGGAAGTTCTTGTTGGACATCACGAGGCGGCCGTGGCGGTCCCAAAGGACGAAGGCCTCCGAGGTGCTTTCGATGGCGTCGCGCAGGCGGCTTTCGGCGGACTGGGCGCGGGCCTGCGCCAGGCGCTCCTCGGTGACATCGAGGGCCACCCCGATGATGCGGGCGAAGCCGCCTTCGGGCGCCTCGCCGAAGCCGCGGCCGCGGAAGTCGATCCAGACCGGCCGGGCGCCGGCGATCGGGGGCACCCGGAACGATACGTCGAAGTCGCCGTAGATGGCCGCGGTGCTCAGCGCCTCGCGCATGTCGTCGCGGTGGCCCGGGGCGACGCGCTCCAGCACCCGCTGGCCGTCGACGACGCCGCTTCGCCAGCCGAACAGGTTGGCGGTCACCTCGGACATGAAGATCTCGTCCGCCGCCAGGTCCCATTCCCAGATGCCGCAGCGGGCGGCCTCGACGGCGGTGCGGAAGCGCTGCTCGGAGTCGGAGCGGGCGGCCTGGATCTGTTCGACCCGCCGCATCTCGAGGAACAGCAGGACGCCGAGGGCGAAGGCCGTGGCGGCCGGGACCAGCAGCCAGGCCACGAGCTCGGCGCGGCCCGGCGCGCCGAAGCCCAGGCGGGCGAGGCTGAGCACCGTGACCACGCCCAGGAGGCCCAGGACGACCACCAGGGCAGGCCCGCCCAGCCGGGGACCGGGCACGCGGCCGGGTCCGCGCCTTTCAGGCGCCACCCCGGTCACATCCTGCCCTATGCGCTCGGCCAAGGCCGCCGCCCCCTCAAACTCGCCAGGCCCGATCGTACGACCGGGCCGGGAGTCTATGCTGATCCGGTCCCCACGGTCACTGTGGGTTAACGGCTTCCATCAAGCGAGGGCGCGAGTCGCCAATTCGTAAACGTTCTTCGAGAGTCCTTCGACCGCGACAATCCGTTCCAGCTCGGCGCGCATCAGCTTGCCCAGCTCGGGCTTGAGCCGTTTCCAGCCGCCGAGGGGGTCGACCAGGCGGGCTGCCGTCATCGGGTTGAAGCGGTCCGTGGCGATGATCTGGTCCGCCAGGAAGCGATAGCCGGCGCCGCTGGGATCGTGGAACCGGGCCGGGTTGAAGCTGGCGAAACTGGAGACCAGGGCCCGCAGCCGGTTCGGGTTCTTGGGGTCGAACGCCGGGTGGGCCGTCAGCGCCAGGATGCGGCCCAGGGTGCCCTCGGAAGGATCGCGCGCCTGTACGGCGAACCACTTGTCGATGACCAGCGGTTCGCTCTTCCACCGCTCATAGAAGTCGGCCAGCGCCTCCTCGTAGGCCGCGCCGCCGATGTGCATCAGGGCCGAGAGGCCGCCCATGGCGTCGGTCATGTTCACGGCGGCCTGGTAGTGGCCGAGGGCGAGGTCCGCGGTCTCGCTGCGCGGATTGGCGGCCATCAGGTCGAGGGCGGCGTTACGCAAGGCGCGGCGGCCGGCGCTGGCGGCGTCGGGCGAGAACTCGCCCAGGTCCTGCAGGCCGGTGTGCAGCCGGCGAAGCTCGGCGTTGAGGTGCAGGGCCAGGCGCAGGCGCAGGGCGTCGCGGGCCTCGTGGAGGGCCTGCGGGTCCACCGGACTGCGCATCAGGGCGAGCTCGGTCTCGGCCGGCAGGGCCAGCAGCAGGGCCTTGAAGGCCGGATCGGCCGCCTGGTCGACGAGCGCCCGGCCGACGGCCTCGGCATAGCGCTCCTCGCCCACCTCGTCCGGCTGGCCGGCCGCGCGGGCGAGGATCAGGGCCGCGGCGAGCTCCTGGCCGGCCTCCCAGCGGTTGAAGAGGTCGGGGTCCGAGGCGAGCTGGACGTAGCGCTCCTTGGGCTCGGCGTCGGTGGTCAGCACCACGGGGGCCGAGAAGCCGCGCAGGGCCGAGACCACGGGCAGGCGGTCGACGCCGGTGAGGGTGACCGTCTGTTCGGGGCGGTCCAGCACGATCACCGTCTCGTCCACGGCCGCGCCGTCGCGCTCGAAGGCCAGGGTGCGGCCGTCGTGGTCGAGCAGGCCCACGGTGATCGGGATGGGGAGCGGCCGCTTGTCGGCCTGGCCGGGCGTCGGCGGCGTCGCCTGCTTCAGCGTCAGCGCCAGGGTCCGGGCGGCCTCATCGTAGCGGGCGGCCAGCGAGACGCGGGGCGTGCCGGCCTGTTCGTACCAGGCGAAGAAGCCCGAGAGGTCCTGGCCCGACGCCTCTTCGAAGCAGGCCACGAACGCCTCGACCGTGGTGGCCTGGCCGTCCCAGCGCTCGAAGTAGAGGTCCATGCCCTTGGCGAAGGCCTCGGCCCCGATCAGGGTCTTGAGCATGCCGATGACCTCGGCGCCCTTCTCGTAGATCGTCGCCGTGTAGAAGTTGTCGATCTTCATGTAGCTGGACGGGCGGACCGGGTGGGCCAGCGGGCCCTGGTCCTCGGCGAACTGGCGCATGCGCAGCGCCTTCACCGACTTGATCCGCTGCACCGCCTCGCCGCGCATGTCGGCGCAGAAGCCCTGCTCTCGGAAGACGGTCAGGCCCTCCTTCAGGCAGAGCTGGAACCAGTCGCGGCAGGTGATGCGGTTGCCGGTCCAGTTGTGGAAGTACTCGTGGGCGACCACGGCCTCGATCCGCTCGTAGTCCACGTCGGTGGCGGTCGCCGGGTCGGCCAAGAGGAGCGAGGAGTTGAAGATGTTGAGGCCCTTGTTCTCCATGGCCCCGAAGTTGAAGTCGCGCACGGCGACGATCATGAAGAGGTCGAGGTCGTACTCGCGGCCATAGGCCTCCTCGTCCCACTTCATCGAGCGCTTGAGGGCGTCCATGGCGTAGGCGGCGCGGGGCGCCATGCCGGTGTCGACGTAGATCTTCAGCTCGACGGTGCGGCCGCTCTTCGTGACGAGCCGGTCCTCCAGCACGTCCAGCTCGCCGGCCACCAGGGCGAAGAGGTAGCAGGGCTTGAGGAACGGATCGTTCCAGACGGCGTAGTGCCGCCCGCCCGGCAGGTCGCCCGCCTCCACCAGGTTGCCGTTGGCCAGGAGGCGGCCGAATGTCTTGTCGGCCTCGATCCGCACGGTGAAGCGCGACAGCACGTCCGGCCGGTCGGGCCACCAGGTGATCTTGCGGAAGCCCTCGGCCTCGCACTGGGTGCAGAAGCGGCCGCCCGACATGTAGAGGCCTTCCAGCGCCTTGTTGTTCTCGGGGTCGATCTCGACCTCGGTCTCCAGGGTGAAGGCGTCGGGGGCGTCCGGGATGGTCAGGAACTCGGCGTCGATCGTGTGCTCGCCCTCGGCAAGCGTGCGGCCGTCGACGGCGACCGAGACGGGCTTCAGCCGCTCGCCGTTGAACTTCAGCGGCTCGGCGTGTTCGCCGTTGCGGCGGACGGCCAGCTTCGCCTTCACCCGGGTGGCGTTGGGGGACAGGTCGAAAGTGAGATGGACCTCGTCCACCAGGAAGGCGGGGGGGCGGTAGTCGGAGAGCTGGATCGGCTGGGGCGTGTCTGTGCGCATGGACGGCATCTAGGCGTCCGAAGAGGGCGGCGCCAAGGCGGGGGGCGCACTTTGCCGCCGGTAAGTGGGGCGCCCGACAGACGGCGGGCGCCTGGGGCCGCAAGCTTGCCGACGTTGCCCGGGGGGGGGGGGGAGCCTTGACGGCCTATCGCAACAATCACGTCGAAACGGGCGGCCGGCTGCGCCTGGGCGAGACGCTGCGCGCCGGGTCTGACGACGAAGCGGTGGTCGCCGCCCGGGCGCTGCTGGCGCCGGGCGAGCCGGCCGAACTGTGGCAGGGCGGGCGGCTGGTGGGGCGGTTCACGGCGGACCACGCGTTCCGGCCAGGCGCCGGGTAGGGGACCGGCCCGGCGCACGCGCCGGCGCCGTCCGCCGGTGTTGCAGGATGGGTTTCCGCGCCCGACGCCTTCTCGCCTCTCCCCCCGAGCGAAGCTCGGAGAGGGAGAGGGTAGGGTGAGGGCCGGCTGGGCGACGTCAGCGGTGGGGCGAGGGCCCCCGGGCGGGACCTTGATCCAGCCTTGGAGGCGGCGGCCCGTTCGGCGCCGCCCTCTCCCTGCCCTCTCCCTCTCGTCGCGCTGCGCGCGCGGGGGAGAGGCGAGCCCAGCCCGCCGGCGACGGACGTCGCCATCGGGCCGGATGTCGGATGTTATGGGCGCCGTGCGTCTTGTATCCAGCATCGGACGGAGGATGGGGACGATGATCACGGTATGGGGCGGCCAGACCTCGCGCTCGATCCGGGCCGTCTGGGTGCTGGAGGAGATGGGCCTGCCCTACCGCGTGCGGCAGGTGGACATGCTGGCCGCGGAGAAGGATCCGGCGTGGCTCGCGGTCAATCCTGGCGACTTCCTGCCCGCGATCCAGGACGGCGACGTCACCATGGTCGAGTCCGTCGCGATCATGGAGTACCTGATGGGCCGCTACGGGCCCACGCCGCTGCAGCCGGCGCCCGACGACCCGGCCTTCCCCGCCTACCAGCAGTTCCTCCACTTGGGCGAGGCGGGCCTGGCGACGCTGATCATGGTGCCGCTGGTCAGCGGCTTCATCGCGCCCGAGGCGGAACGCGACAACTGGGGCGCCCGCTGGGCGCGCGAATGCGTCGAGCGGCGGCTGCTGCTCGTGCGACGGCAGCTCGCCAGCGCGCCCTACATGGCCGGCGACAGGTTCACGGCCGCCGACATCTCGGTGAGCTACGCCCTGAGGCTGGGCGCGAACCACGCCGGTTTCGCCCTCGGCGACGCCGAACAGGCCTACCTCGCCCGCACCACGGCCCGCGACGCCTACAAACGCGCCTTCGACCGCTCGCACGAGGGCGTGGCGGCGTAGGGGGACGTTCCGACCGGGCCATCCCGTCGCGAGGAGGCCCTTTCCGCGAGGTCACACTTTTCTCCGGCCCCTCGGGCGCGCAATGCTGGGTCCCGAGGAAACGCCACGCCGGAACCGGCGGCAGGATGGGGCCAGATGAATTTCGACTATTCCGACGACCAGAAGTTCCTGAAGAACGAGGCGCGCAAGTTCCTGGAGGCGAACTGTCCCACGAGCCGCGTGCGCAAGGTGCTGGACGCCAACGACGCCGAGGCGGGGGCCAAGCCCTATGACGCCGAGCTGTGGAAAGCCGTGGCCGAACAGGGCTGGTTGGGGGCGGCGACCCCCGAGGAACACGGCGGGCTGGGGCTGGGGCACATCGAGCTGTGCGCCATCGCCGAGGAGCTGGGGCGCGTGGTGGCGCCGATCCCCTTTGCCTCGACGGTCTATTTCCTGGCCGAGGCGGTGATGCTGGCCGGGTCGGACGCGCAGAAGGCGGCCCTGTTGCCGAAGATCGCGGCGGGCGAGGTGATCGGCTGCGTGGCGACCTCGGAAGGGCCGGGCGTGCTGACGGCCGCCGGCCTGCAGGCGAGCGTGTCGGGCGGCAAGCTCTCCGGAACCAAGCTGCCGGTGACGGACGGGGACATCGCCACCCACGCCCTGGTGCTGGCCAAGGAGAACGGCCAGCCGGGGCTGTTCCTGGTGGATCTGTCGTCGGGCGTGACGCGCGAGCCGCTGCAGACCCTGGACCCCACGCGCGATGCGGCGAAGCTGACGTTTTCGGGCGCGGCGGCCGAGCGGCTGGGCGGGGCGGGCGAGGGCTTCGCGCTCATGGAGCAGGTGAGCGACCGGGCCGCGGTGCTGCTGGCGTTCGAGCAGACCGGCGGGGCGGACCGGTGCCTCGAGATGGCAAAGGCCTATGCGTTGGAGCGCTACGCCTTCGGGCGGGTGATCGCCAGCTACCAGGCGATCAAGCACAAGCTGGCCGACATCTATGTGAAGAACGAGCTGGCGCGGTCGAACGCCTACTACGGGGCCTGGGCGCTGAACACCAATGCGGCCGAGCTGCCGGTGGCGGCCAGCGCGGCGCGGATCGCGGCCAGCGAGGCCTTCTGGTTCGCGGCGAAGGAGAACATCCAGACCCACGGCGGGATCGGCTTCACCTGGGAGGTGGACGCCCACCTCTATTACCGCCGCTCGCGCCAGCTCAGCCTGGTGGCCGGGGCGCCCCGGGTGTGGAAGGAGCGGCTGGTCAGCCAGCTCGAACGGCGCAACGCGGCTTAGCCGGTGTCTCCATTTCGCTCCGTCATCCCGGCCGGAGCGAAGCGGAGAGCCGGGACCCAGAGGCGGCGTCAGGTCCCCTGGGTCCCGGATCGGCCTGGCGGCCGTCCGGGATGACGGAGGAATAGGAAATGGATTTCAACGACAGCCCTGAGGAAGCCGCCTACCGCGCCGAGGTGCGCAAGTGGCTGGAGGCCAATGCGCCGAAGAAGGCTGTGGGCCTGGACGACATGGAGGGCGGCGGCTCGATGGCCGCGTCCAAGGCCTGGCAGGCCAAGAAGGCGGCCGCCGGCTACGCCCAGATCACTTGGCCCAAGGAGTGGGGCGGGCCCGGCGGCACGCCCGTGCAGCAGGTGATCTTCAACGCCGAGGAGGCGAAGTATCCGGTCCCGCCGAACCCGTTCCAGATCGGGCTGGGCATGTGCGTGCCGACGGTGATGACCTTCGCGGACGAGGCCACCAAGAAGCGGTTCGTGGGCCCGGCGCTGCGCGGCGAGGAGATCTGGTGCCAGCTGTTCTCCGAGCCGGCCGGCGGCTCGGACGTGGCGGCGGCCAGGACCCGGGCGGTGCGCGACGGCGACGACTGGATCATCGACGGCCAGAAGGTGTGGACGACGGGGGCGCAGTTCTCGGACTTCGGCATCGTGGTGGTCCGCACGGACCCTGACGCGCCCAAGCACAAGGGCCTGACGATGTTCTGGGTCGACATGAAGGACCCGGGGATCGAGGTGCGTCCGATCCACCAGATGTCGGGCGGCTCGGGCTTCAACGAGGTGTTCTTCACCGGGGTGCGCGTGCCGGACAGCCAGCGGCTGGGCGCGGTGAACGAGGGCTGGAAGGTCAGTCTGGTCACCCTGATGAACGAGCGGCTGGCGGTCGGCGGGCCGTCGGGGGCGCAGTGGCCGCAGTTCCTGGAGGCCGCGCGGGCGGTGACCGGGCTGGACGGGGCGCCGGCCATCAAGGACCAGGCGCTGCGCGAGAAGCTGGCCGACTGGTACGTGCAGACCGAGGGGCTGAAGCACACCCGCAACCGCACCATGACCGCGCTCTCCAAGGGCCAGACGCCGGGGCCGGAGAGCTCGATCGGCAAGGTGGTCTCGGCCTTGCAGATGCAGGACCTGGCCAATTCGGCGGTGGAGATGCTGGACCAGTACGGGATCCTCAACGATCCGGCGCTGGCGCCGCTCAGCGGGGCCTTCCACATGTCGCTGATGAGCGCGCCGGGCCTGCGCATCGCCGGCGGCACGGACGAGATCCTGAAGAACATCATCGCCGAGCGCGTGCTGGGCCTGCCGGGCGATATCCGTGTCGACAAGGACGTGCCGTTCAAGGACCTGCCGACGGGGCGCTAGAGCCGTCTCCTTTTGAAGGGGGAAGGCTCTATCTGTTTGATCTTGAGCGCAATCTGTTCGCCGAACCGGCTTCCACTTCGGCGGACTGCGCTCCAGCGAGCAGCTCGCCCACGCTGACGGGGCGCAGGCCCTTGCGCGCCAGGCCCTCCAGGACCAGGGGCAGGGCGGCGCGCGCCGTGCCGTTCGCGCCGTACATGGGGTGCATAAGGATGATCGAGCCGGGCCGCGCCTGGGCCAAGATCGATTCGGCGTAGGCGGCGGGGTCGGCGGTCTGCGGCTCCTCGACGTCCCAGGTGACCATGGTGAGGCCGGCGTCGGACACCGCGGCGGGAAGGCCGAACAGCTTCTTGCCGTAGGGCGGCCGGAAGAGGCCCGCCGAGCCGCCGGCCTCAGCCAGCAGGGCCTCGGTGCGGGCGATCTCCTGGTCGTACCAGCCGGACGGGCGGCCGATCATGCGCTTGTGGCTGTAGCTGTGGTTGGCGATCTCGTGCCCGGCGGCCTTGAGCCGCGCGGCGAGGTCGGGGCGCGCCTCGATCCCGCGCCCGACCAGGAAGAAGGTGGCCGTGGCGCCGTGGCGCTCCAGGACCGGCAGGACGGCGGTGACGCCCGCCTCGCTGGGGCCGTCGTCGAAGGTGAGGGCCACCAGCGGGGCGGTGGTCTCGACCCGGCAGACGACCTCGCCGCCGGGGACGAAGCAGCGGGCGCGGCTGAGGTGGTAGAGGGCGAGGGCGGCGGCCGCCAGCAGCACGAGCGCCGCGGCGACGAGGATCAGGCGGCGGCGCGCCACGCCGTCGTCAGGCGGTGAGCGCAAGGGGCTCGCGGACGCGGCCGGCGCGCAGTTCGGCGTAGAGGCGGGTGAGCGCCTCGAAGGTGGCGTCCCAGCCGTGGCGGGTCTCGGCGCGGCGGCGGGCGGCGCGGCTGATTTCCGGCAGGTCGCGGGCGAACAGCGCCTCGATGGCCTCGGCGAGGCCTCCGGGCTCGACGTTCTGGGCCGGCTGGCCGACGGCGGCGTCGATCAGCTCGCCCACGCCGCCGCGGCGGGAGCCGACCACGGGCAGGCCGGCGGCCATGGCCTCGAGCACGAACAGGCCGAAGATCTCGTTCTCGTTGGCGTGCAGGGCCGCGTCGCACGACGCCAGGAGGCCCGCCAGCTTCACCGGGTCGCGCTCGTAGTCGAGGCTGATGACGTGCGGCGACCAGCTCACGTCCTTGCCGGCGCCCACCAGCAGCAGGCGGTAGGGGCCGCCCAGCCGCTCGACGGCGGCCACCATGGAATCGATGTTCTTCTCCCGCGCAGGCCGCCCGGCGAAGACCAGCAGGCGGGTGTTGGCGGGCACGCCCAGGCGGCGGATCAGGGCGTCGCGGTCGCCGCGCGCGGGGTGGAAGAGGTCGGTATCGACGCCGAGCTGCTGGATCGACATGCGGGTGACGCCGGCCTCGGACAACCGCGCGGCCATGTGGCGGCTGGGGGCGACCACGTGGTCGAACCGCTGGTAGGCCTGGGCCCAGAAGTTGAAGGTGGGCGCCTCGGCCCACTCGCCGAAGTGCAGGGCCGCCAGGGCGGCGGCGTCGGTGTGGCAGAAGCCGACCACCGGCACGCCCAGGGCCTCGCCCGCGTAGAGGGCGGCGTGGCCGGGCACGAAGACGTCGCCCGCCTCGATCACGTCGGGCTCGAGCAGGCGCAGGACCGTCTCCCATTTCGAGAGGCTGGCCGGCATGCGGTAGCCGTCGCCGAAGGGCAGGCGGGTGGCCGAGACCGTGACCAGGCCCTCGCCCTCGGCGGCGGTGCGGGCCCCGGGGACGACCAGGGTGTGACGGATGTCGGGCCGGCGCCGGGCCAGCCAGGCGCGCTTGGCGGTCAGGTAGCGCTTCACGCCGCCCGACTTGGGCGCCCACATCATGGTGGTGTCCAGCAGGTGGTAGCCACCGTTCCCCGGCTCGGTCAGGGCCGTGGCGACGTCCGGCTCCAGCCGTATGAGATTGTCAAACTGGGGGGCGGTGGCGTCGAACACGCGGCCCGATCTCCGTGCGATGATGCTGTTGGCGGCGGCGTTGAAGAGTTCGGCCGACGATTCCGGTCGGAGGACCTTGGCCTTGAGGGCCTTCACGGTCGCACGCCGGGTCGGGCGTTTCTTCCAAAGCCTGGCCAGAGGAGCGTCCCTTCCCGTCGAAGCCCGCAGCGGCGCCATACTATCGTCCGCGGAGCGGATGTCATGGCCTACGGCGGCGGTTTCAAGACCGCGGCGTCATCCGACTGACATCATGGGCTCCTCCCGACGCGCCTCGACGAGGCGATAACCCTTCGGGCGGGCCGAGAGTTGCCTCAGGGATCGTAGGCCCGGGCGATTTCCGGATGCGCGGCGACGTTCGGCAGGAACCGGGGCTCGCGCCGGGCCTTCGTCGCCTGCTCGAAGGCGTGGCCGAGGGCCAGGAGGCGCGCCTCCGACCACGCCGGGCCGATGAACGAGAGACCGACCGGCAGGCCGCGCACGTCGCCCATGGGGACGGTGAGGTGCGGATAGCCCGACACCGCCGGGAGCCGAGACGGCGAGCCGAAGAACGGCCCGCCGTTCACCGGATCGACGATCGAGGCCGGCCCGCCGCTGGGGGCGACGATCGCGTCGAGTCTCGCCTCGACCAGCATCCGGTCCAGCGCCTCACGCGAGAGCCGGCCGGCCTCGGGCCGCTTCTCCAGGTAGGCGGGATCGTCGATGGGAGAGCTCTGGGCGGCCTGTTCGAAGATCTCCTGGCCGAAGAGGGGCGTTTCGCGCGGCTCGGCGGCGTTGAAGGCGATCAGGTCGTCGAGGCTGCGCGTCTTCACCCCGGCTGGCGTGGCGGCGAGGTAGGCGTCGAGCGCGGCCTTGAACTCGGTGCGGAGAAGGTCGCCCTCCAGTTCGCCGATCCGGCCCAACGCGGCGCTGTCGGGTGCGGCGACGTCGACGACCTCGGCGCCGGCCGCGCGCAGGGCCTTCACCGCGGCGTCGAAGGCCTCGTCCGTGCCGGGCGAGCGGCCCCGGAAGGGATGCCAGGCGCCGATCCGGGCGCCCCTGAGCGCGGCGGGATCCAGGGCGGCGAGATAGTCGGCCTTGCGGGCGTCGGCCTCAATCGTGGCGGGGTCCTCGGGATCGGCGCCGGCGATGGCGGCCAGGACGGCGGCGGCGTCGGCGACGGTGCGGGTCATCGGGCCCGCGGTGTCCTGGGCCGGCGAGATCGGCACGATGAAGCGGCGCGAAACCAGGCCCACGGTGGGCTTGAGGCCGACGACGCCGGTCATGGCCGCCGGGCAGGTGATGGAGCCGTCGGTCTCGGTGCCGATCGCCGCGGCGACGAAGCCCGCCGCGACCGCCGCGCCCGAGCCGGAGGACGAGCCGCAGGCGGTCCGATCGAGGGAATGGGGATTGCGGACGAGGCCGCCCACGGCGCTCCAGCCGCTGATCGAGCGGGTGGAGCGGAAGTTCGCCCACTCCGACAGGTTCGCCTTGCCCAGGATCACCGCGCCGGCTTCGCGCAGCCGCGCCACGACGGGGGCGTCGCGCCCCGTGAGGTTGGCCGCCAGCGCCAGAGAGCCGGCGGTAGTCGCCGTCCCGTCGGCGGACTCGATGTTGTCCTTGATGAGGATCGGCACGCCGTGCAGCGGCCCGCGCACGCGCCCGGCCTTGCGCTCGGCGTCCAGCCGGCGGGCGTCGGCGAGGGCGTGCGGGTTGAGGGCCAGGACGGCGTTCAGTTTCGGCCCTGCGCGATCCATCTGCGCGATGCGGGCGAGGCTCGCCCGGACCAGCGCCTCGGACGTGAGGCGTCCCTCCGCCATTGCCGCCTGCTGCTCCGCGGCCGAGGCATAGGGGTTGTGAGGCTGGGCATGGCCGGCGCCCGGGCCAAGGGCCAGGCTGACGGCCAGGGCCGCGAGAACGGTCGGCTTCATCAGGAACTCCATGGCGCAAGGAAGCCCCAGCGCAGAAGGAGCGCGGCTAGGACCAGGCTGATCGCCGCCGTGACGCTGAACGCCGCCTTGCGCCGCCATGTCCAGCCGCCTTCCCGCCAGATGAACGGCAGGAGGACGAGCGAGACCAACGTCGCCAGGCTGGCGGCCAGCGCCAGGCCGGACGCCGCGATGAGCGCCGGCGCTGGCCAGTCATAGACGATCCGCGACTGATCCGCGGCCGACTGGAGATAGACGCCGATCGCGGCCAAGGCCGCCAGCCACAGCGCCGCCTGCACCGTCTGCGTCCACCCACCCAGCGCCTGCCTCGGACCGATCGGCGCCGTTCGCGGACGGAATCCGAGCCCGATCAAGGTCAGCACCGAAGCCAGCGCGGCCAGGCCGACGGCCAGCGAAAGCACCGTCGGGGTGTCGACCGCCGCCACCCGCTCCAGCGTGGCCGCGCCGATGGGAATGCCGGCGGCGACCCCATCGCGCATGACGAAGTCGAGGGGCGCGCCGGTCTGGGCGTCCACGAAATGACCCTGCGAGGGGTCGCCCACGGGGGCGAAGGCGCGGGCGCCGCCGAGGCCGCCCATCGTGAGGTAGCCGGCCGGGGTCACGCCGACGTTCACGCCGAAGACCAGGCGATGCACGAAGCCCTCGAGTCCGTCAGCGGCGCGGCGGCTCTGGAGGTAATGGCCCTTGAACCGTCGCGCCTCGGCCAGCAGATCCTTGCTTGGCGCCGCGGGGAACGGGCTGTCGGCGGCGTAGAATTGGCGGACGAGCGCAGGCGCCAGTTCCGCCTGCAGGCGTGCGCCCGTGAGGGTGTTGGTGGAGATGAACACCCCCAGCCGCAGTCGCGGAACGAGCGTCATGTGCGAGAGGAAGGCCGTCGTGCCGCCGTCGTGGCCGAAACCCATCAGCCCGCCGGGCAGCGGCCGTTCGTAGAAGCCATGCAGCCAGGCGCGGCCATAGGGCGCCGGCCTAACCGGCGTACGGAACGCCTCGGCCGCGGCCGGACCATAGACGGTGACGCCGTCCAGGGTCCCTTCCCCGAGGATCAGCAGCATGTAGCGGGCCATGTCCGCGGCCGAGGCGGACGCCGCGCCGGCGGGCGCGACCTGGCCGATGTGCTCCAGGCCGCGCTGCTCGAAGGCGACGCCATTCCAGAAGAAGGTCTTCGACACGTCGGAGGCCAGGTCCGCCGGAAGCGGCGCCGGCAGGCCGGGTCGCGCCGGGCGGGGTTCCCGGAACGTCGTATGGCGCAGCCCGAGAGGTTCGGTGATGGCCGCTTCGATATGGCGCTCGAACTCCTGGCCGGTCACGTGCGCCAGGGCTGCGCCGGCCAGGGCGACGCCGTAGTTGGAATAGCTGCTGAGCTCGCCGGGCGCGCGCACCCGGCGGGGCCGCTCCTGTTCGAGCCAGTCATCGAGGGCGCGAACGTCGGCCGCATCGCGCTCGAAGATCACACCGAAGATGCGATCCTCGAAACCGGGCGAGTGGTCCATGAGATCCCGCACCAGGATCGGCCGGCCCTGGGGCCCGGGACCTGTCCGCAACCGCTCGGGCAGATAGGTGTCGATGGGGGCGTCCAGCCGCATCCGTCCGGCTTCCACCTGCCGCATGATCGCGATCCAGGTGAAGGTCTTCGATATCGAGCCGATGCGGAACATCGTGCGGTCCGCGTCGACGGCGCGCTGCGGCGACAGGCTGGCCATGCCATAGCCGCGCTTGAAGACCACTTGTCCGTCCTGGACGATCGCCACGGTCGCGCCGGCGATATGGTCACGCGCAATGGCCGGCCCCACCAGGCCGTCCACGAAGGCCGCCAGCTCGGCGTGCGGGATGGGCTGGTCCGCCGAGAGGCGCGCCTGCGCGGCGGCCGGTCCGGCGGCGACGCCGAGCGTCACAATGGCGACCAGGACTGCGAAGAGCGCGCGCGAACAGCGTCTCATGCCGGTTTCCCCCGAGGCGTCCGGACCGTAGCCCAGGCCGACCTGAGGCGCGAGGCCCCGGTCGGGAGTCCGTTGCAGCAGGGGTTCCGCCCGCGCCGCCAGGGCCTCAGCCAACGGCGCGCCACGCCGGGGGTTCGGCGTCCCAATGGGCGAGCACGCCCAACTGGCCCAGCCGGGCGAACAGGCGCTGGACGTTCGTCAGGTTCGCGGCCGCCATCTCGTCCAACTGGGCGCGGACATCGGCGCCCGCCACCGCCAGCAGGCCGTCGTCGGTGCGTCGGCACAGGCCGGCCGCCTCCAGGGCCAGGGCGTAGCGACGGCAGGTCTCGCGGGAGAGGCCCAGGCGTTCGGCGAGGGCGCCGGTTCGGATCGGCGCGCCGTGCGCGGCCGGGTTTGTCGCCCAGGCGCGGACCTGGGCGGCGTTCAGCGGCGCCAGGTTCTCGCGCACCATGCCGACGAGGACGAGCCCGGTCAGTATATCCCCCGCCAGCCGGACCGGACCGTCGATGGCGCGCAGGAAATACTCGGCCAGGGCCCGGTTCGTGATGCGGACCGGCTCGGCGGGCGGCCCTGCCGAAGGATCGGCGCCCGGCAGGTCCGCCAGGACCCCGGCCGACTGCACGTCACGGTAGAATTGATGCAGGCGGGCGTGACGATCGAGCAGGGTCGCCACCGTGACCGGCTCCAGGAGCACGGACCCCGGCACGTAGACGCCGCGGGGCGTCGCCGTCAGCAGGCCTGCCTCCACCATGGCGCGGATGCGCCGCCGGACCGTTTCGAAAGGCATCCCGAGGGAGTGGGCGACGCCGTTCACGCTCACGGGCCGGCGGAGGTGCTCGGGCGCGGGCTGGTCGATCGTGGCGTAGGCGCGCTGAAGGTCCGGGTCGCGCTGGACCAGGGTCAGGTTCGCCGCCAGTACGGCGGCGAACAGCACGCCATCGATCAGGTCGTGGTTCCGCCGCCGGCGGCCGATCGCCTCGATGTCCAGCACCAACTCGAGTGAGGCGCGCGCGACGGGCCAGGCGGGCGCGCTCTGGGCGAGCGGGACGGCGGCAGATCCGGACGCCGATGGCGGGTCGGACAGCTGCATCCCAGGACACCTCAGCGTTTCGGGCCCAGTCCCTTCAGCAGTTCAGCCACGGCGGCGTCGAGCTGGGAATCGGCGCCGGAGAGCGTCTCACCCAGCGGCCGTTCGACCGGGATGTCCACGGGCCGGGGGTTGAGTTCCATGTCCTTTCCGTCGGCCCCCTGGATGCGGATGAAGGGCACCCGGACCGTGGAGCCGTCGATGAGCCGTCGCGCCCCGGTGTAGATGATCCAGCCGGCCGTCGACGGCGGCGATGACGTCGCCCGGCCCCTCAGAGACCTGGCCGTCCTGTCTAAGGGCGCTTCAGCCGGAGCGCTAGGCGGGACGACTCCGCAACGACAGGGCGAGGAAGGCCAGGCCGAGGATCGCGCCGGCGAGGCTGCCGTAGTGCTCGGGCGGATGGTGGCCGCCGCCGTTCAGGACCCAGCCGTGCAGCGCCATCAGGCCCCGCTCGAGGACCAGCAGGGCCAGGAACAACGGGGTCAGCGGCCGGTAGCGCAGGGCCACGGCCAGCATGGCGGCGCCGAGGGCGAGCTGGGTCGCGCCCTGCCAGCGGAAGACGCCGACGACGAGGTCGCGCCGGTCGCCGAGGTCGAGTCGGGCGATCCCCACGGCCCCGCCGTCTGGTGCGAAGCTGTGGATCAGGCCGGGGACGAGGGTCAGGACGGCGGCCAGCGCCAGGAACCAGACCGCCGCCGGATGCCCCCGGTAGGCGGCGTTGGTGGACGGGGGCAGGAGGGCGCCTAGTTGTCCCACAGGATGTACTCATCGCCGGGCTTCTGGGGGACGCCGCCGGGCTTGTCGATGAAGACCGGGCCCTGCAGCAGCGAGGGCCAGATGGGCTTCACGCTCTCGGCGTCCTGGGCGCGGATCAGGGCCATCAGCCGCTGGACCGTCGCCGGCTCGGTCTTGGACAGGTCGCGCCGCTCGGTGGGATCGTCCGCGAGGTTGTACAGCCAGACCTTGTCCTGCGCCTCGCTGACCTGGAGCTTCCAGTCGCCGTCGCGGACCGCCTTGTACTGGCCCGAGCGCCAGAACAGCGTCTGGTGCGGGCGCCCCTCGGCGCGGCCCTGGACGAAGGGCAGCAGGTCCACGCCGTCGATCTTCCGGTCGGCGGGCCTGGACGCGCCGGCGGCGGCGGCGGCGGTGGAGAAGATGTCGACGTGACCCACGGGGTGCGGGAACTCGGCCCCGGCCGGGATCGCGCCCGGCCAGCGCATGAAGAAGGGCGCCTGGACCCCGCCCTCGAAGAAGGTCGACTTCCATCCGCGGAAGGGCTTGTTGATGTCGGGCAGGCCGATGTAGCCGGCGCCGCCATTGTCGGAGGTGAAGATGACGAGGGTGTTCTCGTCCAAGCCCTCGGCCTTCAAGGCCGCCAGGATCCGGCCGATGTTGTCGTCGAGGTTCTTGATCATCGCCGCATAGACCCGCAGGCGATGGTCCTGGATGTGGGCGAGGGCCTCGTAGTCCGCCTTCTTCGCCTGCAGCGGGGTGTGCGGGGCGTTGGGCGCGAAGAACATGAAGAACGGCCGGTTCCGATTGGCCTTGATCGCGGCGATCGCCTCGTCGGCCAGGTAGTCGGTCATGTAGCCGCGCGGCTCGAACGTCGGCGAGCCGTTGTACTGGACCGAGAAGGGCAGGTTCGACCAAAGGAAGCGGTCTATGGGGTCCCACGGCTGTTTCGAGTTGACGACGTCGGGATGCTTCTCGGGAAGGAACATCGCGCCGCCCGCGATGAAGCCCAGGCTCTCGTCGAAGCCCTGCTGCTCCGGGCGTGAGCCCTGCTTGCCGCCCAGGTGCCATTTGCCCAGGTGGATCGTGTGGTAGCCGCGGGTCTTCAGGAGCTCGGCGATGGTGATCTCGCCAGCCGGCATGCTGAGTTCGTTGACCGCGGACAGCGAGGGCGCGGTGCTGCCGGGCGGCATGTCCTTGAGGCGGTCCTCGAAGAACTTCGGCTTCACGATCGCGCCAGGCTCGGCCTCGGTGCCGACCATCCGCTCGAAGGCCACCGGCGCGGGCGTGAACTCGAAGCCGAACCGGGTGGGATAGCGGCCGGTCATGATCGCCGCGCGCGAGGGGGCGCAGGTGGCGTTGCCCGCGTAGCCGTTGGCGAAGCTGACGCCCTCGCGGCCGATGGAGTCGATATGCGGCGTGGGCACCGTCCCGCCGGCCAGACCGCCGCCGTTGAAGCTGATGTCGTTGTAGCCGAGGTCGTCGACCAGGATGAACAGGATGTTCGGCGGCCTGTCGCCCTCCGGCGCGGTCGCGGGACCCTGCGCCCAGGTGACGGGCTGGTTCGGCCCGACGTCCGGCATGCGGGCGCGGGCGATCATCGACAGGATCGTCAGCCGGTTGGCGTAGGCCAGGCCCGCGCCGACAACCACCACTAGGCCCAGGGCCGCCAGCCACTTCCAGAGCTTCATCGCGTCCTCCCCCGACGTCTGAGCGTCGTGAGGGC
Source organism: Pseudomonadota bacterium (assembly GCA_049323595.1). Taxonomy (GTDB): domain Bacteria; phylum Pseudomonadota; class Alphaproteobacteria; order Caulobacterales; family Caulobacteraceae; genus Phenylobacterium. The sequence goes on from JBMOOD010000007.1 coordinate 334,021, forward strand.
AGCATATAGTGACATTGACCGTGCCGCTAGTTCTTTGGCGGCGGAGGACCTGCCCGGCTCAGTAGGGGGGCGTCGCTTCCGAGGGCGGCGGTTCGATCGTCGTCATGCCGGTGGCGGCGGCGTCTTCCTGGATCTGGAGCTCGTCCGGGGTCGGCGGCGGGGCGGGCGGCTCTGGCTCGAGCGTGGGCTCCGGAACGGGCTCGGGCGGCGGCGCAGCGATCTCGACCGTCGCCGGACGCTCAGGCTCTGCGGCGGGCTCGGCCGGCCGGTCGAGATCCAGGCTGCGGCTCACCGCCAGCGCCAACAGGACCGCGGCGGCGGCCGCCGCGACCCACAACACCTTGCGCAACATTCTCTTGGCTCCCCCTTACGCCTTCGTCCCCGAGGCTAGCACGCCCGTGCGCTGCAGCAGCTCCCGGTCCCAGCCGTAGGGGTCGGCGCGGAAGTGCATCTGCCCGTCGGCGCCGGCGAAGGCCGTCCAGTAGAGGATGTAGACCGGCACCTTCTGCGGCAGGCGCGCGCGGACGGTCTTGTCGCCCAGGAGCTGGGCGTCGATCGCCTCGGGCGTCCACTCGGGGTTACCCGCCAGCAGAGCTTCGGCGAGCCGGCGCGGCTTTTCGATCCTCACGCAGCCGTGGCTGGCCTGGCGGGCGTAGCGATCGAAGCCGGCCTTGGCCGGGGTGTCATGCAGGTAGACGGCGAAGGGGTTGTCGAAGTCGAACTTGAAGCGACCCAGCGCGCTGGTGTCGCCCGAGGCCTGCTGCAGGCGCGGCTGGCCACCGTCCACCGGGATGACGCGGTAGCCGTTGTTCGCCAGATAGCCGGGGTTCGCCCGCTCCTTCGGCCAGAGCTCCTCGTTGGCGATGCTGGTCGGCACGTTCCAGGGCGGATTGATCACCACGCTGTGGATCTCGGAGACAAGCATGGGGGTCTCGTCGCCCTTCTTGCCCGAGACGGCCTTCATCGACATCACCGGCCGGTCGTCCTGGAACAGGCTGACTATGGCGGCGCCCGAGTTCACCTGCACGCGCGTGGACGGCATGGTGGGCGGCAGCCAGCGCCAGCGCTCCATGTTCGCGATGATCTGCAGGATGCGCTGGCCGACCGGCTGGTTGAGAAAGGCGAGCGTATTGTTACCGACGACGCCGTCGGGCGCGAGTCCGAAGCGGCGCTGGGCCCTTTGGACGGCCGCCTGCAGCTCCTCGTCGAACGTCTCGCCCGCCACGACCACTTCGGGGTCCTCTACGGCCAGGCGGGCGCGGAGCGCGGCGACGCGCGGACCCGTGGAGCCCAGCTCCAGCGTCGGCCCCGCCGGAATCTCCGCCCAGCCACCCGCGGCGGCGAGGTCGCGGTAGTGCGCCAGGCCGCGCTTCAGTCCCAAGTACCCGGAATAGCGGGGCGGCAGGCCGTCGAGCCAGGCCTGCAGGCGGTCCTCGGCGAGCGCCTGGGCGAGCTCCGGCTTCGGGTCCCAGGCCTGCGGCCGCACCTGCCAGAGGGACGGGAAGTCCTCGGGCGCGAGGCGGCCGATGCGGACGTCGCGGGCATAGCGGGCCAGCCCGTCGGTGAGCTGCGCGAGCTGGGCGGGAGTCAGCTTGGCGGGGTCCGACACGCCGTCGGGCAGGTAGGCCTGCGGCTTCAGACCGTGCGCGTCAGCGGCGCGCAGGACGGCGAGGGCGGTGGCAGCCTGGGCGAAGGACAGCGTCGGGAATTGGACGGTCTCGGCCGCCGCTGGCGGGATGGGCAGCACGGGCGGCGCGGCGGCCGGCGTCTGCGCGCCGGCGATGCTTCCGAACGCCAGAGGCGCCAGGGCGGCCAACGCCAGGCCCCATCCCCGGCCGCTACGCCGCACTGTACTCATATCTTTGAAAGCCCTGCTCATGATCCTCGCGCTTATCTACGAATAGCCCTGACCCCTGGATGAACGCGTCGGCGGGCGTTTGGTGTTTCGGTGCGGGATCCGTGCAGGCGATCACGGTCAAGCTGTGGCCCGGCGACCACACGGTCGGCGCGATGCGCTGGACCGGCCTACTCCGTCGGATAGGCGTGCGTGCGGCCGTCGGGATCGGTGACGCCCTCGTCGCTGACGTAGCAGGGCCCGACGGGCGCCTTGCCGTGGCCGCCGGGGATGTCGAGGACGTAGGTGGGCTGGCACAAGCCCGAGACGCGGCCCCGCAGGTCGCGCATCAGCGCCTGGCCCTCGGCGAGGGTCGAGCGGAAATGGCCTGTGCCGGGCGCGAGGTCCGGATGATGCAGGTAGTAGGGCTTGATCCGCAGCTCCACGAAGCGGCGCATCAGCGCCTCGAGCACGGCAGGGTCATCGTTGACGCCCTTCAGCAGTACAGTCTGGCTGACCATCGGGATCCCGGCGTCGAGGATGCGGGCGCAGGCCGCTTCGGCGGCGGGGGTGAGCTCGTCCGGATGATTGGCGTGCAGCGCCACCCAGGTGGTCTTGCCGGGCGCCTTCAAGGCCTCAACCAGGGCCGGCGTGATCCGCGCCGGGTCCACGGCGGGCACGCGGGTGTGGAAGCGGACGACCTTCACGTGCGCGATGGGGGAAAGGCGCGCCATCACGTCGGCGATGCGGCGCGGAGACAGGATCAGCGGATCGCCGCCGGTGACGATCACCTCCCAGATCGCCGAGTTGGCGGCGACATAGGCCATGGCGGCGTCCAGCTCTGCGGGCGACAGCGGCCGCTCGCCCTGCGGCCCCACCATCTCGCGGCGGAAGCAGAAGCGGCAATAGACGGCGCAGGCGTGGTTGGCCTTCAGGAGCACGCGATCGGGGTACCGGTGGACGATCCCGCGGACCGGGCTGTGCGCCGCATCGCCGATCGGATCGGCGCGCTCTTCGGGCGCCTGGACAAGCTCGGCGGCGGCCGGAATGAACTGTCGGCCCATCGGGCCCCCGGGGTCGCCGATGGCCTCCGCCATGGCGGGCGTGATCGCCACCGCATAGCGTGCGGCGACACGGTCCAGCTCGGCCGCGCGGGCGGGCGCCACCAGGCCGGCGTCGGCCAGGTCGTCGAGGGTGCGCAGGGTGCGGGCGGCGGCCATGGGGGCGCTCCCATACCTCAAAGCGTGTGCGATATCATCCTTCAGGCCGCCTGGTCGTCGAGCGCCTGGCGCACCTTGCGGGCCAGCTGGTCGACGGTGAACGGCTTGGGCAGGAGCGGGCCGCCTGCCCTGTCGTGGCCTGACAGCGCCTCGCGGGCGTAGCCGGTGGTGTAGAGCACCTTCAGATCGGGACGCGCCGCGCGGGCGCGTTCGGCGAGCTGCGGGCCCGTCATGCCCGGCATGACGACGTCCGTGAAGAGCAGGTCCGTGCGCGCGCCCTCAGCGAGCCGCTCCAGGGCCTCGGCGCCGTCCGCGGCTTCGCGGACCTCGTAGCCCAGGTCGAGCAGGGCCTCGACGGAGAAGCGTCGGACGTCGGGCTCGTCCTCCACCACCAGGACCGACTCCGCAGGCCGCGCCCGTGGCGTCTCCCCGCCTTCCGGTTCCTCCGCCTCCGTCCCTGACGCCTCGCCGCGCCATCGGGGCAGCCAGATCGTGATCGTGGTTCCCTCGTCGGGCGCGGAGTCGATGGTCACACGGCCGCCCGACTGGCTCACGAACCCATAGACCTGGCTGAGGCCCAGGCCATTGCCCCGGCCCACGTCCTTGGTGGTGAAGAAGGGCTCGAAGGCGCGCTCGGCGACCTCGGCCGGCATGCCGACGCCGGTGTCGGCGACGCGGATCGCCACCTGGTCGCCTGCGGCCGGCCCCTCGTCGGCCGGGACATTCAGGGTCTCCAGGGTCAGCCGGCCGCCCTCGGGCATGGCGTCGCGGGCGTTGACGGCGAGGTTGAGGACGGCGTTCTCGAGGCCGGCGGCGTCGGCGTAGGTCGGCCAGAGGTCCTGGGCCAGGCGCGTCTCGACCTTGACCCGTTCGCCCAGGGAACGTTGCAGGAGCTCGGTCATCCCGTCCACGAGGCGGCTCAGGTCCACGGGGCGCGGATCGAGCCGCTGGCGCCGTGCGAAGGTGAGCAGGCGGTTCGTGAGGGCGGCCGCGCGGCGGGCGCCCTCGGCGGCGTTGGCGATGTAGTGGCCCACGCGGGAGTTGGGATCGTCCAATCGCCGTTGGGCCATGTCCAGGCTGCCGACGATGATCGCCAGCATGTTGTTGAAGTCGTGGGCGATGCCGCCGGTGAGCTGGCCCACGGCCTCCATCTTCTGCATCTGGCGGATCTGGTTCTCGGCCTCTTCGCGGCGCGCCATCTCCCCCCTCAGGGACGCGTTGGCGGCGGCGAGCTCGCGGGTGCGGGCCAGGACGCGGTCCTCCAGGCTGGCGTTGAGCTCGGCCAGCGCGTTGCGGGCCTGGGCGGCCCGCAGGCCCGCGCGCGCCTGGGCGAAGACGGCGGCGGTAAGCGTGGCGGTGAAGAGCGCGCCGATACCTACCGCCCACCAGGCGAGGTCGCGATTGCTGCGGGCCTCGAACGCGGGGCGCGAGCGGACCGTCATGGTCCACGGGCGGCCCGCAACGACGATCTGGCGCGTCGTCGAGAGGCGGGCGCCGTCCGGCTCGTCGGTTCGGTAGAGCAGGTTCCGGGCCGTGGGCGACCCGTCGTAGAGCGCGATGTCGACGAGGCGCCCCTCCCGCCGCGGGAAGACGGTGGCCAGCAGGTCGCCGGCGCGCAGCGGGCTGTAGACGAATCCGGCGTCCGCCGGGTCGTCCCGTCCGACGGGCAGGAAGATCAGGAAGCCCGGCTGCTTTTCCTCGTCGATTTCCTGGACCAGCTCGACCGCGCCCGAGAGCGCCAGGTCGCCCGTGCGCATCGCCCGCTGCATGGCCTCGCGGCGCGTCGGCTCGGTGAACATGTCGTACCCGATGGCGGCGGCGTTCCGGGCGTTGAGCGGATCCAGGTAGACGATGGACGTGTAGAGGTCGCGCGTCTGCTCGGGCCAGACGCGGAAGTCGGCGACGCCCTGGCGCCGCATGTCGGCCACGACGGCCTCGCGCGCCGCCTCGCCGCGGAAAAGGCGCGCGTAGCCGATCCCGAGGACGCCGGGGTAGTGGATCTGCAGCCCTAGCCGTTCGACATAGGCGGTGAACTCCGGGGCACTGACCTGGTCGCTGGCCGCGAAGAGCCCGGCCGCGCCCCGAAGCAGGGCGCCATGCGCCTGGAGCCGTTCTTGCAGCGCCGAGACGGCGAGGTCGGCCTCGAGGCGCAGGCGCGCATTGTCCCGCGAGACGGCCGTGCTGAAGAGCTGCAGGGCGACCAGCGCGGTCGCGCAGACCCCCACCATCAGCACCAAGATCGGCACGCTGAAGTGGGAGATCCATTTCGGGAGGCCGAACCTGGACACCTCTACAGGGATCGCAACCGCAGCGCGCAAGTCAAGGCGAAGGCCCCGGAATCAGGCCACGGGGGTCCAGAGCACCTGCTCAATCCGGGGGGCTCCGGCGGCCAGCATCACCAGACGGTCGAAGCCCAGCGCCCCGCCGCTGGCCGGCGGCATATGGGCGAGGGCGGCCAGGAAGTCCTCGTCGATGGGATAGGTCTCGCCATAGAGGCGCTGCTTCTCGGCCATCTCGGCCTCGAAGCGGCGGCGCTGTTCGACCGGATCGGTGAGCTCCCCGAAGCAGTTGGCCAGTTCGACGCCGCAGGCATAGAGCTCGAACCGTTCGGCGACGCGCCGGTCGCCGGGCTTGGGGCGCGCGAGCGCCGCCTCCGAGGCGGGGTACTCGCAAAGGATCGTCGGCCGGCCCAGGCCCAGGTTCGGCTCCACCTTCTCGACGATGATCCGCGAGAAGATGTCGGCCCAGTTATCGTCGGGCGCCACCCGGATCCCGGCGGCGCGGGCCCGCTCGGCCAGGGCGTTGCGGTCGTCCAGCAGCGCGAGCAGGCCGATGTCGGCATGGCGCTCGAAGGCCTCGGCGACGGTGATCCGCTCGGGTTCGGCGAAGGGATCGGCGTGCCGGCCGCGGAAGGTGAGCCGGTCTGCCTCGATCGCCGCGGCCGCGGCGGCGAGCAGGCCGGCGCAGTCCTCCATCACCCGCTGGTAAGGCTCGTTGGCCCGGTACCATTCCAGCATGGTGAACTCGGGGTGGTGCAGCGCGCCGCGCTCCCGGTTCCGCCACACCTTGGCGAGGGTGAAGATGTCCCGCTCGCCGGAAGCGAGCAGTTTCTTGCAGGCGAACTCGGGGGAGGTGTGCAGGTACAGGGGCCGCGCCTCCCCCGCAGGCGTGAGCGCCTGGGTGGCGAAGGCGTGCAGGTGGGCCTCGTTGCCCGGCGAGACCTGCAGGGCCGCCGTCTCCACCTCGGTGAACCCGCGCTCCTCGAACCAGGCTCGCACCGCGCGCGTGATCTTGCCCCGCGCCTGGAGGAACGGGCGGCGGTCCGGGCGGCGCCTGGGGTCCCACCAGGGAGTTTCGACGGAGTCGGGCAAGGCTGCGACCGGCTGGGGGCTGGAGATTTCGGTGCCAATCGCTATAGGGGCGCCACGAAGAATTCATCAGCGGATTGGCTTAACGCCCGTCCGTCGCACCATCGAGGCCACATTGAAAGTATCCGCCAGCTCGCTGCGCAAGGGCGCCGTCGTCGATCTCGAAGGCAAGCTGTACGTCGTGCTCAGCGCCGAGAACATCCATCCCGGCAAGGGCACGCCGGTGACCCAGCTCAACATGCGGCGCATCTCGGACGGGGTGAAGATCTCGGAGCGCTACCGCACGACCGAGACCGTTGAGCGGGCGATCGTCGACGACCGCGACTACACCTTCCTCTACCAGGACGGCGAAGGCTTCCACTTCATGAACCCCGAGACCTACGACCAGGTCGTGGCCTCGGAGGACATCATCGGCGACAGCGCGCCCTATCTGACGGACGGCTGCACGGTGAAGCTGTCGACGCACGAGGGCGTGCCGATCGCCATCGAACTGCCGCGCACGGCGGTGTTCGAGGTGGTGGAGACCGAGCCTTCGGTGAAGGGCCAGACGGCCTCGTCGTCCTACAAGCCGGCGCTGCTCTCCAACGGTCTGCGCGTGATGATCCCGCCCTACATCGGCGTCGGCACCCGCGTGGTGGTCCTCACCGAGGACGGCTCCTACCAGGAACGCGCCAAGGACTGAGTCCTACGGCCGCACGGCCTCCAGCCCGGCGTCGGTGACCGGGAACGGGGTTCCGGGCAGGTAGAGGACGATGGGTCGGATCTCGTAGACCGCCGAGGGGTTGGCGGCCTGCAGGTCCTTGGCGGCCTGGATCGCGGCCTCGCGTTCCGCGCCGTCGATCACATAGAACCCCAGCAGATGCTCCTTCGTCTCGGTGAAGGGCCCGTCGACGACGAGGCCGTTCGCACGGACGGTGGCCGCCAGCGCCGTGGCGCCGAGCCGGGCGGCGGGGCCCAGGCGCCCTTCGTCGGTCAGGCGATTGTGGACCTTCATGATGCCATCCATGAGGGCGACGTCCTCGTCCTCGCTCATGGCCTGGATCACCCCTTCCACGTGATAGGCCAGGATGGCGTAGAGCATTCGGATCTCCTGCGGCATGGGTTCGCGTCCAAAGGACGCGTGGGGGCAGGTCAACCCGACATTCGCTGCAGGCCAAGCTCCGCCTTCAGAAAAATTCGCGCCTGGCGCGCCGCCGCCTCTGGTTGGCGGGGGCGGGCCGCCGGACCATCTGCCAGGCTTCGACCCACCAGTCCGGAGACATACCCATGGCTGTGTCGCTCTATGACGCCGCGATCGGAAGCTACCTGAATGCGCTGAAGAACCTGCAGGCCCTGCTGGACAAGGCCGAGCAGCACGCCAGGGCCATTGGCGCCGATCCCGGACGTCACCTGGAGAGCCGGCTGATCGACGACATGGCGAGCTTCACCCGGCAGATCCAGTTCGCCAGCGATGCGGCCAAGAGCGGCGCCGCCCGACTGGCCGGCCTGACGCCGCCCAGCTTCCCCGACACGGAAACGACCTGGGCCGAGGTGAAGGACCGCGTCGCCCGGACCATCGCCTTCGTGGAGTCCGTTGACCGCGCCAAGGTGGAGGGCGACGACGAGCGGATCATCGAGTTGCCGCTGCCGAACCGGACCATGACGTTCACGGCGCGCGACTTCGTGTTCGGCTTCTCCCTGCCGAACTTCTACTTCCACGTGGTGATGGCGTACGGCCTCCTGCGCAAGGACGGCGTCCCGCTGGGCAAGATGGACTATCTGGCCGGCGCGCGGCAGGCGGAACTGGCGTAGGCCGCAGGACGAGACGCGGGCGGGCGCTTGGTCGTTGCGTCCGCCCTCGCGCAGGCGCAGGCTGATCCCCACGACGGCTCCGGCGGGCCGCTCGGTCCGCCGTCCATCGGAACTCCGCAAGGGAGGCCAAGGATGAGCGTCTATCGGGTCACGGAAGTCATCGGCACCAGCCCCAAGAGCTGGGAGGACGCCGCCCAGCAGGCGGTCTCCGCCGCCTCTCGATCCCTGCGCGACCTGCGCGTGGCCGAGGTGGTGGAGCAGGACCTGACCCTTAGCGAGGGCGGCGAGATCGAGGCCTTCCGCACCAAGCTGCGCCTCAGCTTCAAGTATGAGCAACCGATTGGCGCCCCGGAATGGGAAGGGCAGACCGCGCGGGAGCCCGCTCGGGCGTAGGCGCCTCGGCGGAGCGGATCGGAGCGCGGTGGGACCTTGTCCGCCTTGCCGCTGCAAGGCCTGGTGATAGCCTTGCACTAGGCAGCGGAGGGGCGATCGCCTTGAAGAAGGCCCGCTATCACGGCGACCTGGACGTGCGTCTCCTGCAGGACGGGCGGGTGGTCCAGCTTCTGGGCCCGTTCGGCTACACCGACCCTGCGGGCGTGGACTGGCTCGTGCCGAAGGATGCCCGGGTCGACGGGGCTTCGATTCCGCGGCCGCTCTGGTCGCTGATCGGCGGCCCGTTCACCCGCAAGTACCGCGAAGCCTCCGTGATCCACGACTGGTACTGCGACTTGCGCAGCCGCCCGTGGCGCGACACGCACCGCGTCTTCTACCATGGGATGGTCACCTCGGGCGTGGACCCCCTGCAGGCCAAGGTGATGTACGCCGGCGTCTACGCGGGCGGGCCGCGGTGGTCGGAGACGGTGGTCCACAACGTGCGCCTGCGACCTTCGGGCGACCGGCCGTTCGGGCCGGCCGGCCCTCAAGGGCCGCTCTACAAGCCGGAGTTCGAGGCCGACGGCCTGCCCAAACTCTACGACGAGGAAGAACGCGTCGTGATGAAGGCCTATACGCCGGATGTGCCCGAAGCGCTCTACGGCCAGCTCGAGGCGCAGGTCCGCTCGCGAGACCCCAGCCTGGCCGAGATCGAGCGCCTGGCGGACGAACTCGCGCCAGACCCCGAGGGTTGAACCTTGCGCCGTCACCGGCCTCAGACGATCAGGCGCTTGACAATTCCAGAATTCCCGAAATATAGAAGCAACAACGGCAATGGAGATCCGCCATGAAGCGACTGCACCTGCACGTGAGCGTGCCCGACCTCGCCCAGTCCATCCAGTTCTACGAGACCCTGTTCGGCGCCCCGCCGACCGTGGTGAAGGAAGACTACGCCAAGTGGATGCTGGACGATCCGCGGGTGAACCTCGCCATCTCCACCCACCGCGCCCCTGGCCTCGACCATGTGGGCGTGCAGGTGGACAGCGCCGACGAGCTGGCCGAACTGGCAGGGCGTCTGAAGGCGGCCGGCGCCCGGACCTTCGACGAGGCGAACACCACCTGCTGCTACGCGAAGTCGGACAAGAGCTGGGTCAGCGATCCGGCCGGCCTGCGCTGGGAGACCTTCTACACCTTCGGCGAGGCGGTGACCTATGGCGAGAGCCAGGCGCTGGCGGCGCTCGAGGCGCAGGCGAAGGCGGGTTCTGCCTGCTGCGGCGCGCCGCAGGCAGAACCGGAACCCAAGCCGGCCGCCGCCTGCTGCTGACCTTGGCGGCGTGGGGCGTTTCTGGCATTCGCGAAACATGGAAACGCCCGACGCCGTCGCCGCCTTGGCCGCCCTGGCCCATCCGGGCCGGCTGGAGATCTTCCGCCTGCTGGTGCGGGCGGGGGAATCCGGCATGGCCGCGGGCGATATCGCCCGGGCCACTGACACCTTGCCCAACACGCTGTCCACGAACCTGGGAATCCTGTCGCACGCGGGGCTCGTCGCTGCGCGGCGGGAGGGCCGCTCGGTGATCTACACTGCGGGTTATGGGCAGATGCGCGAACTGCTCGCCTTCCTCATGGAGGACTGCTGCGCGGGGGCGCCCCAGATCTGCGGGCCGCTCGCCGACATCGCCGGCCGCGCCTGCGCCGCCGACGCGGGCTGAGACGGCCGTGCCGCGCGACCTGAACCCCCGGGCCGCGGCCAGCCTGGAGCCGCCGCTCGCGGGCTTCGATCCAGCGCGGCGGGTGGTCGCCGAGGCGCTGGGGACGGCCCTGCTGCTCGCCGTCGTCATCGGCTCCGGCATCATGGGCGAGGGGCTGGCGGGCGGGAACGCGGCCATCGCGCTGCTCGGCGCCACGCTCTCGACCGGCGCGGCGCTGGTGGTGCTCATCTCCGTCTTCGGCCCGATCTCGGGCGCTCACTTCAACCCGGCGGTGACGCTCGCCTTCGCGCTTCGCCGGGAGATCGCGCCCGGTCTGGCCTTGGCGTATCTGGCGGCCCAGGCGTTCGGCGCGATACTGGGCGTCTGGGCGGCCCATGCCATGTTCGCCGAGCCGATCCTGCAGGTGTCCGCGAAGCTGCGCGCCGGCCCAGCCCAGGTGTGGTCGGAGGTCGTGGCCACCTTCGGCCTGGTGCTGACGATCCTCGGAACCCTGCGGTTCCGTCCGGGCTTCACGCCGGCGGCGGTGGGCCTCTACATCGCCTCGGCCTACTGGTTCACGGGCTCGACCTCGTTCGCCAACCCCGCGGTGACCCTGGCCCGGACGCTCAGTGACACCTTCGCCGGGATCGCGCCCGCGAGCGCGCCGGGCTTCTGGCTGGGACAGGTCCTGGGCGCTCTTGTCGCCGTCGCCTTCGGCGGGTGGCTTCTGCGGCGGGACTGATCAGCTGAGCAGAGCCAATGCGTCGTGATCCTGGATGTGGCGGGTCCCCGAGGCGATCATCTGCATGAACATGTCGTCGCCGCGGGGCGTCTGCTTGACGATCATCGCCGCGAAGAAGGCGGTGAGGAACAGGAGGAACCCCCCGGTGGCGTAGTCGCGCCGCAGGGCGTCCATGCCGTAGCCCGACACGCCCCGCGCCTGCAGGCCGGCGTGGTAGCGCTGCAAAAGCGCCGGCTCGGCCGCCCGCCGCGCCTCGGGCGAGAGCGCTCCGGCCAGAAAGTAGGCGACGTCCACGGCCCCCGCGCCGAAGGCCACCGACTGCCAGTCGAGCACGGTCACCGGGCGGCCACCCGCGGCAGTGGCGAACATCATGTTGTCGGGCCGGAAGTCGTTGTGGGTCAGGCAGCGCGGGCCCTCCCCCAGCTCGGCGAACCGTCCGAAGCGGCCTGAAAGCGCTTCGCCCACTTCGATCTGGTCGGCCGTCAGCCGCTCGCCGTAGCGCTGGCGGAAGCCGCCCCACAGCATCTGCACCGCCTCGGGCGTGGCCTGGCTGGCCGGCGAGGCGCGCGTGCCCGACACCCAGGCCAGTTCCTCGATCGCTTCGTCCTCCCAGTGGGAGGCGTGGAGCTTGGCCGCCTCGTCGACCACGCGCTCGGCCTGCGCCATCGTCACGCCCGTGAGCTGGTCGCCCTGCTCGGCGGGGGCCAGGTCCTCCATGAGGAGCACGAACTCGCCGCTCGCCTCGTCCACCTCGGCCATGTGGCAGACCGGCGTGGAGATCAGGGCGGTCCGGGCGAGCTGCTGGTAGAAGCGCACCTCCCGCACATAGTTTCCCAGGGCTACGCCGGTGCGGAAGCTGTCCGGGTCGGCCGAGGGGAACTTGCCTACAATCGAGGCCGGCGCATCGTCGGACGCCCGCGCATAGGTCAGGCGGAAGCGGACGCTGTCGCCGATCTGTCCGGTCCCGACGGGGCGCGCTTCGAAGCTGCTGACGACCGCCTCGATCCGGGCGGCCTGGAGGGCCCGCGTCAGCCAGTCGGCGTCGATCGCTTCCGGGCGGCGGATTTCGGGGGGCTTGGGCATGGCTCAGAGCTGATGCACGTAGACTTCGTTGTGGACGATCTCGCGCCCCCGCAGGCGCACGAGGTCGAAGCCGCGCAGGCGGCCGCCCGATCCGCCCTTGCCGATATCGCAGTACCATCGGCCGCAGAAGCCGCCCTCGATCGCCCACACCTCGTCCGGCGTGTAGGTCATCGGGGGCGTCGCCGCGAACAGCCCCTCCAGATAGGCCCGCAGGGCCTCGCGGCCCGTGAGCCCCGCCGCGGTCTGGGGGTCCTTGTAGACGCAGTCCTTCGAGTAGAAGGCCACGAGCCGCGGGACGTCCTTGGCGGTCCAGGCCGCCAGCCAGTCGGCGTTGAAGGCCTCCATCTCGGCCAGGTTCATGCTCATGCCCTCTCCAGTCCCAGCACCCGCGCCCGGCTCTCGGGCGTGAAGAACTCCGCCGGGGCCACCTCTGGCCCCGCCATCACGGCCACGCCGTGCAGGCCCAGGCTGGGATCGGCCGCCGACCGTTCATGATAGCGCCGCCGGCGCGCGGCGGCCTCGGGTCCGAACTCCATGTCGAGCGCGGCCTGGATCGAGGCGGCGAACCGCAGCCGGCGCATCCGCTCGGCCCGCTCCTCGCCGTAGGGCGCGAGCGCCGCCGGCGACCAGTCGTCGGAGGCCTTCAGGATGTCGCTCACCAGCCGCACGTCGCGATAGGTGATGGAGAGGCCCAGTCCGACGATCGGATCGTTCCAGCCGGCGGCGTCGCCCACCAGCACCACTCCCTCGGCGAATGGCTGGTCGGTCCAGGCGTCGGCGTTGACGTAGCTGTACAGCGGCCCGGCCGGCCGGCCGGCCACCAGGCTCCGGTTCGGGGGGCTGCAGGCCATGTCGAAGGCGTCGAGGAAGCGGCGCGCGCCCTCCGGCCCCTTGAACCGCTTGGCCTGGTCCAGGGCGTAGCCGCCATAGACGCGCACCCGCCCGCCGCCCTGCGGGAAGGCCAGGAAGCCGAAGTCCCCCTCGGTGCCGATCGCCTGCAGCTGGTCGTCCCAGCCGTCGGCGCCCTCCACCAGCAGGCCGGCGAACCAGTGGTGCGGCGTGTCCTGGCGCAGGACGATCCCCGCGGTCTCGCGGACCTGGGACGTGCGCCCGTCGGCGCCGACCACCAGCCGGGCGCGGGCGGTGTGCTCCCGGCCGTCCTGGACGAAGGTCACCGACGGCGCGGGGCCCAGGTCGAGTCCGGTGACGGAAATCTCCCGGCGCGCGTCGGCCCCGGCGGCGCGGGCGGCGTCGAACAGCGTCTGGCAGTGCTTGGGATGGCCCAGGCAAAGCGGCCCCGGCACGTCCGGCGCGAACAGGCTGAGCGGCAGGGTCCGGCCCTCCGCCTCGGCCGGGGTGCGGGTCTCGTCATAGGTGACGTGGCGGGTCACGTGGTGGCCGCCGGCCTCGCGCAGCAGGTCGTAGAGCCCCAGGCGCTTCACCTCGGTGACGCCCCACGGCGCGATCCACTCGCCGCGCACACGGTCGACATAGGCTTGCGACTGCTCGAGCAGCAGGACCGACCGGCCGGCCCGCGCCATAACGGTCGCAAGGGCCGATCCCCCTATGCCTCCGCCGACCACTGCCAGGTCATATGCCGCCATGCCGCACTCCCGCGCCGATCGCCGTGGAATCCCAGCATTCCCCGGGTGGCGTGGGGGAAGGGAAGAGGGCGGCGCCTCGCCTACACGCCCGCCGCAAACATGGTATGCTCGCCCGACAGATCCGCCCTCGAAGGCGGACGCAAGGCATTGGGAGGAAGCCGCCGTGAGACTAGCGCTCGTTCTCGCTCTTGGGACCGCCATGGCCGCCGGGGTGGCGACCGCGGGGCATGCCGCGCCGTCCGGCGACAAAGCCGCGCCGGCGTCGAAGGCGTGGAAGGCGCCGAAGAACGCCATGGGCCAGCCGGACCTCTCCGGCTACTGGACCAATTCGACCATGACGCCCTTCACCCGCAACCGGCGACTGGGCGACAAGGCCACCATGAGCGCCGAAGAGGCGGACATGATCGAGAAGGCCTGGACCGAGGCCCTGGCCGCGGCCAACGAGCCCACCGATCCCAACGCCACCCACAAGGACCTGACCGCCAGCCCAGCTCAGCAGAAGCTGCTCGAGTTCCGACCCGACTTCGGCGCCGCCGGCGGCGACGTGGGCGGCTACAACAGCTTCTGGATCGATCCCGGCACCCAAATCCTGGAGATCGACGGCGAGCACCGCACCTCGATCGTGACCACGGCGAACGGCCAGGCCCCGCCCCGGAAGAAGGACGCGCCGCGGCCCGAGGGTTTCGGCCAGTTCCGCGACGACTACACCAGCTACGAGACCCGCTCGCTGGGCGAGCGCTGCATCATGGGCTTCGGCCGCAACGCCGGCCCGCCAATGCTGCCCAACGGCTACTACAACAACGGCTATCACATCGTTCAGACGCCGGACTCGGTGGTGATCGAGGTGGAGATGATCCACGAGGCGCGCGTGGTGCGGCTGAACGGCCAGCACCGCACCGACGGCCTGCGGCCCTGGCTGGGCGATTCCATCGGCCGGTACGAAGGCGACACCCTGGTGGTCGAGACCACCAACATCCCCGAGCGCCAGCACTTCTACGGCTCCTGGAAGAACCTGAAGGTCACCGAGTGGTTCAAGCGGACCGGACCGGACCGGATTCACTACCGCTTTCAGGTCGAGGACCCGGACACCTGGGACCAGCCGTGGGGCGGCGAGTACGTCTTCACGCCGGCGGGCCGGATCTACGAATACGCCTGCCACGAGGGCAACTACGCCCTCCCGGGCATCCTCGGCGGCGCCCGCCAGCAGGAGAAGGAACAGGCGGCGGCCGCTGTGGCCGGCAAGCCGGGTGCGGAATAGGTTCGGCCGCGCACGGCCCTAGCGCCCCCTCCGACAGCTTCGCTGACACCTCCCCCGAGGGGAACACTTCGGGGGAGGGGGACCGCGAAGCGGTGGAGTGGGCGCTGGCTCTACGCTGTCTCCCGCGCTGACTCGCGCGCCGTGCTCAGCGGCCCTGCGAAGGTGCTGAGGCGGCGGTCGCCGCGCCACAGTTCGGCGCCGAACGAGGGGACCTGCGACTGCGCGCGGTGCAGGGCCTCGGTGTCGGACGCGCACGACCATTCCTCCGACTGCAGGGCTGCGCCGGACGAGCTCAGGTGGACGAAGCGATAGTTCATGGCGGCCTCCTTTCCCGGACAACCGCGCCGGGCCGCCGCGGTTCCGCCGCCTGCGGCGGCTACGGTCGCCCGGCGGCCACGTCGGCGGCGGTGACCGGCTCGCGATAGTCGTTGCCCATGTGGGTGCGCAGCCAGGTGACGACGGCGGCCACCTGTTCGGGGCTCAGGGCGTCTCGGAACCACGGCATGCCGCCCCGGCCGTTCTCGATGATGTAGACCGCGTAGGCAGCGGTTCCCAGGCGCGGATTGTGCGCCAGGGCCGGGAAGGCCGCCGCGCCTGTCGCTCCCTTGCCGTCGGCCATGTGGCAGGTCTGGCAGTAGGTCCGATAGACTTCCTCGCCGGTCCGGGCGACGGGCGGGCGCGTGCCCCCGGGCCCCGGCTCGTCGGCCCAGGAGGGGGTGGCCAGGACGGCCGCGGCGGCGAGGGCGAGAAACGATCGGCGACAGCTCATGGTCAAGCCTCCAGCGCACGCTTGTGCAGGCGGGTGATGGCGTCGAGCGACGAGAGCAGCGAGCCCTCCATCCAGCAGCCGACGTAGCTGGCGTGCTCGCCGGCCAGGACGATGCGGTCCTCCAGCGCCACGAGCGTCTGGTAGTGCTCGCGCCGCGTGTCCTCGTTCCAGCGGGCGCAGCACCCCATCACCCACGGCACGCGGCTCCAGGCCACGGAGGCGCCCGAGAGGAACTCCCTGCGATAGGCGTTCGGATGGAAGACCGACCCCTGCGCCAGGGCCGCCTCGATGCGTTCCTCGGGCGTGAGCCCGCCCAGCCGGTAGCCCCCGGCGCCATAGGCGAAGGCGCCGAGCAGGACCGCCGGCCCTTCGGAGAGGAATCCGGAATTGGGATAGGAGATCAGCCCGATCTCCTGGTTGGTGAAGGAGTGGCCGCCGAAGATGTCCTGATCCTCCTCCCAGAACCGCCGCCGCATCTCGAGGCCGACCTTGACCGAGCCGGAGTAGGGGACCGCGGCGATCGCGGCCTGCTTCCTGTCCGAGAGGTTCGTCTCGATCTGCGAGAGCACCGTGAGCGGGATGGTGCAGACGCAGAAGTCGGCCTTGGCGGTGGATACGGCTCCCGTCTTCGTGTCGGCGTAGGTGGCGGTCACGCCCGAGGCGTCCTGGACCAGCTTCGTCACCTTGGCGTCGTAGGTGATGAGGCCGGCGACCTGTTTTGCGAAGGCCTTGCCGATCATCCCCATGCCGCCGACCGGCTGGAACATGGTGGTCTGGAACTCGTCGGTCATGAAGAAGGCCATGTTGGCCCACACGCCCGATTTCAGGACCTCGTCGAAGGGA
Organism: Pseudomonadota bacterium; assembly: GCA_049323595.1. Taxonomy (GTDB): domain Bacteria; phylum Pseudomonadota; class Alphaproteobacteria; order Caulobacterales; family Caulobacteraceae; genus Phenylobacterium. Next base: position 350,593 of record JBMOOD010000007.1, read on the forward strand.
AAGAGGTCCGAAGGCCGGGGCGCCCCGTTCACGCCGCCCCCGGGCGCCAGGTCGAAACCGCGGTGGCGCGAGGAGCGGTCGCCCTTCACGTAGCGCATGTCGCGGTCCAGCATGCCCCAGCTCCGCAGGGCTTCCTTCAGCCGGTCCATGTCCTCGGCCGTCAGGGCCGAATCGAGCGCCTTCTGGTCGATCGCCTTGCCGAGCAGCTCGGCGACGTTGCCTTCGAAGTCGGCGGCCAGGGACCGGTAGCGCTGGGGCGTCCCGCCGAAGGCCTCGGTGGAATGGACGTAGGTGTTGTGGTTCAGCTGGACGAACGGCTCCAGCGCCACGCCGAACTGGCGGCAGTAGTGCAGCAGAGTCCGGTGATGGTGCGGGATCCGCCAGGGGCCGGGGTTCAGGTAGTTCCCCTTGGCGAACTTCACCTCCTGGGTCGCGCCGCCCAGCTCGGTGTAGCGGTCGCCGCCGTGCAGCGACCAGTTCCGCCCGCCGGCGCGGTCCTGGTATTCCAGGATACGGACATCGTATCCGGCCTTCCGCAGCTCGTAGGCGGCCAGCAGGCCGGCCAGGCCCGCCCCCAGCACCAGTACGGAATCTCCCGGCCGCGCCCCTGACAGGTTCGGCGGTCCGGGAAACCGCGTCTCGGCCGCGTGGCCGAAGGTGGTCATCAGCTGGTAGATCGCGGCCGTCCCTCCGAGCAGGCCGACGGCCTTCATGAGCTGGCGGCGGGTGGGGGCGGGGCGTGCGGTGTCCATGCCCCGAGGATGCGCAAGCCGGCGGGCTCGCCCAGACCCTCGCGCGCCGGACGGTGGAGGTTTGCCGCGCGGCGCCTGAAAACCGGCCGCGGCCGCCCGGCGACTGCGCAACTTCTGCACCGGACGTTTTGCGAAAACGCATGGCGACGATGCGAAATCACCGATCCTTTACCGGCGCAGGCGCTGCTATCTAAAGGGCGTTCAGACGGAACGCTCCGCTCCCCCGGGGCAACCGCCGGAGGACGTTAGCCAGCAAGAGAAAGGTGTGTGTGTCATGTCTCTCGCGATGATGAAGCGGCTGATCGACCGGGCGGCGCCTGCGGCGCTCACGACGGCGATGTTCGGCCTGGTCGTGGTCTTCGCGGCCGTCGGCGTCTCGGGCGTGGTCTGAAGCCGGATCCACGTCCGCGCCGCGGCCGGTCCGCGATGCTTCGAGGGGCCCTTCCGGGGCCCTTTTTCGTGTCCGCCAACCTGTCGGCCAGATGAACGCAGGCCTCCGGACGGGTTCAGGCCCGCGCCGCTAGGGTGGGTCTCAAGATCGCGGAGAGGGATGCTCCCCGCGACCGCAGACAAAGGAGACCGAGCCATGACCAATAAGCTAATGAAGGCCACCCTGGCCCTGTCCGTGGCCGGCGCCGTGGCCCTTCCGGCCAGCCAGGCGGCGGCGGCCTCCAGGACCGAGAGCGCGCTGATCGGCGCCATCCTGGGCGGCGTGGCGGGCGCGGCCGTGGACGGCTCGACCGAGGCGGTCGCCATCGGCGCCGTGGCCGGCGCCGCCCTGGGCGTCGCCGTCGACAGCGACAGCGACAACGACAAGAAGAAGCGCCGGTACAACCGCTACGGCTACCGCAGCAGCCAGCCGTACTACCGCGACACCCGCTACCGGTCCTACGACCGCTACGGCTACGGCGATCGCTACGACAACCGCTACGACCGCTACGACTACGGCTACCGCCGCTACTAGGCGGCTCCATCCCCCCACACACCTCCAGGGCGCCGCACCCGCGGCGCCCTTTTTCTTTTCGGGCCGGGCGCCGCCGGCGCGGCGAGCCGGTTGACTCCTGCCGCTCGCTGCCGATACTTAAGTGGATGCTACAGTATCAGCCTGAGCCGCTCGACCTCGCCTTCCATGCCCTGTCCGATCCCGGACGGCGCGCCATGGTGGAGCGCCTGAGCTTCGGTCCCGCCTCGGTCAGCGAACTGGCCAAGCCCCTGCCGATGACCCTGTCGGCGGTGGTCCAGCACCTGAAGGTCCTGGAGGAGGCCGGACTTGTGAAGAGCGAGAAGGTGGGCCGCGTCCGCACCTGCGCCCTGGAGATCAAGGCCATGGCCCAGGTCGAGCGCTGGATCGCCGAGCGCAGGCGCTTCTGGGAGCAGCAATACGATCAGCTCGAGGCCTACCTGGCCCGGACCGCCCCCGAGGAGAACGAACGATGACCGTCACCAACGCGACATTCACCATCGAGCGAGTGCTGAACGCCTCGCCGGCGCGGGTCTTTGCAGCCTATGCCAGCCTTGAGGCCAAGGGCGCCTGGTTCAAGGCCCCGTCGGACGTCGAGACCCTGGACCGCCACCTCGACTTCCGCGTGGGCGGCAAGGAGCGGTTCCACGCCCGCTGGCCCAGCGGCATGGTCACCGACTTCCAGGCCACCTACCACGACATCGTCGAGAATGAGCGGATCATCCTCGCCTACGACATGTTCAACAACGGCGATAAGCTGTCGGTCTCGCTGCTGACGCTCGAACTCCGGGCCGAGGGCGACAGGACCCGGCTGATCCATACCGAACAGGGCTCCTACCTGGTCGGCGGCGGCGACGCGGTGAAGAGCCGGGAGCACGGCACGACCTGGCATATCGAGAACCTGGCCGCCCTGCTTGAGGGACGCGAAGCCAGGGCGTTCGCATGACCATCGAACTCTTCGCCCACCCGTTCTCGTCGTACTGCCAGAAGGCGCTCATCGCCTTCTACGAGAACGACGTCCCGTTCACCTATCGGATGCTGGAGGACGCCGGCGTCGGCGAGGAATTCGCCTCGCTGTGGCCGATTAAGCGCTTCCCGATCGTGCGGGAGAACGGGCGCGTGGTGCTGGAGGCCTCGATCGTCATCGAATACCTCCAGGTCCACCATCCGGGGCCGGTGAAGCTGATCCCTGAGGATCCCGACCTGGCCCTGGAGGTGCGGATGCTCGACCGGGTCTTCGACAACTACGTCATGACGCCCCAGGGCAAGCTCGTGTTCGACGCGCTGCGTCCGGCCGACAGCCGCGACCCCACCGGCGTCGAGGAAGCGCGCAAGACGCTGGGCACCAGCTACGCCTGGCTGGACCAGCGCATGGAGGGCCGCACCTGGGCCGTGGGCGAGACCTTCACCCTGGCCGACTGCGCCGCCGCGCCCTCGCTGTTCTATGCTGACTGGACGCACCGGATTCCCGAGCAGTACCGGAACCTCACGGCCTACCGCGCGCGCCTGCTCCAACGGCCGTCCTTCGCCCGTGCGGTGGATGAGGCCAGGCGCTTCCGCCACTACTTCCCGCTGGGCGCGCCCAAGCGGGACTAGCGAAGCGCGTCTAGGGTTCGTAGGCGGCGCGCGACTTCGCAAGGCGGGGATCGAGACGGACCGCGATCGCGTCGTCGGCGTTGGCCCGTTTCATGTCGCGTACGGAAGCATGAGCCCTGCTGCGGTGGTGGAAGGCGAGCGCGTCGTTCGGATCGAGGGTGATCGCCCGGGTGAGGTCGGCGATGGCCGCGTTCATGCGCCCGAGTTTGAGTTGGGCGATTCCTCGGCCGCGCCAGGCGCCCTCGTCCTCGGGGTCCAGATCCAGGGCGCGGCTGTAGTCGGCGATGGCGGCGGCGTGGTCGCCCCGAGCCTGATGGAGCGCGGCCCGGTGGCGGAAGGCGATCGCCAGCGTCGGATCGAGGGCGATGACCCGATCGTAGTCCGCCAGGGCCGATGCGCTCTCGCCCTTCATCTTCCAGGCCTGGGCGCGGTTGAGCAGGGCGGCGACGAACCGCGGGTCGATCGCGACCGCCTGTTCGAGGTCGTCGATGGCGCGGTCCCAGTCGACCTGCTGCATGTAGGCGGCGGCGCGGTTGTTGTAGGCGTCCCGGAAGCCAGGATCGAGCGCGATGGCGCGGCTGAAGTCGGCGATCGCCTCGTGGCGGGCGCCGTTGGCGAGATGGGCGTCGCCGCGCACCTTCATGAGCTCGGCGTCGGTGGGGTTGAGGTCGATGGCGCGGCCGAACTCGGTGATCGCCTGATCGCCGCGGCCCAGAGCCTGGAGCGCGAGCCCACGGGCCTTGTGGCCGCCCGCCACGTTCGGATCGAGACGCAGCGCCTCGGCGGCGTCGGCCTCCGCGCGCGCGGCATCTCCCAGCTTCTGATAGGTCAGGCCGCGATGGCGCCAGGCCGCTGCGTCGGTCGGATCGAGGGCTATGGCGGCGCTGAAGTCGGCGATGGCCGTCTCGAGATCGCCAGCATTGCTGCGCAGCGCGCCGCGCGACCGGAAGACCGCCGGGTCGTCGGGCGCCAGCCGGGCCGCCACGTCCAGGTCGGCGAGGGCGTTCGCGTTGTCGCCGCGCCGCAAAGCCAGGGCGGCGCGGTTGAGGTAGGCCGAGACCAGCGTCGGATCCGTCGCGATGGCGGCGCCGAAGTCCGCGACGGCCCGCTTGTCGTCGCCGTGGGCCATATGGGTGATGCCGCGGTTGACGTAGGTGCGGGCCACGACGCCGTCGGTCTGGGCGGCGGCCGGGCCGAGATCCAGGGCCGCGTCATAGTCGGCGATCGCCTGGTCCCACTCGCCGCGCTGCTGATGGACGAAGCCGCGGTTGCGCAGGGCGATGGCGCGCTCAATGGGCGTCCGGCCCTTGTTCCTGATGATGCGCGTGCAGGCCGGAAGCATCTTCTCGGGCTCGCCCGAGCCGCAATCGACGCTGTCGGAATTGATGACGGGACGCCCCTGCTCCTGTGCTCGTGAGAGATCGGCGGCGGCGAGCGTCAGTCCGAAGGCAAGCCAAAAAGGGCTTCTGATCATTCGCCACGGCTCCCGGCCCATCGCTCAGGCAGCAACGCATGGTTGTCTGGTGGAGGCAAGGCGCGAGGCGTCGAGGCATGGCCGCGCCTACGCCAATGCGCAAATGCATAGCCATCAGGCGAAATCGCTGATCTGTGCAGTGTTCAGATGGTGCTATCTAAACGGTGTCCAGACGGACAGCCCCGCTCCCCCGGGGTTCCACCCGAAACCCAGACCGAAAGGTGTGTGTCATGTCTCTCGCAAAGTTCGACCGGATCGCTCCGAGCTTCCTGCTCTTCCTTGGCCTCTTCGCGGCCGTCTCCACCGCCGGCCTCGGCGCCTGATCCGTGCGGCCCGATTGAACGTCCCGCCCGCCGAAGACCGGGCGGGACGACAGGGCCACCCCTGAGGGCGTCGTAGAGTTGTCTCCGAATCGGCCCTATATTTTTCTCCGAGCTTCGTCGATTCACGCTGGCTGGGAGGGTTCGTCTTCAGTCCCAGGTCTATCGTCATAAGAGCGTATGCGCAGCCGCGGAGGCCCTGCCATGCAGGTGCTTAAGGCCGCGCCTTCCGGGTGGCCCTGTCTGGTGTTGAACGCAGACTTCCGGCCGCTCTCCTATTACCCCCTGTCGCTCTGGCCGTGGCAGGAGGTGATCAAGGCGGTGTTCCTCGACCGCGTGGACGTAGTGTCCACCTACGAGCAGGAAGTCCGCTCCCCGTCCTTCCGGATGAAGCTGCCCAGCGTGGTGTCGCTGAAAAGCTATGTGGCCCAGGATCGGCCCCCGGCCTTCACCCGCTTCAACCTGTTCCTCCGCGACAGCTTCACCTGCCAGTATTGCCGGGCGGGCGAGGACCTGACCTTCGACCACGTGGTCCCCCGCTCCCGCGGCGGGCGCACGACCTGGGAGAACATCGTCACCGCCTGCGCACGCTGCAACCTGACCAAGGGCGGGCGAACGCCGCACGAGGCGCACATGCATCCGCGGCAGAAGCCCCGCCGGCCGACGGCCTTCGAGCTGCAGGAGCGCGGACGCCGCTTCCCGCCGCACCACCTGCACGAAAGCTGGCTCGACTACCTCTACTGGGACATCGAGCTGGAGGCCTGAGGCGGCCGCTCGCGCCCGGCCTCGGTCGAATGTTCGATCCGGCCCAGCTCCACTTCCGTGCGGGAGAAGACCTCCTCCTGGCCGACGTCCAGGACCTCGTCGTCGGCGGGGCCCTCGCGGGGCGGGTCCGGTTCACTCGCGCCCATGGCCGTCAGCTTGGGCGGATCTGGTCGCGGAACGCCTGTTCGTCGCGCTGATAGGTGTCGGGGTGGTCGTATTCGTCGCGGGTGGCGGCCTCGGTGACGGCGTCGTTCGCGCGGTTGCGGCGCCGGTGCTGGGTGAAGCCCCAGACCAGGGCGGCGAGCAGCGCCAGGGCGCCGAGGCCGTAGAGCAGTTCGAGTCCAAGCATCGTGATCTCCTTGCAGAGATCAATCGCTGGCGGCCGCCGGGGTTCCGATCAGCCGGCGGACCGCCGCCTCCACCACGGTCCGGGCGGCGGCGGGATCCAGGCCCTGGTCGCGGCGCAGGCGGGTCCAGGCCTCGAAACTCGTGACGAGATCGAGCGCCTCCACCGCCACGGCGTCGGCGGCCAGCTCGGGCGGCAGCTCCGCCACGAGCAAGCGTCGCATGGTCTGCGCCAGCCGGTCGGCGTCGCCCGCCAGGAAGCGCGAGCGGTGGCGCACCGCATCGGCCGCCCGCCGGAACGGGGCGATCCGCTCGAACCCCTCGGCGCGCCGGCCGATCATCTCGATCAGGCGGGCGGGGAAGCCCTCGGCCGCATAGGGCCGCTCGACTATGGCCTGCAGCTCGCCCTCGATGACCCGCGACATCTCCCGGTAGAGGCTGTCCATGTCCTGGAAGTGGCGGAAGACGGTGCGCAGGCCGACGCCGCCGCGGGCGGCCACCTGCTCGGCGCTGGGCTGCACCTGGCCCTGCCCGACCAGGTCGATCATCGCCGCCACGATCCGGGCGCGGTTGTCCTGGCCGCGGCGTCGGCGGCCGTCGAGGACCTGAGGGGCAGTCTCCGTTTCGGCGGTCATCGCCGGCTTCTCGCCCATCGCCCTTGCGCCTGTCGAGCGTTGACTTGGATGGATAGTGGCAGTCATAATGTCACTATATAGCAGCAAGGGAGTAGGTCGATGGAGGTTCTGCGCACGCCGGACGAGCGGTTCGAGGGCCTGGCCGACTGGCCCTACGCGCCCAAGTACGCCGAGGTGACCGACGCCGACGGGACGAGGCTGCGCCTGCACTACGTCGACGAGGGCCCCCGCGACGGCGCCCCGGTGCTGCTGATGCACGGCGAGCCGTCCTGGGCCTACCTCTACCGCCACATCATCCGCGGCCTCGTCGAGCGCGGCCACAGGGCCATCGCCCCCGACCTGATCGGCTTCGGCCGCTCGGACAAGCCGGCCCGGCGGACCGATTACACCTACGAGCGCCACGTGGCCTGGATGAGCCAGTGGCTGACCGGCCTGGACCTTACGAACCTCACCCTCTTCTGCCAGGACTGGGGCGGGCTGATCGGCCTGCGCCTGGCCGCGGCCTTCCCCGAGCGGTTCGCGGGCCTGGTCATCGCCAACACCGGCCTGCCCACCGGGACCGGCATGACCGACGGCTTCAAGGCCTGGCTGGAGTTCAGCCAGAACATCCCCGTCATGCCCATCGGCGTCATCGTCAACGGCGGGACCGCCCGAGACCTTACCCCCGCCGAGATCGCCGCCTACGACGCCCCCTTCCCGGACGAGACCTACAAGGAGGGCGCCCGCCAGTTCCCGACCCTCGTCCCCGTGACGCCCGAGCACGCCTCGGTGGCCGAGAACATGGCCGCCTGGACGGTGCTGGAGCGATTCGACCGGCCCGTGGTCACGGCCTTCAGCGACGGCGATCCGGTCACCAAGGGCGGCGACGTTCCCCTCCAGGCCCGGATCCCGGGCGCGAAGGGCCAGCCGCACGTCACCCTCGCCGGCGGCCACTTCCTGCAGGAGGACAGCCCCGCCGAAATCGTCGAGGTCATCGACGCCATGATCCGCCGCCGGGGCTGAGAGGAGATCCCGCCATGAAGGTCGAGAACCAGGTGATGCCCACGCCGCAGCAGGCGATGGACTTCTTCGGAGGGCCGGAGGACGGCCCGTTCGTGATGGTCAACCTCCTGAAATTCAAGGACAAGGCCGAGTACGAAGACGGCGCCGACGCCCACCTCTCCGGCGCCGAGGCCTACGCCCGCTACGGCGAGGCGGTGCGCCAGCTGGTGGAGGGCCTGGGCGGCCGGGTCCGCTACTCCGGGCGGGTCACGGGCCTCATGCTGGGCGAGGTCGAGGACCTGTGGGACGCCGTGGCCCTGGCCGAATACCCTTCGCTCGCCGCCTTCCGCGAGATGGCCATGTCGCCGGCCATGCACGCCATCGAGCACCATCGCAAGGCGGGCCTCGCCGGCCAGCTCAACATCCGCACCAAGCCCGGGGCGGGGTTCGAATAGCCCTCCCTATTCCGCCGGCTCCCGCGCGGCGCGGGCGTGGGCCACCGTGGCTTCGTAGAGGTCCTGTTCGCCCAGGCTCGAACCCGTGCGGTCGCCGGGGCGCAGGGCCAGCTCGGGCGGCGCGACCTCGGGCCCCTCGCCGGGCGGCAGGGGCGGGGTGAAGTAGCCGAGGGCGTAGCTGCCCATGGCGTAGCCCACGAGGGCCTGCAGCTCCGGCTCCAGGTCCTTCGCCACCTCGGGCGGACACGACAGGTACTGGTTCTCCTCCTGCCGCAGCCACCCCAGCGCATAGGTGATGTTGAGCCCCCAGCGGTCCTCGCCGCTCTCGTTGGCCCCGCCGCCGTGGAACACCGAGCCCAGATAGACCAGCACCGAGCCCCGCTTCATCTCCGCGCGGGCGATCTCCTCCGGCCGCGCCGTCCGATCGTCGGGCCAGTCTACCGAGCCGGGGACCACCTGGGTCGCCCCGTTCTCGGCCGTGAAGTCGGTCAGCGCCCAGATGGTGTTGAGTTGCGGCTCAAGGTGCGACAGGCCCCGGCCCCAGGCCCAGCGGTCGCGGTGGATCGGCTGGGCCCCCTGGCCCGGCATGATGCGGATCACCTGGGTCAGGTGCAGCTGGTAGCGCAGGCAGTTGGGCTTCAGCACCGCGTCGCACAGCGAAAGGATCCTGGGGTCCATCACCAGCGGCCGGGTCCGCGGCGAGCGCGCCACCAGCGCCCCGGTCCGGGTGGTCTTCGTCCCCGAGAATACGTCCCGCCCGGGCTCGGTCGCCTCCACATAGGGGCGCAGCTCGGCCACCAGGGCGTCCAGCGCCGCGGCGGGCAGGGCGTCGTCCAGGATCAGCGCCCCGTCGCGCGTCAGGACGGCGGCGACCTCGTCGGCCGGCGCATCGGCCGGCAGGTGAACCAGGCTGGGCATCGGCATCCTCCGTGTCTTTTCGCCATCCTGCGCACCTGATCGCCGATTAGTCACGCCCGATGACCCGGCCATTCCTGGAGATCGCTATAGGGGGTCGTGGTCGGCCCGGCCAAAACGCGCTTGATTTCCTTGGGGAAGCCGGCATGATGTTCTTGGTATGTTCCAGTATGTGCCGACCGTGGCCGGGAGTCAAGGCTGGCCGGACGTCGAGCCTGCGCCCGGAGGGCCGCCGCCCCATGCCCTCCGCCAGGAGGGCGGCCGGGTCCTGCGGCGAGGAAGGCCTAGCCACGTGGAGGGAGCGCTGAAGGCGCCACAACCCACGCCTGAATTGCCAGGGGCGGCGAGTTCCGGTTAGCTGCGCCGCCGGGGGGCGAGTGCGGCCGTGGACGTCGAGTACTTCATCCAGCGCTGGACCGAGCGTGAGGGCGGCGCCGAGCGTGCGAACTACCAGCTCTTCCTGTCGGAGCTCTGCGACGTGCTCGGCGTGCCCCGGCCGGAGCCGGCCGGCGCGGACACCGCCCGCAACGACTATGTCTTCGAGCGCGCCGTGCGGCCGCGCGCCAGCGAAGGCGGCACCGCGCCCAAGCGGATCGACCTCTACAAGAAGAACGCCTTCATCCTGGAGGCCAAGCAGTCACGCCTGCCCGGGGCCAAGTACGCGATCCCGACACAGCAGGGCCTGGCCCTGCCGGACCCGCCGGACTCCCTGGGGCGTCGCCCCCGCGGCCCCTCGTGGGACGCGATGATGCAGAACGCGCGGCGTCAGGCCGAAGGCTATGTCTTCCTGCTCGACGCCGACCAGCCCGCGCCGCCCTTCATCATCACCTGCGACGTGGGCCATTGCCTGGAGGTGTTCGCCGACTTCTCGGGCACGGGCCGCGCCTACAACCAGTTCCCGGACCGCAACGGGTTCCGGATCTACATGGACGACCTGCGCGACGAGGACGTCCGCAAGCGCCTCGCCTGCATCTGGACCGATCCCCACGCGCTGGACCCCACCAGGACCTCGGCGCGGGTGACGCGCGAGATCGCGAAGCGCCTGGCCGAGGTGAGCAAGGCGCTGGAGGCACGGAAGTGCAATCCCGAGGACGTGGCGCACTTCCTCATGCGCTGCCTCTTCACGATGTTCGCCGAGGACACGGACCTGTTGCCCAGGGGCTCGTTCGGGGCGCTTCTGGAAAAGAGCACCCACGACCCCAGTCACTTCCCCCACCGCCTCAAGGCGCTCTGGGGCCAGATGGAGAAGGGCGAGGAGTTCAGCCACGTCATCGAGGCGCGTGTGCGCCATTTCAACGGCGGACTCTTCAAGGACACGACGGCGTTCGAGCTCGGGCGCGAGGAGATCGGCGAGCTGCTGGCCGCCGCCCGCGCCGACTGGCGGCAGGTGGACCCGGCGATCTTCGGGACGCTGCTAGAGCAGGCGCTAGACAAGGACGAGCGCCGCAAGCTGGGCGCCCACTACACCCCGCGCTCCTATGTGCAGCGGCTGGTCGGCGTGACGGTCATGGAGCCCTTGCGGGAGGATTGGGAAACCGCGCTCACCAAGGCGCAGCAGGCCCGCGACGACGGCGACGACAAACAGGCGGTCGCGATCGTGCGCGACTTCCACCACAGGCTCTGCACGACGCGCGTACTAGACCCGGCCTGCGGCACCGGCAATTTCCTCTACGTCTCGCTCGAGATGATGAAGCAGCTCGAAGGCGAGGTGCTGCAGACCCTCACCGACCTGGGCGAAGGGCAGGGCCGCCTCGCCATGGCCGGCGAGACGGTGGACCCGCACCAGTTCCTGGGCCTGGAGCTGAACCCGCGCGCCGCCGCCATCGCCGAGCTGGTGATCTGGATCGGCTACCTCCAGTGGCACTACCGCAACCACGAGAGCCACCCGGCCGAGCCGATCCTGCGGGCGTTCAACAACATCAATTTCGGCCGCCGCGAGGGCTACGACGCGGTGCTGACCTGGGACGGCTACCCGCTGCCGTCGGTGGAGGAGAAGGACGGCCAGCGGGTCGAGACCTATCCGAACCCGCGGCGGCCGGAGTGGCCGGAGGCGGAGTTCATCGTGGGGAACCCGCCGTTTTTGGGGAAGGGCGCAGCGATGCGCGGTCCGCTAGGTGACGGCTACGTCGATGCTCTTCGGGCGGCGCATCCCACAGTTCCGGACGGCGTCGACTTTGTGCTCTACTGGTGGGACAGGGCGGCCAGCCTATCCGTGGTGAAGAAGACGCCTCTACGGCGCTTCGGCTTCGTGACCACTAACTCAATAACCCAGACTTTCAATCGAAGGGTCGTTGCGCAGCATTTGAAGGGCAAGGCACCCATTTCCCTTGTCTTCGCGATCCCGGATCATCCCTGGACTCGGGCGACTCGCGATGCAGCGAGCGTTAGAATAGCAATGACCGTGGGCCAAGTGGGTACATGGCCAGGTGTTCTTCTTCGCACGCGCTATGAAGAAGACGTTGAGGGCAACGATCCAATCATAGAGTTTTCCCAGGCCGTTGGCCGCATCAACCCGGATTTGACGACTGGTGCCGACGTCACCGGCGCGACGGAACTTGCGGCAAACAAGGGTCTGTCTTGGAACGGCGTAATGCTGGCCGGCAGAGGCTTCGTTCTAGACCAGCCTACTGCGGAGGCGCTGCTCGCTCGGAACGCCGAGGAGGCCGAAATCATCAAACCATTCATCAGCGGTCGCGACTTGGTTCAAAGCCCGCGAAAGCGCTTTGTCATAGACACCTTCGGCACCACGGACTCTAGCCTCCGCACCAAGCATCCCGCTGCATATCAGTTCCTGCTCGATACAGTTAAGCCGGAACGCGACGTAAATCGCGATGCGCAATTTAGGCGCGACTGGTGGTTATTTGGTCGAAATCGCCCTGAGCTTCGTCAGGCAATATCGACTCTATCGAGGTATATCGGGCTTCCCGAAACGGCCAAACACCGCGAGGTGCAGTTTATCGAATCAGAATACTTACCTGAGCATAGGATTGTTTGTATTGCCTCGGGGGACGAGGCTGTTCTGGCCATTCTCTCGTCGAGAGCGCACAAGACGTGGTCGCTCGCGGCCGGAGGCACGCTGGAGGATAGGCCAGTCTACAACAAGTCGATTTGTTTCGACCGATATCCCTTTCCTTCGCCATCCAGAGAATTGCTTGGCCGAATTGGAGCTCTCGGGGAAGAACTCGACGCCACCCGCAAAATCGTCCTCGCGGAGCATCCCGATCTCACCCTCACCGGCCTCTATAACCTCATCGAGAAGGTGAAGGCCGGCGCCGCGCTCACCCCCCCGAGGAGGACGCCAAGCAGCGCGGCCGGGTGCTGATCCTCAAGGAACTGCACGACCAGATCGACGCGGCGGTCGCCGAGGCCTACGGCTGGCCCGCCGACCTCTCCGACGAGGAGATCCTCGAACGCCTCGTGGCCCTCAACGCCGAGCGGGCGAAGGAGGAGGCGGCCGGCCACGTTCGCTGGCTGCGGCCCGACTACCAGATCCCCCGCTTCGCCAAGGGCGCGGCGGCGAAGACGGGCGAGCTGGACCTGGGCGAGACCGTGGTGGCCATCGACAAGGGCCTGCCGGCCTTCCCCACCGACCGCTACGAACAGCCCCTGGCGATCGAGGCCGTCCTGGCGGCCGCCGCCCGGCCCATGGACGCCGCCGAACTGGCCCGCGGCTTCAAGCGCGGCGGCAAGCGCATCGAACAGCGCGTCGTCCAGGTGCTGAACACCCTGGTCCGCTACGGCCGCGTCACGGCCCTGCCGGACGGCCGCTTCGCGGCGCGGCGGGCGGCGTAGGTTGTAGGGCTCCATCGTGTCCGAGCCGGATCAGCCCGCCGGAGAGCTAGTGTTTCCGCCACGGACCCCCTGGCCGCAGGATTCTCCGCAGGTCGTGGTTCATTCGGAGCTCGTTCTGCGTGACCACCACCCAGCCTATGCTGCGGCCAAGGCGGGCGACGACCTGGCTGCGCTCGAGGTCGCTGAGGACCTGCTGTCACCGGCTGCAACGATGGCTCTCGGCGAGATCATCGGCGACCGCCGAGCGGTCCTGCTACCGATTACGGCGCTCGAGACTGCGGGCTTCAATGCGATCCCCGACGCCATGGCCCAGGTTCTGTGTGTCGAGTTGGGACTGCCCGTTGCTTTCGGGCGGATCGTCCAGAGCAATTGGGTCGGACACACCCGCGCGCCAGCCTTCAACCGCATTGTCACGCCCGCTACATTCGAGGGCGAAGTTGAGCCGGGTTGGGCTTATGTGTTGGTGGACGATCACGTGGGGCTGGGGGGCACGCTCGCCAATCTCAAGGGCTACGTCGAAATCAACGGTGGCGTGGTCATCGCCATGACCACGCTTACGGAGAGCCGCGACGGGCGCCAGATCGCCCTCCGCCCCCAGACCCGAGATGTGCTAAGGGAACGCCATGGCGAAGCACTCGAAAACTTCTGGCGGGAGCAGTTCGGCCATGGCCTCGACTGCCTCACGGACATCGAAGGGCAGCTCCTTGGTCGTGAGCCATCCCTTGACGCCATCCGAGATCGGCTGGCTAAGGCAGCAGTCGAAGCGCGTAGCCGTGGCCTCAAGCCAGCGGTCGGGCCTTGGGATTAGCAGGTCTCCGTCCGCAGGGCTGAAAAGCGCGGCGGCGAAGGTGCTCGGGAATCCGAAGGCGTCGAAGTCAGCCAAGAGCCTGGCTGCAAGCGTGCTGACCCAGTCGCCGCGATCTCTCAAGCGTGGATAGTTCCCCTATCGCCGGCCCACGCTTCGGAGTTGGAACGCCGGCTGGGAAGCTGTGCGGACGATTTGGCCGAGGCCGTGACTGGCAACAGCTCAAGGCTGAACTCGCCGCCCGCGCGCCCGGGTAATCCCGGCCGCCGATCGAGGCGCGTCGCCTTCGTGGCCCTATCCCCAACCGCGGTGTTCATGGATGGCCCGGACGAGCCGGGCCATGACGGCGCCGGGGGTTCCGCAGGGGGCCGCCCCTGGCGCGGGCGCCCTCGCGTCCCCATATAAGGGATGCGCCGTCGGTCCTGTGCCGCCAGCCAAGCGGTCGATCATTCGCCGACGCGGCGCGCACTCGAGACAATCATGAATATGCTCTTCGCAGCGTCCATCGCCCTCGTCATGGGCGGGTGGCTGCTCACGATCGGCCACGCCGTCCTCGGCCTTGGGGTGCGCAAGTGAGCCTGCCGCCGACCCTCTCCGGCCTCGAGCGGGAGAACGCCCTGCTGCGGCGCCAGAACGCGCAGCTGCAGAGCGACCTGATCGCGGTGCAGTCCGACCTCGGGCGGCTGCGGCAACAGTTGGAGCGGCTCTATGGGCGCACGCCCGTGCAGTCGCCGAACCCCTTGAGCGGAGGACAATAGGCGCATGCTGAAGAGCGAAATCCTCGCCGCCGAATATCGCGGCCGCGCGCAGCAGGCGCTGACGGCGGCCGAGGCCAGCCCGTTGCAGCAGGTGCGGCTGAAGCACCAGTCCGCCGCCTCGGTCTGGCAGGGCCTGGCCGAACTTCAGGACCGATGCGCGGCCCACACCCAGGCGACGGCCGCCCGGCTGGCGGCGGCGGCCCCCCTGACCCGCGCCGCGCCGGCGCCCGGAGACACCGGAGACACGCCATGCATACGCTGAACCTTCCCGCGGGCGCCGCCGCGCGCTTCACCGCGACCGCCCGCCCCGACCGGGGCCTGCACCGCTGGGCCGTTCGGGTGCTGCCCGCATCCGAGGGTCCGGTGCGCCTGACCTTCGGCTCGCAGATCGGCGGCCGCGACCTGGACCAGCGGGTGGAGATTCCGATCCAGGCGGAGGATTGCCGCCTGGAGATCCAGTCGAGCCATGAAACCGCGACGGGATGGGCGGACGATCGGTCGGCCTGCCTGGACGATGCGCCCGACCGGCTCCGGATCGGCTTCTGCGACGCGGCCCGGCCCGGCGCCATGCCCGACGACGTGCTGCTGAGTTTCACCTTCGGCGAACCGCAGGGCTCGGCCCCGGCGGCCGGCGCGAGGACGCTCCCGCCGCTGCAATAGGGCGAGCGGGACGCGCGCTCAGATCACCGGGCCGTCGTCGCCGGGGCGGTCGAGGCGTTGGAGGTAGGCGGCGCCGGCGCTGGTGATCTCCCAGCCCTGGCGGCTTCGCTGAGCGAAGCCCACGTCGGTGAGGCGTTGGGCGTCGGCGATGTTGAGGAACGGCGTGAGATTGCCGTCACGCTTTTCGGCGAGGTTTCGGAGCGCCCGGACCTGGGCGGCGGTCAGGGGGTCCATGCGCTCACTGTCCCTCAGAAGACTGTCGCCGAGACGCCCCAGAGGCGGCGGTTGATCTGCTCGGCCAGGGCCTCGGCCTCTTCGCGGGTGACGCCCTCGCGCAGGTCGAGGGTGAAGAGCGAGTTGCTGTAGGACGAGCGCTCGCCGGTGGCGGGCTCGAAGGCCAGGTAGGGGGCGCCGTCGGCGCCGGCCTGGACGGTGCAGCGGTGCTGCTGGTCAGGGCTCATTGCAGGAGGCCCCGGTCGCCGTCGAGCCGCCGGCGGTTGAGGCGCTCGGCCAGCTCGTCGGCGTCGATCCAGGAGAGCGCGGATTGCGCCGCGCCCTGGATCACCACGACCTGCCCGGTCCAGCGGTCGAAGACCGTCCAGCCGAGCCGGTCGCGGCGCGCGTCGTACTGAATGATCATCGACGGCGCGGGGCGGGTCACGCCGCCTGAAGCTGGCCGGCGGCCATCTTGCCGTTCTTGGGATCCTGCTCGAGCTCGAAGCCCAGCTTCTGGCCCTCGGACAGGGAGGCGAAGCCCGCGCGCTCGACGGCGGAGATGTGCACGAAGACGTCGGCGCCGCCGTCGTCAGGCTGGATGAAGCCAAAACCCTTTTGGCCGTTGAACCACTTCACGGTTCCGATCTGCATGGGGGAATTCTTTCAGATATGAGTTCTCGCGCCCAGAATGGACGGCGAGATCAAAATTTCGGGGAGGTCTAGGCCGGCCGGGGACAGGAATTATCAAAAATTCCGGGCCGCAACTGCCATGCCAATTCGAGATTTGACTACGGAAGAATGGGCGTCGGCTGGCAGAAACGCAAGGAATAATTCGTATAATATTTCTCAACGGGGCGATGATCCGTGCTAACGGACGCCGATGCGCAACGCCCCCGAAAGATCCGTCCTGACTGTCGTGCGCCACGAGGGCGTCTGGTGCGTCGAGCACGACGGACGCGCCTTCGGCCATTCGCCGGAGAAGAACGTGGCCAAGGCGGCGGCCAGCCGCCACGCTCGCGAGCTGTTCGACGCCGGAACCCCCTGCCAAGTGAAGGTGTGGGGCGAACTCGGCTGGGGCGGGCGGCCATGAGCAAGCCTCCGCCCGGGGGCGGCGCCTCACCGGCCGTGCGGTTCCGCGGCCAGATCGAGGCGGCCCTCGCCGAGGGCCACACCGTCACCGACCTGACGCTGCGGCTGACGCGGCGCGACCGGAGCCTTCTGGTGCGCGACCACGACCTGGCCGTCGGGGACATCAGCTACGCCGGGGGCGAGATGCGTTTCCTGGGGGTGCAGGTCGAAGAGGGCGGCGGCGTCGCCACGAGCTTCCTCGACCGCGGCGAAGGCTCTCACTGACCGTCATGGCCCGGCTTGTCCGGGCCCTCCCATGAACTCAGATGGTTCCGGCGGGGCCTGGTCGGCGACGCTGCGCACTCCTGCGCGTATGGATGCCCGGACAAGCCGGGCCATGACGACTGGGGAAGGGCGAAGGCTAGGGCGCTTTCCCTACCGCCAGAGCATCGCCACGGCGTAGGCGGCCACGAGCATGCCCAGCCCCACGATCATCAGCCGGCCGAGGAGCCTGTTGCGCCTTGCGCGGGCGTCGGGATCGTCCATCACGCGGCCTCGTAGTTGAGGATGGGGGCGAGCCAGCGCTCGGCCGTGGCCAGGTCCCAGCCCTTGCGGCGGGCGTAGTCCTCGACCTGGTCGCGCTCGATCCGGCCGACGCCGAAGTAGTGCGCCTCAGGGTGGGCGAAATAGAGGCCCGAAACGGCGGCCGGCGGGGTCATGGCGAAGCTCTCGGTGAGCTCGATGCCGGCCTGGGCGGTGGCGTCCAGCAGGCGGAACAGCGTGCCCTTCTCCGTGTGGTCGGGCTGGGCCGGATAGCCGGGCGCCGGGCGGATGCCGCGGTAGCGCTCGGCGATCAGGGCCTCGATGTCGAAGGGCTCGTCCGGCGCATAGCCCCAGAGCTCGGTGCGGACGCGCCGGTGCAGGGCCTCGGCGAAGGCTTCGGCGAGCCGGTCGGCCAGGGCGGTGAAGAGGATGGCCGAATAGTCGTCGCCGGCGTCCCTGAAGGCCTTGGCCTGGGCGAGCTCCCCGTGGCCGGCGGTGACGGCGAAGCCGCCGATCCAGTCGGGCTTGGTCCCGATGGGGGCGACGAAGTCGGCGAGGGCGACGTTGCGCTGGTCGCCGCTCTTCAGCATCTGCTGGCGCAGGGTGTGCAGGCGGGCGAGCTCACGGTCACGGGTCTCGTCGGCATAGACCACGATGTCGTCGCCGTCGGAATTGGCCGGCCAGAAGCCCACGACGCCGCGGGCCTCGAGCAGCCCCTCCTGGACGATGCGGGCCAGCATGGCTTGCGCGTCGCGGAACAGGTCGGTGGCGGCCTTGCCGACCACGTCGTCCTCCAGGATCTGCGGATAGCGGCCCACCAGCTCCCAGCTCGCGAAGAAGGGGCTCCAGTCGATGTGGCGGACGAGGTCGGGCAGGTCGTAGGGGGCGAAGGTGCGCGTGCCGGTGAACGACGGCCGGGGCGGATCGTAGGCCGTCCAGTCGGGGGTGAAGGCGTTGTCGCGCGCCTCGGCGATCGTGGCGCGGGCGCGGTTCCCCTGGCCGCGGGCGAACTGCTCGCGCACCTTCTCGTAGTCGGCGGCCGTGGCGGCCAGGAACTTCGGCTTGTCGGTGGGCGACAGGAGCTGCGAGACCACGCCCACGGCGCGGCTGGCGTCCAGCACATAGGTGGTGGAGCCGGCGGGATAGCGGGGGGCGATCTTCACCGCCGTGTGGGTCTTGGACGTGGTGGCGCCGCCGATCAGCAGGGGGGCGGTGAAGCCGCGGCGCTCCATCTCGGAGGCCACGAACACCATCTCGTCGAGGCTGGGGGTGATGAGCCCTGAGAGGCCCACGATGTCGACCTGGTGCTTCTCGGCCTCGTCCAGGATGCGGTCGGCCGGGACCATGACGCCGAGGTCGATGACCTCGTAGTTGTTGCACTGCAGGACCACGCCCACGATGTTCTTGCCGATGTCATGGACGTCGCCCTTGACGGTGGCCATCAGCACCTTGCCGGCGGCCTGGCGGGGCTGGCCCTCCTTCTCGGCCTCCATGAAGGGCATCAGGTAGGCGACG
The DNA here is from genome assembly GCA_049323595.1 of Pseudomonadota bacterium. Classification (GTDB taxonomy): domain Bacteria; phylum Pseudomonadota; class Alphaproteobacteria; order Caulobacterales; family Caulobacteraceae; genus Phenylobacterium. The sequence goes on from JBMOOD010000007.1 coordinate 369,149, forward strand.
GCCTGCTTCATGACGCGCGCCGACTTCACCACCTGGGGCAGGAACATTTTCCCCGCGCCGAAGAGGTCGCCGACGACGTTCATGCCGTCCATCAAGGGGCCCTCGATGACATGCAGCGGGCGTTCGGCCTGCTGGCGGGCCTCCTCGGTGTCGGCCTCGATGAAGTCGGTGATGCCGTGGACGAGGGCGTGGGTCAGCCGCTGCTCGACGCTGCCCTGGCGCCAGGTCAGGTCTGGCCCCTTGGCCTCGGACTTGCCGCCCTTGTACTTCGGCGCAAGCTCGACCAGCCGCTCGGTGTTGGAGACGTTGGTGCGCTGCGGGCGGTTGAGGATCACGTCCTCGACCGCCTCGCGCAGCTCCGCAGGGATGTCGTCGTAGACCGGAAGGTCGCCGGCGTTGACGATGCCCATGTCCATCCCCGCCTGGATGGCGTGGTAGAGGAACACCGAGTGGATGGCCCGGCGGACGGGCTCGTTGCCGCGGAACGAGAAGCTGACGTTCGAGACGCCGCCCGAGACGCGGGCGTGGGGACAGAGCTGCTTGATCCGCCGCGTCGCCTCGATGAAGTCGACGGCGTAGTTGTCGTGCTCCTCGATCCCAGTGGCGACGGCGAAGATGTTGGGGTCGAATATGATGTCTTCGGGCGGGAAACCGACCTTCTGGGTCAGGAGGTCGTAGGCCCTCTTGCAGATCTCGACCTTGCGGTCGGCGGTGTCGGCTTGGCCCACCTCGTCGAAGGCCATGACGACGACGGCGGCGCCGTAGCGGAGGCAGGCGCGGGCCTGCCTCAGGAAGGCCGCCTCGCCCTCCTTCAGGCTGATCGAATTGACGATCGCCTTGCCCTGGACGCACTTCAGCCCCGCCTCGATCACCTCCCACTTGGAGGAGTCGATCATCACCGGCACGCGGGCGATGTCGGGCTCGGCGGCCAGGAGGTTGAGGAAGGTGCGCATGGCCGCCACGGAATCGAGCAGGCCCTCGTCCATGTTGACGTCGATCACCGACGCGCCGGCCTCCACCTGCTGGCGGGCGACGGACAGGGCCTCGGGATAGTTTCCTTCGGCGATCAGCTTGCGGAATTTCGCCGAGCCCGTGACGTTGGTCCGCTCGCCGACGTTGATGAAGGTGGGACGCATCAGCTCACGAACTTGATGGACAGGATCAGGAAGTAGATGGCGCCGCCTTCGGGCGACGGGGCGCGATAGCCACCCTCGGCCTCGAGGATGCGTGCGGCGATGGCGGTGAGCATCCAGCCGAGATCGCCCAGGTCGTCGCTCTTCAGGGACTCGGTGGTCAACTCCTCGATCCCGTTCTCGACGCCGAAGCGGCGGACGTCCCACATGGCCTCGACGGCGGCGGCCGGCCAGTTGTTGTTGGCCCAGCCCCACAGCCAGTCCTCGGCGCCGATCGTGCCGGCGACCTGGATGTCGGCGACGACGCGCGCGCCCTTCGGGTCGGAGAAGGTGAGGGTGCGGGCGGCCGCGTCGTAATCGTAGCGTTCCCAGTCCCCGAGCCGGTAGGTCTCGGTGAGCTGCTTCTGCCTGGCCATGAAGGCGTCGAACGCCTCGTCGCACCAGGCGTCGTACCAGTCGGGTGATTTCATCAGGCGAGCTCGAACGGCTCCAGGCCGGCGAGCCGCATGGCCGTCGGGCGTTCCGGGATGGCCCGCGGCTTCAGGCCCTTCACGGCCTGGGCGACATGGCGGATGTGATCGGGGGTGGTGCCACAGCAGCCGCCCAGGATGTTGACGAGGCCATGCTCGGCCCACTCGTGCAGCATGTGGCCGGTCTGGTCCGGGGTCTCGTCGTACTCGCCCATGGCGTTGGGCAGGCCGGCGTTCGGATAGGCCGAGACCAGGGTGTCGGCCACGCGCGCCAACTCGGCGATGTGCGGCCGCATCAGTTCGGCGCCGAGGGCGCAGTTCAGGCCCACGGCGAAGGGCCTGGCGTGGCGCACCGAGTTCCAGAACGCCTCGACCGTCTGGCCGGAGAGCGTGCGGCCGGAGCGGTCCGTGATGGTGCCGGAGATCCAGATCGGCAGGGGCTCGTAGCCCTCGTCCTCCAGGTCCAGGATCGCCTTGATGGCGGCCTTGCAGTTGAGGGTGTCGGTGATGGTCTCCACCAGGAACAGGTCGACGCCGCCCTCGTGCAGGGCGCGGATCTGCTCGGAATAGGCCTCATAGACCTGGTCGAAGGTCACCTTGCGCGCGCCGGGGTCGTTCACGTCCGAGCTCATGGACAGCAGGACCGGCAGGGGGCCGATGGAGCCGGCGACGAAGCGGGGCTTGTGCGGCTCCTTCGCCGTCCAGCGATCGGCGACCTCGCGGGCTATGCGGGCGCCCTCCAGGTTGATGTCGCGGACGGCGGCCTCCATGCCGTACTCGGCCTGGGCGAGGGTGGTGGCCGAGAAGGTGTTGGTTTCTGAGATGTCGGCGCCGGCGGCGAAGTACTGGTCGTGGAGGTCGGCCACGATGTCGGGCCGGGTCACGCACAAGAGGTCGTTGTTCCCCTTCTGCTGGCCGGGCGCGTCGCGATAGCGGTCGCCGCGGTAGTCCTCCTCGGCGAGGCCCTGCTTCTGGATCATCACGCCCCAGGAGCCGTCGAGGATGAGGATGCGCTCCCTGGCGGCGGCCTTCAGCGCCGCAATGCGTTCCTGTCTGGAATTTGGCCTGGTCATGCCGCGGCTTCCTTCGGCTCGGATGGGGTCTCGCGCACGCCCAGGATCCGGCAGATCGCATAGGTCAGGTCGGCGCGGTTCAGCGTGTAGAAGTGGAAGTCGGTAAAGCCTTCCTCGGCGAGGCGGGCGCACATCTCCGAGGCGATCGAGCCGGCGATCAGCCGGCGCGTCTCCGGGTCCTTGTCGAGGCCCTCGAAGAGGTTGCCGAGCCAGTCCGGAAGCTGGATGCCGATGGGCCCGGCCATCTTCTTCAGGCCCGCATAGTTGGTCACGGGCATGATCCCGGGGGAGATCGGGATGGTGACGCCCGCGCGGCGGACCTTCTCCATGAACCGCAGGAACCCGTCGACGTCGAAGAAGAACTGGGTGATCGCCCGCGTCGCGCCCGCGTCGATCTTGGCTTTCAGGACCTCGATGTCGTGCTCGATCGACGGGCTCTCGGGGTGAACGTGCGGATAGAGGCCGACGCTCACCTCGAAGGGCGCGACGGCCCGGATGCTGGCCGTCAGCTCCGTGGCGTTGGCGTAGCCGTCGGCGCGCGGCGTATAGGCGCCGCCGATCTGGCCGGGCGGGTCGCCGCGCAGGGCCACGATGTGCCGGATGCCGGAGGCCCAGTAGTCGCGGATAACCTCGTCCACCTCGGCGCGGCTGGCCTCGACGCAGGTCAGGTGGGCGGCAGGCTTGAGCGTGGTCTCCTTCAGCATCCGCAGCACGGTGCGGTGCGTGCGGTCGCGGGTGGAGCCGCCGGCGCCGTAGGTGACCGAGACAAAGGCGGGGTTCAGAGGCTCCAGGCGGCGGATCGCCTCCCACAGCTTCTCCTCGGCCTCGGCGGTCTTGGGCGGCGAGAACTCGAACGAGACATTGGGGCGGACCTTGCCGCCGGCGCCGGCGCGGGCGACCGGCCCCAGGGCGGTGGCGGGCGGGCTCATGCGGCGCTCCTCAGCTGAGTGGGCGCGCGCTGGGCCGCCCATATCTTCACGGTCAGCCCGTCGGGACGGGTGGGCGGCAGGTCCTTAAGGCCGACCTGCGGCAGGCCGGCCTCGGCCAGCCAGCGCGCCATCTCCTCGTCCGAGAAGCCGAGGCGGCGATGCTGGTGCTCCTCGCGCAGGAACTCGTGCCGGTGCGGGGCGAAATCGACGATGATCAGACGTCCGTCGGGCGCCACGATCCGCGCCGCCTCCTTCACCGCCGCGGCCGGGTCGCCGAGGTAGTGCAGCACCTGGTGGACCACGACGAGGTCGGCGCCTGCTTCGGGCAGGCGAGTGTCGAAGATGTCGCCGTGGCGCAGCTCCACGTGGGAGAGCCCTGCCTCCGCCACGTTGCGGCGGGCGATGTTCAGCATCTGCTGCGACAGATCGAGGCCCACGGCCTGGTCGGCGCGCGGCGCCAGAAGCGTCAGCATCCGGCCGGTGCCCGACCCCAGGTCGACCATGCGGCGGAACCGCCCGGGGCCCGCGGCGTCGAGGATCGAGGCCTCGACGTGGGCGTCCGAGACGTAGAGCGAGCGGATCTGGTCCCACCGGCTGGCGTTCTCGGCGAAATAGGCCTGGGCGGCGGCGGCGCGCTCGGCCTGGACGTCGTCGAGCTTGCGCCGGTCGCGGGCCAGGACGGCGTCGTCGCGGTCGAGGCGGGCGAGGACCTCGCCGATCACCTCGTGCTCGCGCCCGGCCCCGGTGAGGCGATAGAAGACCCAGGCCCCGTCGGGGAACCGCTCGACGAGGCCCGCCTCGGCCAGGAGCTTAAGGTGGCGGGAGACGCGGGGCTGGCTCTGGTCCAGCACGCGGCAAAGCTCCAGAACCGCCAGCTCCTCGCGCTCGAGCAGCGCCAGGATACGCAGGCGCGTCGGCTCGCCCGCCGCGCGCAGCACCTCCACCGCCTGTTTCGCCGAGAGCTTCATTGCACATAAAGATATCTTTATATGTGTCGCGGTCAAGCGGGATCGTGGCGCCGACGGCGGCGGCGCTCTAGGACTCGCCCATGCGGCGCATCCTGATCATCGGCAACTCCGGCGGGGGCAAGTCGACGCTCGCCCGGCGGCTGGGCGAGACGCTGGGCCTGCCGGTGATCCACCTGGACGTTCTGTTCTGGAAGCCGGGCTGGGTCGAGACCGACGACGAGGTGTTCCGGGCCCAGGTCGCCGAGGCGCTCGCCGGCGAGGCCTGGATCTGCGACGGCAATTTCGGCGGCAGCTGGGACCTGCGCATGCCGCGGGCCGACACGATCGTCTGGATCGACCAGCCGGCGTGGCTGTGCCTGGCGCGCGCAATCTGGCGGGTGGTGAAGTACCGGGACGGCACGCGGCCGGACATGGCCGAGGGCTGCCGCGAGACCGTCGACCTGAAGTTCTACGCCTTCATCCTGGGCTACAACCGCACGGTCCGCCCGAAGCTGGAGGCCGCGCTGGCCACACACGGCGCCCACGCCCGACAGGTGCGGCTCCGGAGCGACCGCGAGATCGCGGAGTTCCTGGCGGAGGCCGGCTAGGCGCCGAAGATCCAGCCGTCGGGCAGGCTCGAGAGTTGGACGCCGACAAGGATCATCTGGCCGCCGCCGGTCATGGAGATGACGGTGTCGGCCCCGACTTGGGCGACGGTGTGCTGGGTCCCCGGGTCGAGCAGGACCCGGTCGCCCTGGCCGGTGTCGAAGTCGACGACCCGGTCGATGCCTGCGTCGCCGAAGGTGTGGAAGAGGTCGGCGCCGGCGCCGCCGGAGACGGTGTCGTCGCCCTTGTCGCCCGAGACGTAGTCGTCGCCGGCGTCACCGAAGACGAGGTCGTTGTTCTGGCCACCGCGGACAATGTCGTTCCCGTCGCCACCCTGGCAGGTGTCGTCGCCGAGGTTGCCGTAGACGAGATCCCGCCCGGACTCGCCGAAGAGCAGGTCGTTGTCCTTACCGCCCACGACCCAATCGTCGCCGGCGCCGCCAGCGCCGGTATCCGCGCCCTGGTTGCCGTTGATGTCGTCGAAGCCGACGCTACCCACGATGTAGTCGTCGCCTTCCTCGCCGCGGAGGTAGGTGGCCGCGACCTTGGGCGTGTTCCCGATCCCGTGGGCGTAGATCTGGTCGTTCCCGGCGCCGCCGAACAGGCTGTCAGGTCCGCCGTAGCCGCGGATCTGGTCATCGCCGCCATAGCCCCGGATCAGGTCGGCGCCGTCGTCGGGGAACAGGGTCGTGGGTGCGTGGCCGTTGATGCGGTCGGCGCCGGCGAGGATCGTGGAGAGCGCGCCTTGGGCGTCGTTCGTCGCCACCCAGCCGCCCAAGGCGGCGGCCGGGAAGTCCGCGTCGATGACGTTGAACGTCAGGAGGTTCTCGGTGGCCGAGTTGACGACGTAGACGAGGGCCCGGCCTGAGCCGCCCACCAGTTGGCCGTCGGCGTAGGTGAAGCCGATACCGCCGACCGTCACGCTGGCGCGCGGGCCCTGGATCTGGAGGTTCACGTCCGTGGCGTCGGTGACGAACGCCCCGACCAGTTCGCCGGGCTGGATCAGGTCCATGTCGCCGTTGACCTCGACCCTGGCGCCGCCCGTGGCGGCCACAGGCGGGGGCGGCAGGACGGGCCCCGCCGCCGTCGCGGCGAAGTTGGCGGCGTCGATGTCGGCCAGGGTCCGGCCGCGCAGCGCCACCATGTCGTCGGCCGAGCCATCGTTGTTCAGCCCGTCGGCGAAGACGTAGACGTCGGACCCTACGGCGACCGCCACGAAGTTGGCGCGTCCGGCGCCGATGGCCTGGTTGGCGACGATCCGCGCAGCGTCGAGGCTGGCGGCGGTCGCCTCTTCGTATCCCCCGCCGATCACGCCGCCGTTGCCGAAAGAGAGGCGATCCTCGGGACTCCAGTCGACGATGGAATCCGTCGCGTTGAGCCCGGCCTGTCCTCCGGCCCAGTTGAAGACATCGGCGTCGGCGCCGCCCGCCAGCGTGTCCTGGGCCAGCCCGCCTTCGATAAAATCCCGACCCGCGCCGCCGCTCAGGCTGTCGGCGCCGTTTCCGCCGAAGAGTCGATCGTCGCCGCCGTCGCCCTGCAGCGTGAAATTACCAGACGCGTTCACGATCAGGGTGTCGTCGCCGGCAAGACCTTGCAGGGTCCCCGGGGCGCCGTCTCCGACAATTACGTCGTTCCCCACGGTTCCGCCGTAGGTCGGCGCCTGGGCCGTGGTGACGAAGTTCGCGAGGGAAACGTCGTCGAGGTTGCGGCCGACGATCCGGACCACGTCGTTGTAGGACGTCCTCGGTCCCGCGAAGACGTAGAGATCCGAACCGACGGCCACGACCATGATCTTGTAGCCGGAAGAGGCGCTCATGAACGCCTTGGCCGCCTCGCCAGCCGCTGTCGCATCGGCCGCGGTCGTCTCCATGTACAGTGGGCTGTCGAAGGAGCCGCTGGCGAACGAGATCCGGTCGGAGCTGTCCCAGTCGGCGATGTTCGTTCGTCCGCTGAGGCTCGTGCCCGCGCGGCCCCCGCCCCAGTTGAATACGTCCGCGCCGGCGCCGCCCAGGATCGTGTCGCTGGAGTCGCAGTCGATGTAGTCGTCGCCGGCGCCGCCGTTCAGGACGTCCGTGAACGATCCGCCGAAGATGGAGTCGTTCCCGTCGCCGCCGTCGATCGTGTAGTGGCCGAATGAATGGACTACGAGCCGATCGTTCCCGCCAAGGCCTTGGATCTTGCCAGCCCCGCGATCGGCGATGATCGTATCGGCGCCGTCCGTGCCCACGTAGTCCGTCATCCGTCACTCCGATGTGGAACGCCAGCCGGGCGCGTCTTCCTACGCCCCGAAGATCCAGCCCGCCGGAAGGCTGGCGAGTTGCACGCCGACCAGGATCATCTGGCCGCCGCCGGTCATGGAGATGACGGTGTCGGAGCCCACCTGGGTCACCGTATACTGCGTGCCCGGATCGAGCAGGACGCGGTCGCCCTCGGCGACGGTGAAGTCCGTCACCCGGTCGACCCCGGCGTCGCCGAAGGTGTGGAAGCGGTCGGCGCCCGTTCCGCCGGTGACGGTGTCGTCGCCCTTGTCGCCCGAGACGTAGTCGTCGCCGGCGCCGCCGCTCACCACGTCGTTCTGCTGGCCGCCGCGGACGATGTCGTTCCCTTCGCCGCCTTCGCAGGTGTCAGCGCCGAGATTTCCGTAGACGATGTTGTGACCAGCGCTGCCCGACAGGCTGTCGTTGTCCTTGCCGCCGACCACCCAGTCGTCGCCGCCGCCGGAGACGCAGGTGTCATCACCCTGGTTGCCGTTGATGTCGTCGAAGCCCGCGCCGCCGACGATGGAGTCGCCGCCTTCGCCCCCCTGCACGAAGTTGGATCCGCCAGTGTCGACGACGGTGTCGGCCCCACCGCTGCCGAAGACGCGATCGTCACCATCGCCGCTCGCTATGGAGTCATCGCCGCCCATGCCGACGACCGTGTCGGCGCCGCCCCCAGCACTGAACGTGTCCGCGCCGGCGGACAGCTGTACGTTGTCGGCTCCACCCGTCCCGGCGCTGACACCCGACCGCGAGACGTAGGCGCCCTGGACGCTTGTTTCGGAGATATCCGCCAGCGACCGCCCGACAAGCCTGACCGCCTCGTTCTGCCCGGCGAAGACGATCACATCCGCACCGACCTGCGCGGCGACAAAATACGCGCCGGAATTTGCTGCGAGGCTCGCCGCAGTCATCAGGTCCGGAGCCGTCAATTCGGCATAGGAGCCACTTGTATCGTGTCCTGCGTTGTCCAGGAACCGGAGCCGGTCTTCGGCTGACCAGTCCAGGATCCGGTCCACCTCGGCGCTGATCAGCGAGGTGTGGATTCCCAGGATCGCGAAGGAGTCGCGCCCCGCTCCGCCGGACAGCAAATCCGCGCCAGAGCCGGTCTGCAGCCAGTCGTCCCCATCGCCTCCGTCGAGCGTGTCCGCCCCGGAGCCACTGGAAATGTAGTCGGCGCCGCCTCCGCCCAGGAGCAGATCGTCGCCTTTACCATCGAGGAGCCTGTCCGCGCCGTCGTCGCCCGAAAGGCGGTCGTTCCCGTCCCCGCCGGTGAGGAGGTCGTTTCCTTCGCCGCCTGACAACGTATTGGCCCCCGCCGCGGACCACCCGTCGTCCGCCACGAGGTCGTCGGCTCCCGCGCCTCCCGACAGACTATCGTCGCCAGCGCCGCCCTGCAGCAGGTCGTCCCCCTCGCCGCCGTCCAGCGTGTCGGAACCCAGGAAGCCTTGCAGAGCATCGCCGCCTCCCAGGCCCCGGATCAGGTCGGGTCCGGATGTGCCTCGAAGATCGTCCGGCGCATCGGTTCCCGTCAGCACGCCGCCCGGCGGCGCTGCGCCGCTGGGGCTGAAATCGAAGAGGTTGAAGGCGGTGAACTGCGAAGAAGAGGTATTCTGGAAGCGCACGATGTCGGCGAACTGGGCGGCGCCGCTCGGTCCGTCGGCGTCCCGCTGAAGTACTGTGTCGCCGCCCTGCTGTGATAGGCGGAAATGCCCGCTTGCGAACGGATTGGTCGCCCCGTCCCAGTTGCTGATCTGGTAGGTCAGGTCGATCGTCAGGCGATCGCCGCCATCGCCCGGCTGGAAGTCAGTGACGATCGTGACGGAGTCGCCGCTATTGACGTCCCACCGAAGGCGGTCGGCCCCCGAACCCAGCGTCACGATCGCGCCCCGAAAGAACTGACCTGTCACGGAAACCAGGTCGTCGCCCGCGCCGGCGACCATCGTGGCGGAGAGGCTGCCTGATGCGGTGATGCTGTCAGAGCCGTCGCCGCCAATCAGCGTCGCCGTCGTGGTTCCGGCGCTGGATTGAAACGGCGAGCCGGCGCGCGCGTAGAGGAGATCGTTTCCTTCGCCGCCGTCCTCGACGATTTCGTGGATGCCCGTGACGTTGCCGAGGCTGACGTTGATGTAGTCGTCGCCCTCGCCGCCGATGTAGCGGCCTGCGTCGTTGTCGAAGAGGTCGTCGTCACCGGCGCCGCCATCCAGCGTGTCGCGCCCTTGGCCGCCGCGAAGCGTGTCCTGGCCGCCGAACCCCTGGAGGAGATCATCCTCCAGTCCGCCGCGCAGGCTGTCGTCAGCCCCGGTTCCCACGATCGTCGGCATCTACGCACACCCCCCATGCCGCAGGTACGCGCGGCGGGGTGCAACCTATGGCGAAGCTTGCGCGGTTCGCAACCGCGCGCGCCTACCGCGCGAACTTCTGGAACTTGATGCGGTGGGGGATGAGGCTGTCGGCGCCGAGGCGGCGCTTCTTGTCCTCTTCATAGGCCTCGAAGTTGCCCTCGAACCATTCCACGTGGCTGTCGCCTTCGAAGGCCAGGATGTGCGTGGCCAGGCGGTCGAGGAACCAGCGGTCGTGGCTGATGACCACGGCGCAGCCGGGGAAGTCTTCCAGCGCGGATTCCAGGGCCTGCAGGGTCTCCACGTCGAGGTCGTTGGTCGGTTCGTCGAGCAAGATGACGTTGCCGCCGGACGCGAGCGTCTTGGCCAGGTGCACGCGGTTGCGCTCGCCGCCGGATAGCAGGCCGACCTTCTTCTGCTGGTCGCCGCCCTTGAAGTTGAAGCTGCCGACGTAGGCGCGGCTGGGGATCTCGCGGGTCCCCACCTTCATGATGTCGAGGCCGCCCGAGATCTCCTCCCAGACGTTCTTGTTGGGATCGAGGCTGTCGCGGGACTGGTCGACGTAGGCGAGCTTGACGGTCTCGCCCAGGCGGATCGCGCCCTCGTCGGGCTGCTCCTGGCCGGTAATGATCTTGAAGAGGGTCGACTTGCCGGCGCCGTTGGGCCCGATCACGCCGACGATGCCGCCGGGCGGCAGCTTGAAGTCGAGGTCCTTGAAGAGGAGCTTGTCGCCGTAGGCCTTCTCCAGGTTCTCGGCCTCGATGACCACGTTGCCGAGGCGCGGGCCCGGCGGGATCTGGATCTGGGCGAAGGTCTGCTTCTGGCGTTCGGCCTCGTTCTGCAGTTGCTCGAAGGCGGCGAGGCGCGCCTTGGACTTGGAGCGGCGGGCGGACGGCGAGGTGTGCACCCAGGCGAGCTCGCGCTCCATGATCCGCTTCTTGCCGGCTTCCTCGCGCTCCTCCTGGGCGACGCGCTTGGCCTTCTGCTCCAGCCACGACGAATAGTTGCCCTCGTAGGGCAGGCCCTTGCCGCGATCGAGCTCCAGCGTCCACTTGGTGACCTGGTCGAGGAAGTAGCGGTCGTGGGTGACCAGGATCACGCAGCCGGGGAACTGCTCGAGGTGGTGCTGCAGCCAGGCCACGCTCTCGGCGTCGAGGTGGTTGGTGGGCTCGTCGAGCAGCAGCATGTCGGGCTTGGAGAGCAGCAGGCGCGCCAGGGCCACGCGGCGCTTCTCGCCGCCCGAGAGGCTGTCGACCGGCCAGTCGTTGGGCGGGCAGCGCAGGGCGTCCATCGCCATCTCGATGCGGGAATCGATGTCCCAGAAGTCGCCGGCGTCGATCTGCTCCTGGAGCTTGGTCATCTCCTCCATGAGCTCGTCGGAGTAGTCCTCGCCCATCTTGGCGGCGACCTCGTTGTATCGGTCGAAGATCTTCTTCTCTTCGCACCAGGCGATGACGTTGCCCCACACGTTCAGCTGCTCGTCGAGCTGCGGCTCCTGTTCGAGATAGCCGCGCTTGACGCCGTCGGCGGCGAAGGCCTCGCCCGAGAACTCCTTGTCGAGCCCGGCCATGATCTTCAGCAGGGTGGACTTGCCCGAGCCGTTGACGCCGACGACGCCGATCTTGGCGTCGGGGTAGAAGGACAGCCAGATGTTCTCGAACAGCTTCTTCTGTGCGCCGGGGTAGGCCTTGGTCAGGCCCTGCATCTGAAAGATGTACTGCTGCGCCATGGGGCGTTCGCGCTCGCTCTGTCGAAGTTCGGGGATCGAGGCGGGGAGATAGCGGCGGGCGGCGCCCGGCGCAACGGCGGGTCCGTCACTCGGTGTCGGAGATCAGCTTCGTTCCGCGGCGCAGGACGATGCGGCGGTCCGGATGTTCGGTGGCGGCCGCCTCGAAGATCGCGCGCGCCACGACCATGCTGGCCCCTCGGCCGAGCACCCGCTCCGGCCTTGCGCCCCCGGCCTCCCACACCTCGACCGCATACGGCAGGCTCGCGGCGCCCGCCGGAGCGTGGAGGGCGACAAGCCTGTCCTCGTCCCGATCCGGGCGCTCCGTCATCGTCCGCCTCGCTTCAGTTGGGCTGCCCGCTCCAACGGCTGAGCACGCTGGCCTTGTGCTTGAGCGTGATGGTCCGTCCGGGGTATTCGCGGGTGGCGGCGTAGTAGGCGGCATATCCGATCGCGGGGCTCAGGCTGATCGCCACCACCTGCTCCACGGCCGCGCCGGCGTCGTCCCAGACCTCGACCCTGTACGGCAGGTCCTCGCCCTCGGCCTGGAACTCGCCGAAGGGGAAGGGCGTTACGGGGTCATCGTCCTGTGGGCCATCCGGGGGGTTGAGCCTGTGCGCGGCCTGCAGCAACGTTTCTCTCTCATGCCAACGACCACATCCTTTGCGAGCGTGCCGGCATCTGTCAACGTGCGTGGATCGTGGCGCCCTCAAGACTCAAGCCGATGATACGGCCCGGCGCAGAAGCGCATCTCCTCCGGCAGCTGGTCGACTCCATCACCGACCATGCGCTGTACATGCTCGACGCCGAGGGTAGGATCGCCAACTGGAACCGCGGCGCCGAGCGCGTGAAGGGCTGGAGCGCGGCGGAGATCGTGGGCCGGCATTTCAGCGTCTTCTATACGCCGGAGGACCGACAGGCCGGCCTGCCGACCCAGGCTCTGGACACCGCGATGCGGGAGGGCCGGTACGAGGCGGAAGGCTGGCGGCTTCGCAAGGATGGCAGCCGGTTCTGGGCCTCGGTGGTCATTCACACGATCCACGACGAGACGGGCGAGTTGCTGGGTTTCGCCAAGATCACCCGCGACGTCAGCCAGAAGCGCGCCGCCGAGCTGGCCCTGGCCGACAGCGAGCGGCAGTTCCGCCTGCTGGTCTCCAGCGTCGTCGACTACGCCCTCTACATGCTGGACCCGAACGGGGTGGTGATCAGCTGGAACGCCGGCGCGCAGAACATCAAGGGCTATGCGGCCGAGGAGATCGTCGGACAGCACTTCTCGCGCTTCTACCCCGATGCCGAGCGGGCGGCCGGCGTGCCGTCGCGCGTCCTGCAGATCGCCCGCGAGAAGGGCCGCTACGAGGCCGAGGGCTGGCGGGTGCGCAAGGACGGCAGCCTGTTCTGGGCGCTGGTCGTGATCGACGCCATCCACGACGAAGACGGCCGCCTCATCGGCTTCGCCAAGATCACCCGGGATATGACAGAGCGACGCCAGGCCCAGCTCGAACTCCAGAAGGCCAACGAGCGTCTCGCCCATGCGCAGAAGATGGAGGCCATCGGCGCCCTGACGGGCGGCGTCGCCCACGACTTCAACAACCTGCTGATGGTGGTGAGCGGCCAGGCGCAGCTGTTGCGAGGACGCGTGAGCGAAGATCCGCGGTCGCTTCGCGCCGTGGAAGCCATCGAGGCCGCAGCGCAGCGGGGCTCGGCGCTGACACGTCATCTGTTGGCGTTCGCGCGTCGCCAGCGATTGGAGCCGGTCGCGATCGCCCTCGCTGAGCAGACCGATATCTTGCGCGAGCTGATGACGGCCAGCCTCTCGGCCAATGTCCGCCTGAGCTTCGATATCGCACCGGACGTCTGGCCCATCGCCGCCGACCCGGCGGAGTTCGAACTGGCGCTGCTCAATCTTGCGGTGAACGCCCGCGACGCCATGCCGGAGGGCGGCTCGCTCACGCTCCGGGCCGAGAACGTCGAGCTCGACGGCAGGCCTGCGGCCCACGGGCTGCAGGGATCCTTCGTGGCCATCTCCGTGAGCGACACCGGCAGCGGGATCGCACCCGATATCCTGCCGCGTGTCTTCGACCCGTTCTTTACGACCAAGGATATCGGCAAGGGAACGGGCCTGGGCCTGTCGCAGGTATTCGGCTTCGCCCGGCAGTCCGGCGGCTGGGCGGACGTCTCCAGCCGGCTCGGTGAAGGCACCACCTTCACCATCTACATGCCAAGGTCCGATGGCGCGCCCAGGACCGCGCAGGCGGACGACCGCGTCGCCGAGGTCCGCGGCGCAACCATCCTGCTGGTGGAGGACAATCCCGAGGTGGCCGAGGTGGCGGCCGCCATGCTCGAACAACTCGGCCATGACGTGCGCGCGGTGGGAAATCCGGACGCGGCCATGACGCTGATCGACGGCGACGACCCGCCGGACCTGGTGTTCAGCGATATCGTGATGGCGGGCGGGATGAGCGGCCTCGACCTGGCGCGCCGGCTGCGCGAGCGGACCCCGCCGATCCCCGTGCTGCTCGCCACGGGCTACAGCCAGGCGGCGCAGCAGAGCGCCGACGAGTTCGCGATCCTGCGCAAGCCCTACCAGCTGGCCGAGCTGAGCCGGGCGATCGGGGCCACCCTTGTCCGCCGCGATTCGTCGGACGAGAAGCTGGTCGACTTCCAGGCGGTGCGCCGCACGCGCAGCCGGAACGTCGATCCATAAGAAAGGCGCGGGGAAGGCGGAAGCCGCCTTCCCCGCGAGTCATCCCTTGGCGGGCGGGAACGAACCGAATGGCCGCGCCGAGGAAAGGAACGCGTCAGTTGCGGGCCGTCTGCATGCGGACCGCGCCCCTGTTGCAGGCGCGGATCTGGCCGTCGGAAAGCTCGCGGCCGCCGCTGCGATAGCTGGACACGGGGCCGATCACCGCGACCACCTTGCGGCACTCGCGCACGACGCCGTCGAGGTTGCCTTTGCGCTCGGCCGCGCCGGCGCAACGGTCGCCGTCACACCGCCACGCGACGCCTTCGATCACCGCTTCCCGCGGCGTCGCATCCGGGGCCACCAAGGTCGCCCGCGCCGAATGAGTGGCCGTCTGGGCGAAAGCCGCCCCCGACACGAACGCCGCCACCGCGGCGACCGCGCCCACACACCTGAAGTTTTGCATTCTCGTGATCCTTTCGGTAGAAAAGAGCACGACCGGTCGCTTAAGCCGAGAAAGAGCACGATCGGTCACTTTCTGTCAAGCAGGGAGGCTTGGCTGTTGCGAAAAGGCGAAGCGACGAGGGCCCGCATCGTCGAGGAGGCGGCGCGGCAGGCTGCGCTGCGAGGCTTGACCGGCGTCAGCCTGGCGGACGTGGCCGACGCCATCGGCCTGTCCAAGAGCGGCCTTTTCAAACACTTCGACTCCAAGGAGGCGATGCATCACGCCGTCGTCGAGTGGGTGCTGGACCGGTTCACCGAGTCGACCTGGCGGACGGCCGAGCCGCTGGCGCCCGGTCGGCAGCGGCTCGAGGCGATTTTCGACCGCTGGCTCTCCTGGTGCGACGAGGACTGGCCGGAGAGCGGCTGCCCCATCATGGCCTTCACGGTCGAGCTGGACGACCAGCCCGGTCAGCTACGCGACCTCCTGCGCAAGGGGCTCCAGGACTGGCGCAAGACCCTGCTGCGGGAGTTCCGCGCCCTACGCGAGCCGCCGCTGTCCGACGCCGAGGCCCAGGCCGCGTATTTCCAGATGAAGAGCTTTATCCTGGGGCACGCCGAGGCCCGCCGCATGATGGGCGATGCGGACTCCCGCAGTTCGGCCAAGGCCGCCTTCGAGGCCCTGCTGGACCGGACCTCTGGCGCAGCGGCGTAGGCCGCGTCCCCGGAACCCTCTTCGCGCTGCGGCGTACTCCAATGGAGCGCCAACGCAAAGGAGAGCGACATGCACAAGGACGAAGTCGAAGGCCACGGCAAGGACATCAAGGGTTCGATGAAGGAAGCCGCAGGCAAGGCGACCGACAACGAGCGCCTCGAAGCCGAGGGTCGGGCCGACCAGGCGGAAGGCAAGGTCCAGAAGGGCGTCGGATCCCTGAAGGAAGCGGCTCGCGACGCCCTGAAGAACTGACGACACCGGCGGTGCGGGTCAGGCCTCGGCGTCGATCTCGGCGAAGGTCTTGCCCCTGGTCTCCCGCGCCGCCAGCGCCGCGATCCCCGTCAGCAGAGAGGCGGCGGCCACATAGATCGCCACCGGCGTCCCAGAGCCGGTCGCCCGGAGCAGCGCCGCCGCGATCAACGGCGCCAGCGATCCGGCGAAGATCGAGGTCACCTGGTAGGACATCGACGCTCCCGAATAGCGGATCCGGGTCGGGAACATCTCGGCCATGAAGGCGGCCTGCGGGCCATACATCGCCGCGTGGAACACGAGGGCGCCGACGCAGGCGAGGACGATCAGCGAAGCGTCCGCCGTGTCCAGCAGCCGGAAAAACGCGAAGGTCCACAACATCATCCCGAAAGCGCCGAAAGCATAGACGGGCCGGCGGCCGATGCGGTCTGAGAGGGCGCCGAACACCGGGATCATGACCACATGGACCGCCGAGGCGATCAGGATGGCGTTGAGCGCCACCTGCCTGGAGAGTCCGACCGCCTGGGTCACGTAGGTGATCGCGAAGACCGAGACGATGTAATAGCTGATGTTCTCGGCGAACTTGAGGCCGCCGCCGATGATGAGCTCGCGCGGCCGCCGGCGGATCGCCTCGAGGGCCGGGGCCTTCTCGATCGCCTTCTGCTCGACTGCGATCTCCTGAAAGACCGGGCTTTCCTCCACCGTCGCGCGGATCCACCAGCCGACGCCGATGAGGACGGCCGACAACAGGAACGGCACGCGCCAGCCCCAGGCCAGGAAGTCGGCCTCGCTCTGGAACGCGGCCATCAGCGCCAGCATCCCGGACGCCAGCAGGCTGCCGGCCGCGACGCCGGCCTGCGGCCAGCTCGTCCAGAATCCGCGCCGCGCCGAATCACCGTGTTCGGCCACGATCAGCACGGCGCCGCCCCACTCGCCGCCAACGGCGAAGCCCTGGATGAGCCGCAGCGCGACCAGCATCGCCGGCGCCCACAGGCCCACCTGGTCGAAGGTCGGCAGGCAGCCGATCAGGACCGTGGCGGCGCCCATGAGGATCAGGCTGAGCATGAGGAGCCGCTTGCGCCCGACGCGATCGCCGAAATGGCCGAAGATGATTCCGCCCAGTGGTCGGGCGAAGAACCCCAGCGCGTAGGTCGCGAAGGCCAGCATGGTGCCGACCAGGGGCTCGGAGGCCGGGAAGAACAGCCGGTTGAACACCAGGGCCGCAGCCGTCCCGTAGAGGAAGAAGTCGTACCACTCGATCGTGGTGCCGATCATGCTCGCGGCGACGACCTTGCGCAGGGCGGCCGGGGACGCGGTGGGAGCTTCAGACGCGGCCATCGGCGCGCGCCCTCCGGGCAGCGATCGTGGCTGGCATGGACTCCTCCCCCTCGCCGATCCTCGCCGGCTTGCTTCAGGGGACTGTCCGGCAAGCGGGCGGCGGGCTCAAGAGCAAACCGGGCGGCGGCGCCTCGTCGCACCCAAGCGCGGCGGTATTGAACGTTAACCGTCCTCCAGCCAGTTTGGGGCCTCCATCGACGGCCTGGAGGCGCTTGCCTTGCCCAACCTCGTCCGCCGCAGACAGCTGCTCACCCTTGGCGCCGCAGCCGGTTTCGCGACCTTCGCCGCGCCCGCCTGGGCCTCGGCCCTGGCGCCCGCCGCCCCGCGTCGTGCGACCTTGCACAACCTGCATACCGGCGACCGGTTCGACGAGGTCTACTACGAAGGCGGCCGCTACCTGGCCGACGCGCTGGCCGAGGCCAACCAGGTCATGCGCGACTGGCGGACGGGAGAGACGCACGACATCGACCCGGCCCTGTACGACGCCCTCCATGTCCTCGGCTCCAAGCTGGACACCCGGGCGCCCTTCCAGATCATCTCGGGCTACCGGTCCCCGCGGACCAACGCGATGCTGAACGCCCGGAGCAAGGGCGTCGCCACGAAGAGCCAGCACATGCTGGGCAAGGCGATCGACGTGCGCCTGCCGGGTGTCGAGCTCTCCAACCTGCACAAGGCGGCGCTGGCGATCGGCGCCGGCGGCGTGGGCTATTATCCGAGCTCCAACTTCGTCCACCTGGACACCGGCCGCGTGCGCCAGTGGCGGGGATCCTGACGGCGGCCCTCAGGCCAACGGCAGGGTGACGCGGGCGACCAGGCCCTCCTGGGCGGGCCATAGCTCGACGTCGCCACCATGCGCGCGGGCGGTCGCGCGGGCGATGGGAAGGCCCAGGCCGATGCCGCCGGAATCGAGGTTCCGGGAGCTGTCGGCGCGGTAGAAGGGCTGGAACACCCGATCCAGATCCTCGGGCGGCAGCCCGTCGCCGGCGTCGGCGATCTCCACCAGGGCGACCTCGCCCTCGCGACGCACCGCGACGCGGGCGCGGCGGCCGTACTTCAGGGCGTTGTCCACCAGGTTCGCGAACAGGCGCTGGAGCGCCACGGGGTCGCCCTCGACCGTCACCGGTTCGAAGTCGAGAACCTCAACGTCGCCGCCGACCAGGGCCGCGTCGTCCGCGACGCATTCCACCAGCGAAAGCAGGTCCAGCTTCTCCCGCCGGCGGGGCGCGCTCTCGTCGCGGATGAAGGTGAGCACGCCCTGGATCATCTGTTCCATCTGGGAGACGTCGGAAAGCACGGCGTCCTTCAGCCCCGGGTCGGCCCCTTCGAGCTTGAACCGGATGCGGGCGAGGGGCGTGCGCAGGTCGTGGCTGATGGCGCCGACCATGGCCGTGCGGTCCTCCACATAGCGCTTCAGGCGGGCCTGCATGTCGTTGAACGCCTCGGCGGCCGCGCCGATCTCGGCGGGGCCGGACAGGGCGACCGGCGGCGCGCGCGGGTCACGGCCAAGCCGTTCGGCGGCCTCCGAGAAGCGCTTCAGCGGGGCGGTGATCCGGCGGGCGAACAGGAACCCCGCCGGCGCCACGACCATGAAGCTCGCCCCCAGGAGAATCAGCGTCCGCCTCTGCCAGGCGGTGGGAAAGGGTTCCGGGGTCGACCGCACCACCGTCCAGGCCCCGTCGGCCCGGCGGACGGCGGCGGCGAAGTCCCCCATGAGCATGTGTTCGCCGAAGGCGCGCAGCCGGGGCGGGGCTTGGCCGAGCCCCGGGCCGCCCGGCGACCCGAAGACCAGCGCGTCCGCGGGCGGCGGACCCGGCCCGCGGCGGCGATGCTCGACGATCACGCGCCGGACTCCGGGGCCGGCGAACAGGGCCTCGAACGTGGACGGCTGCCGCTGCGCGAGCCTCACGTCGTCGCCTGGACGCCCCAGGACCGCCGCCAGGGCGTCGCGGTGCGCGGGGCTGGTCGCCCCGGCCCGGTCGAACTCGGCCGGCAGATCGATCGAAGTGGCCCGCAGCATGGGCCGGCCGAGGCGCGTCGTGAGCGCCCCGCCCTCCAGGGCTGCGGCGACCTCGCGCATCGCATAGAGCGGCGGCCTCGGCGGCGGCATCAGGACGACGGCGGCGATGGTGACGAGGTGCGTCGCCGCCAGGCACGCGACGATCAGGACCACGAGCTGCAGGCCGATCGTGGCGCGGAGCCACGCCGGCCGTCTCATGGGCGGCTGACCGGCACGTCGAACATGTAGCCGGCCCCGCGGACAGTCTTGATGATCTCCCCGTCGCTGCAGGCATGAAGCTTGCGGCGAAGGCGGCTGATCTGGACGTCCACGGCGCGATCGAACACGTCGGCATCCTCGCCGCGGGCGATATCCAGCAGCTGGTCGCGGGTCAGGATCCGCTGCGGATGGTCGAGGAAGGCCGACAGCAGCGAGAACTCGCCGGACGTGAGCAGGATGGTCGCGCCGCTGGGCGCACGGAGCTGACGACGCAGGGAGTCCACCACGAAGCCCTGGAATGCGTAGGCCTTGCCGCGTCGAGGCGCCCCGCCGCGGGCTTCCTCCAGGCGCCGGAACACGGCCCGGATGCGCGCCAGGAGCTCGCGCGGGCTGCATGGCTTGGCCAGATAGTCGTCGGCGCCGAGCTCGAGACCCAGCACCCGGTCGATCTCCTCGCCCATGGCGCTGACCATGATGATCGCCGGTCCCCCCCCGGCGGACAGCCGGCGGCAGATGGACAGGCCGTCCTCCCCCGGGAGCATGAGGTCAAGGACGACCAGGTCGATCGGCGCCGCGCTCAGAACCTGGTCCATGGTCCGGGCGTCGGGGGCGGCGTGGACCTGGAAGCCATGGTCCGCCAGATAGGCCGTCACCTGCTCGCGCAGCTGGGTGTCGTCTTCCACCACCAGGACGTGGCGGGCCGGCAGCACGGAGGGCAGGGGCGTCATTGCAGCTCCTCTCGCCGTCAACTGTGGCGCCGAGATCACCGCTTCGCCACAATCACGACGCCGCGCCGCTCAGCGCGGGGCGTCAGCTGCGGGCGGGCCGTCCATTGGGCCGTGGCGGCGGACGATGACCCGGGAGCGACCGTGCGGCCCGGCCGGACCCTCATGCATCCCGCTCATGGGACCACCCTCCCGGAGCCGCTGTAGGGCGTCGAACACCTGCCGCTGTTCGGGCGAGAGGGCGGCGTAGAGGTCGGCCAGGGCCTGACGCATGCGCTCGTGCTGCGCGCGCATCTCCGCCTCGTGCTTCGCCATCGCCTCGAGGCGCTGAGGCGTGGTGAGCGGCGCGTCCCCCGCGGCCGGCAGGCGCCTTTCGATCCTGCGCGGCTCGTGGGCGGCCGCGAAGGCCGCCAGGGCGGGTTCCTGATCCGGCCGCAGGCGCAGGACGACCTTGAGGTCCTCCAGCCGTTGCTGGCGCATGGCCTCGTGCCGGGCCTTCATCGCCGCCTCGGAATGCGGGCCAGCACGGCCGGGCGGCGTCTGGGCGTTGGCCGCGGTGGCCAGCGCGACGGCGCAGACCAAGGGGCCGGACAGTGCTCGGATCATGGCTCGTGCTCCTCGTGCTCGTTCGCCGGCGTTGTCGCACCTGGGCGGGCCAGCGCGATGGCGGTTCGTGCAACGGTCGTGAAACGATCGCGCAAAGGCGACGCCGATGCGGCGGCTTCGATACCGTCCGGTTACCGGATCGCCCTATGAACGCCGCACGGGCCCCTCACGTTGAGGGTGTTGCATGACGCGGCCTTCCCTCCCCCGGGTCCGCCGTCTGCGATCCCCGCGGTCCCGGTGATCCGGGGCAACGAACAGCGGCTCTCCCGCACTTCCCCCAGCCCGGGGGAGCCGCAAGTTCCGCCTGCACACCCCCGTCCGAGCGCGCCATGGTTAAGTTTCCCGTCTCAGGGGAGGGCGCTTGCGCACTGCCCCACGGTTGAGCTTTACACTCCTTAAGGACGTTTCCGGGATCTTTCCGGAGGCGAAGTCGGGGGTAGAGCTTTGTTCCGGACCGATAGTGCGAATGCGCCGCGTGGCCCGCTGAGCGGCGCCCTGAAGGCCGCGATCCCGGCCCTGGCGTTCGCGGCGAGCCTGGCGAGCGCCTCGATGGCGCAGGCGGCGACCTACATCTTCACGCGCGGCGACATGGACCATGCGCGGACGGTGAACATCTCGGGCATCGGCAACGTCAAGGCCGGGCCGGTGCAGTTCGACGGCACGGTCGACGGAAGCCCGTTCGACAACCTCGTAGCCTTCTGCGTGGACGTCTACCACTCCATCAGCCTGGGCAACTACAACCCGGACCTGACCTACACGGACGAGATCGATCTCACGACCGACTCGCATCCGTGGAACCCGACACCGCTCAACGACGACCAGGTCGTGCAGATCAGCAAGCTGGTGAACTACGGGACCAACGTCTTCTACAGCGCCCCCGCGGGCAACTGGTCCCAGATGAACGCGCGCTGGGATGAGCTCGCCGCCGTTCAGGGCGCCATCTGGCAGGTGGTTTCCGGCCGAAACGTCAAGCACAACAACGGCTTCGGCGCGCTGGACAGCCGCATCAACAACCTGGCCGGCATCAACTACGCGACCTTCTTCAACACCGACTACGGCCCGGTCGGTTCGAACATCGACTTCCTGACGCCGTTCAAGGGGTCATACGAATACCCGAGCAAGAAGCTCACCCAGTCGTTCGCCATCTCGGCGCCGATCCCCGAGCCGGGGACCTGGGTGATGATGATCGGCGGCTTCGCGGTGGCCGGCGCCATGCTGCGCCGCTCCCGGTCCCGCAAGGCCGTGCTCGCGGCCTGATCCGCTCTATCTAAGGCTGGGCGTGGGCGGATCCTCGCCCGCAAGCTGGCCGGCTGCCGCCTGCAGCCGGCCCAGAAGCCGTTTCAGCAGGGTGACATCCTCGGGCGAGAGGCCCGAGATCAGGGCCGCCTCGTAGGCCAGCGCCAGGGGCGCGATCTCTGCATGCAGCCGCCGGCCCTCGGGCGTCAGCGCCAGCAGGTGCGAGCGCGCGTCGGAGCGGTTCTGGGTGCGGGCGACCAGCCGGCGCTTCACCAGCCCCTGGGCCGCGCGGCTGACGGTGACCTTGTCCATGACCGTTCGGGCGACGATCCGAGCCTGGGTCAGTCCGCCGTCCTCCGCCAGCACGCACAGCAGCCGCCACTGGGGCACGGTCAGGCCGAAGCGGTCCTCGTACGCCCGGGCGATGAGGCCCGAGACCGCATTGGACGCGACCGACAGCCGATAGGGCAGGTAGGCGTCGAGCCTGAGGCTGGCTTCCTCGGTCTCGCCGTCCGGCCCGCGACGAAGCAGGCTCATGCCGGCCGCACCTCCTGCTCGATGGCGCCGAAGATCGTATGGCGCCGCTCGTCGACCATCTGGATGCGCACGGTGTCACCGGCCTTGAGGAACGGCGTCACGGGCTTGCCCCCCAGGATCGTCTCGATCGTGCGCACCTCCGCCAGGCAGGAATAGCCGTGGCCGCCCTGGTCGATCGGCTTGCCCGGCCCGCCGTCCGGTCCACGGTTGGAGACGGTGCCCGAGCCCATGATCGTGCCGGCGCAGAGCGCACGGGTCCTGGCGGCGTGCGCGATCAGGGTCCCGAAGTCGAAGGTCATATCGACGCCGGCGTCGGCCTCGCCCAGCGGCTTGCCGTTGAGCTCCACCTCCAGCTTGCCGTGCAGTTTGCCGTCCTTCCAGCCCGGCAAGGCGTCGGGCGTGACGGCCACCGGCGAGAACGCCGAGGCGGGCTTGGACTGGAAGAAGCCGAAGCCCTTGGCGAGCTCGTTCGGGATCAGGTTGCGCAGGCTCACGTCGTTGCAGAGCATGACGAGCCGGATGGCGGCCATAGCCTCGTCGCGGCTCGCGCCCATCGGCACGTCGCCGGTGACGACTGC
The DNA here is from genome assembly GCA_049323595.1 of Pseudomonadota bacterium. Classification (GTDB taxonomy): domain Bacteria; phylum Pseudomonadota; class Alphaproteobacteria; order Caulobacterales; family Caulobacteraceae; genus Phenylobacterium. Next base: position 391,953 of record JBMOOD010000007.1, read on the forward strand.
GACCTCGCCCTCCAGGTCGCAGCCCCAGGCCTCGTCCTTGAGCGGGATCGGGTCGCGCGGACCCAGGAAGCCGTCCGAACCGCCCTGGTACATGAGGGGATCGGTCCAGAAGCTCTCGGGCATCTCGGCGCCGCGGGCCTGCCGGACCAGGGCCACGTGGTTCACATAGGCCGAGCCGTCGGCCCACTGGTAGGCGCGGGGGAGGGGGCTGGCCGCATCGTGCTCATGGAACCGCGCCTTGGGGACCGAGCCGTGCTCCAGGCTCTCGGCCAGGCCGCGCAGTTCGGGTTCGCAGCGCGCCCAGTCGTCGAGCGCGTCCTGCAGGGTGAGCGCGATGCGATCGGCGGGCGAATACCAGGCCAGGTCGTTCGAGACGACCACCAGGCGGCCGTCGCGCCCCCCCTTCAACGACGCCAGCTTCATGAAGCGCTTTCCTCCCTCGGTATGTGTCGCGCGAGCCGGACGCCATCTTCATAGGCGCGCGGCTCGTACACGGTGATCTCCACGCGGATGTCGCCGCCGGCCTCGCGCTCCCAGATGTAGGCGCGTTCGAAGCAGACGTCGCGGCCCGCCGGCGAGAAGCCTTCGTAAGTGTCGCCCCACGGGGTCACGGCGGCGAGCTGTCGCCAGCCCAGGGTCATTGCCCGGTCCAGCTCGTCGAGCGCCGCCGCCGTCAGGTCTTCGTCCAGGCTCACGCGCCCTTCCAGCTGTCGACATAGGCCGGGTTCTCGACCGAAGCGGCGGCCTCGCCCACGTCCAGCGGGTCACGGGTGTCGATCATCACGGCGTACTCGTCGGTGGCGGGCTTGGGCTGGCTCAGCATGTTCTTCAGGGCCTTCGGATGCGGCCCGTGCGTGAAGCCCGACGGATGGAACGTCATCATCCCCGCCTCAATGTGGTCGCGGCTGAAGAAGTCGCCCGCGTGGTAGAACAGCACCTCGTCGTAGTCGTCGTTGTTGTGGAAGAACGGGATCTTCAGCGCCCCCGGATCGGTCTCGAAAGGCCGCGGCGCGAAGGTGCAGACCACGAACCGGTCGCTCACGAAGGTCGAGTGCACGCTGGGCGGCAGGTGGTAGCGGTGGCTGACGACGGGGCGGATGTCGGCGACGTTCAGGCGCACGGGCGCCAGTTCGCCGTGCCAGCCGATCGCGTCCAGCGGGTTATAGGGATAGGTCACGGTCGAGACCTGGCCGCGCTTCTTCACCTCGACCCGCACCTCGCCCGGTTCGGCCTGGTGGGCGCGGAAGGCCTCGTCCATCACCGGCGTGTCCAGCATGGCGGGGTCGAACAGGGCGTGCGGCCCCATCAGGCCGCGGTCGGGCAGCTTGTAGTGGGTGTTGGTCGCCTGGATCATCAGGATCGCGGTCGGTTCCCCGGGCGATAGCCGCCACATCGTGCCCCGCGGCAGGTAGAGGTAGTCCCCGGCGCGATAGGCGATGCGGCCGAAGTCGCTGAACAGGTCCCCCTGGCCCTGGTGGACGAACAGGAGTTGGTCGCCGTCGGCGTTGCGCGCCAGCGCCGGCATCGGCTGGGCCAGCTTCCAGAAGCGCACCTCCGTGGCCGCGTTGTGGAGGATCACGCCCGCCGCCCAGGGCGAGGGGTCGGCGGCGTTCAGCCGGGCGAGGTCGAAGGCGCGCGGGCGCAGCGGCCCCTCGAAGCTCACCCAGCCGGTCGGCGGGCGCGGGTGGTACAGGAAGGCCGCCGGGCCGAAGAAGCCCTCCTTCGACATCTCGCGCTCATAGGCGCCCTCGGGCAGGTCGGCGTGCGCCTGCCGCGAATGCGTCCCCTGGGCGGCGCGGATCGGAAGCCAGTCGCCTTTCGCCATCTCAACCCTCGTCCTTGTAGACGCCGACGACGAGCGGTTCGCCCTCGGCGATGCGGGCGCGGTACATGCCCGTGGTGTTGAAGCTCCACGCCATCTGGCCATCGGGGCCGATGGCGATGACTCCGCCCCTGCCGCCGAGCGCAGCGAGCTGGTCCTGGACCACGCGGTCGCAGGCGGCCTGCAGCGGCAGTCGCGCGTGCTCGACAAGGGCGCAGATGCGGTGCGCCACGCCGAGGCGGATGAAGTATTCGCCGGCGCCCGTGCAGGAGACCGCGCAAGCGGCGTCGGAAGCGTAGGTCCCGGCGCCGATCAGCGGACTGTCGCCGACCCGGCCCCACCGCTTGGCCGTGGTGCCGCCGGTGGAGGTCCCGGCGGCGACATGGCCCTGGGCGTCGCGCGCGACGACGCCGACCGTGCCGTACTTGCCTTCCTCGTGAACCAGGGCGGCCCGCGCGTCGCTTGCGCCCTCCGCCGGGCGGGCGGGGACCGGCAGGCCCAGCCGGCCGAGCGCCTTTTCCAGGCTCTTCCAGCGCTCCTCCGTGAAGAAGAAGCCGGGCTCCACCTGCTCGAGCCCCTGGCTGCGGGCGAACGCGTCGGCGCCTTCGCCGCCCAGCAGGACGTGGTTCGAACCCTCGATCACCGCCCGGGCCGCCGAGATCGGATGCCGGGTGGTTGTAAGTCCCGCCACGGCGCCGGCCTCGAGCGTCGCGCCGTCCATGATCGAGGCGTCGAGCTCGTTGCGCCCTTCGGCAGTGAAGGCCGCGCCGCGCCCGGCGTTGAAGAGCGGATCGTCCTCCAGCACCCGGACCGCCGCCTCGACGGCGTCCAGCGCCGAGCCTCCGGCGCGAAGGACCGTCGCGCCGGCTTCGGCGGCGAGGCCCATGGCGTGGCGGTAGGCGGCGTCCTGCTCGGGGCTGAGGTCACCGCGCGCGATCGCGCCGGCGCCGCCGTGCGCCACAAGGGCCCATCCGGGTCGGCGGCCGTCAGCCACGGCCTAGTCCTTCGCCGGCAGGACGCCCCGGCGGATCTGGTCGAGCTCGATCGACTCGAACAGGGCCTTGAAGTTGCCCTCGCCGAAGCCTTCGTTGCCCTTGCGCTGGATGAGCTCGAAGAAAATCGGGCCGATCATGTTCTCGGTGAAGATCTGCAGCAGCAGGCCCTGGCCCTCGCTGGGGGCGCCGTCGATCAGGATGCGGTCGGCGCGCAGGCGGTTCACGTTCTCGCCGTGCCCGGGCAGGCGCGCGTCGATGCCGTCGAAATAGGTGTCGATGGTGTCCTGGAACTTCACGCCGTTCTCGCGCATCGTCTCGACGGACTGGTAGATGTCGTCCGTGCCGAGCGCGATGTGCTGGATGCCTTCGCCCTTGTAGTCCTTCAGGAATTCCTCGATCTGCGAGTGCTCGTCCTGGCTCTCGTTCAAGGGGATGCGGATCTTGCCGTCCGGGCTGGTCATCGCCTTCGACAGCAGGGCGGTCTGCTTGCCCTCGATGTCGAAGTACCGGATTTCGCGGAAGTTGAAGATCTTCTCGTAGAAGTCGGCCCACTTCACCATGTTGCCGCGGTGCACGTTGTGGGTCAGGTGGTCGAGGTAGGTCAGACCCTTCGAGTTCTTCTCCATCTGGTCTTCGGCGCCGGGGATCGGGACGAAGTCGACGTCGTAGATCTCATGTGCGCCGTAGCGGTCGACGAGATAGAGGTTCGAGCCGCCGATCCCCTCGATCGCAGGGATGTTCAGCTCCATCGGGCCGACCGGGCCCTCGACCGGCTTGGCGCCGCGTTCCACCGCCAGCTTGAAGGCCTTGGCTGCGTCGCGCACGCGGAACGCCATGGCGTTGGCGGAGGGGCCGTGGGCCGCGCGGAAGTCGGCCGCCTGGCCGGACGGCTCCATGTTGAGGATGAAGTTGATGTCGCCCTGGCGGAAGCGCAGCACGTTCTTCGAGCGGTGCTTCGCCACGGCGGTGAAGCCCATCTTCTCGAAGAGGTCCTTCAGCCGCTCGGGTTCGGGCGAGGTGAACTCCACGAACTCGAAGCCGTCAGTGCCGAGCGGGTTGTCGAACAGGTCGCGGGTCTTTTCCGGCGTCTGGATGTTCATGAGGGCCTCCTGTCGGAGCTGGTTGGTATCATTTGAAACGAATTCGCGGAAGCGCCAAGACAGCCGGCGCGGCTCTTGCTAGCGGGAACGCTCGAATCCCGCCTTGGATCGCGCATGTTCCGAAAGCTCTACGAATGGACGATGCGGCTGGCCGCCTCGCGCCACGCACCGGTCTCGCTCGCCGCGATCTCGTTCGCGGAGAGTTCGTTCTTTCCGATACCGCCGGACGTGGTGCTGGCGCCCATGGTGCTGGCGCGTCGGAACCGGGCGTTCGTCTACGCCGGGCTGTGCACCCTGGCCTCGGTGTTCGGCGGCATGTTCGGCTATGCGATCGGGCTGTTCCTGGAGCCGGTCGGAATTCGCATCCTCGAGTTTTTCGGTCATCCCGAAGGCAAGGCCGAGTTCGATGCGCTGTTCGACCGCTTCGGCGTCTGGTTCGTGGTCGTCGCCGGCTTCACGCCCATCCCCTACAAGCTCATCACCATCGCCTCGGGCATGGCGCACTTCGACTTCCTGACCTTCATCTGGGCTTCGGCGGCGTCCCGCGGTGCGCGGTTCTTCGCCGTCGCCGCCATACTGAAGTACCTGGGGCCGGCCATGCTTCAGGAGTTCGAGCGTCGCCTGAATCTCTACACGATCATCCTGCTGGTCCTGATCGTCGGCGGCGTGCTCGCCTTGAAGGTGTTTTTCTGATCGGCGTTTTCAGGCCATAAGGCTTCGCCGATGACGAACGTGCTTCGACCCTTCCTCGACCGGTGGCGGCTGTGCGCGGTCCTTGCCGCCGCCGCCATGCTGGCGACGGCGCATGCGTTCGAGACGTTCGGAGGGTACGCGCCCTGTGTCCTGTGCCTGCGCCAGCGGGAGGTCTACTGGGCCATCCTGGGCCTGGGGCTGGCCTTCATGATCCTCGTGCGCATGCCGGGCGGGCCCCGCTGGCGGGCGGCGACCTGCTGGGCGCTGGCGCTTCTCTTCCTGCTGGGCGGCGCGGTGGCCGTCTACCACGCCGGCGCCGAGTGGAAGTTCTGGCCGGGCCCTGAGGCCTGCGCCTCCACCGGCGGGGGTTTCGTCCCGGCCGACCTGAACGCCTTCCTCGAAGGCGAGGAAGTCCGCCCGCCCGCGTGCGACGAGGCGCCCTGGGTGTTCGCCGGCCTGTCCATGGCGGGCTGGAATGCGGTGATCTCCTTCGGGCTCGCCGCGTTGAGCGTCCTGGCGGCCCTGCGCGAAAGGAAGAAGCTGTGAGCGACAAGCCGATCCCGCCCAAGCCCGGACCGGGCGCCCGGAAGGCGCGGCTTGCCGAGATCCTGCGCGTCGACCATGCGGGCGAGCTCGCGGCGGTCCAGATCTATCGCGGCCAGCGGGCCGTGCTCGGCCATACCCCGGGCCGCATCGCCCACCAGCTCGAGGAGATGGAGGCCCAGGAGGCCGTCCATCTCGCGCGGTTCGACCAGCTGCTCACCGAGCGCCGCGTGCGGCCGACGGCGCTCGCGCCGGTATGGCGCCTGGCGGGTTTCGGCCTGGGCGCCGTCACGGCCCTCATGGGCGAGAAGGCGGCCCACGCCTGCACCGAGGCGGTCGAGGACGTCATCGAGCAGCACTATGCCGGCCAGGTCGAGGAACTGGCCGAGCGGGATCCGGAGCTGGCCGCCGAACTGGCCAGCTTCCGCGAGGAGGAGCTGGCGCACCGCGACCTGGCGGTCGAGGAAGGCGCCCGCGAAGCGCCCGCCTATGGCCTGCTGTCCGCGGTCATCCGGGGCGGCTGCCGCGCGGCGATCAAGATCAGCGAGAAGGTGTAGGCGGGTAGGCCTAGCGCTTCCGCTTTCCGGCCGTTGTCCGGCGTCGCGTCGCGACCCGTTGCGGACCTTCGGATGGCCGTGCTTTCTTCCTCCCACCAAGAATTGGCCGGACCCGCCGATGCTCGTCAGACGATCCCTCCAAGAGACCGGGGCAAAGGCAGCCATCGTCGGCGGCGTCTTGAACGGCATCTTCCTTCTGATCGCTGCACCTCTACCAGCCGTCCTGACCGTTCACGCGTGGCTCAACGATGAACGGCCGAAGGCGATTGCGGGCGCTCTGATAACCGCGGCCTTTCTCGCGGGGTCAGCTTATTCTTTTGCCATCAGCCGATGGGCAAAGCGAAGTCGAGAAGCCCGCGCTCGCGAGAGCGCCTGACGGTCCGCAACCCACCACGCAGTCCTTCGCGGGGTCTGGTGTCGGGCAGGTCACCCAACGCCCGGTAGGTGGCGCTGAGCCAATGACGGGCCCCGACCCGTTGCGGACCTTTGCTTCTGAGGTCAGCTTTACCGGATGATCCATCGACTCTGTGCGCTTGTGGTCGGCGGCGCCCTGGCCTCTGCGTGCGGGGGAGAACCTGTCGCCAGCGAGCATCGGC
>JBMOOD010000008.1:0-10104 GCA_049323595.1 Pseudomonadota bacterium
CGAACCTCGGCGGCGGTCGCGCAGACGCGCGCCGGTCGCGATGAAGCCGAGGCGCAGTATCGGCAGGTGGTGCTCAGCGCGTTGCGGGACGCCGAAACCGCGCTCGCGCGCTTTGCGCAGCAAAGGCGGACCGTCGCCGCATTGGCCGAGATCAAGCGGTCAGCCGACGAATCGGCGGTGCTGATGCGACAGCGCCACGAGCATGGCGTCGTCTCACTAGGCGACAGCCTGGAGGCCGAACGCCAGCGTGTGCTGGCGGAGGCGAACCTGCGCAGCGCCGTTGCGGCGCTGACCGCCAGCTATGTCGCCGTCCAAAAATCACTTGGCCTCGGGTGGACATATCCTGCAGAAACCACCAGCACCCACCTACGACCGGCTCACTAGCTCGCTCCACACGAAAATCATCTCTCCGGCGCGCCCGCCGCAGACAGTCGGCCCTCGCAGCTCGGCAGCCCAACTCTGGGCTCCGCCAGCCGCCAAGCGCCCGCGGCGTCCTTGTTGAGGCATGGGTTTTGTCTCTGCCCTGTTTCGGTTTTACAGTAAGACCGTATGTCCGCTGAGCCGAGGTTGGGCGGCCAGCGCCGGACTCCTGTTCCGCGTGGGGATTGAACAGCATGTGATCGGCGCCCCATTTCCTCACCTTCTTCTCGGCCGTTCTAATCAGCGCGTGCTCAGTCGGATGCAGGCCGGCGCCGCAATATGGTCCGTGCTCGCCCAATCCAGCGGCGCGGAAACACCCTACTCAAAAGCCAGGGACGTCTGTCTTTTGTTGCAAATTCAATGCTTTAAGAAGACTCCCGACTTTCACATGTCTTGCACGCCTGCTCAGCAGGAGTCGAAGACATGTCCGCCGAACGCCACACCCTTCTCGACGGCCGAGTTCACGTTTACCAGCGCCAGAACAGCCGGTTCTGGCAGTGCGCCATTCATCTCCGCGGCCGGAACTACCGAGCATCCACCCACCAAGACCGCCTCGACGCGGCGCTGACCGTCGCCCGCGAATGGGCGTTCGACCGCATCGACGAAGATCGGCTCGGCACCCGAAGCTTGCGGCTCAATCAGTCGCTGGCAACGGAACTGACCGCCACTGCGCTTGCGCCTGTTCGGTCGTGGTTCTCACCCGACGAGTACATGCGTCTGCACAATGCGACCCTGGAACGTGCTCGCCGGCCGCTCAAGGAGCGTTGGCGAGCCGAATGCGAACAGTTCCACGGCCTCCGACCCGACGAAGCTTCGCGGCTTCAGTACCGGGACGTTAGCATCATCAGCGATGAGGCGACGGGGCAGCGCATCCTCGAGATCAAGGTGCGAGGAAAGCGGGGCACAGGTTACTGCAAGAGCATGCCGGAGGCCGTTTCCGCGTTCGAGAGGCTGTCAGAGCGCAGCGCTCCGGAGCCGGACAGCCTGATCTTTGGCAGAGTGCAGCGGCAACTCCTGAACAGCGTGCTCGACGAGCTCGGGCTCAAGCGGGATCGGGAAGGGAACCTGCGGACCGCCTACAGCCTGCGCCATACCTACATCTGCCTGCGGCTCATGGAGGGTGCCGACATCTATCAAGTGGCGAAGAACTGTCGGACGAGCGTCGACATGATCGAGAAGTTCTACGCCTCTCACATCAAGACCCGGCTCGATACGGCGGCCATCAACGTGACCAAGACTCCCCCCCGGAAGGCACCTTCCGGACCTCACGTCGCGGGCGAACGCCCCGGCGACGACTTGGCGAACGCCAGCCTGGACGATAGATAGATCACCGCCGCGGGCGTGGCGAAATGGTAGACGCGGCGGATTCAAAATCCGCAGTCGAGAGACGTGTCGGTTCGAGTCCGACCGCCCACACCATCTCAGCGGATCACCCTTCGTACGGCGCGAGGCTACGCCGCCAGCCCCATCTCGACCAGAAATCGCGATGGCGCTTTGCGCCAACCACGGTAGGTCTCGGCTCGACTCAGGACGAGGCACTCCTTTGCGCGAGTAATAGCGACGAAGCAGTTCCGCCGCTCTTCCTCCATTTCAGGACTCTCGTCGCCCTTCTCGCGGCTCTGGAAGGACGGCACCTCATCCTCCGCAAGGCCCACAAGGAAGGGCGATGCGAACCGCATCGAGGATCGCCGTCTTACCGGCGTTGTTTTGGCGGATGCCCGGTAGAGCAGCCGTTCGACGACAGCCAGTCTCGCCGCGATAGCCTCTAGCGTTCGGGCGCCTTGGGGGTTCGTCTTCCTATCGACGGGTCCGGCCGGAAGGGGGGCAGATTGCTCGGTCATGGCCTTGTCCACGGCGATCCGGTCGGGCCCGCACTGGACCTGATCCGCGGCCCGCCAGATGAGGCGTCATCGGTCAGCAGGCTGTCACCCGTCCACCCGGGCGAGCATGCCGTCGGAATACCCGCGTTCCGGGAATTCGCCTTGAAGGGGAATCCACTGGCCGGGAGCCTTGCCGGCGGCAATGGTTAACGCCTGACCGAGTGGGTTCGCGCACAGAGGTTCGTAACGTTCCAGGGGTGGCAGAAGATGCTCAGAATCCGGACTCTACTTTGCGGCGTCGCCGCCGCAACGATAGCCACGTCAGCGAATGCTGCGTTGCTCTATCAGAACAATTTTGATGGCAACGAAGCCCACGGCGCCGGAGTAACGGGGGCTTTTTCCTTGTTCCCGACGGAAGCCGCTTCCGCGGGGGCGTGGAACGCGAGTGGATGGGCCGGCAACTACGGCGCGTATCGCACGGGCGGAAATCCGTCCCCGTTCGGCGGCCTGTCGCTCTCGGGACTGGCGACCCACACCACCGTCTCCGCCAGCTTCATCCTGGGCTTCCTGGAAAGCTGGGATTCATACGACGGCAGCTGTTGCTCACCCGACAACCTGGAGATCTGGATCGACGGCGTACAGGTCGGAAACCTGACCTACAACAACGCGCTCGGCTCGGTGAAGGACACCGATGGCGGAACCGTGCTGTTCGAGTATGTCCAAGCGAACGGGAATGGGTCCTTCTCAGACACGCTGGTGGACATGAGCACGGTCCCGTACCTCACCTTCGGCCACACAGGCTCCACGCTCGATCTGGAATTCCGTGTGACGGGCGTCGGCTGGCAGGGCGGTTCCGACGAAGGCTTCGGCCTCGACGACGTGGTGCTGACCTACGACGGCGTGCGCAATCCCGGCGCCATTCCCGAACCGGCGACCTGGGCCCTGATGATCGGTGGCTTCGGCATGGCGGGCGCAACACTCCGCCGGCTCCGGCGCCTAACGGCCTGATCTGGCCGGACGGTCGACAAGCCAAAAGGGCGACCCTCGCGGGCCGCCCTTGCAGCCGGCGCTTGTCGAACGGCCTTACTTCTTGAGCATCTTCTTGATGTCGTCCTGGCTGGCGTTGACCGTGGCCGCGCCGCGCAATCGGAGGCCGAGGGTGAACTGCCGGCGTCCCGTGGGAAGAGCCGCGGCGTGGTCCCTCAGGAAGTCGCCCGAGAACGCGATGTGCTCCCAGCCGACTGGCGAGGTGTGAGCGAGGAGATCGTCGGGAGCCAGTTCGCCAGCAGTCCGCAGGTGATCGAAGACGTCGGCCATGTAGGTCGAGTTCCGCCAGACGATGGCGGCGATCACTAGGTTCATGCCCGAGGCGCGGTACTGCCGGGCGTCGCGGGTCCGCTCGGAGATGCGGCCCTGACGGAAGGTGCAGATCGCTTGCGTCAGCGCGTGCCGCTGCTCGCCCATGTTGAGGCCCGCCTGGCAACGCCGCCGAAGCGCTGGGTTCTCGAGCCTGTCGAGCATGAACAAGGTCCGCTCGATCTTCCCGACCTCCTGTAGGGCGACGGCGAGCTGATTTTGCCGCTCATAGGCGGCGAGCTTGCGCAGCATGGCCAGCCTTGAGCGAGGCGACCAGGCGCAGGATCTCGCCCCAGTGCTCCTTGACGACATCGGCCCGCACCTTCCTGCCCATGATCGGCGCCAAGCCGGGATAGGCCGATGCTGGGCCGATCGAGACCAGCCGCCGTCTGAGGCGCTTGAGAGATACGCGGAGACAATGTTGGCCTACATCGCCCGGCTGGCGTTTGGGGAGCGCAATTTTCGGGTGATCTACAACGACTTGGCGGAAGTCATCGCTGGCTTGCCGACGACGGCCGGCTGGAGTAGCCGGAGCGACATCGACGCGGCGCGCCTCGTCGCCATTCCCGGGTTCTGGTCTCAAGGGGCTCCAGCAGGGGCGGCGCGCGCCGCGTGGGATGCGCCTGTCAGCAAGCGCCGGTTTCAGCGGCGACGATGGGGCGCCGGATTGCCGCACCCGATTGCGGCGAGATAGTTGGTGTGCCAATTAATGGCCATGCAACTAGCCCAGGTGGTTGACCCTCCCGCCGAGCTGCCCCGTCAACTGGCCTTTGTCCACCGCCGCTGGCGCGCCCGACTGGACGAGCGCCTGCGGCAAACGGGGCTGACACAAAGCCGCTGGCAGCTGCTGCTTGTCCTCTCGAAAGCAGGAGGCGGTCTCCTCCAGCGCGAACTCGCGGAGCGAGTGGGGATCGAGGCGTCGACCCTGGTTCGTCAGTTGGATGGTCTGCAGCGCGACGGACTGATCATCCGCGAGCCGGTCGCCGGAGATCGACGCGCCAAGCTCGTGCGGCTCGAACCAGGGGCTGAGCCCGTGCTTGAGAAGATCACCGGCGTCGCCGATGCGCTTCGCGACCAGATTCTCAACGGGGTTCCGAACGACGATCTCGCCACGACCCTGTCTGTCCTTCGTCACATCAGTGAGCGTCTGGAGTAGAGTTACGATGTCCGGGGAAAGCCAGATTGACGTCGGGCCCACAAAGCCCAAGCGCAGCGCCGCAAAGCGACGGATCGCCGTCGCCGGCGCACTCGGCGCTGCCGCCATCGTAAGCGCCGGCGGCCTCATCCACGCGCGGGGGCAGCACGTCTACGCCAACGACGCGCGCATCGCATCAGACGTGGTGGCCCTGGCGAGTGAAGCGGCCGGCCGTGTGGTGGAATTGAAGGTCCGGCCCGGCGACATGGTGCGCGCCGGTGACGTGCTGGCGCGGCTCGAGCCTCGTGACGCCGAGTTCGCCCTGCAGGAGATCGACGCCAACATCGCAGCGATCGACGCTCAAAAGGCCCAGCTGCGGGCCCAGCAGGCGGCTATAAATTCCCGCGTCGGACGCGCCGTCGAAGTCTCCAATGCCGGCGTGCTGCAGGCCGAGGCAGGCCTGGAAGCTGCGCAGGCGGACCTTCGGCTGGCCCGCAGCGCCTTCGGCCGGACCCGGACGCTGCACAGCAAGGGACTGCTTGCCCGGAGCCGTCTTGAGGAAGACCAGGCGCGCCTGACTGCCGCCGAGAAGGCCGTCGACCGAGCAAGGGCCGCAGTTGCCGGGGCTCGAGGCGACGTTGACGTCACCGCATCGGGGAGAGATGAGGCTGACATCCTGGACGAACAGATCGCAGCTCTCGATGCTCAGCGCGCGGCTCTCCTCGCAAAGAGAGCACAGCAGTCGCTGGACCTCTCGCGCCGGGAAATCGTGGCGGCATTCGATGGCGTTATCGACCAGACGTTCGTGGATGCAGGCGAGTTCGTCACGCCCGGCGCTCGGATACTCATGTATCACGACCCCAAGAACGTTTGGGTTGACGCAAACGTAAAGGAAACGGACTTCAGGAAGCTGGCGGTGGGCGCCGAGGCAACCGTAAAGGTCGACGCCTACCCTCGCCGCAAGTTCAAAGCTCGGGTGCAGCGGATCGGCGGCGCCGCTACCAGTCAGTTCGCCCTGCTGCCCAATCCCAACCCCAGCGGCAACTTCACAAAGGTGACGCAGCGGCTGCCGGTGCGACTTGTCCTTGAAGGTGCGAATGGCTTCTTGCGGCCTGGCATGATGGTCGAAGTCAACATCGATGCCGTCGACTAGCCAGCTTTTCGAACGGTACGGGCCCGGCTATCGCTGGCTCGCAACGGCGACGGCGATGCTCTGCGCCGTGGCTGTTGTGCTCTCGTCGACGATCGTGAACGTCGCCGTGCCCGCCATCATGGGCCAGTTCGGCATGGGCGCCACGGAGGTGCAGTGGCTCTCCACCGGCTTCCTTGCGGCCATGACCGTGACAATGCTGATGACCGCCTGGTGCGAACGCGCCACCGGACAACGGGCGACCATGATCGGGGCGCTCGGCCTCTTCCTCTTCGGCTCGATCCTCGGGGGGCTCGCGCCGGACCAGAATGTGCTGGTCGTCAGCCGGGTGCTCCAAGGCCTTGCCGCCGGTGTCGTCCAGCCGCTCGCCATGGTGACGATCTTCCAGGTCTTTCCTCCAGAAAGGCGCGGGGCCGCCATGGGCATCTTCGGCATCGGCGTCGTGCTTGCGCCAGCGCTCGGGCCCTGGGTGGGCGGCCTCCTCATGGACAGCTTCGATTGGCGCTTCCTGTTCTATCTCGGCATCCCGTTCGGCATCGGTGGAATGGCCATGGCGCATCTCTTCCTACCCGGCCGAGATCCCCTCGCTGCGAAGCCAAAGCTCGACTGGCAGGCCATGATCATCCTCTCAGTGTTCCTGCTCGCGCTTCTGCAGGGGCTCTCATTGGGCCAGCGGGCAGGCTGGGAATCTAACCCCGTGCTGGGTTGCTTCGCCCTGTCGCTTGCTGCGGGCGTGGCGTTCTTTTGGCGCGAACTGACAGCGCGCGAACCGCTATTGGATTTGCGCCTCTTCCAGAATGCACCATTCGCAGCGGCGTCCGTGGTCAGTTTTGTGCTCGGCGCCGGCCTATTCGGCTCGACCTACCTATTGCCGGTCTTCGTGCAGCAAATCCAGGGCTACACGCCGACTCAGGCCGGCCTGTTGCTGATGCCCGCAGGCTTCGCGCTGGTCTTTGTCTTTCCGTTGGCAGGCGCGCTCAGCGACAAGCTCTCACCAGGCCTGATGATTGGTTTCGGCTTGGCCGTGTTCGCCTATTCGTCATGGCTGACATCCCACGTGGCCGCCGGTACGGCGTTCTGGACGCTCGCCTGGTGGACCGTCATCAGCCGGATCGGGATGGGCGCGGTCTTTCCGTCCCTCAGCGCCGCCTCGCTGAAGGTCCTGCCGCCGCATCTGCTGGCCCAGGGGTCCGGCGCGATGAATTTCACCCGTCAACTGGGCGGCGCGCTCGGCACGGGCCTCCTTTCCGTCCTGCTGGAACGGCGCACAATCCTGCATGGCGAGGCCTTCGCCGCGACACAGACGACAGACAATGCCGCGACTGCGGAATATCTGGGGCAGGCGGACAGGATCATGGGCCAGCTGGGCCTGTCCGGGCCCGACCAAGGGGCGGCGGCCGGATGGCTGCTGGGTCAGGCCGTCTACGCTCAATCCTCCGCGGCGGCGTTCCGCGACGGATTCCTGATCACCGCCATCGCGTTCGTCGCGGCGATCATCCCGACGATCATACTGCAGCGGGCGATCAGCTCGGCAGGTCGAAATCGCCTGCCCAAAACGGCTAGGATTCCGCGGGCTTGGTGATGCGCGGGCGAGGCAGTGTCGATATGGCCGCCTCGCAGTCGACGCCAGCCGTGCGTTCGGCGCCTGGGGCTCTCGGAGGCGGGGCCCCTCTCATCTTCCAAGACGAGTTCCGGCCGCGAGGGGCGCCGCGAGGGGTGTTTCCTCCCAGGCGGACAGGACCCCCAGCCGGTCGAGCGCCGCGAACATCCGCTGCAGCTGGTTCAGGTTTTGACGGGCGAGCGCCTCGAAGCCGGGGGTCCCAAGGTATGCGGGAGCGACGGTCAGACCCTGTTTAGTCCATTCGCAACGGCCAAGGGCGACCAACTGCGCCGTGCGTCGTCGGACGGTTTCGGCGGGCGAGCCGAGCCTTTTCGCCACCGAGACGATGCGAACGGGCCGAAGGGCGTCCGCCTGCAGGCTTTCCTCCCGATCCGGCAAGTGTTCGGTGTTGGAACGGAAGATCTCCAACCATACGGCCACGCCAGTGAGATCACCCATCTCCTCGACGAGGAGCTGCACCAGGCGAAGCAGGTACTCGGTGGAAATCCGAGCCGCTGCCCGCAAGGGCGGCGGTCCCGTCCAGGCGGGCTCTGATGATCCGGACCGCTGAAGCGCGCCGAGCGCCGCAAGGCGGACGTAGACCACCCTCATGCGATCGAAAGCGGCCTCGAGTGTCCGGTGGTGCCATGGAAGGCTTACCAGCGAGGTGGGCACCACCAGGCCGGCCGATGTCGAGCGACATGCGCCGATAAGCGTCAGGCGCCTGAGGCGTCGCCGAACCGTTTCAAAGGGCAGCCCAAGAGACATCGCCACGGCGTTGATGCTGATTGGGCGGCGCAGGTGCTCGGGCGGTGGCCTGTCATACGTCGCATAAGCGATCTGGAGCTCTGGGCTTCGGCGGATCCGGTCGACATTGGCCTGTGTGACCGTCAGCACGATTAGGGCGTCCGCGAAGTCCAACGGGCCTCGACCAAGCCTAACCTGGTCCAGCAAGAACGCCGCGGTGATGCGGGTCACGGTCTGTCCGACAGTCATGGGGTCGCCGCGTAGTCTCCGCTCGCCGGGGCAGGATGCCACACTGTAGGCCGCCACTGGGACTGTGTAGTGTCGCGGGACCATAAGACGCCACCTCCTCGCACACTTCGGCGTCGCAATGAACTCATGACGCGCCTGTGGCGGCGGCGAAATTTCCCGTGGCGGCCAGGGTGACGGTCGCGTACTCGTCTGATTTCGAGCACTCAGAGCTGCCGCGATGTAGGCATCACCCCTGGTGGCGGACTTAGCTGAGGCAGACCGGCGTTGGTCCAGGGCCCTCGGCCTGAGTCACCGGAATAGCGAGGTGGAGTCCTACGTCGCGCTGGCTCACGCCCGGCAAGAACGATCGGCGCGTGGTTTCAGCGATGATGGCCGTCGCCTTCGCCCAGGACGACGTGCTGGCCTACATGAGCTTCCCGGCCGCGCACCCGGTGAAGATTCACTCGGTTAATCCGATGGAGCGTACCCCTCCGTTGAGGGCCGCCTTCCGGTGATTGAGGCATAGCTGCACTGCTAACAGCGTGGTTAGGAGCGGTGTCAGCAGCGAAGCATGTCGTATTCGACGCTGATCACAGGCCCGGAGCGGCGCCGCCGGTGGAGGCGCCGGCGATCCTGCTGGAGTTGCCGGGCGGGGTGCGGGTGTGGATCGCCACGGGCCACACGGACATGCGCAAGGGCATGCAGGGGCTGGCGCGGTTGGTGCAGGAGCAGCTGAAGCGCGATCCGCATGCGGGCGATCTCTACGTCTTCCGCGGCCGCGCCGGCGGGCTGATCAAGGTTCTCTGGCGCGACGGGATCGGCATGTCGCTCTACGCCAAGCGGCTGGAGCGGGGGCGGTTCGTGTGGCCGGCGGCCGAGGGTGGCGTGATGGCGCTGACCGCCGCGCAGCTGGGCTACATGCTGGAGGGGATCGACTGGCGTAACCCCCAGCACACCTGGCGTCCGGCGAGCGCCGGATAGGGCCAAGTTTCTCGCGCGGAGCGGCATTTTGGGGCGCATCAAGCGGCGCATTCCGTGATTCCATCCGCTTATGGAAGGGGCCGCTTCGCCTGGACCGGAGGAGTTCGAAGCTCTGAGGGCGGCCTTGGCGGCGGCCCAGGCCGAGCTGGCCGTCGCCCGCGCCAAAACGTCCGAAGATCAGGCCCAGATCGCCCATCGGAAGCTGCAGATCGCCAAGCTCCAGCGGCAGCTGTTCGGGACGCGTTCGGAGCGCACGCGCCGCCTGCTCGATCAGCTCGAGCTGCAGCTGGAGGAGCTGGAAGCCAGCGCCAGCGAGGACGAGATCGCTGCCGAGACCGCCGCCGCCAGGACGCAGAGCGTGGCCGGCTTCACGCGCAAGCGGCCCTCGCGCCAGCCGTTCCCTGAGCACCTGCTGCGCGAGCGGGTCGTGGAGCCGGCGTCCTGCGCCTGCCCGGCCTGCGGCGGCGCGCGGCTGTCCAAGCTGGGCGAGGACGTCACCCAGACGCTGGAGGTCTGCCGCGATTGCGAGGCGATCAGCCAGCCTGCGCATTCCAGTGATCGTGGGCGCTCATTCCACGCGATGGCGGGCGCCTATTCCACGTGATCGTGGGCGGCGCAGTCGGCCGACGTGGGCATGGAGTCAGGCGTTGGTCTGAGCGTCAAGCTC
>JBMOOD010000009.1:0-128831 GCA_049323595.1 Pseudomonadota bacterium
GACGCCGCCGCCGCAGTAGGGCGCTGCGCGAGAAACACCGAGACGCCAGCGGCGGAGCGCGGGTTCCGCCGCCGGTCGGGCAGGCCCCCGTCGCACGCCGGCGGGGGCTTTTCCGTGGCCGGACGGCCCGCCCTATTGCGGGCCGACGGGCGGCGCGGGCTGGGCCGGATCCTGCGGCAGGGTCGGCGGCGTGGACGGCAGGACGGGATCGGTCCCGGGGCCGGGCCGGGCGCCCATCACGTCGCCGCCCTCGGGCGCGGGCTGGGGCGGCGGGATCTGGCCCTGCGGCGCGTTCGGCTGAGTCCCCGGCGAGGCGGGGGCCGTAACGTCGCCGTAGAGGTCGCCCTGATCGGACGTCGCGGACTCGCTGCAGGCGGCGAGGGCCAGAAGGCCCGCGGCGAGGAGCGGAAGGGCGGCGCGGCGCATGGAGTTTCTCCGGCTGGTCGCCAGGACAACCCGCGAGGACGGCCCGCGGTTCACCACGGCCCGCCCCCTTCGTCCATTGCCGGTCAGGCCGCCAGGCGGGCGGCGCGGGCCTCGGCGAACGTGCGCAGGGCCGCCCGCACGTCGTCGGGCGTCTCCAGGATCAGGACGCCGTTGTGCAGCAGCACGGCCTGCGGCGGCGTGTCCGGCGCCTCGAAGCCGGCGGCCTCGAGGGTCGGCGCGACGCCGTCGCCGAAGGCCATCACCGGGATCTCGCCCTCGCGGGCGGCGGCGACCACGTCGGTCAGGATCGTCTCGCCGTCGGCGGCGCTGAGCCCGGCGGCGGCGGGCACCACGATGCCCGCCAGCGCGCCCGAGGCGGCGTCGGCGGCCGTGGCGGTGGGCAGGACGGTCACCGTGGCGTGGGCCGGGCCCACCACGCGCTCGACCACCCGACCCTCGGCGGTGATGGGGGCGGGCGTGAGCCCCTCCTCGGCCATCAGGGCCTCGACGTCGGCGACGCCGGCGTAGTCCATGTTGCGGCTGGTGAGCAGGCCGGCGCGGATGCGGGGCGCGGTGCTGAAGCGGGGGGTGCGGTGACGGTTATTGGGACGCATGGAAGTTCCTTTCGTGTTCGGGGAGGTGCAAGACGCCGCGGCGGGATCGCGCCGCGTCGCGGGCCGTCAGGCGGCCGCGTTCCCGGCCGGGGCCGCATCGCCCGCCAGGATCGCGCGGACACGATCGGAAAGGGCGCAGCAGGCGCGCCAGGCGTCGGCTTCGGTCTCGGGCGTCGCGGCGCCCGCCGGATCCTCGCCGACCAGGATGGTGGGGGCGCCCCAGGCGCTCATCAGGTCGCGGGCGAAGGTGGGACCGTCTCGGAGGCCGCCGAGACGGACGTCGGCGATGGCCAGGTCCACGGGCGTCTGGGCGGCGAGAGCCAGCGCCATGTTGGCGCGCTCGACCGGGCCCACGACACTAAACCCCGAGTCGGAGAGGCGCTCGACAGTGCGTTGCGCCGATTCACCAGAAGTCGTGACGACGATTACAGTTTTCGGACTATCCAGATCGTTCAAAGCGTCTCCTCTACTATATTGACGATATACTGCGGATATATTTACAGCATATCAAATTATGCTGATATGTTCCACCCGGCCGCGATCACGAACCTGTCAGTTCAGGTCGGATCAGGGGCGCAGCGGCCCGGCCTTGCGGGCGCGGGCGACGGCTTGGCGCAGGGCCCGGTCGTCCAGGCCGCCCTCGATCAGATAGGGCCCGACGAGGTAGCTGGGCGTGCCCCGCAGCCCGAGGCCGAAGGCCTGCAGCCGGTGGCGGCCGAGCTGGGCGCGGATCTCTTCGGCATGGGCGGCGCGGTCGGCGGCGAGCCGGGCCGGATCGGCGCCCGCGGCGGCGGCGAGGGCGTCGATGCGCTGGGGCGTGAGCTCCCCCCGCGCGCCCATGAGCGCGTCGTGGACCTGGCGGTAGCGCCCCTGGCGGTGAGCCGCGAGCGCGGTCTCAGCGGCGAGGTCCGACGTCCCGCCCCGGATCGGCCACAGCTTCCAGACCACGCGGACGCCGGGATCATCGGCGAGCAGGCGGCCGATCGCCGGGTCGGTGCGCTTGCAGACCGGACAGAGATAGTCGGTGAACACCACCACGGTGACCTGCGCATCGGCGGAACCGAAAGCGGGCGAGCCGGGGTCGGTCAGCACGCCCTCCACGACCGGGGTGAGCCTGAGCGTCCGGTCTTCGGGCGGGACCAGCAGGCGCAGCGCCAGGGCGACGGCGAACCCGGCGACCAGGGCGATGGCCAGCGAAAGACGCGGCCGCCGCGCGAAGGGAAGACGCGCCATGCTCAGCTCGCCGCCACGCGGCGCAGGCCGGCGGGATCGGTGACGGTCAGGCCGCCGTAGTCGCGGCGGATCAGCCCCTCGCGCTCGAAGGCGGCGAGGTGGACGTTGGCGGTCTTGCGGGTCAGGCCCACCATCTCGCCCAGCGCCTCCTGGGTGAGGCGCAGTCGCCCGTCGCGCGGCGCCCCGCGGGCGAGCAGGTCGAGGCGGGCGGCGAGGCGCTGGCGCGGCGGGAGGGCGGCGAGTTCGGCCACCAGGTGCAGGACGTTGCGGAGCTGGAGATACAGCAGCGCGGCCACCGCCTCCCACACCTGCGGCGCCTCGTGGGCGATGCGCGAGAGCGCCCGATCCGACACCTGCAGCAGGCGGGACGGCTCGACGGCGATGACGGTGACCAGCCGCGGTCCGCCGCCGAAGCGCGTGGTCTGGCCGATGGCGACGCCGCGCGCCGCCTGGCCGATCAGGACCTCGCGCCCGCCCGGCGCCTGGCACAGCATCTGGACCGCGCCGTCGAGCACCACCAGGACGCCGGCCTCGTCGTCGCCCTCGGCCTGGGCCCACTGACCGGGCGCGAGCCGCAGGATGTGGCCATGATCCAGCATCAGCCGGCCGACGGCGCGCCGATCTCCCGCCAGCCAGGCGGCCTGGTCGAGAGTGGCGGCGGCGAGCGCGCGGTCGGCAGGGTCCATCCAACACTGTAACGCTGGTGACATTGTCCGCCAAGCCGCGCGGTACGGTCCGGGCCCAGAACACGGGAGGACAGCCATGACGACGGCAGTGCTGGAGCTGGAACGGCTGGAGGGCTGCGGGGCCCTGGCGCGGGGACTGGACGTGCGGCGGGCAAGCGATGCGGACGTCGACGCCCTGCGCGCGGCGATCTTCGACCGCGGCGTGGTGTTCCTGGAGGACCAGCAGCTGACCCCCGAGGACCAGATCGCCTTCGCCCGGCGGATCGCCCCGATCGTGGTCAACCGCTACTTCCCCAAGACCGAGCGCTATCCCGAGATCGCCAAGGTGGAGAAGTCGGAGGCCCAGGTCACCAACATCGGCGGCGGCTGGCACACCGACCACAGCTATGACGCCGCGCCGGCCATGGGCTCGGTGCTGCTGGCGATCGAGACGCCGCCGTCCGGCGGCGACACCCTGTTCGCCGACATGTATGCGGCCTATGACGCCCTGACGGACGGCTTCAAGCGGATGCTGGCGGGGCTGAAGGCGCACCACGCCTCGGCCCATGTGTTCGGCGAGGGCGGCGGCTATGCCAAGACCGACCGGGCCGAGCTGTCGGGCCACGCCGACACGCCCGAAGCGATCCATCCCGTCGTCATCACCCACCCCGGGAGCGGCAAGAAGGCGCTGTACGTGAACCCGGCCTTCACGACCGGGATCGTCGGCTGGAGCCGGGAGGAGAGCGCCGCCCTGCTCGGCTTCCTCTACGCCCACGCCGTAAAGCCCCAGTTCGTGCGCAGGTTCTCGTGGCGGCCGGGCTCGATGGCGATCTGGGACAACCGCTGCACCTGGCACAACGCCATGAACGACTACCACGGCCACCGCCGGCTCATGCACCGCATCACCCTGGACGGGGTTCCGCTGAGCGCGTGAGCCGGCGGGCGGCCGCCCTCAGGGAAGCTTGCTGATCGCGCGGGGACCCTTGGTGAAGAACAGGTTGGCTTCCTCGCCGATCGCCAGGCCGAGTTGGGTCTTGTGCGGCAGGCCGTCGAAGCGCCAGTGGACGCCGACATTGACGCGGCGGATGGCGTTCTCCCACGCACACTCGGCGAAGCCCTTGCGCGTCGCGAGCTTCGCTGTAGCTTTCCGCGTGGGGAGGCGGGATTCGCGCTGGGCGTGTTCCGCCGCATGGGGGAAATTCCGTGAAGCGTCTGGCGCCTTTCGCGCTCGTCGTCGGCCTCTTGCTGACGGCGTGCACCACCACGAGCACCCGGGTCGCGGACGCCGAGGCGCCGAAGCCGGCGGCGGGCTCACAGGTTCTTCTGCTGGAGCCGGACGTTCAGCTGGGCCTGCTGACCGCCAGCGGCATCACCGAGCCGCGGGCGGACTGGAGCAAGGCGGCCAGGGAAAACCTGTCGCGGGAGATCGAAAGCCAGCTCGCCTCGCGCGCCCACGGTTTCAAGATGGTCGACCCTGAGACCGCGATGGACGGCCGCAGCGGCCAGCTCCTGCGGCTCAACAACGCCGTCGGCCACTCGATCCTGCTGTTCAACTACGGCGGCCTGACCCTGCCCACCAAGGGGAAGGACCTCGACTGGACGCTCGGCGAGGGGGTGAAGGTCCTGGCCGATGCGCACGGCGCGCAGTACGCCCTCTTCGTCAACGCCAGCGGCAACTATGCGAGCGGCGGGCGGATGGCCGCCTCGCTGGGCATGGCGATGCTGGGCGTCGCCATGCCGCTGGGACAGCAAACGGTGATCGCCTCGCTGGTGGACCTGAAGACCGGGCAGGTGGTCTGGTTCAACTTCGCCGTGGCCGGGCCGAACGCCGACATGCGCGAACCCGAGGGCGCGGCGACGCTGACCGCCTCCCTGCTGAAAGACATTCCGCTCTGATGCGCCGGAGCCGGGCCCGAGCCGTCGCCGCGGTCTCGGCCGCGGCGCTGATCGCGTGGACGCCCGCCGCCGGCGCGCCGCGGCCACCTGGGCTGAAGCCGGCGCCGGACAGCGTCGAGGCGGGCCTGTGGGACCTGTCGGACAAGGCCGAGCGCGAGGCCCGGAACTCTGCCGAGCTGAACACCGACGCCGCCCTCAACACCTATGTGCGCGACATCATCTGCAAGGTGGCGGCCGAGTACTGCGGGGAAGTGCGGCTCTATGTGCTGGACCGGCCCTACTTCAACGCCGCCATGTCGCCGAACGGCTACGCCGAGGTCTGGTCGGGCCTGCTGCTGCGCTGCGCGGACGAGTCCGAACTCGCCTTCGTGCTGAGCCACGAGGTCGTCCACTACGCCGAGAACCATACGGTCGAACGGTACGCATCGGCCAAGCAGAACGGCAATGTGGCGCTGGTCCTGACCATGGCGGTCCCGGTCGTGGGCCTGATCTATCTGGTCTCGACCGCCTTCCAGTTCTCGCGCGAGCAAGAGGTCGAGGCCGACCTGGCCGGGGTGCGCCGCCAGGCGGCCGCGGGATATCGGCCGGCGGCAGGCGCGGAGATCTGGCGCAGCCTGATGGACGAGACGGCGGCCTCGGACTTCGAAAAGGTCCGCAAGGAAGAGACTCGGCTGGGGATCTTTAACAGCCATCCCCTCAGCCGCATCCGCGCCGCGGCGATCGAGGAGGAGGCGGCGAAGCTTCCCCCGACGCAGCCATCCGCGGCCGCCGCAAACCGGCACCGCGCCGCGATCCGCCCCTTCCTCGGCGCCTGGCTCAAGGACGACCTGCGCCGGCGGGACTTCGGCCAGACGCTGCACATCGTCGATCGCCTGGCGCGGTCGGGCGAGGACCTGGGCGTGCTCAACTTCTACCGCGGCGAAGCCTTCCGCCAGCGCGGTCAGGAAGGCGACCTGACCCTGGCGCGCGACGCCTACCTGGCGGCCGTGGCCCACCCTGACGCACCCGACGCGGCCTGGCGCGAACTGGGCGAGGCGCGGCGGCGGACCGGAGACCCGGCCGGCGCGCGCGCCGCCCTCGAAACCTACCTCAGCCGCGCGCCGGAGGCGGAAGACGCCTGGATGGTGCGCGAAACCCTGGACAGCCTTTCGAAAGGTGACTGACATGCGCGCCCTACGCCCCCTCCTCGCCGCCGGCGCCCTCCTGGCGCTCGGCGCCTGCGCCGCGATCTCCAACGTGCCCCCGGGGCCGATGAAGGTCGGTTCGGCCGAGGTGACGCTGGGCCGGGACTGGTCCGACATCAGCACGATCATGACCGGCTCGGTGAAGAAGGTCCGCGTGCTGTCGATCGACGGCCCGCTGCTGAACCGGCTGTACGTCACCGACGGGCTTTCGGCCGGCGAAGCGTTGATCAAGGCGCCATCGAAGGACAAACCCACGCCCACGCTGCGGGACGGCATGAACTCCAGCGAGCGGATGGAGTTCGTCGCCGACAGCGTCGCGGCCATGGGATACCAGCGGGTGGAGACGCAGCGGCCCCGGCCCGCGAAGTTCGGCGAGGCCCCGGCGGTGCGGTTCGACATCAGCGCGCGGACGGAAGAGGGGCTCGATGTGCTTGGGACCGCGATGGCGGCCGAGGCGGGCGGAAAGACCTATTTCGTGCTCTATCTCGCGCCGGCCGAGCACTACTACCAGGCCAGCCTGGCCGAGGTTGAGAAGGTGATCGCCTCGGCCCGTCCGGGCGACTGAACCTTCGGGGCTCTGGCCGGAGCGGCGGGGCGGCGCCATACCTCCCGGCATGATCGTGATCGGGCGGGACGAGGTTCGGGCGAGGCTGACCTGGGATGTCTGCATCCCGCTGGTGCGCGAGGCGATGATCGCGCTGTCGCGGGGGACGACGCGGCAGGCGCTGCGGTCGATCATCGACCTGGACGGCGGCCGTGCCTTCGGCGTGATGCCGGGGTCCATGGGGCCGGGCGAGGTGTTTGGCGCCAAGCTGATCAGCGTCTACCCGGAGAACTTCGCGAAGGGCGGCCAGTCACACCAGGGACTTGTGGCGGTCTTCGATCCCGAGACCGGCGCGGTGGCGGCGATCGTCCACGCGGGCGAGATCACGGCGATCCGGACGGCGGCGGCGTCGGCCGTGGCCACCGACGCCCTGGCGCGGCCCGACGCCGCCGTCCTGGCCATCCTCGGCTACGGCGAGCAGGCGCGGGAGCATGCGCACGCGATGGCGCAGGTGCGGCCCCTGTCGGAGGTGCGGGTCTGGGGCCGCTCGGCCGGGCGGGCGGCGGCGTTCGCGGCCGAGGCGGGCGCGGCGCTCGGACTGCCGGTCCGGGCGGCGGCGAGCGCGCGCGAGGCCGTCGCGGAGGCCGACATCATCTGCACGACCACGGCCGCCAGCGAACCGGTGCTGCTGGGGGAATGGGTCGCGGCGGGCGCGCACGTGAACCTGGTGGGCTCCAGCCGCGCCGGCCCGGTGGAGTGCGACGGCGCCCTGGTGGCCCGCGCCCGGTTCTTCGCCGACCACGCCGCCGGCGTTCGCGCGCAGGGCGCCGAGTGGCTCAAGGCCCTGGCGGACGGGGCCGTCGGCGAGGACCACCTTCTGGGCGAGATCGGCGAGGTGCTGGACGGGCGGCTGGCCGGGCGTGTCTCCGGCGCCGACGTCACCGTCTACAAGTCGCTAGGCAGCATTGTGCAGGACCTCGCCAGCGCCTGGCGCCTCTACCAGGACGCGCTGGCGGACGGCGGCGGGACGAAGGTGGCGTTCTGAACCCTACGGCGCGCCGGCGGCCTCCACGGCCCGGGCGCCGGCGAGGATGCCGGTCATCGCGTAGTTGCCCTCGTGGCAGGCGTATTCGTAGATCGGGTCCGTCAGCGCGGTCAGCACCATCTCGGCCTTCCATGGCCGCGTGTAGTGGACCGGATCCTCGACGGTGAAGGCGTAGGCGATCTCGCCGGCCGAGGCGCGGGTCAGCCGTTCGATCACCCGCCCCTGTTCGGACAGGAGGATCGGGCCGAAGCGGCCCTGGACGGGGTGGACGTTCACCGTCTCGATCACCAGGACGTCGCCGTCCCACCAGGCGGTGCTGTCGCCCATCCAGCGGCTGAGGACGGCGGGGGCGTGGGCGGCGCGGGCGGCGGCCTCGCTCTCCAGGATCGGGATGGTCCGGACGCCGAAGCCCATCTCGACGATCACCACCAGAGCGTCGCGGGTCAGCAGGAACTGGTAGTTCGAGTTGTAGATGTTGTTGAGCATGCCCGGACCGCCGGAGCCGCGGGAGCCGATCAGGCAGCGGTCGTTGGGGGCGAGCTCCTCCGGGCCGGCGGCGTCCATGCGGCTGCTCATGGCGGCGGCCTCGCGCGCCCGACGGCGGCCGAGCTCGGTGAGGGGCAGCCGGCCGTCGGCGGGATCGACGATCCAGGACGTGCGGTATTCCCCGCCGACCTTGGCGAAGGAGTCTCCGGCGTCGAGGAAGACCGCGCTGTGGGCGGCGCCGAGCGCCCCCGCCGGCGGCGCGCCGGCGTTGGGATCGCTGGGCCGGGAGTCCGCCTCGGCGGCGAGCTTGAACGGATCGGCGGCGGCGAGTCGGCGGGCCTCCTCCTCGCTCAGGGTCGGGCCGGTGAAGCGCGCGGGCCGCTCCAGCCGGGTGAGCGAGGCGTTCGACCAGTTTCCGGAGAGGTCGGGGCGGCCGTCCGGCGTGCGCGGGATCGGCTGGGCGACGGCGGCGCCGCAGGCCAGGGCGAGGGTCAGGGCGAGGAGAACACGGGACGGCATGATCCCCATGCGAGCCCCCTTCCCGCCCGGGGTCAAGCGCCCCACACCTCGCGCGCATGGCGGACGAAGTTGGCGCCCAGGATCTTCTCGATCCGCGCCGGCTTGTGGCCCCGTTCGGACAGCAGGCGGTGGAGCTTCCGGAACTGGTCCGGCCCGCGCAGGTCGTCGACGAACGGGTGGGTGTCGGCGCGTTCGCCGGGCGCGGCGATCCCCTTGGCTTTGCGGTCCTCGTGCTCCTTGCGCAGCGCCTCCTTGTAGGCCTCGAGATCGTCGATGGGCGTGGTCCCGCCGTCCGTGCCGATGCCCACGTGGTCCTCGCCGCAGACGTTGAGGGCGTGCTCGATGTGGGCCACCACGTCCACGGCGCGGGCGTGGCCGGAGAGGTTGAGGAACGGCATGAAGTAGATGCCCACGAAGCCGCCCTTCTCGGCCACCAGGCGCAGCTCCTCGTCGGTCTTGTTGCGCGGCAGGTCGGTGAGCGCGCGGCAGCCGGTGTGGTTGATGGAGATCGGCTGCTTCGAGGCCCGCGCCGCGTCGAGGCAGATCTGCCGGCCGGAGTGGCTGAGGTCGACCATTACGCGGTTGGCGTTGAGGCGCCCGACGATCTCGTGGCCCACGGGCGTCAGGCCCCGGCCCTCGGGCGCGATGGCGCCGTCGCCCAGGGGATTGGCGAGGTTGTAGGTGAGCTGGATCACCCGCACGCCCAGGTCGGCGAAGATGTCGACGCGGGCCGGGTCGTCCGCGACCTGAAGCGCGTTCTGGAAGCCCAGGATGACGCCGATCTTCCGCTCGGCCCTGGCGCGGGCGATGTCGGCGGCGGTGAGCACCATCAGCAGATGATCGGCGTTCTCGCGAATCAGCCGGTCCCACTGGGCGACCTCGGCCACCGAGACCTGGAAGGGATCGCCGGGGCCTGCGACGTAGCCGACCGTGACGTTCACCGCGGTGGTCCCGGAGGCGCGGGCGTCGGCGAGGATGCGGGGCGCCAGCACAGGGCGCGGCGGCTCGGGGTGGTTCGGGTCGTGAAGACCGCCCAGGGCGTTGACCACGACGGCGCCGCCCAACGGATCGGCGACGGCGAAGGTGGGCGCGGCCGCCGCGGCGGCGGAGAGGGCCAGAAGCTGGCGGCGGTTCACGGATGGTCCTCCAGGTCGCCCTTGGCGAGCGGCTCGAAGTCGGCGCGGCGGTATTCGCGGCCGCGCTTCACCACCAGCTCCAGGGACTTCAGGTTCTCGATGTCGGCCGAAGGGTCGGCCGTGGTGACGATCAGGTTGGCCAGCTTGCCGGGGGCCACCACGCCCATCTCGTCCGACGCTCCGGCGGCGCGCGCGGCGGTCTCGGTGGCGGCGCGGATCACCTCCAGCGGCGGCATGCCAAGCTTCGCCAGGGCGGCAAGCTCGTGGTGCAGGGTCGGCCAGGGATCGTCGTAGGGTGCGACCCAGTCGGTGCCAGCGGAGATCGCCACGCCCGCCTGCCAGGCCTGCCGCGTCAGGGCGGCCGACATGGGACCGCTGCACAGCGGCTTCTTCATCGCCGGGTTTGCGGCGGCGAGCGCATCATGGTGGGCATAGATGCTGGTGGTGGCGTCCAGGATGATCCCTCTCGCCTTCATCTGCTGGAGCAGCAGCGCGACGACAGGGTTGTCCGCGCCCAGGAACGGCGAGGCGTCCATCGGCGTGCGCGACTGGTAGCTCTGCGGCGTGCCGAGCGCCTGGTGGGCCAGGGAGCAGGCGTGGGAGATCACGTCGGGGCCAGCGGCGATCACCTGGGCCGGGTTGGCGGGATAGACGGCGGCGTGGGCCCAGACCTGCATCTTCTGGCGATGGGCCTCGGCGGCGATCTTCGCCACCAGGCCGGCGGGGAGGTTCGCGTAGACCTTGATGGCCGTGGCCCCGGTTCCGCGGGCGAGGGTGACCGCCTCGCGCAGGTCGGTGGTCTCGTCGATGGCCTGCATCCAGGGCGTCGTCCCCGGCGTGAAGCCGTAACTGACGGCCACAGTCCGCGGATCGTCGAAGAAGCTGGGGCCCGCCATCAGGGCGGCGAACCGGATGTCGGGCGCCGGGATCTCGCCCTTGCGGCTGGCGCGGGCCAGCTCGGCCACGGCGCGCAGGTCGTCGGCCATGTCGCGGACGGCGGTGACGCCGCCGAAGAGGTCGCGGCGCAGGCTGGCCTCGGCGCGGCGGCGGTTGGGCGGCGTGGCGAGGTGTTCGTGGGTGTCGATGAGCCCCGGCAGCAGGAACTTGCCGGTCAGGTCGACGACGCGGGCGCCGTCTGGCGCGGCGAGCCCCTCGCCCACGGCGGCGATCCGCTCGCCGTCCACCAGGACGGAGACCCCGGCGCGGGGCGGCGCGCCCGTGCCGTCGATCAGCGCGGCATTGCGGTAGAGGACCGTCTCGGCGGCCGCGGGCCCGGCGAGGGCCAGGGCGGCGGCCAAGCCCGCCAGGATCGTACGCAACGACAAAGCCCTCCTCCCGCGACGGGAGGAGGGTTAGGTCGGCCCGCCGGGGAGGGCAAGGCTGCGGAGAGGAGCTAGTCGAACAGGCCTGAGAGATTGGGGGGTGCGAAGGTGGCGCTCGCGAGAACCTTCTTGTTGTCGAGCGTGTCGATGGTTTCCCTCGCGACGCCGCACGAGACGTTCAGGCAGGCGCCATATCTCTTCGAGAGCTGAAAGGCTCCGGTCGCAAGCGACCGGTCGCCGGAGGGCCGGTTCAGGCCGAAACGGCCGTGACGGTCGGCGCGGGCGGGTCAGCCGCGGCAGTCGCCTTCCACCTGGAGCTGGAACTCGGCGGCGGCGCGCCAGCAGGCGGCGGCGTCGCGCTCGGCTTTCCAGGCCCAGGCCAGGACCGCGCACATGGCGGCGAGCGCCACGCTGATCAGCGCCAGGATGCGGACGGCGATGAGAAGCCGCTCCGGGCGGGGGCTGCTGGCCATGCGCTGGCTTTGACCGATGCAGGCGACCAGGGCAAGGCCCCCCGGCATGCCGAGGCCAGACAGGCGGTCAGGCCAAGCTCTCGGTCCTCTGGACGACGGCCACGCGGCGCTCGGCCTGCCAGACGATCACCTCGACCGAACTGTCGTGCTCGGCCAGCACGCGTCGCGCGCGGACCAGGGCGGACGCATCGTCCGCGCACTCGACCGTCTCGAACCCCGGACACGACCCGTCGGGCCGGCACGGGTAGAAGGTGAACAGCGGCATATCCGCGACTCCCGGCTCACTGGGGGAAGCATGAGGACGTAAACCCAAGTCTCTCAGTCGCCGGCGTCCAGAAGCCCCACCCCGGCAATGCTTAACTTATACACCCTTCTCCGATCGGTTGAGTCAGATTCCCGACCGTTCGCCTTAAAGGTGTTACGGGGCGTCCCGGCCGTTGCGCTGGAGCGCGGCGGAGAGGCGCTGCATGGCGACGCCCAGCTGGACCCGCAGCTCGTTGGCGGTGACCAGGACGGGCGCCGACACGCCCCAGAACAGCATCAGCGACAGGACCGCGCCCGGCGCCGCCTGGCCGCCCGGACTGGCGAACAGCCAGAGGCCCAGGGCGCCTCCGCCCAGCATCACCAGGGCGCCGCAGACGGGACCGCGGACGAGGCCCGCGGCGAGGACGGCCGCCACGTAGAGTATGAAGGGCGAAAGCGCCCCGAGCTGGGGCGCGAGCGCCGCCCGCGCCAGCGTGGCCAGGCCGACCAGCATGGCGGCGACCAGCAACGTGATCCCACCCTGCAGGACGAGACGCGCCGGGCGGTTTGCGCTGAGCATCAGGTAGGTGTGGCGAACGGTGTCCATGAACGCAACCGGCTTCACCGCTGGGGCGAACTGAAATCCTGAGGGCGGTTCGGCCCGGGCCGCGCCGGGTCCGACCATCCACGAGGACGCCGGCGGGAGGCTGCATGGGGGCTAACCCCCGCCCGCATCCTACACGGTCGTGGATGGCCGGGCCGGGCGCGGCCCGGACACGGTTTCAGTCGCTTTCGGGCGAGGCAAGCGCGACGGCCGGCGGCGCATCACAGCCCTTGCCCGAATAGAGCCCGCCCAGCAGGGCCTTGCGGGTGTGGGCCGTCTGGATCTGCTCGCCCGCCTCGGCCTTGACCTGTTCGGCGCGCTGTCGCGCCATGGCCGCGGCGTTGTTGGCGATCTGGCCGGCGCCGGGCATGCGCGCCAGTAGGCCCGTGCGCAGCATGCCCTCGACAGCCAGCCCGGCCCCGAGGTTGGCGCCCTTGGCCGAGCTGTCGGCCTTGGCGATCCGCGCCTGGGCGTCGGCGATCACGAGGTCCATGCGCGCAGCCTCACCCTGGATGGCCGGACAGTCCATGGCCGCATCCCCGGGATAGCTCACCTGCAGCACCTGGGCCGCGGCCCCCGACGACACCATCAGCGCGGCTCCCGCCACGACCGGAACGATGATCCTGTGCATCTGTCAGCCCCCTGAAACCCCTCACGTTCGGGAGGCTAGGACGGCGCCGCCCAGGCGCCCTCCCCCGATTGGGGGCGCCCCGATTCAGGCGGCGATCAGGCGGACCAGGGCGTCCGGGTGGGTGAACTGCGGCAGGACGCCAGCGCCCTCGATGTCCACGCGGTCTGCGCCAGACAGATCAAGCCAGTCTTCCGGACGCCGGCCCGTCAGTCCGGTCGAGACGGCGACCGTCCAGCGCCGGCGCAGCAGTCCGGCGCGCGCCTCCCAGCCGTTGGCGTAGACGGCGTGCTCGGCGGCGAAGCCCCAGGCCGAGCGGGCGCACATCGCCTGGATGTCGCGCGCCAGGAACCGGCGCACGTCCGGGTCCTGGAGCGCGGCGCGATCGGCTTCGACCTCGCCGAACGCCTTGTCGAAGATGCGCTCCAGGAGCTGGGTGGTGGCCTGCCGCCGCAGGAACTCGGCGAAGGCGACGACGAGGTCGGGGTTGCGCAGCAGGTGCTTCTGGACCGCGGCGCCGAAGGTGCGCCGCTCGTCGCCCAGGGACATCGGCGGATGCGGATTGAGCAGCACGGCCCGCCCGAGCAGGCGGGGAAAGGCCTGGGCGAAGGCCAGGGCCGTCGCCGCGCCGGTGTCGCGCGCCAGCATGTGCGCCGACTTGAGCCGGAGACGCTCGACCACCGAGGCCATGTCCGCAGCGGCGGCATCCAGATAGTCGCTCTCGGCCGGATCGGTGAGGCCGAAGCCCGGTCGCTGGACGACGATGGGGCGCAGGCCCGCGGCGACGAGACCGGCGAGGAACGCCGGCGGCAGGCGACGACCCGCCGCGGCCCCGTGGAACACGAAGACCGGCTCGCCGTCGTAGGGGCCATAGTCGATGACCGCGACGCGGCGCCCCGCGTCCAGGCTCGGCAGGATGCGCAGGCGGCCGCCGCCTTCCTCCTCGCCCGCCAGCGCCTCGGACGCCGTGGCCACGGTGACCAGGGCGCGGGCCTCTGAGAGGAGACGGGCGAGGTCCTTCACGCCACGGGCGCCGGTTTTGTGGAGCACCGCCTTGACGTGGGTCTTCACCGTCTCGGAACTCAGGCCCAGAGCCTGGGCCGTCTCGGGCGCCGTGGCGCCGCGGGCCACCCGGGCGGCGACGCGCGCTTCGGCGGGCGTCAGGCCGAAGGCATCGGCGGCGAGACTTTCGTCGTCACCGGCCGGATCGCCGGCCGCGCACATGATCCCGATCAGCCGGGCCACCAGTTCCGGCGTCCGGCGCACGCCCGCCTTGGCGTTGATCCGGCGCAGGGCGTCGCGGGCGGTCTCGCGGCCGACCCCGGCCTCGGCGGCGGCGACCTCGAGGTTCGGGGCGAACATCAGCGCTTCGGCCAGGCGGGCCTCGAGGGCGGTGAGGTCGAGAGCGCGGGCCGCGCGCCGCGCAAGCTCCGACGAGCGCGAGGGGGCGCTGACCACGACGGCCAGGCGTTCGGGGCCGGCGTTCAGCGCTTCGGCCGCCTCGGGCCCCAGCGGCCAGCGCGCCGCCGCGGCGGCGCCCCCGATCCAGGCGCTGAACGCCGCCCCGGCCGCCCCTTCGGCCAGGGTCACAACCGGCCCTTCCCTCAGGGCCCGGCGCAGCAGCGGGCGAAGGTCGGCCGACTCCGGAAACAGCGCCAGATAGGCCGGGTCGGCGAAGCAGACGCGGCCGTTGGACGTCAGCACGGCGCAGGCGAGCGCGCGCCGGTCGGCGATGGCGCCGGCGACCGGCGGCAAGGCGTCTGCGGCGGCGGTAAGGGCCTCGCGCGCATGGGCGCTGTCGGCCAGCACCGCGTCCTCTACCTGGGGCCAGGCGTTCAGGAACAGGTCCACCGGCGCGCCCTGGCCGGCCC
Source organism: Pseudomonadota bacterium (assembly GCA_049323595.1). Taxonomy (GTDB): domain Bacteria; phylum Pseudomonadota; class Alphaproteobacteria; order Caulobacterales; family Caulobacteraceae; genus Phenylobacterium. Next base: position 14,890 of record JBMOOD010000009.1, read on the forward strand.
GGGCGGCGAGCAGGTCGGAAAGGCGCAGGGGCTCGGGCTTCATGACCGCCAAGGCAGTACGGGTGGGAACGCAGCGGGACGCAAGGGCCTCGGATGCAAGCCATGCGCCAGAAAGGCGCCAGGGTCCCCTACCGTGAACCATGACGCGAGCGCGTGCAGTCTCAGGTTGCGCAATCGCGCCGGCTAGGGGAGGCTCGGCGCAAATGGATGCGAGCGGGGCGAGTCGGGGCCATGCCGCACGGACATCACGCAGCCTTCATCGCCCTCTCCCTGATCGTGGCGGTGTTCGGCTCCTGGACCGCGCTGGACCTGTTCCGGCGGGTGCGTTCCCATATCGGCCGGACTCGAGCCGTCTGGCTCGGCACGGCGGCCGTGGCGATGGGCGTCAGCATCTGGTCCATGCACTTCGTGGCCATGCTGGGTTTCGATCCGGGCGCGCCGGTCAGCTACGACCCAGGCCTGACGCTGGCCTCGCTGGCGCTGGCGATCGGGGCGACCTGGGGCGCGTTTTTCGCCGCGGCGCGGGAACGGTCGGGCGGCGCGCTGGTGATGCTGGCCGGCGCCGCCATGGGCACCGGCATCTGCGGGATGCACTACGTGGGGATGGCGGCCCTGCGGACGCCCGTGGGGATGAGCTACGATCCCGCCCTGGTGGCCGCCTCGCTGGCGATCGCCGTCGCGGCATCGACGGCCGCCCTCTTCGCCGCGCGGCGCGAGCGGTCGCGGACCTGGCGCGGAATGGCGGCGCTCATCCTGGGGTTCGCAATCGCGGGCATGCACTACACGGCCATGGCGGCGCTGGCGCTGGAGCCGACGGCCGGGACGCACCAAGCCGGGACGCCGCCGTACCTGCTGGGAGCCGGGGTGGCCGGCGGCGCGCTGACCCTGCTGTTCCTGGCCCTGCTCGCCTCGCTGTACGACCAGCGGCTGAACGTGATGGCGGCGCTGGACGCGGGCGGCGTGGGCTACTGGGAGCTGGCCCTGCCACAGATGACCCTGCACCTGTCGCCGCAGGCCAAGGCGCTGCTCGGCCGTGAGCCGGACGCACCGTTCGGCCTCGGCGACCTCATGGACCTCGCCCCGAGCGAGGGGGCGGCGCGCCGGCGGCGACTGGAGGCGGCGATCTCCGGGCAGACGGCCTATGACGCCGAATTCCGCATCCCCCTGCCCCAGGGCGAGGCGCGGTGGGTCAATCTGCGCGGCCGCATCCTGGACGACGGCGCCCGCTCGCGCCGGATGGTGGGGGTAGCCTTCGACATCACGGAACGCCAGGAGGCGTTCGCCGCCGTCGCCGAGAGCGAGCGGCGTCAGAGGCTGCTGATCGACGAGCTGAACCACCGGGTGAAGAACACCCTGGCCGCCGTGCAGTCGATCTCGCGGCAGTCGGCCAAGCGGGCGGGTTCGCTGGAGGACTTCTGCGACCTGTTCGAGTCACGCCTGATCGCCCTGTCGCAGACGCACAACGCCCTCAACCGGAGCTCATGGGCCCACGCCGGGCTGACGGAACTGCTCGCGCAGCAACTCGGCCCCTACCCGGCGGACCAGGTGCGGCTGGCGGGGGACGACGTGGACCTGTCCCCGCGCGAAGCGCTGGCGCTGGGCATGGTCTTCCACGAGCTGGCCATGAACGCGGCCAAGTACGGCGCCCTGTCCACCACTGCCGGGCGGGTGGGGGTGCGCTGGGAGGTGGTCGCCCATCAGCCCGGCCCGCAGCTCGTGCTCGAGTGGACCGAAGACGGCGGCCCGCCCGTCGTCCAGCCCGCGCGACGCGGGTTCGGCGCGCGCATGATCAAGGGCGCGATCGCCGGCGAGCTCGGCGGCTCGGCCGACCTGGAGTTCGCGCCGCAGGGCTTCCGCGCGCGGCTGTCGCTGCCGCTGGATCACGGCCGCGCAGACCACGCGCCGGGGCACCTTTCGCTGCCGGCCACGATGAACCGCGCCTGAAGCTGCGGGTTCAGGAGGGGTTCAGTCCCCCGGGCGCTTCCTGCCGCCCTGGATGCGTAGTCCGAGGACGATTCATGAGACATCTTTTGCACGTCGCCGCCGCCCTGGCCACGGCCGCCGCGCCGGCCGCTGCGTCCGCCCAGCCCGGTTGGCAGCACGAGCGCCGCGAGCTGCGGGAAGACCGGCGAGAGCTGCGGGAGGATCGGCGCGACGCGCAGCGCGACGGCGTGATCACGCCACGCGAGCGGCGCGAACTGGAGCGCGACCACCGCGAGGTGCGCGAGAGCCAGCGCGAACTGCGCTATGACCGGCGGCGAGCCGAGACTTGGCGCGACCGTTCGGAATGGCGGAGCTATCGCGGCGCGCGGCCCGGCTATTGGTACGCCCCGGGCTACGGCTACCGGCCCGTGGTGCGCGGCCATTCGTGGCGGCGAGGCGCCTATGTGCCGCGGTCCTATCGGGCCTACTATGTCCAGGACCCCTACTACTACGGCCTGCGTCCGCCGCCGCCCGGCCACCGCTGGATCTACGCCGACGGCAACTTCGTGCTGATGGCGTTGGCTACGGGCCTGATCGTGAGCGTGGTGCTCGACGCCTACTAAAGGCGCCGGAGGGGGGCGGGCCGCCCCCCTCCCCTGGCCTTGCCGACCGAAACGTCCGATAGCTGGGGCATGACCGATCGGGACGTCTATCTGAAACTCGCGGCCATGGCGGAGGAGCTGCTGGCGTTGTCGGAATCGGCCGAGTCGCTGGTCGGCGAGGCGGCGTTGCGCACGGCCGCGAGCTCGCTGGCGGGCACGGCGAAGGCCGTCTACGAGCACGCCCTGGGCGGCGACGAGCACTGAGCCCCGCCTCGCACGGTTTCGGTGGTTCGAGGTCCCAACTCCGCGATAGCGTCGCGGCATGAGACTCGCCCTCGCGCTTTCCGCCTCGCTTCTCGCCGCCACGGCCCAGGCCCAACCGGCCGACCTGATCATCTGGGGCGGACCGGTCTATACGGGCGCAGCCCCGGCAAAGGCCGAGGCGGTGGCGGTGGACGACGGCCGCATCGTCTTCGTCGGCGCCCGCAGGGACGCCGAGGCTCGGCGCGGACCGCAGACTGAGGTCGTCGACCTGAAGGGCGCGGCCCTGTTCCCGGGCTTCACCGATGCGCATGCGCACCTGCGCGGGATCGGCGAGCGGGAGCTTTCCCTGAACCTGGAGGGATCGAAATCGGCGGCCGAGGCCATGGCGCGGCTGAAGGCCTACCTGGCGGCGCGCAGGCCCGAGGGCCCGGTCTGGGGACGGGGTTGGATCGAAACCGGCTGGCCCGAGGGCCGGTTCCTGGAGCGCGGCGACCTGGACGCCGTGGCGCCGGACCAGCCGGTGCTGCTGACCCGGGCGGACGGCCACGCCCTGGTGGCCAACTCGGCGGCCCTGAAGGCCGCGGGCATCGACGAGACCACGAAGCCGCCGGCGGGCGGAGAGATCCTGAAGGGCCCTGACGGCCGGCCCACAGGCCTGCTGGTGGACAACGCCATGCAGCTGGTGGCGAACCTGCGCCGTCCCCCGTCCGAGGCCGACCGGCGCGCGGCGTTCGCGGCGGCGTTCAAGGTCGAGGCCGCCTACGGCTGGACCGGCGCGCATTCCATGAGCGTGGCGTGGGCGGACGTGGGGCTGCTGGAGGCGATGAACGCCGAGGGCGCAACGCCGCTGCGGGTCTACAACGCGGTCGACGCGGCCGAAGCCGGACCGCTGTTCGAAGGCGGGCCGCGGGCCACGGCGGACGGGCGGGTCGTGACGCGGGCGGTGAAGCTCTATGAGGACGGCGCGCTGGGCTCGCGGGGCGCGGCGCTGTTCGAGCCCTATTCTGATGCGCCGGGGACCACGGGGCTGGTGCTGACGCCCCCCGAACGCATGCGGGCGGCGATGGCGCGCGCGAAGGCGTCAGGCATCCAGGTGGCGGCGCACGCCATCGGCGACCGCGGTAATGCGGCGGTGCTGGATCTGATGGCCGAGCAGGACGTAAGCGGCGCCCGGTGGCGGATCGAGCACGCCCAGGTGATCCGGCCTGAGGATATCCCGCGTTTCGCCAGGACCGGCGTTATCGCCTCCATGCAGCCCAGCCACGCCATCGGCGACCTGCACTTCGCGCCCGCGCGCCTGGGCGATGCGCGCCTGGACGGCGCCTACGCCTGGAAGACTCTCGTGGAGTCGGGCGCCGTGGTGGCGGGGGGTTCGGATGCGCCGGTCGAGCGCGGCGATCCGCTGATCGAGTTCTATGCCGCCGTGGCGCGAAAGGACCTGACCGGCTTCTCGGGGCCCGACTGGCGGCCCAAGGAGGCATTGTCCCGGGAGCAGGCGCTCAAGCTGTTCACCTCGGCGGCGGCCTACGCGCGGTTCGCCGAGGACGAGCTGGGGACCATCGAGGTGGGCAAGCGGGCGGACTTCTCGGCCTTCTCGGTCGACCTGATGACCGCGCCCGAGGCGGAGATTCCCAAGGGACGCGCCGTGCTGACGGTGGTCGACGGCCAGGTTGTCTACAGCGCGCCCTGACAGCACGGGAGGGTCATCCCCGCGAACGGATCGCCCAGCAGGCAGACGAGTCCCACGATCAGCAGCAGCCAGATCAGGAGCCCCATCGCCCGCGCCACGATCCAGTGCGAAGGGGTGGGACGGGCGCGGCCGGTGAACCGCTTGAGGGTCGGCGGGCGGTAGAGCCCGTCGGGGTGTTCCATCCGCTGCACGGCGGCCCAGGAGAGCTCGTCGCGGGTCTTCGGTCCCAGCCGGTCGCGGTAGCCGGCGAGGAAGCCCAGAAAGTCAGGCATCCAGGCCGGCTTGGGGTGTCCGTTTCGGTCGATCCGCCAGTCCGCGAACGGCGTACGCGCGACCTTGGCCTTGGCGAGCTCCGAGACGCCGTCCCACTGGAACTTCAGGCCCGCGCGCAGGGCGCCCACGGCGATCCAGACCAGGGTCCCGCTGGAAAGCCCCAGCTCGGGATTGCCGCCGCCCACGGCGCCGTGGGCGCCCGGGAACCAGCATTGCTGGAACGGCCGATCCCAGTAGGGGACGAACTTGGGGCGGTCCGGATAGTCGACCTGGAGTCCGAGGGCGCGCGCCCACTCGGCGTTCAGCTTGTCGATGTTGCCCACCTCGGTGACGTCGAAGGCCTTGCGATCCTCGTCCAGGGCGCAGGCATGACGGAGCGACGAGATCAGCGAACTGGCGCGCGTGTCGTGGAACCGGTAGCGCCGGTTCAGCAGGGCCGAGACGAACGGAATCGACGGCGGCAGGCCGAGCGAGCCCACGGTGTCCCACAGGCCCACATACATCACCCGGTAGATCTCGAGCGGCGGCGGATCGGGCGGCGGGACGCGGTCCGCGAGCCTGTCGGTCTTCACCTCGGCGAAGCCGACCGCACGGCGGCTCCAGGTGTCCGACGGCGACTGCCGCGCGCCTGTCGAGGTGTCGAGGGGCGCCTCGCTGAGGTCTTCCGCCCCGGTGGCGATCGGCCGGTTCGTGCCCGGCACGCGCGCGCCATAGTCGGCGCGGAAGTTGACGAGCTCTGAGTCCGACGGCGCGGCCGGGCTCCGGTACAGCCGGATCGCCTTCGGGATCTGCTCGAAGCAGTCGCGGCGGACGATGCCGCACTTTCGGATCAGACCCACAAGGCTGCGGGCCGTGTAGGCGCCGCGGCTGAACCCGAAGATGAAGATCTCGTCGCCCGGTTCGTAGTTGAGGACGAGGAAGCGGTAGGCCGCCTCGATCTTCTCGTCGATGCCGCGGCCGAGCGCCCCGCCCAGGACTGAGACCATGCGGTCGACGAGCGGGGACACCCCCGTCGCGACGCCGACGCCGGCGTCATAGAAGACGATCTGCCGGCGCCCGTCCCAGCCCTTAGGCGTCACGCACTTCGCCAGCCGCGCCACATTGGTCAGGCTGGCCATCCGCAGGTCGTTCCAGGTGCCGTCGCAGAAGACGGCCAGCCGCTTGCGGTCATTCCGCTGCGAACCTGTGCGCGTTCCCGGCGTCGCCATGACAGCCCCGCTCCCACAACACCTTAGGTTGCGGCCCGTCGAAAATTCAATGGCGATGTCGCGCCCGCGTCGGGAACTCGACGGAACGGGCAGCGGCGCGCCGGGTTGGAAGGGAGCAATTCAGACAGGAGATCAGACATGACCGAGCGCCTGAGCCACGGCGAAGTCCGCGACCGCCTCTGGAAGGCTATCGACGACCACCACACCGGGATGCTGGGCCTGACCGGCGACAGCCACCACTTCCAGCCCATGACGGCCTTCGTCGAGGCCGACGCGAACCGGATCTGGTTCTTCACGCGCAGCGACACCGACCTTGCCCGGGAGGTGGCGGCGCAGCCCGGCTCGGACGCCGCCTTCATCTTCCAGGATCGCAAGCTCCATGCCTGCATCGACGGCCGGATCACCATCGACCACGACCGTGAGCGCATCGAGCGCTACTGGAACGCCCACGTCGCCGCCTGGTACCCGGACGGCAAGGACGACCCGGCCCTGACCCTGCTGCGGCTCGACCTCACGGAGGCTGCCGTCTGGGTCACGGAAGGCGGACTGCTGAAGTACGCCATCGAAGTGGCGAAGGCCAACGCCGGCAACACCACGCCGGACGTCGGTGAGCGTCGGGACGTCAACTTCCACTGAGCTGCGGGCGCGGCCGGCGGACTCCCCAAGGTCTGCCGGCCCGCGGCGCACCCGATTCGGCTGAACCCGTTCCCTTGGCGGCCGGCGCGCCCTCGGCGAGGTATAGACTTGTCGCCTACCCGACATATGCAGACAGCGAGAATTGCCGGCCGTGTTAACGGCGACGGCGAGATTTGGACGACAATTTGGCGATCACTTGGGCTGAGTGTCGAGTTCACGACAGTTTTCGCTGCGGCTCCCCGATAACTTGAAACCTGAGCCGAAGAACGGCGTTTCAACTCCCCATGCAAAGGCCCGTCCCCGCGTTGCAGAATAGCCTGCTCGAAGCGCTTCCGGCTGCGGACCACGCGCGGATCGCCCCTCATCTCACGCAGGTCGATCTCGAGCGGGGGCGCTTGATCTATGAGCCCGGCGACCCGGTCGACCATGTCTATTTCCCGCATGACGGCGTCATCTCTCTGATGACGCTGATGGAGAACGGCGCGGCGATCGAATCGACGACGATCGGGCCGGAGGGGGCCCTCGGGCTGATGGCGGCGGCCGCCCCGCGCCAATCCCTGTCGCGGGCGATCGTCCAGACGCCGCTGCGGGCGGCGCGGATCAGCGCCGAGCGGCTGCACGAGGCCTGGGAGCACAGCCCGGCCCTGCGCCACCTGGCGGACCGACACACCGAGGCGCTGTTCGGCCACGCGATCCAGTCGGTGGCGTGCAACGCGCTGCATTCGGTGGAGGCGCGGTTCTGCCGCTGGCTGCTCACCTGCCACGACCGGATCTCGACGGACACCGTGGCGCTGACGCAGGAATTCCTGGCCGACATGCTGGGCGTGCAGCGCACCACCGTGACGGCGGTCGCCCGCTCGCTGCAGCAGAAGGGCGCGATCCGCTATCGCCGCGGCGTCGTCGACATCGTCGACCGGGCGGGACTGCAGGCCCTGACCTGCGAATGCTACGGCGTGATCCGCGACACCTATCTGCGGCTGCTGGGGCCCGGCGCCGACGCGCGGGCCAACGGGCGGGCCAGCCGCCTGGAGCGGACCGGCGCCGCAGAGTAGGCGCGGCCGCTTGTCGCGAGACGGTTGCGCCGGCACGAAATTGCCCCTTTGTTGCGGTTCGCAAAGAGGCCCGGCCCGGGCTGTCGGCCAAGACCACTCGAGAAAAGACGGATGATCTCCAAGACGCGCAAGATCCTGCTCTCCGCCAGCGCGGCGGCCGCCCTCGCCTTCGCGGCCGGTTCCGCCGGCGCCCAGGAAGACCACGCCTGCATCGACGCGACGTGCGAGAGCGAGCTGCTGTTCGAGGCGGCCGACACCGGCGCGGGCGGCGGGGCCGCCACGTCGCTGGCCTCGCCCAGGTACGGGACGTGGGGCTTCGACCTTTCGGGCATGGATCGCAGCGTCAAGCCGGGGGACGACTTCTTCAAGTTCGCCAACGGCAAGTGGATGGAGCGCACCGAGATCCCGGCGGACCGGTCGCGCTTCGGCAACTTCGACCTGCTGCGCGAACTGTCGGACGCGCGGGTGCACGCGATCCTGGAGGAGGCGAAGGCCGGCAAGCTCGACGATCCGGACGCAGCCAAGATCGGCGCCGCCTACGCCGCCTACATGGACGAGGCGCTGGCCGAGAAGCTGGACATGAAGCCCATCGCCCCCGAGCTGGCGCAAATCCGCAAGGTGAAGTCGAAGGACGGGTTCACGGCCCTGATGGGCAAGGCCAACACGACCGGCTTCGCCACGATCCTGCCGGTCTTCATCTCGATCGACGCCAAGGCGCCGACGAAATACACGGTGATGTCGGTGACCGGCGGCCTGGGCCTGCCCGACCGGGACTACTACCTGCAGCCCCAGTTCGCCGAGAAGAAGGCCAAGTACCAGGCCTATGTCGAACAGATGCTGACTATGGTCGGCTGGGACAAGCCCGCCGAGCAGGCCGAGGCGATCGTGGAGTTCGAGACGCGGCTGGCCGAGGCAAGCTGGAGCCGCATCGAGCGGCGCGACCGCGACAAGACCTACAATCCCATGAGCCCGGCGGAGCTGGCCGCCTACACCCCGGGCTTCGACTGGAACCGCTATCTCGCCCAGACCGGCCTGCCGAAGGTGGACCGGATCATCGTCACCACCAACACGGCATTCCCCAAGTTCGCGCAGGTCTATTCCGAGACCCCGCTGGACACGCTGAAGGCCTGGCAGGCGTTCCACCTGGCGGACGGCGCGGCGCCGCTGCTTTCGCAGCGGTTCGTGCAGGCGCACTTCGCGTTCAACGACAAGGAACTGCGCGGGCAGCCCGAGCTGCGGGCGCGGTGGAAGCGGGCGGCGACGTTCATGGACGGCGCGATCGGCGAGTCGATCGGGCGGGTCTATGTCTCGCGGTACTTCACGCCCGAGGCGAAGGCCAAGATGGACGACCTCGTGGCCAACATCCGGATCGCGATGCGGAACCGCATCGACAAGCTGGAGTGGATGGGCCCCGAGACCCGCGAGCGGGCCCTCGACAAGCTCGACAAGTTCACCGTGAAGATCGGCTATCCGGTCAAGTGGCGCGACTACTCCAAGCTGGAGCTGAAGGCGGACGACCTCTACGGCAACGCCATCCGCGCCGGCCGTTTCAACTGGGAGCGCAACGTCGCGCGGCTGGACCAGCCGGTGGACAAGGCCGAGTGGGGCATGACCCCGCAGACGGTGAACGCCTACTACAACTTCGCGAACAACGAGATCGTGTTCCCCGCGGCGATCCTGCAGGCGCCGTTCTTCGACCCCGACGCCGACCCGGCCATCAACTACGGCGGCATCGGCGGGGTGATCGGTCACGAGATCAGCCACGGCTTCGACGACCAGGGCCGCAAGTCGGACGGCGACGGTGTGCTGCGCGACTGGTGGACCGCCGAGGACGCGGCGAAGTTCAAGGCCCAGGCCGACCGTCTGGGCGCCCAGTACTCGCAGTTCGAGCCCCTGCCCGGCGCCAAGGTGCAGGGCGCCCTGACCATGGGCGAGAACATCGGCGACATGGGCGGCCTGTCGCTGGGTCTCGACGCCTACCACGCCTCGCTGAAGGGCCAGCCCGCCCCGGTGATCGACGGCCTGACCGGCGACCAGCGCGTCTTCCTCGGCTGGGCGCAGGTGTGGCGCCAGAAGAGCCGCGACGACGCCCTGCGCCAGCAGGTGGTGAGCGACCCCCACTCGCCGGCCTACTACCGGGTCAACGGCACCATCCGGAACATCCCCGGCTGGTACGAGGCCTGGAACGTCCAGCCGGGCGAGGAGCTCTACGTCGCGCCCGAGGACCGCGTCCGGATCTGGTGAGACGTCCGCGGGGGGCGGCTTGTCTGTCCCCCGCGATCAGGCCATGAAACCCCTCCCGCGGGAGGCGCAATGGTCAACCTCACACTCAGGAATATGTCGACGGCCCACCTCGTCGTCATGGCGGACGGCCTCGCGCGGTCGGGCGACGTCGCCACGGCGCGGGCCATCTACCGCACCGCGCTGAGATCGACCCAGAACCCGGAGCTGCGCGACCGGATCCGTATCCGGATCGGCCTCGTCCAGAAGGCCGACAGCCGCCTCGGCGCGACGTTCCAGGTGATGGAGACGCTGGAGAACCTTCGCCCCGACGCCTTCTTCGTCGCCGACGGAATGGCGACCTGGTTCAAGACCATCCCGTTCTTCGAAGACGACCGGTTCATGGAACTCGAGGAGCGGCTGGCGCCGCTGCTGCCAGTGCGCAACTGGCACTGGAATCTGCAGGTCGCGCTATGGGCGGTTGCCCGCGCGCGGGAGGTGCCTGGGGACCTGGTGGAACTGGGCGTCTTCCGCGGCCATACGACCCTGTTCTGCGCCGAGTACCTGGAGTTCAAGACCTGGCCCAAGACGTGGTGGCTCTACGACACCTTCGAGGGCATCCCCGAGGACCAGGTGGACGAGGGTTGGGAGGAGACCAACCGCCTCGCCTACAACGCCGAGACCTTCACCTACGAGGAGGTGCGCGACCGGTTCGCGCCGTTCCCGAACATCAAGGTGATCAAGGGGCGCGTGCCCGAAGTCCTGAATGCGGGATCGCCCGACCAGATCGCGTTCCTGCATGTGGACATGAACAATGCGGCCGCCGAGATCGCCGCCCTGGACCAGCTGTATGAGAGGGTGTCGCCCGGCGGCGTGATCCTGTTCGACGACTACGCCTGGGAAACATCGCGGGCGCAGTACGACGCCGAACGCGCCTGGTTCGCGGCCCGCGGCGAGGCCGTCCTGCCGCTGCCGACCGGCCAGGGCCTGTTCGTCAAGCGCTGAGGCCGGCGCCTCGGCGCGTCGCCATCTGCTCGTGCAGGTCGCGGACCCGCCGGCTGGCGGACCGCTCGAAGGCGAACGGGAAGACACCATGCACCAGGCAGGCCAGGGCTCCCGCGGCCATGGCGGCGGCGAAGCTCCAGGCGCGCAGCAGGTGCTGGAAATAGCTTTCGCCAACGGTCTGCGGGTGGCGGGTGAAGGCGTCGAGCATGGCGTCCTGGCCGGCAGGGGAGACTGGACGACAGCATGCCGGTGGCCGCAGGAAAATCATTGTCGATCGTGGACGCCCTATCGCCGCGCGGGAGAACCTGATCCTATGAAACGGCGGGTCGAGAGAATGGCTCTCCGGCCCCTGCCGCGGGCCGAGCTCAGCCGGCGTCGTGGACCAGGCGTCCTGCGATCCAGGTGGCGCGCACGGCCTGAGCCGACGGGTGTTCAAGCACCCCGGCGAGCGGCGCGGCGAGCAGGCAGAGATCGGCGCTCGCACCCGTCTCGACCCGCCGCGGGCGACGGCCGGGCGCCGCCGGATCGTCGAGGTACAGAGAGAGGGCCGCGGCCGGGTCCAGTCGCTCGTCGGGGCCCAGGATGCGCCCGCCCGCGCTGCGGCGCGCGATGGCCGCCGCGACGCCAGCCCACGGATCGGCGGAGGCGTAGGGAGCGTCCGAGCTGGCGGCCAGCGGGATGCCGGCGGCCATGAGGCTGCGCGCCCGGTAGAGGTCCGGCAGGTCGGTCGGCGAGACCTGGGCGGCGTAGCGGTCGCCCCGCTCGGCGATGAAGGCCGGCTGGGTCACCACTGTCAGACCCAGCGCGCGTATCTGGCCGATGGCGTCAGGCGGGATCACGCCGCCGTGCTCGATGCGGTCCCCACGCCGTGCGCCGGCGGCGGCGAAAGCGGCCAGGGCCAGGCCGAGCTCCGCGGCGGTGACGCAATGGACCGCGACGTTTCGCCGGCGCCTCCGCGCGGCGCCGATCCGCTCCAGAAAGTCGTCGAGGTCGGGCAGTGCGTGGTCGTCCAGGAGGACCTTCACGGGCCCGACGGCGAAGGCGCCGTCGTCCGGCAGCGAAAGCGGCCCCCCGCTCATCAGGATGAGGCGTTGGGGCAGGTCGCCCGCGCGATGGGCGGCGGCGAGGCGACCCGCGGCCTCGGCGTCCGTCGTGACGCTGGCGTCGGTGACGGCGGTGACCCCGTAGGCGGCGAGGCGGCGGCCGATCGGCGCCAGCGGCGGCGGATCGGCCGGCAGGCGGCTGCGCAGCCAGGCGTCCGCACGCCAGAGGCGCCCCTCCGCGCGGTCCACGCCGGCGGGCTCGTCGCCCCCGCAGACCGTGTCGAGGGCCAGGGTGTTCAGGATCCAGAGCGCGCCGGTCTGATGCTGCACCCGCAGCCGGTGGCGCGGGGCCAGCGCATCCAGTTCGCGCCGGGAAAGTTCGCCCGCCATGGTCTCGTGGTAGCCCAGGATGCGGATCCAGGCGCCCGGCGGACGGGCGGACGCGGCCTCCGCGATCCGGGCGGCGAAGGCGGTGGGGCTCGCGACCCCTTCCAGCGTCACCGATTGGGCCCGCGCCGCCAGGCCGAAGAGGTGGATGTGGTGGTCGCAGAGGCCGGGGATCAGGGCCCCGCCCTGGCCGTCGAACGCCTCACCAGCGGGCAGACGCGGCCCGACCGCGACGATCCGGCCGCCTTCCAGACGGACATCGACGCCGGGGCGGCCATCGACCTCGACATTGCGGATCACGAGGCCGCTCACGCGAACACCTGCCGGCCGCAGGTTGCGGCGGCCGCCGCGGACTGGCGCGCCATGGCGCAGTCCAGGAGCACGCCCCCGCCGGATTCGAGCGCGCGCAGCGCTCCGGCGGCGGCCGCGAGGCCCGTCACCGGGTCGGCCAGGGCGTCGCCCAGGAAGCCCGGCTGTCCCGCAGGCGTCCAGCCGACCAGCCCGCCGGCGGCGGCGGCGTCATCGCCGAACGCCACCCGGTCGTCGGCCAGGCCGTAGCCTGTCACCGCCACCCATATCAGACCCGGCCGCGCCGCCAGGATCGTCTCGGGATCGAGCCCGATCGACGCAAGGCCCCGCCGCCGCGCACTGGTGATGACGACGTCCGCGTCCAGGACGAGATCGCGAAGCCACGCCTGGCCGCCGGCCGACGCCAGGTCGAGGCGCAGTTCGCGCTTGGCGCCGTTCAGCCGGTCGAAGAAGCCTGGCGTCGAGATGCGGCTCGGGTCCGGGCGGCGGGCGCTGTCGATGCGCAGGACGTCCGCGCCCATGGCGGCCAGGATGCAGCCGCAGAGCGGCCCGGCCCACAGCACCGACAGGTCGATCACCCGCGGCCTGGCCCGCGCGGAACGACCAGCCCGGTCCGGATTGCCGGACGGAGGCTCGCGGTCGACGTCCCTGACTTCGCCGACCCGACAGGCCGGAAGACCCAGAAGCCTCGCCCGCTCGCGCAGGGCGTCTGAGGACCATTGAGCGGCCTGGGCCGCGACCAGACGCCAGGGGTCGGCGGCAGGCTCGCACTCCAGCCAGGCGGCCACGAGCCCCTTGTCCTCCTCGCGGGCCAGGTTGAGCGCCATCCAGCCGTCGGCCGCGCGGAACAGCCGGCAGGCGCCATTTGGCGAAACGAGGCGTCCGGGCGGCCCGAGCGACAGTTCGCCCGTCCGATCGGTGACGCCGAGCGATGCGATATCCACCCGCCGCCCAAGCCCGCGGGTGAGCGTGGCGATCTCCTCGCGCGCCTCCGCCAGGACCGCGGCGATCGGGCTCATGGCTCGACCTCGTCGACGAGGCCCCACGCGAGCGCGGTCGCAAAATCAATGTCTGCGCCGGATAGCGCCATGTAGGCGGCGCGCTGACGGCCGATGCGCCTTGCGATCGTGGCCGTGCCGCCCGCGCCGGGGATCAGGCCCATGGCGACCTCGGGCAGGCGGAACCAGGTCCCGGACCTGGCCGTCACCCGGCCGGCGGCGGCGGGGACCTCGACGCCCGCCCCGACGCAGGCGCCGTGCAGGCGGGCGGTGAGCCGGGGGCCGAGCCTGTGGGCGAGCCCAGCGGGGGCGCGCAGGGTGCGGACGAGGTGCGCCAGGCCCGGATCGCGCGCCGAGCCGAACTCGTCGAGATCGCCGCCGGCGCTGAACGCGGGTCCCTCGCCGCTCAGGGTCACGGGCGGGGCGTCGGGATGATCGAGGGCGAAGGCCAGGGCCTCGCAGAGTTCGTCGCGCATCGCCGCATCGAAGGCGTTGCGCGCGGCGGGGCGCGTCAGGCGGATGCGGACGCCCTGCGCGTCGACGTCGATGGTGACGCGCCCGACGGAGTCCGGAGGGCGATCGCGGGGCGGATTGGCGGCGCGCCAGGCGGCGAAACCGTCCGAACCCAGTAGGGCGGAATAGGCCAGCGACTCCAGCACGAGCGCCTGCTCGAACGGCAGCGCCAGGGTCATCCGCAGCACCTGGGCGCACATCGCCGCCGCGGCGGGCTGGGCTTCGATACGGGCGACCAGGCCGGCCAGCGCCGGTTCGAGGGCGTCGGAGGGCAGCCCCACCCACGGCCGCGGCGCCGCGGGATCTGCGCAGAGGAGGATGTCGAAGGCCTCAAGCCCTTCCTCGGGAGGTGCGCCGGACCGGCGCACGCCGATGCGGACGACGCCGGGCCCTGGGGCGGCCGGCTCGGCGCCGGCGATCTCGACGACGTCCGCGCCCGCCCCGCCCAGGGCGATCAGGTCGGCGATGAGTGCGGCGGGCGCCGCCGGCATGCGGGCATCCTCTCGGGCGTCGGGGCCTTCCTGCTTACACCGGCCGGCCGTTTCGCCCTATCGGCCGGTCGGCGGCCCGCAGATCTCGAGGAAACCGGCCGCCATGAAGCGGGCCATCCGCGCCTTCACCGCCGGGAAGTCCTCGGACCGGCACACGCCGCCCGACAGCTTGTCGATGCGGCCGGTGCGGGCCAGCGTCACCATCAGGGCGCCGGTGACGAAGTGGTAGCCCCAGAAAATGTCCTCCTCCGAGGCATGGGGCAGCGCCTTCCTGAGAAGGCCGATCAGGCGCAGGACCACCGGGTCGAAGTGCCGGTCCATGAGCTCGGCGCCCCACTCCGGCGTGTTGGCCACCTGGGCGCTGAGCGCCCCATAGTTCTTCCAGCCCTCGCCGCCCTGGATGTAGAGGTCGAGGTCGGTGTCCAGGAAGGCGTGGAGCGCGCCCTCGACCGTGGGCTTGCCGCCGGTGGCGGCGTCGTACTCGTCCAGCACCTTCATGCGGCGCTCGCTGGTGACGGCCGCGCGCCGGGCGAAGACGGCGTCGAAGAGGTTCTTCTTGTCCGCGAAATAGTAGTTCAGCAGCGTGTGGTGGACGCCCACGCGCTTGGCGACGTCCTTGAGGGTGACGCCGTGGAGACCGTGCTGGGAGAACAGGTGCTCTGCGGCGTCGAGGATCTGCTCCATCGACTCGGCGCGCTGTTCCGCCTTCTTCGAGGCCCGCCGGGGCTTTGCACTGTCCGTCACGCGCACCCTATGCGGCCCCGCTCGAGCGGGCGTCAAGTCGGCGCTCCGGCCGACGCCCCGCCGAACTCGGCCCGAAGGCGCAGCTTGTCGATCTTGCCGGTGGCTGCGAGGGGCATGCGCTCCAGCCGCACCACCTCCTCCGGAACCCACCAGGAGGCCACGCGGCCCTCAAGGGCGCCGAGGAGGTCCGCGTCGCTCACGGCTTCTACTTCGCGCAACTCCACCAGCAGGATCGGTCGCTCCCCCCACCTGGCGTCCGGCCGGCCGATGACCGCGGCGAGCGACACCTGCGGCAGCGCCGCGACGATCGCCTCGATCTCGGCCGGGTTGATCCATTCGCCGCCCGACTTGATCAGGTCCTTGGCCCGACCGGTGATGCTGAGGTTGCCGGCGGCGTCGAGGCGGGCGAGGTCGCCGGTCGGAAACCAGCCGTCGGCGTCCACGGCGGGCTCGCTCTCCCCGAAGTAGCGCTCGACCACGGCCGCGCCCCGGACCCGCAGGTGGCCCTCGACGCCGCGCTGTTCGGGCAAGGGGCGCCCGTCGGCGTCGGTGAGAAGCAGGTCCACGCCCACGGCGGGACGGCCGGACTGGGCGGGCGATCGGCCCGGATCGTTGGGCGATGCGACCGTGCCCGACGGAGAAAGCTCGGTCATGCCCCAGCTCGTCTGGACGGTGACGCCCAGGCGTTCCTCCAACCGGGCCATCAGCGCCGGGGGCATCGGGGCGCCGCCCACCAGGATGCGCTGCAGAGAGTGAGTCTCGCCGCCTTCGGCCTCGATGTGCTCCAACAGGCCAAGCCAGACGGTGGGAACCCCGACGGCGATGGTGACGCCCTCGTCGCGGATCAGCCGCGCCAGGCTCGCGCCGTCGGCGTTGCGACCCGGCAGGACGAGCCTCGCGCCCACCGCGGGCGCCGCGAACGGGAGCCCCCAGGCGTTGGCGTGGAACATCGGCACCACCGCCAGCACACTGTCGGCGCCGGTGATGCCCATCACGTCGGCCTGCAGCGCGCGAAGGGTATGCAGGAAGCTGGCGCGGTGGGTGTAGGTGACGCCCCTGGGGGCGCCGGTGGTGCCGGAGGTGAAGCAGAGGCCGCAGGGCGACGTCTCGTCGAAACCGCCCCAGGCGAGTCCCTCCGCCGCCTCCGCGATCAGCGGCTCGAACGCCAGAGCCTCGCCCTCCGATGGCCCGTCGATCACCAGCAGGAGCAGGGCCTGCGGCGTTCGCTGGACGATCTCCCGGGCCAGGCCCAAGAGGTCGGCGCTCACGATCGCCACTCGGGCCTGCGACTGAGTCACCATGGCGGCCAGGTGGTCGGCGGTCAGGCGGGGGTTCAGGGTGTGGCAGACCGCCCCCATGCCCATGATCGCGTACCAGGCCTCGAAGTGGGCCTGGGTGTTCCAGGCCAGGGTCGCCACGCGTTCGCCAGGGACGACGCCGAGGCGGGCCAGCACGGCGGAAGCCCGCTGGCTGCGGTCCTTGAGCGCGGCATAGCCGATCCGGTCCGTCGCGCCGCCGTCGCGAGCGGTGACGACCTCGGCGTCCGGCCGCCACTTCGCCGCGTGCTCCAGGAACTTGTCGAGCGTGAGGGCGAAGGGCTGCATGCTTCCATCGATCATCGGCGCTCCGGCTCCGCGAGGGGCGGCGAGGCGACGCCGGCGGCCAGGCCCCACGCGCGCTCCTCGCGGCGAAGCACCCGGGCCAGGGCCAGGAACAGTCCCACGGCGACCAGGTACATGGGCGTGAGCGCGTAGAAGGCGACCTGCAGCGAATCCTGCGGATGCGTGTCGCGGACCGCGTCGCTGACGGCGCCGACGAAGGTCGGGCCCACCCCCATGCCGATGAGGTTCATCACCAGTAGCAGCAGCGCGCCCGAGAGGACCCGCTGTTCGGGCGCCACCTCCTCCTGCACCAGGGCCACGGCCGAGGAGAGATAGAAGTAGTTGAGGAAGGTCGGCGCCAGCAGGAAGACCAGGGCGACCTGCCATTCCGCCGCCTGGACGAAGCCGAGGTAGGGCAGGATGGCCAGGGTCAGGGTCAGGGCGGGGACCAGCGCGTAGGCCGCCTTGGTGCGCCGGATGAAGTGGTCGATCACCCGGCCCGAGACGAAGATCCCGCCGCCCATGCCGACGATCACCACCAGGGCGTACCACAGCGAGACGTCCGGCAGGGTCATGCCCTTTTCCCGCATCAGGAACAGGACGGTGAAGTTGCCCGCGCCGTAGGTGACGATCTGGGTCGCCGCGCTCGCCAGGGCGACCAGCAGCAGCGCGGGCGTCGAGAAGAACATGCGCACGGTGGCCCAGAAGCCGGCCGGTCCGCCGGTGGCTTTCGGCGGCGCGCCTGCGGCGCGGTCCAGGCCGCCGCGCTCGGGCTCGCGGACGCCGAACAGCACGACCAGGGCGGTGACGACGCCGACCGCGCCGATCACGAGGAAGGCCGCGCGCCAGCTGTAGGCGGCGGCGATCGCCGCGCCGAAGGCGACGCCCATCGCCTGCCCGATCGGCGGCCCGAGGTTGAAGAGGCTGAGCGCCGTGCCGCGCCGGCCCGGCGGGAAGTAGTCGGTGATGATGGCGTAGGAGGGCGGCACGCCGCCGGCCTCGCCCACCCCGACCGTCATGCGCGCCAGGACCAGCTGCGGATAGTTGGCCGACAGCCCGCAGGCCATGGTCGCGGCGCTCCAGAGCCCGCAGGCGGCGGCCAGCACGCGCACGCGGTTGGTGCGGTCGGCCAGCCAGCCGACGGGGATCGAGATCAGGCAGTAGAAGAGCGCGAAGTAGAGCCCGCTGATCAGGCCGAGCTGGCCGTCCGTGACGCCCAGCTCGTCCTGGATCGGCTTGGCCAAGATCGAGAGCAGCTGGCGGTCCAGGAAGTTGAGCACATAGACGAAGCAGAGGATCGCGAGCGCCGGCCACGCGCCCTTGGCCGGCCGCATGGCCAGGCCCGCCGCCGGAGCGGCGGCCTGGTCGGGGGATGTCATGCTAGAAGTCGTAGCCCAGCCGCACCCCGATCGTCCGCGGCCGCTGCTCGGCGTAGCGGCTGGCGATGAAGGCCTCCGGGTGCACGTAGGTGACCTTGCGGCTGTCGAAGAGGTTCTCGACGTAGACCGCGGCCGTCAGCCGCTCGTAGGCCACGGCGAAGGTCGCGTTCACGTTGGTGTAGGCCTCGGTGTAGTCGTAGGTCGGCTGGAGCACGCCGGGCCGGCCGGGGATGTAGGGGAACAGGCCCGGATACTTGCCGACGCGCTGGACCACCGCCGAGAGATTGGCCCGCGCCTCGGGCGTCAGGTCGAACCCGTAGTTGAAGTATGCCGCGCCCTGGAAACGGGGAGACGCCAGGCGTACGCCTTCGCCGGCGCCGGAGATGGCCGCCTCGGTCGGCGAAAGCTTTGTGACCTCGGCCTCGTTGAAGGCGCCGTTGACCCCCACGGTCAGCCCCTCGGCCGGGAGCGCCACCACCTCGAACTCCAGACCGCGGCTGACGGCCTTGCCGATGTTGGTGGCGAACTGGACCGAGTCCGACACGCGGTTGGCCTGGACCTGGATGTTCTCCCAGTCGATCCAGTAGGCGGCGAGGTTGGCCGAGAGGCGACCGCCGAACCAGCGGCCCTTGAGCCCGATCTCGTAGTTGGTCAGGTCGTCGGAGTCGGCCCCCGGGGGGATGACGATGTCGTTGGGGTTCACCACGCTCACCCGCCCGGCGAAGGCGTTCACCACCGGGGTGCGGAAGCCGGTCGAGATCGTGGCGTAGGTCGTGACGTTGTCCGAAGGCTTGTACGACAGGCTGAGCTTCCAGGACGGACCGCTTTCCTTCGCCTTCACGCCCGTCGCCGGCGCGACCTGGGTGATGGTGAGCGGCCCGCGGAATCCCGGGGTCAGCGCCGCGAGCAGGTAGTTGCTGGTGTAGCCCCCCTCCACGAAGGACTGGGCCTCGAAGCCGCCGTAGCGCAGGCCGCCGGTCACCCAAAGGCGGTCGTTGAAGCGGTAGGTCAGGTTGCCGAAGCCCGCGAGCTCCTGCGAATTCGTGTGGTTCTGCTGGCGCTGGTAGTACTCGTCCGCCAGCCCGGTGAAGCCCCGGAAGGCCAGGTAATCGGGCCGCGAGCGGTAGTTGAAGTCCACGTCCAGGCGCCGGTCGAGGTAGAAGCCGCCGATCACCCAGTCCCACTTCCCGCCAGGATCGGAGGCGAGGCGCACCTCCTCCACGAAGGTGTCCATGTAGGCGTCGGCGTCCAGGCCGAAGGCGATGCTGAGCGGCCCCGGGACAGTACCCGGCGCGAGGAAGGTGCCGGCCAGGTCGACGTAGAACTTCTGATTGAACTCGGACCAGGTGGTCGAGCTCACCAGCTGGGCGCCGTCGAACTGGTGCTCGATCGTGGCGTTGTAGCTGGTCAGCCAGCCCTGGAAGAGGTCGGGCCGGTCCGAGTAGCGGTTGTCGTGGACGCGCTGGCCCTGGATGAACCGCGTGATCGTCGAGGAGTCGCGCGGCTTGCTGATCTCGCGCGAGACCAGGAGCTTCACACTGGTCCGGTCGGTCGGCTCCCACAGCAGGCTGACGCGGCCGCCCCAGGCGTCGAGGTCGTTAGAGTTCTTCCGCGCAGCCAGGCCCACATTGTCGATGTAGCCCTCCTCGTTGCGGACGAAGCCCACCACGCGGATGGCCAGCTTGTCCTCGATGAGCGGGATGTTGACCATGCCGTTGTAGCGCTGGCGCAGGGAGTCGGCGCCGGTCATGCCGAAGTCGACGAGCACCGAGGCCTCGAAGCCCGAGGGGTCCGGCTTCTTGGTCAGGATCCGGAGCGCCCCCGACAGAGAGCCCGAGCCGAACAGGGTGCCTTGCGGCCCGCGCAGGAATTCCACCCGCTCCACGTCGTAGAGGTTGGGGTCCAGGACCGTGGTGTTGCCGATCGTCGAGATCGGCAGCTCGTCGATATAGACCGCCACCGTGCTCTGCAGGTTGGCGCCATAGCCGTTGGTGGCGATGCCGCGGGCGGTGAAGTTGTTGAAATTGGCGCTGGGCCGGTTCAGCACCACGCCGGGCGTCTCGACGGCCAGGCCTTCGTAGCCCACGATGCCCTTCGCGGTCAGTTGCTCCTGCGAGTAGGCGGTCACGCTGAGCGGCACGTCCTGCAGCCGCTCGGTGCGCCGGGTCGCGGTGACGATGATCTCGCTCAGCTCGGCGGCGTCGACGCCGCCTTCGGAACGCGCCTGGCCGAAGGCCGGCGCAGCAGAACCGACGATCGCCGCAGCGCACGCCGACGCAAATAGAACCGCTCTCATGGCGCCTTCCCTCCCCTATGGCCGGTCGTTCGCGCCGGCTTTCCGTGGCTGCACGATGCGTCGGTCGCGTCGGCCTGTCAATCTTCACTAACGCGTGTGTGAATATCTTACCGGCGCTGGGACCGCCGATCCCCTCGCCCGCTTGACATGGGACAATTGGATCCCGCCCCGACGCGTGTAGGACCCCGTCCCGAGTTCGCAGGGACACCTCAGTGCCGACCATCGCCGCCCCGCCTTCCGTGGAACGCCCGGCCGTCCGGGTCCTGTTCTTCGGCAGGGTCGTCGACGTCTTCGGCCGCGCCAGGGACATCGCGCTCCCGCAGGGCGGCTGCTCGCTGGAGGAGCTGAAACGCCGGCTTTCAGGCCACGTCGAAGGCGGAGCCGCCGCGCTGGCGGCGCCGGGCGTTCGGGCTGCGATCGACCAACAGATGACCCTCGACGACGACGCCTTCGTCCGCCCCGGACAGGAGGTCGCCTTCTTTTCCGCATTCTCCGGAGGCTGACATGGACGGATCCGTCCCGCCTGCAATGGCGACCAAGGCCCGACTTGACCCCGCCCTGCCCTTCTATCCGCTGCGGATCGCCGTCCTGACGGTGTCCGACACACGCAACGAGACGACGGACACCTCGGGCGCATTGCTGGCGGACCGGCTCGCCGCCGCCGGGCACGTCCTCGCCGGGCGGGTGATCGTCCGGGACGAGGTGGCGGCGATCCAGGCCCAGGTGCGGGCCTGGGCGGACGATCCCGAGGTGGACGTCATCCTTACGACCGGCGGGACGGGATTTGCGCCTCGCGACGTCACGCCCGAGGCCATCCGGCCGATGCTCCGCCGCGAGATGGACGGCTTCGCGGTGGTCTTCCACCAGGCCAGCTACGGGACGGTCGGGGTCTCCACCCTGCAGTCCCGCGCCCTGGCGGGCCAGATCGACGAGACGTTCATCTTCTGCGTTCCGGGCTCGACCGGCGCTTGCCGCGACGCCTGGGACCTGGTCCTGGCGCAGGAGCTGGACAGCCGGTTCAAGCCCTGTTCCCTGGTGGGTCAGATCCCTCGCTACCGCGGCGTCTGCAACTGATCTTCCGGGCCGCGCAGCACAACGGCGGCGCGCCCTGGGAGCCGCCGCCGGATAGCCATTCCGACGTAGGGACTATCCGTCCAGGAAGGCCGCGAAGAGCTGTTCGTTCTCAAGCCGCATGTGCTCGCAGAGGTCCGCGTCCAGCTTGCGGCACGCGCGGGCCAGCGCCCGCCAGGTCTCGCAGGCGCCCGGCGGCGCCGTGTGGTCGTGGGTGAAGGCGCGTAGCCGCTGCAGCTGCGCCTCGACCTCCGCATGCTCGGCCATCATGCGACCGATCGGGAAGCGGAGCATGGGCCCGCCGCCGTTCAGGATCATCGGAAAGAGCACCTGCTCCTCGCGCTGCTGATGGCTTTCGAGGTCGTCGGCCATGAACGCGAGGTGGTCGGCCAGGCCGCGCGGACATTCCGGATCGCCGGCGTGAACCGCCTCGACCTTGCGCGCGAGCCGGATCGCTTCGGGGAATTCCCGGCGATGGACGTCATGGTAGCGGGTCAGGATGAGCTCGATGAGGCCCGCGGCGTCGCAGGGCGGCGGGGCCGGCAGCGGTTCGGCGTCGATGTGGCGGCGCAGGGATTCGTACATCATGCGGTCTCTCCTCGCCGGCGTTCGTAGAGCCGCCGCCCCGGGTCCGCATTGAAGCGGGCGCGCCGCCGACTTGATCTTCGACAAGGCCGCGCCCGACGGACTTGTCACCCTGCGACGTGGCCGAAGCCGCGCGGACGCCGCAGGGAATCGCCCAGCCTGCCCGCCCCTGACGATCTGGAGATGCGATGGCCATGGCGTTCGACAACCCGCTCGCAAGCGAGATCTGGTCCAACAAGTATCGCTTCAACCCGCCCGGCCAGCCGGGGGATTCCTCCATAGAGGAGACCTGGTCCCGCGTGGCCAGGGCCCTGGCCGCGCCCGAGCCGGCCGCGCGCCGGGGCGCGGTACAGGCTGAGTTTCTCGAGGCGCTCACCGACTATCGCTTCCTGCCGGCGGGACGCATCCTGGCGGGGGCCGGCACGGCGCGGGCGGTGACCCTGTTCAACTGCTTCGTCATGGGCGCGATCCCCGACGACCTGTCGGCGATCTTCGATCACGTGCGCGAGGCGGCGGTGACCATGCAGCAGGGCGGCGGCGTGGGGATGGACTTCTCCTCGATCCGCCCGGCCGGCGCGGCCGTGATCGGCGTCGGCGCCGACGCGTCCGGCCCGCTGAGCTTCATGGACGTCTGGGACGCCATGTGCCGCACCATCATGTCGGCGGGACAGCGGCGCGGGGCGATGATGGGCTGCCTGCGCATCGACCATCCCGACATCGAGGCCTTCATCGACGCCAAGCGCGATCCGGCCCGGCTGCGCAACTTCAACCTCTCGGTGCTGGTCACCGACGCCTTCATGGACGCCCTCGCGGCGGACTGCGACTGGCCGCTCGTCTTCGGCGGACAGGTCCACCGCACGGTGCGCGCGACGGCGCTGTGGGAGCGCCTCATGCGCTCGACCTACGACGCCGCCGAGCCAGGGGTGATCTTCATCGACCGGGTGAACGCACTGAACAACCTCGGCTACTGCGAGACCATCCTGGCGAGCAATCCGTGCGGCGAGCAGATGCTGCCGCCCTATGGCGCCTGTCTCCTCGGGTCGATCAACCTGGCGCGGCTGGTGGAGGCGCCGTTCCTCCATGGCGCCGAGGTGGACGAGGCCGCGCTCGCGCGGCTCACCCGCACGGCGGTGCGCATGCTGGACAATGTGATCGACGTCTCGCGCTACCCGCTCAAGGCGCAGGAGAAGGAGGCCAAGGCCAAGCGCCGGATCGGCCTGGGCGTCACGGGACTGGCGGACGCCCTCGTCTTCTGTGGCGTTCCCTACGGTGGCGACCGCGCCGTCGAACTGACCGAGCGCTGGCTCGGGGTCATCAAGCGCGAAGCCTACCGGGCGTCCGCCGAGCTGGCGGCCGAGAAGGGCGCCTTCCCGCTGTACGATCCGGCGATCCTGGAGCGGCCGAACCTCGTCGGCCTGGACGACGACACCCGCGCGCTGATCGCCGAGCACGGCCTGCGCAACGGCTGCCTCACCTCGATCGCGCCGACGGGCACGACGTCGCTGCTGGCCGGCAACGTTTCGTCCGGGATCGAGCCGGTGTTCGCCTACGCCTATACCCGCAAGGTCCGCCAGGCGGACGGCTCGACGCACGAAGAGCCGGTGGAGGACTACGCGCTCGCGATGTGGAAGCGCCTCCACGGCGCGGCCGCGCCGCCAGAGGATGTGTTCGTGAGCGCCCAGACGCTCTCGCCGGGCGACCACATCCGCATGCAGGCGGCCGCCCAGCGGCACGTGGACAGCTCGATCTCGAAGACGGTGAACTGTCCCGAGAGCATCTCGTTCGCCGACTTCTGCGACGTCTACCTCGAAGGCTACAAGGCGGGCTGCAAGGGGCTGACCACCTATCGGCCCAACCC
This sequence comes from Pseudomonadota bacterium, assembly GCA_049323595.1. Lineage (GTDB taxonomy): Bacteria > Pseudomonadota > Alphaproteobacteria > Caulobacterales > Caulobacteraceae > Phenylobacterium. The sequence goes on from JBMOOD010000009.1 coordinate 39,038, forward strand.
CGTCACCGGGTCGGTGCTCTCGGTCGAGCCCCCGCCCGAGCCCGAGCCCAAGCTGGCCCCGCGGCCCGAGGCCCTGCACGGCGCCACCTACAAGATCGTCTGGCCCGAAAGCGCGCACGCCATCTACGTCACCATCAACGACGTGATGGAGCCGAACGGGCGCACCCGCCCGTTCGAGATCTTCATCAACTCCAAGAACATGGAGCACTACGCCTGGACGCTGGGCCTCACCCGGATGATCTCGGCGGTGTTCCGGCGCGGCGGCGACGTGAGCTTCGTGGCCGAGGAGCTGAAAGCGGTGTTCGACCCGCGCGGCGGGGCCTGGCTGGGCGGCCGCTACGTGCCGTCGCTGCTGGCGGCGATCGGCGGGGTGATCGAGCGGCATCTGGCGGCGGAGACCCCGCCCGCGGAGGATCCGCCGACGACCCCGAACCTGCGCGCCCGGCCGTTCGCCGGGGCGAGCTGCCCACGCTGCGGCGGCTTCGATATCGTGCGCAAGGAAGGCTGCGACACCTGCTTCTCCTGCGGGTACTCGAAGTGCGGGTAGAGCCCGCTTGACGGCCATCAAGGCGGTGGCGGCGATAGCGAGCTATTCGCAATCGCATGTCCACCGCCTCCGCGCGCCGCGCGTATCGTGGCGCCGCCCTCTTCAGCTTCGGCTTTCGGCCCTTCTTCCTGTTCGGCTCGTTCTGGGCGGCGATCGCCGTGCCGGTCTGGGTGTGGAGCTTCCTGGGGGCCGCCGCGCCGGTCGCGCACCGCGACTGGCACGTCCACGAAATGCTGTTCGGATACCTGGCCGCGATCGTCGCCGGGTTCCTGACGACCGCCGTGCCGAACTGGACCGGCCGCATGCCGGTGATCGGGGGCCCCCTCGCCGGCCTCGCCGCGCTATGGGTCGCCGGCCGGATCGCGATGCTGGGCGCGTGGTGGATCGGCCCGCTCGCGGCGGTGATCGACGCGGCCTTCCTGGTGGTGTTCGCCGGGGTCATTTGGCGCGAGGTGATCGCCGGGCGGAACTGGCGCAACCTGCCGGTCTGCGGCCTGGTGAGCCTGCTGGCCCTGGGAAACGTGGCCTTCCACCTGGATAGCGCGATCTGGCAGTCCGGCGTCGGCGAGCGCCTCGCCCTGGGCGCGATCTGCGTGCTCCTCGCGCTGATCGGCGGGCGGATCACGCCCAGCTTCACGCGCAACTGGATGAAGGCCCGGCGCATCGCGCCCGAACCCGCGCCGTTCTCACGCGTCGACCAGGCGGCGCTGGCGCTGACGGCGCTTGGAGGGCTGGCCTGGGTCGTCGCGCCGCAGAGCGTGGCGGCGGGGGGCCTGCTCGCGGCGGCCGGCGTGGCGAACCTGGCGCGCCTCGCGCGGTGGCGCGGCTGGGGCGCCCGCGCCGAGCCGCTCGTCTGGATCCTGCACGTGGGCTACGGCTGGCTGGGCGCGGGCCTGTTGCTGCTGGGAGCGGCCCTGCTCGATCCCTCGATCCCACGAACGGCCGGCGTGCACGCCCTGACCGCCGGCGCCGTCGGCGTCATGACCCTGGCCGTCATGACCCGCGCGACCCGCGGCCATACGGGGCGCGAGCTCGCCGCCGACCCGGCCACGACCCTCATCTACCTGGCGATCAACGCTGCGGCCCTGGCGCGCGTCGCCGCGCCCTTCGCCGGCGCCCACCAGCCGACCCTGCTCATCGCCTCCACGGCGCTCTGGAGCCTCGCGTTCGCAGGCTTCACCGTGGCGTACGGCCGCATGCTGACGAGGCCTCCGCCGGCGATGGCTTGACCTTCATCAAGAGCGCCCGCCGCAGGCGCCATACGGCGCGCGCGCGTCAGGGCCTAGGCTCTGGCCATCAGCTCCGAGCGTCCCGGCCTACCGCGCACCTGCCCGCGCCACGGCCGGTCCGCCGCGCCGATCCGCGAGGGCCGGCAAGGGCGTCGGGGGAAACCCCGCCGCCTCCCGCGCTTGGAAAGGAGCCCAGCTTGGGACGCCTCGTCGACGGCTTCGGCCGCCACTTCCACTATCTCCGCCTGTCGGTCACGGAGGTGTGCAACTTCCGCTGCACCTACTGCCTGCCCGACGGGTTCCGGAAGCAGGGCCCCCTCGACTTCCTGACGCCGACCGAGTGCGAGCGGGTCGTCCGCGCATTCGCCGACCTGGGGGTTTCGAAGGTGCGGCTGACGGGCGGCGAGCCCAGCGTCCGCCGGGACCTCGCCGACATCATGGGCCGGGTCGCGGCGGTTCCGGGGATCGGGAAGGTCTGCATCACCACCAACGGCTGGAACCTGGAGCGGCAGATCGCCGCCTGGCGCGCCGCCGGGCTCACCAACCTAAACGTCAGCATCGACTCCCTCGATCGCGAGGCCTTCCACCGCATCACGGGTCACGACCGGCTGCGGTCCGTGATCGCGGGCCTGGATCGCGCCCTGGAGCTGGGCGTCCCGACGGTCAAGGTGAACGGGGTGCTGCTGCGCGACGGCGTCGAGGCCGGCTTCGACGCCTTCGCCGACTTCGTGCGTCGTCGGCCCGTCGCCGTCCGTTTCATCGAGCTGATGCGCACCGGCGACAACGCGGCGTTCTTCGCCGACCAGCATGTGCCGGGATCGCGACTCGTCGACTGGCTCACCGAGCGGGGCTGGACTCGCGGCGAGCGCGCGTTCGACGACGGCCCGGCCGTGGAGTTCACCCATCCGGACCATGCCGGCCGCATCGGCCTGATCGCGCCCTATGCGCCGGGCTTCTGCGACGGCTGCAACCGCCTGCGGGTCACGGCGCGCGGCCAGTTGCGGCTATGCCTGTTCGGGGAGCTGGGCGTGGGCCTGAAGGACCTGCTCGCCGAGGACGAGCCCGAAGCGCTGCGCGCCCGCATCGTCGGCGCGCTGGCGGGAAAGCCCAAGGGTCATCGGCTGCACGAGGCAAACAGCGGCGACGCGCGGCAGCTGGCGCAGTTCGGGGGTTAGGCCACGCGCATGCGGTCCGGGGCGACGGGCCAGCGCTCGCGCTCGGCCTTGCCGGTGGGCCCGCCGCGGACGGGCTGGTGATTGTCGATCAGCGGGCTGGGCTTGGCCAGGCGCTCCAGCACGACCGGCCGCGTGATGGTCACCTCGGCGCCCTTCGTCTCGACGCCATAGTCGGCCAGGGTCGCGAAGGCGCGCGACAGGTTCTCGGGGGTCATGCCCAGCAGGGAGGCCAGGACGCGCTTTTCGTGCGGCAGGGTGAAGGTGGCCTCGCCGCCCTCCCGCAGCCGCTGGGTGATCAGGTAGTTGGCGAGCCGCTCGGCGCCGCCGCGCAGCTTCTGGTTCTTGAGGGTCCGGACCAGGCCCCGGTAGCAGCCGGCCAGTTCCTCGGCCACTGCGCAACCGAACACGGGATCCTCGCGCATGCCCCTGCGGATCGCCTCGCCGGACAGCATCAGGATGTCCGAACGCTCGAGCGTGCGGGCGCTCATCAGCCCGTCCGCCTCCAGGACCACCGCAGCAAGGATGAAGGTCGAGACCGGTCGCAGGACCGCCAGGGTGGTCTCCTTGTCGTTCCAGGTGCCCTCGAGCTCGACGATGCCGTCGAGCAGCACATAGAGAAAGTCGACCTGGTCGCCTTCGAGCAGCAGGGTGGTCCCAGCCGGAAAGCGCTGGAGGAACGCCCCCGCGGTCAGGCCGCGGAAGGTCTCGGCGGAACATCCCGAGAAGAGGGGCAGGGCCCTCACCCGCTCGAGATCGGTTTCGCGCATGGGCATCTTCGGCGGTCCCTCCCTGACGTCAACGTAAGGAAGTCGCATACGGCCGGCCCCACGCCTTGATCTTCGTCAATCGCGACGCGGGACGCTCAACTGTCGGCTTGATGAACGTCAAGCAGAAAGATGATCAAAGTTTAGTCTACAGTATAAATACGGCATCCCAGCCAGTATGTCGCAGGCAGACTTGTCGAAGTTCTAGAGGATGACTCTCTTCGATTGACGTCGGTCAAACCGCCTGCTCGGCAATTGTAGCAAGACCCTCATCCAAGGGGGGAGCCACGCTCCCGGACGAGACCGAGGGTCGCATGACCACCAGCCAGAAAGCCCAGCCCGGCGCCTCCGCGGCGCTCGGAATGAGCACCTTCGCCTTCACGGCCTGCTTCGCGGTCTGGACGATCTTCTCGATCATCGGCGTCCAGATCAAACAGGAGCTGGGCCTCAGCGAGTTCCAGTTCGGCCTGCTGGTCGGCACGCCGATTCTCACCGGCTCCCTGATCCGCGTGGTGCTGGGCGTCTGGACGGACCAGTACGGCGGCCGGCTGATGAGCCTGCTCGTGATGCTGTCGGCGGCCGCGGCGACCTTCGCCCTCTCCTATGCCGAGACCTATGTTCAGTTCCTCGTGGCCGCCCTGGGCGTCGGCGTCGCCGGCGGGTCCTTCGCGGTGGGCGTGGCTTACGTCTCGAAGTTCTATCCCAAGGAGAAGCAGGGCACGGCGCTCGGGATTTTCGGCGCCGGGAATGTCGGCGCCGCCGTCACCAAGTTCGGCGCGCCGTTCGTCATGGTGGCCTTCGGATGGGAGATGGTCGCCCAGGCCTGGGCCGCAGCGCTGGCCCTGATCGCCGTCGTCGTCTTCCTGACCACGCGTGACGATCCCGACCTGGTCCGCCGCCGCGTAACCGGAGAGAAGCCGGCCGCGACCTTCCTGCAGCTCTCGCCGCTGAAGAAGCTGCAGGTCTGGCGCTTCTCGCTCTACTACTTCTTCGTCTTCGGCGCCTTCGTGGCGCTCGCCCTCTGGCTGCCCCGCTACCTGGTGGGCGTCTACGGCCTGGACATCAAGACCGCGGGCATGATCGCCGCGGCCTATTCGATCCCGGCCTCGCTGTTCCGCATCTTCGGCGGCTGGCTGTCGGACCGGATCGGCGCGCGCAAGGTGATGTACCTGACCTTCGGCGTCAGCCTGATCTGCACCTTCCTGCTGTCGTACCCGGCCACGAGCTATGTGGTCGACGGCATCCGCGGGCCCATCGAGTTCCGCCTGGCGACCAGCCTGGTCCCGTTCACGATCCTGATCTTCGTGCTCGGCTTCGCCATGAGCCTGGGCAAGGCGGCCGTCTACAAGCACATCCCCGTCTACTACCCGAACAACATCGGCGCCGTCGGCGGCCTGGTCGGGATGATCGGCGGCCTGGGGGGCTTCCTCCTGCCGATCACCTTCGGCGCCCTCAACGACCTGACCGGCGTGTGGACCAGCTGCTTCATGCTGCTGTTCCTCCTGGTCGGCGGCGCGCTGGCCTGGATGCACCTGGCGATCGGCCGGATGGAGCGCCGCGCCGCACCCGAACTCGAGGCGCTGCCGCAACTGCCGGAGATGATCGGCATGCCGGCGCAAACCGTCACCCCGTCCCAAGCTGCGCGCCCCGCCGTCGGCGGCGGCCTGCAGCCGGCCGAATAAGCAAGAGGCACGAGACCCATGTCCGCAGCACGGTCCGGCCGCCACGTCCTCACCGACTGGCGCCCTGAGGATCCGGACTTCTGGAAGTCCACAGGCAAGCGGGTCGCCACCCGGAACCTGTGGATCAGCGTCCCCAACCTCACCCTGGCCTTCGCCATCTGGATGGTCTGGTCGATGGTGGTCGCGAAGCTGAAGCTGATCGGCTTCGACTTCACCACCGACCAGCTCTTCTGGCTGACCGCCCTGCCGGCGCTCTCCGGCGCGACGCTGCGGATCTTCTACAGCTTCCTGGTGCCGATCCTGGGCGGGCGGCTCTGGACCATGGTCTCGACCCTGTCGCTGCTGGTCCCGGCCATCGGCATCGGCGTCGCGGTCCAGAACCCCGAGACGCCCTATGCGGTGTTCGTCGCCCTCGCCCTGGCCTGCGGCCTCGGCGGCGGCAACTTCGCCTCGTCGATGTCGAACATCTCGTTCTTCTATCCCAAGGCCGAGAAGGGCAACGCCCTGGCCGTGAACGCCGGCTTCGGAAACCTGGGCGTCAGCCTGATGCAGTTCCTGGTCCCGGTGGTGATCGCCGTGGGCGCCTTCGCCCCCGTGGTGGGCGCGCCGCAGGTGGCGGTCGAGAAAGGCGTCGAGACTGCAGTCTGGCTGCAGAACGCCGGCTTCGTCTGGATCCCCTTCATCGTGGCGGCCGCCGCGGCCGCCTGGCTGGGGATGAACGACATTTCCTCGGCCAAGGCCTCGTTCGCAGCCCAGGCGGTCGTCTTCAAGCGCACCCACAACTGGGTGATGTGCTACCTCTACCTCGGCACCTTCGGATCGTTCATCGGGTTCTCCGCGGCCTTCCCGCTGCTGACCAAGACCCTGTTCCCGGACGTGAACGCCCTGCAGTTCGCCTTCCTGGGTCCGCTGGTGGGCGCCGCCTCGCGCGCCCTCACCGGATGGGTGTCGGACAAGTGGGGCGGCGAGCACGTCACCCACTACGTCTTCCTGGCGCTCGCCGCCGGCGTCGGCGGGGTGCTCCACGGTGTCGGCGCCACCGGCGCGGCGCCCTCCTTCGCCGTCTTCTTCGCCGCCTTCATCTGGCTCTTCTTCTGGACCGGCGTCGGCAACGCCTCGACCTTCCAGATGATCCCCGCGATCATGCGCTCGGACATGCCGCGGCTGATGCCGGCGACCGATCCGGCCACGCGCCTGAAGGCCGCCGAGATGGAATCGGCCGCGATCGTGGGGTTCACCTCGGCGATCGGAGCTTACGGCGGCTTCTTCATCCCCAAGGCGTTCGGCGACTCGCTGAAGGCCACCGGCGGCCCTGAGACCGCCCTCCTCGTCTTCCTCGGCTTCTACCTGAGCTGCGTGGTCGTGAACTGGGTCTTCTACGCCCGGCGGAGCTCGATGCTCCACGCCCCGCAGGTCGCCATCAAGGTCCCCGCGCAATGAGCCATACCCTCGACCGCCTGACGTTCTTCACGCGCAAGACGGAGCTGTTCTCCGACGGTCACGGCGTCATGAACGACGACGACCGCGCCTGGGAGGAGGCCTACCGGTCCCGCTGGCGCCACGACAAGATCGTCCGCTCCACCCACGGCGTGAACTGCACGGGCTCGTGCTCGTGGAAGATCTATGTGAAGGGCGGGATCGTCACCTGGGAGACCCAGCAGACCGACTATCCGCGCACGCGGCCCGAGCTGCCGAACCATGAGCCGCGGGGCTGCGCCCGGGGGGCCAGCTACAGCTGGTACCTCTACTCCGCCAACCGGGTGAAGTATCCGCTGGTCCGCTCGCGGCTCGTGAAGCTGTGGCGCGAGGCGCGCACCACCATGAGCCCGGTGGCCGCCTGGGCCTCGATCCAGAACGACCCTGCGAAGCGCAAGGCCTACACCTCCATGCGCGGCTCGGGCGGCTTCGTGCGGGCGAGCTGGGACGAGGTCACCGAGATCGTCGCGGCCGCCAACGCCCACACCGTCAAGCAATGGGGCCCGGACCGGGTGTTCGGCTTCTCCCCGATCCCGGCCATGTCGATGGTCTCCTACGCGGCGGGCGCCCGATATCTGCAGCTGCTGGGCGGGGTCTGCGGGTCGTTCTACGACTGGTACTGCGACCTGCCGCCGTCGTCGCCGCAGACCTGGGGCGAGCAGACCGATGTGGCCGAGAGCGCCGACTGGTACAATTCGGGCTTTCTGATGCTGTGGGGCTCGAACGTCCCGCAGACCCGCACGCCCGACGCCCACTTCTACACCGAGGCGCGCTACCGCGGCGCCAAGTCGGTGGTGATCTGCCCGGACTACTCCGAGGCCTCCAAGTTCTCCGACCTGTGGCTGCCGGTGAAACAGGGTACGGACGCCGCGCTCGCCATGGCGTTCGGCCACGTGATCCTGAAGGAGTTCCACGTCGACCGGCAGGTCCCCTACTTCCGCGACTACATCCGCAAGTACTCCGACCTGCCGATGCTGGTGCGGCTGGTCCCGCAGGAAGGCGGCTACGTCTCGGAGCGCCTGGTGCGCGCGGCGGACTTCGACGGCGCCATGGGCGAGGCCAACAATCCCGAGTGGAAGACCGTCGCCGTCGACGAGGCGAGCGGCCAGATCGTCGTCCCGAACGGCTCCATCGGCTTCCGGTGGGGCGAAGACGGCAAGTGGAACCTGGAGGAGAAGGACGCGAAGGGCGACGACACCGTCCTGCGTCTGGGCCTGAAGGGCGTCCATGACGAGATCGCCCCCGTCCGCTTCCCCTATTTCGCCAACACGGCGTCGAACGGCTTCGCCTCGACCGAGCATCCGGACGTGCTGGTGCGCAACGTGCCGGTCAAGCGCCTGAAGCTGAAGGACGGCGAGGCGCTGGTGGCCAGCGTCTACGACCTGTTCCTCGCCAACTACGGCGTCGACCAGGGCTTCGGCGGCGAGCACATGCCCACGAGCTTCGATGACCCGGAGCCCTATTCGCCGGCCTGGGCCGAGCAGATCACCACCGTGCCGCGCGACCAGATCGTCGCCGTGGCCCGCGGCTTTGCGACCAACGCCGAGAAGACCGGCGGCAAGTCCATGGTGATCATCGGCGCGGCGATGAACCACTGGTTCCACATGGACATGAACTACCGCGGCGTCATCAACATGCTGGTGATGTGCGGTTGCGTGGGCCAGTCGGGCGGCGGCTGGAGCCACTACGTCGGGCAGGAGAAGCTTCGGCCGCAGACCGGCTGGGCGCCGCTGGCCTTCGCCCTCGACTGGGCGCGGCCGCCGCGGCAGCAGAACTCCACCTCGTTCTTCTACGCCCACACCGACCAGTTCCGGTACGAGACCGTTTCGGCGGCCGAGATCCTGTCGCCGACCGCCCCGCAGGGGCCGTGGGCCGCGAGCCTGATCGACTTCAACGCGCGGGCCGAGCGCATGGGCTGGCTGCCGTCGGCCCCGGCGCTGAAAACCAATCCCCTGGAGGTCGCCCGCGCGGCCGCCGAGGAAGGCGTCGACCCCAAGGTCTATGCCGTCCGCGAGCTGAAGGCGCGCAACCTCGAGCTCTCGTGCCACGACCCGGACGATCCGAAGAACTGGCCGCGCAACATGTTCGTCTGGCGCTCGAACCTGCTGGGCTCGAGCGGCAAGGGCCACGAGTACTTCCTGAAGCACCTGCTGGGCGCCGCCCACGGCGTGCAGGGCAAGGACCTGGGCCAGGACGGCCGCCAGAAGCCGGTCGACGTCGCCTGGCACGACGAAGCGCCGGAAGGGAAGCTCGACCTTTTGGTCACGCTCGACTTCCGGATGTCCACGACGGCCGTCTACTCCGACATCGTCCTGCCGACGGCCACCTGGTACGAGAAGAACGACCTCAACACCTCCGACATGCATCCCTTCATCCACCCGCTGAGCGCGGCCGTGGACCCGGCGTGGGAGTCGAAGTCGGACTGGGAGATCTTCAAGGCGATCGCCAGGAAGTTCTCCGAGGTCGCGCCCGAGGTCCTGGGCGTGGAGAAGGACGTCGTCCTCACCCCGATCCAGCACGACAGCGCCGGGGAGCTGGCCCAGCCCTTCGACGTGAAGGACTGGTACCTCGGCGAGTGCGACCCGATCCCCGGCAAGACCATGCCGCAGATCACCGTGGTCGAGCGGGACTATCCGGGCCTCTACAAGCGCTTCACCGCCCTGGGCCCGCTGATGACCAAGGTCGGCAACGGCGGCAAGGGCCTGGCCTGGAACACCGAGCATGAGGTCGCCCTGCTGGGCGAGCTGAACGGCGAAGTGCTGGAGCCCGGCGCCACCGAGGGCCTGCCCCGGATCGAGAGCGATATCGACGCCTGCGAGACGGTGCTGATGCTGGCGCCCGAGACCAACGGCGAGGTGGCGGTCAAGGCCTGGGCGGCGCTGGAGAAGCAGACCGGTCGCGAGCATACGCACCTGGCCATCCCCAAGGAGGACGAGAAGATCCGCTTCCGCGACCTGGTCGCCCAGCCGCGGAAGATCATCTCCTCGCCGATCTGGTCGGGGCTGGAGAGCGAGAAGGTCTGCTACAACGCCGGCTACACCAACGTGCACGAGCTGATCCCCTGGCGGACGCTCACCGGCCGCCAGCAGCTCTACCAGGACCACCTGTGGATGCGGGCCTTCGGCGAGGCGCTCTGCGTCTACAAGCCGCCGGTCGACCTCAAGACCACCTGGGTGAAGGACAAGACGCCGAACGGCGAGACCGAGATCGTCCTCAACTTCATCACCCCGCACCAGAAGTGGGGCATCCACTCCACCTATTCCGACAACCTCCTGATGCTGACGCTGAACCGCGGCGGCCCGGTGGTGTGGATCTCGGAGACCGACGCCAAGCGGGCCGGCATCGAGGACAACGACTGGATCGAGGTCTTCAACGCCAACGGCGCCCTCACCGCCCGTGCGGTCGTCTCCCAGCGCATCCGTGAAGGGACCACCTTCATGTACCACGCGCAGGAAAAGATCGTGAACACGCCCGGGTCGGAGATCACCGGCCAGCGCGGCGGCATCCACAACTCGGTCACCCGCGCGGTGCCCAAGCCCACCCACATGATCGGCGGCTACGCCCAGCTCGCTTACGGCTTCAACTACTACGGGACCGTGGGCTCGAACCGGGACGAGTTCGTCGTCGTCCGCAAGATGAAGAAGGTCGACTGGCTGGAAGAGCCGCGCTCGGCCGTGGAGTCCCGCTAATGAAAGTCCGCGCCCAGATCGGCATGGTGCTGAACCTCGACAAGTGCATCGGGTGTCACACCTGCTCCGTCACCTGCAAGAACGTGTGGACCAACCGCCAGGGCGTCGAATACGCCTGGTTCAACAACGTCGAGACCAAGCCGGGCATCGGCTATCCCAAGGACTGGGAGAACCAGAAGCGCTGGAACGGCGGCTGGGTCCGCAAGCCCAACGGCAAGATCGAGCCCAAGATGGGGGCCAAGTGGCGGATCCTGGCCAAGATCTTCGCCAACCCCGACCTGCCCGAGATCGACGACTACTACGAGCCCTTCGACTTCGACTACGGCCACCTGCAGACGGCGCCGGAGATGAAGGCGTTCCCCACCGCCCGGCCGCGCTCGAAGATCAGCGGCGAGCGGATGGAGAAGATCGAGTGGGGCCCGAACTGGGAGGAGATCCTGGGCGGGGAGTTCGCCAAGCGTCGGGCGGACTACAACTTCGAGGGCATCGAGGCCGACATCTACGGCCAGTTCGAACAGACCTTCATGATGTACCTGCCGAGGCTGTGCGAGCACTGCCTGAACCCGGCTTGCGTCGCGGCCTGTCCCTCGGGCGCGATCTACAAGCGCGAGGAAGACGGCATCGTCCTCATCGACCAGGACAAGTGCCGCGGCTGGCGCATGTGCGTCTCGGCCTGCCCCTACAAGAAGATCTACTACAACTGGGAGAGCGGTAAGTCCGAGAAGTGCACCTTCTGCTTCCCGCGGATCGAGGTGGGCCAGCCGACGGTCTGTTCGGAGACCTGCGTCGGGCGCATCCGCTACCTGGGCGTCCTGCTCTATGACGCCGACCGCATCGAGGCGGCCGCCGCGGAGCCCGACGAGAAGCAGCTCTACCAGGCGCAGCTCGACGTCTTCCTGGATCCCTTCGATCCGAAGGTGATCGCCCAGGCCCGCGCCGACGGCGTGCCCGAGGCCTGGCTGGAGGCGGCGCAGCGCAGCCCCGTCTACAAGATGGCGATCGACTGGAAGGTCGCCTTCCCGCTGCACCCCGAATACCGGACCCTGCCGATGGTCTGGTACGTGCCGCCGCTGTCGCCGATCCAGTCGGCGGCCTCGGCCGGAGCGCTGGAGATGGACGGCGAGATGCCGGATGTCTCCTCGCTCCGCATTCCGGTGCGCTACCTCGCGAACCTGCTCACCGCCGGCAACGAGCCGCCGGTCGTCCAGGCGCTGGAGCGGATGCTGGCGATGCGCAGCTACATGCGCGCCAGGACCGTCGACGGCCGCATCGACCATCGGATCTGCGAGCGCGTCGGCCTCTCCGCCGCCCAGGTGGACGAGATGTACCGCTACATGGCCATCGCCAACTACGAGGACCGGTTCGTGATCCCGACCACGCACCGCGAGGCCGTGGAGGACGCCTACGACATGCGCGGCTCCTGCGGCTTCACCTTCGGCAACGGCTGCTCGGGCGGCAGCACCGAGCTTGGCCTGTTCGGACCCAAGAAGCGCTCGCGCGCCAATCCCCCCATGGAGGTCGAGTGATGTCCCAATCCTATAGGGCGCTCGCGCTGCTGCTCAGCTATCCGACCGAGGCGACGCGGGCCCTGATGCCGGCGGCGGGCGCCGTCCTAGGCGAGGACGCCCGCGTTCCCGCCGCCATCCGCCGCGGCCTGTCCCGGCTGGCGGAGGAGATCGGCACGATGGACCTCTACGAGGCCCAGGAGCGGTACGTCTGGCTGTTCGACCGGACGCGGTCGCTGTCGCTGAACCTCTACGAGCACGTGCACGGCGAAAGCCGCGACCGCGGCCAGGCGATGGTGGCCCTCTTGGAGCTCTACCGCTCCAAGGGGCTCGAGCTCTCGGCCAACGAGCTGCCGGATCACCTGCCGGTGTTCCTGGAGTTCCTGTCGACCTTGCCGGAAGCGGAAGCCGCCTCGCTGCTGGGCGAGGCCTCCCACGTGCTCCAGGCGATGGGCGAGCGGCTGCACAAGCGACAGAGCCCCTACCGGGCTGCCTTCGGCGCCCTCGCCGCGCTCGCCGCCGGCGAGGCCGACAAGGAGGCGCTGGCCTCCCTGCTCGCCGAACCCGACGACAACCCCGACGACCTCGCGGCCATGGACAAGCTCTGGGCCGAGACCGCCGTCACCTTCGGACCTTCCGACGTGGGCTGCCCCAAGGCGGACGCCCTCGTGAAGTCGATGAACGCCAATCCGCAGCCGGCGCGCCCCCGCGCCGGCGCCGCCGCCTGAGGAACACGTCATGGACCTCAACCAGATCGTATTCGGCGTCTATCCCTACATCGCGCTGGCGGTGCTGGTGATCGGCTCGGTCATCCGCTTCGATCGCGAGCCCTATACCTGGCGCACGGGCTCCTCGCAGCTTCTGCGCCGCAAGCAGCTCGTGACGGGCTCGATCCTCTTCCACCTCGGCGTCCTGATGATCTTCGCCGGCCACTTCGTCGGCCTGCTGACCCCCATGGTCGTCTGGGAGACCCTGGGCGTGAGCCACGGCGCGAAGCAGATGCTGGCGATCGTCGCGGGCGGGATCGCGGGCCTCTTCGCGCTCGTCGGCGGCGGGCTCCTGCTGCACCGCCGCCTCTTCGATCCGCGGATCCGCAACAACTCCAGCTTCGGCGACACCGCGATCCTCGCGATCCTGATGGTCCAGCTGATCCTCGGTCTTTCCACCATCCCGCTCTCGCTGCAGCACCGCGACGGGCACGAGATGGTAAAGTTCATGAACTGGGCCCAGGGGATCTTCACCTTCCGCGCCGGCGCGGCGGACTTCGTCGCCGACGTCCACTGGGTCTTCAAGGCGCACCTGGCGCTGGGCCTGACCATCCTGCTGGTCTTCCCCTTCACCCGCCTGGTCCACATGCTCTCGGCCCCGGTGTGGTACCTCAATCGGCGCGGCTGGCAGCTCGTGCGCACCCGCCGCTCCTTGCCTCGCCGCGCCGAGGTCGCCGCGCCGACCTACCCCGCCACGCCCGCGGTCCGTCCCGTCACCAGCCATCCGTTGAAGGCGGCCGAGTAGCGATGCGCACAGTCGTCTTCGACGGGGTGGAGATCCCCGAAACCCTGCTGGCCCGCGAGGTCCAGAACCATCCGGGCGGCTCTGCGGCCGAGGCCCGCGCCGCCGCCGGCCACGCGCTCGCCATCCGCGCCTTGCTGCTCGACCGCGCCCGCGAACTCGGGCTCCAGCCGCAGGCCGAGCAGGACGAGGCGGGCCGGGAGGAGACCCCCGAGGAAGCCCTGGTTCGCGCAGTGCTGGACCTGGAAGTCGAGGTCTCGCCATCCACCGCCGCGGAGCGCCGCCGGGTGTTCGAGGCCGATCGGGCGAGATTCCGCACGCCCCCTCTGTACGAAGCCTCGCACATCCTGATCGAGGCAGGCGGGAACGACGAGGCCGTCCTCTCGACGGCGCGCATGCGGGCGACGCGCCTCCTCGAAAGCCTTTCGGCCGGCGAGGCCTCGTTCGCCGATATGGCGCGCGAAATCTCCGACTGCCCCTCGGGCGCCACCGGCGGCTCGCTGGGCCAGCTCCAGGCGGGCGACCTGGTCCCGGAGGTCGAGGACGTCCTGACGGCGCTCTCTCCAGGAGAGACCGCCGCGGCGCCGGTCCTTTCCCGCTTCGGCTTCCACATCCTGCGCCTCGATCGCCGCATCGAGGGCCGCGAGCTGCCGTTCGAATTCGTCGAGGAGAAGATCGCCCTTCACCTCGAGAGCCGGGCCTGGGCGGCGGCGGCGACGCGCTATGTCGCCGAACTGGCCGCCGACGCCCGCGCGCGCGGCGTGGCGCTGAGCCTTACCGAAGAGGGCGGCGTACGCAGCGGGTCGGTGACCCTGGGGGACTTCCTCGGCGACACGGCCGCGGCCGAGCGCCTGGAGCCGTGGCTCGCGGCGGCCGATCCGGCCCTGGCGGCGCGCGTGACGGCTGCGGCGGAGGCTGCGGGCGAGCCCGTCGCCGACTTCGCCCGCCACGCAATGTCGGACTTCGTGGCCCAGGCCGACGACGAGCGCTGGACCAACCTGATCTCCGCCGCCCGCGACGCCGCGGATCCGGCGCTCGCCTGCATTGCCGCCGTGCTGCGCTCCAAGCTGGTCCCGGCGAAACAGACCTTCACCCTCATCCGCAGAGTGTCCGCGTGATCCGTCTCCCCGCCGTCGGCGCCGCCGGCCTCCTCCTTCTGGCCTCCCCCGGCGCAGCTCTCGCCCAGTCCCCGCCCGGCGACGTCATCCTGGACATGCGCCTGCGCTACGAGGGCGTCGACCAGGACGGGTTCGGGCCGGACGCCCAGGCGCTCACCCTGCGAACGCGTTTCGGCTACGAGACGCCGGCCTGGAAGAGGTTCAAGGTCCTGGTCGAGGGCGAGAACGTCACCGCCCTGGTCGACGACTACAACAGCTCCACGAACGGCAAGACGCGCTATCCCCTCGTCACCGACCCCGAGGACACCGAGCTCAACCGCGCCCAGGTCTCCTGGACCGGCGCACAAGGCGACGTCGTGGTCGGCCGCCAGCGGCTGATCCTGGGGGGCGCCCGGTTCGTGGGGAACGTCGGCTTCCGCCAGAACGAGCAGACCTTCGACGCGGCCAAGGCCGCCTTCCGGCCGACCAAGGGCCTGACCCTGACCTACGCCTATCTGGACCGGGCGCACCGGATCTTCGGCGACGATCATCCGCAGGGCGAATGGGACCTCGACGCCCACCTGATCCAGGCCGAGCAGAAGACCCCGGCGGGCCTGCTCACCGGCTACGGATACCTGCTCGACATCGAGACCGCGCCCACCCAGTCCAGCGCAACCTGGGGCGCGCGGTTCGCCGGCCTCCAGCCCATGGGAACGGGCCTCACCCTGACCTACGAACTCGAATACGCGCGCCAGACCGACTACGGGAACAGCCCCACCGACTTCGAGCTGGAGTACGTCGCCCTCGGCGCGGGCCTCAAGGGGACGACCCGGTGGGCGAGCGTCGGCCTGGAGCGGCTCGGCGGCGACGGCCGGCGCGGGTTCTCGACGCCGCTCGCCACGCTGCACGCGTTCCAGGGGTGGGCCGACGTGTTCCTGGCGACGCCCGCGGACGGCGTGCGCGACCTCAACCTCAAGGCCGGGACCACGCTCAAGGTCGGCCCCCACGAAACGCCGGTGCGGTTCATGGCCGCCGCCCACCATTTTACGGACGAGGACGGCTCGCGCCGCTACGGCCGTGAACTGGACCTCCTGGTGGCCGCCCCGCTCGGCAAGCAGCTCACCGCGGAGGTCAAGGCGGCGTTCTTCGACGGCGCCCGGGCCCCCTTCGCCGATCGCAGTAAGCTCTGGGTCACGCTGGAGTACCGCTACTAGAGCGCGTTCCGCAAAAGTGGAGGCCGGTTTCGCGATCAGAACGCGCTCAAACTTTTGATTTAGAGCCCTTTTATCCCGTTCAGACGACCCCGTTTGAACGGGAAGGGCTCTAGCCCCCGCCGCAGGAGACCGGCCATGCGCCGTCCGCCGGACACCACCATCGAAGACATCCCAAGGGACCTCATCAACGAGCCCCTCGAATGGTTCTTCGCCGAGCACTACCGGCATCGGCAGGCGTGCCGCATGATGACCGAGGTCGCGGCGGCTCATGTCTTCGACGGCGAGCGCATCACCGCGCTCGTGGAGTTCATCCGCAACGACCTGGCGCTCCACATCATCGACGAGGAGGAGGACCTCTTTCCGCTCCTGCGCCGGCGCACCCTGCCCGAGGATGAGATCGAGGACGTCCTGGGCCGGCTTTCCGCCGAGCACAAGTCGGATGCGGTGTGCGCCCAGGTCGTGCGCGACCACCTGGAAGCCTGCCTCGGCCGGCAGGTCGCGCCGGGGATGGTCGCGGAGGCCCGCAAGGCCATGCAGGATTTCGCAAGCCAGGAACTTCAGCACCTGGCCCTGGAGAACGCCGTGGTGCTGCCGATCGCACGCCTCCGACTGACCGCGAAGGACCTGAAGGGCATGAGCCGGCGCCTGGCGGCCCGGCGCGGCATGGTGCTGGAGGCGGAGGTCACGTGATCCAGGACCTGTTCGACAACAATGTGCGCTGGGCCGCCGGCCGGGCCCGCGTCGATCCGGAGTACTTCCGCCGGCTCGCCGCCCAGCAGTCGCCCGAGTATCTCTGGATCGGCTGCTCCGACAGCCGGGTGCCGGCCAACGAGATCGTGGGCCTGGATCCCGGCGAGCTCTTCGTCCACCGCAACGTGGCCAACCTCGCCCCGCCGCAGGATGCGAACTTCCTCTCGGTGCTGCAGTTCGCGGTGGAGGTGCTGCGCGTCCAGCACGTGATCGTCTGCGGCCACTACGGCTGCGGCGGCGTGCGGGCGGCTTTGGACGACACCCGGCACGGCCTCATCGATCATTGGCTGCAGCCCGTCCGCGATATCCGCCGAAGACACGCCGATCATCTCGAGCGCATCGCCGACCCGGACGCGCGGGTGAACGACCTGTGCGAGCGCAACGTCCTGGCGCAGGTGGCGAGCCTGGCGGGGAATCCCTTCGTGCAGGACGCCTGGCGCCGGCGCCAGCCGCTCGCCATCCACGGCTGGATCTATTCCATTCGGGACGGCCTGCTGCGGGACCTGGAGACCACCGTGGACAGCCCGCAAGCGGCATTCCCCCTGTTGCACGGCCCAGAAAAGTGGCCCCGCCGGAGGGCGGGGCCAGGTCAGTGAAGGGGGACAATCAAAATCCCGACTTGAGCGATCGCGCCTCCTTTCCTCCAACGGGCCCACGCCCGCGTCCGAGCCGGTCCGGAGGACTGCGAACGCCACTTGTCGCATCCCCGGCGTTCGCGCCTGCGCCGTCTCTCGCGCTGACGCTCCCCCGGACCTGACCGAACAATCCCGTGGAAGGTGCGGCGCCGCCAACCGAGTCGCGCGGTCGCACGCCCGATGCAGGCGACGGGTCACGGATTGACGCGCATCAAGCGACGGCAGGTGCGCTCACGCCTCAGTCGGCGGGCCAGGCGCGCTCCAGGATGGCGTCCGTGGCGACACCGTCGGGCAGCTGGCCGAAGGCGTCGGACCCGTTCGGCAGACGGCTTCCCAGGAAGGCTTCGGCGACGGCGGACGGCGCGTGCCGCACCAGGAGGGCCGCCTGCAAGGTGACCACCATGTCCCGGGCGAAACGGCGCAGCCCCGCCTCGGGCAGGCTCTGGCGTGCGCGATCGAGCAGGCCGTCGGCCATGCGCGCCAGCCGCACGTCACCGCCCCGCGCATCGTCCAGCTCGCTGGCGAGGGCGTCCACCGCCTCGGGCTCGCGCCGCAGGGCCCGCAGCACGTCAAGGGCCATCACGTTCCCGGACCCTTCCCAGATCGAATAGACCGGCAGCTCGCGGTAGAGGCGCGGCATGCCGCTCTCCTCGACGTAGCCGTTGCCGCCCAGCACCTCGAGCGCTTCGGCGGCCATGATCGGGCCGCGCTTGCAGACCCAGAACTTGGCCGCGGGCGTGACCAGCCGGCGCAGCAGCGCCTCGCGCGGATCGTCGGCCCGGTCGAACGCCCCGGCCAGGCGGAAGGCGATCGCAGTCGCCGCCTCGACCTCCAGGGCCAGGTCCGCCAGCACGTTTGCCATCAGCGGCTGGTCGGCCAGCCGGCGCTGGAAGGCGGTGCGATGCCGCGCGTGGTGCAGCGCCCGCACCAGCGCCTGCCGCTGCACGCCCGCCGAGCCCAGCACATTGTCCAGCCGCGTGTAGCCGACCATCTCGATGATCGTCGGCACGCCCCGGCCCTCCTCCCCGATCCGCCAGCCGAGGGCGGCCTCGAACTCCACCTCGCTGGAGGCGTTGGAGCGGTTGCCCAGCTTGTCCTTCAGCCGCTGGAAGCGCAGCGCGTTCAGCTCCCCGTCCGGCGTCCACCTCGGCAGGAAGAAGCAGGTCAGCCCGCCCGGCGCCTGGGCCAGCACCAGGAAGGCGTCGCACATGGGCGCCGAGAAGAACCACTTGTGCCCCACGATGCGGTAGAGGCCGCCGGCCCCCACGGGCTCGGCCCGCGTGGTGTTGGCGCGCACGTCCGAGCCGCCCTGCTTCTCGGTCATGCCCATGCCGACCAGGACGCCCGACTTCTCCGCCGCCGGGCGGTGCGCCGGATCATAGGTGCGGGAATAGAGCTTCGGCAGCCAGTCGCGCACCGGCTCGCCGGCCGCGGCGATCACCGGCGCGCCGGCATAGGTCATGGAGATGGGACAGCTCGTGCCCGCCTCCACCTGGCCGCTCATGTAGAGGCCGGCCGCGCGATGCACGTGCGCGCCGGGCCGCGGATTGGACCAGGGCGAAGCATGGATCCCCTGGGCGACCTGCAGGCGCATCAGCTCGTGGTAGGCCGGGTGGAACTCGATCCAGTCCGCCCGCCGGCCAATGCGGTCGTGGGTGTGCAGCCGCGGCGTGTCGCGGTTGGCGATCTCGCCCAGCGCCCGCGTTGCGGGCGCTCCCAGGACGCGGCCATAGGCTGAGAGGTCGCCTTCGGCCCAGGCCGCGCCCTCCCGGCGCACGGCCTCCACCAGGGCGACGTCCGTGGCGAACAGATCGTACGCGGGAAGGTCCGGCGGCTGGTTCGACACCTCGTGGGTGCGGAAATCCGGCAGGCCGATGTCGGCGTCCATGCAAGCCTCCTTGCCCGGCGGGAGGGCGTTTCTCCGAGGGAGCCTAGACCTGCATACGGACGCCGGAAACCGGCCTCAACCCGCCGCCAACTCCCCGGCGCGCCAGGCGCGCATCCGCTCGCCCTGGCGGCCGAACTCAAGCCGCGCGATGGTGCGCAGGTGCACCTCGTCCGGCCCGTCGGCCAGGCGCAGGGCCCGCATGCCGGCGTAGGCGCGCGCCAAGCCGAAGTCCTCCGACACCCCACCGCCGCCGTGCACCTGGATCGCATCGTCGATGACCTTCAGGGCGGTGCGCGGCGCGGCGACCTTGATCATGGCGATCTCGAGCTGGGCGGCCTTGTTGCCCGCCTTGTCCATCATGTCGGCCGCCTTGAGGCAGAGCAGGCGCGTCATCTCGATGTCGAGCCGGGCGTTGCCGATCCGCTGTTCCCACACCGACTGGTCGGCCAGGCGCTTGCCGAACGCCACCCGCGACAGCAGCCGGTCCGTCATCTTCTCCAGCGCCACCTCGGCCGCGCCGATGGTCCGCATGCAGTGATGGATGCGGCCGGGCCCGAGCCGACCCTGGGCGATCTCGAATCCTCGGCCCTCGCCCAGGATCAGGTTCTCCACCGGCACGCGCACGTCGCGCAGCACCACCTCGGCATGGCCGTGCGGGGCGTCGTCGTAGCCGAACACCGGCAGCATCCGGACCACCTCGATCCCGGGCGTGTCCAGGGGCACGAGGATCTGCGACTGCTGGGCGTGGCGCGGTCCGTCCGGGTCGGTCTTGCCCATGACGATCGCCACCTTGCAGCGCGGGTCGCCCACCCCCGACGACCACCACTTGCGGCCGTTGATGACGTAGTGGTCGCCGTCCCTGCGGATCACCGTCTGGATGTTGGTCGCGTCCGACGAGGCCACGTCCGGCTCGGTCATCAGGAAGGCCGAGCGGATCTCGCCGTTCATCAGCGGCGCCAGCCAGCGCGCCTTCTGGTCGGCCGAGCCGTATCGGTGCAGCACCTCCATGTTGCCCGTGTCGGGCGCCGAGCAGTTGAACACCTCCGAGGCGAAGCCCACGCGGCCCATCTCCTCCGCACAGAGCGCGTAGTCGAGGTTGCTGAGGCCTGCGCCGCGGTAGTCGTCGTCGTCGTGCTCGGACGGCGGCAGGAACAGGTTCCACAGACCCTCGGCATAGGCCCGGGCCTTGAGCTCCTCGACGACCGGGATCACCGCCCAGCGCGCCGCGCCCTCTGCGCTGGTCTGCGTCTGGTAGGTCGGGATCGCCGGATAGACGTGGGCGAGCATGAAATCGCGCACGCGGTCGCGCCACTCGACCTGCCGGGGAGAAAGGGTGAAGTCCATCGCAGCCGCTCCGATCCCGCGCCGGCTCGCCCGGACGCAGGCGGCGCCTGGTCGGACGGCTCGGCAAGGCGGCCAGAGTGCCAGGGCGCGCCCGGCGCCGCCTTGACCGCCGTCAAGCTCGCCCGGCCGTATGGATCAAGCCCGGTCCTGGAGCGCCTGAGCGCTCAGTCGGTCTCGCCCGGCCGCGTCTCGTCGCGGATCCAGGTGAGGCCCCGGATGGCCTGGGGCCAGCCCAGGGTGGTGACCGCCAGCCACGCCACGTGCTCGAGTTCGGCGGGCGTCAGCCCCTCCGCCAGCCCGCGCCGGCTGTGCGAGTGGGTCGCCCCTTCCGAGCCCACGCCGACCGCCAGCGCCAGTCGCACCAGCCGGCGCGTGCGGGCGTCCAGTGGCCCGGCCTCGCTGGCTTCCCGGCCGAGCGCCTGCAGCGCGGCCCACAGCGCCGGCTGCTCCTCGGCCGCCCTCCCCGCGAAACCCGGCAGGTCCGCCGAGGGCGCGTCCGTCGAGTCCTGAGGTGTCGTCGTGTCCGCCATCGCGAGGCTCCCGTACTGGCCGAGTCCATAGCGCGCGAGCAGCCGTTTCCGCTCCCGACGCGCGCCCCATCCTCGCCAGGATGTCGCCGGCCGGTCAAAAAGCGTGGGAGTTCGTGCTTGGAAAAAATTGGAGCGGGTGAGGGGAATCGAACCCCTGACATTCAGCTTGGGAAGCGGCCGGGATGCTCGGCGGATCAAGAACTTAGCGCCCAAGAGGGTCGATTCCGCCCCGTTGTTTTCATTTGGGAACCGGCGATTTTCCCAAACGCCTCGGCGGGCCCGTGACCCGCCCCACGGCGCGCGCGCGGATGGCGCTGGCCATCGGGCAGGCGTGGTTTTCGGTGTGCGAGCAGACGGCGCCGCCGGCGGCCTGGACGGCCGAGCAGCGGGCGACCTTCGAGGCCATGGCCGAGGCCGTGCTGCACGCCGCACGCGCGGGCGACCGGTCAGACGTGGCGGTGGCGCAGGCCCTGTGTTTCGGGTTCTGGCGCGACCATGAGCGGCCCTGGGCCTGGGCGCGGCTCGGGCCGATGCGACAGACGGTGTTCCTGTCCGTCGCGCGCCTGGTGATCGACGCCGCCCAGGCCATGGCGGCGGCCGATCGGCAAAAGGCGCAGGCCGCCGCGGCCTAGCCGGTCCCTTGGCCTAGCTGACGATCGCCGGCTCTGCAGTCGACGCCGGCGGCGCCTGGCGGCCGGGCCCTTCGCCGCCGGCGGCGAGCAGCTCCAGCTGCACGCGCTGGCGGATCTGATCTTTCTTCTCGCGGATCATGCCCGGAATCAGGAAGGCGTCGACGATCCACCAGATGAAGCCGATCAAAATGAAGTAGCTCAGGATCTGCAGGACCGCCGTGCCGGCGCGGCCCAGGTAGAAGCGATGGCCGCTGACGATGCCCAGGAAGAACCAGAGCAGATAGGCCACGGCCGTCGACGGGCCGTCGTTGGCGACCCGCTGTTCGACGAGCTGCAGCTGCTGTGTGGAAAGCCCCATGTTCGCACCCCCCGGTTGCTGACGCGAACGCTCGCCCGGGACGGCGCGGCCGTCAAGGCGCAAGCCGCCGCTGCCTAGCCGGCGGAGCGACCGCGCTGGGGAAAATACGCCCCTGCGCCCTTGACGCCCGGCGGCGGCGCATGGCCATGCTGCCAAACGCAGGAAGGGGCCGAACCGTCGCCGGCCCGACCCCTTCGAGGCTCCGTAGAGCTGCCCCCACCTTCAGGGACTGCGCGCTGCGTCGGGATGCCCCCCGGCGCAGCGCCCCGGCGAATCAGGAAATCCGCCCGTGGCCCTGTGAGGGTTAAGCCGTTCCCGGCCGGAGTCGATAGGCGCCAAGTCGCGTTCTCTGTGGATGGGCTGGAACATCTTGCGAACAAGCGCCGCCATGCGCTAGGACGCCGGCCGATGGCCTATCGCGTCTACAACTCCGCCCTCGGCCGCACCGTCGGCCTCTGCGCCCGCCTGGGCTGGGCGGTCCACCTATGCTGCGCGAACGGCCACAGCGCCCGCTGGAACCCGGCGCGCCTCGCCGAAGACTTCCACCCCGACGTCATCCTGGACGATATCGCCGCCCGACTGACCTGCAAGGTCTGCGGCGCGACCGAGGGCTCGCTCGACATCTTCCAGGACGTGGCCTTCACCCAGGCGCGGGACATTGCCCGGTTTGAGGAGAGCGGAAAGTCGCCGGGAACGGGCCGGGCCTGAAACGAAGAAGGCCTCCGGCATCGCTGCCGAGGGCCTTGTTGCGCGACAGAGGCGATTTTGCGTGGCGGTCAGCCGCCCCAGCCTCGCCCGCCGCCGGCGCGCACCGCCTGGTAGAGGGTCCAGGCCTGCAGGGGCGGGACGCCCACGGCGATCATGGCGTCGTGGAAGATCGCGTCGCACTCAGCGCGGCTGTAGTGGCCGTAGAGCCCGCGGGTCTTGTAGAGGTAGTCGTGAAGCACCCCGGCCTTGGCGGCGGGCCCGCTGGGCGAGAAGAGCCAGCGGAACTCCGGCGGGATCGACAAGAGGTCGGTGACGCCCGGGGCGACCGCCTTCCCCTCCGCGATCCACCGGAGTTGCCGGTCGGTGAGCCCGCCCGGATGGAAGGCCGGGACGATGATGAACCGCCCCGAACCGATGCGGCCATGCTCCCAGACCAGCGGCGATGTGCCATGCCAGAGGCACAAGCCGTCCCGCACCAGGGGCGAGCCGTCCGAATACTCGAGCAGACGGAGGTCCAGGTGCGAGGTGAACCGGCTCATCGGGGCGGTTCGGTCGCCCGACGAAGCGTCTCGATCGCGGCGTCCACCTCCGCCGGCGCGGGGGAGGCCGGGATGGCGGCGCCGAGCAGGGGGCGTCCGGCGACGATCGGCGTCGCGCCGTCCGGCAGCGTCTCGGTGCAGGTCTTCTTGTACGATCCCTCGGTCAGGATCGGGATCGGCCAGCCGAAGACGAAGACGGTGGCGAACTTGGCCTGCACGTCTTTGCCGCAGTTGGGGTCCAGGTCGTTCCCCGCCTTCACCAGCTGCTCGAGTCCGCCGCAGCCGCCAAGGGCGAGGGCGGCTGCTGCCGCCCCCGCTGTGAGGAGTCCCCGCACCCTATTCGGCCTTGGCCACGCCGGCGCGCAGGGTCGCCAGGCCCAGCCCGACCAGGGCCTGGTTGACGGCCTCGGCCAGGGCCGCGTCGCCGGTCAGGAACTGGCCGACGGCCACGGCGACGACGCCGAGCGCCACGAGATAGGTCTTCTTGCCCGAGAGCATGATCGTTCCTTTCAGATTGCTGGCGAGGTGCAGGACGACCAGGAGCACGGCGATCAGGCTCGCTGCGACCAGGGCCAGCGCCAGGTCGCGGATCTCCCGGAAACTCGGTTGGGTCTGGGGCTCAGCGGCCCTCACGGACTCCGGCCTCGCACAGCGCTCGCTCCTCGGCGCGGCGCCGGACCAGGCCGGGGAAGACCTTGCCGCCGGCGTAGACCCAGCGGGAGAGCTCGGCGCAGGCCCCCGCCAGATCCCCGGCGTTGGCCTTGCGGATCAGGGTGGAGCTGCAGAAGTTCGCCTTGCCCACGTTGTAGGCGAAGCTGACGAAGGCGGCGTGCGTCTTCACCGGCAACTCGACCTTGATGCAGGGGTCGATGTCGACGCCGTGCTTCACCAAGGCCTGCGCCGTCATCGCGATACAGGCTTCGTCGCCATAGGTCCGACCGGCCTGGACGTTCTCGGTCACACCGGCGCAGGCCGTCAGCTTGCCGATCGGGTCGGGATAGGTCTTCGTCACCCAGCCTTCGTGGTGCACCACCATGGCTGCGGCCGTGGCGCAGGCCGCGAAGACGGCGGTGAGCCTTGCGGCCGGGACCTTGGACTTGGGCTTGGCGCCCGGGTTGGGGTCGCTCATCGGATCATGGCCTCCGCGGCTTTCGTGGTCAGGGTTTCGCCGGGGCCGGCCGCGTCCTCGCCGAGCTTGGCGGCGCGGTTCATCTCGACGCCCCAGATTTCGCCGAAGTCGTAGCGGGCCGGTCCCCAGCCGATGCCGATGGAGCACCGGAACTCGGCATGGAGGGCAGACGCCGCCGCCCTCGCCTCGGGAAGGCCGGGGAAGGTGGCGGCGAGGTTGTCGGCCCAGAAGTGGATGTGCAGCGCGTCCCGCAGCAGCCGCGCGGCCCGCCGCCGGAACGTCGTCACCCCGGCCAACGCCGCGTCAGGGTCGGCCTCGCACATCGCCGAGAAGCCGCAGAGGTCGGCGACCAGGATGGCGACCTGACCCTCTGCGGTCACTTCGCCCGCCGGACCCTCGGTCGGCGCAAGTCCTCCGGCTTGTACTCGGCGACCTGGCCGGCCATCAGTCGCTGAATCTCCGCCTCGAGTTCGGCCTGGCGCTTCTCGCAGTCGGCGTGCTGACCCTTGAGCGCCGCCATCTCCTCGGCGTGTGCGACCCTCATCGCGGCGAGCTCGTCGCGCAGTTCCTTGATCTCGTCGGCCTGCCGCTGCATTTGCCCCTGCGCTTCGGCGAGGGCCATCTTGATGAGGTCGCGGGCCGCGTCGCGCACCTCGTCCCGGGCGATTTTCCGATCGGCGCTCCGCCGCCGAAGCCACCCGAAAAACTCGCTGACCAGGCTGCCCGACAAGGCGGCGCCGAGAAGTTCAATCACCGAACTGTTCAACGGCATCGGGTTCCATGCCCCCTTCTGAAAAACGCTGGACTCGCTGGCCGCGGGCATGGTCACGGTTCGCGGGCTGGGCTCAGCCGGCGGTCCTCCATGGGGCGGCCGGGCGCGGGTCGGGGCTGCTACCCCCGGCTCGCGCCACACTTCTGGAGATTTGCGATGACGATCCGCATCCTGATCTGGACGCTGTGCGGAACGATCGTGGTCTATGGGTTCCTGCTGGTCATGAGCGTCACCTAGCTCGCCCCTCGCGTGTGGCGGGTTGACGCGGGCGTTGCGCCGGAGTCCTATTCCCCGTTGCAACCTGGGGATGGCTGCTTATGGGCTTCGTGCTTCCGCCCGGCGCGTTCCGCGTTCTCCTGGCGTTCGCCGTCGTGGCGGCGCACATCACCGACCTGAACATCGGCCGGCTGGCCGTCATGATGTTCTTCTTCCTGTCGGGGTTCTGGATCGCGGACATATGGGCCAAGCGGTTCGGGCCAAGCTCGGTCGGGCGCTTCTACCTGTCCCGCTATCTTCGGATCGCCCCGCTGTTCGTTATCGCCACGGGCCTTGCGGTGTGGCTGCGTCAGGCTCCGGCCGACCTCAACACCTTCAATCTGCTCGGCCTGGCCTCGCGCGGCCCACACCCGACGCCGGTTGCGTGGTCCCTCGACATAGAGTTGCAGTTCTACCTGCTGGCGCCGGTTCTGCTGGCCTTGCTCACCCGAGCGCCGTGGCTAACGCTTGCGGGCTCCCTCCCCGTCCTGGCCTTCGGCTACTGGCTTCACGGAGAACACGGGGCGTTCACGGTGCTGAAGTACCTGCCGGCCTTCCTTCTCGGCGCGCTGACCTTCCAGCTAGACTGGCGGCCCTCGAGGCGGCTGGCGCTGATCTCGCTCGGCGCGTTCCTTGCCGTCTCCGCTGGCCTCGCCTTCACCCCGCTCTTCTGGAAGACCGCCGCCCAAGGGACGCCGCGCGACCTCTACGCGATGATCTGGATGCTCCCGCTCCTGCCGTACATGGCCCATTCGCTGCGCATCAAGTCCAGCCCGTTCGATCGGGTGCTGAGCGATCTCACCTATCCGCTCTACCTGATCCACCCGCTCGTCATCTACCTCGCCCACCAGTACGTCGATGGCATGGCGTTGAAGGCTGCTGCCGTCGTCGTCTCGACGCTGGTGGCCGCCGCGCTCCTCGGTATCGACCGGCCGATCGACGCCTGGAGGCGGCGGGTTACG
Source organism: Pseudomonadota bacterium (assembly GCA_049323595.1). Lineage (GTDB taxonomy): Bacteria > Pseudomonadota > Alphaproteobacteria > Caulobacterales > Caulobacteraceae > Phenylobacterium. The sequence goes on from JBMOOD010000009.1 coordinate 65,427, forward strand.
GAGGGCGCACCCGCGCCGGCGCGGAGAGCGGTGGGCGCCGACCACGCCTAGCGGCGCCAAGCCACCAGTTCGTTGCTGCCCTCGTAGCCGTCTGGCAGGGCGAGCCGGGCGATCTCGGCATAGCCCGCCAGGGCGTCGCCAAACCACAGCCGCTGATGGTCGGCGACCACATAGACCTCCGGCCAGGGCGTGGCGGCGATCCAGCGAGAGATCGACGCGCCGTCCGGCGGCCACACCGCCAGCATCGGCCAGCCGGGATGCGCCAGCGCTGCGTCCAGATGCGAGCCCCGGATGACGCCCGGCCCGCGCGGCTCGATGTCGTAGGCGGCGACCTCAACGCCCGCGGCCCGCAGCGGCCGGGCCCAGTAGCCGTCGCCAGCCCCGATCTCCACTAGCCGCCGGCTGCGCCGCGCGATCCAGGCGATGACGGCCCGGGTCAGCGGGGCGAGTTGCCGATCGGCGGGCGTCCCGACCGAGGCCAGGGCGCCGGCCAGCAGCTCGCGCCGGTCAAGCAACGCGGCGGACCTCCTCGCCGTTGTCGTTGGCCGCCCGGCGCCGGCGACGGTAGCCCGCCGCCCCGAACAGGATCAGGTTTGCGCTCGGGTGCGCCGCCAGCCATTCCGCGTCGCTGCAGTTCCACACCGTCCCGTCGTTCCAGGCGCCGGTCGTCTGGCCTTGGGCGGTGCAGGCCGGGAACAGCACCCCGGCCACGGTCCCGTCACCCAGCATGTGCGGCCCGGTCGACGGCGGCGTCTTGGCCGCCAGGAACTGCGCCCGCGTGGTGTACGGCCCATAGCTCGGGTCGGTGGCGATCGCCGCCAGGGCCACGGTGTTGGCCGCCACGGTGACGTTCGTCGTGCTGTCGTGGGTGTAGCCGGACTGCAGGTCGTAGGCGAAGATGTTGGCGATGTTGCGGGTCATCGTCCCGCCGTCGCCGTACTGGAAGCGGAGCATCGCATCGAGGACTTCGGCCTCGAGGAAGTTCGGCAGGTCGTCGGTCGACGTGACCGTGTTGAACTCGGCGACCGGGTTCAGGTAGTAGCTCAGCGACATGGCCGCCTGGGCCGCCCCCCAGAAGAAGTTGTTGGCGTAGTAGCCGTCGCCGTGCCGGGTCGCCGAGTTGGAAACGCCCGAGGTGATGACGCCCTGCGGCTCGCCCGTGCCGGTGCCGTAGTCCTCGCCCCGGAACCAGATGTTCTTCGTCACCCGGGCGAAGTCGGGATTCGTGGTCCCGGAGCTCGGCCCCTGCGTCTGCCAGCTATCCCCGTGCGTCGACCCGGCGATGCGCCAGTGGAAGCAGAGGTTGCGGTGGACGTCGAAGTCCATGCCGTTGCGGGTCTTCATGCAGTCGATCCACATGTCGTGGACGACGTTGTTCTCCAGGCGCGTGTTGGTCTGGATCGTCATGTCCGCGGTGCGGCCGTCGACCAGGAAGGCGTTGTCGACGAGGGAGATGTGATTGTATTCCCAGGTTCCGATCCGGTTGACGATGCCGTCCAGGCTCCAGCTATCCGCCATGTTTGGCGCGCTGACGTAGTTGTAGCGGCCGGACACCCCCCAGGCGCCGAAGGGCGTCGAGGAATAGCGATAGACGATGAAGGCCGAGAGGCCGGTGGGAGCGGTCGCGTCGAGATAGGTGAAGTCGATGTTCTCGAACATCCACGGCAGGAAGCCGCCGCCCGTGATCTCGATGCCTTCGATCCTGGCGTCGCCGCCGTAGCGCAGATTGCCGTCGATCGTGGTGGTGGTGTCGGCCGTCTCCGACCGAATGAAGATCCAGCCGTCATCGTTGATGTTGGCGCTCAGCGTGAACTGGAAGCCCGACCCGGCGCCGATGCTCCCGCCCGTGACGGTGAGCACATCGCCCGGCTGATAGAGGCCATCTCCCCAGTCGCGGATGTAGACCTGCACGACGGCGCCGCCGGAGACGACGACGCCCACCAGCATCCCGCTGCCGCCGGAGCCGGAGACATAGCTCACGGCCTGGTCGTTGTAGGTCCCGTCCGTGTAGCCGGAACCGCCGGTCAGGCTGCTATAGAGCCCTTTGTAGCCGCCGCTTGGGCCGGCGATGTTCCAAGTGGTGTCGGACCAGGAAATCTCGGTCCCGGTGCGGAGATAGACCTCATCGCCCAGTTCGAGCGCGCCCGCCGTGGTGTACGTGCGGGTCATGGTGTTCTTGAATTGGTTCTGGTTCCCGCTGTTGCCCGTGTCGGTCGGCAGGTTGGTGACGAAGCGGGCGTTGTCCCAGAGGTTGATCGTGAAGGCCGTCGCGCCGTCGACAAGCTCGTAGGTCGAGCCGCCCGGCTTGCCGTAGGTCTTGTGCGCGCCGTAGCTGCCGCCGATCGGCACGACGCAGCCGTCGGCGTCCTTGCCGAAGTCGTTGTAGCTGGCGTCCGGGCCGGTGAAGCTGCCGCCCGCGGGCAGGCCCAGGCTGCAGTCGCGACCGTAGCCCACCCAGGTCTCATCGCCGAAGTTGATGACGAGTTCGGACGGCGGCGGGGCCTCGGCCACCCGGCCGCCCTTCAGCCGCAGCTTCAGCGGCGAGGCGGCTTCCGCGGCCCCAGCCGCGACAGTGAACAGCAGGACGACGCAGAGCGTCGCCAGGGACTTCAAAGCCCGCATCCTTAAGGCTCCCAGACGATGGCGACGATGTTGAGCGAGCCCGACCCGGCGTTGGTGGCGAAGGTCCAGGTCTGACCGAGCCCAGATCCCGTGGCGTCCCCGGTTGCGGCCCACTGGGACTCCCCGGCGGTCTGCGCGTTCGTGCGGGTGTTGCAGATGGTCTGGGTGCAGGTGAGCGTCGACAAGGCGCTGACCACATTGGAGCGCGCCAGGGCGAGCGACACACCGTCGGCCGGAACGTCGAACGGCGACGTGGAGATGTTGTCGACGCCAGCAAACGCCCTGGCGGGGTCGTTCGACACCGTTGTCGGCGCGGTGTTGGCCGACCCGGTGATGCTCCACCAATCCAGAGATATGCGGGACAGAGTGCCGGAGGTGACCGGCACGACAATATCGCCGGTCGCCCCCAAGGGGACGGAGGCGTACCAGAAGGCCGCGAAGTTGGTCCCGCCGGCCGGGTCGGCGTTGGCGCGGGTCATGGAGACCCCGCCCACCGTGGGGGTGCCGTAGGCCGACGAAGTGCTGGCGCCGGAGATCACCGCCAGGACGATGATGCGATCCGACGATGCCGTTCCGAGATCGGCGGCCGTCGCCGTATAGGCCGGGTCCGTCGTCGTGCGGGTGGTCGCGTCCTCGTAGTGGCCGCGCCAGGTTACGGCGAAGCCGCCTCCGCCGCCACCCCCGCCGGCCGCCGCCGCCGAGCCCTGCCCGGCCCCGGTGAGGGTCAGTTGCGCGCTGGCCGGCGCGATGGCGCAGGCGAGCGCGAGGAGCGCCCCCAGCGCAAGGGTCAGAAGCCCGCGCATGGTCAGGGCGCCTTGAAGCCGGCGACCGAGCAGATGACGTTGGCCCCGGTCGTGGTGTTCTTCACGTAGAGGGCGGTGTTGGCCGTCGGCTGCTTCAGCGGGACCGGGAAGCTCAGCACCGCGCCGCCGTAGACCGCCGCCGCCGGGACGGTGAAGAAGGTCGTCCCGCCCGAGCCGTCCTGCACCTCGACGAAGGTGCCGACCGTGGCGTGGCTGTTCCCGCAGGCCAGGGTGGTGATGTAGTTGTAGAGGCCCGCGCCGGGCGCCCCGATGCCGGTGACGGCCGTGGATGTCGTGCCGGTCATGGCGGCGGTCAGGCCGGAGACCAGCAGTTCCCGCGGCGCGTAGGCCCAGGTCACCTTGTTGCCGTAGAGATCGCAGCGCTCGTAGACGACGTCGCCATTCGCCACGGCCGTCGGGGCAGCGTTGGAGGCCCGGCAGCCGCCGAGCAGCGGCGCGTCGGAGGCTGCGGAGTCAGCGGCTGTTCCGCCGACAACCGCCGTCGGGGTGGTGTCCTCCGCCGCCGTCTGGATCGCCGCAAGGTGGGTGTTGGAGGCGTCCAGCTTGGTCTCGACCGTGTCGAGGTAGCCCTCAAGCTGGTCGATGTGGCCGATGATCGTGGTCTGGTTCGCCGCGGTGGCGTCCCCGCCGCCGCTGCCGGTCCCGCCCCCGCCAGAGATCACCGGGGCGCCGTCGCCCGTCGTGACGGACAGGCTCGTCGAGCCCGACGCGGTGATTGCCGCGACGTGGGTGTTGGATCCCTTGGCCACCAGGATCGAGTGACCCGCCGGCAGCAGGAAATCCGTGGCCGCCGCCTCGACGTCCGACGCGCCCAGCAGGAAGTAGAGATCGACCGAGCCGTTGTTCCGCAGCAGGACGTTGTCGCCCGTCCCCAAGGCCGCGGCGCCGGTCGTGGTGGTGACCGCCAGCGAGGCAGCGGCCTCCGGCGCGAACGTCACCGGCGAGGCGCACCCGCCGATGCACTCCACCGGCAGGCCGTTCGCCGCGTCCACCGGCGTCGCCGGGGCGCCATAGGCGCCGAAGGCGACGGCCGAGGTCGGCACGCGGTCCGAGGTCGGCGGCGCCACCACCTGGTTCTGGGCCCAGGCCGCCACAGGGGCGGCAAGGACGACAAGGCAGGCGACCGCCGCCCGCATGTTGCGGATCATGGGGTTCTCCAGGTCAGGAAGCGCCGCGAGCGGATCGGGGCCCGTCAGGGCCCGGCCGAGCGGCCAATTAAGGGGTCACGCCGCGAGCGGATCGGGACCCGTCAGGGCCCGGCCGAGCGGCCAAGAAAGACTAGGCCGCGTGCTCGGCCGCGATGAACAGGGCGTCGATCTGTTCCGACGTCAGCGGCGGGTCCATCTGGGCCGCCAGGCCCAGGAGCACGGGGCTGTCCCGGCGCCAGGTGTCGCGATGGTTGAAGAGGATGTCGACGGCCGGATCCTCGCTGGCCGCCACCAGGGCCTTCACCGCCGCCAGCATCCCGGCCGCCTCGAGGGCGAGCAGGCCGCGCCAGCGCGCCACCTCGGCGGGGACGGCGGGTGGGGGGTCGGCCACCTCCTCGGCGGTGATCCGGTAGCGCTCCAGGGCGGCGGCGTCATAGCGTGCCAGGGCCGTGGGCGGGTGGCGCACGACGCAGGGGGCGTATTCGCCCACGGCGTAACCCAGGCTGTAGGCCGCCTCCTGCGCGTCGGCCACCTTCACCCACCAGGTGGTGAAGGGCTCGCGATCGGCGATGGCCACCGGCTCGCCGGCGGCGTCCAAGGTGGAATAGGTCAGCATCAGCGGGTCACCGTGATCGTGCCGTTGGAGGTGAGGGTGTGGATGGTCCAGCCGCCGGAGGTGGTGATGGTCCCGCCCGTGGCCTCCATCTCGCCGGTGCGGTAGGCGAAGATGAACCGTCCGGCCGCGCCGCTGGCCGCCGGGATCTCGCTCGGGCCGTTGCCGCCGCCGCCGCCGGAGCCCGGCGTGTCGGCCGCCGCCCCGAACATGCCGCCGCCCTTGGCGTACTCGACCGAGGTCCCGCTGATCGCGCTGACCACGCCGGCGCCCGCGGTCCCGTTGGACCCGGCCCCGCCCGCGCCGCCGCCGCCGCCGGCCGTGCCCTCGCCCGAGCCCCCGCCGGTGGCCGTGCCCGGCCCCCCCGCGTTGCCGACGCCGAGGCTGGCGGTGCTCGCCCCGCCAGAGGCCGTGCCGCCGTTGCCGGCGCCGCCGCCGGAACCGCCGTCCGAGCCGCCGGCGCCGGGCCCGGCCCCGTCGCCGCCGCGCTTCAGGACGCCGCTGATCTTGCCGCTCAGCGTCAGGTCGCCGTTGGCCTCGAAGACGACCGAGATCGTATCGCCGATGGCGAACAGGCCGTCGGCCAGCAGGAACTCGCCCGCGCCGCCGCCGCCGCCCTCGCCGAGCGAGGCCGGGACGACCGGCCCGCCGTCGCCGCCCCGGGCGACGCCCAGGTATTCCGCATAGCCGGTCCGTCGGCCGGCCAGCAGCAGGTTGCGCTGCGAGGGATGCACGGATCAGGCGCCCACCAGCACGCCGACCACGTCCAGGCTGTTGCGCGCCGCGTCGTACTGCGCCGAGATCTTGCTCCAGACGCTGGCCGGCAGCACGGGCGCCTCGGCCGCGCCGAAATACCAGATGGCGTTCCATGCCGGCGTGTAGGTCGCCGGGTTGAGGGTCAGGGAATAGACCACCCCGTCCTTCAGGTTCGTGGGCGCCCCGATCGTGCGGTTGCCGCCCAGGGTCACCTTGGCGTTGTAGCCCTGGACGGCCGTGTCCCAGGCGACCGTCGCCGCGTCGGTGAGGGTCTGGATCTCGGACGACTCGGCCAGGGCCTCGGGGCTCGCGCCCTTCACCCGCGTGGCCGCCGCCCAGATCTCGGCCGCCGTGGCCGAGAGCAGGCCCTCAAAGGCCCGGTGGATGACGATCCAGCTGTCCGACGACCCCGACCCGGCGAAGTCGCCGGAGGCCACGGTCACCGTCATGGTCCCGGCCGCCATGTTGGCCGAGGAGGCGACCCCCCACATGCGCACCTCGGCGTCGCCGGCGTCGATCAGGGTCACCTCGTCGCCGTCCGCGAACGACCCGGCCGAAGGGACGTTCAGGCCGGTGAGGTTCTTCGCCCCGGCGCCCACCGACAGGGTGTCGGCTGACCGCCGCATCAGCCCCGTGGCCGCCATGGCTGCGCTGGCCGAGGCCGCCGCGGCCGCTGCGCTGGCCGTCGCGCTGCTGGCCGAGGTGAACGCGTCCTGCGCGTTGCCGTAGACGTTGGAGCCCAGGGCGACCATCTGCGAGCGATAGGTCGACCAGGCCGCATACCAGGCGCCGACGTTGGCCACGAACTCCTCGCGCGTGTCGTTCAGCCGGTCGGGCGCCGTGGGCAGGACATCGACGGTCGGGGGCGCGGTCACAGCCATCAGACGTTGCTCTCCAGTTGGGCCGAGCAGAGGGACAGGGAGGGGGGCAGGCTCATCTCGATCGCCCAGCGGCAGGTGCCGAAGATGGCGAGCGCCGTGTAGCCGTCGTCGACGATGTAGAGCCGCACGGCCGCCCGGGCGCCCGAAAGGAGGGCGGCCACCGAGTCCAGCAGGGCGTTCTCCACCAGGAAGTTCCCGCTCGCGAGCTTGCGGTAGCCGCGCTCGAGCAGGACCCGGTCGCCGAAGTCGTTCTCGACGAAGCGGGAATAGTCGCGGATCTCGATCCGCCAGGCCCATTGCGACTTGCCGAGCGCCTTGCGGAAGCCCAGCACCATGACGCCGCAGGCTGCGGTCCCGCCGGTGTTGTCGATCGTCACGTCCACCGTGGAGCCCTCGCCGCGCGAGAGGTCGGTGACCAGCAGCTCGGTCTTCTCCAGGATCGGCTCGAAGCTCCAGTCGTACTCGTCGGCGATGCCGGAGACGTCGCGCAGGCCGAAGGTCTCGTCGTAGACCAGCCCGTCCACGGGGTCGGTCACCTGGACGGTCACCGACAGGCCCGCAAGGCCCGACAGATAGAGGGTGTCGGCGCGCTCGGTGGCCGGCAGATCCACGCTCACCTCGATCGAGTCGGCGTTCTCCGTGACCGTCGAGTTGGTCTCGTCAAACATGGCCCAGGCGTTGGTCGGCCCGGCGTCCAGCCAGTGCGAGGCGTCGTCGTCCGTCTCCGGCGTCACGCCGAGGTTCGAGCCCTGCTGCGAGATGTACCGGCGGTGAATCCCGCCGACGACGCGATAGACCTCGTCGTCGGCGTCGTAGGTCGTCCCGACATCCCACAGGGCCACCGTCTCGGCCACGTTGCTCGAGGCGAGGGTGGTCGTGTCGATGGCCGCCGGCCGCACGAAGTCGAACATCGCCGCCCCCGCCTTACGCCGCAGCCGTCGTGCGCAGGGTATCGCCGCCCTGGGTCACGTCGTCGATCGTCCGCGCCATCTGGCCGGTGTTGGTGACCATCTGGCCGAGGTAGGGGGTCAGCTGGGCGGCGAGCGCCGCCGCCAGGTCGTCGGCCCCGGGCAACCCCGCCGCCACGTCCGCCGCGCTCGGCGCGGCCTGCGCCTGGGCGTCCAGGGCGGCCATGGCCGCGTCGAAGGCGGCGGCCTGGTCCACGGCGCCGGCGGCCAGGCTGGCGGCCTCGGCGATCGAGGCGGCCGACGCGGCCATCACCGCGGCCAGGTTGTCCTGGGCCGCCTTCAGAGCTTCCGAAGCGGCCTTGGCGCCCGCCAGGGCGTCAGCCACCTTCAGGAGGTTGTCATTGACCGGAAGGTAGGCGGCGACGCTCGCCTCGAGGGCGGCGATCTGGCCGTCGATCGCCTGGGCCTGCGCGCGCGCGGCGCTCTCGGCGCTGGCCGTGGCCCGCAGCACCGCGGCCTTGTCGGCGGCGAGCTCGGCGGCCGTGGCCGCGCCGGCCTCGCTGGCCGAGACCAGGGCCCGCCCCAGCTCGGGCAGCTTGGCCAGCACCTCGGGATCGCTGGAGCCCTGCGCCGCGGCGAAGGCCGCCCGCGCCGCCGCCAGCACCCGGCGCGGGTCGCCGCCGCCGGCCACGTCCCGCCGCAGCTCGGCGCGGAAGTCGCCCAGGGCGTCGGCCACCTGCAGCAGCCGGTCGCGGGTCTTCTCCAGGGCGCCCCGCTCGGCCTCATAGGACCGTTCGAGGTCGGCGACCGCCTGCTCCCAGGTCCCGGCGGCGGCGTCGACCGCCGCGCGGGCGTCCTGCGTCGCATCGCTCACCGCATCGCCGTAGCGCTTCAGGATCTCGTCGAGCTGCAGGCCCTCGAGCTGGTCGAGCTGGGCGTTGATCGCGGCGAGCTGATCCGCCGCCAGGGCGCCCTCGTCGGCCAGCTTCTTGGCCGCCGCGCGCTCGTCGGCGATCGCGTCCTTCACGGACTTCAGGTCATAGGCCTTGGGGTCCACCAGCTGCAGGATCCGGTCGGCCAGGGTCTTCGAGATGTTCTGCGCGGCCTCGTACTTGCCCAGCGCCTCGGCCACGGCCTCGAAGCCCTTGCCGCTGGCCAGGGCGGCGTCCACCAGCTTCTTCTGCTGTTCGCTCACGAACTCGGCCCCGGCCAGCAGTTCGCGCAGGGCCGCGTCTACGGCCGCGCCGGCGTCGCCCACGGCCGAGCGAAGGGTCTTGCCCGACTGCAGGTAGATCTGGGTCTGGTCCCGCGTGCCGATCACCAGGCCGCGCACCGTGTCGGTCAGCTCGATCCCGGCCGCCTTCAGGGCGTCCTGGATGCCCAGGATGGCCTCGCCGGCCGAGCGGGCCGCGCCCTCGGTCTGTTCGTCGCGCTTGTTGCCGCTGATCTGGCCGGTGACCAGGTCGAACCCGGCGCCCTTGTTCGAGGGCTTGCCGCCGATGTTCAACAGCTTGGCCGCGGCGTAGAGCGCGCCCGCCGCCAGACCGATCGGACCGGCCAAACCGGCGATCGAGGCGATGGCGCCTGCCCCCAGGCCGATGGAGCCCAGAGCGGCGGCGCCCGCCGCGCTGCCCGCGAAGGCTCCGATGCCGAGACCCGAGGCCGCGATTCCCAGCCCGCCGCCGATGGCCCGGCCGCCTTTTCCGCCGATCGTGTTGGCGACGATCGAGCCGATAGAGGCCAGCCCGGCCGGGCCCTGCTGCAGGAGCGAGCCCAGGCCCTGCACCAGGTCCTGGATGTTGAGGATCACGCTGCCCAGGTCGCCGGACTTGATCGACCGGAACATGTCGTCGATGGCGAAGTTCACCCGGCCGAAGGCGTCGGCGATGTCGCGCGCCTGGGATTCCAGGTCGCCGGCCGCGTCGGCTGCGTCCTTGAGATTGTCCGGCGTCCGCTCCAGCTCGACGTTCACCAGCTGCTGCGCGCGGGCCCATTCCTCGGTGACGTCGGCGTTGAGGCGCGCGGCCTCGCCGCCGATGGTCTTCAGCCCCTGCTCGAGCTGCAGCACGTCGTTCAGCCCCTCGCGCAGGTCGCGCTGGGTCTTCTGCAGTTCGGTCAGGCCTCGGTCGCGCAGGGCCGAGGCGAGCGAGGCCTGGAAGCTGGCCACGCGCTCGGCCAGGCGCTTGAACGCCTCCGCGGCGGCGTCGGCCTCTTTCTTCAGCGCCTTCAGGGCGCGCCCGTGGCTCTCGGCGCCGCCCTTGGCCTTCTGGTTGGCGGCGTGCAGCCGGTCGGTCTCGGCCACGATCTTGGCGAAGAAGCCTTCGCGGCCCTCGCGGAAGCTGCTGGAGATCGACTGGGCGAGACTGTCGTACTCGGCCGCGAGCTGGGCGTTGGCGAGCCGGATCTCGGGCAGGTCCACAAGGCCGATGGTCGCCTTTCCGGCGGCCTTCAGCAGGACGTTCACGCCCTCGATCGTCTTGTTGACGATCCCCTCGACGCCGCGGATCACGATGTTCGCCGCGCCCTGGACGATGACCCCGAACACCTCCGGCAGACGCCGCCAGTTCTTGACGATCAGCTGATAGGCGGCGCCGAAGTGGCCCACCAGGGTGTCGAGGAACCAGGTGACCCCGCCCGTGATGGCGTCCAGGGTCGCGCCGAACGCGCCCGACAGCCAGCGCAGCCCCTCGCCCACCGGGCCGTCCATGATGGCCTTGCCGATGACATTGAGGGTCGCCTGCCAGGTCTCGCCGAAGGTGGTGGCGCCCTTGGTCTGCTTGTCCACCGCCCGCTCGAACAGGGCGAAGGCGCCGACCGCCACGCCCACGGCGGCGCCGACGCCGGCGATCAGCGGAAGGGCGCGGACCAGGTTTCCACCCAGCCCCTTGACGACGTCGCCGAACCCCAGGCCCTGGCCCTTGGCCACGGCGAACGCGTCCGCCACCTGCGGCAGCTGCTGGGTCAGAACCAGGAACGGCGATCCGCCGCCCGCCAGCGACACCCCGATGTCGGTGAACTGGCGGGAGAGGTTGAGCCCCGCCTGCTGCAGCGCCTTGGTCCCGCCGGCGGCCTTCATCGCCGTGCGGTTCACCGAATCGTTGGCCGCCGCGAACGCGCCAAGCTGGCCCTGGGCGCGCTTCAGCCCGGTTTCGAGCTGGGCGGTGTTGACCCCCACCTCGACGCGGAGGGCGCCGATCGTCGCATTGCCTGCGGCCATGGATCACCCTCCCTTCTTGGCTGGACGTTTGCGGCGCAGCTTTTCGCGCCGGGCCGAGAGCCCGCCCATGACGGCCCGCCATTGGCCCATCACGTCGCGGATCTCGGCGGGGGACTGGCGGGGCCGGGGACCTTTGGGCTCCCAGGCCTCGATCACCTTCGCCAGGGCCGGCATCTTCGAGCGGAAGCCGGCGAGCTGGGCGATCTGGTAGGCGTGGATCAGGCGGTCACGCGCCTCGCGGCGCTGGCGCTGGACGTGGGCCCGGGCGATGCGGGCGAAATAGCCGGGCGTCGTGCGCCAGAAGTCCTCGGGCGGTCCTAGGCCGAGGGCGATCCAGAGCTCGAAGCACGCGTCGACGTCCCAGTCGCCGGCTCGCTCCGAGCCGCCGGAGGGCGGACCGCCGCCTCGGCCTCCGGCGCAGGGCCGAGGTCGTAGGCGAGCCGCAGGGACTCGCCCAGCTTCGACAGGGCCTCGTTGAACCCGATCTCGCTGATGATCGCGTCCGCCCCAGCCTCGTCGAGGTCGGGGTGGTGGTGCTGCAACGCGGTCAGGAAGATGAAGCTGAAGTCGTCGTCGCTCAGGCCCTCGAAGGTCTCCAGGGCCTGGCGGAACGGCTTGTCGAACCGGCGGCCGATGGCCTTCTGGGCCGGCCAGGAGAAGCAGAGGGTGAAGGTGGCGGCGGCGGTCTTCACCGCCACCTCGCCCTTGACGGGATTGGCGATCGGCATGGCTTAGCTGCGCACCACGTCGCCGGCCACCTTGACGGTGAGCGAGCCCGACATCTTCTCGCCGATCTGGGCGCCGCGCTCCCAGCTTTGCGGATAGGCCGGAAAGGTGTCGACCTCGAGGGTGTCGCCGTAGGTCAGGCGCACCGAACGGGTCTCGCCGGCCGCGCGCCAGGCCAGGATGAAGGTCTCGGTGGCGGAGCCCGGGATCCAGTTCATCTCGAACGTGGCGGTGCCGTAGTCCGTGAGGCCCGGCTTGAACTCGCGGGCGCGGCCCGGCGACTTCATGTGGGTCACCTCCACATCGTTGATCGTCGCGCTGGGCGGCGTGATGTTGGTGATCTCGGCGAGCTCGGTGTAGACGCCCGAGCCCTCGGAGGTTTCCACCTCCAAGGTCACCTCGAACGCAACGACGGCTTCGGAAGCAGCCATGGCGGTGTCTCCTGTCTAGGCTGTGGGGAAGTGCCAGATCCGCGCGTCGATGCTTGCGCGGTAAAGGTCGGTCGATCCGTCGGCGTCGGGACCTTCCGCCGCCGTCCAGTCCGAGTGGAAACTGTCGGGGAAGGCCATCAACGGGGCGGCCTTCAGGGCGTCCAGGACCGCCAGCACCGCTTCGCGAACGGCGATCGAGTCGGCCTTGGTCCCGCCCCAGCCGTCGAACTGGACGACCCACTCCGTGGTGGGCACGCGGCCCCGCATGGTGTGCTGCACCGGCCCCGAGGCGACCTGGTGCAGGATCAGCGCCGGCACGGCCTTGCGGGCGGGCAGCTTGTCCCAGTGGATGCGCGGCGCCGCCGCCCCGCCGACCAGGGCCGTCAGGGCGGCGTTGGCCTTCAGCGCGGCCGTGAGGGCGGCCTCCATGGCCCTAGCCCTTCGCCGCCAGCTTCGCGGCCCGCGCCGCGGCGCGGGCGGCCGTGCGGGCGATCTCCTCGCGCAGATTGTCGCCGATCCGCTGCAGCACCTCGTGGCTGGTCTCGGCGAACGCCCTGCGCATGAACGGTTGCGGGCGCGTGCCCGGGTGGTCGACCTCGGCCGCGCCCACCTTGGCGCCGCCCTCCGGCCAGACCATGCGCCGGCCCTTCTTCGGCCGGATCTTGTGCGGCTTGGTCCCGAACTCGACCAGGTGCGCCTTGCGGGCGGCCCGGCCGCTCGGACCGACATAGATGGTCACCGTGGGTGAGGCCCCGCGGTTCGCCCGCCGGGCGGCGCGCAAGGCCGAGACCGCCGTGGCGCGGTCGGCGCCGCCGCGCAGCGCGGCGGCGAAGGCCAGCTTTCCGGCGTCCGCCGCCAGGCGCGGGCTGGCCGTGATGCTGCGGCCGAGACGGCCGGACGCCTTGGGGGCGTGCTGCCGAGCGCGAGCGACCATGGGTTCGGCGGCCTTCACCAGGCCGCGCTGCAGGGCCGCCTTGGCGGTGCGCGTGGACGTGGCCTCCACCAGTTCGCGGATCGCCTGCTCGACGCCGTCCATGCCCTTGAGGTCGAAGGTGATCACGGAGCCTCCATGTCGGGACGGGCGGCGGCGGACCATTCGAGCCCGGCGCGGCGCCCGAGTTCCTTGCGCCCCGCCAGGGCGTAGACCACCCCCTCGCAACTCAGGTGCTGGGTGAGGTCCAGGGCGGCGAGTTCGGCGCTCCAGTGGGTGACAAAGCGGTCGGTGATCTCGCGGGCGACCTGCATGGCGGCGACCCGCTCGCCGTCGCTCACCGGCGTCCGCCGGGCCATGACGGTGACGATCGGGTCGAACCCGGCCGCCACGGTCTCGTTCAGCGCGTCCGTCGCCTCCGCCCTGCGCAGGAAGGTCACGCGCCGATCGAGCTGGCCCAGGTCCACGACTTCGGCGCCCGGTTAGGCCAGCGCCACGCCCGCTTCGACGATGTCCACGTCGAGCAGGGCCGCCGAGGTGGCGAAGCCCAGGAACACCGGATAGTCGCCGCTCCCCAGGTCGGCCACCGGGCAGACGCCGCCCGCCGTGGGCGAAAGATAATAGGCGACGCCCGCCGTGAGGGTGGCGCCGAGCGTCATGGGGCCGCTCTTGGCGATGACCAGAGGCTGGTTGGCCGCCGCGCCGTGCAGCGCAATTCCGACCGGAGACCGGTGACCAGCCGTCGCGGAGTCGCAGTCGGCGAGCCCATACTTGCCCGTGCTGGCGTCGCGATAGACGACCTGGCCGGCCGTGATCGCCTCGCCGGCCACGCCGGTCTCCTGCTTCGTGGTGGCGCTCGGCGCCACGGACGTGGCGGTGATCACAAGGTCAGCCATGATGGCCTCCGTTTCAGGGGTTCAGGTGTGGGACGCAGCCGCGAGCGGATCGGGATCGCGTAGCGATCCGGCCGAGCGGCCGGTAGGAAACTCAATCCCAGCGTTCGGCGCCGATCAGCGCCTCGACGGCCGGGGGAAGTTGCGATGGCGCCAGGGCGGGGGTCGCCTCGCCGTCGCCCGGATTGCGGAAGTAGTGGGCCACCAGCATCTCGGCGGCCAGCTTGACGTCCTCGGACACCGCCTCGGCGGCCTGGCCGACCGTGAACCGCACGGTGACCGCAGCCGGGGCGTCGGGATCGGTGAGCGGCCACACGGCCGCCTGGACAGGCCGGATCTCAACCGTGGGCCCGCTGGGGCTCACCACGTACTGGTCGGACCCCAGGGTCTGGGTGTCGCCGGCGGCGTCCACATAGGTGATCGAGACCACGCCGTCGGCCGCCACGGGCGCCAGCGGCAGGCGAAAGCACACAGGCCAGCCGGGCAGGGTCCAGTCCAGGGTCTGGGTAAGGAACCGCCGCTGGGTCGCCGCCTCGAGGGCGTGCACCGCCGCGGCGCGGTAGCGGGCGAGCCGAGGGTCGAAGTCGGTCACGCCGGTCAGCCGCAGCTGGTCGCGCAGCTCCTCGACGCTGACCAGCTCCTCGGCGGGCGCGGTGACGACGACCAGGCTCATGGCGGGGCGGTCAGGCCTTCGCCTTCGCCGGAGCCTTTTTCGCCGAGCCGGCCTTCGCCGCGGGCTTGCGGGCCGGCGACTTGCCGAGCAGGCCCAGGCGCGCGGCCTCGGCCGCCGCGTCGGCGGGCAGGTTGCGGTTTCCGGCCGTGAAGGTGCGCTCGCCGCCCTCCGTACGGAAGGTGAAGTCGGCCAGCAGATTCACGCGCTTGAGGGTCATGGTCGGGCGCCTCGAGGTTCATGGAAAAGGGAAAGCCCGGCGGCGCTGACGCGGGAGGAGGAACGCCCGCGCCGCCGGAGCCGAACCGCCGCCGCTAGGCGACGATCTCGTCGACGGTCGCCGCGTCGTTGTCCGACGCCGCGCCGTAACGCGGGTCCATGCCCAGCACGACGCCGGAGATCAGGGCCGCGGCCGTGGCCGGGGTGATCGAGAGGCGGAAGAACTGGAAGTCGTTAGCGAAATCCAGGTCCGTCTGCTTCAGGTTGATGATCACCTGCTTGTTGTCGTCCGTGCCGGCGTCGGTCAGCTGGGTGATCGCCTTGCCGGTGACGTCCTTGGCGCCCGTGCCGTCGCTGGCCGTGGCCTGCTCCAGCTTGGCGTCCACGGTCCCGCTGGCGGCGATCGCCCCCACCGAGATGATGGCCATGAACTTGTGGAACGTGGAGGCGTCGATCCAGCCCGAGGTCTGCACCGTGGTGGCGGACTGCGGGTTGACGACGCCGACGACGGCCGCGCGCTGCGACGGCGAGAGAGCGGTGTCCATGAGCGGACCCTTTCGTCAGGGAGGGAGGGGGCGCGGGTGGGATGGTCGCCGGCGACGGAACCCTGCGCCCGAGGCAGGTTCCGCCACCGCCCGAGGGCCTGGGGGCGTGTCGCCGGGCGCTTAGGCGCGCTCGGCGAGGGTGACGAAATGCGACTTCTTGTTGGCCGAGTTGGCCCGGTCCACCGGCGCCGACAGGTACGGTTGCCCGCCCATCCGGAAGATCCAGCGGAAGGCCTGGATGTTGTAGTCGAAGAACAGGTGGATGGAGGCCGCGAAGTCGACGCCGCCGCCCTGCTTGGTGGCCATGTAGTAGCCGGAGAAGTCGCAAAGCGCGATGTCCCCAAGGTCGCCCAGGGCCTTGCAGTGCTCGGTGTAGAGCAGCGGCTTGCCGCGCAGGGTGCCCTCGTAGGGGCTGGTCAGCGGCTGGTTGTTCGGCAGGAACGCCGGGGCGTCGCCGATGGTGAGGGTGCCGAGCTCCGGATCCACGTCCGAGTTGGCGAGGAAGATCGGTCGCCGGCCGCCGGCGCGCAGCACCCGGCTGTTCATCTTCAGGATGTTCTTCACCGCCAGGGAGTCGGCGGCCTGGCCGCTTTCCTTGGCGACCGTCACCACGGCGCCCGAGTTCATGAAGCCGAGCGGCTTGCCGTTGCCGTCGCCCCACATAATGGCGTCCGACGCCTTCCAGCTGATCGCCTTGGCGGCCTGGCGGGTCAGGCGGTCCTGCAGGCGCGGTCCGTCGTCCAGCACCTCCTGGGTGGCCAGGACGAAGGCGTAGAGCTCGTGCAGCTCGACGATCATGCCCGTGGCCGCGGCGCGGCTGGCCACCATCTGCGAGCCTTCCGAGCGCCAGGCGGCGACCACGCCGGACGAACCCCAGGGGGTGGTCTCGTCCTTGCCGATCTTCACCGAATTACCGCTGGTCGGCTCCGGCATGACGAAGTTCAGCAGGTCCGGCTCGTCGAAGGCCAGCTCCCAGATGCCTTCGCGGTACTGGGTGGGGACCAGGAAGCCCTCGCCCGAGCTGCCGCCGTTCTGCTGGTAGCCGCTCGGCGCCGCGCCGCGCTCCACGCCGCCGTCGATGTTCGCCAGGCGCGGATCGTAGCCCTGGCCCGTGGTGGCGTTGCGGACGGCGAGAGCGAATTCGGTCAGGGCCTTGAAGCCGCCGGTCGTCTCCGGATTGGGTTCGTTCACGGTGCGGGCGCCGCCGCCGAAGGCGCGCCGGGCCTCGCCGCCGCCGTTCGGGGCGACCTCGAACAGGGCCGAACGCTTGGCGGCCTTCTCTTCGGCCTCGATCTGGCCGTCGAGGTCGGTCACCTCGCGCTCCAGCGCATCCAGCTCCTCGGAAAGAGCCTTCAGCTTGGCCTCCTCCTCGTCGGTGCGCGTCTCCTTCGCCGCGAGCGCGTTGAACTCGGCAGTGGCCGCCTTGCCGCGCGTGGCCTTTGCGGAGCGCTGCTGGCGGAGTTCCTTGATGTTCTTAGGCATGTGCCCAGGTCTCCGGTGCAGCCGGGGCGTCGCGCCGACATCCTGTGGCCCCGGCGGATCACAGGCGGCGATAATCAGGCCGCGTCGGGTCGGGAGCGCCGAAGGCGCGACGACCGCGGCCGAAGCCAGAGTCAGTTCCTCCCCCGCAGGGGGTCGAAGGCGTCAGACAGTCCGGGGGACCGTCTGACGCCGAAGCGGACCGCGAAGCGGTGGAGGGGGTTTCCGCCCCGGCGCTCGCGGTGGCTTTGGAAAGGTCGCCCGCGCCGCCCTATCGGGATCGGACGGCGCGGGGCTTGGTCTGGCGTCGGCTCGAAGCCTCCCGACGCTCGGGGGTATCCCTCTAATCGAACACGAACGCCGAGCGCCGCTTGGGCGCCTTGGGCTTCACCATGCCGGCGAGGACTTCGCCGATCGTCGCCACCCGGTCCGCGAGGCCCAGGCTCACGCCCTGCTTGGCGCCGACGGCGCGGCCGAGGCCGTTGTCGTCCACCAGCTGGCGGACCTGGGCCACGGTCATGTTGCGCCCCTTGCCCACGGCCTTCAGGAACTCGGCGTCGGCCTCGGCGACGCTCGCCTCGAGGGCGGCGCGCGCCTCCTCGGTCAATGGCTCGTAGGGGTTGACGTCGGCCTTGGACGCCCGCGATCGGATGATGGTGGTGCGGATCCCGATGTCCTCGAACATCTTCGACCCTTCCTGATGGACGGCCACCACCCCGATCGAGCCCAGCTCGCCGGAAGGGGTCACCACCACCTCCGTGGCCTGGCTGGCGATGAAGTAGGCCGCCGACGCCGCCAGGGTGTCGACCATGGCGATCACCGGCTTGACGGCTGCGACCCGGCGCACCGCCTCGGCGGTCTCCGGCGTCGCCGCGTAGGTCCCTCCGGGGCTGTTCACGTCCAGCACGATGGCGGCCACGTCGGCGTTGGCCGCGGCGGCGCCGAGCGCCGAGCGAAAGGCGTCCATGCCGGGAATCCGGCCGAACCAGCCGTTGATCGTCCGCGGGACCAGCAGGCCGCGCAGGGGCACCACGGCGATGCCGGCCGAGCCGGTGGCCGCCGTTCCCGGCGAGGCCGCCAGGCGCGAGTCGTCGACCGCCCACAGGGTCTCGCCGGTCTCCGCCGCCAGGTGGCGCAGCAGGTCACGCATCGTCGCGGTCCTCCGCAGGATCCTTGGCCTGTCCGGCCGGCTTCATGTTGAGGGCGGACTCGTAGACGTCCCCGGCGGGGCCGATCGGGTCCATGTTCTCCAGCCGCCGGACATCGTTGACGCTCAGCCAGCCGCCCTGGCGGCCCTGGAAGAACGCTTGCCAGCGCTTCTCGAGATTGCCGCGCAGCAGGCCCGCCACGTTGTATTCGATGAAGTAGCGGTCGCGGTCCGCGCCGATCAGCAGGTCGCGGCGCTTGGCCTGTTCGTCCGCCACGATCCACGGCGCGATGCCATAGGTGACGAACTCGATCCCCTGTTCGGCGATGTTGTTGTTTGTCGCCCGCTCCAGCATCCCGGCGCGGTGCGGCGGCACGTTCCACAGGCCCAGCACCTCGTAGCCGGCCTGCTTCTTCGACTCCAGGAACTGGCTGGACTCGTTGGTGGTCTCGGGGGCGTCATAGTCGACGCCGAACTTCAGCAGACGGTCCCGGTGGCGGTTGGCGCCGGTGCCGCCCGACCGCCAGCTCTCCAGGAAGCTCGCCTCGTCCTCCTTCGACTTGAAGTTGCCCGGGTGCTTCAGGATCCCGCCGCCGTGCGAGCCGTTGGCGAAGAACAGCGCCCCGAACGCCTCCACGGCCTGGGCCCGCCCGATCGTCTCGCGGCCGGTCTCCCACATCGGAACGCCCCGCAGGCCGTCTCGCGTCAGCGGCGCCTTGCGGATGTGGTGGATCGAGTCCTCGCGATAGACGTCCTGTCCCACGCCCGGCGGCAGGCGGGTGATCGTGTAGTAGACCCAGCCGTCCGCGCCCCGCTCGACCTTGGTCACCCGGGAGGGGTGCACCGGCTCCAGCTCGCCCACCGGTCCGCCGTCCTGGGCGGGGTGGATGATCGCATAGGCGTTTCGCCACCAGGCCAGATGCCGCGCCTGTTCGTCACGATACTCCTGCGCCGTCTGCCGGCGGTTCGGCGAACGGTGCAGGATCTCGAACAGCGGATGGTCGGTCGCCGGGCGCCGGCGATCGCCGTCCAGCCGCTCGAACAGCATCAGCGGCAGGGTGCTGATCGGCCCCGCCAGGGCCTCGATCGCCGCCTGGACCGCCCAGTGCTGCAGCCCCGTCTCGGCGGTGACCACCTGGCCGGCGAGGCTGACCTGATTGATGGCGCCCCAAAGGCGCGGGTCGTCTATGTCCCGCCGGGGCACGAACCCCGCCGACGCCGCCAGAGGGGCGATCATGGACTGCCACAGGCCCATGGGCTCAGACCACCACCAGGGCGTCCGCGCCCGTAAGCTGGTTCGCCGGCTCCGGATTGCGGGCCATCAGGTCGATGGCGTTGAAGGCCGCGATGACGGGGTCGATCTTCGCCGCGCCCGAAACCTGCTTGGTGATCAGCACGGCGCTACCCCTCTGCTCCACCTTCGCGTTGCCGACACACCAGGCCATCAGGTCCTGGGCCGCCGGCCGCCAGGTGCGCTCTTTCAGCTTCCGCTCGCCGGCCTTGATCGCCCCCTGCAGCTTGAAGCCCTGGGGAATCGCCGTGAGCTGTTCCGGGTCCAGCCCGCCGTCCACCAGGGCGTCCACCAGTGTGGCGACGCCGGCGGCGTCCAGGCCGATGGCGTACTTTTCCGGCAGCAGGCCCGTATCGTTGAGGTCCTTCAGAATCTCCACCACCTCGGCGAAGTCCCGGGCGAGCTCGCCCTCCTCGGTCGGCTGCAGGTCGAAGATGACCAGGTCGCCCTGGGCCTCGAACTCCCGCAGTCGCGGCGCGATCTCCTGGCGCTCCTCGAGGAGCTTGGCCTGCACCCAGGCTCGCGACCACGAGAGCCAGCGCTTCGAGCCCTTCTCCCGGCCCATGATCGTCAGGCCGAACAGGTCGTCGAGCCCGCCGCCGTCGATGCCCGCCACCACCACCTCGCAGCGGCGTTTGATGCCGTCGAGGTCGATCTTGGGATCGCAGGCCTGGGTCCAGAAGTCCGCGCCCTTCCAGCGGTCGCGGTGCAGGCGAAGGCCGATCTCGACGTTGAGATGCTTGGCCAGGAAGACCTGCAGCTCGCCGCCGGGCTGCTGCGCCTTGGCCAGCTCGTCGGCCAGCCATTCGCGGTCGACCGATCGGCCCAGGTTCGGGTTGGTGATCCGGAAGTTGGCCGGGTCGAGGTAGGCCTCGGCCTCGATCATCGCTTCCGGGAACTCGTAGAGCAGGCCCAGCGACTTGGGATCATGGATCTCGCCGTCGCGGACGCCGCGGAAATACTGCAGCTTGGCCTTGAATACCCCCGCCGGCGACTCGTCGGAGTGCGTCGACAGATAGACCACGAACCCCTCGGGCCGGGAGACCAGGCCGCCGGTGGCCTCGCGGATCATCCCGTCCGCCTTGGGCCGCTTGCCGAACAGCCACAGCTCGTCGATCAGGACGAAGGCGGCCTTCTTCCCCGACACCACGTCGGAGTCGGCCGCCACCACCTTGAGCACCGCCTTGGTCTTGAGGTGCGTGATCTGGCGAAGGTGCTCCTGGGGATGGCAAAGGACCCGCAGGTTTTCGTCCGCGTTGATCATGTCCCGCGCCGGGGCGAAGCAGTTATTCGCCGCCTCGATCGTGGGCGCCAGCAGCAGGAGCTCGGCCGACATCCGCCAGTTGCGGATCAGGGCGGTGACCATGATCCCCGCCGCGATGGTCGACTTCGAGTTCTTCTTGCTGATCAGCAGGAAGAACTCGCGGATCAGCCTGCGTCCGGTATCCGTGTCATAGGCGCCGAAGATCGCCGCGACGAACTCGAACACCCAGGGCTCGCAGGCCTCACCGAAGGTCGGCGACCCGGCCGCGTCGACGATGCGCAGCGACTTGAAGACCGCCAGCGCCGCCTCGGCCTCGGCCGGGAACAGCGGCGCCGGAAGCATGGTCTGCCCGGCCACGATCCGCTCGCGCCAGTCGGGGCAGGCGGTCGACCATTCCATCAGTGCTGCACAAGCTTGCTCGGCGGCGGCCCCGGCGCGAACAGCCCGTCGACCGCGTCGGCGGCCTCCTGCCGCAGTTCCTTTTTGCCCTTCTTCGGCGTCGCCGGCTCCCGGGCCTGGGGCAAGTAGGCGATCGCCTCCTCGACTTTCAGCTCGCCCATGACGAACCGCGCCGCCGGGGTGTGGCCGTCCATGGCCTTGCGGACCTGGGCGTCGAACACGGCCCGCCGGATCAGCTCGGCCGCTTTCGCCAGCTCGTCGGCATATATTCGGGCCAGCGTCTTGACCGACAGTCCGACCGCCTCGGCGATCTCCTGCTGCGTCGCCTTGGAGGCCGCCAAAACCGCAACGGTTTCAGCGACTTCCCGGCTCCACACGATGCGAGGCCGCCCTCGCGGATCCCGCGGCGCCGGCTCGAACGCTCGAAAGAGCCCCCGCTGCCGCGGCGTTTTCCCAGCCATCCGAAAAAAATCCGTGCGTGATGCCCCCGCCGGTCCGGAAAGGAGGGGGCGGGGGAGGATTTGACCCCCCTACCCCCCTCGGGCGCGGCGCTCGAGGCGCTGCTTCCAGCCGTCATGGCAGGGCTTCCAGAGGGTCTGCACTTCGTCGTCGTCGAAGAACCGGGCCTCAGTGAGCTTGGCCTCGGGGTCCTTGTGGTCGGCGATCCGCTCGCGAGGCTCGGTGATCAGGGTCCCGCACCCGCACTGGCAGGTGTAGCGGTCCCGCAGGAACACCCGCTGGCGCAGGTCCTGCCAGGCCTTCAGCTTGTAGAGACGCCGCCAGGGCTCCAGGCCCGGGCTGTGGCCCTCGGCGTTCATGGGTCGGGCCACGCGGGCCGGCGCCGAGGCCAGCCTGGACGGGGCCACAGAGAGCTTGCCCATACCCTATAGACGCGAAACGCCCGCCAAGCACGGGGCCGGGCGGGCGTCGTGGGTCTCGCTAACTGGGGTCTGTCCAGACGGACGATCTAGCGTTCCATCAGCCCACCTCCTACGTTTCAGGAAGGGCGAAGGCCTGGCGATGTGGTGGTGACTGTTCCGGGCGCCTCTACGGCTACCGCACACCAGCTCGCTTCACGAGAGCTGGGAGAGGTCCACCTCTTGCAAGGTTTCGCGGCCCAGCAACGTGACTAGGATGAGTCCCCGTTTGGCGTCAACCCTCTGCCTGAAGATGGCGTCCCGGAAGGGCCCGTACTCCACTCGATCGCCCGGCTTCCAGGGACAGGCCACCAGGTCGGGCCCCGCTTCGATCAGCTCCTGCAGCTCCCGCTGGCGCATCTCCTCGATCAAGGGCTCGAGCAGCAGGCGGCTCGACCGGTCCGTCCCGGGCAGCACGCCCGTGATCCCCCGGGTGCCGTAGAGCGAGCGCCAGCCCGCCACGCTCATATCCACCTTCACGAAGATGTAGCGGGGGAAGAACGGCTTGGGCACCACGCGCCGGCCGCCGGGCAGCCGCGGCCCGGTCTCGACGACCAGGTGCATGGGCAGATAGGCCTCGAACTTCTGCCGCTGCAGGTTCTCCAGGGCGATGGTCTCCTGCAGGCCCTTGGTCTGACAGACGAACCAGCGCGCCGTCGTGCTCATCGGCGGATCGGTGATGTTCATGGCCTCAACCCTCCCCACGCCCCGCCAGGCCGCCCGGCCCGGCTGGCGGCAATTCCTTGACGCTGACGACGCTGACGCCGATCTCGGCGAGCCTTGCGCCCACGCGCTCGCGCACCCGGTCGCGGCCGATGCCTGTGGCGCAGGCCAGCACCCGCTCGCCGTCCGCCTCGCGCCAGACGGCCCGATTGAGCCAACTCGCCACCCAGTCGCGGCCCTGGCTGAACACCACGTCGGCCACGTCCCGGGGCAGCTCGGGCGGACCGCCCACGGCCCCCGCGTCCCCGGCGCTCACCGCTGCGCCTTCCGGCTCGGCCATCCAGGCCCGGAATCGTCGATCGTGCAGCCAGTGGTCGAGGCCCAGATCCTTGCGCTTCCAGGTCCGGTCGGCGGCGTACCGCCCGGCGGCGGCCACCAGCGCCTCGCCGTCCGCCCCCTCGGCCAGCAGGGCCTTCAGCGCGGCCCTGGCCCGATCGCGGAAGGTCGCCCCGAGCCCCAGCCGGGGGAACGCGGCCTCCAGCCGCCCGAACAGCGCCTCGAAATCCCCGCCCGGCTCGCCGGCGCGCGCGCGCGCGCCCTCTCCGCCAGGAGAGGTGGGCTCTATGGGCTCATTATGCGGGTGCACGCCCTGTGCACCCATACCCCCGCCGTCCGTGCACCCATGCCCGTCCATGGGTGCACCGGGTGCACCCATGCGAGCCGCTTCCGCCGCCGTCGTCGGCCCCTCCGGACCGCCCGCCCCGGCGCGGCCCGCGCCGGCGTCTTCCTCCGCCTCGAAGTCGGCCAAGAAGCCGCAGAACACGTAGATCGGCACGCCCCGGGTAGACCCCGGCAGGCGGTGCAGCTCGCCCGTCTTGCGGATGTAGCCGCGCGCCTCGAACTCGCGCAGCATGTATTGCACCTTGCGCTCGGACGACCGCGACTGACGCATAAGGGTGGCGACCGCCGCCCAGCTCTCCATGCCCGCGTCGGCATAGGCGGCGAACTTGGTCAGCAGCAGCGTCTCGCGACAGTCCAGGTCGTCCCGCTCGGCGACGTCGTCGACCCAGCGCATCAGCGCTTCCTTGGTGGGGATCCTGCGGGCGCTCACTTCGCCCACCCCCGCTCGACGGCCACCCACTTGGGCATGGTGAACAGGCCCGCCTCGGGGCCCTCGCCGCGGGTCACCAGGGACCGGGGCGCCCACTTCGGCGCCGCCCCGCGCGCGCCGGCGGGGCGCAGCAGCCAGGCGTCCGCCGTCCCCTCGCCGACCGGCTCGAGGGGCAGGGTCACGGGCGTGGCGTCCTTCGGCCTGGGCGCGGCGGCCATGCCGGGCAGGGCGCGCTGGGGATCGGGGCGGCGGGGCTTCATGCCGCCGCCCTCAGAATCGCGCCATGCTCCGCCGCATGGACGGCGCGACCGCTGCAGCCTGGGCCCAGGCCATCCTTACCTTCGCGGGCATCGTGGCCAGCGGATGGATCGCCGCGCGCGTGGCCGCCCTGCCGATCCTCGCCAGCCGCCACCAGCGGCTGTCCGCCCTGGTCTGCATCGTCTCGGCGGGCGTGGAGCGTCTGGACCGCGCCCAGCGGCTCTCGGACGACTATGACGACGGCGTTCTTGGCCTCGTGGACGACCCGGCGACCTTCGACCGCGTTATCGAGGCGATCGGCCACCTGCCGTTGCTGGAGATCAGCCCCGGCGCCTTGGTGAGCGGGCTTCTGGAGCTGCGGGAGAACTTGGCCCTGGCCCGCAAGCTCGTCGCGGACCTGCAGCAGGTGGTCATCGAAGGGCCCGTGGTGGCGCGAAACAACGGCGCCAGGATCAGCCCATGG
This sequence comes from Pseudomonadota bacterium, assembly GCA_049323595.1. Lineage (GTDB taxonomy): Bacteria > Pseudomonadota > Alphaproteobacteria > Caulobacterales > Caulobacteraceae > Phenylobacterium. Next base: position 89,803 of record JBMOOD010000009.1, read on the forward strand.
CTTGAGGCGGCCCGAGGCCTGGAGTCCAACGTCGTGGAGTTCGCCGCCGAGGCCGCGCGCGCCGAGCGCCAGTGGTGGCTGCCCTAGGGTCACGACTCCACCTCGCACTCGGCTTGCCGCTCGGCCGGGCCTTGCGGCCCCGATCCGCTCGCGGCGTCGAACAACGGCATCGCCCCCCGCGCCCCGAACCGGGCGGCGTCGTCGGGCCGGGTGAGGCGCGCCTTCGTGCCCGGGCCGATCGGTACGGTGAGGGCGCACGGGCCCAGCTCGCGGCGCGCCCGCGCCGGCTCCCAATCGCGGATCCAGGTCGGGCGCATGAAGACGAACCAGGCCGCGGCCGTGGCGGTCGAGCCGCCCGGCTCCCAACGACCCAGCAACATGCAAACCCGCTCGAAGAACGGCGCATAGACCACCAGGCCGTCGCCGGCGCCGGCCGCCCCCGGCGGGAAGAACAGCGGATAGCGGCCGGGCGTCTCGAACCAGGCCAGCCGACACAGCACCGCCACCCCGCGCCGGGCATATTGCAGCCCCGCCTCGACGAAGGCGGCGGCCTGACTGAAGGGCGGGTTCGTCACCACCCAGTCGGCGCCGTTCCCGGGAAAGTCGGCGGCCTCGCGCGCCAGGAAGTCGACCACGGCCCCGGCCTGCAGGCTCGACCCGTGGTCGTGAATGTCGGAACAGAAGACGTGCTCGAAGTAGTCCGACAGGCCGTGCGCCATGTGGCCCTCGCCGCACGCCGGCTCCCATGCGGTGCGCGCCTCGGGATCCAGCCTGCGGATCAGCTCGCCGCCCGCCCGCGCCGCCCAGGGCGGGGTGGGGAAGTAGTTGAGCCGCCGGAACAGGGCCGTGCGCGGATCGTCGGCCTCGACGACCTGGGGCGCGTGGTCGGCCATGACCGCGCCAGCGCCTTTGGGTTTGCGCCTAGCCATGGGCGGCCTGCCGCGCCTCTTCCGCGCGAAGCTCGGCGCGCAGCCAGTCGCGGCCCTTGTCGTCAATGCTGTGGCGCGGGCTGGTCAGGAGGTCTCGCAGGGCGTCCGCCCGGCTGCAGGTTCGCGGCGGGTGGCGGGTCACCGTCCGAGCGCGATAGACGCAGCCCTCGACGCGCCCCTCGGGCCAGCGCCAGGACATCTCGCCCCAGCAGTAGCGGACGCCGCTGTCGATCGCCGCACCCAGGTTCGGGCACTCACCGCAGGGGGGGACCGCGAACAGATCGCGTTGCAGAACCACCTAAGCCTCCCGCCGCACGGAAAGCGTCAGGGCCGCGCCCCCGTCCGCGTCCTCGGTCGCCAGGTTCACGCGCCAGCCCGCGGCGGCCAGCGCCCGGCCCAGCTCGCCCAGGCCGGCGGCCAGCTCCAGAGCGCCGCCCGCCATGGCCTCGCCGCGCACGATCACGTCGTCGGGGCCCAGCGGCTCGACGTAGCTGGACCCGCGGCGGGCCCGCGGAATCACGTCCAGGAAATGTATCTCGGTCTTTCGGCTCAACGCACCCTCCCCTTCACCCTCACCCGCCGCTCGGCCGGGCCGCCTTCGGCAGGCCCGAACTGCTCGCGGCGAACCTTTGCTTGGCGTCGGTCCCCCGGGCTCGGGACGAGCCCGACGAGAGGGCAGGCTGCCCCTTCGGGGACCTCCCGACCCGACGCCGCCTAGTCCTCCCCCACCACCCGGCAGCTCCGGTCGAAGGCCGCGCGCTTGTCGGCCTCCAGCATCGCGGCCAGGCACTCGGCGCCGGCGGCCAGGAACCCGGCCAGGGCCGGCGGGTGGCCCGCCTCAACGAAGGTCCGCGCCAGAGCCCCGAAGGCCGCCGCCGCCGCCGTGGCGCTGGCGAACCGCAGGGGGAACTCGCACCCCTTCAGCCGCACGATCGACCCGGCCAGCAGGGCCCTTTCGGTCGCCGTCATGACCTCGCCCCGCGCCGCGGCATCCGCCGCCGCCCGCGCCCACGCCAGGGCCTCGCCCCAGAGCCGCCGCGCCTCCGCCGGGCTGGGCGGCGGCGCCGGCCGGTGCGGCCGATAGGGGCGGCCAAGGCCACGCGAGGCGGGACGGACGGCCATCACGGAGTCCACCCTTGCCGCTCGGCCGGGCCGCCTTCGGACGGCCCCGATCCGCTCGCGTGGTGATCCCCCATCTGGCCGCTCGGCCGGGCCCCGACGGGCCCCGATCCGTTCGCGGCGATGGCCTCCGGCGCCACGTCGAACAGCTCGGCGACCTCGGCCGCCGGCCATCCGGCCGCCAGGAACCATCCGGCATAGCGGCGCACGGCGGGCGTCACGGCCCGCAGCCGTTTCACGGGCTCCACCCGCCCGCGCCGGATCGGCACGGGCGGCGGCCTGGGGTGGGCGGTGTCGTAGGGCGAGGGCGCGCGCCGGGTCTCCGTCGCCTTGACGATCTCGAAGACGCCCGTCTCCGGGTCTCGCTGCGCCAACACCCCCCGGTCCGGCCCGAGGCCCATGTCGACGCCCCGGAAGGTGAAGTCGGCCCGCTCCGCGAAGTCCTCTCCCCCCGGCGCAGCCGGAGAGGGAGAGGGTTGGGAGAGGGCCGGCGCCGGCGGAGGGGCGGACACGGCCGGCGCCTCGACGTGCGCCTCCGCCTCCGCCTTCAGCTTCGCCAGCCGGTCCGCGACGCGACGCGCGCTCCAGCCCATGGTCATGGCGATCGAGGCGGTGGACATCCGCGCCGCGTCCATGGCCAGCAGGCTCTCGTCGTCGGCGCGGCTAGGCATCTCTGCCTCCCGGACCATCCCCCGGCCCGTCACTCGACGGACCGGGGGACTCGCCGTCTCCTGGGGGTGGCTCAACCCCACCAGCGGAGGCGTTCACATGCCTTTCAAGTTCGACCTGGATGGCGCCGAGGTCGCCATTCCCTGCCCGCAATGCCGCCACGAGACGCCGGCCAAGCTCGGTCGGCTCCAGCGCGACGGTCAGCTGACCTGCGGCGGCTGCGGCGCCCGCATCGACGTCGACACCTCGCAATTCGACCAGGGCCTCAAAGGCGTCGAAGATCAGATCGACAAGGCCCTCCGGCGGCTTCGGTAGGCCGCTCAGGGCCGACGCCAGATCGTCGATCCAGGCCGAGACGACGGCCGTCTCCGCCGACAGGGTGACGCGCTCAGCCATGGCCGCCTCCGTGGACTCGCCGCAGGATCGCCCGCCCCAGGCGGAGGAGGACGCGATGAACGATGAAGGGCTGGCGATCGAGAAGGTGCGGGCCCTGCTCGCCCGCGACACACCGATCGAGGTCCTCGCCCAGGCGATCCAGCTCATGACCGTCGCGATCGTCGACCTGCAGCGCCGCGTCGAAGCGCTCGAGGGCGGACGACCCGCGCCGCCCCGCTGACCTAATGTTCGCAGCGACCCGCGCCAGGTCGGGCGCCAGCAGATCGACCAGCACGCGCGCCTTGGCGCGGTCGACCTCGGACACGAACAACGGCTCAGCCATGGGCCCGCCCCCAACCTTCCCCCGCGGCAACCTGCCGCAGTAAACCGCCCCAGAATGGGTAAGCTTGGCTGTTGGACTCACCGCGACCCCTGCGCGAGCCTGTGGAGTCCACCCGCAGAAAGAGTGATCGCGGGGCGGGCCCAGTAATGGGGGAAACGATGACCGCGAAGACCGACCCGTCGCCCGAGACCGACCTCGCCGCGCGCCTCCTGGCGCTGCGTCCGGCCGCCCGCGCCGCGCTGGCGCGGGAGCTGGTGCGGACGCTGCCGGAGGGGGGGTGCGGGGACGCCGTCGCATTCGCCGTGGCCGAAGCGCAGGAAGCGATCGCCATGGCGGCGGCGCACGTCGAGTTCCTGGGCGCGGCCATCACGCACCACCTTCGACAACGGTGAGGGCGGGCGCCGGCGTGGGCGCCTCGCCCCGGATGTGCGGGGGGTAGAAGTCCCGCTCGGTCACCTCGCCGTCCGTCCAGGCGGCGATCCGCTCCAGCACCTCGCGCCCGGGCATAGCCCGCTGCGGATGGCCGAACTCCAGGCAATAGCGCCGCACCTGTTCCGGCGTGACGCCCAGCGCCTTGGCGGCCTGCGGCGCGCGCAGGTTGCGCCGCCACATCCACAGGGCCAGCGACGGCCTTTCGACGGGTTCGGGGGGTCTGGTCATCCCTGGCGTCTCGAATCAGCGATGACGCCGGAATAAGAACCGATTTGTTGGCTTTCACAACTACGGAGTTGTGTTAAAGCACAACTGTGCTGTGCATAGCCGCCCGCCAGCCGGCTCCTATGGTCCCGCCCATGACGCGGGAATCGGTGGATCAGCCGGAACAGAAGCTCCTCGGACACGCCCTGCGCGTGCTGCGGAAGCGGCAGAACGTGCGCGCCGAGGACGCCGCCGAGCGGTTCGGCATCGGCGTGGAAGGCTGGCGCAAGTACGAGCGCGGCGAGGCCAAGGCGATCTTCGCGCCGGACACCCAGCGCCGTCTCGCATGGGCGCTGGGCGCACAGCCGGGCGAGCTGCTGGCCGAACGCGCCCGGCTGGCGGGCGAGGACGTCCCTGCCGCCCCGCGCGTCACGCCCGCCGAACGCGCCTCATGGGCGCAGTCGCGCAGCCCCGGGGCCGCCGAGCTCCTGCCAATCCGTGACACCGTCCAGGCCGGCGCGTGGCTGATGGCGGACGACGCCCGCCAGGACGCGGCCCTCTATCCGGCCGTCAGGGATCCCCGCTTCCCCCAGGCGCACCAGTGGATGAGTGAGGTGCGCGGCGACTCGATGAACCAGCTGGCCATCGTCGAGGGCGACCTGGTGCATTGCGTCGACGCGGTGGACATCGGCTATTACCCGCGCACCGGCGACGTCGTGGAGGTCGAGCGCCTGCGCTTCGACGGCCAGGAGCGGGAGCTGACCCTGAAGCAGGTGGAGGTGACGCCGGAGGGCGCAATCCTCCTGTGGCCCCGCTCGAGCAACCCGCGCTGGCGCGAGCCGATCGAGATCGCCGCCGGCCTGCGCGAAGGCGAGGAGGTCGAGGTGCGGGTCCGCGCCCTGGTTCTGGCTTCCGTCCGGCGCTTCTAGGGCCCGGGAACGAACCCGAATCAATCCGCGAACGCCCGTGAACAGGGACAGATTCGCGATCCATTCACCGCTAGATGTTGTGTGTCTCCGAAGGTGAGACACAACCCTCCCTGAAACCCATGGATGATGCAGGCCCGGCGGGTCCGGCCTGTCAAGGACGGCCCCTTGCGGGGCCGCCGCGCCGCGGCGCGCCGGCGGCGCGTCCTTGAGAGGCCGGTCCCGCCGGGCAGACTGGCGGCCATGGATTCCAGGGCGCATTCCGTGCTGACGCACGCCGGCCGTCACGCAGGATCACTCGTCAGGCCCGGTAGACACAACTCCGCTGTTGACAAACGCACGCGAACGGTTGTGTTTTCCAACTCGCGCCCCGCCGTTTTCCCCGAACGGCGAACAGGTCGCCCGGCAAAGCCCCGGCCGCCGCCTTCCCCATAGATCGGGCGGCGGCCGGGGCAGGGGCCGGCGGGGCGCGAGGGGAACTGCCATGCTCACATCCGCCCACCCGCGCCCGCTCGCCGAGCCGGCCGCCGTGCGCCCGCTTCTCTGCCCGCCGACCGGCGCGCCCGACCACGCCCTGGTCCTGGGCGAGACCGGCCGGGTTCTGGCCTGCGCCGACCGCCGCGAACTGGCCTGCGCCATCCTGCGCCGCCTGCGCGAGGGCGAGGCCCTGCAGCTGCGGCGCGAGCGCGTGCCGATCCGCGGCGAGATCCGCGACGCCGTCGCCCTCACCGCCTTCCACCCCTGCGGCGAGGCCCAGCGCCGGATCGGCCACGCCTGGATGCGCCAGGGCGGCGCCGACGCCCTCGCCGCCGCCCTCCGCCGCCAGCGGCCCGAGCTCGCCGTCTGACCGCCGCCCGATCCCAACCGCACCGCCGCAGCCTCCGACCATGACCGAAGCCCTTTCGCTTCCCGACGACCTGGTGACCGACGCGGTCGCCGCCTTCGACCGCTACCGCTTCGCCTACGAGCACGACCTGCTGACCCAGCGCAGCTGGCACGCCGAGCGGGACGGCCGCCATCTGGCCTGCGCCCTGGGCGTGCTGGGTCGGGACGTCAACAGCCCCGCCGACTGTCCGGCGCAGGTGATGCCGCGGTGGCTGGCGAAGCTGGTCCCGAACGTTTTCGACATCCTCGCGCCGGACGAGGCCAAGGCGTGGGGGCTCGCCCTCTACGAACAGCTCGCCCGGCTGCGGGGGAACGTCCCCTTCAGCGTGGTCTATGACTGGCAGGCGACCAGCGTGCTGGCCTTCTGGGCCGACAGCCTCTCCAAGCGGAAGTTCGACGCGGACGCCCTGGCCGCCAAGCTCGCGGCCGTGGAGCGGTTGAAGGCCCTGCACCTGAAGCACCTCGCCGGAGGCGCAGCGCCGAAAGACGAATGGCGTGAGGCGCTGCGCCAGGCCTACGCCTACGCCGACGCCGACGCCGACGCCGACGCCTACGCCGACGCCTACGCCGACGCCTACGCCTACGCCTACGCCTACGCCGAGCCGACGGCGAAGGCGTCGGCGGACGAGACCCCCGGCGACAAGTTCCAGCGCCGCCGGCGTGAGAACCTGAAGCTTCTGGCCGATGGCCTGGTGCAGGCCCTGGCCCGCGCCCCGGCGCCGGAGGCCGCGGCGTGAGGGACGCCAGCTTCACGATCGACCCCGACACCGCGCCCACGGCCCGGCCGCCCTTCGTCGTGGCTTTCGTCGCGCGCCGCCCCACCGAGGCCTGCTGGTGGGTGACGGACGGCCGAGGCGTGCCGGTCGCCGCCGCCAGGCGCCGCGCCGGAGCCCGGGCGGCCCAGGCGCGGCTGTATCAGCAGAGCGGAGCGGCGTGATGGGAACCCCATTCGCCTCCGCCGCCGACCTGACCCAGGCCGAACGGGACGTCGCGGCCGAGATCGCCACCGCCATCACCCGCCTAGGCGCCACCAAGGCCCGCGAGGGTGGGCTGACGCCGGAGCGCGGGACGGTGATCATCGTCCGCGCCATCGAGTGCGCCCTCTCCAGCGCGATCAGCGCGCGGGTGTTTATGGGATTCGCCGAGCGCGCGCCCCAGCTCGCCGAGACCCTGGACCGGCTGCAGACCCAGCAGCGCGAGCTGGAGGCCTACCACGCCCGCCAGGGGGCCGCGATCCAATGACCCGCGCCCGCCTGATCCCCGCCCTGCGCGCTACCGTCGGCCGCGCCTGCGCCCTGGCGTCGGCGGTCGTCGGGGCGGGCGTGGGATGCGCCCACGTCGCCCTGGCCTTCGCCGACCCGGCCTACGCCGCCGCCCGCCCCCTGGGCTTCGCCATCCTGATCGGCTGGGGCGTCCTCGCCCTGGCCGCCGTGATCGTTCCGGGGCGCCGGCATGGGTGAGGTGACCCCCATTGACATGCCGGCCGCCTACCTGCGCGCCCTCCACCTCTTCCGCCAGGCCGTTCACCGCGCGAACGCGGACTGGACGCTCGCCTCACACCTCGCGCGGACCGCCCGGGCGTGGCGCCGACGCCCTATCGTCGGCTGGAACCCCTGGCTGGAGGCTGTCACCAATGGCTGACCTCCTGGACCTCTCCCGCAAGGTCGCCGGGGCGATGCTGTTCCCGACCGACCCGCGCCAGGGCCCGGCCGAGCTCGCCGGCTTCGACGCCCTCTGCGCCGCCGTCCGCGACCTGGCGGCCGACCACGGCCCCCTGACCCTGGCCCTGGTCACGGCCGCCTATCCCGGCTTCGACCCCTTCCCGGCGGTCGCCGCCAAGGACGCCTCGGGCCTGACGCTCGCCTACCTCGCCGACCGCTGGGCCGACGAGGACGACGCCCGCTTCGCCATGCGGGTGCTGGAGGCCGCGTCGGGTCGGGAGGGCGCCCGCGCGACGACCGCGGCCCAGCCGAGATCGGAGGCCGCATGATCGTCCGCTGGCTTCCCACCCGCCCGCCGAGCCTTGGCGCCGTCCTGTGGCGGCTGTTCGCCGCCTTCTTCGCCATCGGCCTGGCCGCCCGGCTGGCCGCCGCCGCCTTCACCTGACCTGCAACCGGCGCGCCGCGCCACACCTAGGGGAGATTCCGAACTTGCGACCGTTCACCGACGTCCTGAGGGACATGCGCAAGGGCCGCGTCGTCGACGCGATCGGCGACGAGCTGGCCGAGGTGGTCAAGGCCGTCCTCGACACCAACAAGGCCGGCGAGCTGACCCTGAAATTCAAGGTGAAGCCCCAGGGCAAGGGCGACAACGCCGTGATCATCTCCGCCGACATCAAGTCGAAGCGGCCCCAGGGCGACCTGCCCGACGCCCTGTTCTTCGCCGACCTCGACGGCGACCTGCTGCGCGACGACCCGACCCAGCAGCGGATGTTCGCTGACGCCGCCCGCGCGGCCGGCGAGCGCATCGACCCTGACACCGGCGAGGTCCTGGCGAACTGACGTCGCCGGGCCTGCCGCCCCTTCAGTCCCCGCGTCCCGTCCAATCCCTGGAGCCCTGAGAGCCCATGTCTGAACAGTCCGAAGCCGCCACCATCGCCGACCTGGCCGTGGCCGCCCATGGCCCGCGCGCCATGATCGTCACCAACCGCAACGGCCGCGAGTTCCTGATCCTGCCCGACCGGGCGCCGCAGGACATCAGCGAACCGCACGCCGTGCCCCGGCCTTTGCCCGAGACGATCGAGCAGCAGGTCGCCTTGCAGACCGCCCCGTCTCTCGCCAACTACGTGAACCGCTTCAAGGACCCGCGGTCCCTGCTGTTCGCCGACATCGCCCATAACAAGGTGGTGGCGCACCTGGACTATCACGCGCCGGACGCGGGCGAAGACCTGCCGGCAAGGCCCGCAGGCCTGCACCACGCCGCAACGCTGATCCTGCCCTATTCGGAGGAGTGGGCGACCTGGACGAAGTTCGCCGCCGGCGGGCTGGTGGACCAGCTCGCGTTCGCCCGATTCATCGAGGAGAACGCCGTCGACGTGGCCGCGCCTTCCGGCGCTGATCTGCTGGAGGTCTGCCGCGACATCCAGGCGGTGCGGAAGGTCAACTTCAAGAAGGCCGTGCGCACCGCCACCGACCACGAGAACTTTGAGTATTCCGACGAGACCGAGGCGCGCACGTCCGGCGGCCTGGAGATCCCGACCCGCTTCCTCCTGCGCATCCCGGTGTACTTCGGCGACCCGGAGACCGAGCTCTACGCCTTCCTCCGCTGGAAGCTGGACGACGGCGCCCTGAAGTTGGGCGTCGTGCTGCATCGCGCCGAGCACGTCCGCCAGGCGGTGTTCCAGCGCATCGTCCACGAGATCGCCGAGGCCACCGGGCTGCAGGCCCTGTTCGGCCGCACGAGCTAGGGCGGAGCCGCACGGATGCCTGACCGCCTTCCCCTCCGCCGCCCTCGCCTGCGCGGCGACGACCGGGCGGCCCTGGCCTCGGTGCTGCTGCCCCTGGCCGGGGCGGGCTTCTCCGCCGCCCAGGCCGCCGCCCGCCTGGGCGTGACCCGCAACACCGTCATCGGCGTGGCCCGCGACTATGGCGTGGCCTTCGCCGGCGCCCAGGTCCCCGGCCCCGGCTGCGACCCCGCCGCCGCCCGCCGCGGCTGGGCCACCCGCCGCGCCCGCGGCTGGACGCCGGCGGCGCCGCGCCATCGGGTCAATCATCTGGAGGGGCTGCGATGACCCTCCGCTTCCGCCACTTCGATACGGCGGGACGGTTCTGGACCCCCGCCTGGGACTCCGCCCGCCACCAACCGAAGACGGTCGAGGCCGTCAGGCTGGCGGACGGTTCGTGGCACGAGTTCGACGGCTTCGTCTCGCGCGCCGAGGCGGCCGAAATCTATGTCGCAAGCGCCATCCGGGCCCGCTTTGCCACCAGACCTAAGGCCCACCCTCATGGCTGACCACACCCACATCGAATGGACCGACGCCACCTGGAATCCGGTGACGGGCTGCAGCGTGGTCTCGCCCGGCTGCACGAACTGCTACGCCATGAAGCTGGCGGGGACGCGGCTGCAGCATCACCCCAGCCGCGCGGGCCTGACCCAGCCCAGCAAGGCCGGCCCGGTCTGGACCGGCGAGGTGCGCCTCAACGAGGCCTGGCTGGACCAGCCCCTGCGCTGGCGCCGCCCGCGCCGGATCTTCGTCTGCGCGCACGGCGACCTGTTCCACGAGGACGTGCCCGACGCCTGGATCGACCAGGTGTTCGCCGTGATGGCGCTCAGCCCGCATCACACCTTCCAGGTCCTGACCAAGCGGGCGGCGCGGATGCGGGCCTATCTCAGCGACCCGCGCACGGCCCGGCGAGCTTACGAACTGGTCTGCGATCGCGCGATCGACGAGGAACTTCTCGTCGTGCTCCAGGCGCCAGGCTGCGAGGAGACCGACGCGTGGCCCAACCTGCCCCGCATCCATCTTGGCCGCTTCCCTCTCCCCAACATCTGGCTAGGCGTCTCGGCCGAGGACCAGACCCGCGCCGACGAACGCATCCCCGACCTGCTGGCGACGCCGGCGGCGGTCCGGTTCGTGAGCCTAGAGCCGATGCTGGGGCCGGTGGACCTGGACGCGGCATGGCATGGCGAAAGCGCCTTGACGGCCGACTGCTGGGGCGACTGCGCATGGTGCGACAAGGGCTTTTCACCGCGCCACAATTGCCTGAAGCGAGAGCCGGCGGCCCTCGACGTTGAGCGCGGCCGATCTGGCCTCGACTGGGTCATCCTCGGCGGCGAGAGCGGCCCCGGCGCCCGGCCGATGCATCCCGACTGGGCCCGCCAGGTCCGCGACGCCTGCGCCGCCGCCGGCGTGCCGTTCTTCTTCAAGCAATGGGGGAGCTGGTCGGTCGTGTACGACCGCGACCGCGACGACCCCGACTGGCGCAACCCGCCCAACGATCGCAAGACGGTCGGCCGCTACCTCAACCTCGCCGGAGGCCATGGCTTTCACGGCGAGAGGGTCTGCTTCGTCCAGCCGGTCGGCAAGGCCGCCGCCGGCCGGCTGCTCGACGGCGTGACGCACGACGCCATGCCCGCGCCAGCCGCGAGCGGATCGGGGACGCCGAAGGCGGCCCAGCCGAGCGGCCAGCATGACCTCACGGCGCGCCCCGAAGGGGACGCGCCGTGAGCCGCTACAAGCCCACCAGTCAGGCGCGCGCGGTCCTGGAGCACCTGGCCGGCCGCCCGCACGCGACGATCGAGGAACTGGCGGACCTGGCGCTGCCGCATCGCAAGCCCCGCCCGCGGCGCCTGCGCGTGGCGCTCGAGTTGGTCCGCGCCCTGGCCCGGGACGGCTTCGTCAAGCGCCGGTTCGAGGCGGTGATGATCACCTGGGACGGTGAGGCCGCGCTCGCGCGCCTGCGCGCCGGCGGGACGATCGACACCGGCGCGGGCCCGCGCGTCCGCATTTTCGCGCGCCGGGAGGCGGCCTGACCATGACATTCCTGGAAGGCGCCATCCTGACCGCCGCCGCCCTGGCGATCCTCTCCGGCGAACCGCCCTGCGAGACCGTGCTGCGGACGGACGGGTCCGAGCTTGAAGTCTGCGTCCTGCCGATCGGGCCGGGCGAGGCGGACCCCTCGCGCTTCGCGCCCGCCGCCCCCGCCGCGATCCCCGAACCGGCGACCTGGGCCCTGCTGGTGGGCGGCTTCGCGCTGGCCGGCGCGGCCCTGCGACGGGGGAGGGCGGCGGCGTGACGGGCCCCCGACGCATCCAGCTCCGCCGGACCAAGGGCTGGCGGATGCCGCCCGACACGGTGAAGGTCGACCGCTCGACGAGGTGGGGGAACCCCTACACCTTCGGCCTGCGCGGCGCCGTAAACCCCCACTGGTATGTCGAAGGTCCCGGCCTGGGATCCCACCCGGCAGCGGGCCTGTGCGGCAATCGCGAAGGCGCGCAGATCAAAGCCGTTCAGCTATTCCGCGCGGCGATCGAGACCGGCCGCCTGACGCTGGATCTTGGCCACCTTCGCGGCAAGAACCTCGCCTGCTGGTGCAAGCCCGACGCCCCCTGCCACGCCGACGTCCTGCTTGAGCTGGCCAACGCGCTGGAGGCCTGACCCCATGCCCCGCGCCTCCGCCGTCCGCCAGGCCGACCTCGAACGCTCCATGCGGGCGCTGAAGACGCTGGGCCTGACGGTGGACCGGATCGAGGTGCGCCCCGGCGGCCAGGTCACGGTGTTTGCGCGGGAGCCGGGCTCCCCGGCCGAGGCCGCGGCCCAGCAGGGATTGACCCCCGCCGCCCCCAGAGTCACCCCTGACAGCCTGGAGCAGTGGCGGGCGGGGAAGAGAGCGCGTGGCGATCGTGCGACTTAAGGGGCTGAACCGCGTCAGGACCAAGGACCGCGAGGGCCGCCCCGTCGTCTACTGGTACGCCTGGAAGGGCGGGCCGCGCCTGCCGGGCCAGCCGGGCTCGCCCGAGTTCCTCGAGGCGTACCAGGCCGCCCACGCCGGGCGCAAGGCCGCCCACTTCGCCGCCGGCCCGCAGGACACCCTGGCCGGCCTGGTGGCCCGCTACCGCGCCGCGCCGGAGTTCACCCGCCTGTCCGACGCCACCCGCGCCGAGTGGGCCCGCTGGCTCGACCGCATCGCCCAGGCCGCCGGCGAGCGCGACATCGGCGACCTGCCCCTGGCCCTGCTCGACGACCGGCGCGTGCGCGCCGACCTGCTGGATTGGCGCGACCAGTGGGCGGATCGCCCGCGCAGCGCCGACTACGCCATCCAGGTGCTCTCGCGCGTGCTGGCCTTCGGCGTCGACCGCGGCCTGCTGGCCGTCAACGCCGCCGCCGGCGTGGCCCAGCTCTACGAAGGCGGGCGCGCCGACCGCATCTGGACCGCGGGCGAGATCGCCCGCTTCTGCGCCGCCGCCCCCTCGCCCGAGGTGGCGTTCATCGTGCGGCTGGCCTGCCTCACCGGCCTGCGCCGGGCCGACCTGACGCGGCTGGCCTGGTCCCACGTGGGCGAGCTGGCCATCGTGCTGCCGACGGGCAAGAGCCGCGGGCGGCGCACCGCCACCGTGCCCCTGCTGCCCGAGACCCACGAGCTGCTGGCCGAGATCCGCGACCAGCAGGCCGCCCGCCTCGCCGAGCTGACGGCCCAGGCGAAGAAGAAGCGCCGCCCGCCGCCGCCCGCCCCCACCACGGTGCTGACCAACACCCGCGGCCGGCCCTGGACGCCCGACGGCCTCGAGGCCCAGGTGATCGACACCAAGTCCGCCACGAAGAAGAACGGCCGGCCCGGCGCGGCGATCGAGGACCGCAGCCTGCACGACGCGCGCGGAACCTTCGTCACCCGCCTGCGCCACGCCGGCCTCACCGCCCCCGAGATCGCCGACACCGTCGGCTGGACCGAGGAGCGGGTCGAGCGCCTGCTGAAGACCTACGTGGACCAGGACGCCATCGTGCTCAGCATCGCCGCCCGCCTGGGGGCGCGGGGGAAGCCAGATGAGTGAACCGGTCGCGGTCGCGAAGCCTTGGGCTCACCTAGTAGACAAGGGCTTTGAGGCGCCGATCTTCGAGCAGTTCGACGCGTGGGGCGAGGAGCGCGTGCGCCTGAAGTTGCCGGGCTACAACGGCGGCAAGTGGGAAGAGCATGGGCTGGAGTGGCTGAAGGTCCAGAACGATCTTCGCGAACGGCGGGCCGAGGAGCGGATAGAGCGCGAACTCGGAATCCTCGAACGCACCGCCGCGGCAGGTGAACAGTCCGCCAGCGCGGCCGCGACGTCCGCCCGCGAGGCCGCGAAGGCCCGAAAAATCGCCGGCTTTGCCTTGATCGCCGCGGCCGTCGCCGCATCCGCGGCCATCGTCCAGGCCGCGTCCGCGTGGGGATCAAACGAGAACGCCGCCCCCAAAAGTCTCCCAAAAGCGCCCAGCGACGCCCCTGCGGAGACCGCTAAGTGACTGAATTCGTTGGAGCGGGTGAGGGGAATCGAACCCCTGACATTCAGCTTGGGAAGCTGACGTTCTACCTCTGAACTACACCCGCGCCGGGGCGGCCTACATAGCGGGGCTCCGCGCCGGGGCCAAGGCTTTCGATTGACCCTGGCGCCGCCCGGCCGCACCCTTCGGCCAAACACGATATGTGGGAGGAACTCATGGCCGACGATGCGATGCTGGAGCGGGCCCGGTTTACCGCCATGACCGAGGGCACGGCCGAGGACTGGGCCGCCATCGGCCGCGCCGGCCAGGCGCACCGCGGCCGGCACGTCGACCGGATCGTGGACCACCTGCGGCTGCTCGACGACGACCACGGCGGCTTCGCGGTCGACCGGCTGGAGCATTCCCTGCAGACCGCCACCCGGGCGCACCGGGCGGGTGAGGACGAGGAGTACGTCGTCTGCGCCCTGCTGCACGACCTGGGCGACATCCTCCTGCCGGCCAGCCACGCCGAGTTCGGGGCGGCGATCCTGAAGCCGTACGTGTCCGAAGCGAACCACTGGATGCTGGAGCATCACGGGATCTTCCAGGGCTACTACTTCTTCCACCACCTCGGCCTGGACCGCGACATGCGCGAGCAGTTCCGCGGCCATCCGCACTTCGAGCGGACCGCCAGGTTCTGCCACCAGTACGACCAGAACTCGTTCGACCCGGCCTACGACTCCATGCCGCTGGAGGCCTTCGTGCCCATGATGCGCCGCGTGATGGAGACGCCGAAGCAGTCGATCTACCGCCGGCCCGAACCGGCCTGAGGCGGGCTCACGCCCCGATCGCCGTGCGGAGCAGGGCCGCTCGGAATTTTTTTTCAGAGCCCCCCTAGCGGAGCCACTGCGGCCTTCCAATCTCAGGGCTGCGGGACCGGGCCCCTCTGACGATCGGCATTCGATCGTGATGTCGGACCGCAGGTGCGCCTGGGGCCTGGTGAGACTCTCTCCCCCATTGCAGCCCGCTGGGTTCCGGGCGCGCCTCCATTGTCTGGAGGAGCACATATGAACCATCACAGAATCTGGCGTCTTCGGAACCACCATCGCTGGCTCGAGCAGCGCATCCGCGAGGAGCAGCGCAAGCCCAGCCCGGACGCCCTGGTCATCCAGGACCTCAAACGGCGGAAGCTCCAGGTGAAGGACGAACTGTTCCTCGCCGAGGCGGGCCTCGCGCCCATCCGCATCGGCGAACGCCGCATCTGATCGCTTGATCGTTCCTCGAGGGCGCGGCCGCCGCGCCCTCACTTCTTTCGAGATGACCTATGGCTGAGTTGCTGCTGGCGCCCACGTTGGGCAAGCCGCTGTGGATGTGGCTGGCGTTCGCCGGCGTGGTGATCGTGCTGCTGGCGCTGGACCTGGGGGTCCTGCACCGCAAGCAGCGGGAGATCGGCGTACGCGAGAGCCTCGCGCTCTCGGCGGGCTACTTCACCCTCGGCCTGGCCTTCGGCGGCTGGGTGTGGTGGGAGCTGGGGCGACAGTCCGGACTCGAGTACCTGACCGGTTTCCTGGTCGAGAAGAGCCTGGCGCTCGACAACATCTTCGTCATCGCGACGATATTCGCGAGCTTCGCCGTGCCTCGCGAATATCAGCACCGCGTGCTGTTCTGGGGCATCCTGGGCGTGATCGTGCTGCGCGGGATCATGATCGGCTTCGGCGCGGCGCTGGTGGCCAACTTCGAATGGGTCCTCTGGATCTTCGCCGCGTTCCTGATCGTCATGGGCGTGAAGATGTTCGTCGCCGACGGCGAGCCTAAGGACCCCCACGACAGCCCCGTCTACCGCTGGCTGGCCGGCCACATCCGGCTGACGCCCACGATCGAGGGCCCTCGCTTCTTCGTGAAGCACCCCGGCCGGGACGGGCGACTGGTCTGGTTCGCGACGCCGCTGTTCATGGCCCTGGTCATGGTGGAGCTGGCCGACGTGGTGTTCGCGGTGGACTCGGTGCCGGCGATCTTCGCGATCACGACGGACCCCTACATCGTCTACACGTCCAACATCTTCGCCATTCTGGGCCTGCGGGCGCTGTACTTCGCGCTGTCGGCCATGTCCGCGCGCTTCGCCTACCTGAAGCACGCCCTGGCGGCCCTGCTCATCTTCATCGGCGGCAAGGTCTTCGTCGCCGAGATCCTGGGCTGGGAGAAGTTCCCCGCGCCGGCGTCGCTGGCGGTGACGGGCGTCCTGCTGGCCGCCGGGATCGGCTGGTCGCTCTGGCGCACGCGGGCGGAGCCGAAGGCCGCGTGAGGGGCGCCTACTCGCCCCAGACGCGGAAGTGCTTGGAGAGCTTGAGCCCCTGGCGCTGGTAGTGCGAGCCCCCTTCGCCGTAGAGCCGGGTCGGCCGCTCGGTGAGGGGCTCGTACACGAGGCGGGCGACGGTCTGTCCGTCCTCCAGGATGAACGGCGTCTCGTGGCTCCTCACCTCCAGCACGCCCTTCGACCCCTTGCCGTGCGCCTCGTCGGTGCCGAAGCCGGGGTCGAAGAACCCGGCGTAGTGGACGCGGAACTCCCCAACGGACGGATCGATCGGCGTCATCTCCGCGGCTTCCATCACCGGGATCTCCACCGCCTGCTTGGAGGCCAGGATGTAGAACTCGCCGGGATCGAGCAGGAGCTGGCCGCCGCGGGGCCGCAGCGGCTCCCAGAAGTCGCGCGGGTCGTGGCCGTCCTCGTGGTCCAGGTCGACGACGCCGGCGTGGCGGCGGCCGCGGAAGCCGGCGATCTCGCCGGTCAGGTCGACGCCCACGCTCTCGATCCGCAGCCGCTCGGGCTCGCCGGCCTTGAGGCGGAGCTGGTTGAGGCGCGTGCCCGAGCGGACCAGCACCGAGAAGGTCTGCGGCGCGATCTCGATGTAGAGCGGCCCCTCGTAGCCCTCGTCGACGTCGTCGAAGGCGTCGCCGTGGTCGGTGATCACGCGGACGAAGACGTCCACCCGGCCGGTGGAGCTCTTCGGGTTGGCGCGGGCGGAGACGCCCCGGGGCAGCTTCAGCCGCTCCTGCAGTTCGACGATGTAGACGCAGCCGCGCTCCAGCACCGCCCCGCCCCCGGTGAGGTCCAGCTCATGCATGGCGACCTCGCGAACCCGCTCCCGGACCGTGACTTTCCTGGGCAGGAACGAGGCGCGCACCCGCCAGGCCCGGCCGCCCAGGCGAAGGTCCAGGCTGGCCGGCTGGACCTGATCGGCGTCGAAGGCCGTGGCCGAGGTGATCGCGCCGGCCGCGATCAGGGCCTCGATGGACTGGCAGGGCAGGATGCCCGGGGCGGGGAACTCGCTCATGGGCGGCGAAGCCTTAGCGCAGATGCCGAGTCTGGCAAGGGCCGGACGGCGCCGCCGGACCGCAACCGGACCTTGACGGGCAGGCGCCTCTGCCGTTGATGCGGCGCTCTATCCTCACGGAGGCGGCCATGGCGGAAGATCCGCGCGACTGGGAGATCGAAACCCGAGCGGTGCGCGGCGGCCTCATGCGCACGCCCTATGGCGAGATCTCGGAAGCCCTCTTCCTCAACCAGAGCTTCGCCTACGAGAGCGCCCAGGCGGCGGACGACCGCTTCGCGGGCAATGCGCCGGGGTTCATCTATCAGCGCTTCGGCAACCCCACGACCCAGATGTTCGAGGACCGCCTCGCGCTCCTGGAAGGCGCCGAGGCGTGCAAGTCGACGGCCTCCGGCATGGCGGCGGTGCAGCTGGCGCTCATGGGCCTGGTCCGCGCCGGCGACCACATCGTGGCGGGCCGGGCGCTGTTCGGCTCGTGCCGATGGATCCTGTCGGAGTGGATGCCGCGCTTCGGCGTCGAGACGACCTATGTGGACGCCACCGACCTGGAGAGCTGGAAGTCCGCGGTGCGGCCGAACACTCGGGCCTTCCTGGTGGAGAGCCCCGCCAACCCGCTGCTGGAGGTGACCGCCATCGGCGCGGTGGCCGAGATCGCCCACGCCGCCGGCGCGAAGCTGGTCGTGGACAACGTCTTCGCCACCCCGATCTTCCAGAAGCCGCTGGCGCTCGGCGCCGACGTGGTCGTCTATTCGGCCACCAAGCACATCGACGGCCAGGGCCGGGTGCTGGGGGGCGCGATCCTGGGCGCCGAGGCCCTGATCAACGAGGCCTACAAGGACATGCACCGGCACACCGGGCCGGCGCTGTCGCCGTTCAATTCCTGGGTGCTGCTGAAGGGCCTGGAGACGCTGGAGCTGCGCGTGCGCCGCCAGGCCGAGAACGCCGGCAAGGTGGCCGACGCCATCGCCGCCCACAGCAAGGTCCGCAAGACCGTCTATCCTGGCCGGCCGGACCACCCGCAAGCCGCCATCATCGCCAACCAGATGACCGGCGGCGGCAATGTCGTGGCCTTCGACCTGGGCGACCGGGCGGCGGCCTGGCGCTTCCTGGATGCGCTCGAGATCGTCGACATCTCCAACAACCTCGGCGACGCCAAGTCGATGGCGACCCATCCGTCGACCACCACGCACCGGTCGATGCCGGAGGCCGAGCGGCTGGCCATCGGCCTGACCGAGGGCTGGGTGCGGATCAGCGTGGGGCTGGAGGGGCCGAAGGATCTGGTGCGCGACGTAAGCCGGGCGCTGGACGCCGCCTAGGCCGCCAGCCTAAACACCTTCCGCGCCGCACCCTCGAGGAACAGCTCGCGGGCGCGGTCGTCGAGGCCGAGCGCGTCCAGGCCTTTCAAGGCATGGGCCGGCGAGATCATCGGCCAGTTGGTGCCGAAGAGGACGCGGCCGGCGCCCTGCCCCTTCATGAACTCCACCAGCACGGGCGGCAGGCGCGCCACGGTGTAGGCCGAGGTGTCGACATAGAAGTTGGGATACTTGCGCGCCAGGGAGAGCACCTCGTCCATCCAGGGGAAGCCCACGTGGCCGCCCACCACCACGAGTTCGGGGAAATCCAGCAGCACCTCGTCCAGATAGGGGATCGGGCGGCCGGGTTCTGAGCGGCACAGCGGCCCCGTGTGGCCGATCTGGGTGCAGAACGGCAGGCCCGCCTCCACGCAGGCCACATAGATCGGATAGTAGCGCCGGTCGTTGGGCGGCAGGTCCCATAGCCAGGGCACGACGCGCACGCCCACGAAGGCGGGATTGGCCGCATGCTCGCGGATCGTGCGGACCGCGCCCATCGGGTCGTTCAGGTCCACCGACATCAGGCCGCGCAGACGGTCGGGCGCCTCGCCGACCGCCGCGGCCACTTCGTCGTTGGTGATCAGCCAGCCGCGCGGGCCGCACCACGCCGAGAGCAGCGCGATGTCCACGCCGCCGGCGTCCAGGGCGGCGAGCGTCTGGGCCGTGGTGACCGCCGGCTCGTCCCCGGACTTGCCCGTCCACCGGTTGAGCGTCGCCAGCCACGGCTGGGCGCGGAACAGGGCGTTGGGCTGCTGGGCCCAGACGTCGATGGCGCCCATGGCGGCCTCCGAAATATTACTTCACATCGCAAGTAAATGCGCATTGAGCGCCGCTGTCAACGCGGGCTAGCCTGCCGCGCATGGACCCGGCCGGCCGCGAGCGGCTCTATCACCTGCTGCAGACGGCGGCGCACCGGCTGAAGGTGCGCGCCGACCGGGACTCCGAAGGCGTCGCAGGCGTCACCGCCGCCCAGGCGGCCGTCATGTTCGTGATCGCGCGCGAGGGTTCGACCACCCAGCGCAGCGTCGCCCGCCAGCTCAAGCTCAACGAGTCGGCGGTGACGGGGATGGTGGGGCGACTGATGGAGGCCGGCTATGTCCAGCGCACGCCCAGCCCCACCGATGGCCGGGCCTGGCAGGTTGCGCTCTCGCCGACCGGCGAGGCGGCGCTGGACCGGTTCCGGGTCAACCTCGATGTGCTGAACCGCCAGATCACCGAGGCGCTCGGCGGCGAGGCCGAAGTCGTGCGCTTCGCCGCCGGATTGCGGGCGATCCTGGAGATGCCCGCCGCGCCGCGGGACCCGCCCTGATCGCCCGCGCCCTACGCCGTCAGGCGACGGGTTCTGCGGCGGCGGCCGGCGCCGAAGAGGCGATGGCGGCGATGGCCCGGCGGCCCATCAGCTGCTCGAAGTTGCCGCGATAGAAGAGGTCCTTCGCCTCTTCGCTGACATCCGCCATCGTCCGTTCGAAGCGGCCCAACGGGTCGTTCGTCCCCTCCGGGTGCGGATAGTCGCTGGAGAACATGAAGAGCTCCGCGCCCCCGTCGGCGATCATCCGGCCCACGTCCTCGCCGGGGAAGGGCGTGAACTTGATGGCGCGACGGATGTACTCCGACGGCGTCAGCGGCAGGGCCTGGAGGTACGGGTCGGTGCGCTTGAAGCTCCTGAAGCCCAGGTCGAGCTCGCGCAGGAACTCGGGCGCCCAGCCGGCCCCGGACTCGATGATCCCGCCGCGCAAGGCCGGGAAGCGCTCGAACACGCCGTCGTAGACCATGGCGGTGAGGAACACCTGGGGCGCGAAGGACAGCATCACGTAGTCGGCGAAGCGCAGGTTCTCGCCGCCGCCGTGCAGGTCAGGCGCGCGTTCCCGGCCGTTGTTGCGGAAGGCCTTCGGCTGGGTCTTGGTCCCCGGGCCGATGTGCAGCACGAAGGGCACGTCGGCTTCGCACAGGCGCGCCCATACCGGATCCAGGTCGGGATGGCCCGGAGACCGATCACCGGCCGGGCCCGCCGAGACCCAGATGGCGCCGTTGCCGGCGGCCAGGGCCGCGTTGGTCTCCTCCAGCGCCCGTTGAGGGTTGTCGAGCGGCACATAGGCCACGCCGATCAGCCGGGGATCCGTCGCACAGAACGCGCCCATGGCCTCGTTGTGGGCGCGAACGCCGCGGTAGAGGGTGTCCTCGTCCTTCGCGGCCAGGGCTGGCGCCAGGGATGACGTCGCGAAGACGAGCTGCGAGGCGAAGCCGAAGCTGTCGAGAACCCGGCGGCGCTCCTCGGCGTCGAAGGCGCCATAGGCCGACCAGCCCTTCGGCCCTGCGATCGCGTTCTCCAGCGCCTTGGCCTCGGCTTCGGCGTCGCCCTTCCGCGCCTTGGCGGCGTCCAGCAGCTTGTCGATCCGGCCCGGCTCGCGCCCGTAGAGCGGCCGAAGTTCGGCCTTCAGCGCCGCATCCATGAAGGGCTCGAGCCACTCGCGGGTCTCCATGACGTGGCTGTCGGCGTCGTGGACGATCCGGCCGTTGACGTAGGACATGTGCGAGCTCCCCAATGCGCTGTTGTTTTGACCATCACACCAATAGACTCGGCCAGCGCGGGCAAACAACCGGAAATGCGCGGCCTTGCCGGAAGAGCGTCGATCGGGCATCGGCGAGAGGTGAACGGACTTCCCCGAACGGGCCGACGCCCCGCCCAAAGCCGCGAAGCGCTGCACGATCGGGTGTGGCGCCGACCGCTCGGCGAGGTCGCCGCCGAGCTTGGCCTCAGCCGGACTGGCCTCGCGAAGCTCTGCTCGCGGCTCGACGTGCCCTGTCCACCCCGCGGCTACTGGGCGCGCCTCCGCAAGGGCGACGCGCCGTCCCCTCCGCCGCTGCCCGAGGCCGGAGCCCTCACCGAGGCGCCGCGGCGGCGGCTGGAGCGGCCGGACCGACGGGCGCGCCTTCTGGACGTCGCCGCCGAGATCGTCGGCCGCGAAGGGGTGCACGCCGCCTCCCTGGCGCGGATCGCGCGCGGGGCCGGCGTGACCGAGGCCCTGGCCCAGACCTATTTTCCGCGGCAGGCCGACGTGCTGATCGCCCTGGCC
This sequence comes from Pseudomonadota bacterium, assembly GCA_049323595.1. Taxonomy (GTDB): domain Bacteria; phylum Pseudomonadota; class Alphaproteobacteria; order Caulobacterales; family Caulobacteraceae; genus Phenylobacterium. Next base: position 111,334 of record JBMOOD010000009.1, read on the forward strand.
CGGCAGGAGTTGGCGACGCTGAGAGCGGCCCAGGCCGACGAGATCTCCCGCGGCGCGGACGCGGCCGAGCGGCTCGCTCGTTCGACCACCGCCTACTTGCGGCACGTGGAGGGGCGGGGCGCGTTGCTGCAGGTGTTGCTGGGCAACCCGGCCGTGCGCCGGGGCCTGCGGCAAGAACGCGACGCCCAGCGGGACACTCGCGTCCGTGCCGTCTCCGAGCGCTTCGCCCAGGACTCCGGCATCGATCCCGAGATCGCCCTGTGCGCGACGACGATCCTGACCGGCGTCTGCCTGCGGGCGGGGCGCCTGCTGGCCCGGGACCGCCTGGATTTCGCGGACGCGGAGGCGCTCAGCCAGGCCATGGTCCGCCAAGGCAATCGGCGGCTGGCCCGGATCTCAAGCGCGGCCCGCTAGCGCCTCAAGACAACCAAGCGTCAGCTCGCGGCAGCTAAGTCGCGCCGCCTCGGGCTGGACCGCCCCCTGAAAAGTCAGCCTGCCAGCCTCTTCGGGAACCGTCAGCGCCATGTTGACCGCCGCGATGGCCGTCCGGGCATCCAAGCCAAAGTCCCGGCGCACGCGCCGCGCAAGATGACCCAGAAGGCGGTCGCGCATGCGAAGCGCCCGGGCCGTCAAATGGCCGCGCATGTAGGGGTCCCGATAGATGATGTGCAGCACCGGCCCGCGGCGGGCGATGTGCTCGCGGTAGACCTCCGCGGCGGCGGTTGCGGCGGCGGCCAGGTCGGGCCCGGCGGCGGCAGCCTCGATACCCGCGCCCGCCAGGTCGTCGAGTTCGGCGTCGAGCACGGCGGCGTACAGGTCGTGCTGCGTCGGAAAGCGGGCATAGACGAGCGCCTTGCTGACCCCCGCGCGGCGGGCGACGCCCTGCATCGAGACCGGCAGGTAGCCCTGCTCCAGCACGGCCTCGCGGGCGGCGTCGATCAGCGCCGCCCGTCGCTCGACGGCAGAGCGTTGGGGCCGGTCCGAGATCAAGACGGGCTGGCGGAGCGTTCGGACATGCCGATCATTCTAGCAGGTCGAACGCGCGTTGGGCCCGTTCACCCGGAGGGTCAGGCTCGAACCAGATCCGACGGCGCCACCGCGTAGACGCGGCTGCAGTACTCGCAGGTGACGCGGATCTTGCCGTCGTCCTCCACCATCTCGGCGCGTTCGGCGCTGTCGAACGACTTCAGCACCGTCTCGATCCGATCCTGGCTGCAGCGGCAGAAGGCGCGCAGCGGCTTGGAGCCGAACACGCGCACCCCGTCCTCGTGGAAGAGGTTGAACAGCAGCCGGTCCGACGACAGCGCGAGGTCGAGCAGTTCGTCCTCGCCGATGGTCTCGAAGAAAGCCTGGGTGCGGACCCATGCCTCCAGGGTCGAGCCGCGGGTCTCGTCCTCGGCGATGTACTGGATCATGAACCCGCCGGCGCGCCACGGCTGGTCGCCCTGCCCCACCGCCAGGCGGATACGCGTGGGCGTCTGCTCGGACTGGGCGAAGTACTGCTCGGCGCACAGCGCCAGGGTCTCGCCCTCGATGGCGGTGACTCCCTGGTAGCGGTCCATGTCCGAGCCCTGGTCGACGGTCATCATGAAGAGACCCTCGCCCAGAAGCGACTTGGCGCCCGGCCGCTGGAAGCCCTGGGACGCCTCGGCGACTTCGTCGGGATCGAAGCGGCAGTAGCCGCGCAGGCCGCCCGAGGTGTCGTAGTCGGCGACGACGTAGCGCACGGGACCCGCGCCGCGGGCCTCGACGATGAGGCGGCCCTCGAACTTCAGGTTCGAGCCGACCAGGGCGGCGAGCGCGCAGGCCTCGCCCAGCAGGTTGGCCACCGGCTCGGGATAGGCATGGCCGCTCAGGATCTCGTCGATGGAAGCGCCCAGGCGGACTACACGGCCGCGGACGGGCTCCCCCTCGATCTGGAAGGCGCCGACGATGTCGTCGGGAACAGGCGTGTCAGACATTGGTCCCAATATAGTCCGCCTCGGCCATGATGCGAGCGAGGCGAGTTGTCCCGGCCGCGCCCCTCAGATCGCGCCGAAGCACCAGGCCAGGATCGACTTCTGGGCGTGGATGCGGTTTTCCGCCTCGTCCCAGATCAGGCTCTGCGGTCCGTCGATCACCTCGTCCGTCACCTCCTCCCCGCGGTGCGCGGGCAGGCAGTGCAGGAACACCGCGTCCTTGGCGGCCTCGGCCATCAGCTTCGCGTCGACCTGGTAGGGCTCGAGCGCCTCCAGCCTCTCGTCGTGGTCGGTGTCGCCCATGGAGACCCAGGTGTCGGTGACCACGCAGTCGGCGCCGCGGACGGCCTCGCGCGGGTCCCGGGTGGTCATGATCTGGCCCTGCTGCTCGGCGGCGCGGGCCAGGTCCATCATGTCCGGATGGAAGATGGCGGGCGTCGCGATGTTGAGCTTGAAGCCCAGCTTGGGCGCGGCGTGGATGAAGCTGGCGCAGACGTTGTTGCCGTCGCCCACCCAGGCGATCGTGCGCCCGTGGACCGAGCCGCGATGCTCTTCGAAGGTCATCAGGTCGGCCAGGATCTGGCAGGGATGGCCGCGGTCGGACAGGCCGTTGATCACCGGCACGCTGGCCCAGTGGGCGAAGCGCTCCACGTCCTCGTGGACGTTGGCGCGGATCATCACCGCATCGACCATGCGCGACAGCACGCGGGCGGTGTCCTCCACGGGCTCGCCGCGGCCGAGCTGCATGTCCACCGCGTTGGAGATGATCACGTCGCCGCCGAGCTGGCGCATGGCCGCGTCGAACGAGAAGCGCGTCCGCGTGGAGTTCTTCTCGAAGATCATGGCCAACGTCCGGTCGCGGGCCGGGCGGTCCTCGTCCGGCCGCCCCTTGGGCCAGCCGATGCGGCGTTCCTTCCGCGCCTTGGCGTCCTCGAGGATGATCCGGAGATCCGTCCCCTCGAGCCTGGCCAGATCGATGAAGTGCCGGGGCGCCGGGGCCGTCACGCCGCCGCCCCTTCGCTGGACGCCTTCGCCTTGGCCCGGGCGGCCTCGCACGCCTTCTCCATCAGGCCGATCGCCTCGCGGGCCTCGTCCTGGGTGATTGTCAGCGGCGGCAGCAGGCGCACGCAGTTGTCGCCGCCGCCGGCGATCAGCAGGTGCGCGTCGCGCGCGTGCTGCATGAACTCGCGGTTGGGCGTCGCCAGCTTCACGCCGATCAGCAGGCCCTTGCCGCGGATGTCGAGCACCACGTCCGGATAGCGGTCCTTCAGGCCGGAGAGCTGCTGGTTGAAGTAGCCGGCGACTTCGCGGACGTGCGCCAGGAGTTCGGGCTTGATCAGCTCTTCGACCGAGGCGACGCCCACCGCCATGGCCAGCGGATTGCCGCCATAGGTGGAGCCGTGGCTGCCAGGCGTCATGCCGCGGGCGGCCTCGGCCGTCGCCAGGCAGGCGCCGACCGGGAAGCCGCCGCCCAGCGCCTTGGCCACCGCCATCATGTCGGGATCGGCGGCGCCGTCGGCCCATTCGTAGGCGAAGAGCTTGCCCGTGCGCCCCAGGCCGCACTGGATCTCGTCGTAGATCAGCAGCGTCCCGGTCTCGTCGCAGAGCTGGCGGATGGCCTTGAGCTGGGCTTCGGTCCAGGCGCGCGCGCCGCCCTCGCCCTGCACGGGCTCCAGCAGGATCGCCGCCGTGGTCGGGCCGACGAGTTCCCTGAGGCCCTCGATGTCGCCGAACTTCGCGCCGACGAAGCCGGGCGGCGGTGGGCCGAAGCCTTCCACGTACGACGGATTGTTGGCGGCGAAGATGGCGGCGATCGTGCGGCCGTGGAACGAGCCGTCGAAGCCGATGATGTCGATCCGCTCCGGCTGACCCTTCGACCAATGATACTTCCGCGCGGTCTTGATCGCGCACTCGATCGCCTCGGCGCCCGAGTTGGTGAAGAAGGCCACGTCAGCGAAGGTGTTCTCGGTCAGCAGCGCCGCCAGCTTCTCCTGCTGGGGGATGCGGAAGATGTTGGAGGTGTGCCAGAGCTTCTCGGCCTGGTCCTTCACCGCCTGCACCAGCTTGGGGTGGTTGTGGCCCAGGGCGGTGACCGCGATGCCGGCCATGCAGTCGAGGTAGGCCTCGCCTTCCGCCGTATACAGTCGCACGCCTTCGCCTCGCTCGAACGCCAGCGGGGCGCGCGCATAGACGCCCATGATGTGATCGCTGGGAACGGGCGCGGAGGTCGTCTCGGCCACTGTAAAGGCCCTCCAAAAGGAAACGTCCCCGCCGCATGTGCAGCGGGGACTGGAAGGCCTGGCCTTTTCCGCTCCGTTTGTGACGGAGTCAATCTCCATGCTCCCCTTATGGGGGGGCTCCGGCGGGGCCGGTGAGGGGGTTTCCTCACCGGAGTCGTCGGTTGAGACCCCCTCCACCACTTCGCGGTCCCCCTCCCCCTGTGGGGAGGATCATCAGAAGTCGGCGGTCAGGCCGATGAACATGTAGCGGCCGAAGGCGTCGTAGACTTGCGGCCAGGTGTTGCCGTTGCACGGACCCGTCGGGCAGTTGGACGAGCCGGTGAGCGGCGGGTCCTTGTCGAACAGGTTGTTCACGCCGGCCCGGAAGTTGAGGTTGTCCCGCATCGTCCACGAGGCGGAGAGGTCGAAGTAGTCGCGGCTGCCCAGCACCCGGTCCGTTTCGTACTGCAGGCCCGGGTTGTTCAGCTGGGGATCGTCGGAATAGGCGTCCAGCGTGACCTTCGAGAAGTGGCGCCATTGCAGCGACACCGTGACGTCGTGGAACCAGTCGCCGTACTCCAGCGGAGTCGCCCAGCTCACGCGGAACTTGTGGCGCCACTCGGGGTTCGGCGCCGACAGGCCGCCCGACACCGAGCAGATGGTGCCGTAGTAGCCGGCGCAGTCGAACGCCTCGTCGCCCGGCAGCGGCTGGGTCTTCAGCGTATCGAGCAGCGTGCCCACGAAGCTGAAGGTCAGGCCGCCGCCGTTGGCGATCCCGAAGTCTTCGAGGTTCGTCCGGTACGACGCGTTGAAGTCGAAACCGGTCGTCGACAGCGAGCCGGTGTTGAGCGTCGTGTTGGTGACGAAGCCCTGGTTCGACAGCCAGATGGAGCCGGCGCCGTCGCGCTGCACGAGGTTGCAGAAGAACGGATCGAGGGTGTCGACGCAGCGGTTGATGATGACGTCGGCGCCAATGCCGGAGATGAAGTCCTTCACCTTGATGTCGAAGTAGTCGACCGAGACGTTGAAGCCCGGGAGGAAGTCCGGCTGCCACACCAGGCCCACGGTGTAGGTGTCGGCCGTCTCCGGATCGAGGTTCGGGTTGCCGCCATTGAGGCCGTTGTACTGGTTGGCGGGGTTCGCCTCGATCGCCAGGACCTGGGCCGTGGTCAGGCCGAAGGCCTGGGCGCAGCGGGCCACGAGCGGGTCGGAGGCCGCCAGATCTGCGCAGGGGTCCTGCGTGCCGTCCAGGATGACGTTCTGCGGGCTGAACAGTTCCAGCACGTGCGGGGCGCGGACGGCCCGGTTGTAGCCGCCCCGGATCCGCAGGCCGTCGATCGGCTCCCAGTCACCGGCGATCTTGTAGGTCTCGGTGGTGCCGATGGTGGAATAGTCCGAGTAGCGGAAGGCCAGCTCGGCGGTCAGCGACTTGGCCAAGGCCACATCCTGCACCAGCGGAACGCGGGCTTCGGCGAAGACTTCGTAGACGTCGAAGCTGCCGTTCACCGGCGGGTTCGCGCCGCCCGAGCCGTTCAGGTCGCCCGACGACGAGATGAAGTCCGAGCTGAAGTCCATGGTCTCGCGGCGGTATTCGGCCCCGACGGAAACCCCAACGCCGTCCTGGGCCCAGGGCGACTTCACGCCATAGTCCGTCAGGTCGCCGCCGATGTTGAAGTTCACCACCCGTTCGAAGAGGTTGCCCATCAGGCTGCTGGGGGTCTCCAGATAGTCCAGCGCGTCCTGGGTGACGCCGCCGACCTGGAAGATGTTGTAGGGCACGCACGCGGCGTCCGTGGCGGTGCCGCCGGCGGCGATCGGCGCGGCCGAACGGCAGGTGGGCACGCCGTTGACCAGGATCACGTCGAGCGCCTTGTTGATCGCCGAGGTGCGGAAGAAGCCGGTCTGCAGCTGGTTGAACGACACGCGGCCGTACTGCATCGCGAAGTCGTAGTTCCAGTTCTGGTTCAGGTCGCCCCGCAGGCCGACCACGTAGCGGTACTGCTGGTGCTGCATCCGGCCCTGACGGCCGCCGCCCTCGACGTTTCGGCGCGCCACCGTGCCGGTGAAGTAGCCGTCCGGATTGGACAGGCAGGTGCCGCCGCCCGTGAGCGCCGACGCGTTCAACCGCGCGCGCTGCTGATCCGAGAGCAGCGGGTTCGAGCAGTTGACGTTGAAGGTGCCGGCGAAGATGCCGCCCGGCGCGATCTGGAACGTCGAGTCGTCGTCCATGAACATCACGTCCATGTACGCCGTGGCCCAGTCGGTGATCTCGTACTCGGCGAAGGCGCCCAGGACGTAGCGGTCATCGGGCCGCTGGTAGTAGTTGGTCGGCCCGTAGTTGTAGACGTCCGCCGAGGTCGAAGTCCGGAAGGTGTTTCCGGGCCCGGAGGTGTCGACGATGTTGCCGCCGTTCAGGGGGCCGAAGCGGGCCGGGAAGGCGGTGCCCGAGCCCCCGCAGCCGGCGCTGAGGAAGTCGGAACCCGAGAACAGAGAACAGGCCGAGTAGTCGCGGCTCCCCTGCAGGATCGGCTCGACGTGGCGGTAGCCGGCGTAGGCGGTGACGTTGCCGCGGCCGTCGGGCGAGTTCACGCCGATCACCAGCGTCACCTCGCTCGTCTCGCCGTCCCGCACATTGTCCTTCGGAAGCTGGAAGAACTGCGGCTGGCTCGAATTGGCGGCTGACGAGCGGACGACGTCGGCGATGTCGCTGCCGTTGTCGTGCTGGTAGAGGCCGTACTGGGCGTCCAGCCGCACGCCTTCGAAGCGGCGCTGCATGATGAAGTTGACGACGCCGCCCACGGCGTCGGCGCCGTACACGGCCGAGGCGCCCCCCGTCAGCACGTCAACGCGCTCGATGAGGGCCGCCGGGATGAAGTTGATGTCGGCCGCCAGGCTGGCGCCCGTCGTATTGGGCGTGCCGGGCATCAGGCGACGGCCGTCGATCAGCACCTGGGTGCGGGTCGCGCCCAGGCCTCGAAGGCTGATGGTCGCCGTGCCGGTCGAGCCGTTGGACACCGAGGCGCCCTGGGCCGCGAAAGCCTGTGGCAGGCTGTTGATCATGTCCTCGACCCGGGTCACCCCCGTGGCCTTGATGTCGGCGGAACTGACCGCCGTCACAGGGCTCACGCTTTCGAGGTTCGGCGACGGGATGCGGGTGCCGGTGACGATCACTTCCGCCACCTCCTCCTGGGCGAACGCCGCCCCGCTCGTCGCCAGGGCCACGCCACAGATCATCGAAGACGCCATGAGGCGCGCGCGTACGGTTTGCTTGTTCACGATCGAGATGCCTCCGCGGCCGGCCGCCCGGTGGACGGTCCCCGCTCCCCACTTGAAGATTTCGGCCCGCGATCGGGGCCAGGTGGGACCGGAGTTACGTTTGCGTGACAAAGAGGGTCAATCGGCGCCCAAGCAACGTGCGATGCATGTCGAGCAACACCACAGAGATGGTGAGGAGCTCGACAAAATCCGATCCAGAATTCGGCCGACCAGGGACAGTTTTTCCCGCCTTCTGTGCTATGCACGCCACAGGCGTTTCGGGACCGAGTTGCTGATCGCTGCGACCGTAAGCGCACGATCGAAATAGCGGCGAAGCCGCGCCAGACCTTCCGGCCGCATCGACGCCCGCCGCTGGCGCAGGTCGACAAGGCCCGCCTCGGCCAGGACGCCCAGGTGGTGGCTGACGTTGACGCGCGGCAGGCCAGTCCGCCGGGCGAGTTCGCCCGCGGAGGCCGGCCCGGCGGCGAGCTGGCGGACCAGCGCCCGACGCACCGGATCGGCGAGGGCCCGGAACAACGCTGCGGACGCCTCCCCCGCCGGTCGCGGAGCCTCGGGAGGGTGCATCAGGCGCTGCGCGAGCGCGGGACGGCGGGCGGCCCGCCCTCAAGGGCCTGCAGCCGGCGCGACACGGCGAACCGTTCGCGGAGCCAGCCCTCGCCCACCGACGCCTCGAACCAGAGCCGGTCGAAGTAGGTGCGCAGCTGCGGCAGGGGATCGATGGCGGCGACCAGCAGGCCGTCCTCCTCGCGCACGAGGCCGGCGTCCTTGAGGACCCGCACGTGGTGCGACACGGCGGGCCGCGTCACGGGTACCTCGGCCGCCAGGCCGGCGATGCGCGACGGCCGCGCGAGGATGCGCTCGTAGAGGTCGCGGCGGGTGGGATCGCCCAGCGCGTCCAGGGCGGCGGCGACCGGATCGCTCATCGCACGGAGCCCGCAGCCCGCAGCGGCGTCACCGCGGCCGGCGGTTCGAACGGCGTGGCGCGCAGGAAGCTCACGAAGCGTCGCAGCGCCGGATTGTCCTGGTCGTCGCGCCAGGTCGCGGCGAGTCGAAGCGGCGGCGCGCCCGCCAGCGGGGTGAAGATGACTGCGGCGCGGGTCGCCAGGGCCACGCTCTGGGGCGCAAGCGCATGACCGGCGCCCGCCGCCACCATGCCGAGGACGCCATCGTGTGAGGTCATCTGCACGCGGACGCCGCTGCGCGCGGCGCCGCGTTCGGCGACGAGGCGACGGATGCGGCCCCAGTCGTCGCTGGCCGCACAGAGCACCGGCGCCGCGCCCAGCGGCTCGTCGGGACCGTCCTGCGGCCGCGCCACAAGCCACGGCTCGCTCCACAGCGGCAGCCTCCCGAGGCCCGCCGGCGCATCCTCGGCGTCGATCAGGGCGACATCCAGCTCGCGGTCGAGAACGGCGGCGGCCAGCTCGGCCGCGGAGCCGGCCCGAAGCTCGAGCTCCACCTCGCGCGCGATCCGCCGATAGCCTCGCAGCAGGGCCCCGGCGGGGCCGGCCGTCACGGGCCAGACGTGACCCAGGCGGAGCCGGCCGATCTCTCCCCGGCCGGCGGCGCCGGCCCGCACCGCCGCCTTCGCCAGGAGCTCAAGGGCCCGTTCCACCTCGGCCAGGAACCGCTCGCCCGCGCCGGTGGGCCGGGCGCCGCCCGACGTGCGCTGAAACAGCGAGACGCCGAGGGCGTCCTCGAGCGCCACCACGCGTCGGGAGAGGACCGATGGGTTCACGCCCAGCACCTCGGACGCCCGACGGAAGCCCAGGTGCTCGCGCACCAGCAGGGCCGAGCGCAGGGCGGCGATGTCCTGGGCCGCGGAGGCCTCCCGCTTCATCGGCCCCTCGCAGGGCGGCTGAGGACGTAGGCGGTCGCGAGCGCCAGGCCGACGTGGGCGGCGATGTCGAACAGCGACTGAACTCCGGCCCAGGCGCCAGCCCCGGGCCACCGAAGGGGGAGAACGACCCGGTACATCACGCCGTAGAGGACGATCCCGTAGGCCACGGCGTAGAGGGGCCACCGCCGATAGAGGTCCGGCCAGCGCCGCGCCGCCAGAGCGTAGGCCGCCGCCATGCAGGTCGCGATGCCGAAGTGCGTGACGACGCCGAGGACCACCGCCCAGGCGCCGGAGTCGCGAGCCGAGGGCCCAATCCATCCCGAGGCCACGACCTGCCAGGGCCGCGCGGCCGAGCCGCCGTTCAACAGCCCCATCGCCGAGGCGTAGGCGAGGTCCACCGCACCCCCGGCGAGGCCTGCGGCCACGATACGCGATGGCGCATCTCGCGCCGGCAGGGCGGAGGCCGGGGGGGCGGCGATCGTCATGCGAAGGTCCTCGTGCAAAGGACCCTGGACTTGCCCGCCTGTCCCGTCGCCGGTCGCGCATGTTCCGAGCCCCGGGAGCACGTTTCGATGATGCCGTAGCGTCAAGGACGCCTGCGGCTTTGACATGACACGGGTTTTGCCGTGGTCTCGGCTCAGGCCACCATGACTTACCCGTTCAAGTTCGCCCATTTTCCCGAGCCCGCCCTGACCTTCGGCCGCCGCCGCGACTGGGGCGCGCTGGGCGTGGTCGAGGTGCATGCGGAGCCCGGCCGCTACCCCGGCCAGGTGACGGCCGACCACCGCCTGATCTTCTACCTGACGCCCGAAATCACCACCGACTGCGCCTGCGAGGGGGTCGCGCGGCGGCGCGTGCAGGCGCCGTATGACTTCGACATCGTCCCCGCCGGAGCCTCGGGCGTATGGGAGGACCATGCCCCCTGCGACATGATCTCGGCGCGGCTGTCGCCGGGGCTCCTGTCCTCGACAGCCGAGGCGCTGGCTTTGCCCGGGGGTCGGGCGGACCTGACGCCAAGGCTGGGCGCCCGCGATCCCCTGGTGGAGCACGTGATGCGCGCCCTGATCGCGGAAGTCGAGGCGCCGGCCCCGGCCGGCCGGCTCTACGCCGACAGCCTGGCGACCGCACTGACGACCCGCCTGCTCCAGGGCTTCGCCGCCGTGGGCGCGTTCGGCCGCCAGACGCTGTCGAAGCCGCAGCTCCGCCGGATCGTGGACTACGTCGAGGCCAACCTGGACGGCGACCTCACCCTGGAGCAGCTCGCCGCCGTGGCCGGCATGAGCGTGCCGCACCTCACCACCCTCTTCCGGAGGACGATGGGCCAGTCGGTCCATGCCTACGTCATGGAGCGCCGGGTGCAGCGCGCACGCGACCTGTTGCTGGAGCGACGCCTCGGCATCGCCGAAGTCGCCTTCGAGACCGGCTTCGCGCACCAGAGCCACCTGGCCCGATGGATGCGCCGCCTATTGGGCGTGACGCCCTCCCAGGTGGTCAGGTCTTGATCTTGTAGCCCACTCGGAACATCCAAAGGCACACGCCCCCCAGCATCACGACCAGCGCCGCCGTCATCCCCGCGCCGATCCAGAGGTTGCTTTCGGCCTGGCCGATGAAGCCGTAGCGGAAGCCGTCGATCAGGTAGAAGAACGGGTTGTAGTGGCTGGCCGTGCGGAACGGCTCGGGCAGGCGCTCCACGAGGTAGAAGGTGCCCGACAGGAAGGTCATCGGCATGATGACGAAGTTGGTCACCGCGGCCATGTGGTCGAACTTTTCGGCCCAGAGTCCGGCCATGATCCCGATGAAGCCCATGATCAGCGCCGCGCCCAGGCCGAAATAGGCGATCGCCCAGGGCTGGGCGATCGAAAGGCTGGCGAAGGGCAACACCGCGACCATGCTGACGAGGCCCACGACCACGCCCCGCGTGGCCGCGCCGCCGCCGAACCCGATGACGTGTTCGCCGGGCGTTAGCGGCGGGGTCATGAAGTCGCCCATCAGCCCGTTGAACTTGGCCTGCAGCAGCGACGACGAGGAGTTGGCGAAGGCGTTCGACAGGATCTGCATCATGATCAGGCCGGGCGCCACGAACGTCCCGTAGGCCACGCCGTGCACCTCGCGGCCGCCGCCCACCGCCACCACGAAGACAAGCATGTAGAGCAGCGCCGTGACGACCGGCGCCGCCAGCGTCTGCATGCCGACCTTGATGAAGCGCCGCACCTCGCGGACGTAGAGGGTCTTCAGCCCTTCCCAGTTGACGCCATGATAGGCGCGCGGCTGCGGCGGGAGGACGGCTTCGGACAGGGGCATGTCGCGCATGGGCCGAGATGTGCGCCGTACGCGCCGCCTGCGCAAGGGCGGCCGTCCACAGCCGATTCTCGAATCAACATCTAGTTCCTGTGGATGAGCGGCGGGGCGCCTATTGTGGGCGTTAGGCGTTTGTTTACTACTGATGGTGGTTGGTGAGCACTGAGCTTGCTCGGCGCCACAAGATGTTGATCCCGACGCGACCCGAAGGGCGCGCCGGGCCCCTGGGTGGGAGGCGAGACCATGGGCTGGACGGACGAACGCGTCGAACTGTTGAAGAAGCTCTGGCAGGACGGCCTCAGCGCCAGTCAGATCGCCAAGCAGTTGGGCGGGGTGACCCGCAACGCGGTGATCGGCAAGGTGCACCGGCTGGGCCTCTCGGGCCGCGCCGCGCCGTCGAAACCGCAGCGCACGGTGTTCAAGGCGCCGCGTCCGGCGCGCCCGGCCGCCGCCGCGCCGTCGGCCCCGCGTCGCATCGCCGAGCCGGCGTCCGCGCACGCGCCGCCGACGCCTGTCCGCCACGTCGACGAGAAGCCCGGCACGGCCACCGTGCTGACCCTCGGCGCCCACATGTGCAAGTGGCCGATCGGCGACCCGGCCTCCGACAGCTTCACCTTCTGCGGACGGCGCTCGGAGGAGACGGGCCCCTACTGCCACGAGCACGCCCAGGTGGCCTACCAGCCCGCCCAGGCCAAGAAGAAGTCCAGCGCCGCCGAGCTCGCCCGGAGCCTGCGCCGCTACATCTGAGATCCGCTGGAGAGCGGTCTGTCTATCCGTTGGGGATGGGGGGCGCGACCGGAACCGAGGGCGGCGCAAGCCGACTTACGGTCCCGGCCGCGCCCCTTTCTGCTTGAGGGGCCATGACGCTCGCCGAGATCGCCATGCTGTTTGCCTGGGCGGGCGCCGCCTGCGGGCCGGTCGTCGCCCTGCTGGCTTGGCGGCGCCTGGGGTCGGCGGGCCGCCGCACAGCCGGCGCGCGTGTCCTCCTGGGGTTCTTCGCCTTAGCCTACGGCCTGGGCGTCTGGGCGTTCCTGATCGAACCGCGCACGCTCGCCGTGCGCCATGTCAGCGTCGAAAGCGAAGCCTGGCGCGGGCCGCCGCTCCGGATCGGCGTCGTCTCCGACACCCATGTGGACGCACCGCACGTGACACCCGAGCGCGTCCGCCGCCTCATGGCGCGGATGGCGGGCGAACGACCGGATGTCGTGGTGTTCGTGGGCGACTACGTGGGCGGCCATGCGCCAGCCGCCGCCAGGGACGACGTGGCGCGCACCGGGATCGCCGAAGGGATCGCTGCTTTCGGGACGATCCACGCCCCACTCGGCCGCTACGCGGTGCTGGGCAATCACGACTGGTGGTACGGCGGCCGGGAGGTAGAGGCGCTGCTATGGCGCGCGGGCGTTCCCGTGCTGGAGAACTACGCCCAGCGCGTGGAGCGGCCGGGCGGGGCCTTTTGGATCGCGGGCCTCGCCGACTACGCCTCGCTGCGCGCCCAGCCCTCGGCCGCCGCCGCGCTCGCGGCGGTTTCGGCGCATGAACCCGTGGTCGTGCTCAGCCACTGGCCCGACGCGTTCAAGCAGGTCCCGGCCCGCGCCGCGCTGACCATCGCGGCCCACTCCCATTGCGGTCAGGTGAACCTACCCCTCCTCGGACGGCCGATCACCCCTTCGCCCGGGTCGGCGCGCTGGCCCTGCGGACTCTATGAGGAGGACGGCCGCAAGCTGCTGGTCACCGGCGGTGTCGGTGTCTCGATCCTGCCGGTGCGGTTCCGGGCGCCGCCCGAGATCGTCATTGTGACCCTGAGCGAGCACCCCTAGCTTTGCGGCCATGAGCGACGCGGCCGCCCTGACCGACTCCGATGGCAACGCCCGGCCCTACTCCGTCTCCGAACTCGCCTTCGCGCTGAAGCGGACGCTTGAGGACGCCTATGGCTTCGTGCGCCTGCGCGGCGAGCTTTCGAAGGTGACCCACCACTCGAACGGTCACGTCTATCTGACGCTGAAGGACGAGCGGGCCGCCATAGACGGTGTGGTGTGGAAGGGCCAGGTGCGCGGCCTGTCGGTCCGGCCCGAGCAGGGGCTGGAGGTGATCGTCACCGGCAAGATCACCGCCTACCCGCAGGGTTCCCGCTACCAGATCGTCATCGAGACCATGGAGGTAGCCGGCGTCGGCGCCCTCTTGGCCCAGCTCGAACGCCTGAAGCAGAAGCTGGCCGCAGAGGGCCTGTTCGAGCCCGCCCGCAAGCGCCCCCTGCCCGAGACGCCGGCCGTAGTGGGCGTGATCACCAGCCCCACGGGGGCGGTGATCCGCGACATCCTGCACCGCATCCGCGACCGCTGGCCGTGCCGGGTGATCGTCTGGCCGGTGGTGGTTCAGGGCGACGCGGCCGCCGCCCAGGTCTGCAACGCCATCCGGGGCTTCAACGCGATGCCGGCTGACGGCCCTGTCCCGCGGCCCGACGTGCTGATCGTCGCCCGCGGCGGCGGCTCTGTGGAGGACCTCTGGCCGTTCAACGACGAGACGCTGGCTCGCGCGGTGGCGGCGGGGACGATCCCCCTGATCAGCGCGGTGGGCCACGAGACGGACACCACCCTGATCGATTTCGTGTCCGACCGACGGGCCCCGACGCCGACCGCGGCGGCCGAGATGGCCACGCCCGTCCTTGCGGAGTTGAAGGCGCTGGTCTCGGACCTCGGCGCGCGGATGCACCGCTGCGGCGGCCGGATGGTGGAGGACCGCCGCGCGCGGATCGATCACGCCGACCGCGCGCTGAGGCGCGTGCCCGACCTGGTGCGGCTGGCCGAGCAGCGGTACGACATCGTCTCAGGCCGGCTGGGGGCCGGCCTGGCCCGGAACGCCGCGGCCCATGAGCGGGATCTCGTGCGCGTGGCCTCGCGGCTCTCGCCGCTCCTGCTGCAGCGGCCGCAGGCGGTACAGAAGGAACGGCTGGATCGGCTGACCGTCCGGCTCGAACCCTGCATACGGCGGCGGCTCGAACGCCTCTCGGAGCGGCTGGAGGGCCTTTCCAAACTGTATGCGTCCGTCGATCCGGACCGGCCGCTGCAGCGGGGCTTCGCGCGTGTGGCCCGCGCCGACGGCTCCCTGGTGCACGCCGGCGCGTCCCTGAGTAGCGGCGAGGCGGTGGCGATCACCTTCGGCGACAAGGTCACGCGCCGGGCCACCATCGACGGGGGCGACGCGCAGCCGGCTGCGCCGAAGCCCGCCCGGGCCAGGCCGAAGGCCGCCGATCCCAGCCAGGGCGACCTCTTCTGACGCCCATCTGTTAACTTGCGGGTGGGCGCGCTACATAGGCGGCCATGAACGCCCACGACCGTAATCTCGGCGCGAACGACCAGGCCCGGCTGCACTATGGCGACGGCGACTACGCCGTGCTGCGCCCCGGCCGCTACGTGGTCTGCGCGGTGACCGGCCAGAAGATCCCGCTGGAACAGCTGCGTTACTGGAGCGTGGAGCTCCAGGAGCCCTACGCCAGCCCCGCCGAGGCGCTGAAGCGCTGGCAGGAGACCCGCTGACCGTTCAGCGCCGGTAGACCTCGCTGGGCCAACGGCGGTGGACCCAGAACCACTCCGTCGGCCGCGCCCGGATGCGGTCCTCGATGAAGGCGTTGATGCGCCGCACTCCGGCGGCGATGTCTGCGGCCCGGTCGCCCGTGTCCTGCAGGTGGATTGGCTCGTGGACGATGACCTTGAATCGGGCGCCATCCGCGGTCCGCTGGACGCTCATGGGCTGGAGCGGGATCCCGAAGCGCAGGGCGAAGGTCGAGGGGCCAGGCGCGGTGTGGCACATCACGCCGAACAGCGGCGCCTCCACTCCGCCATTGAACTTCTGGTCGTTCATCAGGGCTACGGACTCGCCGCGCTCCAGGCCGCGCACAAGCTCCCGCGCGCCCTCCAGGCCCTTCGGCGCAAACAGCCGAACGCCATATCGGAAACGGTTCCGGCGGACGCTCGCGTCGACATAGGGATTGTTCATGGCCCGGTAGGTGATCTGGCAGGGGATGCCCGCGCGTACGATCACGGCGGCCATGAGCTCGAACGCCGCGAAGTGCCCGGAAATGAACACGACCGGCCCGCCGCCGGCCGCGATTTCGGCCAGTCGTTCGACCCCTTCGACTTCGATCCGCCCTGTGTCGGCGACGATACGGTCAAGGATGGTAAACTCTGCTATCGACCGTCCCAGTTGAGTCCATTGGTCCCGGAGGAGTTGGTGTATCTCGGCCTCGCCGGCCTGCGGAAACGCGATGCGCAGGTTTCGCTCGGCGACCCTGTGCGCAGGTGTCAGGGGCCCCAGCGCCCGGAATATCTTGGCGCCAAAATCTGAAACAGAATCAATCGAGAAGAGGCGAGCTAAGGCGCAGGCTGCATCAAACAGCCAAGCCTCAAGCATCCAAATCGTTTTCGACACGTATGAATGGTTAAGTGCGGCCACGCGCCTTCCATAGGCAGGGTCGGGCTTGGTCGGCAATGGAGGCTGCTGGCGTGAGAGTTGCGAGATCTCAACCACGGAGTCCCGCAGTGGGACTGAAGGACATCATGGTCGGGGATTCCATGGACGAGATCGACATCCACCTCGGGCGCCGTCTTCGCCGCCGCCGCCGCCTTCTGGGCCTGACGCAACAGGAACTGGCGCATGCCTGCGGCGTGCGCTTCCAGCAGATCCAGAAGTACGAGTGCGCCGCCAACCGCATGTCGGCGGCCCGCCTTTGGCAACTCGCCGAGGTGCTCGAGGTGCCGATCAGCTACTTCTACGAAGGTCTGACCCGCGACCAGCGCGAGAGCATGGAACGCGAGGGCCCGTCGTCGAGCGAGACCCTGGCCAGCAAGGAAACCCAGGACCTGATCCACGCCTACTACCAGCTCGGCGAGCGTCCCCGCCGCCGGCTGCTGGACCTCGCCAAGGCGATGAACGGCGAGATCGAGGCTTAAACCCGAGCCCTAGGCAGGCTAAGGCGGTCGTATGACCGCCCCTCCGCTGTCCCCTGCGCGCCTGCAGGAGCTGGACGATTTCCTGATCCGGCTGAATCGCGCCGCCGCCGGCGCGATCCTCCCGCTTTTCCGGGGCGACCATGGCGTAGTCAACAAATACGCCATCGGCTTCGACCCGGTGACCGAGGCGGACAAGGGGGCCGAGCGCGCCATCCGCGCCGCGATCGCCGAACGCTATCCCGACCATGGCGTCATCGGCGAGGAGTACGGCGAGGACCGGCCTGACGCAGAGTTTGTGTGGGTCCTGGATCCCGTCGACGGCACCCGGGCGTTCATCGCCGGCCTGCCGCTCTGGTGCGTGCTGATCGGCCTGCGGTTCCGGGGCCGGCCGGTGCTGGGCTCCATCGCCCAGCCCTTCCTGGGCGAGACATACATCGGCCACGCGGGCGGCTCTCGCCTCATCACCCGGGACGGGCTGCCCACGCCGCTGCGGGTGCGGCCCTGTCCCAGGCTGACGGACGCCCTGATCGCCACCACCGATCCCGAGGGGTGCTTCACGGGCGCGGAGCTCGGGGCCTGGCGCCAGGTGCGCTCGGCCGCCCGGCTGGCGCGCCTGGGCTGCGACGCCTACGCCTATGCGATGGTCGCCGCCGGAACCATGGACCTCGTCGTCGAGGCCGGGCTCAAGAGCTGGGACATCGAGGCCGCCATCCCGATCATTGAGGGAGCCGGCGGCCTCGTCACCGACTGGCGAGGGCGTCCCGTGGGGCAGCACGGCGGCCAGATCGCCATCGCCGGTGACCCCGCCTGTCTGGACGAGGCCCTGGTGGCGCTGAAGCGGGCCGCCGCCTGATCTAGCTTTTGGCCGGCGCTTTTCCGGCCGCCGGCTTCTTAGCGGCCGGCTTCTTGGCCGGAGCCTTCGCTGCCGCCGGCTTCGCGGTGGCGGGCTTCGGCGCCGCAGTCT
>JBMOOD010000010.1:0-9145 GCA_049323595.1 Pseudomonadota bacterium
GCCCCAGCTTCCGGTCCTGATGGCCACCGGTTTCGCCGACCACAGCGCGATCCAACACCTGGCCGCCGAACAAGTCCTCACCAAACCGTTCTCCGAGGCGGAGCTCGCCCAACGGGTGCGCCGGGCTCTCGGGAATGGCGTCGGCGCCACAGCATAACGGCGCCGCTATGGCGGTCTGCAACAGTTTCGCGCCGAACGCATTTTCCGAGCATGAACCGCCGCTTTGTGGTCGCCAAGCTTCGGGGCTCGCAGGACGTCTCCGGCATCATCCTGCCGGAGAGCACTGATCGCGCGCAGCTGCTGCAACGCGGGGCCGAGCTCCTCTCGCACCTGACCGCCTCGCGCGTGCGGCCAGATGAGGTCGAGCTGCTGCCGTACTTCCCGCCTGAGCGCGACCAGATTCGGCTCGCCTCCTAACCTTTATCGGGCCTGCCGATGACAGCCCAGGTCACGGCCGTCCAGCAGGCGCCGTCCTGCATCCTCGGCGAAGGGCCGTTCTGGGACGCGGGCGCAGGCCGGCCCCTGTGGGTCGACATCGTCGGCCGGCAGGTGCACGCGTTGGATCCGAGGACGGGACTGATCCGGCAGTGGGCGACGCCGCAGCTCGTCTCGGCCGCTGTGCCTGGAGCCCCGAGGGCGAGCGGCTCTATTTCGCCGACAGCCGCCGCAAGCTGATCTGGCGCTTCCGCTACGATCCGGACGAGCCATCGCTGCACGACCAGGAGGTGTTCGTCGATGGCGGCCCGGGCGTGCCGGACGGCTCGGCGATGGACGCGTACGGCTTTCTGTGGACTGCGAGATGGGGCGCGGGTTGGCCTCATCCGCTATGCGCCCGATGGCCGGACGGACAGGATCATCGACGTGCCAGCGCGCCAGCCCTCCAGCTGCGCTTTCGGGGGCGAGGACATGAAGACCCTCTACGTGACGACCGCCCAGCACGGTCCGGACGCAGCGTCGGCGGGCCCCCTCGACGGCCGCCTGCTGCAGCTCCGCGTCGAGACGCCCGGTCTGCCCCTCCCGGTCTTCCCCGGGTGAATGCACGACGCAAGATTGACCCTTGTGCGCCCAAGGCTTCGACCTAGTTCACCCTATGCCGCCGATGTGGCGGCCGAGGAGTTCGTCGGCCGGGGACCTGGCCGGCGCGCCGCACGTGGCGACGCGGCACGGTCCGGTGTCATGGACAGCCGGTCAGGCGGGCGCCGAAGCTTGCGTCCCCCAGCCGGCGGATGCCCGCTCCCCGCGCCGCGGACTCCTCGCGAATTGTCCCAGCAAGGAGGCAAGCGATGGATCGTATGGATCTCGCCACCCAAGGGGCGAACGACCGCAGTCCCGCCCCTCAGGCGCGTCAGGACTGGTTCGGGCCCGCCTTCGGCGGATTCGGTCCGCTGGTGAGTCTGCGCGACCAGATGAACCGGCTGTTCGATTCCGTCTTCAAGGACCTCACCGCCCAGACCTCGGCCGTGAGCTGGCCGAGCATCGAGGTGCGGGACAAGGACGGCGCCTACCGGATCAGCGCCGAGCTGCCGGGCCTTGACGAGAAGGACGTGGAGGTCTCGCTGCAGGACGGCGTGCTGACCATCCGCGGTGAGAAGAAGGCGGAGACCGAGGACAAGGAGCGGCAGTACAGCGAACGCTACTACGGCCGCTTCGAGCGCCGCCTGTCCCTGGGCGAGCTCGACGAGGAGAAGATCACCGCCAGCTTCGACAATGGCGTGCTGACCATCACCGCGCCGAAGTCGCCCAACGCCGAGGCTCAGGCAAAGCGAATCCCGATCAGCACGGGCCAGACGGTCCACTGATCGGGCGGAGCGCTGTTCAGCGCTCCGGACAGCCCCGGGAGAGCGGTTCTCGCCAGTTCCGGCCTTTCCCGGGGCCTTCTTTTTGGGGCGTGGCCCGGCGTCTGAGCCTGCGCAAAAAGAATGGGCGCCTGGTCAGGCGCCCATGAAGATCGCTCCGACGACGAAGCCTATGGCGGCGATGAGGACAGCGATCGCGCTGTAGGCCAGGATCTCCTCCTCCTTCGACATGCCCGACGTCGCCTTGCGGGTCTTGGTCTCAGCCATCCGGTCTCACCTCCTTTCGGCGGCGGTTGTGGGGGGTCACCTCAGTCCCGCCGCTGGCCGAACAGGGACAGCAGGAATTGGAAGAGGTTGATGAAGTTGATGTAGAGGCTGAGCGCGCCGTAGCTGGTGGCCACCCCGCGCGCGGCCTCGTTCCCACCGAACTCGTAGTAGCTCAGCTTGAGGCGCTGGGTGTCGTAGGCGATCAGGCCCGCGAACACGAACACGCCGATCACGCTGACCGCGAACTGTACGGCTTCCGAGCGCAGGAAGAGGTTCACCAGGCTCGCGATGATCAGGCCGATCACGCCGACGATCAGGAATGAGCCGAAGCCGGTGAGGTCCCTCTTGGTCGTATAGCCCACGAGGCTCAGCGCCCCGAAGGCGGTGGCGGTGATCAGGAACATCGAGGCGATGGAGGCGCCGGTGTACATCAGGCCCACCACGCCCAGGGACGCCCCGATCAAGGCGACGATGGTCCAGTAGAGGGCGCTCGCCGCGCTGCTGGTGGGGTTTCGCATCGCAAACCCCGAAACCAGCAGGATGCCCAGCGGGGCGAAGGCGACGATCCAACCCAGCGGGGTCATGCCGGCCAAGCGGCCATCGGCGCCCACCACGAACATCAGGTCGCGGATCGGCGCAACGCTCGAGGTCAGGTAGGCGAGGGCGGCTGAGACGACCAGGCCCAGGGCCAGCTTGTTGTAGACCCCGATCATGAAGGATCGAAGGCCCGCATCCACGGCCATGTCGGCGCGCTGAGCGGGTATCGATCCGTATTGGCTTCGATAAAGATCGCTCATTGCTGAAGGTCCCTAGATTGAAGAGGTCTTCCTCCAGCTTTTCGAATCTAGGACGGGCCCGCGGACACACAAGACCACGCTTCAGGCGATGTATTGCCCGCCGTTCACGTTCAGCGTCTCTCCCGTGATGAACCCTGACTCGTCGGCCGCGAGGAAGGCGACGCAGCGGGCGATCTCTTCCGGCCGCGCCAAGGCGTCCCACGGGGATCTGCGCGACGATCTCGTCGAGCACGGCCTTCGGCACGGCCGCCACCATCTCCGTGTCCGTGTAGCCGGGCGAGACGGCGTTCACCGTGACGCCCTTGCGCGCGCATGCGCCGATGCCCTTGCTAGCCTGGGCGGCCGCCGGAGCCTTCGCGGGCAACTGGACCTCGTTTGAACTGGGAGCCGCCACGCGCCGGCGAAACCTCCGTCTCCCAGCCGGCTTGGGGGTCAGGTCGGCCAGGTGACGGAGGGCCTCTTCGCGCGCTACGGCCCCGCGGCGATCATCGTCAGCCGCTTCCTTGGCCCGGCGGCGGTCGGTCGCGCCGTTCGCCGCCGGCTGGAGCGCC
This sequence comes from Pseudomonadota bacterium, assembly GCA_049323595.1. Lineage (GTDB taxonomy): Bacteria > Pseudomonadota > Alphaproteobacteria > Caulobacterales > Caulobacteraceae > Phenylobacterium. Next base: position 3,412 of record JBMOOD010000010.1, read on the forward strand.
ATGCTCGCGTTTCCTGCTGGCGAACGCCGCGACCTGCATACTCTGGCCTTCGGTGATGGCCAGTCTCGGCTACTTCGGCGTGGAGGCTATCCTAGCGTTATAGACCGGCTGTATCGATGGGCCGCTTCTTAGCTGGCGGCGCCGGCGTCCAGCCCTGCCTGCACACCCGGCCGTCATGCGTCGAGGGCGCGATAGGCCTCCTCCGCGACGACGACCAGTTCGTCGAGCGGCAGATCCCGTGGCGTATCGACGGGACGTTCAGGGATCGCGCCGATGGGCGCTTCAAAGCTCTTGAGGATTTCAATCTCGGGTTTTTCGATGTCGGGCATAGTTCGCTCCAAAGTGTAGTGTCTGACGATCAGGATATGGGGCGCGCCTCGGCCGAAGCAGGGTTCGAGGCGCCGCTTCGGCCGGCTGGAAGCAGGAGTAGCTTGCGACCCGCCCGAGCCAGGCGCCCGGCCTCGCAGAGTTTTCGCACCTCTCGGCTTATGGTCTCGGGCGACAGACCGAGGAAGTCGCTGAGCTCGATCTGGCTCAGGGGGAGGGGGCAGGGCGCCGCACCCGCCACCAGCCGCTGCGAAAAGGCGTCCAGACAGGCGGCGATCCGCTCGGCGGCGGGCAGGCTGCGGATGCAGAGCACGTGCTGGGCGAAGGCACGATAGTGGCCGAGGCAGCGCTGGGCGACCTGCATCAGCGGATCGGGCCGGCCCTTCGTCGAACGGACGAAGGCTGCGCTCGAATAGGCCATGAGTTCGAGGTCCGTGCTCGCCTCGGCGGTGCAGTCCCGGACGTCGAGCGCGAAGCCGAACAGGTCGCCTGGGAAGCAGAAGCCGACAATCTGCCTGCGACCGTCGCTAGAGTAGAGCAGAAGACGCACGCAGCCCGCCTCCACACGGTAGAACGTCGTGGCGGCCTCGCCTTCCTGGTACACCGTCTGCCCTCGACAGCGTCGCACGCGCCAGCCGACCACGTCGCGCGCGTTAGCGCCCAAGGGATCTGCGCTGACGGTTCGGGATTCCCGCCACAGCGGGATGGCGAGCGACGATGGGCCGGCTGAGCGGTCGCCGGCAAGCGCCCGGGCTGTGGCCGTCGAGGCAACCATGGGAGCGTCCTTCCTCCACAGACTCCCGGGAAGAAGACCACCTCCTGTCCCGTGCATTATATTGCAACGCTTCAACGGCGCCGGCCGTTCCTCAGGCCGCGCGAAACGCGGTGAATCGGTCCTGCTGCTCGCCACCCTGGCGCAGACGTCCGGCCGCTCTATTTCTGAGGTCAGCGGCCTCTTGAGACTTGGCTTCAGGGGATGGGACTTGAGCGACGATCCATACAAGGTCCTCGGCCTGAACCGTCAGGCTTCGCAGGACGATATTCAGAGGGCCTATCGCAAGCTCGCCAAGAAGCATCACCCGGACCTCAATCCGGGGGATCGCTCGGCGGAAGAGAAATTCAAGCAGGTGTCCCAGGCCTATGACCTGCTGGGCGACGAAGAAAAGCGCCGCCGGTTCGACCGCGGCGAGATCGACGCCCAGGGCATGGAGCGGCCGCAGCACCGCTACTATCGAGAGTACGCCGACGCCGGCGCAGACCACCCCTACGCCAGCCGCGCCGGCTTCGACGACTTCGCCGACAGCGACGACATCTTCTCGCAGTTCTTCACGCGGGGCGGCGGAGATCGGTTCCACAATGTCCGGATGCGCGGGGGCGACATCCACTACCAGCTGCGGGTCGACTTCCTGGACGCCGTGCGCGGCGCGCGTCGCATCCTCACGCTTCCGGACGGCTCCCCGATGGACATCGAAATCCCGGCCGGCGTCGAGGACGGCCAGGTGCTGCGGGTTCGCGGCAAGGGCGCGCCCGGGCTGAACGGCGGCGAGCCGGGAGACGCCTTGATCGAAATGGAGATCGGCGAGCACCCGGTGTTCCGGCGGGAGGGTCGGGACATCCACGTCGACCTCCCGATATCGATCGACGAGGCGGTGCTGGGCGGCAAGGTGGAGGTGCCGACGCCCACCGGAAACGTGACCATGACCGTGCCCGCCGGCGCCAGCAGCGGGCGAACGCTGCGACTCCGGGGGAAGGGCGTCCAGGGCCGAACCAAGGGCGACGAGCTGGTCCACCTCAGCGTCGTTCTGCCCGAAAGCATCGATCCGGAGCTGGAGAGCTTCATGCGGCGCTGGCGTGAGCAGCACCGCTACGACCCGCGCCGGCCGATGAAGGGAGCAGCGTGATGTTGGGCGAAACCGAAGTGATCGGCCTGATCCAGGGTCTCAGCCGGCGCCGGCTCAGGCAATGGGTGCAGGCGGGCTGGGTGCTGCCTGCCGGGGGCGAGCGGGGCGCGAGCTTCAGCGAGATCGACGTCGCGCGGGCCCGGCTCATCCTGCACCTGCAGCGGGACATGAAGATCGGCGCCGACGCCGTGCCGATCGTGCTCTCGCTGATGGACCAGGTCTATGGGCTGCGCCAGGAGCTCCGGCGCCTGGCGCGCGCCGTGGAAGCCCAGCCGGACACGGTCAAGCACGCGATCCTGCGTTCGGCGGGCGGAGGCTCGTCCCGGTGAAACCTTCGCGAGGTCGTCGCATCGCTGCACTTGATCCCCATCAATTTCGACGCGGGCGACAGCGGCAGCATCGGCGGGGATGGAGCGGATGATGATCATGCTGCAAGCAACCGACACCGCGGCGGCGAGCGACGTCGCGTTGGAGTTCTCAGACCGGCCGGCCGGAAACCCCGCGAGGGGAGCAGGTCAGAAGCCGGACGTCACGCTCTTCGAGGTGGTGCCGGAAGGGCGTTCCTGGCTGATAAAGCATAACCGCGGCGTGCTCGGTCGTGTGTCCGACAAGGCGGAGGCGATCCAGATCGCCATCGGGCTCGCGGCCTGGTGCGAGGCGGAAGGGAGACTGGTGAGCGTCCAGGCGAACTAGGTGTCGGCGGCGCGTGAGTTCGATCATTCCATATTGGGCCTGATCGCCGATCTCGGCGGCACGAACGCGCGGCTTGCCTTGGTGGACCGCAGCGGGCGCGTGCACGCGCGACGGGCCTACCGCGCCGCCGAGTTTACATCGGTCGAAGACGTTCTCGAGCGCTACCGCAAAGACGCCGCGGTCCCGGCGTTCCCGCCGGCCGCCGTCCTTGGGGTCGCCGGTCAGGTGGCGTTCGGGCGCGCTCGGTTCACGAACCTGGATTGGGAGGTCGATTCGCGCGCGCTCCGCGAGACCTTTGGGTTCAGGACACTGGAGCTCATCAACGACTTCGTGGCCCAGGCGCTCGCCGTGCCGGAGCTGGCGGCCCCGGACTTGCGGCCGCTGGGTCCGCGGCGCTCGCGCCAGCCTGGGGTGGTCACGGTGATCGGCGCCGGCACCGGCTTTGGCGCGGCCGTCTTGGTCCCCGGCCGTGACGGCGACATCTCCATAGCGTCCGAGGCCGGCCACACCGGCTTCGCGCCAACGGACGACGTGGAGCTGGACCTCTGGCGACGCCTGAAGGCGCGTCATGGCCGGGTTTCGATCGAGCGGGTTCTTTCAGGACCGGGGCTGGTCGCGATCTATGAGCGTTTCTGCGAGGCCCGCGGCTGCCACCCGGCAGCCGGCCAGCCCGCGCAGGTGGTGGTCGCAGCCGGGGAGGGGGACACTGTAGCGCGCGAGGCGCTGGAGCGGTTCGTCAGGATCTACGGAGAGGTCGCCGGCGACCTTGTGCTCACCTTCGGCGCGTCGGGCGGGGCTTATCTCTCCGGCGGCATAGCCCCGAAGATCTATGAGTGGCTTAACACGGGCGCTTTTCGGACGGCGTTCGAAGGCAAGGGGCGGCTCACCGACTATCTGCGGAAGGCGCCCACCTTCCTGGTGACCCATCCCGATCCGGGCCTGCTCGGCGCCGCGCGAAGGCTGCGCCAGCTCCAGTCGGCCGACGCGACACCCGGCGCAAACGGTGCGGCTTCGCGCGTCAGACCTGTCCCGAGGCGTCCTTCAGCCCCGACGAAGGCAATCCGCTCGCCGTCCAAGCCTGAAGATCGCGCCTCCCCCCTGACGAGCGCGTTAGCCTCCGGGTATTCGTCGGCGACGATGGGGCGCTCCACAACCTCGAGCCGCTCGGGTAACTCCGGCAGGACCGCCGTCCCGTCGACGGGCACCGCTTCGCCCGCGCCGACGGCCGGGCGATCTGGTTCGCAGGCCTCTGGGATCGCTGCGCCGCCCCTGACCCCGGCGAGATCCGCAGCTTCACCATCCTGACCGGCCCTTCGGCCGGCTAGCTCTCGCAGTTCCACGACCGCGCGCCGGTGATCCTGGAGCCGGAAGAATGGAGCGCCTGGCTCGATCCCCGCCCAAGACGCGGAGGCTCTCTTCAGGGCGGCTCGTCCCGAGCGGTGCGAAGTCCGCGCGGCCTGAACGGCCGCAGCTGGGTCTCGAGCAGGATGGCGGTCGCCGCACTCATCGGCTGAGTGCGGCGGCCCCGGGTCAGGCGGCTTGCTGGGCCAGCTCCGGACCATTCGGCGTCAAGGTCAGCTCGCCGTCGCCCTGCGTCACCCGAACGCTCGCCCCGTCTCGCACCTCGCCCTTCAGGATCATGTCGGCGAGCGGATCCTGCAGGTAGCGCTGCACCGCCCGCTTGAGCGGACGCGCACCGTAGACCGGATCGTAGCCCACGCGACCGAGCCAGGCGCGCGCTTCGTCGGTGAGCTCAAGGGTGATCTTCCGGTCCGCCAGCAGCTTCTGCAGCCGCTCCACCTGGATGTCGACGATCGGTCCCATGTGCTCGGCGGCCAGCCGGTGGAAGAGGATGATCTCGTCCAGACGGTTCAGGAACTCTGGCCTAAAGTGCGCGCGCACGACCTCCATCACCTGCGGCTCGACGCTCTCGACGTCCTGGCTCTCCGGCAGGTTCGACAGGAAATGGCTGCCGAGGTTGGAGGTCAGGATGATGAGGGTGTTGGAGAAATCGACCGTGTGGCCCTGGCCGTCGGTCAGCCGTCCATCGTCGAGCACCTGCAAGAGGACATTAAAGACGTCGTTGTGCGCCTTCTCCACCTCGTCAAAGAGCACGACCTGGTACGGCCGACGCCGCACGGCTTCGGTCAGCACGCCGCCTTCCTCGTAGCCGACATAGCCCGGCGGCGCGCCGATCAGGCGGGCGACGGCGTGCTTCTCCATGAACTCCGACATGTCGATGCGGACCATGGCGGTGTCGTCGTCGAACAGGAAGCCGGCCAGCGCCTTGGTGAGCTCGGTCTTGCCCACGCCCGTCGGGCCGAGGAACAGGAACGAGCCGAGCGGCCGCTGCGGGTCCTTCAAGCCCGCGCGGGCGCGGCGGACCGCCTTGCTGACGGCCGAGATCGCGTGCGACTGCCCGATCACCCGCTTGCCGAGCGCGTCTTCCATGTGGATGAGCTTCTCGCGCTCGCCTTCCAGCATCTTGTCCACCGGGATGCCGGTCCAGCGCGAAACGACGCCCGCGATGTCCTGCGCGGTGACCTCTTCGCGCAGCATGGCGCCCTGGCTCGCGGCCTGGGCGTCGGCGAGCTGCCGCTCCAGCTGCGGGATCACCCCGTAGCTGAGCTCGCCCGCCCGGCCGAGATCGCTGCGCCGCTGCGCCTGCACGAGCTCGAGCCGCGCTTGGTCGAGCTGCTCTTTGAGCTTGGCCTCGGCCTGGATCTTCTCCTTTTCGGCCTGCCAGCGCTGGGTGAGGGCGGAGGCTTCCTCCTCCAGATCGGCGAGCTCCTTCTCGAGGGTCGCCAAGCGAT
>JBMOOD010000011.1:0-8974 GCA_049323595.1 Pseudomonadota bacterium
GCGCACCTCGACGTGCGCCCCTGGCTGCTCGGCCTGGCCTTCAAGGTTCTCGAATCCGTCGTCCGCAGTGAGCGCCGGGCGCGCCGGCTCGCCGGCGTGTCGCTCGACGCCCCGGTGGAAGACGAGGTCGAAGCCGCCGACGCCACCGATGAAGAGTTCTGGGAATGGTATCAGCCTGACGACGTCACCCTCTGGGAGGATGTCATCCCGGCTGAGGAACTTGCGCCCGAAGACATCGACGACGAACGGACCTATCAGCTCACCAACGAGGAGCGGCAGGCGCTCGTCCTCAGCGTCGAGCACCGGCTGAGCGTCGTCGAGATCTCGGCGGTCATGAACCTGTCGCCGGACCGGGCGGTCCGCCTAATCGACGCCGCGCAGCGCCAACTCGGGAACGCCTGAGGCGCATGGCCAAGCCTGACAGGCTGTCCGGCAAAGTGGCCATCGTCACCGGCGCGGCTGGCGGCATCGGTCGGGCGATATGCCTGAGACTGGCGAAGGAAGGCGCCGCCGTCCTGGTCACCGGCCCCCATCTCGAGCGCGCCGAGGCCGTGGCGACCGACCTCCTTCGCGAGGAGGGGAGCCGCGCGGCCGTCGAGATCTGCGACGTCCGCGACCCGGCTTCGGTCGCCGCGACCGTACGCCAGGCGAAGGAGGCCTAGGGCGGTCTCGATCTGGTCGTGAACAACGCGGGGGTGATGAACTTCAAGCCCCTCGGGGAGATCAGCGACGAGGAGTGGCGCGCCGTCCTGGACGTCGACCTGCTCGGCGCGGTGCGGTTCCCCCCGCGAGGCCTTCCGCGCGATGCCGCCTGGCGGCGCGATCGTCAACGTCGCCAGCGGCACGCCTTCGAGACGATGTCGCTCGTGGCGCCTTACGCCGCCGCGAAGGCGGCGCTGCTGTCGCTGACCCGATTGGCGGCGATCGAAGGAAAGCCGAAGGGCTTGCGCGCCAACGCCGTCGTGCCGGGAGCCGTCGACACGGCCATGCTGCACAACAATCCCAATCTGAGGCGCGGGGCGTAGCGATTGGACCCCGCCGACGTGGGCTGCCCCGAGGACGTGGCGAGCGCCGTCGCCTTCCTGTGCGCGGATGACGCCGCCTTCGTCACGGGCGCAGCCCTGGCCGTGGATGGCGGCCGCCTTGCCCGCTCTGAACGCAACACGTCGACAGCGTGGGGGATGGCCTTTCCGAGTGTCGCCGCTACTCGCGGTACGCCGCAGACGCCGGCTCCAGGTCGTCCGGATCGTGCGGCCGCACCAGGGACGGCGGGTCGCTGGCCGGGAAGGTTTCCTCCAGCGCCTCATCCAGCAAGGCGTCGACATGATCGCCGGAGCGCCCAGAGCTCGACGAATCGTTGGCCGGCGCCCGACGCCAGACAAGGTCGGCCGCCTCGTGCGCCATCTCGGCTTCTTCGTTGGCGGGAATCACCCACACCGAGACGCAGCTGGTCGGGGCGTCGATGCGGCGCTCTCCAGCGCCGGCGCCGACGTTGGCTCTGGGATCGATGTCTACCCCCAGCCAGGCAAGGCGCCGGCAGATCCGGGCCCGCACCTCGGCGCTATGCTCACCGACGCCGCCGGTGAAGACCAGGCCGTCCATGCCGCCGAGTGTGGCCGCCATGGCGCCGATCCCCTGGACTGTTCGGTAGACGAAGAGGTCGACGGCGGCCTTGGCGTCCTCGCTGTCCGCGGCCATCAGTTCGCGCAGATCGCCGCTCAGGCCCGAGACGCCGAGCAGGCCGGACCGCCGGTAGAGCAGGTCCTCGACCTCTTCAGGGCTCATCTTGTTGCGCTCGAGCAGATGGAGGACGACGCCGGGGTCCAGGCTGCCGCACCGGGTGGCCATCATCAGGCCGTCGAGCGCGCTGAAGCCCATCGTCGTGTCCTGGCTCGTCTCGTGTTCCAGCGCGCAAAGGCTCGCTCCGGCGCCCAGGTGGGCGGCCACGAGGCGGCAGGCGGCGAGGTCCGGATCGACGCTGCGCAGCCGCCGCAGCGTGTGGGCGTAGGAGAGGCCATGGAACCCGTAGCGGCGAACACCTTGCGCGGTGAATTCGCGGGGCAGGGCGAAGCGCCGTGCGGTCTCGGGCATGCGGCTGTGGAACGCGGTGTCGAAGCAGGCGACGTGGGTCGCGGCGGGCAGGCGCGCCCGCGCCTGGCGGTAGAGCGCCAGTCCGACTGGTTGATGCAGGGGTGCGAGGGGCGCCAGGGCCAGCAGCTCGGCCTCGAGATTCGGCGAGAAGACCTCCGCCGCGGCGTGATCGCCGCCATGTACGATGCGGTGCGCGACGATCGCGATTTCCTCGCCCTCGGTTTGGCCGTCCAGCCAGGCAAGGACGCGAGCCAGCGCTGAGGCGTGGTCCGGTGCGTCGCCCGCGGCCGACCAGGACTCCTCGAGCAGGGTCGCCCCGCCGGCGTTCCGCACCGAAAGCCGCGCCTGGCCGCCAAGGCCCTCGGCGAGGCCGTGCATCGTCTCCACGAGCTCGGCGCCGTCGCGCCGATAGAGGCCGAACTTCAGGCTTGAGGAGCCGGCGTTGAGAGAGAGGATCAGCTCGCTCACGGCTGAGCTCCTTCACTCACCATCAGGGCCGCCACCGCGCAGGAAGCGACCCGTGTGCGCTCCGCATCGGCGCGGCTGGTGAGGATGATGGGGACCCGCGCGCCGAGCGCCACGCCGGCCGCCTCCGCGCCGGCCAGGAAGGTGAGCTGCTTGGCCAGCACGTTGCCAGAGACCAGGTCAGGGGTGACGAGGATGTCGGCGCGTCCGGCGACCGCCGAACGGATGCCCTTGTCCTGCGCCGCTTGCGGGCTGATGGCGTTGTCAAAGGCGAGCGGCCCGTCGATCAGCGCGCCGGAGATCTGACCTCGGTCCGCCATCTTGCAGAGCGCGGCGGCGTCGAGGGTGGACTGGATCTTGGCGTGGACGGTCTCCACTGCGGAGAGCACCGCCACCCTGGGTGTGCGGATGCCCATCACATGCGCCAGGTCGATGGCGTTCTGCACGATGTCGCGCTTGTCCTCGAGCGACGGACTGATGTTTATCGCCGCGTCGGTGATCAGCAGCGGCCGCGGATAGGCGGGCGCCTCGACGATATAGACATGGCTGACCCGCCGTTCCGTGCGCAGGCCCCGCGCTGGGTCGAGGATCGCGTGCATCAGCTCGTCCGTATGCAGCGACCCCTTCATCAGCAGCTGGGCCTGGCCGGCGCGAACCAGGGCGACGGCCTGGGCCGCCGCCGCATGGCTGTGGGGCTCCGGGATAAGCTGCACACCGTGCAGGTCGACGCCGGCCGCCTCGGCGGCGCGGCGGATCTTGGCTTCGGGTCCCACCAGCAGCGGCGCGATGAAGCCTCGCTGCGCCGCCTCCATGGTTGCGCCCAGCGAGGCCGCATCGCAGGGGTGCGCCACTGCCGTGGGGACGGGCGGCTTGCCGGCGCAGCGCTCCAGCAGCGCATCGAGCCACTGGCCAGGCGGCGGCGGTACGGGCTCCGTCGCCGCCTCGGCGTCGAGGGCGAAAAGGTTGTCGGCCTCGCACGGATGGATCGGGCTCAGAGCCAGCGCGGGCCAGTGGACGGCGTGCTCCGGTGGGGAGAAGGTCACATAGAGGGTGTCCACCGCCTGAGCCGCGGCGAGACCCTGGCTGAAGAGGTGGGCGGCCTCATAGGTCGCAAAGCCGAGGCCACCCGTCGGCAAAGGCCGCGGCAGGCGCGCCTCCAGGCCCGGTGACGCGGTGACGTAGTAGTCATAGCCGTTCGGACGGCGGTAGCGGCGGATCATCAGCCACGCCGCGCCGCCATCGGGCTGGTCGTAGGCGGCGATCTCCACGCGTCTCACGACCCGGTCCCTCCTGCGATCTGGGGCCCGGGGGCCGCATTGTCGTTGGCCCGGCGCTCGCGCGCTTCTGCGTCCAAGTGCTCGGCGTCGGCATTGCGTTGCGCGGCCTCCCGCTCGAACAGCACTTGGAGGTTCTGGCGTTCGCTGAGGCCGTTGAAGTTCATCATCTGGCGCGCGTGACGTTGCCGCCAGAGGCTGTGCCGCTGGTCGCTTGTGAATGAGGCGATCGCCGCGTCGTGTTCGCGGCGGATGTCGTCGGGTGTGACGGATCGCATGGTTCGAGGCATGTCAGGCCCCGGCCGGGGAGCGGGCGGCGGCGGAGCCGGGCCGCTGCCCCGAAGCGCCGGGAAGGTCAGGCGGCCTTGCGCCGGGCGCGCTTCGGCTTCTCCTGGGCGGCGTCGTTGGCCGGCGCGCCGGATGCGGCCGCCTCGCCGACGGGCTGCGCCCTCGTGTTCGAGACCATCTCCGGCGTGCGGATGCTGATCCGGCGGGGCTTCATCGCCTCGGGCACCTCGCGCTTCAGCTCGACGGTCAGCATGCCGTTGTCGTAGGTTGCCCGGCTGACGACAGCGTAGTCGGCCAATTCAAAGCGTCGGTCGAACGCCCGAGTGGCGATGCCGCGGTGCAGATAGTATCGTTGTTCGTCCGAGCTCGCTTTGCGGCCGCTGACGGTCAGCTGGTTGGGCTCAGCGACGATCTTGAGCTCGTCCGGGCCGAAGCCGGCCACGGCGAAAGTGATGCGGTACTGATCGTCCGCACGTTTCTCGATGTCGTAGGGCGGATAGCTCGTCTCGTCCGGCATGCGCAGGGCGTCCTCCAAAGCGCCGGCCAGGCGCTCGGCTCCGACCATGGAACCGTAGAGGGGCGAAAGGTTCAGGGCTCTCATCTCCAGTCCTCCTCGAAGCAACGTGGATATGACGCCGACTTGGCGACGGGCCGCGGCCCAGAAGAGGCGCCGCGGCCTTGAGCAGGATTTAGGTCGAGGCGGGCCCCGCACAATCCCAATTCTGGAGAAGACAGGCGGGGGAGAGAGGCGGCAAGTTCCGGCGCAGGCTCTGCTGCGCAGCCTGCGCCGGCTTGCTCAAGAAGGATGCTCTCTACCTTAGGAGGCGCGCGTTGAACGACTCTGTTTCGAGGTGGGTTCCAGAAGCGCGTGAGCGTCGGAACATGGGCGCCGAGGCCGCCGGTCAAGCGCCGCCTCATCACTACAGACAGCCGCTCGGTCAGCGCTCCGGGATGCGAAGATCGCGCAGGATCAGTCGCACGTCGTCAGCGCTCGCTTTGATGCGCTCGTGGTCGTCCGTGACCTCGATCCGCCGCGCGACGGCGGGCTTGAGCGCATGGCGAAGCACACCCAAGGCGCGGGGCGGCGCCATCAGCACGAGCTTTTCGAACTCACCGGCCGCGGCGCTGCGGTTGAGCCGTTCGGCCACGCCTTCGAGGAAGCGCTTCTCGGCCGCCTCGGCCGGCGGGGCCTCCAGGACATTGTCGCGGCCGTAGCCCATGCGGTCGTTCACCGTCCCGCCATGCGTGCGCGCCCAGTGCCGGTCGTGCTTGTCAGCCTTGAGCGACCAGCTCGCAAGCTCGGCCAGCGGGCCGTGACGCCGGCGCTCGGCGAGGCCGCGGGCCTGAACGCCATCGGCCAGGATGACGAGGGTCTCGATTCTGTCGGTCATCGCATCACTCCACTCAACAAAACACGACAGACGCCGCAGGCGCTCGCCTGCGGCGCCTCAGAGGCGGCTAGCGGGCGTAGACGCCCCGGATCACTTCGGTGATCAGGCCGGCGGCGATCGCCGCGAGCACGACGTCGTCGCCGACCCGAACCCAGTGGTGGCCCCGAGGCGGCTTGCGCAGATGCCGCGCGCGCCAGTCCACGATCACATAGGGTGGGCCGTAGTAGGCCGGCGGCAGTCGCTCGCCGACGATCCAGCGCCGCTCGATCCAGCCGGGCGGCGGGACATAGACTTCGCTGTAAACAGGCCAGTGCCGGCCGTGATAGACCCAGTAGCCCTCCCGGTGCGGGTGCGCCGACGCCACGGAGGCGCCGAACGTCAGCACCGCGGCCAGGGCCGCAGCCAGACGCCTCATCGTCTCACTCTCGAGATGTTTCTCGGCCGCCGCAAAAGCGTGGCTGAAGGACGAGGTATCGCGCGCTGACCAGCCTTCAAGACGGTCCGTGTCGCACCGCGTTCGCCGCGCACTAGCTGAAGCTGTTAAGGGCGCTGCAAGATGCCGCATCGCGGGCCCCGTCCGAGGCTCGCGCTATCTCAAGGAGGATCGAGATGACCGGCCTCGTCCGCGCCGGCGAGGTCGAAGCGGTTCGCATCTGGTGTTGGGTGTTCCCGACCGTCGCCACGCGCGCGGCGGCGGCGCGGAATGTCATCGAGACAGACTCTCGGCTGCAACTCTTCGATGACCTCGAGGCGCCCGCCTTGCTGGCGATCGCCTGAGAACCTCATCCCGAAGGGCCGCCTGTCCACAACGCCGAGCTGGCTTGGGCCGCCGATGCGCAACGGATCGCCTCGTGGCGGGCGGAACGGAGCGCAGCGCCCGGCTGCCTCATGATCGTTCGCCAGCCGCTGAAGGCCCCGGATCCCGCCGCTCAACGGGACTCGGTGTCCACGGTGCTGCGGGCCGTCGACGGCGATGCGACGCCGCCAGAAGGTCTGCTGACGGCCAACTTCTTCGCCGGCCACGACGGCGCATTCGTCCACAATCTCGTGGACGAGCGCGGAAGCGCACCAGACGGCGTTGACCATTGGCCGCCATGGTCCGTACGGCAGCATCGGATCCTCGGACCTCTGGCGCGCCGCCCGCGGGCATCCCGCGATCACCGCCGAGCACGAGGTCCGGCGATATGCCCGCCATTGCGCTCTGGTTTCCGCCTGAGCGGCCGGCCGCTGCGTCGTCTTCCGCGCCGGGCGCCCCGCTCTATATCGCCCGCGTCGGGGGATCCTTTGGAAGGAGGATCATTGAGATGAAGACAAGGGTCTTGGCCGCCGTGTCGGCCCTGTTGATAGGGACCGCCGCCGCGCCGGCCGTCTCAGCCGATAAGCCGAGCCAGCCGCGGCAATGCTTCTGGAACCATCAGGTGAACAGCTTCGCCGCGCAGGGCGGCCGTACGGTGAACCTGCGGGTGGGCGTCGAGGACTACTATCAGCTGGAGCTCTTCGGACCGTGTCCCGACGTGGACTGGACGCAGAAGATCGCCCTGATATCCCGCGGCGGCTCCACCATCTGCTCGGGCTTGGACGCCGAGATCGTGACGCCCTCCGCCATCGGCCCGCAGAAGTGCATGGTCCGCAACGTGCGCAAACTGAGCCCCACGGAAGTGGCCGCGCTCCCCAAGGGCGCGAAGCCATGACGCGTGCCTCAGGGCCCGCTGCTGATCGCGCGAGACGTCCATGAACAAGCAGACCCGCTTCCACGTCATCTACTGGATCATCGCCTTCCTCGGCGTGATTGCGATCCAGCACTACATCGGGGCCGCAACCCAGGTCGCGCAGATCCCCTATAGCCAGTTCCAGCAGCTGCTCTGGGACGGCAAGGTGGCGGAGGTCGGGGTCTCCGACCGCTTCGTGCAGGGCCGCCTGAAGGAGCCCCTCGAAGGCAAGAAGACCTTCGTCACCACGCGGGTCGAGCCGGAGCTCGCGCGCGAACTCCAGCAGCACGGCGTCACCTATACCGGCCGGGTCGAGAACACCTTCCTCCGGGACCTGCTCTCCTGGGTGATCCCCGTGCTGCTCTTCTTCGGCCTGTGGATGTACCTGGGGCAGAAGGCGGCCGGCGCGGGCGGCCTCATGCAGGTGGGCCGCAGTCGGGCGAAGATCTACGTCGAGGCGAACACCGGCGTCACATTCGCCGAGGTGGCCGGGGTCGACGAAGCCAAGGACGAACTGCGCGAGATCATCGACTTCCTGAAGAACCCTCAGGAGTATGGCCGCCTGGGCGGCCGCATGCCCAAGGGCGTGCTGCTGGTGGGGCCGCCCGGCACCGGCAAGACGCTGCTGGCCAAGGCCGTCGCCGGCGAGGCCAAGGTTCCCTTCTTCTCCATCTCCGGCTCGGAGTTCGTGGAGATGTTCGTGGGCGTGGGCGCCGCGCGGGTCCGCGACCTCTTCGAGCAGGCGCGCCAGAAGGCGCCCGCCATCATCTTCATCGACGAGCTGGACGCGCTCGGCCGGGCGCGCGGCCTCTACGCCTACGGCGGCCACGACGAGAAGGAGCAGACGCTCAATCAGCTGCTCGTCGAAATGGACGGCTTCGATTCCAGCACCGGCCTGGTGCTTCTAGCCGCCACCAACCGCCCCGAGATCCTCGACCCAGCGCTCCTGCGCGCCGGCCGGTTCGATCGCCAGGTCCTGGTGGACCGGCCCGACAAGAAGGGCCGGGTGGAGGTCCTGAAGGTGCATACCCGCAAGGTGAAGCTCGCGCCGGAAGTGGACCTCGAAAAGGTTGCGGCCCTCACCCCAGGCTTCACGGGCGCCGACCTCGCCAATCTGGTCAATGAGGCGGCCCTGCTGGCCACCCGGCGCCGTGCGGCCGCGATCACCATGACCGACTTCACTGAGGCGGTGGAGAGGATCATCGCCGGCCTGGAAAAGCGCAACCGAATCCTCAATCCGAAAGAACGGGAGGTGGTGGCGCACCACGAGATGGGTCATGCCCTCGTCGGCCTCGCGCTGCCTGGGGTCGAGCAGGTGCATAAGGTCTCGATCATCCCGCGCGGGGTGGGGGCGCTCGGATACACGATCCAGCGCCCGACCGAGGACCGGTTCCTGATGACCCGCGAGGAGCTGGAGAACAAGATGTGCGCGCTGCTCGGCGGTCGCGCCGCGGAGTGGATCGTCTACGGCCATCTCTCGACCGGAGCGGCCGACGACCTGCGCAAGGTCACCGACATCGCCCGCAGCATGGTCACGCGCTACGGCATGTCGAAGCGGCTGGGCCCGGTCTCCTACGACCGGGAGCCGCGCTCGTTCCTCGCCACCGGCGACGCCCCGGCGCCGTTCCTGCGGGAGAAGGACTTCGGCGAGGCGACCTCCGACGCGATCGACGAGGAGGTGCGCACCCTCGTCGAGGCGGCGTTCGCGCGTACGGTGGAGATCCTTGAAAGCCGCCGCGCCGCGCTGGAGCGCGGC
>JBMOOD010000012.1:0-23749 GCA_049323595.1 Pseudomonadota bacterium
CCGAACCGCGCTCACCCCCTCAGATCAGAGGGCGCCCATGATCCCGTGGAATCCGTGCCCACCTTCGCGTGGAATCCGCGCCCACCTTGCCGTGGAATTCGTGCCCGCGATCGCGTGGAATTCGCAGATACTGCTCGGCATCGCGCTGCTGTTTGTGCTGGTGCCTGCCTACTTCAAGGGGACCGAAACCTGGTTCGGTTGGGGCTTTGGTCTGTCGCTCGGCGTGCTTCTGGCGCTGTGGCTGATCCTGCGTGACCTCGGCCAGGCCATCATCTGCGGGATCGCGTTCTACGGCATGTGGCGGGGATGGGGCTGGGAATGGTGGCAAGCGGGGCTCGTCGCCTTCCCCGGCGTCGCGCTAACGCTCGCCTTCATGATTGGCGGAGGCGTCGTTTCGGCCGTTGGCTCAATGGCGCGAGGGCGGCAGTAGCTCGTGCATGTTTCGTCGAGCGCCGGCCGCCTGGGCACCGGATCGACCGCGGGCGCGCGATTTTCGCCTACAACGCGGGCACTCAGCGCCTGCAATGCAAGTCTGGCCGTGTCGCATCCGGTGCGGGGCCGGGGGCATGGCGAGAGGTGCGGCCCATGAGCGACATCAAGCTCTTCCGCATCGGCTCCGGCGCCGCCGAGGAACTGACCGGGACGACCGATGCCATCGAGAAGTCGGTCCAGGTCCTGTTCGAGCGGAATCTTGAGGCGCTGCTGGGCGTGCGGTTCCTGGCGACCGAATTCACCACCACGCACGGCGGGCGCATCGACACCCTGGGCATCGACGAAAACGGCTGCCCGGTGATCATCGAGTACAAGCGATCGTCCAACGAGAACGTCATCAACCAGGGCCTGTTCTATCTCGACTGGCTGATGGACCACCGCAAGGACTTCGAGTGGCAGGTGCTGGAGCGCCTGGGCAAGGACCAAGCCGCGAAGGTCGATTGGTCGGCGCCGCGGCTGATCTGCGTCGCGGGCGATTTCAACCGATACGACGACCACGCGGTGAAGCAGATCCAGCGCAACATCGTGCTGATCCGCTATCGCCGCTATGGCGAGGATCTGATGATGCTCGATCAGGTGGCGGCGACGACGGCGAAGGCCTCGCCCATGGTGAGCGCCGCCGGGAGCGGTGGCGCGCCTGGCGGCCCTTCCGCGCGCTACAAGTTGATCAGCGCCGTGATCGACGAACTGGACGCAGCCATGCTGGACCGGTTCGAGGCGATCCGCGCATTCGCAGTGGCCTTGGGCGACGACGTGCAGGAGACGACGCTTCGCTTCTATGTCGCCTTCAAGCGCATCAAGAACTTCCTGTGTGTCGAGTTCAGGCCGACGCAAGGCAAGATTCTGCTCTACCTGAAGGTCGATCCCGCCAAAGTTCAGCTTGAGCCCGGCTTTACGCGTGACGTGACGAAGGTCGGCCATTTCGGCACCGGCGACCTGGAGGTGACGCTCTCGTCGGCCGAGGATCTGGCGCGCGCCGAGCCGCTGATCCGGAGCAGCTACGAGGCGTCATGAGGACCGCAAACAAGGACGCCAGCGAGGTTGTGGCCTTTCGCTCGCTGTTTGCCCAACTCCGCGAGCGGATCGGTGACGACCCGACGGATCTGGCCAGAATGGCGGCGACCGACGAGAGCATCGATGAGCTGTGTCGGCGCCTCTCCTCAGCAGGGCAGGTTCTGCGGAGCAGAGAACGTGCAGGTCCGGCCCTGTTCACGGCCCCGGTGGACCCCGATTTCATAGGTGACTGGCGAGACTTCGAGGCCCGGTATGAAAGTATCGTGGATGAGATCGCATGGCGGTGGCTGTTCGAGCAGCTCAACATCGAGCACAGCGCTAGCGTCGGTTCGGAGGCTGACCGGCTATGGACGCAAGCGGATTTGGTCGCCGAAGACGCAGCGGAGGGGTTTGAGTTCGCCCTCGGCTTCGCACGCGAGCAAGTCTCCCAGGAGCATCGGTTTAGCGAGGATTTCGTCGAGGACGTGGAGGACGGGCTCGACGAGTGGGAACGTCTTAAGGGCGAGGTGGGATTCGACCTGCGCGGCGTGTTCAGAAGGCGGCGTCTAACGCCCTTTACCCTTGTGCCGCGCCACGTGGCCGCGAAGTACGGGAGCAGCGGCAAAGCGTCGATGCTGAGCAACCTTCGCGCCGCGCACGATGCCTTTGTGTTCGGTGCGCCACTGGCGGCGCTGGCCATGATGCGTTCGATCTTGGAAGCCGTGCTCCGCGATCACTATGGCGCCCCTGGCAAAGACTTGAACGAGCGCATCAACAAAGCTCAGCACCTTCCGAGGCGAGCGCCGCGCGAGGCGCTCCATCGTCTCCGTCGCCGCGCCAACATCGTGCTTCACCTCGATAAGGAGCGCGCGGAGAGTCTCCCAGACCTAGACGGCGAGGGCATGGAGAGAGAGGTCGTATCCCTGCTCTTCGTGCTGAGGGCCCTAATCGAAGAGGCTCCGGCGCGCGCTTGAGGCCGGAGATAGTGACAGAGGAACGAGTAGTGGCCCGTCAGCATGCAACACCAATTCTCGTGCCCGCCGACGGCCCTGCATCCGCGCTGGTCGTCGTCTCGCAGGCCGGCGCTGGCGGCGTGCTGGAGGATTTCATCCAGGTGCTCGTTCACGAGCACCCCTCCGTCCTCCCCGTCGCGGAGATCGACCCGATATTCAAAGGCGCCGTCGCGGTGTGTCGGGAGCTGGAAACCCCAGCGGGGCCTATCGACAACTTCCTCGTCACACCGTCAGGCCTGCCGGTGCTGGTCGAATGCAAGCTGTGGCGGAACGCTGAGGCGCGGCGCGAAGTCGTGGGCCAGATCCTGGACTACGCCAAGGAGTTGGCGCGCTTCACTGTCTCCGACCTTCAGCGGGAAGTGGGTAAGCGGACAGGGCGCGGCCCCTCCGCGCTGTTGGACATCGTCCGCGCCGCCGATCCGGCCGTGGACGAGGTCGAGTTCAACGACAACCTGACAGCCAACCTGCGCCGGGGCCGCTTCCTGCTGCTTCTCGTGGGCGACGGCATCCGCGAACGCGTGGAGGCCATCGCCGAATACCTCCAGGCCCACGCCGGTCTGCACTTCTCCTTGGGCCTCGTGGAGCTGCCAATCTACGAGCTGCCCGACGGCGGCCGGATCGTCGCGCCGCGCGTTCTGGCGCACACCCACGTCATTACCCGCACGGTGGTCGCCCTCCCGGATGGCCACATGGTGCAGGACGAGGATTCCAGAGAAGCCGAAGCCGAAGCGGATCCGGAAGCGGCTGCACTCGGCGACTCCAGGCAGGCCTTTTGGCGGGAGTTCCTCGATCATTTGCGGCTGGACGACCCCGAACAGCCCATCCCCAGAGCACCACGCACCGGCTTCGTGACCTTCACCCTTCCCGCGCCTGGCGGATCAAGTTGGATCACGGTCTATCGGGAGGCGCGGAACAACGAGGTTGGGTTGTTCCTCTCTTCCCATCGCGACAGTGCAGGCGAGTTCGCTAAGCACGTCATCGTCGAGGACTGGGATGCCGTGCGTCCGGCGCTCGGCGGCACGGTTCAACTTGTGGAGAAGTATGGCCATCCCCGCATTCTCGACTCGCGGCGGTTTGGCTCACTCGATGACCCTGCGCATCGTGCAGCCGCTTTCGACTGGCTGAGGGAGCGGACAAACACCTTCATCAACGTTCTGCGGCCAAGGGTGCGGTCGGCTGCGGCGGATTACGCGGCCCAATGATCGCCGTCGGCGTCATCGACGTGGGATCGCCGCGGAGCGGAAAGCTGGGCTGGGCCATCGTCGCGCCCAATCAGACGATCGTCACCGGCGGAGATCTTGACGCCTTCATCGAGCGCATGGGTGAGGTCGGACGCGCCTGGCCAATGGCGATCGGGTTCGAGGCGCCCCTCTTCATCCCCACGCGGCAACGGGCGCTCGATGTGCTGTCAGGACGTAAGGGTGAGGGCTCACGACCCTGGAGCGCCGGCGCCGGCGCCGCCGTGACTACGGCCTCTCTTGCGGTGACGACCTATGCGCTTGCAGGGCTCCGGCGATTGTTGCCGGACGCCAGGGCCTCCACCGACTGGACCGCGCCGGTCGCGCAGGTCGGCGACTGCCTGTTTTTCGAGGCCTTCGTCACAGGCGCGTCCAAGGACGCCGCACAGACCCGGACAGAGACCGCCCATACCTATGACGCCCTGATCGCCGCAGAGGCCGCCCAGGAGCTTCTCACCGGCTCCGCAGCCTATCGCTCGGCCATCGAGGAGACGGAGGTTTTCAGCCTTCTTGGGGCCGCGTTGCTCCGGACGGGCTGGACGAGTGATCTCGGGGTGCTCTCAGCGCCATGCCTGGTCGTGCGGCCGGGGTTCGATCATTTCGGCGCAGGCGTCTGAGCCGCCACACGGGGAGAACCGGAGCTTCTTTAGAAGGAGTTCCGGAATTGCGCCTGAGCCACTGCGGACACTGAGTAGCCAATTCGCGACTGACGCAGGGTAGCAGTTGCGCAACCGCCTTAGGTCCGAAAGAGCGTCCGGGGGATGTGCTTGTCTGACGGAACCGGCCTGATATTCACCCCTACAGCTCCGGTTCTCTCCCATTCCTGCTCGCTTTCCGCGCGTCAATTTCCTTCTCGACCTGCCTTAGGGCCGCTCGCGCCTTGGCCTCAGTGTCGAAGTTCCGCCAGTCGTGGGTGGCCTCGATATCGTTTACGCCCTGCACATAGGTCAGACGATAGAGGCTCGGGAAGTTGAGGTCGGTGGCGGCGCGATGTCCGCGCACGACGATTTTCAGCAATCCCAGCGCTTCGAGTTGAGCCAGGGCGCGCCGGATGGAAGCCCTACGCACTCCGTAAACCACCAGGTCATCGTAGGTGCAGACGATGGCGCCGTTGTTGGTGCGGTTCCTCCGCAGGAACTCGATCTCGATCCGCTCTAGGACCTTACGAGCAGCTAGCGGAAGGACGCGCCATGCCGGAGACTCCAGCATCTCAAGCGACCGTGGAACCCATCGTCCGCGCAGCTTCGCCGGTTGGGTCGTGCGGGTGAGTGGACCGACCGATCGGTCGCGGACGCCAGTCGTCTTCAGTTCTCGGATCGTCATCGGCCGGTCCACGGCAAGTCTGAACGGCGGCACTCCAGCCACCGCTCTACGTCGCTGGACCACCAGCCGACGCGGTTTGGGGACAGTCGAATACGGCTAGGGAACGCACCTCTCTGTTCCATGCGCCAGATCGTCGACTTGGAGAGGCCCGCCATCGCGACGACCTCTGAAATGCTCAACATCCGCCTGTGTGACATCACGCCCCTGCTCGCATGCACCCCTGGCGGCAACTAGCTGACCGTACGCGGCCGCTCTAGAGGTGCGAAGAAGTGATCTGGGCCTGGACGGACGGCAATTTGTATCCGGCGCAAAAAGAGACCGTGTTAGGCGCTCGCTGAAACCGCCTGAGCTTCGGAATTTGCACCAGGTACAAATATAACGTCTGCGTGATCTCGGCGTATGGCCGATCAAACGCGCCCGAACGGGAAACGGGACTTGTGGCGATCTTTTCACCGGGGCAAACTGGGTTGAAATGTGGGGTGCGTTCTGACAGATACCGAAAACCCCAAGGTTTTCAGTCTGCGCTGGCGGCCCGGGAGGGACTCGAACCCCCGACCTTGGCTTTAGGAAAGCCCTGCTCTATCCGGCTGAGCTACCGGGCCGCTGCGCCGGCGGGTGGTAGCGCATGGCGCTGGGTTTGCAAACGGCGAGGCCCGCGCAAACGAAAACGCCCGGCGCTAAGGCCGGGCGTCTCGCGTCTCTTGCGGTGAGTTCGGGCCTCAGGCGGCCGCGGCGGCCGTGGCCTTCACCAGCAGCGACTTGTTGAGCATGGCGATGGCCGCCTCGCGGTCGATGCGTTCGATGGCGGCGACCTCGCGGGCCATGCGGTCGAGCGCGCTCTCGTAGAGCTGGCGCTCGGAGTAGGACTGCTCGGGCTGGTTCTCGGCGCGGTGCAGGTCGCGGACGACCTCGGCGATCGAGATCAGGTCGCCCGAGTTGATCTTGGCTTCGTACTCCTGGGCCCGGCGCGACCACATGGTGCGCTTCACCCGGGCGCGGCCCTTCAGGGTCGTCAGCGCCTTGGAGACCACGCCGGTCTCCGCGAGCGGGCGCAGGCCCGCGGTCTTGGCCTTGGCGGTGGGAACGCGCAGCGTCATCTTCTCGTGGTCGAAGGTGATGACATAGACCTCAAGCTTGAGACCGGCGACTTCCTGGGTCTCGATCCCCTGCACCTGGCCCACGCCGTGGGCCGGGTAGACGACGTGATCGCCGACCTGGAACTCCGTACCGCTCTTGCTCATCGAGATACCTCTCAAATTCGCCCGCGAAACCCGCGGGACCGCTGTCGTGCGCCTCCCAAAAACAGCGAAAGCCACCCCATCCGCGACCTTCACCGCGGCGGCTCGTGACTCTGTCCGGGAAACTGACCTCTTTAGACACCCTTCGCCGTTCCAGCCGTGGGGGAGGGCTGTACGGTTGTTCTCGTTGAAGACCGACGAAGGCTGCGCCTCTGTGTCGTGTCGAATATGACATTAACACAAAAACCAGCGGAAAGAAAGGGTTGGGCCGGCGGCGCGCGGCCCGCCTCAGATCGCCCTAGGACCCGCGGCCGGGCTTCTCGGAGAAGTACTTCTCGAACTTGCCCGTCTCGCGCTCGAAAGCTTCAGCGTCCGCCGGTGGCTGGCCCTTGACCGTGATGTTCGGCCAGACTTTCGAGTATTCGCTGTTGACCTTGAGCCACTTGCCGTCCGGATCGTCCTCGGTGTCGGGCTTGATGGCGTCGACGGGACACTCGGGCTCGCACACGCCGCAGTCGATGCACTCGTCCGGGCTGATGACCAGGAAGTTCTCGCCCTCGTAGAAGCAGTCGACGGGACAGACCTCCACGCAGTCCATGAACTTACATTTGATGCAGGGATCCATCACGATGTAGGTCATGGCGCGCGCACAACTCCGGCAGCCTCTCGGGAAGGCGCGGGTTTTTCGCGGCGGCGCAGCATCTTGTCAATGCGACCGGTCGCCAGGATTTCTGGTAGGGCGAATAGGCGGCTAGCGGAAAGCCTCGGCGAGTTCTCCGGCCTTCCCGGTCGGCGGACCGTAGGCATTGGTCGTCCGTTGGCCCGGCCATGCCCCCAGAACCACAAGCGCCGCGAGGTAGGCGAGGTACGCAAGCAAAGCGCCACCCTCGACGCCGACGATCAGGATCAGGACGAAGCTTCCGATATTGCTCGCGACGTTGATGATTACGGCGATCCAACCGGACTGACCGATGTCGTGCAGCCGTCGGATCATCGCGAAGAGCTTCGGCAATGCAACGATGAGCGCCGCGCCAGGGACGCTGGTAAGTGAAAGCGCGACGCCCGCCAGCAGCAGCGGAACCATCCAGAGCCAGTACTCCCGCCGACGGCCGCGTCCGCCGATCCAGGTCCAGAAGCCTCCGACTGGCGGGGTGCGTCCGCCGGTCGCTTGCTGCAGTCGATCGTTCACGCCGCCCCCCCTGAACTAGCGTCCCGACTGTGGCTCAGCTCGCCTCCAACGTCGAGTAGAGCTCACGGGCTTCGGTCGCCGGCCCGCGTCGCTCGCCCAGGGCCTGGACGCGAATGGCGATCAGGCGGCCTCCGAGGGCGAAGACGAGCTGGTCGCCCACCTTCACGGGGCGGGCGGGCTTGTCGAGGCGGGTCTCCTGGCCGGCGCGGGTGAGGCGCACCCGGCCGCCTTCGACATATTTCGCCGCCAGCGAGCGGGTCTTGAAGAAGCGGGCGCGCCACAGCCAGACGTCGGCGCGGCAGGCGCCGGCGTCGCCCGGGTCCGACTCACTCACCCGCCGCAGCCTTGGGCTTGCGCCGCCGGCGCGGGCGGCGCGCAGGCGCCGGCCGATCCTTGAGCGCGGCCAGGGCGGCGAAGGGCGAGTGCAGCTTGGGCGGTGCGGCCTTCGCAGCCTTCTCGGCCCGTCGGCGCCAGGCGACCGGCTCGCCGTCCTTGGGGCGATTGGCCGGCGCATAGCCCAGGCCGCGGAGGATGGACTGGACCGCGTCAGCGCTCCAGCCGAGCTCCGCGCGCGCCTGGTCCGAGAGGATGGCGCCGCCGCCCTGCCGCGGGGCGGCGCGCAGGAGTTCGTCCAGCCGCTCGAGCTGCTCGACGGGCACGGCGTGCCCGCGGACCGCGCGCAGCCCATGCGCGGCGAGGACGCGTGGCGAGGGCGGCGGCTGGGGCAGCGGGCTGACGACGCCAGCGGCCGGGCGCCAGTTCCCCGCCTCCCGCCCGGCTAGGGCCTGCAGCAGCGCCTGGGCCTCGGGTTTCAGCAGACCGGGCACGAAGAGCGAGTGGGCCCCGATCCGGACGCCCAGGCCGCGCAGCGTGCGCCGCTCCACCTGACTGAGTGCGTGGGTCTCGCTCCGCACCTCCGCGCGGTCCACGAGGCCGCCGGCCTCGATGAGGCGATAGGCCAGGCCGCGGGCGAGGCCGCGGATCCTGCCCTGGGCCCCGGCGGCCTCCAGGCGGCGCAGCGGCGCGAGGCGGCGGCCGGCCTCGGCGGCGACGAAGGCTTCCAGGCGTTGGGTGGCCCGCTCCCGGGCGGCGTCATGGCCGAGATCGCCCAGGAGCCGGACCTGGGGCGAGAAGGGCTGGCCCCCCGTGATGACGCCGGCGATCTCGCCGCGCCACAGGATCGCGCCCGTGTCGTCGAGGGCGAAGGCTGCGTCCGGCTCGGCGGCGAGCCGGCCCAGCCGGCGGGTGATCTCCGGCGCGACGGCGTGGCGGGCCGCGGCGCGCAGCGCCTTCTCCTCCAGCAGGCTCCCCCCCTGGGCGGCGTCGAAGGTCACCCCGGAGAGGCGACCGACGTGATGGCCCTCGACGGTGACCGTCCCGTCGGCGGCGACGCCCGCCAGCATCTCCTCGCGCACCCGCAGGCCGCGCATCAGGGCGCTGGTCCGCCGGTCGACGAAGCGGGCCATAAGCTTCTCGTGCAGGGTGTCGGAGAGCCGATCCTCCAGGCCGCGGGTGCGGCCCTGCCACTCGGCAGGATCGGCCAGCCAGTCGGGCCGGTTGGCGACGTAGGCCAACGTGCGCACGGAGGCGAGGCGCGTGGCCAGGGTGTCGATCTCGCCGTCGGTGCGGTCGAGGTGCTCGTACTGGCGCGCGATCCAGTCGTCGCCGATGCGGCGGCGGCGCTCCGTGAGCTGCAGGAAGAAGGCCTTCACCAGGCCGATGTGCTCGTCGGTCGCCTGCTTGCGGAAGTCGGGGGTCTGGCAGACGTCCCAAAGGCGGATGAGGTTGGTGCGGTCGCGGGCGCGGGT
Source organism: Pseudomonadota bacterium (assembly GCA_049323595.1). GTDB lineage: Bacteria > Pseudomonadota > Alphaproteobacteria > Caulobacterales > Caulobacteraceae > Phenylobacterium. The sequence goes on from JBMOOD010000012.1 coordinate 9,295, forward strand.
CCGGACGACCTCGTCCTCGGCCAAGGCCTTCAGCGTGGTCTCGTCCAGCGCCTCGGCGGCCAGCTTCAGGCCCTCCCGGTCGGGCGGCTGGGCCAGGCTGCGCTGCAGCGCCGGCAGGGATCCGAAGTCCAGCCTGGAGTTCCGCCACTCGGCCCCGGCCACGGGCTCGAAGCTGTGGTGCTCGACCGCCTCCACGAGGTCGGAGTCCATGTCGTCCGCCTCGCCTGTCACCCCGAAGGTGCCGTCGGTCAGGTAGCGGCCAGCGCGGCCCGCGATCTGTCCGATCTCCTGCGGGTGGAGGTAGCGGGTGCGGCGGCCGTCAAACTTGCGCAGCCCCGCGAAGGCCACATGGTCGACGTCCATGTTGAGGCCCATGCCGATGGCGTCGGTGGCCACCAGGAAGTCCACCTCGCCGGACTGATAGAGGGCGACCTGGGCGTTGCGGGTGCGGGGGCTCAGCGAGCCCATCACCACGGCCGCGCCGCCGCGCTGGCGGCGGATCAGTTCGGCGATGGCGTAGACCTGGTCGGCGCTGAACGCCACGACGGCGGACCGGCGGGGCAGGCGCGTCAGCTTCTTCGGCCCCGCATAGGTGAGCTGGCTGAAGCGGTCGCGCGTCTGGATCTCGGCATGGGGCAGCAGGCGGCGCACCAGCGGCGCCATGGTCCCGGCGCCCAGCAGCATGGTCTCCCGGCTTCCGCGGGCGTGCAGCAGGCGGTGGGTGAAGACGTGGCCGCGCTCGGGATCGGCGCACAGCTGGATCTCGTCGACGGCCAGGAACTCGACCTCGACGCTGAGCGGCATGGCCTCGACGGTGCAGACGAAGTACTGCGGCCGGGGCGGGACGATCTTCTCCTCGCCGGTGATCAGGGCGACAGTGCGGGCGCCGCGCAGCTTGACGATGCGGTCGTAGACCTCGCGTGCGAGCAGCCGCAGCGGCAGGCCGATCATGCCGGAGGCGTGCCCCAGCATCCGTTCCACCGCCAGGTGGGTCTTGCCGGTGTTCGTGGGCCCGAGCACCGCCACCAGGCGTGGCGGGGCGGCGCCCGAGGGGCGATCGCTCATGCCATCAAGGTGGGACGCCGCGGGGAGTCGGGCAAGCACCGCCAAACCGTTGGCAAGGCGGGTGCTTCCGTCTGCCGCACAGCGATTGCGCTTGTCGCGTTGGGCGCTAGGGTCGCGGCAGTATTTTGCGTCATCGGGGACCTTCCAGCATGAGCCTTTCTCGCCGCCACCTCCTCCTGAGCGGGGCCGCCCTCGGTATCGCCGCCTCGCCGCTGGCGGCGCTCGCCGCGCCCGTGGCCGACGACCGCCTGGGCAAGCTGCTCGACGCCTTCGTGGAGGAAATGCTGGCGGAGAGCCCCGAGACCGCCACCAGCATCGGCATGGACAAGGGCGCGCGGGCCCCGCTGAGGCGTCAGCTGAACGATGTCTCGTCCGGCGGGCGGGCGAAGGAGATCGCGGGCTACGCTCAGCGGGCCAAGCGCCTCCGCGACATCCCGCGCGAGAGCCTTAAGGGCAAGGACCTCACCGTCTACGACACCGTCCTCTATGCGATGGACGTGGGCGCCGAGGGCGGGAAGTTCGGCTACGGCCGCGACTTCGCCAATCCGTACGTGGTCAGCCAGCAGGACGGCACGGTTGCGAACACCGGGGAGTTCCTGAACGCCCAGCACCTGATCGAGACCCGCGATGACGCAGAAGCCTATCTGGCGCGGCTGGAGCAGGTCGGCGCGGCGCTGGACCAGGAAAGCGACCGCATGAAGGACGCCGCCGGCAAGGGCGTCATCCTGCCCGACTTCCTGCTGGCGACCGCCCTGGCCCAGGCCGCGGACCTGCGCGGGCAGCCGTCGGCCGACACGCGGTTCGTCACCTCGCTGGCCGAACGCGCCCAGGCGAAGGGCCTCGACGGCGACTGGCGCGCCCGCGCCGCGGCGCTGGTTTCGGAGAAGGTGTTCCCGGCCCTCGACCGCCAGATCGCGGTGCTGAAGTCGCTGCAGCCGCGCGCCACCGCCGACGCTGGCGTCTGGAAGTTCCCGGACGGCGCCGACTACTACCGCTGGGGCCTGAAGCTCAACACGACCACGGACCGGACGCCGGCGGAAATCCACCAGGTCGGCCTGGAGCAGGGCGCCCAGATCGACGCCGAGATGGACCGCATCCTGAAGTCCCAGGGCTTCACCCGGGGCACGGTCGGAGAGCGGATGGGCGCGCTGACCAATGATCCGCGCTTCGTTTATCCCAACACCGACCAGGGCCGTCGCGATCTGCTGGCCTACATCGAGGGCCGGATCGCCGCGATCCGCCCGTTCATCCCGAAGTTCTCGAAGCTGGGCCTGAAGGCGCCGGTGGAGGTTAAGCGCGTGCCGCCCGAGATCGAGGCGGGCGCCAGCCTGGGCTACATGAACTTCGCCGCCCTCGATGGCTCCCGGCCGGCGATCTACTACGTGAACCTCAAGGACACCGGCGCCTGGCCGAAATACACGCTCGCCAGCCTCTCTATGCACGAGGCGCTGCCGGGCCACGCCTGGCAGGGCGCCTATCTCGCCGAGCGCAGCGACGAGGTGCACACCATCGCCTCCCTCATCGGCTTCGGCGCCTTCATCGAGGGTTGGGCGCTCTACGCCGAGCAGCTCGCCGACGAGGTGGGGCTCTACGCCGACGATCCCATGGGGCGGCTGGGATACTTCCAGGCCCTGCGTTTCCGCGCCGCCCGCCTGGTGGTCGACACCGGCCTGCACGACAAGCGCTGGACGCGCGATCAGGCCATCGACTGGATGGTCGCCGCCACCGGGCGGTCCAAGGGTGCGATCACCAGCGAGGTGGACCGCTATTGCGCCAGCCCCGGCCAAGCCTGCGCCTACAAGACCGGCCACAACGAGATCGTGCGCCTGCGCGAGAAGGCCAAGGCGGCTTTGGGTCCGAAGTTCGACCTGCGCGACTTCAACGACGCCGTCGTGACGACCGGCGGCACGCCGCTGTCCGTTCTGGAGACGGTGATCGACCGCTACGTGGCGGCGGCGAAGGCCTAGCGTTAGCCGTCCCGAAGCCCTGGCGCCCCGCCCGCGAACCGGCTTAGCTGTGGGGGCCTGGGGCGGGAGGGCGTCAATGGTCTGGCGGCGGTGGATTGCGGCTATCGCACTGAGTCTGGCGCTCACCGCCTGCCAGGGGTTCGGCAAGCCGGACCCGACCCTTCGCGCCTTCTACGATGCGGTTCATGCGGGCGACATGGTGAAGATCCGGAGCATGGCCGCGCCCGAGCTCCTAACGCCGGGCGCGGAGGGCCAGATCGCCCACTTGCGCGCGATCCTGCCTCGGGAGGCGCCGAGCGAGACCAAGTTGCTCGGCCGCCAGCTCAGCATGATGAACTCGGGTCAGACGCTCTCGGCGTCCGACCTATACGTGTTCAATGGCCGCAAGGCCGTGGTGACCGGCCGGATGGTCCGCATGTCCGACGACCAGCCCTGGCGCGTCCAAGGCATCAACGTCCGGATGCTCACGCCGGCCGAGCTGGCGGCCAACGCCTTCACCTTCAAGGGCAAGGGGCCGGGGCACTACGCCTTCCTGGCCGCGACCGTAGCCGCCCCGCTTCTAATGATCGCAGCCCTTGTGCGCGTGATCCGGCGCAGGGGGCTTCGCCGCAAGTGGCTGTGGGGCATCCTGGCGTTCGTCGGCGCGGTCACGCTGCAGATGAACTGGACGACCGGCGCGATCACGGTGAACTGGCTGAGCGTCCAGCTGATCGGGGCGGGGGTCGCCGCGGCTGCGCCCGATGGCCTCGCGCCATGGATCGCGAGCTTCACCTTCCCCATCGGCGCGATACTGATCCTGACGGGGGTCTGGGCCAATCCGGCGCGGGCGAAAAACCCCGAAGACAAGACCAGGGCTGATCCCAGCGCCTTCGACTAGAGCCGCGGCTCCAGCCGGAACCCCAGCGGCAGCAGGGCTTCGATGGCGTGCGCTTCGGCCGCGCCGTCGGGGCCGACGCTGACGATCTCGCAGCCGGGCTCGGAGAATTCCCAGATCTTCTGGCGACAGCCGCCGCAGGGCCAGATGAGGTCCGGCAACGACGAGGCGACCCAGACGCGCCGGATGATCCGGTCACCCGCCGTCACGGCGGCCGCGATGGCGCTGGCTTCGGCGCAGACGCCCTGCGGATAGGCGGCGTTCTCGACATTGACGCCGTAGTGGATGCGTCCGCCCTCGCACGCCACCGCGGCGGAAACATGCACGCCGGAATAGGGCGCGTGGCTGTTGGCGAGCAGCCGGCGCAGCTCGGCGGCGACCTCCGGGGGTGGGGCGGCGGACATGGCGGAAGGGCGTCCCAGAGCGTTCGAGGGACGCGGAAGCCTAGGGGTGCGCCCGATGCTAGTCCAGCGTCCTGCGGTAGCGGGCCATGGCCAGCGCCGTGACGACACAGACGAAGGCGATGAGGGCCAGAAGCTCGCGCCACTGGTCGCCGATCGCCTGGGACTTCAGCAGCGAGCCGCGAACGATCCGCAGGAAGTGGGTGACGGGGATCACCTCGCCGATCCACTGGGCCCAGGCCGGCATGCCGCGAAACGGGAACATGAAGCCCGAAAGCAGGATCGACGGCAGGATGTAGAAGAAGCTCATCTGCATCGCCTGGAGCTGCGATCGCGCCACGGTCGAGATGAGGAAGCCCAGCGCCAGCGATCCGGTGATGAAGAGGGCGACGCCGGCCGCCAGGCCCAACCAGCCGCCGCCCATCGGCACATCGAAGAGCACCGCAGCCATGGCCAGGATGATCGCCGTCTGGATCAGGCCCACCATCACATAGGGCGCGAGCTTGCCGACCATCACTTCCAGCGGCTCCAGTGGCGTGGAAAGCAGCGTCTCCATGGTGCCGCGCTCGGTCTCGCGCGTGACGCTGAGCGCCGTCATCATCACCAGGGTGAGCGACAGGATGATGCCCAGGAGGCCGGGGACAATGTTGTAGGCGGTGATGGCCTCGGGATTGTAGCGGCGGTGGACGACCACCTCGAACGGCGCCGGCGCCTGGCCGCGGGCGGCGAGGGCGCCCTTCAGGTCGTGACGGAGCGCCTGGTCGGTGAGGGCGGCCAAGGCCGCCACCGCGCCGCCGGTGGCCGAGGGGTCGGTGGCGTCGGCCTCCACCAGGATCTGGGCCTTGTCGCCGCGCGCCACGCGGCGGCTGAAATCGCCGGGGATGGTGACGGCGAACTGCACCTCGCCCTCGCGCAGCATGCGGTCGAGCTCGGCCGGGCTGCGCGCCTGGGCCACCAGGTCGAAGTAGGCCGAGTTCGCGAGCGCCGCGACGATCGAGCGGGCGTGACGACCGTCCTCCTGCGCCAGCACGGCCGTGGGCAGGTGGCGCGGCTCGGTGTTGATGGCGTAGCCGAACAGGATGAGCTGGATCACCGGGATCGCCAGCATCATCGCGTAGGTGATGCGGTCGCGGGTGAGCTGCTTGAACTCCTTCACCATCACCGCGAGGATCCGCAGCCAGGCGTTGCCGGTCATTGGACGTTGTCCTGGCTGCGGCCCATCAGCTGGATAAACACATCTTCGAGCGTCGGGGCGGCCTCGCGCCAGCGGTAGCCCCGGTCGCGGTAGGGCGCGATGGCGGCCTCGAGGGCGGTGCGGTCCGAGCCGCTGACGTGGATCGCCGCGCCGAAGGCGGCGGCCGTCTCGACGCCCGGCTTCTGCGCCAGATCGTGCGCCAGCTTGTCGGCGTCGGGGCCTTCGCCGTGGAAGGTGATGAGGCCCGAGCTATCGATCACTTCCTGCGCCGTGCCGCGGGCGATCAGGCGGCCGTACGAGATGTAGGCGATCTCGTGACATCGCTCGGCCTCGTCCATGTAGTGGGTGGAGACCAGGACGGTCAGCCCCTCGGCGGCCAGGGCGTGGATCTCGTCCCAAAAGGTGCGCCGCGCCTTGGGATCGACGCCCGCGGTGGGCTCGTCGAGGAGCAGCAGGCGCGGTTCATGCAGGGTCGCGGCGGCCAGGGCCAGGCGCTGCTTCCACCCCCCCGACAGCGTACCGGCGAGCTGGCCGCGGCGGCTGGCGAGGCCAAGGCGCTCCAGGGCGGCGTCGACCCGCTCACGCCGCCGGTCCAGGCCGTAGACCCGGGCGGTGAACTGCAGGTTCTCGGCGATCGTCAGGTCCTCGTAGAGCGAGAACTTCTGCGTCATGTAGCCGGTGCGCCGCTTCACCTGATCGGCCTCGGCGATGATGTCGTAGCCCAGCGCCTCGCCCGATCCGGAGTCCGGGGTCAGCAGGCCGCAGAGCATCCGCAGGGTCGTCGTCTTGCCCGAGCCGTTGGGACCCAGGAAGCCGCAGATCCGTCCTTCCTCCACCTGGATGGTGACGTCGTTCACCACATGCTTGTCGCCGAACGACTTATTCAGGCCATGGACGTCGATGGCGAGGGTCATGTGGCCCGATCCGCGGGGTCCAGCGGCTCGACGTCGACCGGCTGGCCCGGGTTGAGCCGGACGGTGGGGCGGGCCTCGACCATGTAGACCAGCCGGTCGCGAGCCTCGCGACTGTAGATCACCGGCGGGGTGAACTCCGGCCTCGGGCTCACGAACTCGATGCGAGCGGTCAAGCCCTCCGGACAGCCGTCGCAGCTGAAGCGCACCGTGCGGCCGACCCGGTAGGCGGACAGCTCCCGCTCGGGCACGAAGAACCGCACCTTGATCCGCGCGTCCGGTAGCAGGCTCAGGATCGGCTGGTTCGCCGGCGCCCATTCGCCGGGGTGGAAGAAGACGTCCTCCACGCGGGCCTTCGACGGCGCCCGAGGGGCCAAGTCGGCCAGGCGGGCCTGGGCGCCCTCGACGGCGGCGGTGGTCTGCAGGACCCGGGCGTCGGCGGCGCGGACCTGGCCTTCCCGCGCGCCCAGGGCGGCGGCGTCGCGCTGCTTGCGGGCCGCGCGGACCTGGGCGTCGGCGGCCTGGGCGGCGGCGCGGGCGTCGTCCAGACGGGCCGGCGCGTACCAGCCCTGGCTCACCAGCGGCTCGATCCGGCGCAGGTCGGCATGGGCGTCACGGGCCCGGGCCTCGGCGGCGGCGATATTGGCGTCGAAGACCGCCAGCTCGGTGGGCCGCTGGCCCCTGCGCGCATCCTCGGCCTGGGCGGCGGCCGCCGCGGCCTCAGCTGCGGCCTGGTCGGCCTGGGCGCGGACCTGGGCGGGATCGATGACGAACAGCGGCTGGCCCGCCGCCACCTCCTGGCCCCGAGCCACGGCGAGGCTCCGCACCGTCCCGGCGACGGGGGCGGCGAAGTAGAGAGGCTCGCCCTCCACGTAGCCGGAGAGGGTGTGGGTCTGGTCCATCCGGGGGATCAGGATCAGGCCGCCCACGATGACGGCGGCCGTGGCTGCGAGGCCCGCCACGAGGACGCGCTGACGGTTCATGCGTCGGCTCCTTCCACCAGGACGCCTCGAAGGAAGGTGTCGACGTGCTGGCGCATGAGGGCGGGAAGGTCGAACGGCGCGGCCCCGATCGGCACGAACGTCTCGCGCCACAACACGGCGACAAGCATCGGGGCGATGAGCTGCAGGGCGTAGGCGCGCGGGTCGCCTGGTCGCACCTCACCGCGGGCCTGGGCGGCCTCGATCGCCGTGGTTATCGCGCCCAGGGCCTGGGATACGAGTTCGTCGTGCCAGACCCGGGCGATCTCTGGGAAATTCCGCGCCTCGCCCACCACCATCTTGAGCACGCCCCCGAGTGGGGTGGACTCCGCCACCCCCGCCACGTGGGCCACGACGCCACGCAAGAGGTCGCCCAACGGGCCGGGGTGGGCGCCGGCCATTGCCCTGACGGTCGCCAGGTTCGGGGCGACGGCCTGTTCTACGACCGCCCGGAAGACGTCTTCCTTGGTCTCGAAGTAGAGATAGACGGCCCCTTTCGAGACCCCCGCCCGGCGCGCGATCTCGTCCAGCTTCGCCGCCGCGAAGCCCTTTTCGGCAAAGACCTCGAGCGCGGCTTCCACAATCTCGCCTGGCCGGTCGGCTTTGCGACGGCGGAACTTTGGTTCGCCCACGTGCATCTTAGACCCAATAAATAACTGACCGGCCGGTTATATACTCGATCCCGGAGAACGCCGCAAGCTGCGACAAGTTCCACCAGTGGCGACCGGTCGCATGTCTATTCTGGCGTCGGCGCCCATTTTCCGCCGTGGTCCGAAGCCAGGACCCTCCACATCGTCGCGGTCAGCGCGGCGCTCCAGTCATTTCGCCCTGAAGACCGGCGGCAGTCCGGCGAGGCGCATCTTAGAGTGAAGGGTTCCGGATGGTGTCGGGCGTTCGTACGCGTCTTTCCGAGTTCGGCCGTGTTCGGCCGCTGCAGTTTCTCACCGCCGCCATCCTGGTGGCCGCCACCGCGGCGGCGGCCAGTCCTGCGCGGGAGCAGCTCGCCCGCGCCGGCCTGATCACGCCCGTCGAGGAAGCCGTCTCGGCCCTGCCGCCTCCCGAGCCTGTGATGGAGCTTGTTTGGCAAGGCGCCGACCTCGACGGCGACGGCCGCGCCGACTTCGCCAATCCGACTGGCCAGGCGCCGCGCGAACACGACGCCTACGGCGAGGGTCGCTTCGGCGCGCGCCGCGACGGCGGATCACGGCGGCACGAGGGGGTGGACTACGCCGCCCGCCCCGGCCAGCCGGTTCACGCCCCGATCTCGGGCTACGTCACGAAGATCGGCTACGCCTACGCCGGCGACACGCGGCTGAAGTTCGTCGAAATCACCAACCCCGCCCTGCGGATCGCCGCGCGGGTGTTCTACATCAACCCCAAGGTGGAAGAGGGCGACGCGGTCGCCATCGGCCGCCCGGTCGGCACGGCGCGCTCTCTGCAGCGCAGATATCCCGGCGGCATGACCGACCACGTCCACCTGGAGATCATCGATCGCCGCGGCGTGCGCATCGACGCGGAAGAGGTGCTGACGGCGCAGTACGTCCCGGCCGACAGCCTCGCGGCGGACTGAAGCTTAACAATGATCGGAGAGGGGGCGGAACGGGGGCAAAACGAATCGCGTCCGAATCGCTGACTCTTGGCGATTCAGGCTTCGTTCCCTACGAGATATGGTAGTCGAGTCGCCCTCCAGCACAACGGCCGAGCTTTCGCGGCCGCGACCGAATGGCCCCGTAGCCGCTTCACCTTGACGTCGGCAGGCGCTTCCTCTACATCGCCCGCTCTTCGCGCGGGCCCGCCCGCCGCTTCCTGTTTCCTTGGCTAAGGTTGTCTCGCCATGTCGCGCCGTTGCGAACTCACGGGTGTCGGTCCGATGGTCGGCCACAACGTGAGCCACTCGAACATCAAGACCAAGCGCCGGTTCATGCCGAACCTGGTGGCGGCCAAGGTGCAGTCCGAGGCCCTCGGCCAGGCCTTCACCCTGCGCATCACCAACGCGGCGCTGCGCACCCTCGATTTCAAGGGCGGTCTCGATGCGGTGCTGCTGAAGGCCCGCGACGAGGTGCTCTCGCCGAAGGCGCTCAAGATCAAGCGCCAGCTGAAGGCGAAGAAGGCCGAACAGGCCGCCTGATCCCGCTGCGGATCAGGACTTTCGAAAGGCCGCCCGCCGGGCGGCCTTTTTCATTGGGGCGGGGTCCAGTCGAAGGCCATCAGCAGGGTGCGCTGGCCGGTCGGGCGGCCGTTGTAGAACCCGAAGTTGTCGTCCGAGACGAGGTAGAAGCGGACCTTCCCGTCGGGCCGCGCCACGGCGGCCAGACCTTCCATGTTGTCCACGGTCAGCGGACGGGCGATCTCCATCTCGGCCACGAGCCGGCCTTCGCGGTCCAGCACCTTCAGCTTCACGATATTGCCGCGGGCGGGGAAGAACGAGCGCAGCAGGTAGGCGAGGCCGCCGCCGGGCAGGTTGTCCATCGCCACCAGCTCGGAGCCGTCCAGCGGCAGGTCCCGGTCCCGCACGCAGGCGGCCGAAAGCCGGCACAGGAAGGTCCATCCGCTGTCCTCCAGCCCGACGCGATAGGCGTCGGAGGCCACGTCCGGCGCGGCGACCAGCGCCTCCATGCCCTTGTTGTGCGTGTAGGTCACATCCGGCTGCGGCGCCGCCCGGGGCCGACGCCCGTCATCCGGAAACAGGAGGATACGGTCGTGCTGCTCGAAGCTGACCAGCATGTCGCCGTTGGCCAGACGCGCCACGCCTTCGGAGTCGTATTCGCGCTGGCCTCCCGCGTGGAGGTCCACGCCGTCGGGATCCTTGAGCGAGATCAGCGTCGTACCCGCCAGTCCGGTCAATCGGCCGGCCGCGTCCAGGGTCACCCGCGCCTCCAGGAGATCCGCCTGGTCGCCCACGACGAGCAGGCGCCCGTCGGGCCAGGCTTTGATGTCCGACAGGCCGTGGAGGCGGCTGGTCTGGCGCGAAGTCAGCGACAGGCCGCCAGCGTAGACGAAGGCGCCGATGCGATCTCGGGCCGGATCCGTCGGATCCAGCGGCACGGCTTCGGCGTCGACCTCAATCGCCGCGCCTACCGCGATCGGGCCGGCCGGCAGCGGGGTCATCGGAGCCGCGCAGCTCGCCAGGAGCAGGGCGGCGCACAGCCCCGCGAGGCGCCTCAAGCGGTCGCCCTCCGAACTTCCTTGAAGGTCGAACGCCGGACGGGCCCCGCGGGGCCCTGGGTGTTCGGCGGCGGTTCCAGGAGGCCGGCGGACCGGCGGCTCATGCGGCGGATGTCCTCGTCGAACAGATCGGCCAGCTGCTCGACCATGGCGCCGGCCAGCTGCTCCACGTCCACGATGGTCACGGCGTTCTTGTAGTAGCGGGTCACGTCGTGGCCGATGCCGATGGCGATGAGCTGGACGGGGCTGCGGGTCTCGATCTCCGCGATCACCTCGCGCAGGTGCCGCTCCAGATAGTGGCCGGAGTTCACCGACAGGGTGGAGTCGTCCACCGGCGCGCCGTCCGAGATCACCAGCAGGATGCGCCGCTGCTCGGGCCGGCCGATCAGTCGCTGGTGGGCCCAGATCAGGGCCTCGCCGTCGATGTTCTCCTTGAGCAGCCCCTCTCGCATCATCAGGCCCAGGTTCTTGCGCGCGCGCCGCCAGGGCGCGTCGGCGGCCTTGTAGATGATGTGGCGAAGATCGTTCAGCCGGCCCGGCTGGGCGGGCTTGCCGGCCTTCAGCCAGTCCTCGCGGGCCGAACCGCCCTTCCAGGCGCGGGTGGTGAAGCCCAGGATCTCGGTCTTGACGCCGCAGCGCTCCAGCGTGCGGGCCAGGATGTCGGCGCAGACGGCGGCCACCATGATCGGACGGCCCCGCATCGAACCCGAGTTGTCGATGAGGATGGTCACCACCGTGTCGCGGAACTCGGTGTCGTCCTCTTCCTTGAACGAAAGCGGCGCTGTTGGATCGACGATCACGCGGGTCAGGCGCGCCACGTCGAGCAATCCCTCTTCCAGGTCAAACGACCAGGTCCGGTTCTGCTGGGCCAGGAGCTTGCGCTGCAGCCGGTTCGCGAGGCGCGAGACCACGTTGGAGACCGAGGCGAGCTGCTGGTCGAGGTAGGCGCGCAGGCGCGTCAACTCCTCGGGATCGCAGAGCTCCTCGGCGGCCACGATCTCGTCGTGGGCCGTCGTGAAGACCTTGTAGGTGATGGCGCGGTTGTCGCCGGAAGCGTCAGGCCGCGTCGGCTGGTCGCCGTCGCCCATGTCCGGCGGCTCGTCCATGTCCTCGGCGTCGGGATCCTCTTCCGACTGCATCATCTGGCTGTCGGCGTCCTCGGCCTCGCGGGCGGTGGTGTCGTCCTCGTCCATCGCCGTCTGCTGCGGGGACTGGCTTTCGCCATCGCCTTCCTGGTCGTCGGAGGCCTCGGGCTCGCCCTCTTCCCCGCCGTCCTGGTCCTCGTCGGGTTGTTCCGGCGCGTCGGACAGGTCGTCGCCCATCTCCAGGTCGCGGATGATGGCCCGCGCGATCTTCGCGAACGCCTTCTGGTCCTGCAGGGCCTCTTCCAGCCGGTCGAGGTCGGCCCCGGCCTTGGCCTCGACCTCGCCGCGGAACATGTCCACCAGGGCCCGCGCCATCGGCGGCGGCTTCTCGCCGGTGAGCCGCTCGCGCACCATGAGCGAGACGACGTCCGCCATCGGCGGATTCGCCATCGCCTCGGCCTCGTTGAAGGCCTTGCGGGCCCAGGCGTGGTCCATCACCGCCTTCAGGTTCGAGCGCACGCCACCCATGGCGTTGGCGCCGATCGCCTCGATGCGGGCCTGCTCCAGGGCGTCGTAGATCGGCTGGCCGGCCCCCGAATGAGGCCGGGTCCTGGCGTGCGCGGCGGCGTCGTGGTGTGCGACCCGCAGCGCCATCTGGTCGGCGAGCCCCCGGATGCGGGCGGCGTCGTCCGAGGTGAGGTCCCGCGGCGGATGCGGCAGCACCGCGCGATTGCCCGAAAGTTGCGGTCCCTCGCCGGAGTAGACGATCTCCAGATCGGGCGTCTCGGCGAGCGAACGGGCGGCGTGCGCGAGCGCGCGCTTGAAAGGCTCGAGCGGGCTTTCCGGGGTCTTTGCCATGTCAGCCGGTCATAGATCAGGGCTTCCCTCGCGGGAAACAAGGAATCGTGTGGGACGGAACGGGCGGGACGGGACCGGCGTTCATGCGGCCTAGGTTCAACCCGAGGAGAGACCTCATGCTGAAATGGGCGCTGATCTTTTTCATCGTCGCCATCGTGGCCGGCCTTGCGGGCTTCGGCGGCATCGCCGGCGCGGCAGCCGACATCGCCATGTTCCTGTTCTGGGCGGCCGTGATCCTGTTCGTCGTCTTCCTGGCGATCGGCCTGTTCACGGGCCGGAAAATAATGAGATAGGCAAGCGGGCGCCCGGAAGGGCGCCCCGCCATTCTCAGTTCTTCGCCAGATAGGCCTTGGACTGCTCGCCGACGACCTCGACGAGGTTGCCCATGGCGATGTTAGCGTCGATCAGGTGCAGGCCCCAGTCGGCCATCACCTGGCCGGCGTTGACCACGTCGCCGTTGATCGTGTCGGTTCGTGGATCGGCGGGGTCGACGTTGAGGCGCGCCTCCAGATAGTTGAAGCCGTCCTTCGAGACGCACTTGCCGCTGATGAAACCCGGCAGGGCCACGAACGGCGTCGTGGGCTGCGGCTTGCCTTTCACCCACTCGGGCGTGGCGGCTGAGGAGGCGGCGATGTTGGCGCTGTTCGACAGATAGGCCTTGAGCTCGCCCGAGCCGCCCCCGAGGGCCGCCGGGTTGGTGCAGGCGGCCTCCATGCCTTCGGCCGCCACCTTGCCGAACCGGCTGTTGGCCGGCGGCGGTACGTCCTCCCGGAACGTCACATAGGAGATCGCGCAGCCGACCTGGTTCGCCGACTTGCAGAGCGGGATCGACTTGAAGGTTCCGACGTCCTGGCCCTTCGCCACGGGCAGGTTCGAGCCCAGGATCAGGGCTGACACCAACTGCTTCTGGATCGGCTTGCCGTCGATCTCGGCGGCGATCATCCGCGTCAGCACGCCAGAGCCCTGGGAGTGGCCGATGATGACCACGCCCCGGCCCCTGTTCTCGTGCGCCAGGTAGTAGTTCCATGCATCGACGACATCGTTGTAGCCGATCTGCCGCACGGCGGGGTCGGCGGAGCCCGGCAGCGGCGTCCCCGCGATCATGGCCCGCAGGCCGGCCAGGGTGAACTGCCGGTAGAGCGGGGCGTAGATCCGGCATTTCGACCCGAAACGCGCGAGCTGCTGGCGCACGACGTTCAGCTCGGCCGGGTCGGCCTTCATGTCCGACACAACGCCCGGGTCCGTCGAGACCGTCGGATAGACGTAGAAGCAGTCGATGGGCGCCTTGGGGTCTGCCTTGAACGGCTCGATACGGGTCGAGCCATCCGCCGCGATCACGGTGGTCGTCAGGTCCACGGCGCAGGCGTCGTCCGCCTTGCCGGGCCAGCAGAGCCAGGCCGCCGGCTTGGAATAGTCGTTCCTTTCGGTCGAAGGCGTCTGCGCCTGGGCGTTCGCGGCGCCTAGCGCCACGGCGGCGCCAACGGCCAGGACGGCGAGCGGTCGTAAGGTCATCGGTCTCCCCCGGAAACGGCTGTTTTTCGAAGATTGCGTATGATGATCGCGCGTGCGCCGGCCAAGGTCCAGCACCCTTCATGCGCCCCCCGATTCGGGCCTAAGGTCACGCCAGTTCGGGGGAAGGGCGCATGGGTTCCGAAAAGCAGGCTGGCTGGCCGGCGAGGATCTGGGCTGCGGTCGGCGGCGGCCTGGTCGCCCTTGTCGGTCTGGCGCTGCTGGCCGGGGGCGGTTGGCTGATCTACCTCAAGGGCACGCCTTACTACTTCCTGGCCGGCGCCGCACTCATCGCGACAGGCGTGCTGCTCGTGCGCCGCCATCCCGCGGCCGGCCTGGTCTATGCGGCCGTCCTGGCTGCGACCCTCGGCTGGGCGATCTGGGAGGCGGGGTTCCACTTCTGGCCGCTCCTCCCGCGCCTCTTCGCCCCGGCGGTCCTGGGTCT
>JBMOOD010000012.1:23759-73205 GCA_049323595.1 Pseudomonadota bacterium
CCTGGTGATCCCGGCCACGCGCCGCGGCGCGCTGCGAGGGCGGTCGGCGGCGGCTCTGGCCGTGATGTCCGTGGCCTGCCTCGGCGTCCTCGGCGCCGCCGTGCCGGAAACCTACCGTTGGGGCCAGAACCCCGCCGGCGCCCAGGTGACGGGCGCCGTGGCCCCCGCCGAGGCGGTGTCGGACTGGCGCTTCTACGGACGTGATCCCGGCGGCGCGCGCTATGCGCCGGTCGATCAGATCAATCGGGAGAACGTGAGCCGCCTGAAGGTCGCCTGGACCTTCCGCACCGGCGAGACCCCGCACCGCGGGAACCAGGACCAGAACACGCCCGTGCAGGTGGGCGATGCGCTCTACGTCTGCACACCGACCAATGTGGTGATCGCGCTCGACGCCGACACTGGCCGCGAGCGGTGGCGTCACGACCCGAAGGTGAGTTCGCACTTCTGGCACCGCTGCCGTGGCGTCGGCTACTGGGACGGGACCCAGCCCAAGGTGGCGCTCTCGGGCCCGCCGCCGGCCAAGGCCACGCCGGCCGCGAAGGTCGCCGCCGCGCCCAGGGCGGCGCCGAAGCCTGGTGCGCCCTCGCCGGAAGACGCGCCGGAGGCGCCCGCCTGCGCCCGCCGGATCCTGTCCACCACGATCAATGCGCAGCTCTTCGCGCTCGACGCCGAGACGGGCGAACGCTGCGCCGCGTTCGGTAAGGATGGCCTTGTCGACCTCACGGGCGGCGTCGGACCCATCAAGCGCGGCTTCTACTTCCAGACCTCGACGCCCACGGTGGTGGGCGACCTGGTCGTGATCGGCGGCTGGGTGATCGACAACCAGGAACTCTCCGAGCCCTCCGGCGTAGTGCGCGCCTTCGACGTGAAGACGGGCGAGCTGGCGTGGGCCTGGGACCTGGGAAATCCGGCGATCGACAAGCTGCCGCCCGAGGGAGAAACCTACACCCGCGGGACGCCCAACGTGTGGTCGACGCCGGCCTTCGATCCCGAGCTCGGCCTGATCTACCTGCCCACCGGCAATGCGACGCCCGACTACTGGGGCTCACACCGCTCGAAGGCCTCGGAGGCTTATTCCTCGTCGGTCGTGGCGCTCGACGTGGCGACGGGCAAGGAGCGCTGGAAGTTCCAGACCGTGCACCACGACGTCTGGGACTACGACGTGCCGTCGCAGCCGATGCTGATCGACTTTCCGCTGAAAACCGGCGGGACGGCGCCGGCGCTGATCCAGCTCACCAAGCGCGGCCAGATCTTCGTGCTGGACCGCCGGACGGGCGTCCCGCTGACCCGCGTGGTGGAATCGCCCGTGCCGCAAGGCGCGGCGCCCGGCGAATGGCTTTCGCCGACCCAGCCCTATTCCGTGGAAATGCCCGCTGTCGGCGTCGAGCGTCTCAACGAGAAGATGATGTGGGGCGCGACCCCGCTCGACCAGCTCGTCTGCCGGATCATGTTCAAGGCCGCTCGCTACGACGGCGACTTCACCCCGCCAGGGGGCGACAGGCCCTCGATCCAGCATCCCGGCAACGCCGGCGGCATGAACTGGGGCTCGGGCGCCTATGACCCCCGTCGGGGCCTGCTGATCGTTAGCGACGTGCGGATGCCCCAGACCGTGCGGCTGAAGCCCTCCGGCAAGTCCGAACTGGCGCTGAGCCGCGCCAAGGACCGACCCAGGCAGAGCCTGAAGGCGGTAGCCTACGAGGCGGACAATCGCTGGATGCTCAGCCCCCTCTTCGCGCCCTGCCTGCAGCCGCCGCACGGCATGCTGTCGGCCATCGACCTGCGCAAGCGCGAGATCGTCTGGCAGGTCCCGGCCGGGACCGCCGAGTACCAGGCGCCGCTGGGGCTGAAGTCCCATCTCCCGGTCCCGATCGGGACGCTCGGCATCGGCGGCCCGTTCACCACGGCGGGCGGGGTGACTTTCCGCGCCTCGACCACCGACCCGTACCTGTGGGCTTACGACAACGCCACCGGCAAGGTCCTCTGGAAGGCGCGGATGCCGGTGCCCTCGACGGCGACGCCGATGACCTATGTGTCGCCCAGGACGGGGAAGCAGTACGTGGTCGTCAACGCCGGCGGCGCGGCCATGAGCCCCGAGAAGGGCGACTATGTGATCGCCTACGCCCTGCCCTGAGCTCCTGCCGCTACAGCCCGGCCCGGCGCATCGATCGCACGGGCTTCGTCGCCTCCACCACGCACTGGCCGGGGTCCGACATGGCGTGGACGCCCAGGCAGTAGATGTCCTCGTAATGCGTCCCGGCGGCGGCGAGACACTGGTGGAAGTTGAGCTTGGCCAGCCGCAGGCATTGGCCGCTGCGGGGTTCGCTCATCAGGTTCTTCGCCTGCGTCTCTTGCCCCAGGACCGTCAGCGCCGCGACGGCCAGGCCCCGCGCGACGACGGGGTTCGCGCCGCCGCGACGGCCGTTTTCGGAGAGCGCCGCATCGAGCGCCGCCCGATCCGCCGGCTCTGCGCGATAAGCGGCGGCCCGCTTCACCGCAGCCAGCCGTTGCGGCGCGTTGGGGATGCGGGCCTTGGACCAGGTCTGCCGCTGCACGCTGTAGGCCGCCTTCTTCACCCGGGCTCCCGCGGCGGCGAGCGTTTCGCCGCGGCGGGCGAGGGCGGCGTTGGCGCGCGCGGCGGCGGCCGAGCCCCCCGGCAGGTCGAGCGCCGCGCCGGGATCGGCTGCGATGCGCCGGGCTTGGTCGCGGCCCCGGGCCCGGACGCCGGCGACGAACGCAGGCTCCTGCAGAGCCGCCAGCGCGGCATAGGCGACCATGCCCGCCTCCAGTTGGCGCGGCTCGTAGCCGGCGGCCGTCTGCAGGCCGCGGCTGATCTCCGCGGGGTCTTGGAAGGCGGCGTCGATCGCGCCGGCGCGCCGTGTGTAGGCTTCGAAGGCGGCCGCCCGCCCCGCGAGGGCGGCGTCCACCCCCACATATGGCCCGCGTTTGGACGGCGCCTGGGCGGGCGTGGAGCCCGTGGCGCACCCCGCAAGCGCGATGGCCGCGGCAAGGCCCAGATAGTTGAGCTTGTTCATGAACATCCGGACCCCCGGCTGGCAGGAGCCCCCCGCGCCAGTCTCCCGCCGGCGTGGTTACCCGGAGGTTACCGGGGCGGCGCCCAGCCCGTCAGAGTGATGATCTCGAACGTCGCGGGGACGCGCCCGTCCGGCTGGCCGAACCGCTCGGCGTAGAGCGCGAAGGTCCGGCTCAGCAGCGCGCGGGTCAGCTTCCGGGGATGGCGGTCGGCCAGGGCGTTCGTTTCCCCCATCCGCCGCAGGTCGGCCAGCAGCTTCAGCGGGTGCTCGTAAGTCACCGTCACCGTGTCGACATCGGCCACCGGCTGGACGAAGCCGGCGCGTTGCAGCAGGCCGGCGGCGTCGGCCACGTCGGCGAAGGGCGACACTCGGCTGCCGGCTCCGCCCAGGATCTCGGCCTCGGCCGCCACCAGCGACTGGCGAAGCTCGGTCAGGGTCACCCCGCCCAGAAAGGCCCCGATGAACAGGCCGTCGGGCTTCAGGGCCCGGCGGGCCTGGATCAGCGCCCCGACCACGTCGTTCGTCCAATGCAGGCCCAGCGTCGAGACGATGAGGTCCAGGCTCGCCTCGGCGAACGGCAGGCGCTCCTCGTCGGCGACGACCCGCGGCCCCCGGCGTCCCCGCAGCATACGGTGGGAAAGGTCGGCCTCGATCAGGGTCCCCACACGATCCGGCGCCTCAGTCGCGAGGGCCTCGCGGAAGGCGCCGCCGCGCGCGGAAAGGTCGACGGCCAACGGGAAGCTGCGCATGATGGGGGCGAGGCGCTCGGCCACGTCGACGGCCGCCCGGCGCTGGAGGAAGTCGGCCTGGGCGTAATCCCGCGCCGCCCGGTCCAGTCGCTTGCGGCGCAGGGCGCGGTCGAAGAGTCGGGGAGGCGCGTGGTCGGGCATGAGCGCGGAAGAACCTGATTTCACGACCCGTTGGAAGCCCGCGATCTCGGCCGCCTGGCGCGGCGTCCTGGACATGGTGTTCCCGCCGCAGGCGCTGGACGGCGGACCACGGCCGCTGGCGGGCGGATTTTCGGCGGACGCCTGGAGCCGGATCCGGTTCCTGGATGGGCCGGTCTGCGACGGGTGCGGCGCGCCGTTCGACTACGATCCGGGCGAGCGGTGCGCGGCCTGCCTGGCCAAGCCCCGCGCCTTCGACGCCGCCCGCGCCGCCTGCCTCTACGACGAAACCTCGCGCGATCCGATCCTGAAGCTGAAACACGCCGACCGCCTGGACCTGGCGCCCTTGTTCGCCCGCTGGCTGTCGCGGTCGGCGCGTGCGCTGATCGAGGAGGCGGACGCGATCGCGCCCGTGCCGCTGCATCCGTTTCGCCTGCTGCGCCGCCGCTACAACCAGGCCGCCGAGATCGCGCGGCCGCTGTGCGCTCTGACGGGAACACCGTACCTGCCCGACGCCCTGGTCCGCCGGCGCGTGACGGCGAGCCAGGGCGGCAAGTCCGGCTCCGGGCGGCGGCGCAACGTGGCCGGCGCCTTCGAGGTTTCGGCCTCGAAGCGCAAGCATGTCGAGGGCCTGCGCATCCTTTTGGTCGACGACGTGTTGACCACGGGCGCCACGGCCGAGGGCTGTGCCCGTGCGCTGAAGTCCGCCGGCGCCGCCCGCGTCGATTTGGCCGTGGTCGCGAGAGTCCAGGCAGCCGCCGGACTCACTATATGAACGTCCGACGACACCCTTTGACTTGAAGGCCGATGAGCAAGGTCACCATCTACACCAAGCCGTACTGCCCCTACTGCATCCGGGCCGTCGACCTCCTGGAGCAGAAGGGCGTGCCCTACACCGAGATCGAGGCCGCCTTCGATCCCGAGAAGCGCCAGGAGATGATCCAGCGCTCGGGTCGCATGACCTTTCCGCAGATCTTCGTCGGCGAGCGCCACATCGGCGGCTGCGACGACATGATGGCGCTCGAACGCGAGGGCAAGCTCGATCCCCTGCTGCAGGCGGCCTGATCGCGCTATAGGGCGGCCATGAAGGTCGGCCTTGTCCAGACGCGCACGCCCGCAGGCCATGCCGCCGCGCTCGCCCACGTCCTGCCGCTGGTTCGGGAGGCGGCCGCCGGCGGGGCGCGGCTGATCCTGACGCCCGAGGGTACCAATATCCTGCAGAAGGACCGCGAGGTGCTGCTGCCACAGCTGACCTCGCTCGCCGACGATGCGGTGGTGAACGGCTTGCGCGAGGCCGCCCGCGACCTCTCGGTCTGGATCGACGTCGGTTCGGCGCTGGTGAAGCGCGAGGACGGAAAGGCGGCGAACCGGCAAGTGCTTATCCGCCCCGACGGCTCCGTCGCGGCGACCTACGACAAGCTCCACATGTTCGACGTGGACCTGCCGACCGGCGAGACGGCGCGGGAGTCCGCCACCTACGAGCCGGGCGAGCGGGCGGTCACCGCGGAGGTCGACGGGCTGAAGCTGGGCCTTACCATCTGCTACGACCTGCGCTTCCCGGCGCTCTACCGGGCGCTTGCGCTGGCGGGCGCCGAGGTGATGACCATCCCCGCCGCCTTCACCCGGCCCACCGGCGAGGCGCACTGGGAGGTGCTGATGCGCGCCCGGGCCATCGAGACCGGAAGCTATGTGCTGGCCGCCGCCCAGGGCGGGTTCCACGAGGACCGGCGCGGCACCTGGGGCCGCTCCCTGGTGGTCGGCCCTTGGGGCGAAGTCGTTGGAAAACTTGACCATGACGAGCCGGGCGTGCTTCTGGCCGACCTCGATCCGGCCGCGCCGGCCAAGGCGCGGGCGGCCATACCGGCATTAGTCAACGCCCGGCCGTTCACCGGGCCCTAGATAGAGTTCGATGATCCGCTACGCGCTCACCTGCGACCACGAGCACGAATTCGAGGGCTGGTTCTCCTCGTCGTCCGATTACGACGACCAGCAGGGCCGGGGCCTCCTCGAATGCCCAATGTGCGGCTCGAAGGGCGTCCGCAAGCAGATCATGGCCCCGGCCGTGGCGGGCACCAAGCGCACCGTGCGCGAGGTCCCGCCCGCCAAGATGCAGGCGATGATGATGGAGGCCGCGGGCCGCATCCGCCGCCACGTGGAGGAGAACTTCGACGACGTGGGCGACGCCTTCGCCGCCGAGGCCCGGGCGATCCATGAAGGCCGCTCGGAAGACCGCGGCATCTATGGCCAGGCGACGCCGAAGGAGGTGCGCGAGCTGGTCGAGGACGGCGTGCCCGTCGCCCCGCTGCCGCCCGAACCGCCGAAGAAGACCGAGCTGAACTAGCTTCGCCTTGCGGCGCGCGCCGCCCCGCGGCAATCTCAGATTGCGTCCGGGGGGAGGTGCGTCGTGTTCCGTCTGTTGCTTGCGTTTCTGCTGGCCCTGTTCGCCAGCGCCTCGGCCGCCGCGCCGCTGGAAGCTTATGGCCGCCTGCCGGAGATCGAGGACGGCGCCGTCTCGCCCAGCGGCCAGTCGGTCGCCCTGATCGTCACCAACGGCGAACGCCGCGCCATCGTCGTCCAGGATCTCGCCACCCAGAAGGTCACCCTGCGCGCCGACACGGGCGAGGCGAAGGTGCGCGACCTTCGATGGGCGGATGAGCGACGGCTGCTGATCACCACGTCCAAGACCGCTTCCCCGATGGAGTTGGAGAACCCCAAGGGTGAATACCGGATGACCTACGCCTTCGACATCCAGACGAAGAAGGCGAGCCTGCTGCTGGCGGACAGCGGCGACCGAGGCATGAACATCGTCTATGGGGCGCCTGTCATCCGGCTCTACCGGGGCAAGCCGGCGATCTATCTCCAGGGTGTTCACTTCATAAACGACTACGGCCGCAAGGCGCTCTATCGCGTCGACGCGGATACGCTCAGGAGCACGCTGGTCGATCCGGGCGAAGTCGACACCATCGACTGGGCCGTAGGGCCCGACGGGGAACCGATCGGCCAGGAATTCTACGACCGTCGCACGGGGCGCTGGGCCTTGAAGGTCCGCTTTGGAGCGGGCTGGCGCGAGGTCGAAGCGAGCGACGCCCCCTACGACAGGCCCAACATGATGGGCGTCGGGCGGGACGGAAAGTCCGTGCTCTACGCGATTGCGGCGGAGGACGGTCGCTGGGTCTGGCGCGAGGCGCGTCTCGACGATGCCCAGTCCGGCGACGTTGTCCCCGCCTACGATGGTCAGGCGCCGATCCGAGATCCCCAAACCGGGCGACTCATAGGGCACCATACGCTGGTCGGCGACACGTCGCGCTCCGTCTTCTTCGATCCGGCAGACGCCGCGGTTTGGCAGGCCGTCGCCGCCGCTTTCGCCGGGCAGCGGATCTCATTGGTCTCCTGGTCCTCGGATCGGAAGAAGATCCTCGTGCGCGTCGACTCGCCGGCGGAGGGCCCGGCCTACGCCATCGTCGACGTCGCAGCGCGCAGCGCGCAGTGGCTGGGTGGCGAGTACCAGGACCTGACCCCGGACGATATCTCCGAGCGCAAGCCGATCCGGTTCAAGGCGCAGGACGGGCTGGAGCTCTCCGGCTATCTCACCCTGCCCAAGGGCCGGCCGGCCAAGGCCCTGCCCCTCATCGTCCACCCCCACGGCGGCCCGGCCTCGCGCGACACGCCCGGCTTCGACTGGTGGGCCCAGGCCATGGCCTCGCGCGGCTACGCCGTGCTGCAGGTCAACTTCCGCGGCTCCGACGGGCTGGGAACCCGGCTCCTGGAGGCCGGCTATGGCGAGTGGGGCAAGAAGATGCAGACCGACCTTTCGGACGGCGTGCGCCACCTGGCCGGCGAGGGAATCGTCGACCCGAAGCGCGTCTGCATCGTGGGCGCCAGCTACGGCGGCTATGCGGCCCTGGCCGGCCCCACCCTGGATCGCGGCGTCTATCGCTGCGCCGTGGCCGTCTCGGGCCTGTCGGACCTGCGCCGCCTGGTGGAGGGCGAAGGTCGCGTCGCCCGTCGCTACTGGAAGCGTTTCATGGGCGTGGAGAAGCTCAGCGACCCCGCCCTGGCCCAGATCTCTCCGATCACCCACGCCGAGGCGGCGGACGCGCCTATCCTGCTGATCCACGGCCGCGACGACACCGTCGTGCCAATGGAGCAGAGCCAGATCATGGCGGACGCCCTGCGCCGGTCGGGCAAGCCCCACGAGCTGCTGATCCAGAAGGGCGAGGACCACTGGCTCTCGCGCGGCGAGACGCGGCTGGAGATGCTGAAGGCCACCATGGCCTTCGTCGAGAAGCACAATCCGCCGCAGTAGGGGGCGCCGCCATGAGACGTATCGCGAAGGTCCTGGCCGTACTGTGCTTCGGTCTGGCGCTGGTGGGACGTGCGCCGGCCACCGCCGCGCCGCTGGAGGCTTACGGCAAGCTTCCGACCATCGAGTCGGCGAACGTCTCCCCGAGCGGGCACGCCGTGGCGCTCATCGTCACCAACGGCGAAGAGCGGATGATCGTCATCCAGGACTTGGCCACAAAGGCGCTGACCTATCGGGGTGCGACGGGGCGGGCAAAGGTTCGTTATGTCCAATGGGCCGGCGACGATCACCTGATCATCGTCACCACCATGACGGCCTCGCCGATGGACGTGATCAGCACCCAGAGGGAATGGGCCATGGGCTTCAGCCTCGATCTGAGGCGGAAGAAGGTCACGCCGCTGCTGCACGACGTCGATCAGTCGATGAACACGATCCACGGCACGCCCGTCGTGAGGGTTCGCGACGGGGGACCTGTGGTGTTCCTGCAGGGCGTCAGGTTCGTCGGCGGCATAGGTCGGTTGTCGCTCTTCCGCGTGGACCTGAACTCAGGGAAGACGCGTGTCGTCGAAGTGGGAGGGCCGGACACGCGCGACTGGCTGGTCGGCCCCGATGGCGAGCCGGCGGCGCAGGAGCTGTACGATCTGAAGACCGGCCGCTGGTCCATCAAGCTGGCCGCAGGAAGCGCCTGGCGCGAGGCGGTCTCGGCCACGGCGCTCAACGACCCGCCTTCGATGATGGGCCTGAGCCGCGACGGCCGGGCCGTGCTCTACACGGCGCGGGATCAGGAGGAGCGACTGGTCTGGCAGGAGGCCCGGCTCGACGGCGCTACGGCGGGCTCGCCGATCGTGGTGAGCGACGGCCATGGCGCGCTCTACGACTCCCAGGATGGACGCCTGATCGGGCAGTACGCCCTGGTGGGTGACTCGGGCCGCTACACCTTCTTCGATCCGACCGACGACAAGATCTGGAAGGCGGTCATGGCGGCCTTCCCCGGCGCCGGGGTGGACCTGAAGTCTTGGTCGGCGGACCATCGGAAGATCGTGGTGCGCGTCGACTCCCCCGCCGAAGGTCCCGCCTACGCCCTAGTCGACATAGACACCCGCAGGGCGACGTGGCTGGGGGCCGAGTACCAGGACGTGACGGCGGCAGACGTCTCGCCCCAGACCCCGATCCGCTACAAGGCGCAGGACGGCTTGGCTCTCACCGGCTACCTGACCACCCCGCGCGGTCGGGAAGCCCGAGGGTTGCCGCTCATCGTGTTCCCTCACGGCGGTCCCGCCGCGCGAGATACCCCTGGTTTCGACTGGTGGGCCCAGGCCATGGCCTCGCGCGGCTATGCGGTGCTGCAGGTCAATTTCCGTGGTTCCGAGGGGCTTGGCTCCGGCCTGCTAGAAGCGGGCTACGGCCAATGGGGCCGCAAGATGCAGACCGACCTGTCCGATGGGGTGCGCCATCTGGCGGCGGAGGGCGTCATCGATCCGGCGCGCGTCTGTATCGTCGGCGCCAGTTACGGTGGATACGCCGCCATGGCGGGCGCTGCGCTCGATCCTGGCGTCTACCGCTGCGCCGCCTCCTTCGGAGGGGTCTCGGACCTGGGCCGGTTCGTGAGCTGGTCGCGAAACAAGCGCGGTCAGGCGGCCTTCCGGTACTGGACCCGCTTCATGGGCGCTGAGGAGGATCGCTCCGCCATCCTGGCCGAGATTTCACCGGCCCAACACGCGGACAAGGTCAGCATCCCGATCCTGCTGATCCACGGGCGGGACGATTCGGTGGTGCCGCTGGAGCAGAGCCGGTTCATGGCGGACGCGCTGAAGAAGGCCGGAAAGCCATACGAGCTCGTGATCCAGAAGGGCGAGGACCACTGGCTATCGCGCGGCGAGACGCGGCTGGAGATGCTCAAGGCCACCATGGCCTTTGTCGAGAAGCACAATCCGCCGGAGTGAGCCGGCCCTACGGAGCGCGCCGAACGGTCTCGCCGCCCTTGCGGTTGCTGCGGCGGCCGAACTCGGATTCGAGGCGGCGGACGATCTTGTCGAGAGCGCCGACGACCGCGTCCTGAACCGTGCCCGCCTCGTGGCTGACCGCCAGCGGCGCCAAGCCCTTGGGCCGAGCCTCCAGGGAACAGCGCTTGCCGCCTGTCTTCGTCCCGTTCCTGTCGGACAAATAGACCTCCACCCGCGTGAGTTGCGGCGAAAAGCGCGCGAGGGCTTCTTCGACGCGATTGGCGATGGGGCCCGCGACCTCGTCTCTGCCAGAGATGTTCGCGTCGGTGTTGATGGCGATTTCGAGATCAGCCGCGTCGGCCTCCCAGATCGCCGACTCGGGAGACGCCCGCCGTTGGTCTTCTGTCGCCGGATCCTGGACGTCGGCCTCGCGGTCGTTGCGCGACCGGTTCTGTCGCCACGCGCGCGTGCTCGTGGGGCTGGGGCTGTCGGTGGCGTGGGACTTGGAACTACGCAGGCCGTCCACATGGCTGTGCTTCTCGTCGGGCTCGCCGCCGCCGCCGGACACCTGGCTGACGCGTGGATTTTCTCCAACGGCCCCGTCGGGTCGGGGCTGACCCGGCTCGGGCATCGGCTTGGTGGCGTCCTCGTGGCTGGCCCCGGGGCCGCCCCAGCGGTGGGTGTTCGGGTGTTTCTCGGGCATGGGCCTTCAACGTCCCAGGGGGCGGAAAGTTCGGCTGGGGCCACGTGGGACGACAACCCGCGGCCCAGAACTTCGGGAGAGGAGATTGATCCTGCTCAAGGTCCCTTGTGTGGCGCCTAGGCCACACTACATCCGGTGAGCCGGGCGGCCGTGCTTCCAGGAGGCGGCGGCCCGAGTTTCCGCCTGAGTAGGGGACCCATGAACATCGACATCTATTCCGACCGCGCCAAGCAGGCGATCCAGTCGGCTCAGAGCCTGGCGCTGGCGCGCCGTCATCAGCAGCTCGCGCCGGAGCACATCCTGAAGGTGCTGCTCGAGGAGCGCGACGGGCTGTCGCGCGCTCTGATCCAGAGCGCCGGCGGCCGTCCCGACGAAGTCGACGCCGCCGCCGAGGCTGCGCTGGGCAAGCTGCCCAAGGTGGAGGGCGGCTCGGGCCAGCTCTACATGAAGCCCGAGACGGCGCGGGTGTTCGCCGAGGCGGAGGCCGGCGCCAAGGCCGCCGGCGACGCGTTCGTCACCACCGAGCGGCTGCTGATCGCCCTCGCCAAGGAAGGCGGCGAGGCGGCCAATGTGCTGAAGGCGGCGGGCGTCACGCCCAAGGGCCTGGAGGACGCCGCCACGGCGGTCCGCAAGGGTCGCACGGCGGACTCGGCCTCGGCCGAGGAGGGCTACGATGCGCTGAAGCGCTACGCCCGCGACCTGACGCAGGCCGCTCGCGATGGCAAGCTGGACCCGGTGATCGGCCGCGACGAGGAGATCCGCCGCACGATCCAGGTCCTGTCGCGCCGGACCAAGAACAACCCCGTCCTGATCGGCGAGCCCGGCGTCGGCAAGACCGCCATCGTCGAGGGCCTGGCGCTGCGCATCGTCAACGGCGACGTGCCCGAGGGCCTGAAGGACAAGAAGCTGCTGTCGCTCGACATGGGCTCGCTCATCGCCGGGGCGAAGTACCGCGGCGAGTTCGAGGAGCGGCTGAAGGCGGTGCTGAACGAGGTGACCGCCGCCGAGGGCTCGATCATCCTCTTCATCGACGAGATGCACACCCTGGTCGGCGCGGGAAAGAGCGAGGGGGCGATGGACGCCTCCAACCTCCTGAAGCCCGCGCTGGCCCGCGGCGAGCTGCACTGTGTGGGCGCCACCACGCTGGACGAGTACCGCAAGCACGTGGAGAAGGACGCCGCGCTCGCCCGCCGTTTCCAGCCGGTGATGGTCGACGAACCCACGGTGGAGGACACCGTGTCCATCCTGCGCGGCCTGAAGGAGAAGTACGAGGTCCACCACGGCGTGCGCATCTCGGACAGCGCCATCGTGGCCGCCGCGACCCTGTCGAACCGCTACATCACCGACCGCTTCCTGCCGGACAAGGCGATCGACCTGGTGGACGAGGCGGCCAGCCGCGTCCGCATGGCCGTCGACTCCAAGCCCGAGGAACTTGACGAGATCGATCGGCGCATCGTGCAGCTCAAGATCGAGCGCGAGGCGCTGTCGAAAGAGACGGACGCCGCCTCCAAGGCCCGGCTGGAGAAGCTGGAGGAGGAACTGGACGACCTGGAGGGGCAGTCGGCCGAATTGACCGCCCGCTGGAGGGCCGAGAAGGAGAAGGTCTCATCCGCCGCCCAGGCGCGCGAGGCTCTCGACCGGTTGCGGGCCGAACTGGTGGGCGCCCAGCGGCGCGGTGATCTGCAGCGCGCCTCCGAGATCGCCTACGGCGAGATCCCGCAGCTCGAGAAGCGCCTGGCCGAGGCCGAGGCCGCCGAAGGGACCGAGGACGCCATGACGCCCGAGGTCGTTGACGCCGAGCAGATCGCCGCAGTGGTCTCCCGTTGGACCGGCGTGCCGGTCGAGAAGATGCTGGAGGGCGAGCGCGAGAAGCTGCTGCGCATGGAGGACAGCCTGCGCGGCCGCGTGGTCGGGCAGGAAGAGGCGCTGGTCGCCGTCTCCGACGCCGTGCGCCGCGCGCGCGCCGGGCTACAGGACCCGAACCGGCCGATAGGCTCGTTCCTGTTCCTGGGGCCGACCGGCGTCGGCAAGACCGAGCTCACCAAGGCCCTGGCCGAGTTCATGTTCTCGGACGAGCACGCCATCACCCGCCTCGACATGAGCGAGTACATGGAGAAGCACTCGGTGAGCCGCATGATCGGCGCGCCACCCGGCTATGTCGGCTACGACGAGGGCGGCGCCCTGACCGAGGCCGTGCGCCGGCGGCCCTATCAGGTCGTGCTGTTCGACGAGGTGGAGAAGGCCCACCCGGACGTCTTCAACGTGCTGCTCCAGGTGCTGGACGACGGCCGCCTGACCGACGGCCAGGGCCGCACGGTCGACTTCCGCAACACCCTGATCATCATGACCTCCAACATGGGATCGCAGTTCCTGGCGGAACTGGCCGACGGCGATGACGTGGAGAAGGCGCGTGGTCCGGTGATGGACGTGGTTCGCCACCACTTCCGGCCCGAGTTCCTGAACCGGATCGACGAGATCATCCTCTTCAAGCGGCTGGGCCGCGCCGAGATGGACGGCATCGTGAAGATCCAGCTCCAGCGGGTCGAGAAGCTGCTGGCGGACCGCCGCATGGCCCTGAACCTCGACGACGGCGCTCTGCACTGGCTGGGCGACCGCGGCTACGATCCGGTCTACGGAGCGCGTCCGCTGAAGCGGGTGATCCAGAAGGAGCTGATCGACCCCATCGCCCGCAAGCTGCTGGCCGGCGAACTGGAGGACGGCTCGGTCATCAGCGTGCGCGCCGGGGAGGCCGGCCTGGAGATCGGCAAGGCGCAGGTGCACTGAGCTTCCGTTCCCGCAAGCGGAAAGGGGGGGGCGCCCTCTGGGGCCACGGTGCTGGCCTCGGTCAGCGGCTCCCTTCTCCCGCAAGCGGGAGAGGAACGACTACAGCGTGACCTGCACCGTGCGGCCGCCGCGCACGACCACCCGGCGCATCAGAGCCACCGTCTCGCCCTGTCCCGCGGCGGGGCGGGCGATGGTGATGGCGTACCAGGCGCCGTCGGGCAGACCGCCGAACGCGAACTGGTCGGCGTCGTCGCAGGTGGTGCGCTTCACGTAGGGGCCGGCGTCGCCCGGAGGCGCCTGGTCGGTCCGAGCGCGGACCTCGTCGGCAGGCAGGGCGGCGCGTTCGGCCGAGCCGTAGAGGGCCGCCATCCGCCGCCGCGACCAGGGGGTCTCGGGCGTCAGCACAACGGTCGCGCCGGCGCAGGTGTAGCGGATGGGACCCTGCCGATAGGCCGCGCGGCCGGCGATGATGTTCGCGCCCGGCTTCTGCGACCAGGCGAAGTCGGCCGCGTTGAACTCGGCGGTGCTGCTGACCGGCGGCGGCGGCGCCGGGCGGCCGCCGGGCGGCGGCGGGCCCATGCTCGGAGCACAGGCGGCGGCGAGGGCGGCGCTGGCGAGCGCGCCCAGGAGCGGGAGCTTGGCTGGGGAGATGAGCATGGCGCCACCTTATAGGCGAATGCGGAGCCGGCTTGCCAGCCTGTCCGGCCAACGACCTTGATGCTTCGCAATGGCGTCGCCGTAGCTTGCCCTAGGCTGGACGCGTTGAGGGAAGGAGCCGAACCGATGGCGCACAAGTTCGAGATCTACAAGGACAAGGCCGGCGAGTTCCGCGTCCGCTTCAAGTACAACAGTGAAGTGATCTTCTCGACCGAGGGCTACGCCTCGAAGTCCGGCGCGCAGAACGCCATCGACAGCATGAAGAAGAACGGCCCGGACGCGCCCGTCGAGGACAACAGTTAGTCGTCCCCCCGCGGTCGCCCGCGCATCGCCTTCACGCCGGCGCGTTTCGTCTTGCCCTCCAGCCGCCTGAGCTTGGAGGCGTAGGTCGGCTTCGTTTTCTTGCGGGGCGGCGGCGGGGGCTCGGCGGCCTTGCGGATCAGCTCCAGCAGGCGCTCGATCGCCTCCTGGCGGTTCATCTCCTGCGACCTTCGCGACTGGGCGACCAGCACCAGCACGCCCTCCAGCGTCAGGCGTGAGCCCGCCAGCTTCTCCAGCCGCGCCCGCACGCCCTCGGGCAGGCTGGGCGAGCCGCGCACGTCGAAGCGCAGCTCGATCGCCGTGGAGACCTTGTTCACGTGCTGGCCGCCCGGGCCCGAGGCGCGCACAGCGCGGATCTGGATCTCGTCGTCGGCGAGCGTGATGGCGGGCGTGACCTCCACCGGCATCAGGCGAGGTCCTCGGGGACCCAGGCGTGGCGATGCTGGCCGTACACCGCCTGGGTCGGCGCCGGGAACTGCGGGTCGGCGAAGGCGCCCAGGGCAACCGCCACCCGGTCGGTCATCCGCAGGCTCTCCCACCAGACCGTCGAGCCGCATTCCGGACAGAAGCGGAAGATCAGGTCGAAGCCGCTGTCCGAACCGCGTCGGTATTCGCGCATATCGCCGCTGACGCTCACCGCTTCCGGCGCGAAGAACGCAGCCACGCCGAACGGTCCGCCCGTCCGCCGCTGGCAGTCCAGGCAGTGGCACAGCGACACCTTCATCGGCTCGCCCCGGCAGGCGACCGTGAGCTGTCCGCAGGCGCAGGCGGCGATGCGTTCGGTCATAACCCCTTCGATGCCATCGTTTGCGCCCTCGCGCAGCCTTTGCCATTCCGGCCGGGCCGGGCTATTCAGCCGCCATGCGCGCGATGTTCGCCCAGAACGTAAACCTCCTTCCGACCGCCTCCGGCGGGCCGATGGGGGGAGTCGTGCGCTAGCGAGCAGAGCCGCAGACGAACCGACCACCAGCCCCGCCGGGATCCGGACGGGGCTTTTTCTTGGGCCCTGTCCTCCCGGCTTCGGAGAGGACCATGACTGAGACGCCCGACATCGTCGTCCGCGCCGCCGAACCCGCCGACATGGCGCAGGTGACCGAGGCGCTGAACCAGCCGCGCGCCGTCTGGGGCACGCTGCAGACTCCGCTCATGTCCGTGGCGATGCGAGAGCACCGCTTCGATCCCACCGACCACAACAACCGCCACCTCGTCGCCGAGGTCGAGGGCCGTGTGGTGGGCAGCATCAGCCTGCACCGCGAGCCATGGCACCGGCGCATCCATACGGCCGCCATCGGCATGGCCGTACACGACGCCTTCGCCGGTCGCGGCGTCGGGACCGCCTTGATGGCCGCCGTGGTCGACCTGGCGGACCGCTGGTGGAACATCCGCCGGCTCGAGCTCAACGTCTATGCCGACAACGCCCCGGCCATCGCGCTCTACGAGCGGTTCGGCTTCGAGCGGGAAGGGCTGCTGCGCCAGTATGCCTGGCGCGACGGCGCCTATGTGGACTCGCTCGCGATGGCCCGCCTGCGACCCTGAGCACCGGAGCGCATCCCTTGACCTACACGCAAAAAACCGCTTCACACCCCCGGCTTTGCCGCACCGCCGTTGCGCAGGTGCGGCAGGTTTCATTGTCCTAGGAGAACAATCATGCGCGTCTACTACGACCGCGACGCCGACATTTCCCGCATCCTGGACAAGAAGATCGCTATCGTAGGCTATGGCAGCCAGGGCCGGGCCCACGCGCTCAACCTGCACGACTCCGGCGCGAAGAACGTGGCCGTGGCGCTGCGTCCCGGCTCGGCCACCGCCAAGAAGGTCGAGGCCGACGGCCTGAAGGTGATGAGCGTCGCCGAGGCCTCCAAGTGGGCCGACCTCATCATGGTGCTGGCGCCGGACGAGCTGCAGCGCGGCATCTACACCAACGAGATCGAGCCCAACATCCGCGACGGCGCGGCGCTCTTGTTCGCCCACGGCCTCAACGTCCACTTCGGCCTGATCGAGCCCAAGAACACCGTCGACGTGCTGATGGTGGCGCCCAAGGGCCCCGGCCACACGGTGCGCGGCGAGTACCAGAAGGGCGGCGGCGTGCCCTGCCTGATCGCCATCCATCACGACGCCACCGGCGGCGCCATGGACCTCGGCCTGGCCTATGCCTCGGCCATCGGCGGCGGCCGCTCGGGCATCATCGAGACCAACTTCCGCGAGGAATGCGAGACCGACCTCTTCGGCGAACAGGCCGTGCTCTGCGGCGGCCTCGTCGAGCTGATCCGCGCCGGCTTCGAGACCCTGGTCGAGGCGGGCTACGCCCCCGAGATGGCCTATTTCGAGTGCCTGCACGAGGTGAAGCTGATCGTGGACCTGATCTACGAGGGCGGCATCGCCAACATGAACTACTCGATCTCCAACACGGCCGAGTACGGCGAGTACGTCACCGGCCCGCGCATCGTCACGCCCGAGACCAAGGCCGAGATGAAGCGCGTGCTGGAGGACATCCAGTCGGGCCGCTTCGTGCGCGACTTCATGGCCGAGAACGCCGTGGGCCAGCCCAGCTTCAAGGCGACCCGCCGCCGCAACGCCGAGCACCAGATCGAGGAAGTCGGCCAGCGCCTGCGCGCCATGATGCCCTGGATCACCAAGAACAAGCTCGTCGACGTCGAACGGAACTGAGCGAGCGCCCGGCGCAAGCCGGGCGCCGACTCATCTCGGCGCAGGCCGGGATCGAGGGGGCGGCGGAGCGCGCGTCGCCTCCGCTCACGAAGAGACCTCAGGAAGGTCCGCGGAGGGTGGTTTGTTGACCTACCACCCTTGAAGCAGTTCCTGAGCCTCCAAGTTGCCGGCTGAAGCGGCCATCGCGAGTGCTCGATGGAGTTGCTCCGGATCGACGTCGTTTCGATAGGCATGGACGAGTTCAAGTGCAGCCGAGTCGTCACCGGCAAAGGCTCGTTCAACGATCAAACGGACGCGCTCGTCTCGTGTGAAGACAACTTCACTCGGAAGCCAGGATGGCGAGATGATGGCCAGTTCGTAGCCGCTTCGGCGGTCTCCCTGTCGGTAGAGGTTGAAGAGCGCGACGACGGCGCGGTTGCGTTCGTCTTCAGTGGTCGCGGTCCAAAGCCGGCTAGCGGCTCGCTCGCTCCACTCATTGTTCGCATCGTCCTTCATCAAGGCCATCCTGTGCCGACAGCGCTAAAGGTCTCCTAAGGGTCGATTTTGCGCTTTGCCTCGTCGGCGGGAGCCGGCCTGAGCCTTCGGCGCGAAGACCAGACGTTCGCCAGCGCAGCAACTTGACCTCCTACCTCCCCCGCGAAGCGGCGGGAGGGGGACCGTCCGCCGAGGCCGGCGCCAGCCGGCCGTAGAGCGGAAGGTGGAGGGGGCAAGCCCTAAGCCGGGCCTTCAACCGCCAGGTCGTTCCGCTGAGCCTGAGGCTCGCCCCCTCCACCAGTCGCTCTTCCCCCGGCACGAGGCCGGGGTCGGCGACTGGTCCCCCTCCCCCGTAAACGGGGGAGGTGAGGGCTTGCGAATGGGGCTATGCGCCACCCCCTACTTCACCAGCGCGTCATAAACCCACGCCCGGTTCTTCCGCTGGTACTCCATGGCCCTCTCACGGGCCTGGACCATGAAGACCACGAAGACGTCGTTCTTCGGGTCGACCCAGAACTCGGTGCCGGCGATGCCCCACCAAGAGAAGGTCCCTTCGCCCGGTCGCTGGATCGTGTCGTCCTTCACCAGGCTGAAGCCCAGGCCAAAGCCCATGCCGGGGCCGGGGAAGAAGAGGCCGGCCTTGCGGATCTCGGGCGTCGTCTCGTCCTGCCGCATTCGCATCAGCGTCTCCTTCTTCAAGATCCGCACGCCCTTGTACTCGCCGTCGTTCGCCAGCATCAGCACGAAGCGCAGGTAGTCCTCGGCGGTGGAGGACAGGCCCCCGCCGGCCGAGAGGAACGGCGTCGGCTTGGCGTAGTCGTAATAGAGGAAGTCGCCCTTCACCGGCTCGGCGAACCGCGCCCGCTTGGCCTCGGGCTGGAAGAAGGCGGTGTCGGTCATGCCCAGCGGACCGGTGATCTTCTCGCGCACCAGCACGTCCAGCGGCTTGCCGCCGGCCGCCTCGACCACGGCGCCCAGGATGTCCGTGGAGCGGGAATAGTACCAGGCGGACCCTGGCTCGCTGCGCAGCGGCAGCTTCGCGATGAGCTTGGCGTATTCGCGGTTGGTCAGGTCGTTGCGGTTCTCGCCGCCCTTGGCCCAGGCCTGGGCGATCGGCGAGGTCTGCTGGAGGAAGCCGTAGATCAGCCCCGAGGTGTGGCTCATCAGGTGGCGCACCAGCATCGGCTGGGTCGCCGGCGCGGTGGTCCCGTCGGCCTGCCACACCTGCAGGTCGGCGAATTCCGGCAGGTACTTGGAGACCGGCGCGTCGATGTCGAGCTTGCCGTCCTCCACCAGCGTCATGGCCACCACCGAGACGACCGGCTTGGTCATGGAGAAGATGCGGAAGATCGTCTCCTCGGTGACCGGCGCCGTCTGGCCGGGCCCCTGCGCGCCGAAGCCTTCCTGGAACGCGACCTTGCCGTGGCGGCCGACCATCAGATAGGCGCCGGCGATCTTGCCGGCCTCGACGTCGGCCTTCAGCGCCTCGCGCGCCACGGCCAGCTTGGCGGGATCGAAACCCAGCGCCGCGGCGTCGCCCGCCACCAGCGACGAGGCCTTCGGATCGACCGTCTTGGCCCTGGCCCAGGCCCCATCCGCCGCTATCAGCGCAAGCCCCGCCGCCAGCGCCAGACCGGCCGTCCGCATACTCGGAATTCGAATCGACATCGCGCGTCCTCCCCGTTTCTCCACATGGCCAGGATCACGGTCGGATGGCAACGCGCCAGTGCGGGCTTTCCGTGCTATGCTCGCGGCAATCTTGTGGTCCGTCCGGCCACGAGGCGCGGGCGCACCGCCACCAGAAACTGGGAGGAGCGGATGGCGACGCATCACGTCGAGAACCCCTTTGAATATGTGGTCGAACGGTTCGCGTGGGCCGCGCGCGACCTCGGCCGCGCAATGACCTTCAACCCGGCGCGGCACGCGGACCAGGCGGTCCCCGAGGTGCGGAAAATCGGCTTCGCCGACCTGAAGGCCGCCCTGCGCGAAGGGGCGGGCGACGTCGGCGCCTTCCGCGACGACGTGCTGTTCATCGCCCTGATCTATCCGCTGGCCGGCGCGCTGCTCGCCGCCGCGGCCTTCAACTACAACCTCCTGATGATGCTGTTCCCGCTGGCCTCGGGCTTCGCGATCATCGCGCCCGTCGCCGCCACCGGGCTCTACGAGATGAGCCGCCGGCGGGAGCAGGGCCTGCCGGTCAACTGGCTGGACGCCTTCCGGGCCTTCGCTTCGCCCGCCATCGGCTCGATCGTGCTGATGGGCCTGATCCTCCTGGCCCTCTTCGGCCTGTGGCTGGGCGCCGCCTATCAGATCGGCGTGGCCACCCTGGGCGCCGAGACGCCCCCGACCCTGCGGATGTTCCTCCAGCAGGTCTTCTTCTCTGAGGTCAGCCCGACGCTGATCCTGGGCGGGATCGCCGTGGGCTTCGTCTTCGCCGCCGTGGCCTTCGCGATCAGCGTGATCTCCATCCCCTTGCTGCTGGACCGGGACGTCGGCGTACGCATCGCCATCATGACCTCGCTGAAGGCCATCGCCAGGAATCCGGGGACTATGGCTCTCTGGGCCGCCATGATCGCCGGCCTGCTGCTGCTCGGCTCGCTGCCGGCCCTGGTCGGCCTGATCGTCGTCGTGCCGCTCCTGGGCCACGCCAGCTGGCGGCTGTACCGCAAGGTGGTTGTCTGAGCGTCTCGCCTCCCACTCCCATGCCATCCCGGTTTCGCCGAAGGCGAAGACCGGGACCCATCGGGCGTCGACGTTTCCGCAAAGGGCGCAGTGTCGAGGCCGCGCTGGTTCCCGACCACAGGTGCGGACTGGGTCCCGGACAAGCCGCTGGCGCGGCTTTCCGGGATGACACGAGAAATAGGGCGGAGGACGCGGCGCCCACGTCGTCTTGCGGCAGGTTGAGCCGACTCCGTCTGGCGCCTACCTTGACGGGGTGACAAGCTCGACCAAGCCCGGCCTGGACGACCTCGCCGCCGCCGCCAAGCAGGCGCCCGGCCGCGGCCTGCCGCCCGTACACCTGTGGAACCCGGCCCACTCGGGCGAGATCGATATCGTCATCAAGCCGGACGGCCGCTGGATCCACGAGGGCTCCCCGATCGCGCGCGAGGCGCTGGTGCGGCTGTTCTCGACGATCCTGCGCAGGGACCCCGACGGCTTCCACCTCGTCACGCCGGTGGAAAAGCTGAAGATCACGGTCGAGGACGCGCCCTTCGTCGCGGTTCGCGTCGATCGGGACGGCGAGGCGCTGCGCTTCGTGACCAACGTTGGCGACACGGTGGAGGCCGGCCCCGACCATCCCATCCGCGTCGCGTTCGGCGCCGACGGTGAGCCGCGGCCCTATGTCCACGTCCGCCGCGGCCTGGAGGCCCTGATCGCCCGGCCGGTCTTCTACGAGCTGGCCGAGATGGCCGAGCCGCGGGCCACGGCCGAGGGCGAGATGCTGGGGGTGGCGTCGAACGGCGCCTGGTTCGCCCTCGGGCCGCCGGAGGCGCACCCCTCGTGAACCAGATGCGCCCCGTCTCCGAGCTCCGAGAGTGGATCGCCCGGCACCTCGACCCACTGCACGATCACGCCGTAGAGGGCGGCCCGCGCCGGTCGGACTTCGACCTGACGCCCGGCGGCTGGGCCGGCGCCTCGGCCGAGCCGCCCCGGCCCGCGGCCGTGCTGATCGGCCTGGTCGAGCGGGAGGCGGGCCTCAGCGTCCTGCTCACCCGGCGAGCCGACACCCTGCGCAGCCACACCGGCCAGGTCGCGCTCCCCGGCGGCCGCCAGGACCCCGGCGAGACGCTGTGGCAGACCGCGCTGCGCGAAGCCCACGAGGAGGTGGGCCTCGAGCCGCGCTATGTGAACCTGATCGGACTGTCGACGCCCTACGAGACCGGCAGCGGCTATCTCATCACCCCCGTGGTGGGCTTCGTCCGGCCGGGATTCAGCCTCAAGCCCAACCCGCACGAGGTGGCCGACATCTTCGAGACGCCGTTCGGGTACCTGATGGACCCGTCCAACTACGAAGAGCACGAGCGCGCCCTGCCGACGGGCGAGCTGCGCCGCTTCTACGCCACCACCCACCAGGAGCAGTATATCTGGGGCGCCACCGCCGGCATCCTGCGGGCGCTGTACGAGCGGCTCTACGGGGCCTCCCTTGCCTGACGCCGCCGTTTCGGGCCACTTGCCGCCGCCATGACCGACACCCTGGGCTCGAAACCTTGGATGACCGCCCCGCCGACCGCGGCGGTGTTCGACGCCCTGGAAGCGGAGGGCGGCCCCGACTGCGCCCGCTTCGTCGGGGGCTGCGTACGCAACACCCTGGTCGGCCGGCCCGTGGACGACCTGGACATCGCCACGACCCTGACGCCCGATCGGGTGATCAAGGCGATCAAGGCCGCCGGCATCCGCGCGGTCCCCACCGGCATCGACCACGGCACGGTGACGGCCGTATCGGCGCACCTGCCGCACGAGATCACCACCCTTCGCCGCGACGTCTCCACCGACGGTCGGCGCGCCACGGTGGCCTTCACCGAGGATTGGGCGCTTGACGCTCAGCGCCGCGACTTCACCCTGAACGCGCTCTACGCCCGCCGCGACGGCACGATCTACGATCCCACCGGCCACGGTGTCGCCGACGCCAAGGCGGGCCGCATCGTCTTCGTCGGCGATCCCGAGCAGCGCCTCCTGGAAGACCACCTGCGCAACCTGCGCTTCTTCCGCTTCTACGCTTGGTTCGGGCGGGGGGAGGCGGACGCCGCCGCCGTCGCCGCCTGCGCCAAGCTGAAGGACCGGATCGACGGCCTCGCGGCCGAGCGCATCTCCAAGGAGCTGCTGAAGCTCCTGGCCGCAGACGATCCGCGGGCCGCCGTGCGCCTGATGGCCGAGACCGGCGTGCTGGAGGTGGTGCTGAAGGGGCCCGCGAACCTGCCGCGCTTCGAGGCCCTGGTGGAGATCGAGGCCGACCAGCTCTTCGAGAACGATCCGGTCCTGCGGCTGGCGGCCCTGCTTCCGGACGACCAGATGGCGGCGGCGCGGCTGGCCGAGCGCCTGCGGCTCTCCAACGCCGATCGTGATCGGATCGTCGCTGCGGTGGCGCCCACGCCTGCGCTCAAGAGCTGGATGAGCCCGCGGGAGATCCGCCGCGCCATCTATCGCGAGACCCAGAAGGGCTTCCGCGACCGCGCCAAGCTCTCCTGGGCCGCCTCGGCCCGAACGGCGGCCAACATGCAGTGGCGGGGACTTGTGGCCCTGGCCGACGGCTGGAGCCCGCCCGCCTTCCCGCTCACCGGCCAGGACGTGATGAACGCGGGCGTGCCCAAGGGGCCGATGGTGGGCGAGGTGCTGCGCGAGGTGGAGGACTGGTGGATCGACCACGATTTCCTCGACGACAAGTTCTCGGCGATCGAGAAGCTGAAGGCGGTCGCCCAGGGGATGGCCTATTGACCCCCTTCCCGTCATCGCCCGGCTTGTCCGGGCGACCCATGAACGCCGCCGGCGCCGGAGCAAGTCACGACGGTGACCCTGTAGGTCGCCACCTTCTCACGTGTTCATGGATGGACCGGACAAGCTGGGCCATGACGACGAATGGGAGGAGGCAAGGTCCATCGTCATGAAGCTCGGCGTCCTCAAGACCGGCCGGCCGCCCCGGCCCGCCATCCCGCAGTTCGGGACTTATCCCGACATGTTCATGGATCTGCTCGGCCGCGAGGCCCACGACTGGCGGGTCTACGCGGCGGACGAAGGCGAGTATCCGGCCGCGCCGGAGGACTGCGACGCCTACATCGTCACGGGCTCGGCGGCCGGCGTCTACGAGGACGACCCTTGGATCGCCCAACTCCTCGACTTCCTGCGCAGCGCCAAGGGCCGCGCCAAGCTGGTTGGCGTCTGCTTCGGCCACCAGGCGATGGCCCAGGCTTTCGGCGGCCGGGTGATCAAGTCCCCCAAGGGCTGGGGGATCGGCGAGCACGAGTACCGTATCGTCTCGCAGGAGCCCTGGATGGATGGCGCCGCCGCCATGCGTCTGCCGGCTTCACACCAGGACCAGGTGGTCGAGGCGCCGCCGGGGGCCGAGGTGATCGCCGCCAGCGACTTTACCCCGTTGGCGGCCCTGGCCTACCGCGACCAGCCTGCGATCTCGATGCAGCCGCACCCCGAGTTCCGGCCCGCCTATGCCCGGGCCCTGATCGAGGCGCGTCGCGGCAAGGTCTACGCCGACGAGGAGGCCGACCGCGCCATCGCCAGTTTCGGCCGCCCCGACGACCGGGCGCGGGTGGGCGGTTGGATCAACGCCTTCCTGAAGAGCTAGCCGATCGCCATCCAGACCACGCCCTTGGCCCTCACGCCCGCCAGGCGCCGGAAGCCGTAGCGTTCGTAGAACCGCTGGGCTCGGAGGTTCTCGGCCTGGCAGCCCAGGTGCGCCCGTCCGCCGACGCCCGCCAGCCACCGGTCCATCAGCGCCTTGCCGACACCGCGGCCCTGCAGCCGGGGCAGCAGGTCGATGTGCAGGTGCGCCGCCGCGGCGTCCACGGCCGCCTGAGGGTTCGGCGGCGGATGGTGGATGTAGTAGGCGTCCCACTGCTCGCGGGTGCGTTTCCAGGCCGGGACCTCGGCGGTATCAGCGTAACGCGCGCGCAGGGTCGGCCACCACTCGGCCTCCAACCGGGCCTCGAAGGCGCGGGTGTCTGGCGTCCCCAGGATGTAGCCTGCGACGCCGCCCTGGTCCTCAGCCACCCAGGCGCAATCCGGCTCCAGGAGGGCATAGGGCGCGGCGAAGATCTCGCCGGTGATCCGCTTGTCCCCGTAGAGGGCGGTAGCGTCCCCGCCGCCGTCGCCCGTCTTCAGGCAGATGTCGTAGAGGGCGTCCAGGTCGTCGGGCCGACATCGCCGTATCTCGACCACCTAGCCGGCCCGCTGCAGGTCGCGCAGGGGCGTGAAGTCGATGAGCACGGCGCCGGCCGCCGCGATCCGGGCGGGCAGGTCCGGGCTGGTCAGCAGCAAGTGGTCCGCGACGCGGCCGTCTGGCTGCTCCAAGTCGTAGGCCCGCAGTTCCGGGCCATCCTCGACGGGGTGGAAGTAAACCTCCGTCACGCCTGGCCGCAGCCGCGCCAGCAGTTCGTCGAAGGTGCGCCCGCTGCGGGCGTTCTCGAGCGAGATGCTGGTCAGGTGGTCCGGGAAGACGAGGCCACGTTCCGCCGCCATCGCCCTTCCCGGAAAGCCGATCTGGGCCTCCGCCCGGGCCCCGGCCATCCGCAGTGGCAGCCGGTAATGCTCCGCGAGCTCGAGGTAGATCTCGAAGTACCGGGGATCGAGCTGCATCGTCCCCATGTGCGTGTCGAGGTGGGTGACGTCGACGCCCCAGGCCAGCGCCTGGTCGATCTGGGCCCGGCATTCGGCGCGGACCTCGTCGAGATCGGCCGTCTCCCAGACCGCCGCCGCCGTGGCCGGCATATAGCCCTGGGCGTCGTGCAGGCTGGCCCCCGCCGTCAGCGCCCGCCAGCGGTAGGTCGGGTACTCGCAGGTGAAGGTCAGGTGCACGCCGATCCCGCCCGCCCGGCATCGTTCGACCCCGTCCAGCGCCCACGGGCAGGGGACCATCAGGGTGGCGCTGGTCGCTGTCCCGGCCGCCAAGGCCGCGGCCGTGGCACGGTTGGCGGAGGCGCTTGAGCCCAGGTCGTCGCAGTTGACGATCAGCAGCCTGGCGTCGGGCCCGTGGCCCAGGCGTTCGGCGAGGCTGGCGTCGGTCATGCGGCGCGCTCCTTCAGGGCCAGGCGACCATCGGCGGCATGGAGGACAGGATGGTCTCGATGTTCCCGCCCGCCTTCAGGCCGAACATGGTGCCGCGGTCGTAGAGCAGGTTGAACTCGACATAGCGGCCGCGCCGAACGAGCTGCTCCTTCCGCTCGGCCTCGCCCCAGGGCTCGCTCATTCGGTGGCGGACGATCTTCGGATAGACGTCCAGGAACGCCTCGCCGACGGCCCGGGTGAAGGCGAAATCCTTCTCGAAATCGCCCGAGTTGTGCCGGTCGTAGAAGATCCCGCCAATCCCTCGCGGCTCGCCCCGGTGCGGCAGGAAGAAGTACTCGTCGCACCAGGCCTTGTACTTCGCATGCCACTCGGGATCGAACGGATCGCAAGCGGCCTTCATGGCGGCGTGGAAAAGCTTCGCGTCGTCGGCGTCCTGGCTCCGCTGTTCGTCCAGCATCGGCGTCAGGTCCGCGCCGCCACCGAACCAGCTCTCGGCCGTCGAGAGGAAGCGGGTGTTCATGTGGACCGTCGGCACGCGCGGCGAGACGGGATGTACGATCAGGCTGATGCTGGCCGAGACGTAGGACGGGTCCTTGTCCGCCCCCGGCATCTGGGCGGCCATCTCGGGCGAGAAGCGGGCCGTGGCGGCCGAGGTGTGGATCCCGGCCTTCTCGATCAGCCGGCCGCGCAGGAAGCCGCCGAGGCCGCCGCCGACTCCGGTTTCGCGAGTCCACGGCTTCTGCTCGAAGCGGCCGGGCGTGCCCGGATAGAGTTCGTCCGGCGCCTCGTCCTCAAGCTGTTCGAGCGCGGCGAAGATGCGTTGCTGCAGCTCTTCGAACCAGGCCTTGGCGCGGTTGCGGCGTTCGAGGATATC
The DNA here is from genome assembly GCA_049323595.1 of Pseudomonadota bacterium. Lineage (GTDB taxonomy): Bacteria > Pseudomonadota > Alphaproteobacteria > Caulobacterales > Caulobacteraceae > Phenylobacterium. The sequence goes on from JBMOOD010000012.1 coordinate 50,139, forward strand.
GGGCGGGAGCGTGGACATGGCCGACTGCTAGCCTGTCGCCGCCGCAGTTGGAAAGCGGTTCGTCTGGCGCAAGGCTTCTCCGAGCGCGATGGCCGCCGCCGTCACGACATTCAGCGACCGCGCACCCTGTGCGAGCGGGATGAAGACCCGGGCATCGGCCGCAGCGTGCACCTCGTCCGGGACGCCGGCGCTCTCGCGGCCGAACAACAGCATGTCGTCGGGCCGGAACGTGAAGTCGTAAAGGGGCGTCGCGCCCCGGGTCGTGAAGAGCACCAGCCGCCCCTTCCGGACGCTGTCGAACGCGCGCCAGCCGGTGTGACGATGAACCTCAGCCATGGCCGCATAATCCATCGCGGCGCGGCGGATCGCCGCGTCGCTCAAAGGGAAGCCGCAGGGCTCGATAAGGTCCAGGGGCGCGCCCAGGCAGGCGCCGAGACGAATGGCCGCCCCGACGTTTTGCGGAATGTCCGGTTGAAAAAGGGCCAAACGCATTCTAAGGCCATCCGCCATCGGGAGCAGCCGGGGGGCAAGGGCGCGAATCACGGTCGGGCGGACGTACGGTTCGCATGGGGACTGTGTAGCGCCGCCAGCCTTCGACCGCTTCCGGAAACGGCCTCCCCAGACGCCTGGCGCGAGGCCGCAAGCCTGAAAGGTCCGCCGGCGCGTCGGGGGGCCTGTATTCGAAGGGTAGCTTCAAGGTGGCCGACACCGTCGTGGGCGAAAATCCCGACCCGCACGCCTCGGGGGATGACCCGAGCCGTCGCGACTTCATCCATATCGCCGCAGGAGCGGCCGCCGTCGGCGCCGTGGCGGCGCTGGCTTGGCCGATGATCGACCAGATGAACCCGGCCGCCGACACCCTGGCGCTGGCGTCCATCGAGTTCGACCTCACCAAGGTCGTCGAAGGCCAGCAGGTCGTGATCAAGTGGCGCGGCAAGCCGTTGTTCGTGCGCTACCGGACGCCGGCCGAAATCAAGGAAGCCGTCGCGACGCCGATGGGCGAGCTGCGCGATCCGCAGGCCGACTCCGACCGTCACAAGCCCGGCAAGCCGGAATGGCTCGTGCTGATCGGCACCTGCACGCACCTGGGCTGCGTGCCGACCTTCGGTGGCGGCGACTACGGCGGCTGGTTCTGCCCGTGCCACGGCTCGCACTACGACACCTCGGGCCGGATCCGTAAGGGCCCGGCGCCGACGAACCTCGTCGTTCCGGATTGGGATTTCCTCTCCGACACCAAGATCAAGGTGGGCTGATCCCGATGAGCGGACCCTCCAACTACGAGCCGAAAACCGGCATCGAGCGCTGGCTCGACACGCGCCTTCCGATCGTGCGCTTCATGTACGACACGGCGCTGGACTTCCCGACGCCGAAGAACCTGAACTACTGGTGGACGTTCGGCGGCATCCTGGCGCTCATGCTGGGCATCCAGCTGGTCACCGGCATCGTGCTGGCCATGCACTACGTGCCGCACGTCGACCACGCCTTCGCCTCGGTCGAGCGCATCATGCGCGACGTCAACTACGGTTGGCTGATCCGCTACATGCACGCCAACGGCGCCTCGATGTTCTTCCTGGCGGTCTACATCCACATGATCCGCAACCTCTACTACGGCTCCTACAAGGCGCCGCGCGAGGTGCTGTGGATCCTGGGCTGCCTGATCTATCTCGCCATGATGGCGACGGCCTTCATCGGCTACGTCCTGCCCTGGGGCCAGATGAGCTTCCACGGCGCGGTCGTGATCACGAACCTGTTCGGCGCGCTGCCGCTGGTCGGCGAGCCGATCACCACCTGGCTGTGGGGCGGCTTCGCGGTCGACAATCCGACGCTCAACCGCTTCTTCTCGCTGCACTACCTGCTGCCCTTCGTGATTGCGGGCCTCGTGGTCCTGCACATCTGGGCGCTGCACGTGCCGGGCAACAACAACCCGACCGGCGTGAACGTGAAGTCCAAGGAGGACACCGTTCCGTTCCATCCGTACTACACGGTGAAGGACGGCTTCGCGATTGCGGTGTTCCTGCTGCTGTACGCCAGCTTCGTGTTCTACAACCCGAACATCCTGGGCCACGCCGACAACTATATCCCGGCCAACCCGCTGGTGACGCCGGCGCACATCGTGCCCGAATGGTACTTCCTGCCGTTCTACGCGATCCTGCGGGCGGTGCCGGACAAGCTGGGCGGCGTGCTCCTGATGTTCGGCGCCATCGCCACCCTTTTCGTCCTGCCCTGGCTGGACACGTCCAAGGTGCGCTCCATGCGCTACCGCCCGACCGCGAAGTGGTACTTCTGGATCTTCATCCTGGCGGCGCTGGTGCTGGGCTACTGCGGCGCCAAGCTGCCGGACGATCCGATAATTCCGGGCGTCTCCGGCTTCGTGCTCTTCGATTCCGACATCAACAGCTTCGTGTGGCTGAGCCGGGTCGCGACGCTCTACTACTTCGCCTACTTCCTCGTGATCCTGCCGATCCTCGGCCTGACCGAGAAGCCGCTGCCGGTGCCGGAGTCGATCTCCGAGCCTGTCCTGTCACACCCCGCCTCCGCGCCGGCCGGCGCCACGGCGTCGCCTGAAAAGAGGGGCTGAGCCTGAAGATGCTGCGCAAAGGTATCGCGCTCGCGGCGCTGGGGCTCTCGCTGGTCGCAGGCCCCGCAGCCGCCGCCGGCGGCCACGCCGAGATCAAGCACGTCGACTGGTCGTTCAACGGCCCGTTCGGCAAGTTCGACACGGCCCAGCTCCAGCGGGGCTACAAGGTCTATCGCGAGGTCTGCGCGGCCTGCCACAGCATGAAGATGCTGTCGTTCCGCAACCTCGGCGAGCCCGGCGGTCCGTTCTATGATCCCGAGTATCCGAACCCGAACGACAATCCGTATGTGAAGGCGCTGGCCGCCGACCTTCAGGTTCCGGACATCGATTCCGAGACGGGCGACGCCATCACCCGTCCCGCCACGCCGGCCGACCGTTTCCCCTCGCCGTTCCCGAACGACGCGGCGGCGGCGGCCTCCAACGGCGGCGCGATCCCACCGGACCTGTCGGTGATCACCAAGGCGCGCAGCGGCGGGCCGGACTACATCTACTCGCTGCTGATCGGCTATGCGACGCCGCCGGCGGGCCTGACCGTGTCGCCGGGCATGAACTACAACAAGGCCTTCGCTGGCGACCTGACGCCCTACTGGAGCGGGGATCACGATCACGTGCCGCCGGGCGGCTTCATCGCCATGCCGCCGCAACTCGCGGCCGACAAGGTGAGCTTCGACGACGGCACGAAGTCGACCATCGAGCAGCAGGCCAAGGACGTCACGGCGTTCCTTCACTGGGCCGCCGAGCCCAAGATGATCGAGCGCAAGCAGTTCGGCCTGGGCGCGATGATCTACCTGCTGATCTTCACGGTGCTGCTGTACTTCAGCTATCGGCGGGTCTGGCGCAACGTCGCCCACTGACGGCGCGCTGACTGAGATTCGAGGGGCTCCGGAGCGATCCGGAGCCCTTTCGCTATGGCAGCCTTTGCTACGGGGCAGGCGCGACGACAAGGCGCCCGGCGGGGAAGTCGAAGCGTATGCGGAAGTGGGCGAGGACCGAACCGCCCAGCACACCGGCGACGTCCCCCTCCGGCTTCATCAGGCCCGCCGCCACGTCGCGCCCCAGGCCTCCCGCGAACCGGACCTGCGGCAGCCGGGCCAGCCAGACGCCCTCCGGGTAGAGTTCCTCGAGCCGGGTCGCGCCCGGCGCCTGGGCGAGGTCGTCGGCGAGGCGGATCGGCACATTGGAACCCGTCGCCACCACGAACCGCCCCGTGAGCTCGTGGCGATCGTCGGACACGGAAGCCTCGGCGGTCGGGCGGCCCCGGTCCCAGGACAGATCGAGCGCGCGGCCCGCCCGCGCCGGCGCCTGGCCCGGGGGGGAGAGGCGCAGACGGCAGGGCCGGAAGTCCACGTCCACCACGAACCCGCCCAGGGCGTCGGCGCCGATGACGCCGGCGACGGCGGTCGGCAGGTTCCAGGTGCGGACGTCGAGGTCGGCGACAGTGACGGGCAGGGCGGCGGTTCGCACGTCCGCCAGCCGGACGTCGCCGGTCAGCACATCGCCCGCCACCCCTTCGGACCGGGCGCGGGTGTCATGGACCTGCGTGCGGGCCGAGCCGGTGTCCAGGATGTAGTCCCCGGCGATGCCGGCGACCACGGCCGGCACCACCACCACCCCGGCCTCGAACCGGCAGGCGGCCTCGCCGGCCAGGGCGGGGGCCGCCGCCAGCGACAGGGGAAGGACCAGGCTGAGACTCGGACGCGTCACCCGCCCACCATAGCCGGCCTGCGGCGTTTCGGCCTTACCTCCGCCGCGGGCGAGCCCCTACATTGATCGCATGGCCCACACGCCCGCCTGGCGGAACTTCAAGCGCACCCAGGACCTCACGGTCGCCACCGCCGGCCTGATCTACGCCGGGGCGGTGCTGCACGCCTTCGACCGGCTGCCGGGGGAGGTGATGCTGATCATCCAGCGCACCCTGCTGTTCCCGGCCGTCTTCCTCAGCCTCTCCCTGATGCTGCCGCTGATCGTGGGCGCGCTTCGCCGGCCGCTGATGCGCTATGTCTGGATGAGCTTCCGGGCCGGCTTCGGCCAGACCCCGGTCTCGATCCTCGGCGGCGTCGCCCTGCTCGGCGGGGCGGCGCTGTTCATGTACTGGCAGATCCATTCCGCGGCCCAGGGCGGGCGCTACCCGGCCGGGGTGTTCTCGGGCTACGGCGCCGGCATCGGCATCCTGGCGGCCCAGGCGCTGCTGGTGCGGGTGCTGGAGAAGCACCCCGACGTGCGCAAGGAGATCGAGGACTAGAGCCTTCCCGGATCAAGTGGAACCAATTGATCCGGACAAGAAGGCTCTATCTTCAAGAGGCAAGAGCCCGTCCGCGCGGGTGAACCGGTATCCACTTCACCCTGACGGGCTCTAGACCTCGCCCTTGCCGCCGGCGCTCCTGGCGAAGAGCTGCAGGGTGCGCAGGCGCGCGAGGCGGGCGCTGTCGGCGTGGTAGTCGCGGCGGCGATCCGACACGAAGCCGTGGCCGGCGTCGTAGAGGTAGATGGGCACGTCGGGGTGTCGCGCGCCGATCTCCTCGACCTTGTCCATCGGGATCGAGGCGTCAGTCTTGCCGAAGTGCAGGATGGTCGGGCACTTCGGCGTCTCGTCGACCAGTTCGCTGATCCGGCGGCCGTAGAAGGCGGCGGCGGCCGCGACGCCCTCGCAGCGGCAGGCGACCAGCCAGGTCGCCGCCCCGCCCCAGCAGTAGCCGGTCACGAAGCGTGGCCCTTCCAGGGCGTCCAGCGCCGCCTGAGCGTCGCCGGCGACCTGGTCCCAGGGCGTGGCGGTCGAATACTTCACGCCCTTCTGGATCGCGGCCTCGGAATAGTCGGCCTGGAAGCCGCGCTCGAGCCGGTCGTAGAAGCTGGGCGCGATCACCTCGTAGCCGTCGGCGGCGAAGCCATCGCAAAGTTCCCGGATGTGGTCGGTGACGCCGAAGATCTCCTGGATCAGCAGGAGGCCCCCGCGGCGGGCGTCGCCGGGCCGGGCGCGATAGGCGTCGAGCTCGAACCCGTCGAAGCGGCTCTTCAGCCGGATCGTCTCGCCCATCAGTCCGCGTCCACGCAGACCGAGTCGAACAGTTCCAGGGTGCGGTGGCGGGCGAGGTCGGCGGCCTCGGCGTTGTAGCGCTCGGGGCTCTCGTTGTTGAAGCCGTGGCCGGCGCCTTCGTAGATGTAGACCGGCACGTCGGGGTGGTGCGCCTTCACCGCCTTCTCCACCTCGTCGGCGTCGATGCCGGGATCCGTGCGGCCCAGATGGACGATCACGGGGCACTTCGGAGTCTCGGCGGCGAACTGCTTGACGAGGCTTCCGTAGTAGCTGGAGGCCGCGCCGATCCCCTCCACGCGGCCGGCAGTCAGCCAGGCCAGGGAGCCGCCGTAGCAGTAGCCGACCACGCAGACCTTGCCGCCGTGCTTGGCCAGGAAGTCCCGGCAGGCGGCGATGTCGGAGAGGGCCTGATCCAGCGGGGTGGCGCGGGCCTTCTCGATGCCGGCCTTGATGCCGGCGTCGTCGTGCTCGGCGTGGAAGTCGCGCTGCAGCCGGTCGAACAGGGCTGGCGCGATCGCCTCGTAGCCCATCTTGGCCCACCGCTCGACGTCGGCGCGGACGTGGCGGTCGATGCCGAAGATCTCCTGGACCACGATCACCCCGCCCTTGTGCGGCGTGAACGCGGGCTCGTGGTAGGCGCTGAACGCGAAGCCGTCGGCGCCTTTCAGGGTGATCGTCTCGGCCATCTCCGCCCTCGCTGCTGTCTCGCTACACGTTGAACCGGAAGTTCATCACATCGCCGTCTTGGACGACATACTCCTTGCCCTCGGACCGCATCCGGCCGGCCTCGCGGGCGCCGGCCTCGCCGCCCAGCCGGACGTAGTCATCGTAGGCGATGGTCTCGGCCCGGATGAAGCCCTTCTCGAAATCGGTGTGGATGACGCCGGCCGCCTGGGGGGCGGTGTCGCCCTTGTGGATCGTCCAGGCGCGGGCCTCCTTGGGCCCGACCGTGAAGTAGGTCTGCAGACCGAGCAGGTGGTAGGCCTCGCGGATCAGGCGGTTGAGGCCGGGCTCCTCGAGGCCCAGGGTCTCCAGGAACTCGCCGCGTTCCTCGGCGTCGAGGAGGGCGATCTCGCTCTCGATCTTGGCCGAGATGACCACGCTGTCGGCGCCGTCCTTCTTGGCTCGGGCCTCCACCTGGGCGGACAGCTCGTTGCCGGTCGCCGCCGAGCCCTCGTCGACGTTGGCGACGTAGAGGGCCGGCTTGGAGGTGAGGAGCTGCAGCATCCGCCAGGCCTTCTCGTCCTCGGCCGGGACCTTGGCCACCCGGGCCGGACGGCCCTCGTTCAGCTCGGCCAGCGCCAGCTTCACGAGGCGCAGGGTCGTGCCGGCCTCCTTGTCGCCGACCTTGGCGCGCTTCTCGAGGTTCACGACCCGCTTCTCCAGGCTCTCCATGTCGGCCAGCATCAGCTCGGTCTCGATGGTGTCGAGGTCGGCCAGCGGGTCGACCTTGCCCTCCACGTGGGTGATGTCGTCGTCGATGAAGCAGCGGGCGACGAAGGCCACGGCGTCGCAGTCGCGGATGTTGGCCAGGAACTGGTTGCCCAGGCCCTCGCCCTTCGAGGCCCCACGCACCAGGCCGGCCACGTCCACGAAGTTGATCCGGGCCGGGATGATCTCCTTCGACGGGATGATCTTCGCGAGCGCGTCGAGCCGGGGCTCGGGCACGGCCACGTCGCCGACGTTGGGCTCGATGGTGCAGAACGGATAGTTCGCCGCCTGGGCGGCGGCGGTCTGGGTGAGGGCGTTGAACAGCGTCGACTTGCCCACGTTGGGCAGGCCGACGATGGCGACTTTCAGGGCCATGGGCGCGTGAGGTTCCTTGGGAGCTTACAGGCGGCGGGACCTAGCACGCGGGGCGGGCCAGGCGGAAGCGGCGTGGCCGGTCGACGGACGGCCGGACTGGCCGGAAGCGCCCTTCGGGCGCGAAAGACGACGGAAAACACGGACGCACATGGAATGGCGCCGCGGGCGGGGCGCCCCCGGAGACCTTCGCCTCGGCGCAGTCCGGTATGGAATCGCGGATTTCTCGGATCAGGCGGCTGCTGTCCGTGAAATCCATGCAATCCGTGGTTCCGAGAACGACAGAGCCTCCGCTCGCGCGGAGGCTCGGGAAGGGGTCGGTCGGCGCGTTGACCGCGCCGGGTGCGCCGATGTGGCTCGGCGGGCCGGGGATCGGGGCCGGCCGAGCGTTTCGGACGGGACGCGCCGGGCGGCGCGCGCCTTATTGGATCAGGTGCGGGCGCTGATGGCGTCGAGCGTCTGAACGCGGCTGTCCAGGTCCTCGGCGAGCTGACGGGCGACTTCCCGAACGCCGGCCGAATAGGCGTCGCCGCCCTCGGAGATCTCGGCGGCCAGCCGCTGCAGCTCCACCATGGCCACGGAGAGCGACTTCACGTGGTCCTTGGCCAGCTGGCGGGCCTCGGTTTGCAGCCGGCGCACGCGCTCGGCGACCGTTTCGGTCTTCTGCGGGACGATCTTCAGGTCGTTGTCGGCGACCACGGAAAGAGACGGCGACATGGCTTTGTACCTCAAATCCCCAACACCCAGTTCTACGGGCCGCGATCCGGAATGGATCACTTCAAGCCCTGCCCTGGACGCCCAGAACTTACGTCCTGAGACAGCACAGGTTCCCTGTCAGCGGCATGAACGGCGCCAGTTAACCGTGCTGTGGAGAGAGGTGGGGATTCCGCGCCACGGTGTTGAGTTAACGGGTGGCGTGGATTTCGTGGGGCGGGGGATAGGAAATCTCCGGCGCCAAGATCGCCGGGACACAGTCAGCGGAGCAATGACACAGCGGGCGCGGCCCCAGAACCTCTGAAAGACCACTTCCCGCGAGGCGATGGAAACTGCCCCGCTCGCTACAACGGGATGTCGAAGCACGACCTACTTCGGTTTTCCCGCGCTCATCGCTTTCAGTTGCTCCTCGTAGGCGGCGCGATCCTGTTCGTACTTGTCCTGCGCGGCCTTTGCGCGGGCGACCTCGGCCTCATGGGCCGCCTTATCGCGGGCATACTTCTCCTGGGCGGCCTTGAAGGCGGCTTCCTTGGCGGCGTAGGCCTCGGCTGCCGCCCTGTTGCGGGCGTCGACGGCGGCGGCGCGGGCGGCGACCTCCTCATTCAGCTTACGGGTCGCCTCGGCCTGCACGGCCTCGGCGGCGGCGCGGCGCTGGGCTTCGACGCGTTCGGCCTCCGCGCGGGCCCGCTCGGCCTCGGCCCGGGCGCGGTCGCGTGCGGCGCGGGCCTCGACGTCGGAAGGCTTCGGCGGCGACCTCGGCTGTGGGGCGGGCGTGGAGCCCGCTCGCGAACCCGCGGCTGGCGCCTTGGCGGCCTTGAGCGGCGCGCCGGTCCCGGCGTCCCAGAGGCGGGCGGCCCCGTCCTCGGCGCCCGAGGCGACGACACGGCCATCGGGCGAGAAGGCGACCGACAGGACGCGGCCGGTGTGGCCGGTCATGCGGGCCAACTGCTGGCCGGTAGCCGCGTCCCAGACGATGACCTCCTTGCTCATGTGGGCGCTGGCGATGCGCCGGCCGTCGGGCGAGAAGGCGACGCCGTCAATGCGGCCCGCGCCGAAGCGCAGAAGGCGGCGGCCGGTGGCCACGTCCCAGACGCCCAGGCCGTTGTTGCCGCCGGTGACGACGCGGCCGCCGTCGGGCGAGAAGGCCACGGCGTTGGCCTCTTTGGGCGCGTGGATCACCTGCACCGCGCGGCCGGACGAGAGATCCCAGACGCGCAGCTCCTGGCCGGGCTTGTCGCCGCCGGTGACCGCCATGCGGCCGTCGCGGGAATAGTCGGTGTCGTTGAGGCCGTGGGTGCGCGGGCCGATCAGGGTGACCTTGCGCGCGGTCGCGGCGCTGGCGGGGTCGAACTGCCAGGTGACCCAGCCGTCATTGGGGGTGTCGTAGACCTCCTGGGCGCCCGAGGCGAAGAGAGCGCGGCCGTCGGCGGTGAAGGCGAGATCGTTGTTCAGGGCCTTGGTGACCTGCTCCGCGACCTTGTCGCCGGTGCGGGCGTTCCAGATCACCACCTTCTGGCTGTCGCTGCCGGCGATGCGCGCGCCATCGGGGGACCAGGCGATGCTGTTGGGCGCGGACGAAAGGCCGGTCAGCGCGTGCAGCCGCCGGCCGGTGGCGACGTCCCAGACCAGGACCTGGCCGTCGCCGTAGCTGAGGGTGGCCACCTGCTTGCTGTCGGGAGAGAACGCGAGGTCGGTGACGAAGCGGGCGTTCTTGAGGACGACGGCGTCACCGCTCGCATCGCCCACCGGCTCGTTCTTCAGGATCTGCAGTGGCTGGGGGGACTCTTCGTTGCAGGCCCAGGCGTTGTTCCAGACGAGGGCGCCGTTCGCGCGCTTCATCGCCTCGCGCTGGGCGATGGCGTCGGCCTCGGAGCGTGTGCGGGCGACCCCCCAGCCGTAGGCGGTCCCGTCCTTGGGATCGATGGTGCGATAGGCGCCGCAGCCGGCGCCGGACCAGACCAGCACGACGGAGGGATTTCCCCCGCGCTTGCGGGCTTCCTCAAGGGCGCGGGCCTCGGCCTCGGCGCGGGTGGGATAGTCGTGGGCGAAGCCGAAGACAAAGCTCTTTGCGCGGTCGACCGCCAGGGCCCCGAACTTCGAAGCGGGCTGCGCCGCCGCCGGACCCGATATCAGCACCGCGGCCGCAACGACCGCAGAAACACAACGCAATACGCTCACGCTACGCCCCACCAACTGAACCTCGCGCCAGAACTAGAACGAATGGCGGTGGCTGTCTCCACAGGTCTTCGGCTGCGTCCGCGCCGGCGGGAAGCAAAGGGGCCACTGTGTGTCAGTTCACGCGGGCGCCTATTCCCCTTCGGCCTCCGCCAGTCCCACCTTCCGCCCGCGCGCTTCCACGAGGGCGTAGGTCTTGCCGGCATCCAGGGGGCCGAAGACGTTGTCGACGCCGCGGTTGCAGACGAGCTGGAGGGTGCGACGGGGGTCGAAGGCCTCGGACCAGGTGCGGCCGGGGCGGATGGCGAGGTTGGTGCGGGTCTTCCCGTCGAAGACGAAGGCGCAGAAGACCACGCGGTCGGTGGTGTTGGTGACCGCGAGGGGGAGCTTCTCGGGTCCGCCCGCCGCGGCGGGGGCGGCGGGGAGCGCCAGGGCGGCGAGGGCGGCGATCGGGACGAGGCGAGGGCTCATGCGGGTGGTCCGCTGCGTGGCTGTCGGCCGAGGCTTCGGGACCGGCGCGGACGGCGTCAAGACGGCCTGCGACGAACGGTTGAGCGGGGGTCGGCCGAGCAGCGCCCCCTCCGTCACCTTCGGCGACACCTCCCCCGCAGGCGGGGGAGGACCTAGGGCCCTTTCCGCCGCCTTCCGCGCATCTTGCGCATCTCCTCGGCCTTTTCGGCGCGGACCTCGGCCTTGACGCGCTTGACGGCGTCCTTGTCGCCGCTCTCGCCCTGGGGGGCGAGGGCGTCGGCGGCGAATTCGAGGTCGAGCATCTTCAGCCGCTTGACCTCGTCGCGGAGGCGGGCGGCCTCCTCGAACTCCAGGTTGGCGGCGGCCTCGCGCATGCGGGCCTCCAGGTCCTTGAGGGTGGTCTTGAAGTTGTCGCCGAAGAACGGCTTGGCGCCCTCGGCGACGCCGGCCTGGACCGTGACGTGGTCCTTCTCGTAGGGGCTGGCCAGGATGTCCTTGATCTGGCTCTTCACGCTCTCCGGCGTGATGCCGTGCTCGAGGTTGTAGGCCTCCTGCTTCTCGCGCCGGCGCTTCGTCTCGGCCATGGCGCGTTCCATGGAGCCGGTGATGCTGTCGGCGTAGAGGATGACCCGGCCGTCCACGTTCCGCGCCGCGCGGCCGATGGTCTGGATGAGCGAGGTTTCGGAGCGCAGGAAGCCTTCCTTGTCGGCGTCGAGGATGGCGACCAGGCCGCACTCGGGGATGTCCAGGCCCTCGCGCAGCAGGTTGATGCCGACCAGCACGTCGAAGGCGCCGAGCCGGAGGTCGCGGATGATCTCGATGCGCTCCAAGGTGTCGACGTCGGAGTGCATGTAGCGCACGCGCAGGCCCTGCTCGTGCATGTACTCCGTCAGGTCCTCGGCCATCTTCTTGGTGAGGACGGTGATGAGGGACCGGTAGCCGCGGGCGATGGTCTGCCGAACCTGGTCGATGACGTCGTCCACCTGGCTGAAGCCGTCCTTGGAGACCGGCTTCACCTCCACGGGTGGGTCGATCAGGCCGGTGGGGCGGATCACCTGCTCGGCGAAGACGCCGCCGGTCTTCTCCATCTCCCAGGGACCAGGCGTGGCCGAAACGAACACCGAGTCCGGGCGCATCGCGTCCCATTCCTCGAACTTCAGCGGCCGGTTGTCGATGCAGGAGGGCAGGCGGAAGCCGTACTCGGCCAGCGTCCACTTGCGCCGGTAGTCGCCCCGGTACATGGCGCCGATCTGCGGCACCGTCTGGTGGCTCTCGTCCACGAACAAGAGGGCGTTGTCGGGGATGTACTCGAAGAAGGTGGGCGGCGGCTCGCCCGGCCGGCGGCCGGTGAGGTAGCGGGAGTAGTTCTCGATCCCGGCGCAGGAGCCGGTGGCCTCGATCATCTCGATGTCGAAGGTGGTGCGCTGTTCGAGGCGCTGGGCCTCCAAGAGCTTGCCGTTCGCCACCAGCCAATCGAGGCGTTCCTTCAGCTCGACCTTGATCTGGTTGATCGCCTGGCGGAGCGTCGGGCGCGGCGTCACGTAGTGGCTGTTGGCGTAGATCTTCACGCCCTCGAGGTCGGCGGTCTTCTTGCCGGTGAGGGGGTCGAACTCGGTGATGGACTCGATCTCGTCGCCGAACAGGGAGATGCGCCAGGCGCGGTCCTCGTAGTGGGCGGGGAAGATCTCCAGGGTGTCGCCGCGGCGGCGGAAGGCGCCGCGCTCGAAGGCCTGATCGTTGCGCTTGTACTGCAGGGCCACGAGGTCGGCCATCAGCCGCTTCTCGTCGATGCGGTCGCCGGGTTTGATCTGGAAGGTCATGGCCGAGTAGGTCTCGACCGAGCCGATGCCGTAGATGCAGGAGACGCTGGCCACGACGATGACGTCGTCGCGCTCCAGGATCGCGCGGGTGGCCGAGTGGCGCATCCGGTCGATCTGCTCGTTAATCGAGGAGTCCTTCTCGATATAGGTGTCGGTCCGGGGGACGTAGGCCTCGGGCTGGTAGTAGTCGTAGTAGCTGACGAAGAACTCGACCGCGTTCTCGGGGAAGAAGCTCTTGAACTCGCTGTAGAGCTGGGCGGCCAGGGTCTTGTTGGGGGCCAGGATCAGGGCGGGACGCTGGGTCTCCTCGATGATCTTGGCCATGGTGAAGGTCTTGCCCGACCCGGTGACGCCCAGCAGCACCTGGTCGCGCTCTCCGCCCTCGACGCCGGAGACCAGTTCGCGGATGGCGGTGGGCTGGTCGCCGGCCGGCTGGTAGGCGGAGGCCAGCTTGAACTTGCGGCCGCCCTCGCTCTTCTCTGGGCGCACCGGGCGGTGCGGCTTCCAGAGCATCGGCATGGTGTTTTCGTCGTAGTCGAAGGCGGCCGACATGTCGGCGACGCCCGACGGGGCGGCGGTGCGGGGCATGGCGTCCAAGGTAGGCGCTCCGGAGCTGGACCGCCACATCCTCGCAGGGGGCTGCTGACAGCGGTTTGGCAGCAGGATTGAAACCTTCAGAGGGAGGATCGCTACTTCCGCTGCGCCAGCCAGTCCTTCACCGTGCGGTTCACCATCGCCTCGGCGTCGTGCTGCACGAAGTGGGCGGCCTCGGGGATCATGACGATGGTCGTGTCGGCGTCGATGTAGTCCCAGCTGCCCGAGTGGCCGGCGGCGTTGAGGGCGGTGTCCTTCATGCCGTGGATCACGAGGGTGGGAGCCTTCACCCGCTGGTCGGTGGCGACGCCGGCCGGCGCCGTGGCCTGGTCGCCGGTCCCGCTGGGGTAGTTGGCGCGGTAGTAGTTGAGCATGGCGGTGAAGTCGGAGCGCTTGAAGGCCTCGACGTAGCCGGGCTTCTCGGCGGGGTCCTTGACCCAGTTGGCCAGGCCCTCGGCGGTGAGGTTCTTCTCGAAACCCTCCTGCTGGAAGTTGCGGGCGTACTGGCTGTTCTGCTGCTGGTCCTTGTTGGTGGCCATCTCGCGCCGGAAGGTGGCCGGGTGGGGCACGCTCATGATGACGAGGCGACCGGTCAGGTCGGGACGGTTCATGGCCACCTGCCAGGCGATGGCGGCGCCCCAGTCGTGGCCGATCACCACCGCGTCCTTCTGGCCCTCGGCGGCGATGACGGCGGCCACGTCGCCCACCAGGTTCGGCATGGCGTAGGCGGCGACGCCCTTGGGCTTGTCCGAGAGGTTGTAGCCGCGCAGGTCGAGGGCGGCGGTGCGGTAGCCGGCTTTGTTCAGCTCGGCCATCAGCGGCTTCCAGGAAGCCCAGTAGTCGGGGAAGCCATGCAGCATCACGACCAGTGGGCCTTCACCTTCCACGACGTAGTGGATCTTCACGTCGCCGTTCGTGGCGTACTTGTCGGCCGCCGCGGCCGGGGCGGCGAGCATGAGGGCGGCGGCGAACGCTAGGACGGCGCGGAGCATGGGCGTTTCCTTCTGATTTACGACGTATGGTAGCGGCGGTTTCGGACGCCGAACAGCCGCCATTCCGCGTGCGTTCGGCCGCCAGGATGGTAGGTCTTCCGTATGGCCGAGCTTCGAGACGCCTTCATCACCGGAACCGGAGCCTGGCTGCCCGGGCCGCCCGTCGGCGTGGACCGGATGGAGGACCACCTGGGCCGGATCGGCGGGCGCGACAGCCTGCTGGGCCGGCGGGCGTTGCGGTGGAACGGGGTGGAGACGCGGCACTATGCGCTGGGGCCGGATGGCGCGCCGACGAGCTCCAACGCGGCCATGACGGCGCAGGCGGTGCGCGCCGCCCTGGAGGGCGCCGGCCTGGGCCTGGAGGATCTCGGCTTCCTGGCCGCGGCGACGACCCAGGGCGACTATCTGGTGCCGGGTCACGCGGCGGCGGTGCACGGCGAGCTGGGCGGCGGGCCGCTGGAGATCGCCTCGTTCCAGTCGGTGTGCGGTTCTTCGCTGATGGCGGCGAAATCGGCGTGGCTGCAGGTCCGCGCCGGCGAGCACGAGGTGGCGGCGGCCTGCGCGGGCGAGTTCTCGTCGCGCTGGTTCCGGCCGGAGTTCTACGAGGGCACGGCGCTGGTCGACGCCAAGGGGCGGCTGCGGGCCGAGGCGGACTATCTGCGGTTCACGCTCTCGGACGGCGCGGGCGCGGTGGTGATGGAACCACGGCCGCGGCCCGACGGCCTGTCGCTGAAGGTGGAATTCATCGACCTGGTCTCGCTGGCCGGGCGGTTCGACCCTTGCATGTGGGCGGGCGCTGCGGTGGAGACCCGCGCCGACCCGATGGCGACCTGGAGCCACGCGGGCCCGGCGGCGGCGCATGCGGCCGGGGCGGTGGCCCTGCTTCAGGACTTCGAGCTGCTGAAGCGGGTGATCCGCGCGTGGGTCGGGGTCTATCTGGAGAAGGTGGACCAGGGGCGCATCCGACCGGCCGAGATCGACCACCTGCTATGCCACTATTCGGCCCGCTCGCTGCGGGAGGAGATCGTGAGCCTGCTCACGAAGACCGCCGGCATGATCCCCGAGGAGAAGTGGTTCTCGAACCTGGCGAGCGTGGGCAATGTGGGCTCGGCGTCGATCTGGGTGATGCTGGACGCCTTCCTGAAGACCGGCCGGCTGAAGGCGGGCGAGAAGGTGCTTTGCGTCGTGCCCGAGAGCGGCCGCGCCTTCGTGGGGTTCATGCTGCTGGAGGCGCAATGGGCGACGTGACCGACGTGCTGCGCCGCCTGGCGGTGGTTTTCGCCGAGTTCGAGGGCCGGCTGGAGGCCACGCCCCTGATCCGCCGGCTGACGCGGGGCCGCTTCACCCTGGAGGACTACCGCGCCTTCCTGAGCGAGCTGCGCCAGCAGGTGAAGGACGGGGCGCTCTGGATGTCGCGGGCGGCGTCCAACATCGACGAGGCGCATCTGGAGCTGCGCTCGAAGCTCATGCGCCACGCAGTGACCGAGCATCGCGACTTCCGCCTGCTGGACGCCGACTATGTGGCGACGGGCGGGGCGCTGGCGAAGATCGAGGGCGCGCGGAAGAACGTCGGCTCGGAGGCGCTGTCGGCCTGGATGTTCCACGAGGCCTCAAAGCCCAATCCCTTCGGCCTCCTGGGCGCGATGTGGATCATCGAAGGGCTGGGCTCGATCAAGGCGGCCGAATGGGGCGCGATGGTCCGCGACCGGCTGGGCCTGCCTGACGAGGCGGTGCGCTTCCTGCTCTATCACGGCGAGAACGACGCCGATCACATCCAGGAGTTCGAGGCCATGCTGGGGCTGGTGCTGCCGGACGCCGCGGTGGCGGAGCGCATCGTGCGCACGGCGGAGGTGACCGCGCGTCTCTATGCCCTGCAGATCGAGGAGATCGCGGCGTGAGCGAGCGCGCCTTCGATCTTGCCGCCTACGATCCGGCCGATCCCGATCCGTGGCTCGCGCTCTATCTCGACAATTCGCTGCCGATCGATCCGGTGGCCAAGACGGCCCTGCTGCGCGGGAACCGGAGCTGGTCGCGGCGCTGGCTGTTCCCGATCATGCGGCCGGGGGTCTTCGGCTTCTTCCTGCTAGTGAAGCTGCTCCGGGGGATCTCGCCGCACCATCCGAACCTGAACGGGACGCTGCACCGCCTGATCCACTGGGGGCTTCGGACCTTCTGCACGCCCGACGCCAACATGCTGATCCTGCGCCACTTCCATATCGGCACCGAGCTGCTGGCGTTCATCAAGGCGAACGCCGGGCCGGTGGAGGTGGAGACCGTCCCGCT
The DNA here is from genome assembly GCA_049323595.1 of Pseudomonadota bacterium. Classification (GTDB taxonomy): domain Bacteria; phylum Pseudomonadota; class Alphaproteobacteria; order Caulobacterales; family Caulobacteraceae; genus Phenylobacterium. The sequence goes on from JBMOOD010000012.1 coordinate 66,603, forward strand.
GCGGCCGCGGACCCTGAAGGCGCTGGAGGACAACGTGTTCCTGCAGCACGACCTGAACGTCTTCAACTTCATCATCCAGCTCAACGCCTCGCTCCGCGCCCAGGGCCGGGACCTGGCGCCGGTGGACCGGGTGGACTTCTCGATGATCTCGGACGAGCCCTTCGAGCTGGAGCCGCTGCCGAAGGGGCCGCTGAACTTCGCCGATGTGCAGACGGCGATCGAGGTCTACACGCCGCTCTATGCGTTGATGCTGCCCCGCTCGGACTTCATCCGCGCGTCCAACAGCCTGCAGCTCGACGAGGTGATCGCCATCTACATCGGCAAGATCCTGGGCACGGACTACCACATGGCCTTCGTCAAGAACGGCCACCCGCTGGTGCCGCTGTCGACCCTGCAGGCGGGCTACCGGCTGATGATGCACGGCCTGGACTGCGAGGCCTTCCATGGGTGGCTGCGGCTGCTCAAACGGCGCCAGGCCCAGGGCCTGCCCCTCGATCCGCGCAATCCGCTGGGGGCCTGAGGTGCTCGACCGGCGGCACGGCTGCAGCAGGGACGGGTCGCGCTCAACCGGTCCCTGATGATCGTGCGCAGCCTGGCCGCCGCCGGGACCCCGTTCAGAGTACTGGGCGTGGCGCTTGACCAATTCATAACCCACCAGATATGCATCTGCCCATAGCCAATGGGTTATGTGTTTGCCGAAAGCCCACGAGCTGCTCTTGGCCGAAGAGGGAAGGAGAACGCCTTGAACGAGAGCGCTTGGCTCCGCCGGATCCGCCACAGCCCGCCCGACCTGCGGCGCGGCAAGCGGTGACGGCCATGGAGTCCGCTTCGGACCTGATCGACGCGAAGATCGCAACGCTAGGCGACTGGCGGGGCGAGACGCTCGCCCACGTTCGCCGCCTCATCCGGGAGGCCGACCCCGAGGTGGTGGAAGAGGTCAAGTGGCGCGGCGTTCCAGTCTGGTCGCATGCCGGGATCATCTGCACCGGCGAGACGTACAAGGCGGCCGTGAAGCTGACCTTCGCCAAGGGCGCCTCGCTGCCGGACCCGGCGGGGCTGTTCAATTCCAGCCTCGAGGGGAACACCCGGCGCGCCATCGACATTCGGGAGGGAGAGGCGATCGACGAGGTTGCGCTGAAGGCGCTCATCCGGGCCGCGGTGGCGCTGAACGCGGCGAAGCCCGCCCGCACGAGGGCGGCCAAGAACGCCTGAGAGGCGAGATGACCGGCGCCAAACCCAAGCTGCTGTCGGGCGGCAACCCGCAGATCCCCAAGGGCGAGGGCGACGGGCCCGTCCAGGCCTATATCGCCGCCATGCCCGGCTGGAAGCGCGGGATCGGAGAGCGACTGGACGCGCTGGTCGAGCGCAACGTCCCTGGTGTACGCAAGGCGGTGAAGTGGAACTCGCCCTTCTACGGCGCGGAAGGCGAGGGCTGGTTCCTGAGCTTCCACTGCTTCACCAAGTACGTGAAGCTGACCTTCTTTCGGGGAACCTCACTGAAGCCGGTCCCGCCCGGCGCCTCCAAGCATCCCGAGGTCCGCTACTTCGACATCCGCGAGGACGATCCGTTCGACGAAGCGCAGCTCGCCGACTGGGTGCGGCAGGCCAGCGCCCTGCCGGGTGAGCGGCTGTAGGCGCGCCGGCCGTCAGTCCCGCGCCGGGCGGGACGCCCGCTGCGCCAGGACCACGCCGCCGAGAGTGATCGCCGCGCCGAGGCCCTGGAGTGGGCCGATGGCTTCGGCGAAGAGGACGTAGCCCAGGATCGCGGCGACGACGGGCTGGATCAGCACGACCACCGAGGCGGTGGGCGTGGGCAGGCGGCCCATGGCCCAGGCGATGGAGCCCTGACCCGCCACGTGCATGACGCCCAGGCCCAGGCAGGCGACCCATCCGCCGAGGGTGGCCGGCGCGAGCGGCTCGCCGAGGGCGACCGCCGCCGCCAGCAGGAGCGGGGCGCCGACGATCCCGGCCCAGAACATCAGGCGGCTGGCGCTTTCGGTCCTGCGGCCCTGCGCCATGGTCAGGAAGTAGAGGGCGTACCAGAAGGCGGTGATGAGCGAGAGCAGGTCGCCCAGGGGCTGGTTGCGCAGCGCCCCGCCGCCCTTCTCGATGGCCATGAGCGAGGCGCCGCAGACGGCGGCGGCGACGGCCAATAGGAACAGAAAGCGCGGCCGCTGGCGCAGGAAGATCCAGGCGAAGGCGGTGACCACCACCGGCGTCAGGTTGGTGAGCACCGTGGCGTTGGCGACCGAGGTGTAGTGGACGCCGTAGTGCCAGAAGCCCAGGTCGAGGGCGAAGAAGAGGCCCGCCCACAGGGCCCACTTCGATGGCCGGCCGATCCCGCCTGGGGCGCGCCAGGCCATGGCCGCCAGCAGGGGCGTGGCGAAGACCAGGCGCCAGAAGCCGGTGGCGGCCGAGCCGGCGTCGCTGAGCCGGACCAGGATGGCCGCGAGCCCGATGACGCAGGCGCCCAGCACCAGCACGGCCAGGGCCTGCCAGCGTTCCGTGGCGGTCGGCTGCGCGACGGCCTCAGTCAAAGCCCAACTCCCGGCGAAGGTCCGAGGCGCTCATACCGCGTTCGCGCAGGGACCGCAGGGTCTCGGACCGGTCGCGCTTGGCGTAGCGCTTGCCGTCCGGGCCGGTCAGCAGGCGGTGGTGGCGGTAGATCGGCGTCGGCAGGCCGAGCAGCGCCTGCAGCAGGCGCTGGACGTGGGTCGCCTCGAAGAGGTCGCGGCCCCGGATGACGTGGGTGATCCCCTGGAGCGCGTCGTCCACGACCACCGCGAGGTGGTAGGCGACGCCCACGTCCTTGCGCGCCAGCACGACGTCGCCGCCGAGCTCCGGCCGCGTGGCGACCGCGCCCTCGCCCTCCTCCTCGAACGTCAGAGCCCCGAAGCCGCCGAGCCGGGCTTCGGCCGCATCCAGGGACAGGCGCCAGGCGAAGGGCTGGCCGGCCGCGAGGCGCTGGGCCTCCTCCGCCGGCGGCAGGGGCCCGCCGCGGAAGACCTCCATGGGCCCGTGCGGCGCCGACGCCATGGCCTCGGCCACCTCGCGGCGGGTGCGGAAGCAGCGGTAGAGCAGGCCGTCGGCCTCCAGGCGGGAGAGGGCGGCCTGGTAGTCGGCCAGATGCTCGGACTGGCGGCGGACCGGCGTCTCCCAGGCGAGGCCCAGCCAGGCCAGGTCCTCGAAGATGGCGGCGTCGAACTCGGGGCGGCAGCGGGTGGCGTCGATGTCCTCGATGCGCAGCAGGAACCGGCCGTCCACGGCGCGCGCGGCCTCGTGCGCCGTCAGCGCCGAGAAGGCGTGGCCGCGGTGCAGGTAGCCGGTGGGAGAGGGCGCGAACCGGGTGACGAACACGGTCGCGGTCTAGCCTGGAATCGAAGTGGGAGGCAGGGGCCTCAGCACTCCCGGTCGGGATGCGGGAACAGGCCCATGTGGTTGAACACGCCCTCGATGAACGCGCGTTCGCCGCCCAGGGCTTCCTTGAGGTGGTCGAACTGGCGGAAGCCCGCCATCTCGGCCAGGCCGTGGGCGCCGCACCAGGCCGCCGCGCCGGCGAGCTCCAGGTGGGTTCCGTCGTCGGGATCGGCGCCGTGCTCGACCATCGTGTCGCGCACCATGCAATAGGCGCTGTCCTTGTCGTCCTGCATCCCGGGCGGCAGGGCTTCCTTGTCGCGGGCGGCGTCGTACATGACGCGATAGAGGGCGGGATTGTCCCGGGCGAAGCAGACGTAGGCGATGCCCATGGCGGTCAGCTGCTGCAGCCCCTGGGACTTCGACTTCGCCTCGGCCATCAGGTTGCTGAGTGTCTCCCAGCCCTCCTGGGCCACGGCGTCGAGCAGCTCGGCCTTGTCCTTGAAGTGGTGATAGGGCGCGGCGGGGCTGACCCCCGCCTCGCGCGCCACCGCACGGAGCGACAGCGCCGTCGGCCCCTCGGCCTCGAGCAATCGGCGGGCCGCCTCCACCAGCGCCCGGCGCAGGTCGCCGTGGTGATAGGGGCGGGATTCGGCGCTTTTAGCTTCGCTCATCGCCTTACCATAATTTCACAACTGAACGGCGTAAAGATATCTTGACGGCGCTCAGATGTCGCACTATCTGAGCATCGTTCAAATAAGAAACGCCCCCTCTCCCCAGGGGGTTCAAACTGAAAGGTGTGTGTCATGTCTCTCGCAAAGTTCGAACGCTTCTTCGACCGTATCGCCCCCTCGTTCCTGCTGTTCCTCGGCCTGTTCGCGGCCGCGGCGACCGCCGGCGTCGGGGCCTGAGCCTCCCCAGCTCCAGCGGCTGAAGCCAGCGCGGAAGGGGCCCAGACATGGGCCCCTTTTTCGTGGCCGATCGCACGGACCCGCGCATTGCGAAATCGCATAGCCGTCCAGCGAAATCGATCATCTATGCAGCGTTCAGATGGTGCTATCCAGACACCGTCCAGACGGACAACCCCGCTCCCCCGGGGCTCCCAGATGACCTGAAAGGTGTGTGTCATGTCTCTCGCGAACTTCGAACGGACCTTCGACCGGATCGCCCCGGCCTTCCTGCTGTTCCTCGGCCTCCTGGCCGCGGTCGCCACGGCGGGCCTCGGCGTCTGAGTCGGAGAAGAATGGATCCGATCCTGGAGAAGGGCCCCCGCGGGGCCCTTTTTCATTTCGGGACATGTCGGAGCCGAGCCGGTGCAGACCTCTGTTCCAATCCTGGTCGAGTGGCGGCGTCCGCGGCGGCGGACATTCCGTCTCGCCGGCGAAGCGCGCCCGGCAGGGGAGATTCTCCTGGGAATTGTGTGCGCTTGCGGTGCGGCCAAACGACGCTACGGTCAAGGTTCAATCCCAGCGCCGCGGTCTTCGCGGCCCGTCCCGGGAGCGGTCCTATGCCGGCGAGACGACGCGGACTCGCCCTTCTTGATGGCCTCCCTGATGGCCTGGATCGCGGCGATCGCGCCCTGATCGCCGCCCCCAATTTGGGTGGCATACGGCTTGCAGTGAAGCCAGCGGTCGCGTCTCGCTCCGCCTCGTCGACTCTGAGGCGGGAACGAGGCGCCTCAAGCGCAAGTGGCGATGCCCGGGGGGGCGTCACCGACAGCCAAGGACGGACCTGACGCCGATGAGTGTCGAGGCGATCAGCACGGGTGAACGGCGCGGGTACTCCCGGCGCAGCCGGCTGCTCGGCTGGGTCTGGCCCGACCCGCTCGAGGATCGCAGCCGCGACCGCGACGCCTGGATCGCCGGCCTGCTCGGCTGGCTGTGGCCGAGCCCCCTGCACGACGAGCGCTTCGGCCGCCGGCACGGCCTCATGGCGACGCTGTTCGGCTGGGCCTGGCCGGGCGAGTTCGACAGCGCGATGAAGCGGTTCTGGCGGAAGAGCTGGCTGTGGGCGTGGATGTGGCCGGGCCGCGTCTCCGGCCCTGATGGCGAGATCTGCCCGCTGGCGCCCTGGCACCCTGCGGTGCGCCCCGAGTTCTGCGAAGGCGAGCCCTGGACGCGCAGGGTCGGCCGCCACGGCGGCCTGGTGTTCATGATGTTCGCGGCGGGGGCGATCGCCGCCCCGACCTTCATCAGCGGCAACAACGGCGCCCTGGACGGCGGCCGGATCAACCTCTTCCGCAGCGATCCCGTGGGCGGCGACCCGCCGACCACCGATGGCCAGCCAGGCGCTGACCAGACCGGCGGCGATGTCGGTGGCGGCGCCGGCGGGGATGGCGGGGCGGGCGGCGGCGCGGGCGGCGGCGGGCCGGGCGGCCCGAGCGGCCCCAGCGGACCCTCCAACAATTCCACGCCCGGGCTCCCGGGCGATCCCGGCGGCGACGGGTTCGACGGCTTCGACGGTGGCCTGCCGCCAGGCGGGCCTGGACCGGGCGACGGCGATCCCGGCGAAGATGATCCCAACGACCCTGGCCCGACCGTGCCGGACCCCGACGGCGATCTCGAGCCCGATACGGCCATCCTGCCAGGCGGCGGCTCCGGCGGCGGTTCCGGCGGCGGGTCGGGCGGCGGCGGCGGTGGCGGCGGCCCCGGCGGCGGCGACCCGACGGACCCCGACGGCGGCGATCCCTTCACTCCTCCGAACCCGGAGCTGGGTCCGCTGGATCCGCCGGAGGACCGGCCTCCGTTCCCGCAACTTCCCGGCGCCGGCGGTCCGACGGGCGGCGGCGGTGGCGGCTGCATCGGCGCCTGCTCGCTCCTGCCTCCCGGTCCGGGCGGCCCGAAGACCGACGACGTGCGCGATCCGGCCGGGGCCGTGCCCGAGCCGGAGACCTGGGCGATGATGATCGTGGGCTTTGGTCTGGCGGGCTATGCTATCCGCCGCCGGCGCGTGGCGTACCGGCTGGGCTAGTAGCGGTCGTCGTAGCGGGGCGGCCAGTAGCGCTGGGCTTCCCAGCGGCGTCGGGCTTCCGCTTCCTCCAACTGGCGTTCGTAGGCGCGCCGGCGCTCGGCCTCGTAGGCCTGGCGTCGCTCGTCCTCATAGGCGCACTGGCGGGCCTCGGCGTAGGCGCGCTCGGCGGCTTCGGCTTCCGCCAGGCGCTGGCGGCGGGCGGCTTCCTCGACCTGACGGCGCTGGGCTTCCGCGGCCGCGGCCTGGGCCTCCACCGCGGCGAGCTGGGCGTCGTTGAGG
>JBMOOD010000012.1:73215-118989 GCA_049323595.1 Pseudomonadota bacterium
GCGCGCCTCGGCCTCGGCGCGGTCGCGGGCCGCCTGCTCGGCCGCCGTCCGCTCTCGGTAGCGGGCCGCCGCCTGGGCGCCGCAGACGCGCAGGTCCTCAAGGCCCTGGCCGGACCCTTCGAGCGACACGGACAGCGGCTCGTCCGACAGCCAGGCGATGTCGAGGCTCTTGCCGCGGCGGAGCGCCGCCTCGGTCTCGGCCGAGAGGACGAGCTCGCCCGCGCCGTCCTCGCCTCGCAGCATGAGGTTGGAGTACCGCACGCCGTCGATGCGGATCGGCAGGAACGCGCGGGCCGGCAGGCCGTCCCGCCGGAAGGCCAGGCTGAGCAGCTCGCCATCGGAGACCAGGCTCGCGGGCGTGACGTCGCCGGTGCGGCCGGCGAGGTCCAGGTCGGTGCGGCAACCGCTCTCGGTCGGGGTTACCAGCCAGGCGAGGGGGGTGTTGCGGGCGGCGGCGGCCGGCCCGGAAAGAAGCGCAGCAGCCACTGCGCCCCCGATGATCGATCTGATCACGACGGCTCCTGACTGACACGCGCCGCTAGGATACGGCCGTTCCTCGCAGGCCGCTAGTGGCTGGGCCGTCGCGGGTGCTAGCGTCGCGGCCAGTCAACGGGAGGAGACCTGGGCATGGCCCGGACGTGGATGATGGCCGCCGTGGCGGCAGTGGCGCTGGGGGCTGCGGCCCAGGCGGCGGTCCCGCCGCACATCGAAGGCGCGCTGGCCGACGCCGGCCGGCCCGCCGAAGAGAAGGCGCGCGACGCGGCGCGCAAGCCGGGGGAACTGCTCGACTGGGCGGGCGTCAAGCCCGGCGACAAGGTGGCCGACCTGGTGATGGGGGGCGGCTATTTCACCCGCATCCTGTCGGCGGCGGTGGGGCCCCAGGGCCACGTCTACGCCTACCAGCCGGAGGAGTTCATCCGGTTCCAGGCGAGCTATGGCGAGAACCAGAAGAAGGTGGCGGCCGCCTATGCGAACGTCACGCCCGTAACCTCGACCCTGGGCGGCATCGACCTGCCGGACGGCCTGGACCTGGTGATGACGGTGCAGAACTACCACGACTTCCACCTGAAGCCGTTCCCGACGGACACGGCGGCCAAGGTCAACGCCGAGGTGTTCAAGGCGCTGAAGCCGGGCGGCGTCTATCTGGTGGTGGACCACGTGGCGGCGCCGGGCGCCGGCCTGGAAGCGGCCGACAAGGTCCACCGGATCGAGCCGTCGATCGTCAAGCAGGAGGTCGAGGCGGCCGGCTTCAAGCTGGAAGCGGAGAGCCCGCTGCTGAAGTCAGCGGAGGATCCTCACACCGCCGGCGTGTTCGACCCCGCGATCCGCGGCAAGACCGACCAGTTCGTGATGAAGTTCAGGAAGCCGAAGTAGGCGGGGATCACTCCCCGCCCTTTAGCTTGCGGTCGAAGAACGCCCGCGCCGCCATCGCCCGGTGCATCCGGTTCATCGGCGTCCAGCCTCCGCGGTGGCGCAGGCCCGGATAGACCATTGTCTCGAACGGCTTGCCCTCCGCCTGTAGGGCGAACAGCACGCGGGTGGAGTGGTCGAAGGTGACATTGTCGTCGGCCATGCCGTGGATCAGCAGCAGGGCGCCGGGCTCCAGGCGTCCGAGGCGGCGGACCACTTCGGACGTCGCATAGCCGTCGGGGTTCGCCTGCGGCGTCCCCATGAAGCGTTCGGTGTAGTGCGTGTCGTAGAGCTTCCAGTCGGTGACCGGCGCGCCGGCGACGCCGGCCTTGAACGGGCTGTCCGGGGCGGTGAGCAGCAACAGCGTCATGTAGCCGCCATAGGACCAGCCGGTGACGCCGATCCTCTCCGCGTCCACGTAGGGGAGCGTCTTCAGCCAGTTCGCGCCGGCGATCTGATCGTCGACCTCGAGCTGGCCCAGGCGGCGGTCGATGGCCGTCTTGAACGCGACCGAGCGATGGCCGACGCCGCGGTTGTCGAGCCGGAACAGGACATAGCCGGCGTCGAGCAGGATCTGGTCCTCCGGATTGTGCCAGGTGGACGAGACGCGAGGGCCGGACGGGCCGCCGTAGACCTGGAGGATGACAGGATATTTCTTCGCCGGATCGAAACCGGGCGGGGTGCGCATCGACCACCACAGGTCGCTGCCGTCGGCGGCCTTGATGGTCCCGAACCTGGGCTCGCGAAGACGGTCCACGTAGGGCCAGAAGGGGTGGCCCTCGTTCAGCGCGTTCTCCTCGATCCAGCGCACGCGGGTCCCGTCGGCGCGGTAGAGCGCGGTCTGCGGCGGGGTCGTGGGGTCCTCGTAGGTGGCGGCGAACGCGCCGCCCGTCTTGGCCACGGTCACGGTCGACCAGCCGCCGGCCGGTGTCAGCGCGGCCGGCTCGGCAGGCCGCTTGTAGGAGGTTCGATAGATGCGCCGCTCGCCGGGCGAGTCCCGGAAGGCCGAGAAGATCACCGCCCCGGCCGCCTCGTCGATCCCCTCGAGCTGGTCGACAGGCCAGTCCCCGCGGGTCACCTGGCGGACCAGCTTGCCGCCCGGTCCGTAGAGATAGAGGTGCCGGAAGCCGGATCGTTCGGACGACCACAGGAACGTCCCGTCCTTGAGGGGGCGGAAGTCGTCGGTGAGATCGATCCAGTGCGGGCTGGTCTCGGTGAGGATCACCTTGCCCTGACCCGTGGCGGGGTCCACCGCCAGCAGGTCGAGCCGGCGCTGGTCGCGCGACTGGCGCTGGACGTAAAGGGTCTTGCCGTCCTTCGACCAGGCCACTCGGGCGAGATAGATGTCCGGGTCGTCGCCCAGGTCGACCTCCACGCGCGGCCCGTCGAGGGGCTGGACGAAGAGGTCGACGCGGGCGTTGGGGCGGCCGGCGCGGGGATAGCGCTGGGCGACGACCTTCGCGCCCTCGGCGCCGACCTCGGCCCGGTCGACCACGTCGACGCCGGTCTGGTCGACGAAGGCGATGGCCATGGCGCGGTCGTCGGGGCTCCACCAGTAGCCGGTGTCGCGGTCCATCTCCTCCTGGGCGATGAACTCGGCCGTTCCCCAGCTCTTGAGTTCGCTCCCGCCCTCGGTCAGGGCGCGCTCGGGACCGCCGCCCACCGGCGTCAGATAGAGGTTGTCGTCTCGGACGTAGGACACGAAGCCGCCCGCGGGAGAGACCTTGGCGTCGATCTCGTCGCCGGGGGTGCGGGTGAGCTGGCGGGCGCGGCCCGCGGCGACGTCGTAGAGCCAGAGGTCGCCTTCGACCGGCGCCAGGATCACCCGGCCCGCGCCGTCCCAGGCGTAGTCCACCACGCCGCGGGTGGCGACACCCTCCCGTTCGCGCCGGGCCTTCTCGGCCTCGGACAGCTCGCGGTCCTCCGGGGCCAGCAGCTTGCCGTCGAGCAGCATCCGCGGCGCGCCGCCGGCGACGTCGGCGATCCACAGGTCGCTGATCGTCAGGTCGTCGGCGCGGGTCTTGATGTAGGTGACCGCCTGTCCATCCGGCGACAGCTTCACGCCGCGGGCGCGGGGACCCGAGATGTCCGGGCTCTCGAATATGCGCTTCGGCGGGAGGATCTCGGCGGCGGCCGGCGCGGCGACGAGCAGGGCCGCGACGGCGGCGATAACGCGTTTCATGGCGGCTTTTGAACAGGGTTGAAACGCCGTTGGCAATCCACGGGGCGGCGTCTGCGCCTAGCTTGCGGCAGGCGGGCGCAATCCCGCCGCGGGAGGACGTAGATGAAGCGACTGGCGCCGATCCTGGCGGCCCTGGCCCTGACCGGCGCCGCGCACGCCGCCGATCCGGCCAAGCCGACGTACACGCTGGACACGCCGATCCACGAGCTGATGGAGGACCCGAGGACCCTGGCGTTCCTCGACAAGCATTTCCCGGGGCTTTCAGAGCGCATGCGCGACCCCGAGATCGGGACAATGTTCGCGGGCGTGAGCATCCAGGGCCTGTCCATCGACCCCGACCACGGACGCGCCCTGACGCCGGAGGTCATGGCGAAACTGGCGAAGTCGCTCGAGGAGGCCCAGGCCCAGCCGCTTCCGGCATCTTGAACCGCGGCGCGCGCCGTGCGAGGTGCGCGCGCATGAGCGAGAAGACCCCCGAGGGCCTGCCGGACCGCCTGAGCGTGGACCCGAACAGCCCCTACTATGACGCCGACGTGCTGGCCCGGAACGTGGGCGTGCGGTTCAAGGGCCAGGACAAGACCAACGTCGAGGAATACTGCGTCAGCGAAGGCTGGGTGCGGCTCGCCGTCGGCGCCTCCAAGGACCGCCACGGCAACCAGCTCACGATCAAGCTCCAGGGCCCGGTCGAGCCGTATCTTCGCGAGGGCTGAGGCGCAGGGCCGCGCGCCGGCCCAGCGCCCCCGACGCACCGACGCCCGCTACCCCTCGTCCTCCGCCGGCGGGAGGGGTTCGATCTTCAGCAGGGTCACCCGCGCGCCCTTGCGGGCCTCCACGCGGAAGCGACAGTTGTGGAAGGTGTAGGTCTGGCCGACCTCGGGGATGGTCTGGGCCTCGTGGATCAAGAGGCCGGCCACGGTGACCGCCTCTTCGTCCGGCAGGTTCCAGTCCATGCTGCGGTTCAGCTCGCGGATGGTGACGCGGCCCTCCACCAGCACCGAGCCGTCCGGCGCGACCTTGACCCCGGCCGCGGCGACGTCGTGCTCGTCCTCGATCTCGCCCACGATCTCCTCGAGGATGTCTTCGAGGCTGACCAGGCCCTGCAGACCGCCGTACTCGTCGACCACGAGGGCGAAGTGGTTCTGGCGTTTCAGGAAGGCGGCCAGCTGGTCCTTCAGCGAGGTGGTCTCGGGGACGAACCAGGGCTCGCGCAGGATGGCGGGGATGTCGAGCGCGTCGATGCGCCCGTCGGCGTCCGCCAGGGCCTGCAGCAGGTCCTTGGCGTGCAGCACGCCCACCACGTTCTCGGGTTCGTCCCGCCAGATGGGCACGCGGCTGTGCCCGCTCGCCAGGGTCTCGGCGACGATCTCGCGAGGCGAGAGGCTGCCGTCGACGGTGATCATCGAGCGGCGGTGGACCATGACCTCGGAGACGTCCATGTCGGCGAGGTCGAGGACGCCGCCCAGCATCCAGCGGTCGCGGGTCTCCACCAGGCCTTCGGAGTGGTGGTACTCGACGGCGCCGCGGATCTCCTCATGCGCGGCCAGGACGTCGGTCTCCATCGAGAGCCGGATGCCGAACGGCCGCAGGGTGCGGCGCACCACCCACTGGGCGCCGTTGGCCAGAGGCCCCAGGAGGCGGACGGTCCAGAAGGCGGGCAGGGACAACACGCGGGCGGCGGTGTCCGCCTGGGCGATCGCCACCGTCTTGGGCATGATCTCGGCGAAGATGACCACCAGGACGGTCATGACGGCGGTGGCGATCAACGCCCCGAGCGGCCCGGGGACGGCGCTGTTGACGGCGCTGGTCATCAGCGCCGAGGCGAAGATGTTGACGATGTTGTTGCCGATCAGGATGGCGCCGATCAGCGTCTCCTGATTGGAGATCAGCCGGTTGACCCGGCGTGCGGCTGGATCGCCCTCACGCTCGAGCTGGTGCATGCGGCCGCGGCTGGCGGCGGTCATCGACGTCTCGGTGGCCGACATCAGGCCCGAGAGCAGCAGCAGGACCAGGAGCGAGGGCGCGAGCCCGGCCAGAAGCGCCCAGATCACGGCGCAGCCCCCTCCGCGACCAGGAACCGGCGCACGGCGGCGGCGTCCACGTCCTTGGCGGTGAACGCCTCGCCCAGGCCGCGGGCGAGGATGAAGGTGAGGCGCCCGGCCTCAGCCTTCTTGTCCTGGGCCATGTGAGCCACGAGGCGGTCCGCGTCGAAGGGATGGCCCGCGACGTCCCCCAGGCGCGTGGGCAGGCCCGAGGCGGCGATGGCGCGGCAGGCCCGTTCGGCGTCCTGGCCGGGGCAGTGGCCCTGGTCGGCGGAGAAGCGGAAGGCGAGCGCCATGCCGACGCCGACGCCCTCGCCGTGCAGCAGGCCCTCGCCATAGCCGGTCTCGGCCTCCAGCGCGTGGCCGAAGGTGTGGCCGAGGTTGAGCAGGGCGCGACGGCCCTGTTCGCGCTCGTCCTCGGCGACGATCTCGGCCTTCATCTCCACCGAGCGCGCCACGGCGTGGGCCAGGGCCTCCGGCTCCCGGGCCAGGACGGCGGCGACGTTGGCCTCGAGCCACTCGAAGAAGTCGCGGTCGCCCAGGAGGCCATACTTGATGATCTCGGCGTAGCCGGCGCGCATCTCCCGGTCGGGAAGTGTCGCAAGGACCGAGAGGTCGGCCAGCACCAGGCGCGGCTGGTGGAAGGCGCCCACCAGGTTCTTGCCGCGCGGGGTGTCGATCGCCGTCTTGCCGCCCACCGAGGAGTCCACCTGGGCCAGGAGGGTTGTGGGGATCTGCACGAAGTCGATACCGCGCTTGTAGATGGCGGCGGCGAAGCCCGCGAGGTCGCCCACTACGCCGCCGCCGAACGCCGTCACGAGGTCTCCCCGGTCGAGCTCCAGCGCCAGCAGGCGGTCGGTCACGTCAGCCAGCCCTTCGAAGCACTTGGTCTGCTCGCCGGGCGGGACGATCACCGGCAGCGCCTCGATCCCCGCGGCGGCGAGGGCGGCGGTCAGGCGGGCGCCGTGCAGGCCCCACACGGTCTCGTCGCTGACCACGGCCGTGCGGCCGCGCTTCAGCAGGGGCGCCATGAGGCGCCCTGCGTCCTCGAGCAGGCCTTCGCCCACGAGCACGTCATAGGCGCGCGCGCCCAGGCCTACCGGCACGGTCCGGCTCATTCTGCGGGCTCGCCCAGGTGCTGCTGCAGCGCTTCGATCACCTGGCCCACGGTGATGTGATGGGCGGCGTCGCCGGTCTCCACCGTGACGTCGGCTTCGGCATAGGCCGGATAGCGCGCCTCGGCCTGGGCCTTCAGAACGTCCATGGGATCCTTGCCCGCGATCAGGGGGCGATTGTCCTTGCGCGCCACGCGGCGGGCCAGGATGTCGAGATCGGCCTTCAGCCAGACGGACACGGCGCGCTCCTTGATCAGCGCCCGGGTCTCGGGGTTCATGAAGGCGCCGCCGCCGGTAGCCAGGACATGAGGCGGGCCTTCCAGGAGGCGGGCGATGACCCGGCGCTCGCCGTCGCGGAAGGCGGCCTCGCCCAGTTCGCCGAAGATTTCGGAGATCGAGCGGCCGGCGGCCGCCTCGACCTCCGCGTCGGCGTCGCGGAAGGGGAGGCCGAGCGCGTTCGCCAGGCGCCGGCCGACGCTGGACTTGCCGACGCCCATCAGGCCCACGAGGGCGATGGTGCGACGGCGGAGCGGTTCGTATCTGTCCATGAACGGCTGAGGCTTTACACGAGCCTGCGCCCTCGCGCCAACGGCGGGGCTTACGCTAAGGTGCGCTCATGTCGCGTATCGCCCTGCTCGCCAGCCTCCTGATCCTCGTGGCCGCCCCCGCGCGCGCCCAAGTCGAGGTGGTCCCGCTCGCCGCTCCCGACGCCTTCTCCACCGCCGGCCGGGACACCGGCCTGCCGTCCGAGCTGTGGCGCGGAACGCCCGTGGAGACCGCGCGCATCGTGCTGCCGATGCTGGCGGAGAAGCCGCTGTCGCCCGCCGCCGAGGCCCTGGCCCGGCGGGTCCTGGCCACCGGGGCGCGGGGGCCGGAAGGCTCCACGGGCGACGAGGCCCTGGCGGGGGCGCGAGCCAGCGCCCTGCTGGCCCTGGGCGATGTGGCCGCCGCGGCGCGGATCCTGGACCGGGCGCCGGCGCTGGACCGCAACGCCGCCCTGTCGCGCGCCGCCGCCGAGACGGCCCTGCTGACCGGCGACGTGACACGGGCCTGCCAGGTCGCCGACGCGCTGTCGACCGGCCGGGGCGAGACCTACTGGCTGCGTCTGCGGGCCTTCTGCCAGGCCGAAGCGGGCCAGACGGCCCAGGCCCAGCTCACCTTCGACCTCGCCCAGGCGCAGGCGCGCGACGCTACCTACGGGCGGCTGATGACGGCGAAACTGGGGGGCGGCGAACCGGGCGCGGCGTCCTTGCGCAATGGGCTGGACCTGGCCCTGTCGCGCGGTCTGGGCCTGGACCTGACGTCGGCCAAGCCTGCGCCCAATGTGGCGATGGCGATGTTCGGGACCGAGCCGCCGGTCCCGACCTTCGACGTGGTCGCCATCGACGCCAGCATCGGCGGCCTCGCCGCCAGCCTCTACACGGGCCTGCCGCCGGAAGGCGGCGTGTCCGCCCTGATCGGCGCGGCGGCCGAGGGCGAGGGCAAGTCCCAGGCGCGCCTGCAGAGCGCGGCCCTGCTGATCGCGGCGCTCGCCAACGACCTGCCCGGGCCGGACCGGGCGAAGCTCTCGACGTTCGCCGCGCCGGAGGGCAAAGCGCCCGCCGGCCGCAACCTCGCCATGGCGGCGGCCGCCGACACCAAGCGCATGGGGGAAGCGGCGCTTCTGGCGCTCTGGACCTCGGCCGAGGCCGGCGCCGGCGGTCCCGTTCTGGCCGACCGGGTGCGGATCATCCACACGCTGTCGCGGGTCGGGCTGGTGGACGACGCCCGCGCGTTCGCGCTCGAAGGCCTGGCGGCCCTGAAATGACCGGCAGGGCCGCCGCCTGGGTGGAGGCCTTTCTCGAAATGATGGCCGTCGAGCGGGCGGCGGCGCGGAACACGCTCACTGCCTATGCCCGCGACCTCGCCGACGCCGGCGGGTTCCTGGCGGCCCGCGGACGCGACCTGGCGGACGCCAGCGCCGAGGACATCGAGGCGTACTTCGCCGACCTCGGCGCCCGCGGCGCCTCGCCAGCGACGGCGGCCCGGCGGCGGGCGGCCGTGCGGCAGTTCTACCGGTTCGTGCTGGGCGAGGGCTGGCGGGACGATGATCCTTCGCGGCGGGTCGAGGCGCCCCGGAAGGGCCGCCCCCTGCCCAAGGTCTTGAGCCGGGACGAGATGGAGCGGCTGATCGCAGCCGCCGGGTCGCGGGACGGCGCCCAGGGACTGCGGTTCGGCTGCATGGTGGAACTGGCCTACGCCTCGGGGCTGCGGATATCGGAGCTTACCGCGCTACCGCTCGCGGCCCTGGGGCGGGATCCGGCCTATCTGATCGTGAAGGGCAAGGGCGGCAAGGAACGGCTCGCGCCCCTGAACGAGACGGCGCGCGCGGCGGTAAAGGCCTATCTGGACGTGCGGCCACAGTTCCTGCCCAAGGGCGACAAGGCGAACCCCTGGCTCTTTCCCTCGCGGGGCAAGGCCGGCCGGCTGACGCCCCGGCGGTTCGCCCAGGTGCTGGACGAGGCGGCGGCCGACGCCGGCATCGACCCGGATCGGGTGAGCCCCCACGTCCTGCGGCACGCCTTCGCGACGCACCTGCTGGAGGGCGGCGCCGACCTGCGCGTGGTGCAGAAGCTGCTGGGCCACGCCGACATTGCTACGACCCAGGTCTACACACACGTGGCCTCGGACCGCCTAAGGGAGGTGGTGCAGACCCGGCATCCGCTGGCGAAGCGGCGATAGCCGAGGAGGCCCCATGACCCCGAAGGAAAAGGCCGAGGCGCTGCGGGCGCTGCACGCGCGCGGGCGCGCCTTCGTCATCCCCAACCCCTGGGACGTCGGCTCGGCTCGCCTGCTGGCGGCGCTGGGCTTCGAGGCCCTGGCGACGACCAGCGTCGGGCTGTCGTTCAGCCGCGGCGAGCGGCTGGCGCGCGTCGGACGCGAGGAGACCCTGGCGCACTGCCGGGAGATCGTGGCGGCGACGGACCTGCCGGTGAGCGCCGACCTGGAGAACGGCTTCGGCGACCGGCCCGAGGACGCGGCCGAGACGATCCGCGGCGCGATCGCGTCGGGGCTGGCGGGCGGCTCCATCGAGGACGCCAGCGGCCGGGCGGACGATCCGATCTACGATCTTGGCCTCGCCGTGGAGAAGGTGCGCGCGACGGCCGAGGCGGTCCGCGGGCAGGAAGTTCCCTTTCAGCTCGTGGCGCGGGCCGAGAACTTCCTGTTCGGCCGGCCGGACCTGGCCGACACCATCCGGCGGCTGCAGGCCTTCCAGGAGGCCGGCGCCGACGTGCTCTATGCGCCGGGCCTTTCCACCGCCGACGAGGTGCGGGCGGTGGTGAGCTCGGTGGACCGGCCGGTGAACGTGGTCATGGGCCTCGTCCCCTCCGACCTGACCGTGGCCGATCTCGACACCCTGGGCGTGGCCCGGATCAGCATCGGCAGCGCGCTCGCGCGGCGGGCCTACGGCGCGGTGCTGGCCGCCGGCCGCGAGATGCTGGAGGCCGGCACGTTCGGGTTCGCCCTCGAGGCCGCGCCGTTGCGCGACCTCGAGGCGATGTTCTGACGATCAGCCGGTGATCCGGTAGCGGCCGGAGCCGTCCGGACAGACGCGGACGTAGCGCATGTCGCGGCCGTCGGCGTCGATGGGCGCTGGGGCCAGGCGGCAGCGCTGCCGCTCGTAGTAGCTGCGGTCGTAGCTGCTGGCGTAGCGTTGGCGGCCCTCGCGGTAGGGCACGGTGTCGTCATAGGTGAAGTAGGGGCCGCGGCTGTCGCAGCGGTACTTCCTGTCGCTGGAATTGCCGATGGCCGCCCCGACGCCGCCGCCGACCAGGCCGCCCAGGACGGCGCCCTCGGTGCGGGTGCCCTTGGACGCCACCTGAGATCCCAGCACCGCGCCGGCCAGGGCGCCGATGATGCCGCCGGCGACGGTGTTGGTGTTGCCGTCGTCGCAGCGGAGGTTGGCCGAGGCGTTGGCGCCGTAGTAGCCGGCGTAGGGCGGGCCCTCGTAACGCGTCCAGTAGGTCTCGTCCCAGATTGGCCGCGGATAGATGCGGGCGTAGGCGCCGTAGCCGTGGCGGCGGTCGTAAATGGCGCGCGCGCGATCCCACTCGGCGAGGCGGCGCTCGTAGTCGCGGCGGGCCTGTCGATAGTTCCGGCGGGCTTCGCGATAGTCCGCGCGGGTGTCTTCGTAGCGTTCGCGGCGATCTTCATAGCGCTCGCGCTGGTCTTCGTAGCGTTCGAGCTGGCGCTGGTATTCGGGCGTCGGCCTGTATTGCTGGGCGGTGGCGGGCAGGGCGACGGCGATCGCCATCGCCGAGACCGCGCCGATCTTGATCTGGGCGTTCATCTCTCTTCTCCGGGTCTCCTCGATGGGGCGGAGAACGGCCACGCTGGCCGGACGTTCCGGGCGAAGGCGGCGGTCCGGGGCGAGCGCGCTTGTGACGGCGGAGGTTCGCGCCTAATTTCCGCGCCTTCGAGCCGCCGCCTCGTGCGGGGCATGTCTCACGGAACCCTGATGGTCGCCCACTACCTCGAGTTCGAGCGTCCGATCGCCGACATCGAAGCCAAGATCGAGGAGCTCTCGAAGCTGTCCGAGACCGCGGGCGGCGGCGTGGACGGTGAGATCGAGGCGCTGCGGGCGCGGGCCCAGAAGCTTCGCGTCGAGGCCTATTCCAATCTGGACGCCTGGCAGAAGACGCAAGTCGCGCGCCATCCCGACCGGCCGCACTTCGTCGACTACGCCGCCAACCTGATCGAGGAGTTCCAGGAGCTCCGCGGCGACCGCAAGTTCGGCGACGACCAAGCGATCATGGGCGGCATCGGCCGGTTCCGCGGCCGGCCCGTGGTGGTGATGGGTCATGAGAAGGGCCGCGACACCGCCGGCCGGGTGAAGCACAACTTCGGCTACGCCCGGCCCGAGGGCTATCGCAAGGCCGTGCGGCTGTTCGAACTGGCCGAGCGGTTCAAGCTGCCGGTGGTGAGCTTCGTGGACACCCCGGCGGCCTATCCCGGTATGGCCTCGGAAGAGCGGGGCGTGGCCGAGGCGATCGCCAGATCCACCGAGAAGGCGCTGATGCTGGAGGTCCCGATGGTGGCGGTGGTCACCGGCGAGGGCGGATCGGGCGGGGCGCTGGGCATCGCCTGCGGCAGCCGCGTGCTGATCCTGGAGCACGCCATCTATTCGGTGATCCCGCCCGAAGGGGCCAACTCGATCCTCTGGCGCGGCGCGCGCACCCCGGCGGAAGCCGCCAAGGCCATGAAGATCACGGCCCAGGACCTGCTGAAGCTGAAGATCGTCGACCGGATCATCCCCGAGCCGGCGGGCGGCGCCCATTCCGACCCCGAGGCGGCGATGGCGGCGGTGGGCGACGCGGTGGAGACGGAGCTGAAGGCTCTGGAAGGGCTCTCGGCGGCCGAGCTCAAGGCCCAGCGCGCGGAGCGCTTCTACGCCATCGGCCGCAACGGGTTGTCTTAGGTCGCTTCGCGGCAGGCTTGCTTGACGCCGCGTCTGGGGGTTCAACTGGCGTCAAACACCTGTTTGGGAGGACGTCAGATGGCGCTGAAGACCCGGTTCACCGAGACGTTCGGTATCGAACACCCGATCGTGCAGGGCGGCATGCAGTGGGTGGGCCGCGCCGAGCTGGTGGCGGCCGTCGCCAACGGCGGCGGCCTGGGCTTCATCACCGCCCTGACCCAGCCGACCCCCGACGACCTGCGGCGCGAGATCGACCGCTGCCGCAAGCTGACGGACAAGCCGTTCGGCGTGAACCTGACCATCCTGCCGGCCATCAACCCGCCGCCCTATGCCGAGTACCGCCAGGCGATCATCGACTCGGGCGTCAAGATCGTCGAGACGGCCGGCTACAAGCCGCAGGAGCACGTCGACCACTTCAAGGCGCATGGGATCAAGGTGATCCACAAGTGCACCGCCGTCCGACACGCGCTGTCGGCGGAACGGATGGGCGTGGACGCCATCTCGATCGACGGCCTGGAATGCGCGGGCCACCCGGGCGAGGACGACATCGGCGGGCTGATCCTGATCCCGGCCGCCGCCGACAAGGTGAAGATCCCGATGATCGCGTCGGGCGGCTTCGGCGACGCCCGCGGCCTGGTGGCCGCCATGGCCCTGGGCGCCGACGGCGTCAACATGGGCACCCGCTTCATGGCCACGGTCGAGAGCCCGATCCACCAGAAGGTGAAGGAGCAGATCGTCGCCAACGACGAGCGGCAGACGAACCTGATCTTCCGCACCATGCACAACACCGCCCGGGTGGCGAAGAACGCCGTCTCGGACGAAGTGGTCCGCATAGAGCGCGCCGGCGGGGCCAAGTTCGAGGACGTGAAGGACCTTGTGGCCGGCGCCCGCGGCAAGGTGGTCTACGAGGCGGGCGATCCCGACTACGGCATCTGGTCGGCCGGCCAGGTCCAGGGCCTGATCCACGACATCCCCACCTGCGCCGAGCTGATCAGCCGCATCGTGCGCGAAGCGGAGGAGATCATCACCGGGCGCCTCGCGGGCGCGGTGGTGAGGAAGGCCATGGCCGCGGCGGAATAACCTTCGCTCGCGCGCGGGAGCGGAAGGCGAAAACAAGAGAGCCGCCGGGGCGACCCGGCGGCTCTTTCGTTTGGTCTCTCCTCGGGATCCGGCCGGAGCCCGAAGGCCCCGGCCGAGGTCTCGACCTAGAAGTTCATGTTCGCGCCGATGAAGAAGAACCGGCCGCGGTTGTCGTACTGCGACGAGCCGGTGCCCGTGCCCGTGGCGACTTCCGGCAGGTCCGGCGGGTACCGGTCGAACAGGTTCACGATACCGCCCCGCAGGGTGATGTCGTCGTTCAGCCTGTAGGTCGCCCGCAGGTCGTGGCGGAAGTAGTCGCCCGTCTTGTACGGGTCGAGCTGGTTCGGCTGGAACGCGTTGTTGGAGATCATCGAGCCGAAGTAGATCGTGCTCCAGGTCACCGACATCTTCTCGTTCGACCAGCGGATCGAACCGTTGGCCTTCCACTCCGGCGTCGCGTTGTTCACCGTGTTCGCCAGCTGGGTGTAGGCTTGGCCCGGAAGGCCCTGAAGGG
Organism: Pseudomonadota bacterium; assembly: GCA_049323595.1. Classification (GTDB taxonomy): domain Bacteria; phylum Pseudomonadota; class Alphaproteobacteria; order Caulobacterales; family Caulobacteraceae; genus Phenylobacterium. The sequence continues at coordinate 87,014 of JBMOOD010000012.1, forward strand.
CGAACTTATACATCCAGGTGGCGTCGAGGCGCATGCGGATCGCGCCGTAGTCGCGACCAAACAGGTCCTCGGTCTGGAAGCCGTAGGCGATGGAGTAGTCCCAGCCCTCGACCTTCACCTTGGCCACGTTCTGGTTCGTGAGGATGACCTCCTGAACCCCGCCCACGACGCCGGTGGTGGCGCCGGTGCGGTCACGGATGATGTTCGCGCAGAAGCGGTTCTGATCCACGGTTTGCGTGGCGTCGTCGTAGCAGAGCGCCTGGAACAGGGTGTTGATCGGGATCAGGCCGACCTGATCGCTGATGTTGTACTTGAAGAAGTCGGCTGAGATCTGGAGGTTCGGCACCCAGCGGGGCTGGATGACGACGCCGTACTGGTAGGTATGCGCCTTCTCCGGCCCGAGATCCGGGTTGCCGCCCTGCAGCAGGGCCAGCGACGGCCGGCCGGTGCCGATGTTCGACTCGAAGGTGGCGGGGTTCCAGCCCGGGATCGCCGCGGCGCAGGTCACCAGACGGGCGGCTTGCTGGGCGGCGGTGGCGCCGGCGAACACCGCGCGGTCGCAGGGATCCTGCGCCGCCGTCGTGAAGTTCCGGCCCTGCGGCGAGAACAGCTCGATGATGTTCGGCGCGCGGACGGCCGTGGCCTCGGTGGCGCGGAAGCGGATGTCCCGCACCGGCGACCAGTTGGCGACGATCCGGTACTGGTCGGTGCCGCCGATCGAGGAGTAGTCGGCCACGCGGCCGGCGAACTCGACGCTGAGTTCTTCCGCGAACGGCACGTCCTTCAGGATCGGGATCCGGATCTCGGCGAACGCTTCCTTCACGTCGAACTCACCCTCGCGGGTGCCCACGGCGTTGAAGAACAGCGCGCCGGACGCGCTGAGCGGGTCCTGGACGAACTGGCTCTGCTCCTTGCGGTACTCGACGCCGCCGGCGAAGCCGAGGGGGCCCGCGGGCAGTTCAAACAGCTCGGTGGCGAAGTTCAGACCGGCGACCGTCTGCTTGATCGACTGATCGGTGCTGGCGACGCCGGCGGTCCACAGGACGGCTTCACGCGACGGACCGTTGATCAGGTTCCAGGGCGTGCACCCGGCGGCGCGGGCGGCGGCGTCGCGGCAGACGACCTGACCGTTCAGGAGCACGGCGTCGGTGGCCTGCTGGACGCGCGAGATGTTCGGCACCCCGAACGAGGTGGTCCGGCCATCGAGCTCGGAGTACTGGACGTAGCCGTCCCAGTTCACCGTGCGGCCGAAGGTTTCGAAGTAGCCTTCCATGCCGCCCAGGACCTTGACGAGGTCGCGCTCGGTCTTGACGTCGCGGCCGCCGAACTCGGTCCAGAACTTGCCCACCGCGGCGCGGTCGGCCGTGCTGGAGGTGAAGCCCTTGCCGGCCGCGATCCACTCGGCGCGCAACTGGGCCGCCACGGGATCGTTGGCCGCCAGATAGGCATTATCGCCACGCAGGAAGACGGGCATGGTGCCGCCGCCCGTGGCGGTCGAGAACGCCGGCTGGAAGAAGCCGAAGCCCGTGCCCTTGTGATAGGTGAAGTCGGCGAACGCCTTCCAGTTCGGCGTGATCTGGTAGTCGGCGTACGAGCGCAGGGTGAGGCGATTGCTCTTGCCCTGGAGCACATTGTACTCGGACGTGTAGAACAGGTGCTCATCCTGGCAGGTCGGGGCGACGATCGCCGTCGAGCAGAGCGCCGAGTTGCGGACCACGCGCGACGGATCGCGGTAGTCGATCGCCACGGAGCGCGAGCTGGTGAGCTGGAACGAGGCCGTCGGCGTCACGTTCGAGCGCGAGGTCGGATCGAGGACCGTCTGCGGCGACACGGCGTTGTTGCGGCGGATGCCCGGATACAGCTCGTCCCGGTCCTTCTGCATGATCTTGTCGATCGTGGCGTACTCGCCGCCGACCATCACGTTCAGCCGGTCGTCGGCGAACTTCTTGCCCCAGTTGAAGCCGATCAGCATCTCCTCGCCGTCGCCTTCCTGGCTGATCCCGCCCTGAAGTTCGACTTCGAGACCCTCATGCTCCTTCTTCATGATGAAGTTGAGCACGCCCGAGATGGCTTCCGAGCCGTACACGGCCGAGGCGCCGCCGGCGATGATGTCGATCCGCTCGACCTGAAGGCCCGGAATGGTGTTCAGGTCCACGCCCGGCGACGAGGCGTCGGAGAAGGGCAGGCGGCGTCCGTCCATGACGACGAGCGTGCGCGTCGGGCCGAGGCCGCGGATGTCGGCCCGGACCTGGCCGGAGAGGAACAGGGTGCCCGACGAGTTCTGGTTGTTGGTGGTCGGGTTGATGTTCGGCTGCTCGAGCAGGACGTCCGCCAGCGAGACCTGGCCCGACTCCCGGATCGCCTCACCGGAGATCACGGTCAGCGGCTGCGGCGCCGAGAAGGTGTCGCGACGAATGCGCGAACCGGTGACGACGATCTCGCCCACATCGACGCCTTCGCCTTCCTGGGCGTGAACGACGGTGGGAACGGCCAGCAGGCTGGCCGACGCGGCTGACGCAAGCAGCGCGCTTCGAAGCATGGTGTTCATCTGGACTTTCATTCTGCGGCCCCCCGGCCTGGGAACGGTTGCTCGTCCGCATCGCGGGATGCGGTCACGTCAGACGTGGAAGACCCCGCGCCTCGGATTTCAACCGAGGCGAGTAGCAACTCCACACCTCACGGTGAGGCGGGAAGCTGTCATCGGCCTGTTACTTGAGCAACGAAAAGACGCCACAATGGCGACGAACGGTCGGGGTTCGTTACGGATTTTGGTACATGTGCGCCATCGGCGCCACACATTCGACGACCCGGGGCATGGTTTCCCCCGTCGACTGCAACAGGACCGAAATATTATGAGCTCTTTATACGGTTGAGCTCGGCCGAAAGCTCAGCCACGGAAGTCTCCGTGGTCGCCCAGGAGCACATGAACCGGACGGAACCGTCCAGAAAACGGTAGGCGAACCAGCCGGCGGCGTGCAGGGCCGACAACCTAGCGTCGTCCATGTCCACGAAGACCGCATTGGCTTCAACCGGGTGGCGCACCGGGAACGGCATGGCGTCGGCCAGGCGGCGCGCCATGGCGTTGGCGTGCCGGGCGTGGCGCATCAGGGCCTGGCCGGCGAGCATCCCGATGAAGGGCGCGGCGTAGAATCGGCCCTTCGACGGCAGCTGGCCCGCCTGTTTGAGGCGCGCGTCGAAGCGGCGGGCCAGGCCCCGGTCGAATATCACCACGGCCTCGGTCGGCGGCATGCCGGCCTTGGTCCCGCCGACCACCAGGATGTCGACCCCCAGGCTCCGGATCGCGCGCACGTCGAACCCGGCCGCCGCAGCGTTGGCCAACCGCGCGCCGTCGAGGTGGACCCCGTAGCCCTTCGCCTTGACCGGCGCGATCAGCGCGCGGAGTTCGTCGACCGAGTAGACCGTGCCGTACTCGGTGGCGTTGGTCAGCGACAGCGCCGCGACCGGCTGGCGGTAGGAGACGTCCGGAGTCGCCAGCGGTTCGGCCAGGGCGGCAGGATCGATCTTGCCAGAGGCGCCGGGCAGACGGGTCAGCCCCAGGCCGTGGCCGAAGAAGCCCGGCGCGCCGGTCTCGTCGGTGCAGATGTGAGCGTGCTCATGCGCCAGGACGGCCTCGAACGGCTGGCAGAGGGCCGACAGCGAGACCGCGTTGGCGGCTGTGCCGGACGCGACGAAGCGGACCTCGGCGTCGGCGTCCAGCCACTCGCGCACCAGATCCGCGGCGCGGGCGGTGACCGGATCGGTTCCGTAGCCCGAGGTGAATCCCTCGTTGGCGGCGACGATCGCTTCCATCGCCTCCGGCGCGGCGGGGGCGGTGTTGTCCGAGGCGAAGTCGTAGCGGGCCATGCGGCCCAGCTTCTACGGCGCGCGCCGCGAGCCGGCCAGACCCGATGAGCTAGCCGTGCTCGCGGGCCCAGGCGCACACCTCCTCGACGAAGAGGTCGGGCTCCTCCATGGCCGCGAAGTGGCCGCCCCTGGGCATGTCGCTCCAGCGGACGATGTTGTAGGCGCGCTCGGCGAAGGAGCGCGGCGGGGCCGAATAGAGCGGCTCGCCCGGGAAGTTCGCGAAGGCCGTCGGCGTCTCCACCCGCTCGCCGGGCGCGAAGGCGACGCCGCCTTCCTCGATCAGGCCGCGATAGTACCAGGCGCCGGTCGTGAAGCTGCCGGTCATGACATAGAGCATGATGTTGGTGAGCAGTCGGTCCTTCGGATAGGCCTCGTCCATGGACTTGGCGCCGAGGTCCGACCAGTCGTGGAACCGCTCGGCGATCCAGGCGGCCTGGCCCACCGGATTGCCCGCGCCCATCCAGGCGATCGACTGGGGCTTGGAGACCTGCAGGCGGAAATAGGCGCCCATCATCTCCATGGCCGCGCCCTGCTTCTGGGCCCAGGCGACCTCGTCGGCGGACTGCGGCCCGTCGCTCGGGCGGAAACCCAGCATGTTCAGGTGGATGGCGCGAGCGTGCGCCCCGTGCTCGCGGCCGAGCCAGGACGTGACCATGGCGCCCCAGTCGCCGCCCTGGGCGAGATAGGACGAATAGCCCAGCACCTCGGTCATCAAGGTGTTGAACAGCCGGGCGGTCGAGCGCTGGCCGATGGGGCGCGCCGGCTTCGACGAGAAGCCGAAGCCGGGCAGGGACGGGATCACCAGGTCGAAGGCGTCGGCCGGATCGGCGCCGAAGCGCGACGGGAAGGCCAGCTTCTCGATGGCCTGCCAGAACTCGTAGTGCGAGCCGGGCCAGCCGTGCGTGACCAGCAGCGGCCGCTTGCCGCCCGCCTCCCCAACCACGTGCAGGAAGTGGAGGTCGAAATCCTCGACCCGCGCCGTGAACTGGGGGAAGCGGTTGAGGTCGGCCATGGCCGCGCGCCAGTCGTAGGCGCCCATCCAATGGTCACACAGCGCCTTCAGGTAGGCCCCGTCGCAGCCGTAGGCCCAGCCGTCGGGAACCTCGGGCGCCGGCGGCCAGGGATAGGCGCGCACCCGGTCCAGCACCGCGCCGACCTCGGCCTCGGTCCAGCGGACCTCGAAAGGTTTGATCTCAGCCATGCGCGCCTCCCGTCGGATTCGACAATCGCGAGCTTGCCGCGAGGGGCGTCAAGCGCCGGGTTTGAGACCCTTCGCCAGCGTCGAGCTGATCTGGTGGTGCAGTTCGCGGGCGGCGCCGGGCGGCAGCTTTCCGGCCATCTCCAACACCACGACGCCGTGGGTGGCGGCCCAGAACATCGCCCCGATCTGCTCCGGGTCGCCGGCCATCTCGCCGGCCGCAATCTGGTCCTTCACCCAGGCGCTCATCTGCTCGTGGGCCCGCCGGCCGGCGGCCTCCAGCTCGGGATAGCCGCTGTCGCCGACGGGCTGGTTCAGGTCGAACATCAGCTTGTAGGTGTGGGGGTGCTCGAAGGCGAAGCGGACATAGGCGTCGGCCACCGCGGCGCCCTTCGCACGCGCGCTGCCGGCGCCGGCGCGGGCCGCCTCCAGCGCCTCGGCGAACTGGTTGAATCCGTTGGTGCGGACCGCCGCCAGGATATCATCCTTGTCCTGGAAGTAGCGGTAGGGCGTCATGGGCGAGACGCCGAGCGCGGAAGCAAGCTGACGCATGGTCACCGCATCCGGACCCTTCTCCGCGAACAGCCGCTCGGCCGCCGCGCACAGGCGTTCGCGGAAGTCGGCGACGTCGGATTCGGACAGGACACGCGGCATTCGACTCGCCCGTTCAAGAAAGCGCTTGCCAAGGGCTAACGCCTGCATCATCAATTTACAACGTAAGTTACATGAACGGCAATACGCCGCACTCGGGAGGATCGGCCATGGACGGTGACGCGCGCATCAACCCCTATCTCGCCGGCAACTTCGCGCCGGTCCGCTCCGAGGACGATTTCGACCTTGTCGTGAAGGGCGAGATCCCAGCCGAGATGCGCGGGGTGCTGTTCCGCAACGGGCCGAATCCTCAGTTCGAACCGCGAGACCCCAACCATCACTGGTTCGGCGGGGACGGGATGATTCACGGGTTCTACGTGGCGGACGGAAAGGTGCGCTACCGCAACCGCTATGCCCGCACGCCGAAGTGGGAGCTGGAGCATGAGCACGGCCGGGCGCTGTTCGGGAGTTTCGGCAATCCGATGACCACCGACCCGCTCGCCATGGGCAACGAGGGCGGCGTCGCGAACACCAACATCGTCTGGCACGCGGGCAAGCTGCTGGCGCTGGAGGAGGGGCACCATCCGTTCGAGATGGACCCGCGGACGCTGGAGTCGCGCGGCTACGTTCGGCCCTACGGCGGCCGCGTGACCGCCCACCCGAAGCTCGATCCCGTGACCGGCGAGATGGTCTGGTTCGCGTACGGCGTCGGCGAGATGCCGCTGTCGGCCGGAATGAGCTACGGCGTGACGGACAAGACCGGCAAGGTGGTGCGCCGCAGCGAGTTCCAGGCCCCCTATTCGGCGATGATCCACGACTTCATGGTCACCGAGAACCACGTGCTGTTCCCGGTCCTGCCGCTCACCGGCAGCCTGGAGCGGGCGATGAGCGGCAAGCCCGCCTTTGCCTGGGAGCCCGACAAGGGCGGCTACGTGGGCGTGATGCGCCGCGACGGCGACGTCGCCGACATCCGCTGGTTCAACGTCGAGGCCTGCTACGTCTTCCACCCGCTGAACGCGTGGGAGGAAGGTGACAAGCTGATCTGCGACGTCATGCGCTATGACGTGGCCCCGCTGTTCCCCAAGGCCGACGGCTCGCCGGGCGACAAGGCCGCCGCGCGGATGGTGCGATGGACGCTGGACCTCACCGGCGGCTCCGACGCCATCAGGGAAGTTCCGCTGGACGACCTAGACGGCGAGTTCCCGCGCGTCGACCCGCGGGCCGAGACCCGCAGGCACCGGCACGGCTGGTTCGCCGCGGATCCCTCGGCCACCGGGACGGTCAAGATGTCGGCCATCGCCCACATCGACTTCCAGACCGGCAAGCGATCCCTCTATGAGCTGAACGGCGGGGATTTGACCTCCGAGCCGGTGTTCGTCCCCCGCTCGGCGGAGGCGGCCGAAGGCGACGGCTGGCTGACGGCAGTGATCTGGCGGGCCGCCGAGAACCGCTCGGATATGGTCGTCCTGGACGCGCTGGATATCGCGAAGGGACCGATCGCGGTGGCGGAGGTCCCGCGCCGGGTGCCGTTCGGTTTCCACGGCAACTGGGCGGATCTGGACTAGGCGCGGCTGATGAAGGGCTGGGACCTCCTCGTCGATCGCAACGACCTTCGGCGGACGCAGCTGGCGCCGATGGACCCCGACGCGCCGCTAGCGGATGGGGAGGTGCTGCTCGAAGTCGAGAGCTTCGCGCTCACCGCCAACAACGTCACATACGGCGCCGTCGGCGACCGGATCGGCTACTGGCGGTTCTTTCCAGCGCCGGAGGGCATGGGCCGCATTCCCGTGTGGGGGTTCGCCCGCGTCGTCCGGTCGAAGGCGGCGGATGCGCCGGAAGGCCTGCGGCTGTTCGGCTACTGGCCGATGTCGAGCCACGCCGTGGCGCGTTTCGAGAAGCGGCCGGCGGGCTATGTGGAGGTTTCGGCGCACCGGGCCGAGCTGCCGCCCACCTACAACGCCTATCAGGCGGCGGAGCCTGGGGCTGACGACGACTGGCGCTCGCTGCTGCGGCCGCTGTTCATGACCAGCTTCCTGCTGGACGACCAGCTCTCTGAGACGCCGCTCAAGACGCTGGTGCTGTCCAGCGCCTCCAGCAAGACGGCCATGGGGCTGGCCTGGCTCGCGCGGCGGCGGGGCCTGAAGGTGATCGGACTGACCTCCGCGGCCCACGTCGAGCGGCTGAAGGGCTTCGGGCTGTACGACGCTGTCTTCGACTACGACTATCTCAATGGCCTCGCGGCGGCGGGGCCTGCCGCCTATGTCGACTTCGCAGGCCGGGGCGCGGTGACGCAGGCGGTCCACGAAGCGCTGGGCGAGGCGCTTGAGGTCAGCCTGGGAGTCGGTCTCACCCATTGGGACGCCATGGCGCCGCCGCCGACCGTCAGCGGGCCGCAGCCGGTGTTCTTCTTCGCGCCGGACCGGATCCGGCAGAGGATGAGGGACTGGGGTCCCGACGCATTGGACGCGCGGTTCGCGGCCGCGCTGACGGCGTTCGTGGCCGCCAACCCCTGGCTCAAGCTGAAGCATCACAACGGGCCGCAGGCGCTCCAGGCGATCTACTCCGAGGTGGTGGAGGGGCGGGCCAGCCCGGACGAAGGCCAGATCGTCAGGCCGGCCTGACTGCGCCTCGCGAATGTAACCCGAGGTACAATCTCTTCCTTGTGGCGGAACGAGATTGGGCGCTGACGACCGATCGGGGAGAGCGTTGGATGCGGAGATTTCTTCTGGGCGCGGTGCTCGCGGCTGCGGTCGCAGGCCCAGTCGCCGCCGGCCCGGACTTCGCCGACCGCCAGGACTACGCCTTCGCCGAGCGGGGCTTCGTCGGGACCCGGGCCGATCCCAAGATCCCCGCCGCCGACGGGCGCGTCGCCTGGGACCTGTCGGCCTGGGACTTCTTGAAGGCGCCGGCGCCGGCCAGCGTGAACCCCAGCCTCTGGCGGCAGTCGCAGCTCCTGGCCCGGCACGGCCTCTTCGAGGTGACTACGGGCGTCTGGCAGGTGCGCGGCTTCGACCTAGCCAACGCAACCTTCATCGCCGGCAAGACGGGTTGGATCGTCATCGATCCGCTAACCTCGGCCGAAACTGCCCGGGCGGCGCTGGATCTGGCCAACGAGAGGCTGGGCGCGCGGCCCGTCGTGGCGATGATCTACACCCACAGCCACGTCGACCACTTCGGCGGGGCGCGCGGCATGATCGACCAGGCGGACGTGGACGCCGGCAAGGTCCAGGTGATCGCCCCCCAGGGCTTCCTCGAGCATGCGGTCAGCGAGAACGTCATCGCCGGCCCGGCCATGGCGCGGCGCGCGAGCTTCCAGTTCGGCTCGGCCCTGCCGAAGGGGCCGGAGGGCCTCGTCAATTCCGGCATCGGGATGGCGGTGAGCGCCGGGACCCAGACGCTTATCCCGCCGACCTTGGAGATCGGCGACACCGGCCGCGAGATGACCATCGACGGCGTGCGCATCGTCTTCCAGGTGACGCCGGGGACCGAAGCGCCGGCCGAGATGAACCTCTACCTGCCGGACCTGAAGGCGCTGTGCCTGGCCGAGAACGCCAACGCCACCCAGCACAACGTGCTGACGCCGCGCGGCGCCCTGGTCCGCGACGCGAAGGCCTGGGCGGACTACCTGTCGGAATCGATCCGGCTCTACGCGGACAAGACCGACGTCCTGTTCACCAGCCACGCCTGGCCGCGCTGGGGCCGCGCCGAGATCACCGCCTACGTCGAGAAGCACCGCGACGCCTACAAGTACCTGCACGACCAGACCGTCCGGATGATGAACGACGGCCTGCTGCCGGCGGAGATCGCCAACCGGATCCGCCTGCCCGAGGCGCTGGACAACGAATGGTACAACCGCGGCTACTACGGCACCCTCAGCTTCAATTCCCGCGCGGTCTACCAGCGCTACATGGGCTGGTACGACGCCAACCCCGTCCATCTCGCCCCGCTCGATCCGGCGGACGAGGCGGGCCGCTATGTGACGATGATGGGCGGGCCGGCGGCCGTCCTGGCGGCGGCGCAGGCTGCGTACGAGGGGGGCGACGACCGGTGGGCGGGCGAGCTGGCCAACCGGCTGGTCTATGCCGACGCCGGGAACACGGCGGCGCGGGAGCTCCTGGCCAAGGTCTACGATCGGCACGGCGCCGGCGCCGAGAGCGCGATCTGGCGCAACATGTACCTGGCCGGCGCCCAGGAGCTGCGTGACGGCGTGCGCGCCGGCCGTGGGCCCACCGCGCCGCTGGACTTCGTGCGCAACACCCCGACGCCGATGCTGCTCGACCTGCTGGCCGTCCGGCTGGATCCCGAAAAGGCGAAGGACGGCGCCGTCGCCGTCGACCTCGTCTTCCCCGACCGCAAGGAGCGGTTCCGGATCCGGGTGAAGCACGCGGTCCTGACCTATGAGGCGGACCCGGCCGGCGGCCGCGCGGACGCGGTCTACACCCTGCCGCGGTCGCAGTTCCTGGTGGGCGCGCTGACCGGCGCCGATCTCTCGGGCGCGGCGACGGCCGGGGATCGCGCGGCCCTGGCCCGCCTGCTCGGATGGCTGACCCCGCCCCGCAGCGACTTTCCGATCGTGACGCGCTAGGCGGCGACCGCCCTGGCGGCCTCGGCGCGGGCCGGGACAGGCAGGGCGGCGCCGGCGGCGTTCGCGCGCCTCTCGCCGCGGGCGATCTCCTTCATCAGGTCGTGGACGTAGATCCCGAAGTCCACCTGGATCGTGTGGCGGGCGGCCTTGTAGTAGGGGCCGAGGTGCAGGGCCTCGTCCTCGCGGGTGACCCGTTCCATTTCGGCCGGCGGCGGCGGGCGGTAGCGGCCCACCAGGTAGGCGCCGGCGAGCTTGGCCTGCTGCTCGGCGAAGTTGACCAGGGTCGGCAGGGGCTGGGCCAGGCCCATGAAGAACAGGTTCGGCACGTCCGGCTTCATCATCCGCTTGAAGAGCGGGAATCGATTCTCGGCGTCGGGCAGCAGCGCCGGGTCGTCGAAGAACGGGAAGCGGATGTCGTAGCCGGTGGCGAAGACGATGGCGTCCACGTCCTCGACGCTGCCGTCCTCGAAGCGGACCTTCCGGCCCATCAGCTCGGCGATGTTGGGCTTGAACTTCACGTCGCCGCAGCCGGCGCGGGTCAGGAACTCGCCGGAGACCGAGGGGTGGGCCTCGAGCGGTTCGTGGTCGGGCTTGGGCAGGCCATAGTCCTCCATCCGGCCGATGGCGCGCTTGATCTTCTTGCGAGCGAGCGCCAGGCCCAGCTTGCGCGGGAACCAGGGCGGCATGGCCGCCTTGTCGGCGACCTTGCCGTCCATGTACTTCGGCAGGACCCACACCCCGCGGCGCGCGGCCACCCACAGGGTCTTGGCGATCGGGCGCTGCGAGAGCTCGGAGGCGATGTCCATCGCCGAATTGCCCATGCCAACGACGACGATGTTCTTGCCGCGCATGTCCACGGGATCGAAGGGCCCGCGATAGTCGTGGCTGTGGAAGGCGGGGCCGTCGAAATGGCCGGGATAGTCCGGGATCCGCTTGGCCCAGTGATGGCCGTTGCAGACGAACAGCACGTCGTAGAGCCGCGTCTCGCCCGTCGAGAGGCGGATCTGCCAGAGGCCGTCGGCGGTGCGGGCGGCGTGCTCGACGCGGGTGTTGAAGGTGATCTTCGGGCGCAGGCCGAAGTGGTCCACATAGTCGCGGAAGTACTGCAGCAGCTGGGCGTGGTGGGGGAAGTCGGGCCAGTCCGCCGGGACCGGATAGTCCTCGAACGCCAGGCGCCACTTCGAGGTGTCGATGTGCAGGCTCTCGTAACAGGCCGATTGGCCGTTCGGGTTCTTGAAGTACCAGGTGCCGCCGACGTCGTCCGACATCTCGAAGCAGTCGAAGGGCACGCCCAGGTCCTGCAGGCGCTTGGCGGTGGTGAAGCCGGACGGGCCCGCGCCGATGATGCAGGCCTTGGGCAGGGCGGACATGACGCTTCCTCCGAAACTTACGGCGCCAGCCTCGCGCGACTGCCGCAACGTCCGACAAGACCGGTCCGGCCCGACGAAACTGGACCGTGACAGCCACGGCGCAGGCGTCTAGCATTCGAACGCTATGACCCGCCGCGCGCTTCAGATCCTGAAGGTAGCCGCCCCCCGCCCGGGGGTCCGCGAGGTCGTGCGCCGCTGACGGCGTTCCTCGCCGCCGATCCCCGCAGATGATGCGGATGGATCGGCAGCCCGCTCCATCCGCGCCGCAGAGCCCGATGGAGACCCAAATGACCGACTGGACCGACCGACTGAGCCACCGGATGACCCGCGTGCGGGCCTCCGAGATCCGCGAGCTGCTGAAGCTGCTGGATCAGCCCGACATCATCTCCTTCGCCGGCGGCATCCCCGACCCGGCCCTGTTCCCGGCGGAGCGGATGAGTGCGCTGTTCGCCGAGGCGGCGGCGGAAGCGGGCGGGCGGGCGCTGCAGTATTCGGTGAGCGAGGGCCTGCCCGAGCTGCGCCGCTGGATCGCCGCGCGGATGACCGCGGGCGGGGCGCCCTGCGAGATGGAGAACATCCTGATCACGACGGGCTCGCAGCAGGCCCTGGACCTGATCGGGCGGCTGTTCCTGAATCCGGGCGACACGGTCCAGGTCGAGCGGCCGACCTATATGGGCGCGCTGGGCGCCTTCAACGCCTGTGAGCCCGCCTATGCGGACCTGGCGGGCGAGCCGCCGGCAGGGACGAAGCTGGCCTATGTGGTCCCGGACTTCGCCAATCCCACCGGCCGCAGCATGAGCCGGGCGGCGCGGGAACGGCTCCTGGACATGGCGCACGCGCGGGACCTCGTGGTGGTGGAGGACGCCGCCTATCGCGACCTTCGGTTCGGCGGCGCCGAGATACCGTCGATCCTGGCGCTGGACGCGGTGCGCAGCGGCTCGGTTGAGGCAGGGCGGACGCTCTACTGCGGCACCTTCTCCAAGACGCTGTCGCCGGGCTTGCGGCTGGGCTGGGTCTGCGCGCCGCGCGCGGTCATCGGCCGGCTGGTGCTGCTGAAGCAGGGCAGCGACCTGCATGCGCCGACCATCAACCAGATCGTGGCGGCGCGGGTCCTGGAGGACGACTACGAGGGCCACCTGCGGCGGCTGCGGTCGACCTATGCGGCGCGGTCCCAGGCGATGCAGGAGGCGCTGTCGCGGCACATGCCGATGGGCGCCACGTGGAGCTCGCCCCAGGGCGGCATGTTCGTCTGGGTGGACCTGCCCGACGGCCTCGACGGGGCGGCGCTGCTCGAGGCCGCGCTGGCCGAGGAGAAGGTCGCCTTCGTGCCTGGCGCGCCGTTCTTCGCCGTCGAGCCGCAGGCGGCCTCCCTGCGCCTCAGCTATTCGCTGCCGGCGCCGGACGAGATCGACGAGGGCGTGCGCCGCCTCGGCCGCGCCATCGCCGCGCGGGTGGCTCCGCCCAGGCTGCAGGCCGCAGGCTGATACTGGCGGCGACGGGCGGATTGCCGCATGGAAGCCCCATGGCGCAGGCGGCCCCCCTCGACGGCGAGTACGACTACATCGTGGTAGGCGCGGGCTCGGCCGGCTGCGTGGTGGCGAACCGGCTGTCGGCCGATCCCCGCAACCGGGTGCTGCTGCTGGAGGCGGGCGGCAAGGACGACTGGATCTGGTTCCACATCCCGGTCGGCTACCTGTTCGCCATCGGCAATCCGCGATCCGACTGGATGTATGAGACCGAGCCGGAGCCGGGGCTGAACGGGCGGGCGCTGAAGTATCCGCGTGGCAAGGTGGTCGGCGGCTCGTCGGCGATCAACGCCATGATCTCCATGCGGGGCCAGGCGGCGGACTACGACCATTGGCGGCAGCTGGGCCTGGCCGGCTGGGGTTGGGACGACGTGCGGCCGGTCTTCCGGCGGCTGGACGACCACTTCCTGGGCGACAGCGAGCACCACGCCGCCGGCGGCGAGTGGCGGGTGGAGCAGCCGCGCGTGCGCTGGGCCGTGCTGGAGGCCATCGCCCGCGCCGCCAACGAGATGGGCGTGCCGTCGACGCCGGATTTCAACACAGGCGACAATACCGGGGTGGGGCTGTTCCACGTCAACCAGCGGCGGGGCCTGCGCTGGTCGGCGGCCAGGGGCTTCCTGGCTCCGGCGCTGAGGCGACCGAACCTGCGGCTGGTCACCGGCGTGCAGGTGGAGCGTGTGGTCTTCGAGGGCCGCCGCGCGACGGGCGTGGCCTGGCGCGGTCCGGGCGGGCCTGCGAGCGCGCGTGCGCAGGGCGAGGTGATCCTCAGCGCCGGCTCCATAGGCTCGACCCAGATCCTGCAGCTTTCCGGCGTCGGGCCGGGCGAATGGCTGGCGGAGGCCGGGGTCGCGGTGACAGCCGACCGGCCGGGGGTGGGGCGCAACCTGCAGGACCATCTGCAGCAGCGGGCGATCTATCGAGTGAGCGGCGTGCCCACCCTGAACGCGCGCTATCACAACCTGATCACTCGGGGCCTGATGGGCGTGGAGTACGCCCTGTTCCGCACCGGACCGCTGACGATGGCGCCGTCGCAGCTCGGCATCTTCACCACCTCGTCGCCCGAGCACGAGCGGCCCAACATCCAGTTCCACGTCCAGCCGCTGTCGCTCGACCGGTTCGGCGAGCCGCTGCACAGGTTCCCGGCCGTGACCGTGGCGGCCTGCAACCTGCGGCCGACCTCGCAGGGGACGATCCGGCTGCGCTCGGCCGATCCCGCCGCCGCGCCGCGGATCGCGCCGAACTATCTGGCCACGGAGGAGGATCGCCGGGTGGCGGCCGACGCCATCCGGGTCACGCGACGGCTGATGGCCCAGCCGGCCCTGGCCCGGTTCCGCCCGCAGGAGCATCTGCCGGGCCCGCAGGTGGGCGACGACGAGGCTGCGCTCGCGAAGGCCGCCGGCGACATCGGCACGACCATCTTCCACCCCGTCGGCACGGCGAAGATGGGCTTGCCCTCCGATCCGCTGGCGGTAACGGACGCGCGCCTGCGAGTGATGGGCGTCCAGGGCCTGCGCGTGATCGACGCCTCGGTGATGCCGACCATCACCTCGGGCAACACCAACACCCCCACGATCATGATCGCCGACCGGGGCGCCGGCTTCGTGCTGGAGGATGCGAAGGGGTCGGCCGCGCCTTACGCGCCTTAACGGCCAAGCAACGCCGATGTGCGCAAGGTGCCCGGCCCTGAACACGGATCGGTATCGTGACGCCTGTCGAGCACCTCGTGGTCCCCACCGAAGACGTCCTGTCGGCCCTGACGGCCGAACTCGCGGTCGCACGCGCCGCCTGTGCGCGCCTGGACGGCGCGCTGGTCAGCGTCCTCGAAAGCGCAAGCTCGGAGCAGCGCGGCACGCTGCTGAGCGAGCTCCACGCCGTTGACCGCCTGCATCAGCAGATGGAGGCCCTGCACACCTTCCTGGGCCGCGTCGGCTGCGGGGAGTCGCTGCTGGAGATCGGCCAGGCGTTGCCGGCCATCACCCTGGCCGAGGTAGCCGAACGCATGGGCGCCGTGCTCAGCGTATCGGCCGTCTCCGAGCCGCCGCCGCCCGTGGGGGACTGCGAGTACTTCTGAGGGGGCGCCGGCTAGACGCCCTCGAACAGCACGCCGAGGGCGCCGCTGACGGCATAGGCTTCGTCTTCGGCCAGCATGCGCACGGGCTGATGGCCCAGTTCGCGCAATGGGACGGCGGCCATCTGCAGCGGCAGAAGCATGAACTCCCGCCCGTCGATACTGAAGCGCGGCGTCAGCCTGCTAGGCTGGGCGCCCACCAGGTCCGCCGATGGAATGAGCGGCACGACCACACGGGTGCTGGTGGGGTTCAGCAGGTCCGACTGGACATCGACGACGAGGATCCCGCTCGGAAGCCTGTAGACTCCGTTCTTCATCAGAACTGGCGGTATTCGCCCAGCAGCAGCCCATCCTGCTCCACTCTGGCGTTGTACCAGTCGATGAACGCACCGTTTTCCGCCTGCCATCGACGTGCCCGTTCGGCCGCAACGGCAGCTTCCAGGCCGCTCTCGCAGGCGCGGGACAGGTTGAGGCCCAGAGCCTTGGCTTCTTCGACCAGGGCTCCGGGTAGCGTGAGGTTCAGCCTCTGCCGGGCGCCGGTATGCGCATTGTCCATGCGCATAAAATATGCGCAACCGGGGTGGCTGTCACCTATCCTGGCGCCCGGAGCACTTCACACCAGCGCGCCGTGGCAGTGCTTGAACTTCTTGCCCGAGCCGCAGGGGCAGGGCTGGTTGCGGCCGGTGTCTTCCCAGCCGTCGGGCAGGGAGGTAACCGGCAGGCCCTGGCGCTGCTGGGGCGAGATGTTGTCGGGGATGTAGCCGCGCTCGGCTTCGTTCTCGCCGGTGAACGGATCGAGGTGGACCTCGAAGGTGGCCGGCGTCTGCGGCGGCGGGGGCGGCTCTTCGAACTGGAACTCCACCGTCATCAGCCAGCGGGTCACGTTCTGGCGCAGGTCGACCAGCAGCTTCTCGAACAGTGAGAAGGCCTCGGTCTTGAACTCGTTCAGCGGGTCGCGCTGGCCGTAGCCGCGCAGCCCGATCACCGTGCGCAGGTGGTCGATGTGCATGAGGTGCTCGCGCCACTGCAGGTCGATGGTCTGCAGCAGGAAGCTCTTCTCGATGTTGCGCATGTGGTCGCCGACGAGCTGGTTGCGCTGGGCGGCGCGCTCGTCCGCGGCCTTGACGAGGCGCTCCTCGATCTCCTCGTTGGCGATGCCTTCCTCGGCGGCCCATTCGGCGATCGGCAGCTTCAGCCCCAGCATCTGCTGGACCTGGGCGTCCAGGCCCTCGACGTCCCACTGCTCGGCGTAGGCCTTGGGCGGCAGGTGCCGGTTGACCAGGTCGGAGATGGTGTCGACGCGGAACTCGCGGATGATCTCCTGGAGGTCGGCGGCCTCCATGAACTCCTGGCGCTGCTCGAAGACGGCCTTGCGCTGGTCGTTGATGACGTCGTCGTACTTCAGCAGGTTCTTGCGGATCTCGTAGTTCCGCTGCTCGACGCGCTTCTGGGCCGTGGCGATGGCGCTGTTCAGCCACTTGTGGGTGATCGCCTCGCCTTCCTGGACGCCGAAGGTGCGCATGATCGAATCCAGCCGGTCGCCGGCGAAGATGCGCAGGAGGTCGTCCTCGCAGGAGAGGAAGAACTTGGAGTGGCCCGGGTCGCCCTGGCGGCCCGTCCGGCCGCGGAGCTGGTTGTCGATGCGCCGGCTCTCGTGCCGCTCGGTGCCCAGCACGAAGAGGCCGCCGGCCTCCAGCGCCTGCTTCTTGCGGTCGGCGATCTCGGTCTCGATTTCGGCGCGGCGGGCCAGCGCCGCTTCGGGCGTGACTTCGATGCCGAGGCCGGCCTGTTCCTCGCGCCACTTGGCCAGGCGCATGTCGATGTTGCCGCCGAGCTGGATGTCGGTGCCGCGGCCGGCCATGTTGGTGGCGATGGTGACGGCGCCCGGCACGCCGGCGTCGGCCACGATCAGGGCCTCCTGCTCGTGGAAGCGGGCGTTCAGCACGTTATGCGGGATGCCGCGGACGGTCTTGCCGTCCATCTCGAAGCTGTGGGCCTTCAGCAACTCCGAGAGCTGCTCGGACTTCTCGATGGTGACGGTCCCGACCAGGATCGGCTGGCCGCGGCGATAGCAGTCCTCGATCTGCTTGATGATCGCCTGGTTCTTTTCGGCGGCGGTGCGATAGACCTCGTCGTCGTCGTCGATCCGCAGGACCGGCCGGTTGGTCGGAATCTCGGCCACGTCCATCCGGTAGATGTCCATGAACTCCTGGGCCTCGGTCGAGGCGGTGCCGGTCATGCCCGAGAGCTTGGAATAGAGGCGGAAGTAGTTCTGGATGGTCACCGAGGCCAGGGTCTGGTTCTCGGGCTGGACGACGGCGTCCTCCTTGGCCTCGATCGCCTGGTGAAGGCCTTCCGAGAGGCGGCGGCCGTGCATCATGCGGCCGGTGAACTCGTCGATCAGGATCACCTCGCCGGCGCGGACGATGTAGTCCTTGTCGCGGGTGTAAAGGACGTTGGCGCGCAGCGCCTGGTTCACGTGGTGGACGACCGAGATGTTCGCCGGGTCGTAGAGCCCGGCGGAGTCCTCCTCCAGGTGCCCGGCGTCGGCCAGCATCTGCTCGACCTTCTCCGAGCCTTCCTCGGTGAGCATGACCTGGCGCTGCTTTTCGTCGTGCTCGTAGGTGGAGGTGTCCTTGACCAGCTCCTTCACCAGCAGGTCGACGGTCCGGTAGAACTCGGAACGGTCCTCGGTCGGGCCGGAGATGATCAGCGGGGTGCGCGCCTCGTCGATCAGGATCGAGTCCACCTCGTCGACGATCGCGAAGTTGTGGCCACGCTGGACCATCTCGGAGACGTCATAGACGAGGTTGTCGCGCAGGTAGTCGAAGCCGAACTCGTTGTTCGTGCCGTAGGTGATGTCGGAGCGGTAGGCCGCCTGGCGCTGGCCCTGCGACAGGCCGTGGACGATCACGCCAACCGACAGGCCGAGGAAGCGGTAGACCTGCCCCATCCACTCGGAGTCGCGCTGGGCCAGGTAGTCGTTGACGGTGATGACGTGCACGCCCTTGCCGGCCAGGGCGTTCAGATAGACCGGCGCGGTGGCGACGAGCGTCTTGCCCTCACCGGTCCGCATCTCGGCGATGCCGCCCTTGTGCAGGATCATGCCGCCGACGAGCTGCACGTCGTAGTGCCGCTGGCCCAGCACCCGCCGAGCCGCCTCGCGCACCACGGCGAAGGCTTCCTCCAGCAGCTGGTCCAGGGTCTCGCCCTTGGCGAGGCGAGCCTTGAACTCGTCGGTCTTGCCGCGGAGCTGCTCGTCAGACAGGGCCTGCATCTGAGGCTCCAGCGCGGTGATCTTGCCGGCGCGCGCCATGAAGGCCTTGACCTTGCGGTCATTGGGGGAGCCGAAGAACCGTTGGAAAATGCTCAAGTCGAGATGTCCGTGGGGCGGCGATGGGCCCTTCGCCCGCCCGGATTAGATGCGCTTTCAGGGGCGTGGGTGACTTAAGGACTGCCCCCGTCCAAGTCAACGTAAGCCGCCCGACGCCTTGACCGCCGCGGCGGCGCAAGCCACGTTCCGCCCACTATGAAGGCCTAGGTCGCACATAGGCGCCGCGGACACCGCTGGCCATCGCGACGCTCCGGATCGTCGGAGCGACCCTTTTTCCATACCCAGAGGCCTTCATGCCCTCCAATTCGAACGCCGCCGCCCAGGCGGTGAACCGCTACGGCTCGATCGCGGCCGAGATCTACCACATCGACAAGCCCTACTTCGCGCTTCCCGACACGCGTTTCCATCTGGAGCGGTTCCGGGGGTTCGCGCGGCCGATCCTGGAGCCGGCCTGCGGCTCGGGGCGCACCCTTGTCCCGTTCCTCCAGGCAGGCCTGGACGTCACCGGCTTCGATCCCAGCGCCGAGATGCTGGACCGCTGCAGGCTCCGCAGCGCCGAAGCCGGGTTCTCGCCCGATCTGAGCCGCCAACGCTACGAGGACTTCAGCTACGATCGACAGTTCGGGGCGATCCTCGTGCCCGTGGCGTCCTTCACGCTCATCGACGATTTCGACGCGGCGATAGACGTCCTGCGCCGGTTCCATGACCATCTGGAGCCGGGCGGGGTCCTGGTGCTGGACATCGACGGGCTGAACGACCTCCCGAACGCGGGGGACGACCGGCGGCGGTGGACGAATCCGGCAGGCGAGCTTCTGACGGTCGAGGGGATCCGCACGGCGACCGACTGGCTGGCCCAGCGCGCCGAGACCACCTACCGCTACGAGCGATGGCGGGACGGGCGTCTCGTGGAGTCCCAGATCGAGGTCATGGCCCAGCGCTTCTGGGGGCTGGAGGAATTCCGAATGGCCCTGCAGTCGCTCGGGTTCGAGGTCGTCGACGTCTGCGGCGGCTATGCCCGCGGCCGCGCGCCACGATCCCGCGACCGGGTGGTGACCTTCGAAGCCGTGCGCCTCGGCTGAAACGAAAAGGCCCTCCCGCGAGGGAGGGCCGATCCGATCGTTCATCGAGGCGGGGTCAGAAGACCTCGAAGAGTCCTGCGCCGCCCGCCGAAATCGCGCGGGCGATTTCGGCCACTCTTGGTGATGGACGGCGCGGCCGGACCTTTCCGAGGTCAGAAGACCTCGAAAAGTCCTGCGCCGCCCATGCCGCCGCCGATGCACATGGAGACGACCACGTTCTTGGCGCCTCGGCGCTTGCCTTCCTGCAGGATGTGGCCGGCGAGGCGGGCGCCGGTCATGCCGAAGGGGTGGCCGATGGCGATAGAGCCGCCGTTGACGTTGTACTTCGCCGGGTCGATGCCGAGCTTGTCGCGGCTGTAGAGGCACTGCGAAGCGAAGGCCTCGTTCAGCTCCCAGAGGTCGATGTCGTCAACCTTCAGGCCATGACGCTCCAGCAGGCGCGGGATTGCGAACACCGGGCCGATGCCCATCTCGTCCGGCTCGCAGCCGGCGACGGCCCAGCCCTTGAATACGCCCAGCGGCTCCAGGCCCCGGCGTTCGGCTTCCTTGCCTTCCATCAGCACCACGGCGGCGGCGCCGTCGGAGAGCTGGCTGGCGTTGCCGGCGGTGATGAAGTTGCCCGGGCCCTTCACCGGCTCGAGCTTGGCGAGGCCTTCCATGCTGGTGTCGGGCCGGTTGCACTCGTCGCGGTCGACCACGTAGTCGACCACGGACTCGGCCTTGGTGGCCTTGTCCACGACCTTCATCTTGGTCTTCATCGGGACGATCTCGTCGGCGAACTTGTTCGCCTGCTGGGCCGCGGCCATGCGGCGCTGGCTCTCCAGGGAGTACTCGTCCTGGTACTCGCGGCTGACGTTGTAGCGCTTGGCCACGATGTCGGCGGTGTCGATCATGGCCATGTAGATCGCCGGCGCGATCTTCAGCAGCTCGGGGTCCATGTTGTCCTTGCCGACGCCCATGTTCGGCATGGAGATCGACTCCACGCCGCCCGCGACCACGGCGTTGGCGCCATCGTTGCGGATGTAGCCGGCGGCCATGGCGATGGTCTGCAGGCCCGAAGAGCAGAAGCGGTTCACCGTCACGCCCGATGTGGTGATCGGCAGGCCGCCGAGCAGGCCGGCCTGGCGGGCGATGTTGCCGCCGCCGTGGGCCACGTTGCCCATGAACACGTCTTCGATGTCGGCCGGGTCGACGCCCGACTTGCCGACAGCGTGTTTCACCGCGTGCGCGGCCATCGACACGGTGGGGGTCATGTTGAACCCGCCCCGGCCGGACTTGGCCAGGCCCGTGCGGGCATAGGAAACGACGACGGCTTCACGCATGGAGATCCCTCCTCCCAACGAATGGATTTTTTTGAGGGCTCGGTAGGCCCCGAAACACTCGGCGGCGACCTTTGCATCTCGGGATAGGATTGGCTAGGGAGCGACGGCGCGCCCCGGCGCTTTCGTCTCCCCAGAATGGGACTCCGCATGGCGGTCCATCGGTCCAACCGCACCGTTCTCGCCGTCGTGGCGATTTCGCTGGCGCTCGCGGCGTGCGGCCGCGACGGCGGAACGGACCGCCCGCCCGAGCCGGGCGATCGGGCGGTGGCGCGGGTCGACGGCAAGACGGTCTGGGCCTCGGATGTGAAGCGCGAGGCGATCGCCCAGGGCCTGATCGGCGAGGGCGAGCCGCTGGATCCCGCGTCCGAACTGTTCCGCCAGATGATGGACCAAGTGATCGACCAGAAGCTCCTGGCCGCCGAGGCCGAGCGCCGGAAGCTCGACGAGGATCCGCTCGCCCAGCGGCGACTGCAGGCGGCCCGCGACCGGGTGCTGGGCGACATGCTGATCGAGACCACCGTCGCCGACGCCGTCACCGAGGACAACATCAAGGGCCTCTACGAGGAACAGCAGAAGCTGTCCCGCAGGTCCGAGGAGATCCGGGCGCGGCAGATCGTGGTGGGCGCCGTGGCCGAGGCGGACCAGATCCGGAAGCTGCTGGCTTCCGGGGCCTCGTTCGAGGCGCTGGCCATGGAGCGGTCCCGCGATGCGGCCACGCGGTTCAACGGCGGGGACCTGGGCTATTTCACCACGGACATCATGCCGGAGGCGTATGAAGCGGCGCTGTCGGGGGCGAAAGCCGGACAGGTGGTGGGGCCCATCGCCGTGGAGGGCGGCTACGCCCTGGTAAAGGTGGAGGACGTTCGCGAGGAGAAGCCGATCACCCTCGAGGCGGCCCGCCCCCAGATCGTCCGCTTCCTGACCTATGACCGCATCCGGGACCTGCTGGAGAAGCTCCGCGCCAAGGCGAAGATCGAGGCGCTGTCGCGGTCCGAGACGGCCGGCCCGAAGCCCGTTCCACCCGCCGATGCGCCGAAGATTCCCGTCCCGGCGCAAACCCAGACCCAGGAAGCCTCGAAATGAGCCGCAAGCCCAAGACCGCGGCCCCCAAGGGGCAGGCCAAGGCCGCCAAGCCCGTGGAGGTGGTCGGCCAGACGATCGAGCGCGCGCTCGATCCCCTCGCCAGCGCATTGAAGCGCGCGGCGCTCAAGCGCGCCGACAAGACCGCGCGCGCTTTCGAAGATCGGACGGACAAGGCCCAGGCCGCCGCGAAGGCGGACAAGGCCGCCATGCCGGTCTCGCCGCTCGCCGTGCCGTTCCCGCGCATGAAGCCGATCCGCGGCCTCGCCATGGCGACCGGCCGGGCCGGCTTCTACAAGCAGGAGCGCGACGACCTGCTGCTGATGAGCTTCCCGGAAGGGGCGAGCTGCGCGGGCGTGTTCACCCGGCACGGCGTCGGCTCGGCGCCGGTCGACTGGTGCAAGCGGCATCTGGAGGCCACCAAGGGCGAGGGCGTGAAGGCGCTGGTGGTCAACGCGGGCTGCGCCAACTCCTTCACCGGACGGCCGGGCGCCGACGCCGTGCGCCGGGTGGCCTCCGCCGTGGGCAAGCGCCTCGACTGCCGCCAGCGCGACGTGATGGTGGCCTCCACCGGCGTGATCGGCGTGCTGCTGGACGATGCGAAGATCGCCGCGCGCGTGCCCGAACTCGAGGCCAAGCTCGCGTCCGACGCCTGGGGCGCGGCCGCCCGGGCGATCATGACCACGGACACCTTCCCGAAAGGCGCCTACGCCGAGGCCGACATCGACGGCGTGACGGTCCGGATCGGCGGGATCTGCAAGGGCTCGGGCATGATCGCGCCCGACATGGCGACCATGCTGGCCTTCGTGGTGACCGACGCGGCGATCACGCCCGGAGCCCTGCAGGCCCTGGTGAGCCTCTATACCCGCAACACCTTCAACGCCGTGACGGTGGACGGCGACCGCTCCACCAACGACACCCTCCTGCTGTTCGCCACCGGCCAGTCCGGCGCGCCGAAGATCAGCCGCGCGGGCGACCGCCGCCTGGCCGATTTCCGGGTGAAGCTGGAGCAGGTGCTGATGAACCTGGCCCACCAGCTCGTGCGCGACGGCGAAGGGGCGACGAAGTTCATCCGGATCAATGTCACCGGCGCCGAGACGGCGGCGTCCGCGCGGATCATCGCCCGCTCGATCGCCGACAGTCCGCTGGTGAAGACCGCCTTCGCGGGCGAGGACGCCAACTGGGGCCGCATCGTCATGGCGGTGGGCAAGGCCGACCAGCCGGTGGACCGCGACTCCATGAGCGTCCGGTTCGGCGACCTGTGGGCCGCCCAGGACGGGCTGGTGGCCCCGAACTACAACGAGGCGAAGATGAGCGCCTACATGAAGCGCCAGGAACTGGAGGTCACCGTCGACGTGGGCGTCGGCCGCGCCAGCTCCACCGTCTGGACCTGCGATCTCACCAAGCGGTACGTCGAGATCAACGGGGACTACCGGAGCTGAGTCAGGCCTCCACTATCCACTCTTTCCCGCTTTCGCGGAGATGAGCGGAGGGGAGAGGGCGCTATTTGAGCCACGGGGGGACGCGCTCGGGCGGGTCGCCCAGGCGGTAGTTGGCGTAGCGCTTGTCGAAGACCGGGCCGTAGAACGGGTCGGCGTCCAGCACGGCCCCCCAACGGTCCCGCATCACCGCCACCTCGCGGGCGAAGCGGGCGGCGGCCTCGGGCGCGAGGTCGGAGCCGCGGCTGGCGCTCTCGTGGTGGACGAGCTCGGCGTGCGGGGTCCAGACGATGTCGTAGCCGGCCGCGCGGACCTTCAGGCACAGGTCGACGTCGTTGAAGGCCACGGCTAGGCCCGCCTCGTCCATGCCGCCGACCTCGTCCCACACCGACTTGCGGATCGCCAGGCATGCGGCGGTGACGGCCGAGGCGTTGCGCGCGAGGGCGAGGTGGCCCTGGTAGCCGGCATGGTTCGCGCCTGCGCCGGGATAGAGGTGGCCGGCGACCTTGTCCGGCACGTCGCCGACGCCCAGCACCACGCCGGCGTGCTGCAGCGTCCCGTCCGGATAGTAGAGCTTGGCCCCGACCGCGCCGATGTTCGGGCGGACGGCGTGGGCGATCAGTTCGTCCAGCCAGTGCGGATCGCAGACCGAAATGTCGTTGTTGAGCAGGACCAGCACCTCGCCTTTCGCCTCGCGGGCGGCGAGGTTGTTGAGGGCCGAGAAGTTGAAAGGGCCGGGCGAGGGCAGGACGCGGACGCGCGGATCGGCGGCCAGGCGGGCGAACAGGTCCGCCGTCTCCGGCTCGATGCTGCCGTTGTCGACAATCAGGAGTTCGAGCGGCGCATAGGCGGTGTGGTTCAGGACGCCGTCGGCGCATCGGGCCAGCAGCTCGGTCCGGTCGCGGGTGGGCACGATGACGCTGACGCATGGGCGCGGATCGGGCAGGGCGCGGCGGAACCGCAGCCAGCGGGGCTCGCCGGCGGCATGTTCGGCGACGGCCGCCTGGCCGGTGCGGGCCAGATGCTCCGAAACCGCGCGTTGGGCGGCGGCGGCGCACTCGGCGAGCCGGGCGCGCGAGTAGGAGCCCTGCCTGCCCTGCCAGCGCCAGTGGTAGAGCACCCAGGGGATATGGCGGATACGCTCTCGAGGGATGCGCTCCGACGCCCGCAGGACCAGGTCGTGGTCCTGAGCGCCGTCGAAGCCTTCGCGCAGGCCGCCCAGCTCGGTCAGCAGCGATCGACGGACCACAGTCAGGTGGTTCACCGCGTTCACCGCCAGCATCAGCTCGGGATTCCAGTCGGTCTTGTGGTGCGGCTGGGAGCGTCGGCCCTTCTCGTCGATCTTGTCCTCGTCGGTGAAGATCAGATCGGCGTCCGGATGGGCGTCGAGCTCGGCTGCGACCTCGTAGAGCGCGCGCTCGGACAGCAGGTCGTCATGGTCGAGGAAGGCCACGAACTCGCCCTTGGCCAGGGCCAGCGCCGTGTTCGTGGCCGCGGCGATGCCGCCGTTCCGAGCGCGGCGGGCGATCTGGATGCGGGGATCCTGGCCGGCGAGCGCCGTCAACGCGCGCCAGGTCTCGTCGCCCGGCGAGCCGTCGTCGGCGATGCAGAGCTCCCAGTGCGGATAGAGCTGGGTGAGCACCGAGGCCACCGCCTCGTGCAACAGGTGCCGATCGGACCGGTAGGCGGTCATCACCACCGAGATCAGCGGTCGGCTCGCGAAGCGATCGATGTGGTTGCGGATCCCGTCGCGGTCGGCGTCCGAGAGGGTGTCGTGCGCCGCGATCCAGGCGCGGTATTCCGCGTCGGTCTGGGCCTCTGGGCCGACAACGCTGCGCACGAAGCGCTCGCCCCAGCGGGTCTTCGTCATCCCGACCGCGATGGCGTGAACGACGGCATGGACCGGCGTCCAGCGGCGGACGACGCGGAGGGCGGCGGCGGTCGTGCTGCGGAGGCTGGCCATCTACTCGTGAAAAGGGCGGGCGGCCCGATCGCCGCCCGCCCCTGATAGTCGTGCTCTAGCGGTTCGACCAGACGCCGCTGGCGGCTTCGCTGCGGGGCTTGCCGCCGCCGCCGCCACGCCGCCGGCGCGGCCCCTTGAACGCGGGCTTGGCGTCGTCGCGCGGCGGCCGGGTTTCCGAGCGGCCATCCGGACGATGCCCGGGCTTGGCGTCGGCGTGGTTGCGATTGCGCTTCGGGGAATGGCCGCCACGGTGCGGCTGAGCCTTGCCCTGCGGGCGTTCCGAGCGCTCGGGCTTGCCGATGTCGGGCATCACCGCGGTGGCGGCGCCCAGGTGGCGGTCGTTGCGACGATCGAAGGAGGGGATCCGCTGGCGGGTCACCTTCTCGATGTCCTTCAGGAGGCTCCGTTCATCGTCGGCGCAGAACGCCACCGCCGAGCCGTCGGCGCCGGCCCGGGCCGTACGGCCGATCCGGTGGACGTAGGCTTCCGGCACGTTCGGCAGCTCGTACTGGACGACGTGGCTGACCGCGTCGATGTCGATGCCGCGGGCGGCGATATCGGTGGCCACCAGCGCGCGGACCTCGCCGGCCTTGAAGGCGGCCAGGGCGCGCTCGCGCTGGCCCTGGCTCTTGTCGCCGTGGATCGAGACGGCGTCGACGCCGGCCTGCTCCAGCCCGCGCGCCACGCGGTCGGCGCCGCGCTTGGTGCGGGTGAAGACGATGACGCGCTTGAAGCCGCCGTCGTCGAACAGCTCGGCCAGCAGGGCGCGCTTGCGCTGCTGCTCGACGAAGAGGACGCGCTGGTTGATCCGCTCGACGGTGGTGGCCTGCGGGGTCACCGACACCTTCAGCGGGTTGGGGTTGAGGATCTCGGCCGACAGCTTCTCGATCTCGGCCGGCATGGTGGCCGAGAAGAACAGGTTCTGCCGCTTCTTGGGCACGTACTTCACGATCTTTCGGATCGGGACGATGAAGCCCATGTCGAGCATCTGGTCGGCCTCGTCGAGCACCAGGATCTCGACGCCCTCGAGGGTGATCGACTTCTCGGCCAGGTGGTCGAGCAGGCGGCCGGGCGTGGCCACCAGCACGTCGACGCCGGGCGCCAGGGCGCGCATCTGGCCGCCGTACTTCACGCCGCCGAACACCACGGCGACCGAGACGCCCATGTGCTTGCCGTAGGACTTGAAGCTCTCGCCGATCTGGGTGGCGAGTTCGCGGGTGGGCGCAAGGACCAGCACCCGGGCGCTGCGGCGCGGGGCGGGATGGCGGCTTTCGGCCAGGCGATGGAGGATCGGCAGGGCGAAGGCGGCCGTCTTGCCGGTGCCCGTCTGGGCGATGCCAAGGAGGTCGCGGCCGGTCATGACGCCCGGGATCGCCTGGGCCTGGATCGGGGTAGGATTGACGTAGCCTTCGTCGGCCAGCGCCTTAAGCAGCGGCTTGGCCAGGCCAAGGTCAGTGAATTGAGTCAAAGGAATTCTTTCGCGTATGCGCCAAGCGCGCCCGCCTCGGACGGGTCCGGGGGCGCGGAAGCGCGGGCCTTTGGGGAGCGCCCCGCGTGATGGGCGATCTATGAGATGGTTCTCACTGCGCTCGACAGGCTGGGTCCCGGGATGTCCCTGAACCCCACGCGGCTGGAGCGTCGCTAGCGCTCGGGAGGAGCGCAGTGGGCACATCGGGGTTTGCGCCCCTGAAGTCAACCCACGGCGACCATTCGGCCGCAGCCTGTTGCCAATAGAGCGCAGGCCGTGGGAAGGGCTGGCCCATGACGAAACCCATGGTGCTGGTCGCGGCGGCGGCCCTGGTGGACGTGGACGGGCGGGTGCTGCTCTGCCAGCGGCCCGAGGGCAAACAGCTCGCCGGCCTCTGGGAATTTCCCGGCGGCAAGGTCGAGCCCGGCGAGACGCCCGAGGCCTGCCTCATCCGCGAGCTGGAGGAGGAGCTCGGCATTCGCGTCAGCCACGCCTGCCTGGCGCCGTTCGTCTTCGCCAGCCACGAGTACGAAAGCTTCCACCTGCTGATGCCGCTCTACCTGGTGCGGCGCTGGGAGGGGACGGTGACGGCGCGCGAGCACAAGGCGCTGGCGTGGGCGAAGCCCAGGGACATGGACCGCTATCCGATGCCGCCGGCCGATCCGCCGCTGGTGGCGTGGCTGCGGGATCTCCTGTGATGCGCCAGGCGGCGCAGATCCTGGAGGTGCGTACGCCGGGCCAGGGCCTGCTCGAGATCACCCGCGAGGTCGCCGGGTGGACGCATGGGCAGGGGATGACGACGGGCCTCTTGACGCTGTTCTGCCGGCACACCTCGGCCTCGCTGGTCATCCAGGAGAACGCCGATCCCGACGTGCGGCGCGATCTCGAGGACTGGGTCGCAAGGCTGGCGCCGGAGAGCGCGGCGTACAGACATCAGGACGAGGGCCCCGACGACATGCCGGCTCACCTGCGGGCGGCGCTGACGGGGGTGCAGCTCTCGGTGCCGCTGGTGGAGGGCCGGCTCGCGCTCGGGACCTGGCAGGGCCTCTACCTGTTCGAGCACCGCGTGCGCCCCCACCGCCGCGAGGTGGCGCTGCACCTCCTCGGCGAGTGAAGGGCCGGGCCTGGGCTCAGGCGAAGTCGGGCCGAACGCCCCAGCGGTGCGAACCCTCGCCGAACGGCAGGTGGAAGCCGTAGGCGGCGCGCTTTCGCTCGTCCTTCCAGGTCTCCTCGAAGGAGACGATCACCTGGAGCTGGAGCTCCTCGGGGATCTGGCGGACGTCGTGGCCAAGGGTCTTGGCCACCTGTTCGATCACTATCGACCGGTGCGCTTCGCCGCCGAGCGACAGGAGGGCCTCACGGACGCGCCGGCACAGGGTCTGCCTGACCCGGAGGGGCTTCTTCTGGACGGGAACGTCGTGGGCGATTTCGTGCAGGTTCTGCATGGCGACAGTCACCCTGCGCCCGATGCGTTTATCGACGCGTTAAAGCGCACGGAAAAAGACTAGTTAACGCAACCGGGGGTCGAGCCCGCTATCCCGCCCCCAGAGCCACGGCCGTCCGGTAGACGACGAAGGACGCCAGGTAGGCCAGCGAGACCATGTAGCCGAACATCACGGCGGTCCAACCCCAGGAGTTCGTCTCGCGCCGGACCACGCCCAGGGTGGCGGCGCACTGAGGCGCAAAGACGTACCAGGCCAGGAAGGACAGGCCGGTCGCCAGCGACCAGTGCTCGGCCAGGCGCGCGCCCAGGGCGCCGACGTTGGCCTCGGCGTCGCCCACGGCATAGACGGTGCCCAGCGCCGCAACCGCGACCTCGCGGGCGGCGAAGCCGGGGATCAGGGCCACCACCATCTGCCAGTTGAACCCGATGGGCGCGAACAGCGGCTGGATGGCGTGGCCGATCATCCCGGCGAAACTGTAGTCGATGGCCGGTCCGGTGGCGCCGGGCGGCGGGCCGGGGAAGGTGGAGACGACCCACACGAGGATCATCAGCGGCAGGATGATCCGGCCGGCGCGGGACAGGAAGATCTGGGCCCGGAGCCACAGGTTGCGCAACACGCTCTCGGCGCTGGGCAGCTTGTAGGTGGGCAGCTCCATCAGGAACGGCTCGACGGCGCCGCGCCAGAACACCTTGCGGATCACGAACGAAACCAGCAGCGCCGAGACGATCCCGGTCGCGTAGAGGCCGAACATCACCAGGCCCTGCAGGTTCAGGCCGGGGCCGACCGTCCGATCGGGAATGAAGGCGCCGATGATCAGGGTGTAGACGGGAATCCGCGCCGAGCAGGTCATCAAGGGCGCCACCAGGATGGTCGTCATCCGGTCGCGCTTCTGGTCGATCACCCGGGCCGCCATGATGCCCGGGATGGCGCAGGCGAAGCTGGAGAGCAGGGGGATGAAGGCGCGGCCATGCAGCCCGGCGCCGCCCATGATCTTGTCCATCAGGAAGGCGGCCCGGGCCATGTAGCCGAAGTCTTCCAGCAGGATGATGAAGAGGAACAGGACCAGGATCTGGGGCAGGAAGACCAGCACCGAACCCACCCCGGCGAACAAGCCGTCCACGATCAGGCTCTCGAGCAGGCCGTCAGGCATGATCGCGGCGACCTGGGCGCCCAGCCAGGCGACGCCGGCCTCGATCCCGTCGGCGGGCGGCCCGGCCCACGAGAACACCGCCTGGAACATGAGGAAGAGCAGGCCGAGCAGGATGACCAGGCCGGCCACCGGGTGCAGCAGTACGGAATCGACCCGGCCGGTGAAGGTGTCCGGATGCTCGGGCGGGCGTACATGCGCCTTCAGGATGCGCTGGGCCTCGCGGTGAGCGCCGCGGATCTCGGTCGCCGAAGGCTCGTGCCAGACGTTCTCGGTCGCCAGGGCGCCCGAGGCGATCAGGGCGTCCACCTTCTGGGCCAGCTCCGTGATCCCGCGCTTGCGAGTCGCCACGGTGGTGACGATGGGACAGCCCAGTTCGCGCTCCAGCCCCTCGAGATCGATGCGCAGGCCCTGGCGCTGGGCGATGTCGTACATGTTGAGCGCCAGCACCATCGGCCGGCCGACGGCCTTCAACTCCAGGATAAGCCGCAGGACGAGGCGCAGGTTGGTGGCGTCGGCCACGGCGACCAACACGTCCGGCGTCTGTTCGCCGGCCAGGCGCCCCAGGACCGCATCGCGGGTCACCGCCTCGTCGGGGCTGCGCGCACGCAGCGAATAGGTGCCGGGCAGGTCCAGGATCGACAGGTTCCGCCCCGAGGGTGTGGTCAGGAATCCTTCCTTCCGCTCGACCGTCACGCCGGCGTAGTTGGCCACCTTCTGGTGATTGCCGGTGAGCGCATTGAAGAGCGCGGTCTTGCCGGTGTTGGGATTGCCGACCAGCGCGACCCGCGCCGGCGGTAGAACGGCTTCCGTCATTTCGGCTCCAGCCGCACCCACACGTCCTCGGCGTCGCGGCGGCGCAGCGCCACGCGCATGTCGTCGAGCCGCACGGCGATCGGATCTCCGCCGAACAGCCCCTGGTGCAGCAGTTCCAGGCTTGCGCCCTCGACGAAGCCGAACTCGAGCAGCCGGCGAACCAGTTCGTCCTCCGGGACCGCGCCCGCCTGCGCGTGGGGCTCGGCGCACACTTCGACGATCACGCCCCGCGCCCCGGGCCCGAGGTCGCTGAGGCGGCGAAGCTCACCGGCGGGGGCGGCGGCGGTCGCCTCGCTGATGGGGTCGGCCAAGGTGTCGTACATGAAAGCTGTCCAGGGCCCGCGAGCGTTGCGAACAATTCTCAGGTACGACCTGCGTGACCTCGGCGCAAGGCCTGCGTTGACGCAGCCCGCGCCGGCCCTATGTTCCCGCGCCGCTGCCCCAGTGGCGAAATGGTAGACGCGGCAGACTCAAAATCTGCTTTCCGCGAGGGAGTGCTGGTTCGAGTCCGGCCTGGGGCACCATGCAGCTGTAGGGCGGCGCGGGTTGATTCAGCGCCTCCTGTCGCAGGACCTTCGACTTTTCCATCCGGGAATCCCAGGCGGGCCGGCGGCGGTTTCGTTGGCCTTTATCGCGCGCAGAGGGTGACCGTCAGGCGCCGCGGAGTGTCCGTGAACGTGGACGTCCGCCCCGGAATGCCGCCTCAGGATCTCGACGGCGCGACTTTCGTCGTCCGCGTTCCAGGTGCGGACCCATAGGACGAGCCCGCCGTGCTCCAGCTGTTCCTGCAGATGCTCGGCGTGGCGTTCGCCGACCAGCCTGGCCAGCAGGCTGCCAATCAACGCGCCGCCGCCGCCGGCGACGACCATCCCCGCCAGGGCCGTCGCCAGGGCGCCGCCGCTGACCAGGACCGCCCCCGCGGCCGCGATGGCGCCGACGTACATGAGACCGCCGATCAGGCCCCCTTCGGCTGCGCTCACGGACTCGGGCGAAACATAGCAGCAGCGCGGAATCTCCGCGTCGTCTTCCGTCTCGGCGACCTTTTCGTACCGGTGGCCCAGCTTCTGCTCGACGACGTGTTCGCTCGCCAGCAGGCTGATCTCCGCCCGATCGGAGCCGGAGCTCATCAGTTCGTCGATGGCGGCCTGGAGATCGGTTTCTGACCTGAAGACGCCGACCGCTTCGCGAATGTCGATCTCTTTGCTCATGTGGTCGCTCCGCGGCTTGGGGTGGACCAAAGTGACCCAAAGGCGCCGGGGCCTCGTTGATCTAGCGCACATCCCAGGGCGCGTGACGACCGAGAACGCCCTCCTCGGAACCCTGGCCGCGCCTGACGCCTTACCAAAGCGAGGCAGCAAGACGGGCTAGGGAGAGCGCGATGCCGCTGGGACGAGACGATCGCCTGCTCGGGGCAGGCCTGTGGTTCGCGTGGGTCGTCGGCGGGCTGCTCCTGATGATCGGGCTGGTCCTGGCCGTGGGCGGCGCCTGGCTCGCCCTCATCGGGGGATCGCCCTACTACCTGCTGGCCGGTCTGGGACTTCTGGGGGCCGGCTATCTGCTGGTCCGCGGTCAGGTTCTGGGCGTGGCGGTCTATGTCGGCGTCTTCCTGGCGACGCTCGCCTGGGCGGTGTGGGAGGTCGGCCTGCAAGGCTGGGCGCTGGTTCCCCGCGTGGCCGGCCCG
>JBMOOD010000013.1:0-43954 GCA_049323595.1 Pseudomonadota bacterium
GCCGATGCTCGCTGGCGACAGGTTCTCCCCCGCACGCAGAGGCCAGGGCGCCGCCGACCACAAGCGCACAGAGTCGATGGATCATCCGGTAAAGCTGACCTCAGAAGCAAAGGTCCGCAACGGGTCGATTGCGCCCCCTGGCGCGGTGGCAGGAGCCTGACCTTCGCTCGCTCCTCTGTGTCATCCCGGTTTCGCCGCAGGCGAAGACCGGGATCCAGTGGCCTTGAGGGCGCGGTGGACGCAAGGCGCCGACGCCACGCCCTCGTATGAAGAGGTCGATGTCACATGGCGGGGGAGGTCGGCGCACCGATGACTTGACCTGATAATTGCGGAAAGCAATAAATATTGCAGATATCGGGAAGTGAAGGAGCCGCCCATGTCGCGGACCAACCTGCCCACCATCGGCCCGCTCCTCTGGTACCGCGATCCGCACGCGGCCATGGACTGGCTGGAGCGCGCCCTCGGCTTCGAGCGCCGGATGATCGCGGAGGGCGCCTACGGCGGCGTGATCCACTCCGAACTCACGCTCGGCGACGGCTATGTGATGGTGGTCGGCCCGCCCACCGGAAAGGCGGTGAGCCCGATGGCGTTTGGCGGGCGTGCGACGCAGTTGGTCCATGTGCAGCTCCGCGACGGCATCGACGCGCACTACGAGCGGGCGCGGGCGGCCGGGGCGAGCATCGAGCGCACCCCCGAGACCCAACCCTATGGCGACCGGGTCTACACCTGCCGCGATATCGAGGATCATCCCTGGTCGTTCGGCCAGACGGTCGAGGCCATGACCGCCGCCCAGATGGCCGAGGCCACCGGCCACCGCATCGAGGAGAGCCCCCATGGCTGACTGGCGCAGTCCCCTGATGAGCGCGGTCGTCTATCGCGACCCCAAGGCGGCCTTGAAAGTCCTGGAGGCGGCGTTCGGCTTCGAGCTCTTCATGCTGATCGAGGACGACGACGGCAATCTGGTCCATTCCGAGATGCGGTTCGGCGATGCGGCGATCATGATCGGCTACGAGTGGAGCGACGCCTACAAGAGCCCGGCCTCCATCGGCGGCAAGGTCACCCAGTCGGTGCACATCCATATCGATACCGACATCCACGAGCATTGCCGGCGGGCGAGGGCGGGGGGCATGGAGATCCTGGCCGAGCCCGAGACCCAGTTCTACGGCGACGCCACCTACCGCTGCCGCGATCCCGAGGGCCACATCTGGACCGTCTCCCAGACCGTGCGCGAGGTGAGCCGCGAGGCGGCGGAACAGGCCAGCGGCCTCAAGATCACGGGGTGGATTTGACCGCCGCCGCCCTGGACCAGACCCTGGCGGCCCTGGCCGATCCGCACCGGCGGCGGGCGGTGCGCCTGCTGGCCGAGCGGCCGCGGGCGGCGGGCGAGCTGGCGCGCGAGCTGGAGCTCTCGCCCCCCGCCATGAGCCGCCACCTGAAGACCCTGCGCGCCAGCGGCCTCGTGGAGGAATCCCATCCCGAATTCGACGCGCGCGTCCGCATCTATGCCTTGAGGCCCGAGCCCATGGTCCATCTGTTGCGTTGGCTGGAGGAGAGCGAGCGGCTCTGGAGCGACCAGCTCCTCGCCTTCAAGGCCCACGTCGAAAAGGGCGCCTGAGAGCCGCCATGACGTCCAAGGTCTACGTCGCCCTGCGGGTGAAGGCTTCACCCGACCGCGCCTTCGCCGTCTTCGTCCAGGAGATCGGCGACTGGTGGCGTCCGAGCGGGCTGTTCCAGACCACGCCGCGCCCGCCCGGGCGTCTCGCCTTCGAGCCGGGGGAGGGCGGCCGCCTCACCGAGACCCTGGCCTCCGGCAAGGTCTTCGAGATCGGCCGGATCCGCGCCTGGGAGCCGCCGCAAAGACTCGTTTTCTCATGGCGACAGGTGAACTTTCCGCCGGATCTTCACACAGAGGTTGAGGTGCGCTTCGAAGCTGTCGGCGAGGAGACCCGGGTCAGCGTCGAGCACCGCGGCTTCCACCAGGTCCCGGAGGGCAGCGCCGCCCGCCACGGCTTCCCGGACCAGGCCCTGCTGGCGCGGCTGGCCGAGTGGTGGCAGGTCCAACTGGCCTCCATCAATGGCCGGGTGGGTTGAGGGCGGTTGCGCGGGTTCCTATTTTGTTTCAGGCTCGCCGGGGGAGAGACACATGACCGAGGGCGCGGCGACGACCGTGGGCCGCAGGGCCGGGTTCGGCTTCATCTTCGCCCTGGCGCTGATGAACTCGATCTCGTTCGGCATCATGATCCCGATCCTGCCGAACCTGATCCGCGAGATGACCGGCGGCGACACCGCCGCGGCGTCCGAGTGGAACGTGGTGTTCGCCTCGACCTGGGGCGTGATGCAGTTCTTCTTCGGCCCGCTGCTGGGGATGTTCTCGGACCGGTACGGCCGCCGGCCCGTGCTGCTGCTCTCGCTCCTGGGGCTGGGGATCGACTTCCTCTTCATGGCCTTCGCGCCGACCCTCTGGTGGCTGCTGCTGGGCCGCGTGCTGAACGGGGCCACCGCCGCCAGCTTCTCCACCGCCAACGCCTACCTCGCCGACGTCACGCCGCCGGACCAGCGGGCCAAGGTGTTCGGCTGGATGGGCTCGGCCTTCTCGTTCGGCTTCATCATCGGCCCGACCATCGGCGGGCTGCTGGGCGAGTATGACCTGCGCCTGCCGTTCCTGGCGGCGGCCGGCCTGACGTTCGCCAACTTCCTCTATGGCCTGTTCGTGCTCCCGGAGTCGCTGCCGCCGGAGCGCCGCGCCACGGCCTTCGACTGGACCCGCGCCAACCCTCTCGGCGCGCTCCGGCTCCTGCGCTCGAAGCTGGGCCTCCTGCCGCTGGCGGGCGTAGGCTTTCTGTTCCAGATCGCCCACATGGTCCTGCCGACGATCTTCGTCCTCTACACCACCCACCGCTACGGCTGGACGCCGGGCTTCCTGGGCGTGACCTTCTTCCTGACGGGCGTGCTGGGCGTGATCGTGCAGGTCCTGCTGGTCGGCCCCACCGTGGCGCGGATCGGCGAACGGCGGACCCTTCTCATCGGTCTGGCGGCCGGGGCCCTGGGCTTCGCCTGGTATGCCACGGCGCCCCTGGGCTGGGTCTATCTCCTGGGGACGCCGATCTTTGCGCTGTCGGGCTTCATCATGCCGGGCCTGCAGGGTCTGATGACGCGCCGGGTCGAGCCGCAGGAACAGGGGCAGCTCCAGGGCGCGAACCAGAGCCTCACCGGCATCGCCTCCGTGGCCGGGCCGCCGCTCTTCGGGCTGGTCTACGCCTGGTCCCTGCGGCACGGTGCGGCGGAGGGACTCGCGATCTATATCGCGGGCGGTCTGCTGGTGCTGGGCCTGGGTCTCGCCGCCGCTGCGGCCAGGGCGCCCGAGCCGCAGGCGCGTCCGGCGTGAGCTTCGCCATTTTTGCGCCGGAAACCTGGGTAGCGTTCCGCCGTTCGTTCTAGCCGGAGACCCTATGCACGCGCTTCGCGTCCTGATCCCAGCCGCCTGCCTCGCCCTGGCGTCGTGCTCCCCGCGCGACACCCAGGCCCAGCCGACCTTTGCCGAGCCGAACCGCGCCCCGCCGGTGAGTGCGGCCCAGGTCAAGATGTCGTTCGCCCCCGTGGTGCAGCGGGCGGCGCCGGCGGTGGTGAACATCTCGGCGAAGCGGATCGTCCGGCAGCAGACCGATCCCTTCTGGTCGCTCTTCGGCCTGGGGGTGCCCCAGGCGCGGGTGGCCGCCTCGCTGGGTTCCGGCGTCATCGTCCGCGCCGACGGCGTCGTCGTCACCAACAACCACGTCGTTGAAGGCGGTCAGGAGATCGTCATCGGCCTCGCGGACCGGCGCGAATTCCCCGCCCGGATCCTGTTGGCTGATCCACGCACCGACCTCGCCGTGCTGAAGATCGACCTGCCGCGCGG
The DNA here is from genome assembly GCA_049323595.1 of Pseudomonadota bacterium. Classification (GTDB taxonomy): domain Bacteria; phylum Pseudomonadota; class Alphaproteobacteria; order Caulobacterales; family Caulobacteraceae; genus Phenylobacterium. Next base: position 3,896 of record JBMOOD010000013.1, read on the forward strand.
CGAGCAGCTTCCGGTCCTGCCGATCGACGACAGCGGCGAGTCGCAGGTCGGGGACCTGGTCCTGGCGATCGGCGATCCCTTCCATGTCGGCCAGACCGTGACCAACGGCATCATCTCGGCGCTGGACCGGACCGCCGATCCGACCGGGGAGGGCGGGCTGCCCTACATCCAGACCGATGCGGCCATCAACCCCGGCAACTCGGGCGGCGCGCTGGTCGACATGGATGGCGACCTGATCGGCGTGAACAGCTTCATCCTCTCGCGTTCCGGCACCTCGTCGGGGGTCGGCTTCGCCATTCCGGCGGCGGTGGTCCGACGCGTCGTGGAAACCGCGGTGGGCGGCGGCCGCACGGTGGTGCGGCCCTGGCTGGGCGCGCGCACCCAGAGCGTGACCGCCGAGATCGCCCGCAGCCTGGGCTTCGAGCGGCCTCAGGGCGCCCTCGTGGCCGACGTCTGGCCCGGCGGACCCGCCGACCGCGCGGGCCTGCGCCAGGGGGATGTGGTGCTCCAGGCGGATGGCCGTCCGGTGATCGATGCGGCGGCGCTGAACTATGCGGTGCAATCGCAGCGGCCCGGCGAGACGCTCCAGCTGCGGGTGCGGCGCGCGAACGGCCAGGAGCAGAGCCTGACCCTGCGCGCCGAGGCGCCGCCCGCCACGCCGGCCCGGGACGAGCGCACCCTGTCTGGACGGCATCCCTTCGAGGGCGCGACCGTCGTGAACCTCTCCCCGGCGGTCGCCGACGAACTCGGGCTCGACATCTTCAGCGGCCGGGGCGTGCTCGTCACCGATCCCGGGGCGGGCATCGCCCGGCGGATCGGCCTGCGCCGTGGCGACATCGTGCGCGCCGTCAACGGCCGCCCGGTCGAGACCGTGCGGGAACTGGCCGGGCTGGTGTCCCAGCCGGCCAGGGCCTGGCAGGTGACGATCGAGCGCGACGGCCGGACCGTGACGGCGACCTTCGCGGGATAGCGGGCGGCGTGCTAAGCCGCGCGCCATGGCCGATCTCTTCGAAGCCGCGGGTCTGACGCCGCCGCAGCCGTCGCCGCTGGCGGACCGTCTGCGGCCGCAGCGGCTGGACGAGGTCGTGGGCCAGGATCACCTGTTGGGGCCGGAAGGCCCGATCAGGCGGATGGCCGAGGCGCGGCGGCTGTCCTCCATGATCCTCTGGGGGCCTCCAGGCACCGGCAAGACCACCATCGCCCGCCTGCTGGCCAAGGAGGCCGGCTACGAGTTCCAGCAGCTCTCGGCGGTGTTCTCGGGTGTGGCGGACCTGAAGAAGGCGTTCGAGACGGCGCGGGCGCGGCGCCTCGCGGGCCAGGCGACCCTTCTCTTCGTGGACGAGATCCACCGCTTCAACCGCGCCCAGCAGGACGGCTTCCTGCCCTTCGTGGAGGAGGGCATCGTCACCCTGGTGGGCGCCACCACCGAGAACCCGTCGTTCGAGCTGAACGGGGCGCTCCTGTCGCGCTGCCAGGTCTATGTCCTGAAACGCCTGGACGATGCGGCGCTGGAGCAGCTGCTGGCCAAGGCCGAGGCGCACGAGGACCGGGCGCTGCCGCTGGAGCCCGAGGCGCGCGCCGCGCTGGTCGCCCTGGCGGACGGCGACGGCCGCTACCTGCTCACCCTGGCCGAAACCCTGTTCAACATCGCCTCGGCCAAGCCGCTCACCACCAAGGAGCTGGGCCAGATCCTGCAGAAGCGCAGCCCGGCCTACGACAAGGATCGCGAGGAGCACTACAACCTCATCTCGGCCCTGCATAAGTCCATCCGAGGCTCGGATCCCGACGCAGCGCTCTACTGGCTGGCGCGCATGCTGGTGGGCGGGGAGGATCCCCTGTTCATCGCGCGGCGACTGATCCGCGCGGCGGCCGAGGACATCGGCGAGGCCGATCCGATGAGCCTCGTCCTCGCCAACGCCGCCAAGGACACCTACGACTTCCTGGGCTCGCCCGAGGGCGAGATCGCCCTGGCGCAGGTGGTCGTCCACCTGGCGGCCGCGCCCAAGTCGAACGCTGTCTACAAGGCCTTCGGCGCGGCGATGAGGGCGGCCAAGGAGACCGGTTCGCTGATGCCGCCGCCGCATATCCTGAACGCGCCGACGCGGCTCATGAAGGACCTGGGATACGGCAAGGGCTACGCCTACGACCACGATGCGCCGGAAGGCTTCTCCGGCCAGGACTATTTCCCCGAGGGCATGGAGCGACGCGCCTTCTACCAGCCCCGGGGCGAGGGGGCCGAGGCGCGGATCAAGGAGCGGCTGGAGCGTTGGTCGGGCCTGCGCCGGCCGCGGAGCAGCTAGTTCCCCACGCCATTGTTCTCCGAACGAGACGGGCTTAACGTAGCGTCACCTTTGGGGAGGCAACGACAATGACCACGACCGCGGACTCACCCCGCGCCGGCCCAGCCTGGCACTTCTGGCTGGTGGCCGTGATCGCCGTGCTCTGGAACGGCTACGGCGGCTACGACTACACGATGAGCCACCTGCAGGGCGAAGTCTTCTATCGCCAGATGGGCATGACCGACGCCCAGATCGCCTACCTGAACGCAATGCCCGCCTGGATGCATGGCGTCTGGGCGCTGGGCGTGTGGGGATCCGTGGCGGGAAGTATCCTGCTCATCCTGCGTATGAGATGGGCCGTCCACGCCTTCGCGCTCTCGCTGCTGGGGGTGATCGGCAACGTCCTCTACACCTTCGTCCTGACCAACGGCGCAGAGGTGAACGGCCCGGCGGCGGTCGGGATGACCGCCGTCATAGCGGCGGGCTGCGTCTTCTTCCTCTGGTATTCCTGGCTGATGGCGAAGCGGGGCGTGCTCCGCTAGACGGAGCGGTGTGAAGGTCCCGACGCCCGTCAAACTCTCGGCCGACGAGGTCGCGTTCGTGCGCGGCCTCGTCCTCTACGAGGACGCCGAGATCCTGGCGCTGAACAAGCCGCCGGGCTTGTCCAGCCAGGGCGGCCGGGGGCAGGTTCATACGCTGGACGAACTGCTGTGGGCCTTCGCCAAGCCGGGCAAGGCGCGTCCGCGGCTGATCCATCGCCTCGATCGTGACACCTCGGGCGTGATCCTGACCGCGAAGACGAAGCCGGCGGCGAGCTTTCTCGGCAAGGCGCTCATGGCGCGGAAGTTCCGCAAGACCTACCTGGCCGTCGTCACGCCCGGAGCGCCCGAGCCCAGCGGCGGGGTGATAGACCAGCCGCTCCGTCGGGAGGAGCAAGGCCGCGAAGCCTTCATGCGCCCCTGCGCCCCGGATCATCCGGACGCCGAGCCGGCCCGCTCGCGCTATCGCACACGGAAGGCGGCGAATGGCGCGGCCCTGGTGGAGCTCGATCCCGAGACGGGTCGGATGCACCAGCTACGGGTCCATCTGGCCACCCTGGCCCGGCCCATCGCCGGCGATGCACGCTATGGCGGAGCGCTGGTGATCGCCGGCCGCCCTGTTCCACGCCTGATGCTGCATGCCGCAGTGCTCGCCTTTCCCCATCCCGGCGGCGGCATGAAGCGATTGGAAGCGCCCCTGCCGGCCGACATGGAAGGGCTCATCGCGACGCTCGGCCTTAACTGAGGAACGGCGCCGCTTCTTCACCCATTTTCCGGTACAGGAACGCCGAGGGATGAAGGACTGGATGGAACCGACGCCATGAAGCTCGCGATCGCCATCGCCGCGGCTCTCGCCCTCAGCGCCTGCGCCACGACACAGACCATCTACCAGCCCGCCGTCGAGCCGAACGCCGTCGGCTACTCGGAGCTACGGATCGAACCCGGGCGCTATCGGGTGACGTTCCGCGGCGGGCCAGGCGCCTCGCCACAGCAGGTGACCGACTACGCCCTCCTGCGGGCGGCCGACCTGGCCATCGCCGAGGGCTACGACTGGTTCCGCGTCTACGACCGCTATCTGCAGGGCCAGCCCGATCGGGGGCCCCGGATCGGCGTCGGAGTCGGCGGGGCGGACTACGGCCGGCGGAGCGGCGTGAGTCTGGGGCTGGGCACCAGTTTCAGCCTGGGAGGAGGGCCGGCCGTGGCTTCCACGATCGAGGTCGTGATGGGGCGCGGCGAACGGCCTCCCGGGGGCGACGTCTATGACGCGCGGGCCCTGCGCCGGAACCTGGGCGGCCTTTCGATCTAGGGCCCACCGGACCTGCCGGTGCGGGCAGGGATCCGGATCGTCCTCTGCTTACCGTTGCGTTCCACGACCAGTTCGGTGATCGCCGCCGGATCGAACGTCTCGACGAGCCACCGGGCTGTATCGCACCTGGCGGCCGCGCCGACCGGCTGACCGTCGGCGGCCTTCAGGTGATCCCCCAGGCGCAGTCCTGCGCGCGCGGCGGGACCGTCGTACAGCTGGACCACTTCCACGTCCTCGCCATTCAGGGCGACGGCGAAGTCCGCCGGCGCCCGTCGTGGGGCCGGGGCGCGGCGCGGCGACAGGGCAAAGCGCTCACCGGGATAGTCCAACGTCACGACATGGGTCGCGAGTACGCCCGCACCCAGGAGTGTTGGCGGCGCCGTCCTGGTGACCGCCAGAACGTCCGACAACGACCCGCGCGCCAACTGAAGGTCATCGAGCTGGAAACGCGCGAGATCTCGTATCGGCCCGCGCCCCCCGGCGCTTTCGCCCTCGGTTCCGCGTCCATCCCGACGCGATCCGGATGTGATCTCGCGTACGACCGCAGGGCTTTCGGCGGCGCGGCTGTAGAGCGAGAGGACCTCCGCGCTGCCCGTATCGAACATCGCCTTGTCCGTCAGTTCGCCGATCCGATAGTCGATGATCGGCGCGTGCGGATAGCCGACGTCGTGCAAGGCTCCGCCCAGGCCAGGGGCCGCCGCTTCGAACGCTGAAGCGTCCGCGGCGATCGTGAGAGCGCCGGCCTCGGTGTCGATCCGCCAGGCGTTGCCGGGCAGTATTTCGGAGCCGAGGACTCCGCCGTCCACGATGCAGCCGCCGATGGAGAGATTGGAGTAGTCGAAGATCAGCACCGGGACGTTGTGGAACGTCACGCCTCCCAGGGAGATCGTTTCGGCGACGGCGACATCCATCGGCACAGCCGCGCCGTTCGCATCGACGCCGACGTTGCGCCCTATCGGCTTCAATCCGAGAGAGTCTGCGAACGCGCGCGTCAGGACGGTGGGCGAGCCGGTATCGAAGATGAACTCCCGGTCCTGTCCGTTCACTGCGCCCCGGACGAACAGCTTGCCCATCCGCAGCTCCAGCGGCGTCGAGGTGACAGGTCCTGTCCGTTCGATCTTCAGTGGCGCCGAGAACACCTGGCGCAGGTCGTTCGCCGCCGAGGGGCTTGCCCACGAGAAGGCCAAGCCCACCGCCATCACCCAGGGAAGGTTTCGCCGCCCCGTCATGTCATCCCTCCGGGGCCAGGCAGCCCTGGGCGATAGAAGACCGTCAAACTCGGCGATTCTGCGGCCCGGGCAGCCGACCGACCGGTCAGGCGACGTCCCGTCGCGTGACGGTCTTTGGCGCGGCGCGGATGCTGGCGTGGGTGAAGCCGGCGTCGTCGGCCATCTCGAAGTGCCAGCGCTCGGCCAACCCTTGAGCGATGAGGGCCGGCGCCTTGCCGCGCATCTGATGGGCCAGCATGCGCATGGCGGCTTCGAGGCGGGGGTCGGGAAGGCCGAGTTCGGCGAAGTCGACGCTGAGGCCGTTGAAGCGTGCGCCGTTCACCGGCCCCAGGGCGTCGCGGCCCGGCTGGAGCCGGGCGATGACCCCGCGGGTCACGCGGCCCACCAGGCTGGCCACCTCAACCAGCCGGCCGTTTGGCGTGCCGCGGTCGATGTCTACGAATTCCAGCATGGCGCCCTGGCGCAGGCGTTCCGGCGGGACGCCGGGCGCGGTGATCAGCAGTTGCCGTCCCTTGCGCCCCCCCATGGTTCGGAACGAGGCCGGCACGATCACCGGAGGCTGGGTGCGGGCGTCGTCGGGCAGAAACAGTCCGGCGAACGCCAGGCTGGCCCGGTCGATGGCCAGGACGTCCTCGTCCGACAGGCGGCCGAAGCGGTGCGTCGGGATCACCTCGCCCGTGGCGTAGAAGGACACGATGGGCTCGACGCGCAGGACGGCGGTCACCCCATGGCGCAGGCTGATGACGTGCTCGAGGGCGAACGCTACCTGGAGTTGTTGCCCGTTGGACGCCACGAACGAGACCGGATTGTGCTGCCGCTCCCGGTCGGCGCTGACCTGCGCGCGATAGGGCGACACCTCGAGTTCCTGCTCGGAGCCGGAGGGCCGCGCGCTGGCCCGGGCCGTCGCGATCGCTTCCGGATCGATGTCGGTGCAGCTCAGGAAGTTGCCGTCGATCCGGCTCACGGCGCGGATGCGGAGGTCGCGGCGTTCGGCGGCGCCGAGGAAGAACTCCAGCACGTCCTCCAGCACCTTCATGCCGACCGCCTGGGCCGCCACGCCTTCTTCCGTCGTCATTGCGACGAGGACGTCGGTCTCGCTGATACGGTGGTGGATGTCCTGATACGAAAGGTATTCGTTTAGCTTGCGGTCCAGGTAGCCCCAGACGTCGTCCCGCTTGCGGTCCCAGCGGTCGCCGGAGCGGTCGCGAATCGCTTCGACGCTGATGATGTAGACGGCGCCCCGCTCCAGCCGATCCGAACCGGCCAGGCGTTCAAGCACCGCGCCGGCGTCGAACGCGGTGATCTTGCTGATCGTCATGCCGGGGTCAGCGGACATGGGCCCAACATGGGCGACGTTGGCAAATTAAGTCTTGCCGTCGCATAAGGCGCGGGATGCAGACTCTCCTTCTGGTCGCGGCGGGCGGCGCCATTGGCGCGGTGGCTCGGTACCTGCTTGGCTCGGCGGCGGGTCGCATGATGGGGCATGGCGGCTGGCCCTGGGGCACCTTTGCGGCCAACATCCTGGGCGGATTCCTCATGGGCGTACTCGTCAGCGTCCTCGCGCTCCGGGGCGGAGCCGACCAGGAGAAGTGGCGGCTGCTGCTGGGGGTGGGGCTCCTGGGCGGCTTCACGACCTTCTCGTCCTTTTCGCTGGAGCTTGTGCTGATGCTGCAGCGGCGGGCCTTTATCGAGGCGGCGGGCTACGGCGCCGGGTCGATGGCGCTCTCGGTCCTGGCCCTGATGCTGGGTCTCTTCCTCACGCGGCGGGTGCTGGCGTGAGGGAAGTCCGCACCCTCTACGTGGACAAGGGAGAGGAGGGCGTGCGCCTGGACCGATGGTTCAAGCGCCGCTGGCCACATCTGAACCACATCCAGATCCAAAAGCTCACGCGCTCGGGCCAGATCCGGGTTGACGGCGCCCGGGCCAAGCCCGACACGCGGCTCACGGCCGGATCGCAAGTACGCGTGCCACCGCTCCCGGACGCTCCGCCGCCCGGAGAGAAGGGCAAGCTGGACCCCCGCGACATCGCCTTCGCCAAGAGCCTCGTGATCTACGAGGACGAGGAGGTCCTGGCGCTCAACAAGCCCTGCGGCCTGGCGGTCCAGGGTGGGACGAAGACCAGCCGCCATGTGGACCGGCTGCTCTCGGCCTGGGGGGAGGGGCTGGAGCGGCCGCGGCTGGTGCATCGCCTCGACCGCGACACCTCGGGCGTGCTGGTGCTGGGCAAGACGCCAGGCGCCGCCGCCAAGCTGTCGGGCGCCTTCGCCAGGCGGCGCGCGCAAAAGGTCTACTGGGCGATCGTGTCGGGCTTCCCGAAGCCGGGCGAGGGGGTGCTCGAACTGCCGCTCGCCAAGAAGGGCGTCGGCGATCGCGAGATGATGGTCCCGACCGACCCCAAGGACCCCCGCGCCGAGACGGCCGAGACCGAGTTCGTGACGATCGCCCGCGCCGGCCCCCGCGCCGCCTGGATGGCGCTCTGGCCGCACACCGGCCGCACGCACCAGCTTCGCGCCCATATGTTGGCGATGGACCATCCCATCCTCGGGGACCCGAAGTACAACACCGAGGCCTCGCGCGCCCTGTCGGAAGGGCTCAAGCTCCAGCTTCACGCGCGCCGGCTGACCCTGCCGCACCCCTCGCGCGGGACGCTCGTCCTCGAAGCGCCGCTAAGCCCCGAGATGCGCGCCGGCTTCGAACGCTTCGGCTTCGACGAGCACGAAGCTGATCCCGAACCCTTCAAGAGGCGCCGTTGACCAACGATCCCCTGGACCAGGCGAAGGTGCTGCTCGAGCAGGGCAGGCTTGAAGACGCCTTCGCCATCACGCGTCCGCTAGCGGACCACCCCGACCCGAGCGCGCGCGCGCTCGCGATGCACTCCTCGGTGCTCAAGGGCCTCGGCCGGCGCGAGGAAGCGCTGGCCTTCGACCGGCGCGCATCCCTCAGGTTTCCGAACAGCGGCGTCGCCTGGCACAACTTGGCGGCCACCCTCGGGGATCTGGGCCATGGCCCCGAAGCGGTCCAGGCCATGGAGCGCGGCATGCGTCTTGGCCTCGATGGGGCGCTCAGCTGGGGCGTGCTCGCCCGTGCCAAGGCCGCCGCCCGGGACCTCGACGGCGCCGAGCAGGCCTATGTCGAGGCGCTGCGGCGCGCCCCCGGCCGCGCCGAGACGGCCGCAGAATACGCCGACGTCATCTGGATGCGGCGCGGCGATCTCCAGGCGGCCCAGGTGGTGCTGGACCGCGCCGCCCACGCTGGCGGGCCTCCGGCCCCGCTGCTCCTTATGAAGGCCAAGCTGTATGAGGCGGCCGGAGAGGCGGACAAGGCCGCCGACCTCCTGGCCATGGCCGCCGAGCGTCTGCCCGACGAGATCGCGCTGACCCTGGCTGCCAGCCAGGCGGCGCTGGAGCGGGGTCGGTTCGACGAGGCCGAGCGCCTGGCGCTGGCTGCGGAGGCGCGGCTGCCGCAGCAGCCGGGCGTGCTGAACCAGGTCGCCATCGTGGCCCTTGCGGTCGGCAAGGCGGACGTCGCCCTCGCCAAGGCCCGCAAGGGCCTGGAGTTCGATCCCGGCAACCAGTCTCTATGGGGCTGGGCGGCGACGGCGGCCCGGGCCGTCGGGGATCCGCTCTACCGCGAACTGTACGACTACGACGCCATGGTGGGCGCCTACGACATCGAGGCGCCGACGGGTTGGGCCAGCCTTGAGGCGTATCTCGCTGATCTGGCCACCGCCTTGCACGCGATCCACGTCTACAATGAACATCCGTCCTCGCAATCGCTCCGCCATGGCAGCCAGACCACCTACCGCCTGACGGGGTCGGACGATCCGGCGATCAAGGCCTTCTTCCGGACCATCGACAAGCCGATCCGGGCCCACGTGGCGGCCATGGGCGAGGGGAAGGACCCCGTACGTAGCCGCAAGACGGGCGACTATCGGGTCGAGGGCGCCTGGTCCGTGCGGCTGCGTCCCGGCGGGTTCCACAAGGATCACTTCCATCCCGAGGGCTGGTTGTCGTCGGCCTTCTATGTCGAGACCCCGGACACCGCTCTGGACAGCCCCGATAGGCAGGGCTGGATCCGCTTCGGCCAGCCGCCGTTCCATACCGAACCACCCCTGCCGGCGGAGCACTATGTGCGGCCCAAGCCGGGCCGGCTCGTGCTGTTTCCGTCCTACATGTGGCACGGCACCGTGCCGTTCACGACCGACGAGCGGCGGATGACGATCGCCTTCGACGCCGTCCCGGCCTGAACCCCGGTCGCCCTTGCGGTCGGGCGGCTTCGCGCCCATTGCAGGTTCGCGTCGACGCGTTTCTGTCGGAGGTTGAAATTGGACTTGCGCAAGGGCTTCCACGAGCCGGCCGAGAAGCCGCGCCGCTTCTACAAAGCCGTCACGGTGGTCGAGGCGGATGGCGGCTTCGGGGTTCAACTCGACGGGCGGATGCTTCGCACGCCTATGGCCCGGCGCATGGCTCTGCCGACCCGCGCCGTCGCCGAGCAGGTCGCGGAGGAATGGAGCGCCCAGGGCGAGACGATCGAGATGGCGACGATGCACGCCACGCGGTTGGCCAACACGGCCATCGAAACGATCTCGTCGACACGTGAGGCCGTGGCGGACCAGGTCGCCCAGTACGCCGGGTCCGACCTTCTCTGCTATTTCGCCGAGGAGCCCACGGCCCTGGTGGAACGGCAGGAGAGCCGATGGGGCCCGGTGTTGGTCCGCGCGGAGACGGAGGAGGGGCTCACCTTCCACCGTTGCGTCGGCATCGTGCACCGGGAGCAGCCCGCCGACGCCCTGGCTCGCATCCGCGCGATCGCGCTGTCGCTGGATGACTTCGCGCTCGCAGGGTTCGCGTTCGGGACTTCTCTGTTCGGGTCGGCGGTCCTTGCGCTCGGCCTGATGCGCGAATGGCTCGTGGCCGACGAGGCCCTCGATCTTTCGCGCCTCGACGAGGCGTTTCAGGAGGAGAAGTGGGGCGTGGACGCCGAGGCGGCGGAGCGCACGGCGCGGCTGCGCGGCGAGGCGCGGATGCTGGAGCGCTGGTTCCGCGGCCTCGCGGCGACGGGCGCATGATCGGCCGGTTTTGGGCGGTCGCCGCCGCGCTGTTCGCCGCGCCATCGGCCGCTCAGGCGCCGGGGCCGCTCCAACTGGTCGATGTCACGCCCAGTGTGGTGCGCGCGTGGGAACGCGGCGCGGGCGTGGCGGAGGCCGAGCGCGTGGCCGCCTTCAAGGCGGAGCTCGCCCAGGATCTCCCCGGCTTCTACAGCCATGAGCGGGTGCGACAGTCGCAGGACAAGTACGACGCCCGACTCCTCAAGGGCTTGAACGATTTTCCCGCGCAGAGGGCTGGTGTCGAGCGGGTGAGCCGCGAGTTCCAGGCGATGTTCACGCCGGCGCTGAGCAGCTTTGAGGATCGGTTTGGCCCGATGCGCGGGTATCCGCCCGTCTATCTGGTCCACAGTTTCGGCGAGTTCGACGGGGGCACACGCGAGATCGCCGGACGTCTCACGCTGCTGTTCGGGGCGGACATGATCGACCGCTATCACGCTGGCGCGAACGTTCAGCCGTTCTTCCACCACGAACTCTTCCACTTGCGCCACGCCCGCACGTTCGAGGAGTGCGACCAGGTCTGGTGCGCCCTGTGGGCCGAGGGGCTGGCCGTGCTTGTCGCCGCCGAGCTGAACCCGGGGGCCACGGATGCGGAACTCCTCCTGACGCAGCCCGAACCGATCCGGCCCGCGATCGAGCGTGATCGTCGGGTCGCGGTCTGCGAGGTAGCGGCGCGGCTCGATTCGACGGCCGCGGTGGATCAGGCGGCCTTGTTCTCGTTCAAGCGCCTCAGGCCCGAACTGCCGCCTCGCTTCGGCTATTATGTGGGCTACCTGGCGGCGGCGGAGGCGCGCAGGGGCCGCACGCTGGATGAGTTGGCGAGCCTGGACAATGCCGCCGCTCGGCAGGCCGTGGAACGCAGTTTGCGGCGTTTGGCGGACTGTTCCGATCCGCCGCCGCCAGGGAGCCCCCAGGCCCCGTCGCCCGAGACGAACAAGACGTCCCGGGCGACGGCAGGTCGCTAGGCGTCCACCGCAACGCAGGCGCGGGCGATGGCGGCGACGTGGCGATGGTCGGTGCCGCAACAGCCCCCGAGCACGCGGATGTGGCCATGGCGGCGGAGGAGGGCGGCATGCTCCTCACCGAGCGCGTCAGGGTCGCCGTCGTCCAGGTCCGGCGAGTCATTGAGTTCCTGGTGGCTGCGCTTCGACGCATTGGCGCGCAGGCCGCGGACCCGTTTCAGCCAGGAGGCGTCCGTCTCCAGGGCTTCGGCGAAGTGGGTCGGATGGGCGCAGTTTATCATGTAGTAGGCCGGCCCATCGCCGGTCGCGGCGTCGACGGTCTCGATCGCATCGCCGAGCGTCTGGCCCGTCGGAAGACGGCCGTCGGCCTCCACGGTGAATGATATCGCCACCGGCAGCCCCGCCGCCCTGGCCGCGCGCACCACGCCGATCGCCTCGGGGATATTGGTCATGGTGATGGCGCAGATCATGTCGGCGCCGGCGGCGGCGTAAGTCGCGATCTGGGGCGCGTGATAGGCCTGCGCCTCCATCGCCGTCATCACCTGGCCGGGATCGTAGCCGTCGCCGCGCGGGCCGACGCAGGCGGAGACGACGATCCTGGGCGCCCGGGTCTTCCACGCGGCGCGCAGGTCCAGCAGGAGCTGGATAGCGTCGCGATTGTAGAGTTCGAGCTCACCTGGGGTTATGCCGAGCCGTTCGGCCCAGTCCGGGCTCGCGCGCCAGGTCGCCGATTCCAGCACGAAGCCGATGTGCTCCGCGGCGGCGATCTCGAGGTAGCGCTCGTAGTAGCGCCGCAGGACGGCGCGTCCCTTCTCGTCCTTCAGGAGGACGAAGGCGGCGAAATGCGGAAGTTCGATCCCCTCGTGGAATACGAGGGTGGTCTCAAGCCCGCCGTCCGTGAGGAACGGGCCATCGCCGCGAAGTTGGGGCAGTTGCAGGGTCATGTCGGGTGCTCCGAGTCAGGCGGCCACGAGGGCCACGTGGCGTTGAATGAAGACGGCGATGGCCTGGGCGGCCTGGGTCGGCTCCTCCCAGTGCGGCGCGTGGCCGACGCCCTCGAAAGTCCGCAGCGCGGAGCCGGCGATGCCGGCGAGCAGGCGGCGCTGGTCGGCCAGGGTCACGAAGGCGTCCTGGTCGCCCCAGACGAGCAGGGTGGGGGCGCGGATGGCCGCCAGCTCCGCCGCAGTGTCGATGGACATCATGTCGTGGAAGAGCGCCTTCCAGGCGGGCGCAGGCAGTCTGCACGACTCCGCCGACACGAAATCCAGGAAGGCCGGCGGCACCGGCCGTGACAGGGTGCTTTCCTGGAACGCCCGGGCGAAGGCGGGATCGATGGGGTCCTGCAGGCCGGCGATGTCGGTCCGGTAGAACTCGTCGATCGATGCGTTGCCCTTCAGGCCCGGGAAGCCGCCCACCAGGACGAGGCCTGTGATGCGATCCGGGCGTGTGGAGGCGAACCGCTGGGCCACGATGCTGCTCATGGAGTGGCCGAGCACGACGGCCCGGTTGATCCCCAGCCTGTCGAGCACCGCCTCGACGTCGTCGGCCATGACGTCGATCGTATAGGGGCCGATAGGCTTGGAAGACTCGCCGTGGCCGCGATGGGTGATGGCGATCGCGCGGATGTTGGGCGGCAGGGCCTCCATCAGCGGGCGCATGGACGGGGCGGAGTCGCTGATCCCGTGCATCAGGAGGAGCGGAACGCCGGCGGGATCGCCGGACTGGAGAACGTCGAGCTCGACGCCGGGGGAGACGGTTATGCGCGTGTGCATGATGATTGCCTTGGAGGGTTGCGGTTGAGCGATGGCCGCCGGAGGTTCAGGCGGCGGATGCAGGGTGTGGATCGGCAGCATCAGCGGGCTGCCTCTGGGGCGAGGCCGCGCTCGCCGCCGGCCACGTCGCGACCGATCAGCAGGTCGCCGATCCGCTCCGAGGCGCCGTCGTAGAAGCCGGCCTGGCCTTCCCAGCGGGCGGGGTTCCGGTAGGTGCCGAACACCATGTCCCAGATGGGAATGTCGCCGTAGTTGTAGCGGTGCACGCCGCGCTCGTGGTGCAGGCTGTGCATCTCGGGCCGGGCGATGAACCAGCCGAGCCAGCGCGGGGTGCGCAGGTTGGCGTGCTGGAACAGGCCGCAGAACGTCGCCGCCAGGAAGGCGATCAGGATGGCCTCCGGCGCGAAGCCGAACAGGAACACCAGCATGAAGCTGCCGACGAACGCCCAGGCCAGCATGTCCAGCGGGTGGAAGTAGAGCGCCCCCCAGATGTCCACGCGCTCGGCGCTGTGGTGGGTCTGGTGGAATGCCCGCCAGAGGAAATCGGAGCCATGCATGGTCCGATGCCAGGCGTAGACGCCGAACTCATAGGCCAGGAAGGCCAGCGGCGCGCTGACCCAGAGCGGCAGCTTGCTGGCGTCCACCAGGGTGTGCTGGCCGAGGAAGGCGTCCCAGAGGAACGGGGCGCGCGTCGAGACGAACCAGTAGAGGATCGCGGCGGCGATCCCTTTCGCGCGCCAGCCGCGGATGGAGGGGAAGGTCCTGGCCGGGACCAGGACGTCGAGGAGGGCGAAGACGGCGAACAGGCCGAACAGCCAATAGTCGTAGAACCCGAACACGGGGCGGCTCCTTTTCTCTTGTGTCGCCTTCCAAGAGCGTGAGCCTGCGCCTCACATTGTGAGGCCTGGTCGTAAGGGGCCTATCCCGCCGTCCAGCGGATGGGGGTCTCGGGTTCGTAGGCGCAGAAGGCCCCGGTGCGGATCGAAGCCTGCAGGTGCCGGCCGAGCGGGGGGTGCGCCTGGGCGATCTTCTTGATGGCGCTGCGGATGCGCCAGGTGACGGCCGTCCGGGCCTTCTCCGCAGGGTCGCCTAGCTTGCGGCCGCGGCCGCCGAGGCCCATGGCGGCGGTAAGCTGGTCGATCAGGGCGTCGAGCTCGGCGGACATCCGTTCGGTGCGCGCGAAATCGTTGTCGCGCTCGGCCTCCGCGATCTCGGCCTGAAGGTCCTGGATGCGCCGCTGGCACTCGGCGCGGGCGCGGGCGTCCATGGCGGCGCCGGCGTCGCCTTCCGCCAAGCGGCCGGCAAGGTCCATGCAGTGGAGGCGTGCTCGCGGGTTGGCGAGTAGCGCTGCCAGGTCGGAGCAGCCCTTCATGTCCGCCACGATGGCCCTGCGCCCGGAGAACTCGAGCTCCCAGAGCTGGCCGCTGCGTTTGAACTGCGCGACGTCGGCCCCGTCCTCGTGTCGATAGACGCCGCCGCTGGGGGTCCCGGTCAGTCCCGCCGCCCGCAACCCTTCCACCAGGAAGTCTGCGTCCGCCCGGCGGGTGAAGGGGTTGACGTGGAGGAGGTAGTCGAGCGGCTCGCCCGGCCGGGGCTCGCGCCCGCCGGTGATCTTCTCCCGGAAGACTTCCACGAACATCTCGTGGCTGCGACGGGCGTCTTCGAGACGGCCGAGGTGGGCGTAGGTCGAGGCCATGAAGGCGGCCTGGTCGACGATCACGTTGGGCGGAGCGGCTTCCGCAAGGGCGATGGCCGCTTCCAGGCGCCGCGCGAGGAACGCCACCAGGAAGGCGTAGATGAAATACCAGGGCTCATGCAGGGGATTGAGGCGGAACGCCTTGTCGACCTGCGCCTGCGCCCGGTCATCGTCTCCGAGGTAGCTCCACCACAGCGACGTCTGCATCAGGGCGTCGGCGTTGTTGGGGCTGAGCGCCACCGTCCTTTCGATGTGCCAGCGCCCCTTGCTGTGGTTGCGCCGATAGATCTCGATACGGCCGAGGACGGCGTGGCTGAGGTGATCGGTGTCGTCCAGCTCGACGGCCCGGCGCGCATACTCGTAGGCGAGCCGTTCGCCTTCCTCCCAATGCGTCCAGCGCTGGCAACTCCAGTCATTGAAGTGGCTGAGCGACAGCCCCGCGTAGGCCCGCGCATAGGTGGGATCGATGGTCAAAGCGCGTTCGAAGTACTCCCGGGCCTCCGCATCACTTTCGGGCGATCCCTGCCGGAGCACCTCGCGGCCACGCAGCCACAGATCATAGGCCTCGAGCTTGGCTATGGGCCGCGCCCGCGCCTGGGCCAGGCGGGTGCGGTCGATACGGGCCGAGAGCTGGTTTGCGATCGTCGCGGCGATCTCCCCAGAGGCCGTGTCGAGGTCCTTCAGCGGCGCCTCGCAGGCATGGCTCCACACGTGCCGTCCCGAGGCGGTCTCCACAAGCGCCGCCCGCACCTGCAGCGCGCCGTCGCCGGGCCGGACGCCGGCATCCAACAGGTGCGTGACGCCGAATCGTTCGGCCAGGCGGTCCGGCTGCAACTCCTCTGCGGACAGCGCGAACGAGGTATGGCCCGCAAGCACCTCGATGCTTGGGAACCGCGCCAGCTCGCCGATCACCTCGTCCAGGAAGGCCCAGGCGAGCCGGGCTTGGTCGGGCGAAAGCCCCGTGGAGGCCAGCGGCGCGACGGCGATGGATGCGGCGCGGGTCTCGCGGCTGGGCGTGAGGGTGTCCGGCTCGGAGAACATCGTGCGCTCATAGCGCATCCGGCGGTTGAGACAAACGAACCGTCCTTCCCGCCAGACGCGTGGGGTCGAAACGCGTTCTGTCGGCCGTCAGCCCACGGCCCACTGCACGTGCGTTTCAGGCTCGTAGGCGCAGAATGAGCCCGTGCGGATCGAGCCCTGGAGGTGGCGGCCGAGCTGGGGGTGGACGGCGGTGATCTTCTTGATCGCGCTTCGGATCCGCCACGTGACGGCGGTGCGGGCCTTTTCCGCCGGGTCGCCCAGTCTGCGCCTTCGGCCGCCCAGGCCCACGGCGGCGGCGAGCTGGTCCACCAGCGCGTCCAACTCCCCGGATAGCCGCTCGGTGCGGGCGAAGTCGTTGTCCCGCTCAGCCTCGGCGAGATCGGCCTGGAGATCCTGGATGCGACGCTGGCATTCGGCGCGCGCGCGGGCGTCCATGGCCTCGCCGCCATGGCCCTCGGCGACGCGGCCCGCCAGGTCCATGCAATGGATCCGCTCCCGCGGCGAACTCAGCAGCAGCGCGAGGTCTGCGCAGCCCTTGGCGTCGGCGAGCACCACAGTGCGGCCCGCGTAGCTGACCTCCCACAGGCCGCCGCGTCGCGTGAACTGACCGCTCTCCACGGAGGCCGACGCGGCTGGCAGGGCGGAGTGGATCGCCGGCTCCGCCGCCAGCCCGGCCTTGGCCAGGCCCTCCAGCAGGAACTCGCGATCCTCGTCCCGGGCGAAGGGGTTCGAATCCAGCATGTGCTGCAAGGGCTCGCCGGGCTCGGGCGCGCGGCCGCCCAGGATGCCGTGCTGCAGTTCGTGCAGGTACTTGGGGATCTGGGCGCGGGCATCGTCCACGCGGCCGAGGTGGGCGTAGCACGCCGCCAGCAGGGCCGCCTCGTCGTACAGCATCGCCGGCGGCGACCGCTCCAGGATGGCGGCGGCCTCCTCGACACGCCGGGCGATGAAATGAGGCATGAAGCCGACGAAATAGTACCAGGGCTCGTGGAGCGGGTTCAGCCGGAACGCCTTGGCCGACAGGGCCAGCGCCTTCTCGGCCTCGCCCAGGTAGGCCCACATTGGCGCCATGTGCATGAGGCAGTCGGCCTCGCTGGGGCACAGGGTTTCCGCCCGCTCGAGATGATAGCGCCCTTGCGGGAACTGGCGGCGATAGACCTGCAGCCGGCCGGCCACCACCTGGACGACCGGGTCCAGGTCGTCCAGCGCCTCGGCCCGGCGGATGTAGTCGACCGAGAGGCGATCACCCTCCGCCTCGTCGAGCGTCGCGTGGCGCCAATGCCATCGCTTGAAGTGGCTGAGCGACAGCCCCGCATAGGCCCGCGCATAGGTGGGATCGATCGACAGCGCCCGTTCGAAGAGCCGTCGCGCCTCCTCGTCGCCTTCGGGGGTCGTCAGGCGCAGCAGGTCCAGGCCCCGCAACCAGATGTCCTGCGCCACGAGGCTCTGGACGGGGCGGGCTCGCGCCCGCGCCTGCCGCGTCATGCGCACCTGGATCGTCATGTTCGCGGCGACCTGAGTGGCGATATCCTCCAGCACCTCGCCGGCCTGTCGCCGCGGGGCCGCGTATCGATGGCTCCAGGCGAGCCGTCCCGAGGCCGCCTCGATCAGGTTGGCCCTAATCTGCAACCCATCGGGGCCGGGCCTGACGGCCGTGTCGAGGAGGTGGGTGACGCCGTAGGCCTCGGCGAGGCGGCGCGGCTCGGCCTCAGCGGGCGTCAGGGCCAGCGACGTGCGCGCGGCGAGGACCTCGATATCCGCCACCCGCGCCAGCTCGGAAACGACGTCCTCGAGGAACCCGCGCGCCATCTGCGCCTGCTCGGGATCGAGCGGCGGCGAATCGAACGGGACCACGGCCACCGACGCCAGCCGGCGGTCCCGTTCCGGACTGGAAGGGTCCCTCTGGAAAAACATGGGTTTGCTAATACAGCAGCGGTCGCCGCCTTGCGAGGGCGTGACCCCGCGTGAGCTTGCCTGACGACCGCGCGGCCTCTACGCCTTCGCTTTCCTTGGGACTTTGGGACCGCCCGCGTGAAAGAAATCCTGGCAGAACTCGAGAAGCGCCGCGCCGAGGCGCGCCTTGGCGGGGGCGAGAAGCGCATCGCCAACCAGCATGCCAAGGGCAAGCTGACGGCCCGCGAGCGGATCGACCTCCTGCTGGACGAAGGCTCGTTCGAGGAGTTCGACATGTTCGTCGAGCATCGCGTGACCGAGTTCGGGATGGACAAGCAGCGCATCCCCGGGGATGGCGTGGTGACGGGCTGGGGCCGCATCAACGGCCGCGTCGTGTTCGTGTTCTCCAAGGATTTCACCGTCTTCGGCGGCTCGCTTTCCAGCGCCCACGCCGAGAAGATCCTGAAGGTCCAGCGCCAGGCCATGAAGGTCGGCGCCCCGATCATCGGCCTGTTCGATGCGGGCGGCGCGCGGATCCAAGAGGGCGTGGCGGCGCTGGGCGGCTATGCCGACATCTTCCTCGAGAACACCCTGGCCTCGGGCGTCATTCCCCAGATCAGCGTGATCATGGGCCCTTGCGCCGGCGGCGACGTCTATTCACCGGCCATCACGGACTTCATCTTCATGGTGAAGGACACGTCCTACATGTACGTGACCGGACCCGACGTGGTGAAGACGGTCACCCACGAGGACGTCAGCCACGAGGACCTGGGCGGCTACCGGGTGCACGCGCTGAAGTCGGGCGTGGCCGACGGCGCCTACGAGAACGACCTCGAGGCCCTGACCCAGGTGCGGCGCCTGATCGATTTCCTACCTCTCTCGAACCGCGAGAAGCCGCCGGTGCGCGAGAGCTATGACGAGCCGGCCCGCGTGGAGATGAGCCTGGACACCTTGGTCCCGGCCAATCCCAACAAGCCCTACGACATGAAGGAGCTGATCCAGAAGGTCGTGGACGAGGGCGACTTCTTCGAGATCGCGCCGGACTTCGCCAAGAACATCGTCATCGGATTCGCCCGCCTGGACGGCCAGCCGGTCGGGATCGTCGCCAATCAGCCCCAGACGCTGGCCGGCGTGCTGGACATCGACGCCAGCCGCAAGGGCGCCCGCTTCGTCCGCTTCTGCGACGCCTTCGAGATCCCGATCATCACCTTCGTCGACGTGCCGGGCTTCATGCCCGGCACCCGTCAGGAACAGGGCGGCCTGATCCGCCACGGCGCCAAGCTGCTGTTCGCCTATGCCGAGGCGACCGTCCCGAAGATCACGCTCATCACCCGCAAGGCCTACGGCGGCGCCTACGACGTCATGAGCTCGAAACATATCCGCGGCGATGTGAACTACGCCTGGCCGACCGCCGAGATCGCGGTCATGGGCTCGAAGGGCGCTGTGGAGATCATCTTCCGGTCCGAGATCGGCGACCCGGACGCCATCGCCGCGCGCGAGGCCGAGTACAAGGCCCGCTTCGCCAATCCGTTCGTGGCGGCCTCACGGGGCTACATCGACGATGTGATCATGCCGCACAACACGCGTGGGCGGATCGTCAACGCCCTGAAGAACCTCAAGGGCAAGCAACTTTCCAACCCCTGGAAGAAACACGACAACATTCCGCTTTAGGCGACACCGGCGGAAGCAGGAGATTGACTGGCTGCGGTCCCGCGCGGCGCCCTGGTGATCTTGCCCGGCTTCCGCCGACCCGCATCGGAACAACCCCGCCGGACCCCTCGTTCCCTTCGTGAGGCCTACGCGCCTCCAATCCTGCACTGCAGAACGAAGGAGAACGACGATGGCGGGTCGGTGGAGCGACGAATACGACTGGCGTGAGCGGGAACGCAGCGCGCGATACCGCGACGATCGCTACGACAACCCGGGCGATGAGCGGCGGCGCGGTGGCGAAGGGCGGTCGTGGGGCGACCGTGACCGTGTGTTCGGCGAGCACGAATACGGCGCGGCCTACAATCGGCCGGCGCCGGGCAGGTCGGCCGATTGGCAGGATCCCGACTACGGCGGCGTCTCGCCCGCGATGCGCCGCGGCGAATACGAAGCCGGCAGTGGTCGTGGCGGGCGGCGGCGTGGCGGACGTCACGGGTTGTCTAGCCAAGACTACACCCGCGGAGGACGCTACTACGGCGACGACGGCCGAGGGCCAGTCTATCGGGAGGAGTACGACCTGGGTGGCCGCGGATATGGCCCGGTGCCCCGCGGTTACGATGAAGGCCATCGCTTCGGGACGCACGAGGCCGATGCGCGCTGGGCGCGGGAGATGCGCCGGCCCGTCTCGGGCGGCACAGGCGGCTACGACTACGAGCGCGGTTATGGCGACGCGGGTCGAGCCGACGACCGCCACGATGACGGCTTCGAGGAGCGCGCCCATGAGGCCGGCGAATTCTTCCGCCGGACCGGGCGGCGGATCGCCGACTGGTTCTCAGGTGAAGACGACCATGACTATGAAGATCGGTCCTATCGCGGCCGCCGGGGCCTGGGGCCCAAGGGCTACCAGCGTTCGGACGAGCGGATCAGCGAGGATGTGCATCAGCGGCTGACGGACGACAGTTGGCTGGACGCGTCCCACATCAACGTCTCGGTCTCCGGCGGCGAGGTCACCCTGTCCGGCACGGTCGAGGATCGGGAATCGAAACACCGCGCCGAGCGCATCGTCGAAGATCTGTCCGGCGTGACACACGTCCAGAACAATCTACGCGTGGACCGCGGCGGCTTTCTCACCCGACCCACGCGCGGCTTCGGCGACAGCGCCCAGGAGGCGGGCATGGCGTCCAGTGAGCAGGTCCGCGCAGTGACCGACGGCGACAACGGGTCGCCGGCCCAGAAGCGCAACTAGAGACCCGGCGCGGGCGGCGCGAGACCCTCCCGTGGAGCCACCGGCGCGCCGCCCGTGAACTGCGGGCAACGGTCCCAGTTGAACGCCTGGACGCCGAAGACCCGCACGCAGGCCGGGACGTCCCTTCGGCCGATCCGACCCCGTCGTTCGAGCCATGTGCACTGGGCGACCGAACCGATCAGATAGCTCGCCACCGGCGTGGACGGGTCGCGCCGGTTGGCGATGGTTGGTCTATCGTTCGTGGTGTCCGTGAACGCGTTGCCGAACCCCACGGGGGTAAGGACTATAGTGTGCGCATACTCGTGCGCCGCTACGTTGATCGCGCAGGAGCGAGCGACGAGGTCGTCGCTTGCATAGGCCGCGAGGACGGGCCGCGTCAGGATGATGTCGGCGTATCGGCCTGAAACCGCGCCCTCGCCGGCGGCGCCTAGGGCGCTTCCGAAGCCGTCCACAATCTCGACCTGGGCGGGGGCGAACCGTGAGCCGAACGGCTCCAGGGCGACGATGCCCGCGATGCGCGCCGTCGAGGCGGCCTGTTCGGCGTCGCGCGCATAGACGGCCGGGTACTGAGGCTCGAGCGCCAGGAGGTTCGCCCGGAATTCAGGCCCGGTCAGGATCTCGCGGGCTTCGCGCAACAGTCGGCCCGCGACCTCTTCTTCGCCGGCGCCGCGCGAGCCCAGGATGGCGTCGTAGGCGGGGCGGGACGGATCGGTGTCCTCGGCGCGATTGTTCCAGGACACCCAGCCGATCATGACGACGGCGGCGGCGACCGCCCAGAGGCCCGAGGCGCGGAAGTGTCGAGGTGGCGTGTCAGCCATCCGTCAACGCCGTGGCGGCCCCGGTCAACGATTCCCCGCGGTCTCGGCGGCCAGGGCGTCCCCGCGGTGGAGCGGATCGGGCAGGGAAGCTCCGTCGGGGACGAAGGTCAACGAGACCGAATTGATGCAGTAGCGCAGTCCGGTGGGCGCCGGCCCGTCCGGAAACACGTGGCCCTGGTGGCTGTCGCAGCGGGCGCAACGGGTCTCGATCCGGATCATGCCATATGAAGTGTCGCGGACGCCCCTAACGTGCGCCTCGTCGAAGGGCGCCCAGAACGAGGGCCAGCCCGTCCCGCTCTCGAACTTGGTCTTGTGCCGGAACAGCGGCAGTCCGCAGAGGCGGCAGCAGTAGACCCCGTCCTCCTTCTGGCCGAGCAGGCCGCCGCAGAACGGCGCCTCGGTGCCGTGGCGCAGGAGGACGTCGGCTTCCTCAGGGGCAAGGTCAGCCTGCAGTCGCTTGCGTTCCTCAGCGTCAGGCGGCGAGAGAGAAAACCCCGAGGGGGAGACGTCTGGCGTGCTCATGGGTGTCAATCTAAGGTCGCGTCCGCGCGGGCGAAAGACGGGAAAGGCTGCCAAATGATCGTCGCCACCACGCCGGAGGTGCCGGAGGGCAAGGTGGTCCGAACCCTTGGGGTCGTGACCGGCGAGGCCATAATCGGCGCGCACATATTCCGCGACTTCTTCGCCGGCATAACCAACATCATCGGTGGGCGCGCGGGGGGCTATGAGAAGGCGCTTCGCGAAGCGCGCGACATCGCTCTTCAGGAAATGGAGCTGGAGGCCCGAAGCCTTGGCGCCGATGCGGTGGTCGGAGTCGATCTCGACTACGAGACGCTCGGTGTAGAGAACGGGATGCTGATGGTCACCGCCTCGGGCACAGCTGTGAAACTGGGCGCTTAAGGGCTGGAATGTTTTCAAAGATTCTGATCGCAAACCGCGGCGAGATCGCGGTCCGCATCATCAAGACCTGCCGCCGGCTGGGGATCAAGACGGTGGTCGTCTACTCCGAGGCGGACGCCGATTCGATGGCTGCGGAGATGGCCGACGAGGCAGTGTTCATCGGTCCGCCGCCGGCCGCCGAAAGCTACCTGGTGGCCGACAAGATCGTGGACGCCGTGCGCGCCACCGGCGCCCAGGCGGTGCACCCGGGCTTCGGCTTCCTGTCGGAAAACGCCAGCTTCGCCCGCCGCCTGGCCGCCGAAGGGATCGTCTTCATCGGTCCCAATCCCAAGGCCATCGAGGCCATGGGCGACAAGATCGAGTCCAAGAAGTTCGCGGCCAAGGCGGGCGTCTCGACGGTTCCGGGCCACGTCGGCGAGATTGAGGACACCAAGCACGCGATCAAGATCGCCGAGGAGATCGGCTATCCGGTGATGATCAAGGCCTCCGCCGGCGGGGGAGGGAAGGGGATCCGCGTCGCCTCGAATCGCAAGGATGTGGAGGAGGGCTTCCCTGCCGTGCGCGCCGAGGCGAAAGCCAGCTTCGGCGACGATCGGATCTTCATCGAGAAGTTCATCGAGAGCCCGCGGCACGTCGAGATCCAGGTGCTGGGCGACAAGCACGGCAACGTCGTCCACCTGTTCGAGCGCGAATGCTCGATCCAGCGCCGCAACCAGAAGGTCATCGAAGAGGCGCCGAGCCCCCTGCTGGACGAGAAGACCCGCAAGGCGATGGGCGAGCAGGCCATCGCCCTCGCCAAGGCCGTCAACTACGACAGCGCCGGGACCGTGGAGTTCGTCGCGGGCCAGGATCGCAGCTTCTTCTTCCTCGAGATGAACACCCGCCTGCAGGTGGAGCATCCGGTCACCGAGATGATCACCGGCGTCGACCTCGTCGAGCAGATGATCCGTTCGGCCGCGGGCGAGCCGCTGTCGTTCGGCCAGAAGGACCTCAAGATCAACGGCTGGGCCATGGAGAGCCGAATCTACGCCGAGGATCCCTACCGTGGCTTCCTGCCCTCGATCGGTCGCCTGGCGAGGTATGCGCCGCCGGAGGAAGGCGAGACTGTCGGCGGCTTCGTCCGCAATGACGCCGGGGTGCGCGAGGGCGACGAGATCTCGATGTTCTACGATCCGATGATCTCGAAGCTGTCGACCTGGGGCAAGACGCGCGAGGCTGCGATAAACGTCATGGGGCGTGCGCTCGAGGATTTCCACATCGAGGGGCTCGGCCACAACATCCCCTTCCTGGCCGCCGTGATGGACCAGAAGCGGTTCCGGTCGGGCAAGCTTTCCACCAGCTACATCAAGGACGAGTTCCCGGAGGGCTTCCAGGGCCTGCCGCCGACGGACGCCCAGCGCGACCTGATGAGCGCCGTGGCGCTGGCCATGCACCGCACGATCACCCGGCGCGCCGCCCCCGATCTTCTCCGCGACGACTGGATCGTCGTGGCGGGGCTGTCGAAGCGCGCGGTGCGGGTGACGGCCGAGAACGGGGGTTTCACGGTGGAGGCCGAGGGCCGGACCTTCCGCCTCGAGAATGTGCGCTGGCGGCCTGGCCAGCCCCTATTCCGCGGTCGCTTCGATGGACAGGACTTCTCGGCGACGGTGAAGCCGGCGGCCGAGGGCTTTGTGATCCGGCACCGGGCGACCACCCTGCACGTCCTGGTGCTGACGCCCCGCTCGGCGGAACTGCACGAGAAGCTGCCGCCCAAAAAGGCCGCCGACACCTCCAAGATGGTGCTGTCCCCCATGCCGGGGCTGGTGGTGTCGATCGACGTGGCCCAGGGCCAGGAGGTCAAGACGGGAGAGATCGTCGCCGTCCTTGAGGCCATGAAGATGCAGAACATCCTGCGCGCCGAGCGGGACGGGACCGTCAAGGCCATCAGCGTCAAGGCGGGCGACAGCGTCGCGGCCGACGAGGTGCTGGTCGAGTTCGCCTGACGGCTCAGGCGAACGGGGGATCGACGTCCTCGACCGCGCCGAACACCGTCCTGAAGCTCGCCTTCAAGGCCGCGTCCGCCTCGTCCATCGTCACGGGCAGGCCCAGGTCCACGAGGCTGGTGACGCCATGTTCGGTGACGCCGCAGGGCACGATGCCGCCGAAGTGGGACAGGTCGGGCTCGACGTTGAACGAAACGCCGTGGAAGGACACCCACCGGCGCAGCTTCACCCCGATGGCCGCGATCTTGTCTTCGCGCGGCGGAGCGCCGGCCGCGCGCCGCTCCACCCAGACGCCGACTCGCCCCTCCCGGACCTCACCCTTGACGTTGAAGGCGTCGAGCGCGCCGATCACCCAGCTCTCCAGCCCGGCGACGAAGGCGCGGACGTCGCGGCGACGCTTCGTCAGGTCCAGCATCACATAGGCCACCCGCTGGCCGGGCCCGTGATAGGTGAACTGACCGCCGCGGCCGCTCTGGAACACGGGGAAGCGGTCCGGGTCGATCAGGTCGGCCGCCTTGGCCGAGACGCCGGCCGTATATAGCGGCGGGTGTTCGAGCAGCCAGACGACTTCGCCGGCGCGGCCCTCGGCGATATCGGCGGCGCGTCGTTCCATGGCGGCTACGGCGTCCGGATACGAGACCGGCGCACGCGAGACGGCCCAGCCCGCGGCTTCGCCGTCGGTGCGACCGAACGGCACTTCCGGCTCCATGTTTAACGTGCGGTCAAGCATGTCACCGCCAATGTGGTGTCGCGCAGAGGTCGCGCATAGTTCCAGAGTTGCAGTCGAGGGTCTCCTTCGTGAGCCAGGTCAAGGCCGTCAACGTCGAAATCCAGGTCGTGCTCGGGCGCGCCATCCTGCCCATGGCGCAACTCCTGCGCATGGGCCGCGGCGCGGTGATTCCGCTGGACACGACGGTCAGCGAGGAGGTCTGGATCCTGGCCAACAATCATCCCGTCGCCCGCGGGGAGATCCAGATCAACGACGAGCGGATCGCCATCATGGTGACCCGCGAGGCTAATGTTTACGACTACATGGCGGGCGCCGCCTGAGCGACAGGAACGCACACTTCACAAAGCCGGCGGGGTTTGCTACCTGCGCCGCCTCACCACGAGCGGTCGTGGCGGAATTGGTAGACGCGCAGCGTTGAGGTCGCTGTGGGGCAACCCGTGGAAGTTCGAGTCTTCTCGACCGCACCAGTGAATCAGGGTCTTCACCGAAGCACGAGCAAAGCCGTCCGCACATAGCCTTCAGGGAGGTCCGCATGAGCCGCGAAACGGACGACCTCACCGACGTCGCGGAGCTCGACGAAGACCTGGAAGACCTCGCCCTCGAGGACGACTACGCGCTCAATCCAGAATTCGTGTCCGACGTCGCCGACGCTCTGGACCGGGGCGACGCCGAGCGTCTGCGAGAGCTGATCTCGGCGCTGCATCCCGCCGACGTGGCCGACCTGATGGGATTCCTGTCGGGCGGGGCCCGCGAGGAGCTGATCCCGCACCTTGATCCCGAGACGCTGGCCGAGATCCTGTCCGAGCTGGACAGCGAGATCCGCGAGGTCGTGCTCGAGCACGTGCCCTCGGCGACGCTGGCCAAGGCGATCGGCGAGATGGAATCGGACGACGCCGCCGACGTCGTCGACGACCTGGAAGCCGACAAGCGCGCCGAGGTCATGGCCGCCATGCCCGAGACCGAGCGGGCGGCGATCGAGACCACCCTGTCCTATGGCGAGGAGACGGCCGGCCGCCTGATGCAGCGCGAGGTGGTGGCCGCGCCGCAGTTCTGGACCGTCGGCCAGGCCATCGACCACTTCCGCAAGGAAGCCGACGAGCTGCCCGAGCTGTTCTTCGACATCTATGTGGTCGACCCGGCCTACAAGCCCGTGGGCGCGGTGCCCGTCTCGCTGCTGTTGCGCACCGGCCGCCAGGTCCCGCTGGCCCAGATCATGGAGCCGGTGACCGAGATCACCGTCGACCTCGACCAAGAAGAAGTCGCCTACATCTTCGACAAGTACCACCTGATCTCGGCGCCGGTGGTCGATCCCGCCGGACGCCTCGTGGGCCAGATCACCGTCGACGACATCGTCGGCGTCGTCCAGGAGGAGGGCGAGGAGGACATCCTGGCCCTGGCCGGCGTGTCCGACGCCGGCCGCGACGCCGGGGTTATCGGCATCGTCCGCTCGCGCCTGCCGTGGCTTCTGGTGAACACCGTGACGGCCGCCCTGGCGGTTACGGTGATCGGCGTCTTCGAAGACGAGATCCAGAAGTTGGCTCTGCTGGCGGTCCTGATGCCGGTGGTCGCCTCGCTTGGCGGCAATGCCGGCACCCAGACCCTGGCGGTGGCCGTTCGCGCTCTGGCGAGCCGCGAGCTCACCGCCTTCAATGCGGTGCGGACCGTGAGCCGCGAACTGATCGTGGGCCTCGCCAACGGCGCGGCGCTCGCCCTCCTCACCGGCGGCGCGGTCTTCGGCTTGTTCCGCGACCCGCTTCTCGCGGTCGCCTTCGGGCTGTCGATGGTCATCACGCTGTTCGTGGCGGCGTTGGCCGGCGCGCTGATCCCGCTCGCACTCGACCGAATGGGCCGCGACCCGGCCGTTTCCTCATCCGTCTTCGTGACTTTCGTGACGGACTTCACAGGTTTCTTCGCCTTCCTGGGCCTCGCCGCGCTAATCCTGCTGTAATTGGCGTCAGGCTTGCGCCGGGCTAGCCCGGGCGCATGTCGCCTGTGCCTTATTGGGACGAATGGGAGCCATGCTCTCGCGCCATCGCGTCTCCCGGGCGGCCATCGAACTGATCAAGCGGTTCGAGGGCTACCGCCGGACTGCCGCCCAGCTGCCCGACGGCCGCTGGACGATCGGCTATGGCCACACGCTGACGGCGCGCGAAGGGGCGGAGGTCTCCGAGGCCGACGCCGAGGCCCTACTGATCTATGACCTCATCGCCGTGCAGCACACGGTGAACGAGAACGTCTACGCACCGATCACCCAGAACCAGTTCGATGCGCTCTGCAGCTTCGCCTTCAATATCGGGCTCGACAATTTCCGCCGCAGCCAGGTGCTGAAGCGCCTCAATGCGGGGGCGGCGGTGCAGGCCGCCTGCGCGATGGAGCTTTGGCGCAAGGCCGACTTCGAGGGAGAGCGCATCGTCGTCGACGCCCTGGTGCGCCGCCGGGCGGCGGAGAAGGCGCTGTTCCTGACGCCGGCCGGCGACGCCTGGGTGCCGGCGCCATCGCCGATCCTTCGGCCGGCGATTGACCTCGACGCCATCGACCTCGTGCCGCTTCGCCGGCCCGTCGAGCTGGAGGCGTCGTTCGAGGGTGACCGGATCACCGTCCGCCGCGAACATGTCGAGGAGAGCGAGCCCTTCGCCGCGCCGCCGCCCGTGGCGCCCGCGGTGAGCGCGGCCGCCGAAGCGGTCAGCGCCAGGTTGCAGAAGATCTTTCCGGATCCGGGCCAGGAGCCGGAAGCAGCCCACGAGCCCGAGCCTGAGGCCACGCCCGAGCCCGCGGCCACGTCGGAACCTGGCGATTCGGGGCCCGAAGAGACCGGCGATCTGCGGCCGCAGGCGGAC
Organism: Pseudomonadota bacterium; assembly: GCA_049323595.1. Classification (GTDB taxonomy): domain Bacteria; phylum Pseudomonadota; class Alphaproteobacteria; order Caulobacterales; family Caulobacteraceae; genus Phenylobacterium. Next base: position 31,877 of record JBMOOD010000013.1, read on the forward strand.
TTCGCCCCACCGATAACGGCGACGCTCGAACTTCCCACATCGGAGGACGAGACTGCTGAGTCTCCGCTCGCGGACGCGGAGGAAGCGATTCCTGCCGAGCCGGAGCAGCCCGTCCTGGAGGAGCCGCCGCTCGGGGCCGAGCGCGAGACGGTCCCCGATGCTGAGCTGGACATCCCCCGGGCGCCGGCGGAGCCCCCTGACGAGGCTTCCGCGCCCGTCGTCCTGGAAGCGCAGCCGTACGAGTTCATACCAGCGCGACTGCGTCCCGAGCCGCGGCCCAAGGAAGCCTCCCTGGTGTGGGACCTCTTGCTGGTCCTGCTGGGCTTGGTGTTCTTCGGGTTCGGGCTGTTCTGGGGGCTGAACTTCCCGCCGGCGCCCCTCGGGGCTTTCGTCACGCCGCTCATAGTGGCGCTCTCGGCGGGCTCGGCCGGTGTCCTGCTGGTCGCGGCGGCGGCCTATCGCCTCCTGCAGCGGCTGGGGCGGGAAGTCGAGCGCGACTAGGGCAGACCCTCCGCGTGAGCTGCCTGGCGAGCGCCGTCTCGCGGACGGTGGCGGCGCGTGCTAACCACCGGCCATGATCCCCAACCACGGACCTAATCTCGAATTCGGCCTCGGCGAATCGGCGGACATGATCCGTGAGACGACCGCCCGTTTCGCCGCCGACAAGATCGCGCCGCTCGCCGCGCAGATCGACGCCGACAACGCCTTCCCACGCGAGCTCTGGCCGGAAATGGGCGACCTCGGCCTGCACGGCGTAACGGTGGAGGAGGAGTTCGGCGGCCTCGGCCTCGGCTACCTCGAACACGTGGTGGCCATGGAAGAGGTCTCCCGCGCGTCGGCCTCCATCGGCCTCAGCTACGGCGCCCACTCCAACCTCTGCGTGAACCAGCTCCGCCGCTGGGGTTCGGAGGAGCAGAAGCGTCGCTACCTGCCCAGGCTGATCAGCGGCGCCCACGTGGGCGCCCTGGCCATGAGCGAAGCCGGATCGGGCTCCGACGTCGTCTCGATGCGCTTGCGGGCGGAGAAGAGGGGCGACCGATACGTCCTGAACGGCACGAAGTTCTGGATCACCAACGCCCCGCACGCCGACACGCTCATCGTCTACGCCAAGACGTCGCCCGAAGCGCATCAACGCGGCATCACGGCCTTCATCATCGAGAAGGACTTCAAGGGCTTCCGCGTCTCCCAGAAGCTCGACAAGATGGGCATGCGCGGCTCCGACACCGGTGAGCTGGTCTTCGAGGACTGCGAGGTGCCGGAAGAGAACGTCATGGGCCCCGAGAACGGCGGTGTGGGCGTCCTGATGAGCGGCCTGGATTACGAGCGCGCCGTCCTGGCCGCGGGGCCGCTGGGCATCATGCAGGCGTGCCTGGACGTGGTGCTGCCCTACGTGCGCGAGCGCAAGCAGTTCGGTCAGCCGATCGGCAGCTTCCAGCTGATGCAGGGCAAGGTGGCCGACATGTATGTCGCGCTGAACTCGGCTCGGGCCTATGTGTATGCTGTCGCCAAGGCCTGCGACGCAGGCCTCACCACGCGATTCGATGCGGCCGGGGCGATCCTCATGGCGTCCGAGAATGCGGTGAAGGTCGCCCTGGAAGCGATCCAGGCGCTGGGCGGGGCCGGCTACACCCGCGAGTATCCCGTCGAGCGGTTTCTGCGCGACGCCAAGCTCTACGATATCGGGGCCGGAACCAACGAGATCCGGCGTTTCCTGATCGGCCGGGAGCTCGTGGGCGGATGAGGAGGCTTGCGGCCGCCCTGTTGCTGCTCGGCGTCGCTAGCTGCGCGACGCCACCGCCGCCGGCATGTCCGCCGGGGCAGGCCCTGGTGCGCGTTGCGCAGGTGTTCCTGGGCGCCCGGCCTCCCGCGAAGATCGATCCGGCTGCGATCGCCCGTTTCGTGGACGAGGAGGTCACTCCGCGCTTCCCGGACGGGGTGTCGGTGGTGAACGGAGGCGACCAGTGGAAGGGCGCCGAGAACCAGATCATGCGCGAGGCGGCCAAGGTGCTTCTGATCGTGATGCCGGCCGATGGGGGCGGGCATCGCCGTCTCGAGGCGATCCGTGCCGCCTATCGCGCCAAGTTCGGCCAGGATTCTGCGGTCTTTCTGCCGCCGCCCACCTGCACGCCGCTCTGAGCCTCAGGCGGCGGCGCGCGCCTCATGCGCCAGCCGCAGGGCCTCGGCCGTAGCCGCGTCGGCGGGGAAGAAGGTCTCCAGGGTCAGCTCCGACAGGGTGATGTCTACCGGCGTGCCGAAGACGGTGGTCGTGCTGAAGAAGGAAAGCAGCGTGTCGCCCACCATCAGTTGGAAGGGGATGGCGACGCCGCCATAGTCTTCCGGCCGGCGATCGGGCGTCGGCGCTTTGGGATAGCCACGGATCTCCTCGACCAGCGCGACGAGATGGGGGCTTGCTGTAAGCTCCGCCTCGCGGCGCAGACGCTCCAAAATGTGCCCCTGCCATTCCCCCAGGTTCGCGATCCGCGGCGCCAGGCCCTTCGGATGCAGGGCGAGGCGGATGACGTTGAGCGGCGGAACGAGGAGTTCGGCGTCGACGCCGGCCAGTAGCGGTTCGATGGCGGCGTTGGCCGCCACCAGATTCCAGCGCAGGTCCACGACCAGGGCCGGGTAGGGCTCATGTCCTTTCAAGATCACGTCAACCGCCCGGCGCGCGGCAGCAAGCTCCGGATCCTCCAGCCGGCGCTCCGGAAACATCGGCGCGAACCCTGCCGCCACCAGGATCACATTGCGCTCGCGAAGCGGAATCTCGAGCTGCTCCGACAAATGCAGCACCATCTCCCGGCTCGGCTGGGCGCGGCCGGTTTCCAGGAAGCTCAGGTGACGGGTGGAGATGTCGGCTTCCAGCGCCAGGTCCATCTGGCTCATGCGCCGGCGCGTGCGCCACTCGCGCAGGTGTTCACCGACGGGCTTCTGTAGGGCGGGCATGGACGAAGACTAGCTGCCTCTGGCCGTAGGTCCATGACCTCTGAGGTAACGATGAGACCCGCGCGCGTCTGGGTTGCGTCAAGCATCGGCGAACGGCAACGTGGTTGAGTGGGAGGGGGTATTCGATGCATCGAACGCTGACGTCGCCGTGTGGAGCGATCCCGGCGGCCATTTTGTCGCTTTACGCGGCCACCGTCGCGGCGGCTGCGGAGAAGAATTGGGCCAGCCTTCCGACCCCTGAAGATCACCGGAAGGCGGAGGCGGGCATCGTCCGCGCCGAGGGGCAGCTGCTGCGCGCCGTGGTGCGGTGCGCGGTGCTGGATTCCGGCGAACTCAGCGAGTGTCGCGTCATCCTCGAGACGCCGCCCGGAAATGGGCTCGGGAAGGCGCTGCTCACCCTGACCCCGAAGTACCGCCGCAAGCCGCCGGGCAGGTCGGACCTGCGAGAGATCGACATTGTGGATTCAATGTTCGAGGCGGACACCTCCGCCGACTGGCTGAAGCGGCCGACGCCAGACGATTTGCTTGCGGTGTTTCCCAGGGAGGCGCTGAGGCGCGGCATCGACGGCGAGGCGACTATCAACTGCGTCCTGACCGTGCAGGGCGCGTTGAAGGCATGCGTGACCGTCGACGAATCGCCTGCGAACCATGGCTTCGGCGGCGCGGCCATCGCCCTCACGCCCCAGTTCCTGATGCGGCCGGCCCAGAAGGACGGCGCGCCCGTCGAGTCGACCATGACCCTCCCGATCAAGTTCAAGACGTTCGGCGGCGGCATGATCGTGCGCGGAAAGAAGGTGGCGCCGGCCAACATGGCCTGGCGGGAGGCGCCGAGTTTCGCCGACGTCGTCGCGGCCTATCCCGAGAAGGCCCGCGCCGAACGAAAGGCGGGACGCGCGACCCTGTCCTGCGACATGAGCCGGGAAGGGCGACTGAGGAGCTGCGACGTGGCGACGGCCAGCCCGCGCGGGTATGGCTTCGAGGCGGCGGCCAAGGCGCTCGCCGCTCAGTTCGAAATCGCCGTGCTGACGGACGAAGACAGGGAGGCCACGCGCGACGTCGTCGTGCACATGCCCTTCACCTTCGACCCGGCAATGCTGGATGAGGCCAGGCCGGTGGTGGGCAGGCCCAATTGGGCGGCGATCCCGGACGGCGAGCGTATGCGGGCGGCGTTCGCCGACCTCAAGCTGACGCAGACGGCCAGAGTTATGCTGAGCTGCGTGGTCCAGCCGGCCGGTTTCGTCTCCGACTGCAAGGTGGCCTCCGAGGAACCGGCCGGATCGGGGATCGGCACGGCTGCGCTCAAGCTAGCTCCGGCCTTCCGTCTCACCACCTGGACCACCGAAGGCCTGCCGGTGGTCGGGGGCACGGTGAGGATTCCGCTGCGCTACGAACCCGGTCCGCCGATCGAGCCGCTCCCGGAATAGCGAAAGGCCGCCCCGTCGCCAGGGCGGCCTTTCCATAGTCGGACCGCTGCGCGGTTCGCGACCTTGCCTCTAGGCTAGGCGCGGACCCCGTTAACGGAGGTCCAGGTCACGGTCACCGCTGAGCGGATGGAACTATGAGACACTGGATCACCTCCTTTCTGATGTTGAACGGACAGCCTCAATATGGGGCGCGTCGCGGCCCTTCGCCAAGGGTTCATTCCGCCGCAGCGTGGGCCGAGGCCATGAACGGCGTCATCGTGGCGCCGGCCGCCGCCTTCTCGCGCAGCGACTGCCGCCGGCGGAGGTGCTGTATCGGCCTGTGCACCTGGTCGAGCGCGGCCGCCGCCGCCTGATAGCCGGCCTCGACGGCCTGGTCGTAGGCGGCCCAGTCTCGAATCTCGATCCCCGAGACATCCGGCTGGATCAGGACGTCGGTGGCCTCGCGCGCGGCCGCGAGGTCGCGTCCGGTCGAGACCGTGGCCGTCCGCATCAGGAGCGAGACGATCGGCGGGCCGTTGCGCCACTGACCCGAGCGAATCCACCGCCAGATGGAGGACGGCCGCGCCACGTCGTCGGCGGTGATGCTGCGCGCGGTGGAGACGTCGACGCCGACGATCGGCCCGAGCTGGGCGGCTCGCATCAGGTCGACCGGAAAGTTCTTCATGACGGCCCCGTCGACCAGGACGTTCTGGCCGTCCGTGGCGGGAGGCAGGACGCCGGGCAGGGCGATCGTGGCCCGCAGCGCCTGGCGCAGGAGGCCGCGGCGGTGCAGCTGGTAGGCGCCAGTGGTCAGGTTGGACGAGACGCAGAAGAACGGAAGCCAAAGGTCGGCGATCTGGGTGTCGCCGAAGTGCTGGGCCAGGCGCTCGCTCACCTTCACGCCATGGGTCATCGCGAGCAGGGGAAGCGCCATGTCGTCCAGGGGGCTGGAGTTCACGAACGCCTCGTGGAGCCGCGCGTCCATCTCCGCCTCGCCCCAGCCCATGGCCAGGCCGGCGGCGACGATCGCGCCCATCGACGCGCCGCCCACGAAGTCGATCGGCACGCCGCGCTCACGCAAGGCCTTGATCGCGCCGACGTGGGCGTACGCGCGCGCGCCGCCGCCGGACAGCACAAGGCCCACGGACTGTCCCGTCAGCACCCGGGCCAGGCGATGGAAGTCCGCATCGTCGTTCCGGCGGACGTGGAAGACGCGATTGGCCAGGGTGGCGTCCAGCCAGGCCTCCGATCCGGAGGGGCGCACCGTCTCCGGCGGATGAACGAGGAGCAGGTCGACCAGGCCCTGGTCCTGCAGGGTGGCTGCGCCGGCGGGATGGCGCTCGGCCTGCGCCGGGCGGTCCCCGCGCCCGACGCGGAACAGCCGGTCCACCTGCCGTGGCACGAACGGGGCCCATGCGGTCTCGTCGCGCTCGGCGACATAGAGGACGAAGTCGTGCACGCGCTCGACCTCGGAGAACCATTCGGTCGGCGCCGAGGCCGCTTCGGCGCCGACAGTGGTGACCGCATAGCCCAACTCCGCGATCTCGCGTTCCAGCCGCTCGACGAGAGGCCGGATCTGGCCGGGCCGTCCAACCGGCATGAAGCCGAAAACGGACGGCTCGCCGACGGGTCCGCGTCGCGCCGTCTGGCGGCTGCGCAGGATCATGAGGCGCGCCAGCTCGGTCATCACGGAGGCGTCTTCGTCGCACGCCGCGAAGAATGCGTCCTTGGGCACCGCATAGATCTCGGAGTCGCGCAGGGCGTAGACGTCGGCCGAGTGAGGCACGCCGGCGATGAGAGCCATTTCACCAGCCGGTTCGCCGGGGCGGATAATCCCAAGGAACTGCGGCTCCTGGCCCTCCTCGTGGCGGAAGGCGCCCAGCCGTCCCGTGCGCACGATGAAGAGCTGGTCCGAGGCGTCGCCCTGGCCGAACAGCTTCTGCCCGCCCGGCAGGGAGAACCAGATGGTCTCGTCCCGCGCGCGCGGCTGCAGGAACAGCCGCGCCAGGGCCGAATCAATGGGGATTTCCGGCAGGACAGCCACGGTTGCGGAGCCTAGCGCTCGTGTGCGGCGACGGCTATGGCTGGCCCCGCGCTGCGTAAGGAGGACGTCCCATGACCAACGAGCTCGCCCATCCCCTGGTGGAGTTTCCGGATGTCAGCGCCACGACCAACCTGGTGGATATCTCGGCCACCCAATCGGGCGCCGCGACGGTCACCATGAACCGTCCCGCGCGACGGAACGCCTTCGACGCAGACCTGATCTCTGCGCTGGAAGAGGCCTTCCGGACCCTGCAGGGAGCCGAGGGGGTGCGGGTGGTCTTCGTCCGCGGCGCCGGTGGGACGTTCTCGGCCGGCGCGGACCTCGAATGGATGCGCGCGGCGGCGGACAAGACCGAGGCCGACAACCGCGCCGACGCTTTCCAGATGGCCAAGATGCTGAAGGCGCTGCGCGATCTGCCGTCTCTGACCGTGGCGCTGATCGAGGGCGGCGCCTTCGGCGGCGGCGCGGGCTTGGCGGCGGCCTGTGACCTGGCGGTGGCGACGACGGATGCGAAGTTCAGCTTCTCCGAGGTCCGGCTGGGCCTGATCCCGGCGACCATCAGCCCCTATGTCATCGAGGCGATCGGACCGCGGATGGCGCGCGCGCTCTTTGCGACGGGCCGAGTGTTCGACGCCGCCTATGCGGAGCGGATCGGCCTCATCACGGAAACGGTCGCGGACAGCGCGGCGCTCAGCGCGGCGGCGCAGCGGGTCGCCCGCGAGATCATGGCCTGCGCGCCGGGCGCGGTGGAGGCCAGCAAACGCCTGGTCGAGGACATCGTCGGCCGGGAGATCGAGCACAACCTCATGGAGCTGACGGCGCACCGGATCGCGGCGGCCCGCGTCAGCCCGGAAGGCCAGGAGGGCGTGCGGGCGTTCCTGGAACGCCGCAAGCCTGACTGGAGTCCGTTCGACTAGCCGTCCCGCGTCTTTCCAACCGGCGGTCCCGGGCCTATCCAGGCTCAGATGGCCCTGCACATGATCAAGCTGGTGGTGGGCGCAGCCACCATCGAGGACCTGCTCGACTGGAGGACGCGCCGCGCCGGACCCGGCGAGCCTTGGATCCTGCACACGCGCATGACGCCGAAGCGTAGCGCCGAGCTGCTCGACGGCGGGTCGATCTATCGGGTCTTCAAGGGCGTGATCCTGTGCCGGCAGCGCATCCTCGCGGTGAACACGACCGGGGAGGGCGTCACCGCCCGGTGCGAGATCACCCTCGACGAGCAGATCGTCCGCGTGGCGCCGACCCCACGTCGCGCGTTCCAGGGGTGGCGCTACCTCGAGGCCGGGGATGCGCCGCCCGACCTGGACGAGGCGGCGTTCGGGGAGGTTCCGGAGGAACTTGCGCGCCAGCTGCGCGAGGCGGGGGCCTGGTAGTCAGTCGCCCAGGTTGTCGATGAGGCGGGTGCGCCCGATATGCGCGGCGCCAAGCACGCGGACAGGCCCCTTCACCGACCCGGGTCCAAGCCGCTCCAGGGTCTCGGGCGTGCGCGCCTCCACATAGTCGACCTTGGAGAATCCCGCAGCCAGCAGCTCGGCGATCGCCTCGCGTTCGGCCGTTTCGACGGGCTCGCCGACGCGGACCCGTTCCAGAACACGGCGCAGTATGACGTTCAGCCGCCCGGCGACCGGCCGCTCGGCGTCGCTGAGGTAGGCGTTGCGCGACGAGAGCGCGAGGCCGTCCGGCGCCCGCGCCGTCGGTCCGCCGACGATCTCGACGGGAATGTCCAGGTCGCGCACCAGCCGGCGGATCAACTGAAGCTGCTGGAAATCCTTCTCGCCGAACACGGCCACGTCCGGCCCGCACTGGTTCAGCAGCTTGGTCACGACCGTCGCCACGCCGGCGAAGTGCCCCGGCCGCGCCTTTCCGTCGAGAGGCTCGGAGACGCCTGAGACCGTGACGGTGGTGGAGGCCCCGGGCGGGTACATCTCGGCCACCGAGGGCGCATAAAGCAGATGGCAGCCGGCCCCGGCGAGAAGCTCCGCATCCCGCGCCTCGTCTCGCGGATAGGCGTCGAAATCTTCGTTCGGTCCGAACTGGGTGGGGTTCACGAAAACGCTGGCCACCACCCGGTCCGCGCGAGTGCCCGCCAGCCGAACCAGCGACAGATGTCCCTCGTGCAGCGCCCCCATGGTGGGGACGAAGCCGATCCGAAGCCCTTCGCCTCGCCAGGCGCCGACGCGGGCGCGCAGGTTTGCGATGGTGCGGACGACGGGCAGAGGGGCGGACATGGCGCGGCTTATGGCCAGAGGCCGCCGCCAAGTCCATCCACAGGACGCGGCGATGCGCGCGTTGACGCAGGCTTGGCCGCCGCGCTCACCTAGCCGGGGACTGAGTCGGCTTCGGCCGTCGGGGAGCTGAACACATGAGCCAGGCCAGCGTGATCGTGGTCGGCAACGAAAAGGGCGGTGCGGGGAAATCCACGATCGCCATCCATGTCATCACCGCCCTGCTGCACGGCGGCGCGAAGGTCGCGGTGCTGGATCTCGACCTGCGCCAGCAGACCATGGGCCACTTCTTCGCCAATCGCAGGGCGTGGCTGGCGGCCAACGGCGCGGAGGCGCCGATGCCGGTCGAGCATCCGATCAGCTCGGCGGGCGATGCGCTGGCCAAGGCGCCCGAGGCCGATCAGCTGGTGCGCTTCGAGGCGGCCTTCGCGGACGTATGCGGCGCGGCGGACTTCGTGGTCATCGACACCCCCGGCGCGGACACCGCCATCAGCCGGGCGGCGCACGTGAAGGCCGATCTGATCGTTACGCCGATGAACGACAGCTTCGTCGATTTCGACATGCTGGGCGTCGTCGACCCGGTGACGCTCGATCTGAAGCGCCACAGCCTCTACGCCGAGACGGTTTGGACAAGCCGCAAGCAACGCGCGACCGCCGAACGCAAGCAGATCGACTGGGTGGTGCTGCGCAACCGCCTGGCGCCCACCGAGGCGCGCAACCGCAAGCGACTCGACGCGCGGGTGCAGGCGCTGTCCCGAAAGGTGGGCTTCCGCGTAGGCCCCGGCCTGCGGGACCGCGTCATCTACCGTGAGCTGTTCCCCTTTGGGCTGACCGTGGCAGACCTGTCGCCGACGATCCGGCCGGTGGCGATGAGCCTGCAGCATGTCGCCGCGCGGCAGGAGCTGAGGGCGCTGATGGTGGCGCTGGGATTCAGCGGTCTGGACGGGAGTGAGAGGATCGCGGCGGAATAGGGCGCATGCTCTATGTCCTCCTGGGCCTCGCCGCACTGGCCGCCTATTTCTGGTTCGCCGGCCGCAAGCCGCTCCTGAAGCGGCGTGAATGGCGTATTCTGAACGGCGCCCTCGCGTTGGCCGCCTTCACGGCCGCTGGCTATGCCGGCGTGCGTGGGGGATGGGCCGTCGCGGTCGTCCTGACGGTCATCGGACTGTGGCTCGCCGCCTCGACCCGTCGGACAGGAACGCCGCCGGCATCCGCTTCAAGCGGATCAATGAGCCTCGACGAGGCCCGTCGGATCCTCGGCGTCGGCGCCGACGCCAGCCGTGATGAGATCCAGGGCGCCTATGCGCGCCTGATGCGTTCGGTCCATCCGGATAGGGGCGGCACCGCGGGCCTGGCCGCGCAGCTCAACGCCGCCCGGGACCGACTTCTTTCGAAGTGAGCCGTTTTCAGCCGCGGCCGGGCGGCACCACCATGCACGGCTGCTTCTTGGCCTTGAGCGTGCGGCAGGCGTCGCGAGCCTCCCGCTCGGAGAATCCCGAGAAGCGGGCGGTGTACTTGCCCCCATCCCGTTGGGCGGTTCCGCGGGCGTCACCGAAGATGTCGCCGAACCGCTTCTCCGAGATCGAAAGCTGCTTGCGCGCATCCGCCCGGCTCTTGAACGCGCCAACCTGCACGATCCAGCGGCCGGACGGATCGCCACGCTCGCGGCCATTGAGCTGCGGCACCGAGCCGGCTTCGACGATCCGGATGTCCGAGGCTCGCCCAGGCGGGGTCGACGAGGCGAGCGCAATGTCCAGGCCGCGCTCGGTGTCGCCCTGCTGCATCGACGGTACGGTCGACTGGGCGAGCGCGGGGGGCTCGAAGAAGTTCTGGGCGATGGTGATCTGCTCGCCGCGGGCGCGGCGGTCCAGCACGTCGAAGCCCGTAAGCAGCAAGCTCTCGGCGACCTTGTCGCGGGTGGCGACCGTCGGGCCGCCCATGACGATCGCGATCAAACGACGGCCGTCGCGAACGGCCGAAACCGCGAGATTGTAGCCGGAGGCGTTGATGTAGCCCGTCTTGAGCCCGTCAACGCCTTCCATGCGGTACAGAAGACCATTGTGGTTGCGGATGTTCTGGCCCCGGAACGCGAAATTCTTGGTCGCGAACAGGCGATAGTACTGCGGGTAGTCCCGCATGATCGCGCGGGAGAGGATCGCCAGGTCCCTGGCGGTTGAGATGTTGCGGCTGTTCGGCAGGCCGTGAGGATTGGCGAAGGTGGTGTTCACCATTCCCAGCTCCTGCGCGCGCAGGGTCATCAGAGTGGCGAAGCGCTGCTCTGTGCCGCCCAGCTTCTCGGCCATGGCGACCGAGGCGTCGTTGGCGGAACGCGTCACCATCGCTTCCATCGCTTCCTGGACGGTGATCGAGTCTCCGGCCCGCACCCCGATCTTCGTCGGCGGCTGGGCCGCCGCGCGCGGCGAGAAGACCACCGGGTCGTCCAGCTCGATTCGTCCGGCGGCGAGCGCCTCGAAGGTGAGATACAGGGTCATCACCTTGGTGATCGAGGCCGGATACCGGGGCGCATCCGCACGTTTGCCGTAGAGCACCTCGCCCGTCTTCGCATCCACGACGATCGCCGCATACTTCGAGGAGTTCTGCGGGATCAGGGACAGGTAGGGAACCTGGGCCATGGCGGCCGGCGCAGGGCCGCCCAGGGCCATGCCTGCGGCCAGACCGATGGAAAGCAACAGGCGGCGGGCGTGCTTGATCATGCTTCGTCCGTCGAAACAACGCGTTGAGGCGGCCACTGCGCCGCCCGGGAGAGTCGGTAGCATGCCCTCATCACCCTTGCAGGAGAGTAAACAAGGTTTGAACGGGCGGAAATGTCGCGGCGCCCGTTCCGAAGGCGTGGGGGCGTTTCATGTTGCAGTGCACAAAAGTTTCTTGACTGCTGCACTGCAACATGAGACAAGGGCGACGTGATCGGGGCGACTGCGCCCTCTGTCCGCCCCGAAACCACTCCAGCCCCAGGAGACCGCCCATGGCCGCCGCCGAAGCCGCGAAGTCCACCGTCGAGCAGTTCACCGCCGCCAGCAACGTCGCCTTCAAGGAAGGCGTCGAGAAGAGCCTCGCCGCGATGAACGAGCTGAACACCCATTCGAAGAAGAACCTGGAAGCCGTGATCGCCTCGGCGACGGCGTCGGCCAAGGGCGCGGAAGCCCTCGGCGCCCAGGCGATGGCCTTCTCCAAGGCCATCTTCGACACCCAGGTCAACGCGGCCAAGTCACTGGCCGGCGCCAAGAGCGTCCAGGAAGTGGTCGAACTGCAGACCGCCTTCGCCAAGTCCGCTCTGGAAACCTACATGGCCGAATTCGCCAAGATGTCTGACACCGTGTCGGCCTCGATGAAGGAATCGATGAAGCCGATCAACGAGCGCGTGACCGCGACCGTCGAGAAGTTCCAAGCGGTCCGCTAAGGCCCAGGTTCAGTATCGCGTACCCCGGGGCCGGTCCGAAAG
>JBMOOD010000013.1:43964-111419 GCA_049323595.1 Pseudomonadota bacterium
GCCCGTCCCTACTGCCCCGCCCCCTTTCTCTTTGCGGGCGCCGGCGCTAGACCTTGCGCCATGTCGCAAGTCGAAGATCGTCTCGCCGCCCTTGGCGTCGTCCTGCCCACGCCGAATGCTCCGGTGGCGAACTATGTGCCGTTCGTCCGCGCGGGCGACCTCGTCCACATCTCCGGCCAGGTGTCGGTCGACGCCTCGGGCGGGATCCGCGGGGTGGTGGGCGAGGACGTGGACTTCGAAACCGCCGTCCGCGCGGCGCGCCTCTGCGGGATCAACCTCTTGGCGCAGATGAAGGCGGCGTGCGAGGGCGACCTCGACCGCGTCGCGCGCGTCGTGAAGCTGGGCGGCTTCGTCCAGGCGGGGCCAGACTTCTTCGACATTCCCAAGGTGGTGAACGGCTGCTCCGACCTCATGGTCGAGGCCTTCGGCGACGCCGGACGGCACGCGCGGTCGGCGGTGGGGGTCTACCGGCTGCCGCTCAACTTCGCCGTGGAAGTCGACGCCGTGGTGCAGGTGCGGTGAAAAACGGCTTCGGCCAGGCCTGGGATCTCCTGTTTCACCCGCCGATCGCGCATCGGGGGCTCTGGAGCCCGGACGGCCCGCCGGAGAACTCGCTCGGCGCCTTCCAGGCCGCCTGCGCCGCCGGCTACGGCATAGAGCTGGACGTCCAGCTTTCGGCCGACGGCGAGGCCGTCGTGTTCCATGACGACAAGCTGAAGCGCATGACCGGCGCCGACGGCCGGATTCGCGACCGCAGCGCCGCCGAGCTCGCCGAGCTTCGCCTCGCCGGCACGGACGAGAAGATACCCACGCTCCTGGAGACCCTGGCGGTGATCGGCCACCGGGCCATGGTCCACGTCGAACTCAAGACGCCCTACGGCGAGGTCGGGCCGCTGGAGCAGCGGGTGCACGAGGTGATCGCGGACCACAACGGCCCGCTCTGCGTGATCGGTTTCAATCCCTATTCCCATGCCTGGTTCGCCGAGCGGTATCCGGGCGTGCTGCGCGGCCTCGACAGCTACTCCTACGACCGGGCACCGCACCTCAGCGACGCCCAGCGGCGGGCGTTCGCCGAGCTGGAGCATGTGGAGATCGCCCGGCCGCACTTCCTGGCGCTCGGCCTCGACATGCTGCCGAGCGCGCGCGCCGCCGCGCTGCGCGGGGAGGGGATGCCGGTGGTGGCCTGGACGGTGCGCGAGCCCGCCCAGTGGGAGGCCGTGCGCGACGGCTGCGACAACCTCATCTTCGAGGGATTCCGGGCGTGAGTCTGAAGCCGGCGGTGAGGGTCGCCCGCCGTATCGCCGAGATCGGCCGTAAGGCCTGGGACGCCTGCGCCGACAACCCGGCCTACGCCGGCAACCCCTTCGTCCGCTTCGACTTCCTGGACGCGCTCGAGGCGGCGAACTGCGCGGTCGAGCGGACCGGCTGGGGGCCGCAGCACCTGGCGGTGGAAGACGCCTGCGGCCGCGTGGCGGCGGTCATGCCGCTCTATCTGAAGTCCCACAGCCAGGGGGAGTACATCTTCGACCATGCCTGGGCCGACGCCTATGAGCGGGCCGGGGGGCGGTACTATCCCAAGCTGCTGAGCGCCGTGCCCTTCGTTCCCGCCGCCGGCGCGCGCCTGCTGGTGCGGCCGGACGTGGACGCCGGTGAGGCGCGCGCGCTGCTGCTGGGCGGGGCGCTGTCTCTCTGCGAGCGCTATGGCGCCTCGGGGCTGAACCTCAACTTCGTCACGGGCGAGGAATGGGACTGGCTGGGGACCCACGGCCTCGGCCGGCGCGAGGGGCAGCAATACCACTGGGCCAACACCGGCTATCGCAACTTCGAGGACTTCCTGGGCGCGCTCTCATCGGGCCGGCGCAAGACCATCCGTCGCGAGCGGCGGGAGGCTCAAGCGGCGGTCGAGATCGTCCGGCTGACCGGCGCGGACCTGGACGAGGACCATTGGGACGCCTTCTTCGGCTTCTACATGGACACGGGTTCGCGCAAGTGGGGACGGCCGTACCTGACCCGGGCGTTCTTTTCCGAGCTCGGCGAGCGCATGGCCGACCGGGTGCTGCTGGTGATGGCCCGCCGCGAAGGGCGCTGGATCGCCGGCGCGCTGAACCTGATCGGCGGCGACTGCCTCTACGGCCGCCATTGGGGCTGTCTGGAGGACGTGCCCTTCCTTCACTTCGAACTCTGTTACTATCAGGCCATCGAGTGGGCGATCGAGCAGGGCCTGCCGCGGGTGGAGGCGGGGGCGCAAGGCCAGCACAAGATCTCCCGCGGCTATCTGCCTGCGCCGGTCTATTCCGCCCATTGGATCGCCGACCCGGCGCTGCGCGCGCCCGTCGAGCGTTTCCTGGAGCAGGAGCGGGCGGCCGTCGATCAGGAGATGGAGTGGCTGGAGGAAGCGTTCTCGCCGTTCCGTCAGGACGGATAGAGCCTTCTCCGCACCGGCCCGGATTTGCTACCCGTGCCCAAACGACACGGGAGCACGCCATGAGCCTGGACGGGACCTACGACCCCGGCAACGTCTTCGCCAAGATCCTGCGGGGCGAAATGCCCGCCGCTCGGGTGTTCGAGGACGAGCACGTCTACGCCTTCATGGACGTCTTCCCGCAGGCCAGGGGCCACACCCTGGTGATCCCCAAGCATTCGACCGCGCGCAATCTCCTGGAGGAGGAGCCCAAACGTCTCTCCAACCTGATCCTTGGCGTGCAGCGCGTGGCGAAGGCGGTGCGCGCCGCGCTGAACCCCGACGGCGTGGTCGTCACCCAGTTCAACGGCGCGCCGGCCGGCCAGACGATCTATCACCTGCACTTCCACATCATCCCGCGCTGGGAGGGCGTGCCGCTCGGCCGCCACGGTGAGGGCGGCATGGCGGACATGGACGAGTTGAAGGACCTGGCGGCCCAGATCGCGGCGAAGATCGCCTGACGCCCGCGCGGGGGCGGCGCGCGGACACGGGGCGGCGCACCGAGGGTGCGTCACGCCTGGCGCCTCAGTGCGCCCCCGCCGCCGTCGGCAAGTGCGTCTTGTCGTGGCGGCCCACCCGCTGGATGAGCGTCTTCTCGGCTTCGGTCATGCCCGTGACGATCACCTCGGCGCCCTGGCGGCGGTAGCGGAACACCACCTTGTCCACGGCGGCGACACCGGTGAGATCCCACAGATGTGCCTCCGACAGGTCGATTTCGACCCGCTGCGGATGGCCGTGATGCTCGAAGCTGGCGGCGAAGACGTCGGCCGAGGCGAAGAAGAGCTGGCCCGTGACCCGATAGCGCAGCTCCTCTTCGGGTGAATCGATCTCCTCGACCCGGATCGTCTTGCCGACCTTGCGCATGAAGAAGACGGCGCTGAGCAGGACGCCCAACATCACCCCTTTCGAGAGGTCGTGCGTCACCACGACCGTCACCGTCGTCGCCAGCATCACGATGGACGACTGCGGCGGCGTCGACCGCAGCCGGCGGATCGAGCTCCAGTCGAAGGTGCCGATCGACACCATGATCATCACCGCCACCAGGGCCGCCATGGGGATCTGCGCCACCCAGTCCTGGAGCACGAGGATCAGGAACAGCAGGAACAGGCCGGCCCATAGGGTGGACAGCCGCCCTCGCGCGCCCGAGCTGACGTTGATGATCGACTGGCCGATCATGGCGCAGCCGGCCATGCCGCCGAAGAGCGGCGAGAGGATGTTGGCGATCCCCTGGCCGCGGGTCTCGCGATCCTTGTCCGACGGGGTGTCGGTCAGGTCGTCCAGCAGGTTGGCGGTGAGCAGGCTCTCCAGGAGCCCCACGAAGGCCAGGGTGAATGAGACGGGCGCGATGATGCTGAACGTCTCCCAGGTCAGCGGAACCTGCGGCAGGCCGAAGGCCGGGAGCGCGGTCGGCATCTGGCCCATGTCGCCCACGGTGCGGACATCGAGCCCGGTGAAGATCGCCAGGGCGCTGAGCGCGACGATCGCCACGAGCGGCGCCGGGACCGCCTTCGTGAGGCGGGGGAAGCCGTAGATGATCGCAAGGCCTGCGCCCACCATGGCGTAGGTCTGCCAGTTGGCTCCGATCAACTCGGGCATCTGAGCCAGGAAGATCAGGATGGCCAGCGAGTTGACGAAGCCCGTCATCACCGAGCGCGAGACGAACTTCACGTAGCGTCCCAGCCGCAACAGCCCCACGCCGACCTGGATGACGCCGCAGAGCAACGAGGCCGCGAAGAGGTATTGCAGCCCGTGCTCCTCCACGAGCCCCACCATCAGCAGCGCCATGGCCCCCGTCGCGGCCGAGATCATGGCGGGGCGGCCGCCCGTGAAGGCGATGGTCACGGCAATGATGAAACTGGCGTAGAGGCCTACGGCAGGGTCCACTCCCGCGATGATCGAGAACGCGATCGCCTCGGGTATGAGGGCCAGGGCGACGACCGTCCCGGCCAGCAGGTCACGGCGCGGATTCGCGAGCCACTGCTCGCGCGCAGACGCGAAAACACTCATTCGATTGATACTTGTCCAAGCGAGCGCGCCGAAGGCCCCGTCACGGCCACGGTGAAGTCGCTCTCAAGCGTTGCTTGCGGTTTTCCCGAGGGATCGGCGCCCGGGGTAGCCACCCGAGCGAGTCGGGTCCGACGTGCGGCGAGCCAGATGCATTGTTGCAGCGCACAATGCAAGAAATTCCTTCGGCGACGAGACCGCCGCCGCGCGTCCTGAGCTGGGCCCGGCCCTCCCCAACTGCGTGGGCTGCGCGCGCGGGGTGAACGAGGCTGGCGATCTGTGCGCCCGGGGGGCGGCCTAGGTCACCCACCCGCCGCCGCCCTGAACACCGCCGCCTGGGCCGCGAAGGCGCGCTGGAAGGCGGGGCGGGCCTCGCCGCGGGCGACGTACGCGGCGAGGTTCGGATGGGCCGCCAGCAAATCCGATCCAGCCAGGCGGCGCAGGACCGTCACCATCAGGAGGTCGCCGGCGCTGAAGCGGCCGTCGAGCCAGTCGGCGTCGCTCAGGTGGCGGGAAAGGTCGGCCAGGCGGCCTCGGACACTGTCGTCCAGGGTGGCCAGGCGCTCGGCGTACCAGGGGCGGTCGCGGTCGAGGATTCGGGCGAGGTCGCGATCGAAGATGGGCGGCTCGACCGTGTCGAGCGCGGCGAACATCCAGGCGATTGCGCGCGCCCGGGCGTTCGGATCGACGGGCAGCAGGCCGGGATGGCGCTCGGCGATGTGGAGGACGATGGCGCCGGACTCGAAGAGGGCGAGATCGCCGTCCTCATAGGTGGGAATCTGGCCGAACGGGTGCAGCGCGCGATGCACAGGCTGCTTCATCGCCTCGAAAGAGACGAGGCGGACGTCGTAGGGCTGGCCTGCCTCCTCCAGCGCCCAGCGGACCCGCATGTCGCGGGCCAGGCCCCGGCCGCGGTCGGGGGAGCGTTCGAAGGCGGTGATCGTGGGGGGCATGGCGGCGTCTCCGGGCTGAGCCTAACCCGAGGACGAACGAAGGGTGAGCGGGACGACAGGCGCCGGAAAATTGTCGCGCGGTTGGCGTCACAACTCCCTGTCACCCCGGTTCCGCGGCAAGCGAAGGCCGGGACCCATCAGCGTCGATGGCGCAGGACCGGCACGGCATCGACGCTCCACCCAACTAGGTGGAGATCGACGCCGATAGGTCCCGGTCTTGGGCTTGCGCCCAAACCGGGATGACGGGAGGGTTAGGCGCTGAAAGCGTGGTCGGTCCAAGTTCCGCCTTTGGGGACCGAGTACCGCCAGGCGAAGCTTCGCGCGCCATCGCCGATGCTGGCCATGATGCGTCTCGGCAGGCCGTCCGTCGAGAAGTTGGATGCGAACTTTCCGGCCTCGCCGTCTGTGAAATAGCCTTCGGCGATTGCCGCAATGAGCACTTCCGAGCGATGCGAATTGGGCCGCAACGCCCCGTACGGGTTAGTGAACCGAGAAAACAACTCCTGCAGGGAGAGACCTATATGTCCCATCCAGTCCACATCGGCAGACACGACGACCAGATCGCCCTCTGAGACAACCTCGATTTTCGTTGCGCCTGACGCGAAAGCATCCTGGACGACCAAGCCGACCAGGTCGCTCATGAAGGGGCCGCAGTCCCCAAAAAACATGGCAGGGCGAAGGCGGATGAGCTCGATCGCGCTCAGTACGCTGACAGGCTCATGCGCATTGCTGGTCACGGTTGGCGTCCTAAGGGGGCCGCCTTAGTCAACCGGCTCGGGCTTTTCCGTCGGCGTCTCGACCACCGGGGCGCCACGCTCGCGTTCCTCGCCCTCGACCTCGAAGGCGAGCTTGCCGTCCTTGAGCACCACCTTGACGTGGCCGCCCTTGGTGAGGCGTCCGAACAGGATCTCGTCGGCGAGCGGCTTCTTGATGTTCTCCTGGATGACCCGGGCCAGCGGCCGGGCGCCGTAGAGTTCGTCGAAGCCATTCTTGGCCAGCCAGTCGGCGGCCTCGTCCGAGGTCTCGATCGTCACGTGCCGGTCTGCGAGCTGGGCTTCCAGCTGCATGACGAACTTCTGCACCACCTGGCGGATGATCTCGGGCGTCAGCGAGCGGAACTGGACGATGGCGTCGAGGCGGTTGCGGAACTCCGGCGTGAACAGGCGCTTCAGGGCCTCGTCCACCTCGTCGTCCTGCTTGCCGCGGCCGAAGCCGATCGCGTTCTTCTGCGCATCGGACGCCCCCGCGTTGGTGGTCATGATCAGGACCACATTGCGGAAGTCGATCTTCTTGCCGTTGGAGTCGGTGAGCTGGCCGTTGTCCATCACCTGCAGGAGGATGTTGAACACGTCCGGGTGCGCCTTCTCGATCTCGTCCAGGAGGACGACGGCGTGCGGGTGCTGGTCGACCGCATCGGTGAGGAGACCGCCCTGGTCGAAGCCCACATAGCCGGGGGGCGCGCCGATCAGGCGGCTCACCGTATGGCGCTCCATGTACTCGGACATGTCGAACCGCAGGAGCTCGATGCCGAGGGTGGAGGCCAGCTGGCGCGCCGTCTCGGTCTTGCCGGTGCCGGTGGGGCCCGAGAACAGGTAGCAGCCGATCGGCTTGTTGGCGTCGCGCAGGCCGGCGCGGGCCATCTTCATGGCGGCCGACAGCTGTTCGATCGCCTCTTCCTGGCCGTAGACCGCGCGCTTGAGGTCGCCCTCGAGCTGCTTCAGGGCCTCGGTGTCGGACTTGGAGACCGACTTCGGCGGTATGCGGGCGATCTTGGCGACGACGCTTTCGACCTCCTTCACGCCGATGGTCTTCTTCCGCTTGCCCTCGGGCAGCAGCATCTGCGAGGCGCCGGCCTCGTCGATGATGTCGATCGCCTTGTCGGGCAGCTTGCGGTCGGTGATGTACTTGGCCGACAGCTCCACCGCCGACTTGATGGCGTCGTTGGTGTAGCGGAGCTTGTGGAACTCCTCGTAGTAGGTCTTGAGCCCCTTCAGGATCTTGATCGTGTCGTCGATCGTGGGCTCGTTGACGTCGATCTTCTGGAAGCGCCGGACGAGGGCCCGGTCCTTCTCGAAGTGCTGGCGGAACTCCTTGTAGGTCGTGGAGCCCATGCAGCGCAGCGTGCCTGACGCCAGCGCCGGCTTCAGCAGATTCGACGCATCCATCGCCCCGCCGGATGTGGCGCCGGCGCCGATCACGGTGTGGATCTCGTCGATGAACAGGATCGCGTCGGGGTGGTTCTCCAGCTCCTTGACGACCTGCTTCACGCGCTCCTCGAAGTCGCCGCGATAGCGGGTGCCGGCCAGGAGGGCGCCCATGTCGAGCGAGAAGATGGTCGACTTCGACAGGACCTCGGGGACCTGCTTGTTGACGATCTTGCGCGCCAGGCCCTCGGCGATGGCGGTCTTGCCGACGCCGGGGTCGCCCACCAGCAGCGGGTTGTTCTTGGTCCGCCGGCAGAGGATCTGGATGCAGCGCTCCACCTCGGCCAGGCGGCCGATCAGCGGGTCGACCTTGCCCTGCTTGGCCTTCTCGTTGAGGTTGATGCAGTAGGCCTCGAGCGCCTCGCCGCCGGTCTTGACCGCGGGCTTCTCCTCGTCGTCCGAGGCGCCCTTGACGGGCTTGGCTTCGGAGACGCCCGCCTTCTTGGCGATGCCGTGGGCGATGTAGTTCACCGCGTCGTACCGCGTCATGTCCTGCTCCTGCAGGAAGTAGGCGGCGTGGCTCTCGCGCTCGGAGAAGATGGCCACCAGCACGTTCGCGCCGGTCACCTCCTCGCGGCCCGAGGACTGGACGTGGATCACCGCCCGCTGGATGACGCGCTGGAAGCCGGCGGTGGGCTTGGCGTCCTCACCGTCGTCTACGACCAGCGAGCGCAGCTCGTTGTCCACGTAGTTGGTCAGGGTGGTTCGAAGGGCGCCGAGCTCAACGTCGCAGGCGCGCATCACACCGGCGGCGTCCTCGTCGTCGACGAGACTGAGGAGCAGATGCTCCAGGGTCGCGTATTCATGTTTGCGCTGGTTCGCGTAGGCGACTGCGCGGTGCAGGGATTCTTCGAGTTGGCGAGAAAATGAAGGCAAGCGCCTCTAGTCCTTCTCCATGGTGCACTGCAGCGGGTGCTGATGCCGCCGCGCCGTATCAACGACCTGGGCCACTTTTGTTTCCGCCACTTCGTAGGTGTAGACCCCGCAAACGCCCACGCCATGCTGATGGACATGAAGCATTATGCGAGTCGCGTCTTCGCGCGACTTGTTGAAGAATTGCTCAAGCACGTACACAACGAATTCCATCGGCGTGTAGTCGTCATTGAGCAGCAGAACCCGATACATGGCGGGTTTCTGCGTCTTCGGCTTGGTCTGGGTGATCACCGCCGAGCGAACGCCGGTGTCAGCGCCACCTTCCTTTCGTTCGCTCATGCCTGCAATCTCCTGATCGGGGCCGCAGTGGTCGGCCCACTACGATTAGATATGGAAGATAGCGTCTTTTGGAAGTGATGAATCGTCACGGCACATCCCCAGGCTGGCACGACCAGATTACCGCCCGACTAAGAGATCGCTAACCAAACATTGCCCGGTCGGTGGGCGCCGGGCGCCTTGCAAGGCGGCAAGCGCGGCCGCTTCGGGGGCTCAACGCCGCAGGGGCGGGCGGGATCCGCGACGCAGGCGGTGGTCAATCTTCCTCCGCACGAGTCGTCCTGGCGCGCAGGATGCGGCCCGATGTCACGGCGTCGGCGCCGAACCGCGCGCGGATCGCGTCGACGGACCGTTCGCTGGCAAGAGCCCTGCGCTCGTCCTCGGCGAAGAAGTCGCCGGCCGCCGAGTCGGCGTCGACCAGGTCGGCGATCCCGATGCCGATGAGCCGCCAAGGCCGCCCCGCGGCCTCCTTCGCCAGCAGCTCCCGACCGACCCTGAAGAGGGTGTGGGCCGTCTGCGTCGCCACCGGCAGGGTCCGCCTGCGGGTGACGATCCTGAAGTCGGTGGTCCGCAGCTTCAGCGTCACCACTCGGCCAGCCACGCCGCCGGTCCGCGCCTGGCGCGCCACGCGCTCGCACAGCGGCGCGAGCTTGTCCTCCAGGTCGCCGAGGGCGCTGAGGTCCTCGTTGAAGGTCGTCTCGCAGCTGATGCCCTTGCGGGCCTCGTTCGGGTTCACGGCGCGGGCGTCGCGGCCGTGCGCGAGGTCGTGCAGGCGCAGGCCATGGGCGCCCCAGCGCTCGGCCAGCCCCTTCACGTCGGCGCGGGCCAGGTCGCCCACGGTGCGGTAGCCGGCCTTCTCCAGGGCGGCGACCATCGCGGGACCCACGCCCGGCAGGATGCGCACGGGCCTTGGCGCCAGGAACGCCTGGGCTTCCCGACCGATCACCGAGAAGCCGCGCGGCTTGTCGAGGTCGGACGCCACCTTGGCGAGGAACTTGTTGAGGGCCAGGCCGATGGACACGGTCAGGCCGGTCTCGGCCTCGATGCGGGCCTGCAGTCTCGCGAGGGTGATCGCCGGCGGCACCCCGTGCAGGCGCTCGGTGCCCGAGAGGTCCATCCAGGCCTCGTCCAGCGACAGGTTCTGGATCAGCGGGGTGAGCTCGGCGGCCATGCCCAGGATGCGCCGGCTTTCGGCGCGATACTTAGTGAAGTCGGGCTTGATGACCACCGCCTCGGGGCAGGCCTTCAACGCCTTGAACATCGGCATTGCCGAGCGGACGCCTGAGATGCGGGCGATGTAGCAGCAGGTGGTGACGACGCCGCGCTTGCCGCCGCCCACGATCACCGGCCGGTCGCGCAACTCGGGCCGGTCGCGCTTCTCGACGCTGGCGTAGAAGGCGTCGCAGTCCATGTGGGCGATCGAGAGCTCGCCCAGTTCCGGATGGGCCACGACGCGCGGCGATCCACAGGTCGGGCACCGCCGCGCGGCCTCGTCCCCCTGCCAGAGGCAGTCGCGGCAGAAGGCCTTCATTCCAGCGGCCAGAGCCAGGCTGCGCCCCGCACGCCGGAACTGTCGCCGTGCTCCGCCTTGACGACCGGTGTCGTGAACACGTCGGAGAAGACGTGCGGCTCAAGCGCGGCTGGGAGGACGGCGTAGAGCTCGTCCACGTTCGACATCCCGCCGCCCAGGACGATCACGTCGGGATCGATCAGGTTGACCACCACGCCCAGGCCGCGGGCAAGGCGGTCCACGTAGCGGTCGAGCGCTTGGCGGCCCCAGGCTTCCCCGGCGCGCGCCGCCGCGATCGTAGCCTCGCCCGGGCGGCCCGAGTCCCGCGCCAGGCCAGTGCCGCTGACGAACAGCTCCATGCAGTTCTCGCGCCCGCACCAGCAACGGATCAGCGGCTCTCCGGGTCGCCAGTTCGGCAGCGGCATGTGGCCCCACTCGCCGGCGATACCGTTGCGGCCCTCCACAAGGCGGCCGTCGACCGTGAAGCCCGCGCCGCAGCCGGTTCCGAGGATCACGGCGAAGACGACGCCGTGGCCGGCGCCCGCCCCATCCGTCGCCTCGGAGAGGGCCAGGCAGTTGGCGTCGTTGGCGTAGCGGACCTCGCGGCCCAGCACCCGGGCGAGGTCGGTCGGGAAGGGCCGGCCATTGAGGATGGTGGAGTTGGAGTTGCGCATCGGTCCGGCGACCGGCGAGGGCGAGCCCGGCCCGCCGACCCCGACGCGGGCCACCTTCGTCCCGGCCTGCCGCTCCGCTTCCTCGACAACCTGTCGGACGGCGTCCAAGCGATCCTCGTAGGCGGGCGGCGTCGGCGCGCGCACCCGCGCCCGGAAACGACCCTCTGCGTCGAGGGCCGCCGCCTCGATCTTGGTGCCGCCGAAGTCCACGCCGATGCGGATCATGGGCCCGGTATACCTGATTTGTTCGCTGCCGATCAGACGTCTTGCGACTTGGCGCTTGCGCTGTATTCCGCACCGTACGAGATTGGAAAAAACGGTATGGAAGCGGGCCCCGGCGGGCCCTGCGTGGGAGGAGATCTGATGCCGATGTCCATGGATCGCCGGCACTTGCTGGCCGGCGGAATGGTGGCGGCGGCTGCCTGGCCCTTCGGCGCGATGGCCCAGGTGTCGGGGCCGGTGGCGACGACTCGGGCCGGGCGAGTTCGCGGCGCCACCGTGGACGGGATCCACGTGTTCAAGGGCGTGCGCTACGGCGCCTCGACCGAGGGGCGCCGGTTTATGCCGCCGCGGCCGCCGCAACCGTGGAACGGGGTCGCCGACGCTCTCGATTACGCGGCCCAGTCGCCCCAGGTCTCCGGCGGGGACGGCGGCGGCTTCTTCCGCTCCTGGGCCAACCGCAGGCCGGGAAGCGAGGACTGCTTGTTCCTGAACGTGTGGACGCCCGCTCTGCGCGACGGGAAGAAGCGGCCGGTGATGGTCTGGTTCCACGGTGGCGGCTTCTCCGTCGGCTCCGGCGCCAGCCACGGCTACGACGGCACGCGACTCTGCCGACGCGGCGACGTGGTGGTGGTCACCGTGAACCATCGGCTGAACGCCTTCGGCTATGGCTACCTCGCAGAGTTGGGCGGGCCCGAGATGGCCGACTCCGGCAACGCCGGCGACCTCGACATGGTGCTGTCGCTGCGATGGGTGCGGGACAACATCGCCGAGTTCGGGGGCGATCCCGGCAACGTGATGATCTTTGGCGAATCAGGCGGGGGCGGGAAGGTCTCGACCCTCATGGCCATGCCCTCCGCGGCGGGCCTGTTCCACCGGGCGGCGGTCCAGAGCGGTTCGTCGCTGACGGTGCTGGAGAAGGATCAGGCCACCGAGAACATGAGGAAGCTGATGGCCGCCTGCGGGGTGGGGCAGGCCGCCGAGATGCGCGCCCTGCCGATGGACCGCATCGTCGAGGGCATGCGCAAGGCGCAGGTGGACTTCCGACCTGTGGTCGACGGCCGGGCCCTGCCGCGCCACCCCTTCCATCCCGACGCCCCGGCCGTGTCGCGGAACGTCCCCATGCTGATCGGCACGACCAAGGACGAGATGACCCTGCTGATCGGCGCCCGCGACCCCAGCGTGTTCGACCTGACCTGGGACGACCTGCCGAAGCGGGCCGCGCCCTATCTCTCAGGCCTGGACGCGGAGAAGGCGCTTGCCGACCTGCGCCGGCTCTATCCGCAGGCCCGGCCCAGCGACATCTTCTTCACCCTGGCGACCGTGCGCGCCACGCGGAAGGCGGCGATCACCCAGGCCGAGCGCAAGGCGGCGCAGGGTGGGGCGCCCGCCTACATGTACCTGCTGAACTGGGAGACGCCGGTCGACGGCGGCAAGTGGAAGTCGCCGCACGCCCTGGACATCGCCCTGATGTTCGACAACGTCGCGAGGTCCGAATCCATGTCCGGGACCTCACCCGAGGCCCAGAAGGTCGCCGACGCCATGAGCGAGGCCTGGATCCGCTTCGCCCGCACGGGCGAGCCGGGCTGGGCGCCCTATCGGCCGGACACCCGGGCCACCATGGTCTTCGACGTGGAGTCCAAGGTCGTGTACGACCCGAACCGCGAGGAGCGGCTGATGTTCGCCGATGCGCCGCTGGTGCGGGCGGGCTCCAGTCGCTGATCAGCCGCGGACCGCCGCCTCGATCGCCTCGCCCAGCTCGCGCCAGTCGTCGATCCGGGGATGGCGGTCCGACTGGGGGGCGAGGGGGCGGAGGCGCAGGTCCGCCACGTGCTGGAAGGTGGCGGTTTGGGGCGCGTGCTCGGCGACCGAATCGAGGTTCGGGATCAGATCGTCCACGAAGGCGGTCCGGTGCGGCGTCTGCTCGACGAGGGCGGCTGCGACCGGTCCCTTGGGGCCGCTGTTGAGCACCAGGGGATGCTTGAGCCCGTGCTTGCGAAGCCACTGGGTCCGGAGGCGCTCGGCCTCCGCCGGCGCATTGGACAGGATCAGGATCTCGGCGGCGTCGGAAAGCCGGTTCAGGGCGTCGATGGCGCCCGGAGCGGGCTCCATGTCGTGACAGCGGCCGGCGAAGAACTCGTCGAAAAGCCGACGCCCCTCTGCGACGTCGATGTGCTCGGCCGCGCCGGGCCGGTAGATGTTCTGAAAGAGCGCAAACCGCTCGATCCGCATCTCGAGCCCATGTTCGGCGATGAAATCACCGAAGCCCTGCATGAACAGGCCCAGGACCTCGTCCACGTCGACGAGTACCAGCGGCCTCGTCAGCGATAGGCCCAGCGACTCAAGGCGTGGAGCAGAGGTGTTCAGGCGTTCGGACATGCGCAATCTCAACGCGGATAACGAAGTTTAAGTATATCGGACCCGATAAGCGGCGGAGGGTGGGGAGGGCCAAAAACTGGCCGCGCCTCGAGCAGTCGGGTCCTGAATGGCGAAGAAAGTCCTCATCGTCGAGGATAACGAGCTGAACATGAAGCTCTTTCATGACCTGCTCGAGGCCCAGGGTTATGAGACCCTCGAGACCCGCGAGGGCTTGGCGGCGCTCTCGCTCGCGCGCGAGCACAAGCCCGACCTGATCCTGATGGACATCCAGCTCCCGGAGATCTCGGGCCTCGAGGTCACCAAGTGGCTGAAGGAAGACGACGATCTCGCCCATATCCCGGTCGTGGCCGTCACGGCCTTCGCCATGAAGGGCGACGAGGAACGGATCCGCGAGGGCGGCTGCGAGGCCTACATCTCCAAGCCCATCTCGGTCAGCCACTTCCTCGACACCATCAAGCGACTTCTGGGCTAGCGGCATGACGGCGCGCATTCTGGTCGTCGACGATATCGAGTCGAACGTACGCCTGCTCGAGGCGAAGCTCTCGGCCGAGTACTACGAGGTGCTGACCGCGTACGACGGGCCCACGGCGCTGGCCGTGGCCGCGTCGGAACGCCCGGATATCGTCCTGCTCGACATCATGATGCCTGGCATGGACGGTTTTCAGGTCTGCCGCCGTCTGAAGGATGATCCCGAGACGCGTCACATCCCGGTCGTGCTGGTCACCGCCCTCGACGGCCGCGCCGACCGCGTGGCGGGGCTCGAGGCCGGGGCCGACGACTTCCTGACCAAACCGATCGACGATGTCATGCTGCTTGCCCGGGTGCGCAGCCTGACCCGTCTGAAGACCGTCATCGACGAATTGCGCGCCCGCGAGGCCTCGGGCCGCCGAATGGGCGTGATCGCGGGCGCCGCCTCGCGGCTCGGCGGGACGGGCGGCCGGGTCCTGATTGTCGACGACAATCCGCGCCAGGCCGAACGGGTCTGCTCCGAGCTGGCGATCGAGCATCGTCCGGTGGTGGAGAGCGACGTTCTGAAGGCGGCCCTCACCGCCCGCGGCCCCGTGGACCTGCTGATCGTCAATGCAGCGGCCAAGGCCTTCGATGGCCTGCGGTTCGCCGCCCAGCTCCGTTCGGACGAGGCCACCCGCAACCTGCCGATCCTGGCCGTGGTCGATATCGACGACCGCCAGCGCGCCGTGAAGGCCCTGGAGATCGGGGTCAACGACATCCTGGCCCGCCCGATCGATCCCGGGGAGCTGGCGGCGCGGGTGCGCACCCAGATCCGCCGCAAGCGCTACACCGACTACCTGCGCTCCAACCTGGACCACTCCCTGGAACTGGCGGTCACCGACCAACTCACGGGACTGCACAATCGCCGCTACATGACCGGCCAGCTCGAGGCGCTGATGCGCCGGGCGAGCCAGGGCGGTGATCCCGTCGCGCTGCTGGTCATCGACATCGACCACTTCAAGAAGGTCAACGACAGCTTCGGTCACGACGTGGGCGACGAGGTGCTCGCCGAGTTCGCCGTGCGTCTCGCCTCGAACGTTCGCGCCATCGACCTCCCCGTCCGCCACGGCGGCGAGGAGTTCGTCGTCGTCATGCCCGACACCGACCTCGAGGACGCCCGCCGCATCGCCGAGCGCATCCGCCTGCACGTGGCGGGCGCGCCGTTCCGCGTGATGGGCGGCGATGAACTGCTGGCCATGACCATCTCGATCGGCGTGGCCTCGAGCTGCGGGCCCGACGACACGCCCACGGCCCTCCTGAAACGCGCCGACGAGGCGGTCTACGAAGCCAAATCCCGTGGCCGCAACCGGGTGATCGCCCGGGCGGCCTGAGTTCGCCCCTTCAAGCGCTTTGACCGGCGCCGAACTCGCCTATGCTGGCGCCGACGGCAGGGGAGGGACGCATGTCGAAGCTCTCGGCGTGGCTGGCGATCGCAGTGGGCCTGATGGTCGCGGTGGCTCAGATCGTCCGCAACTACGACAACTGGGAGAACTGGCCGAGCTGGATGGTCGACGAGGCGGCCGCCGCCATCCTGGTGGCGGCAGGCGTCGCGGCCCTGCGCAAGCGGACGACGCGGTTCCTCCCGGTGGGGTGGTCGTTCGCGGCCGGGCTCTACATCTCGGCGCTGATCAACCACGCGCACATCCTGTCGCTCAGCACGGGCGCGCACCATGCCGCTGAACTCAGGATCGTGATGATCGTGGCGGGGCTTCTGGCGGTTTCGCTGGTCGGTCTGGGGCTCGTGCTGCTGGATCGCACGAACAGGACATCCTGAACGCAGAACGCCCGGCGCTAGGCCGGGCGTCTGTTAGCGTTATCAAGGGCCTGGAGAGGTTACTTGATCTTGCCTTCCTTGAACTCGACGTGCTTGCGCACGATCGGGTCGTACTTCTTCAGCACCATCTTGTCGGTCTTGGTGCGGGCGTTCTTCTTGGTCACGTAGAAGAAGCCGGTGTCCGCCGTCGAGTTCAGGCGGATCTTGATGGAGGCGGGCTTCGCCATGGCAATCCTCAAGGGCGGGCCAAGCGGAGAGGCGCCGCCAGGCGGGTGTTCGAAAGAGCCGCGGAAAATACGAATCCGCGGCGTGAAGTCAATGGTGGGCGGCCAAGTTCCTGCTACAGGGCGCTCGGCCGCATCCCACGGTCCTTGTAGCGGAGGAAAGGCTTCGGCCTCGACGGGTCCTTCATCCGCTCGACCGCCTCCTTGATCATCATGCGGGTGACGGCGGGCAGAGGCAGGCCCATGGCGTCGTCGAAATCGACCCAGGCGATCTCCTCCAGTTCGCCGCAGTCGGCCTGGCGATCCAGGCTGGTCAGGCGCTCGGCGTCGGCCATCAGGAACCAGGTGTCGAAGCGCTTGCCGACGGCCGGCGGGGTGATGGCGCGGGCCACCACGTCCATGGCGTCGAGGTCGGCCAGCATCCCTTGCTCGACGAACGGCTTCCAGGGGCCGGAGGCCCTGGCTTCGCCCGGCTTCGCCAGGAGCAGCCCGGCTTCCTCCCAGGTCTCGCGGACGGCGGCCAGCGCCAGGGCGCGGCCCTTGCCGGCGGGCAGGTAGCGGTCGAAGAGGCCGCCCACGTCGGGCCGCAGGTCCGTGGCGTAGGGCGCGCGGTAGTCGGCGCGGTCGATGCGGCCGCCTGGGAACACCCAGCGGTCGGGCATGAAGCTGTGGCCGCCATGGCGCTTGCCCATCAGGACCCGCGGCTTGGCGGCGTCGCGGCGGATGATCATCACGGTGGCGGCGTTCTTCGGGCGCACGGCGCGCTGGCCCGGAATGCGCGGCGGGCCCTCGGGCTTGTGGACCACGGGTTCTTCAGTCGACATGAAACAATTGTATGGCGCGCCTGGAGGCCGAGGAAAGGCTGCCCCGACGTCATGCGCCGCGCCCTATCGCCGCTTCCCGCCCATCTTCTTCTTGCGGCCGGTGCGTATGCCCGGAGGACGGCCCTGGGGCGGGCGGCGGTCGCCGCGGGCCCGGGCGCCCAGGCGGGGGCGGGGCATGGAGGCGTCGGCGGGGGCCGGATCGCCCAGCATCTCGAACAGCAGCCCGCCGGTGATCGGCGTCGCCTCCTCCAGGCGCACGCGGACGGTCATGCCCAGGGGCCAGCGCGCGCCGGTGCGCTCGCCCACCAGGGCGTGGGTGCGGTCGTCGTGGACGAAGTACTCGTCGCCCAGCTTCGAAATCGGCACGAGGCCGTCCGCGCCGGTGTCGGCCAAGCGGACGAAGAGGCCGAAACGGGTGACGCCGGTGATCCGCCCCTCGAACTCCGCGCCCACCCGGTCGGCCAGGAAGGCGGCGACGTAGCGGTCCATGGCGTCGCGCTCGGCGGCCATGGCGCGCCGCTCGGCGAAGGTGATGATCTCGGCCGTGCCCTTCATTTGCGAGACGTCGAAGTCCGACAGGCCGTCGCCCCCGAAGCCCAGGGCTGTGACCAGCGCCCGGTGGACGATGAGGTCGGCATAGCGCCGGATCGGCGAGGTGAAGTGGGCGTACTTGGCCAGGTTCAGGCCGTAGTGGCCGATGTTGTCGGTGGAATAGACCGCCTGCATCTGGGTGCGCAGGACCACCTCGTTGACGATGTCGGCGTGCGGCCCGCCCCGGGTCTCGTCCAGCAGTCTGTTGAAGCGTTCCGTGCGCGGCGCCTCGCCCTTGGTCCAGGGCAGGCCCAGGGTCGAGAGAAAGTCCACCAGCGCCTGGATCTTCTCCTGGCTGGGCTGATCGTGGATCCGGTAGATCAGAGGCGTCTTCTTCTGCTCCAGGGTCTCGGCGGCGCAGACGTTCGCCTGGATCATGAACTCCTCGATCAGCGAATGCGCCTGCAGCGCCGAGCGGGGAAGGATCGAGTCGATGCGGCCCATCTCGTCGATGTGGATCTTCCGCTCCAGGCTGGCGATGGCCAGGGGCGAGCGGGCGTCGCGGCCCTTCTTCAGGCAGGCATAGGCGGCCCACAGCGGCTTCAGCACCGGCTCCAGCAAAGGACCGGCCTTGTCGTCGGGCTGGCCGTCGATGGCCGCCTGGGCCTGCTCGTAGGCCAGCTTGGCGGCCGAGCGCATCAGGCCGCGGACGAAGCGGTGGGAGCGCTTGCGGCCGTCGGCGCCGAACACCATGCGCACCGCCAGGCACGCGCGGTTCTCGCCCTCCCGCAGGCTGCACAGGCCGTTCGACAGCCGCTCGGGCAGCATCGGCTCCACCCGATCGGGGAAGTAGACGCTGTTGCCCTTGTCGCGGGCGATGCGGTCCAGCTCCGAGCCCGGCCGCACATAGGCCGCCACGTCGGCGATGGCGACCCAGCAGACCCAGCCGCCCGGGTTCTTCGAGTCGTCGTCCGGATGGGCATAGACGGCGTCGTCGTGGTCGCGGGCGTCCATGGGGTCGATGGTGATGAGCGGGATCTCGCGCAGATCCTCGCGGCCGGAGAGGGTCGGTTCCCGGGCGGCCTCGGCCTCGGCTTCGGCGGCCTCGGAGAAACCCGTGGGGATGCCGTGGGCGTGGATGGCGATGATCGAATAGGCGCGCGGATCGTCCTCGCGGCCGACGATCTCCAGCAGCTTGCCGCGCTTGGGGCCATAGCGGGGTCCGTGCGGCTCCACCTGGGCCACGACCAGGTCGCCGTCGCGCACGTCCTCGCCCTCGGGGAGCGTCAGGGTGTCCTTGGAGCGGCGATCCACCGGCTCCACGCGCACCTCGCGGCGCGCCTTGCGCACGACGCCCAGGATGCGGTGGGCGCTCTGGCCCAGGCGCTTGATCAGGCGGGCCTCGAACTCGCCGTTCTCCAGCCGCACGAACCGGACCAGCAGCCGGTCGCCGATGCCGGGGGCGACGCCCTTCACGTCGCCGCCGGGCGCCAGCGGCACCAGGGGCGCGTCCTCGCCGCGGACGAGGCGCACCAGGATCTCGCCGTCCGGATCCCGTTCGACCGCATCGGCGACGCCAACCTCGGGCAGGGCGCCGGCCTCGGCGAAGCCCCGTCGGCCACGCTTGCCCAGCGCGCCCTCGGCCTCCAGCTTGCCCAGCATCTCGCGCAGGGCCCGGCGATCGGCGCCCTTCAGCCCGAAGGCGCGGGCGATCTCGGCCTTGCCGGTCTCGCCGCTGTCGCGGATGAACTTCAGCAGGGTGTCGCGGTCAGGCAGGCCTTGCGGGACTTTGGCGGGCTTGGGCTTCTTGGGTCGGGCCATCGGTCGTGCTTAGCACGGAACGCGGCCGCCGCGCCGCTGCTCCCTCAGCCGTTCAGGAAGTCGATGATCGCGGGATAGGCGGCGCGATCCTGAAGCATGAAGAGGTGGCCGCCTTCGAACCAGCGCAGCTCTGCGCCAGGGATGCGCGCGGCCATCTTCTCCTGAGTCTCGGGCAGGGCGATTCCGTCGTAGCGGCCGGCGGCGACCAGGGTCGGGCAGGCGATCTCCGGCAGGCGGGCCCAGGTGTCGTGGGCGGCGCGAGCTTCGAGCTGGCGGTGCGCGCCCTCCGCCCGGCCCGGCTCGCCGGCGAAGGGGTCGGCGGACGATAGCTCCACGAGCTTCTCGTACTCGGCCGGATGCGCGGCGGCCCACTCGGCGGTGCGGCGCACGTCGCTGATCGGGATCAGGTGGCGCGCGCGCGCCTCGCCCTTGAGGTGCTCGATCTCATGGAAGGGAAACGAGGCGCCGCCCTCGCCGCCGGGCGAGGTGCAGGCCAGGACCAGGCGCTTCACCCTCGCCGGATGCCGCAGGACCAGCTCCTGGGCGACCATGCCGCCGAAAGAGACCCCGACCACCAGGGCGTCGTCCCAGCCGACGTGGTCCAACAGCGCGGCCGCATCATCGGCGTACTGGGCCATGGAATAGGGGACGTCCGGCTTGTCGGTCCGCCCGAGGCCCCGCTGGTCGTAGGCCAGCAGATCGAAGGCCTTCGCGAGCGGCGAGGCGAAGACGTTCGGCTGCACTCGCAGGTCGCCGCCGGTGCCGGAGATGAAGAGCAGGCGCGGCCCGTCGCCGGCGCGCTCGAAGTAGAGGTTCAGACCGGGGAGCGGGGCGTGCGGCATGGGGTGAGTCTAACGGGCTCCGCCGACGAGAGCAGGCATTAGCAGCCCTCCCACCTAAGCCTTTCGGCTTCGACCACGTCGCTTCCCATGTGAAGGATGAATGCCTCGCGGATCATGTCTTTGTGCCGTTGCCACTTTGCGAGGTTTCTATTGGGATCCATTCCATCCGCCATGAGGACCCAATCCGCAAACTGCGCCGCGGTTACGGGGCCATCCTCAGGAATGAACTTCGTAACATGCAGCGGTTCGCCTCCAACTACGCTCCCGCACCATCCCAGACCGACGCAAACTCGTTCCATCAACGTATCGAAATTCAGGTGTGAGTGGGACGCGCCGGATTCCTTCATCAAGAAAACCTATGCGCACTTCTCCGCGCCACAAAGAGGCAGTCTGGATGCTTCATCGAACCGATTCGGTCTCAGGAACGAAAATGCCGACGATCGCGCACGCCTCCTCTCCCCCGAGCCGCCGCGGGCGGCCGAGAGGGAGAGGCTTGGGAGAGGGCCGGCTGGGCGACGTCGGCGGCATGGCGGGGCCCTGCAGGCGGAAGCGTTCGCAGGACCTTGATCTGCCACAGGAGCGACGCCGCCTCACGCGCCGCCCTCTCCCAACCCACTCCCTCTCCGCTTCACGGGGGTAGAGGAGGGGGGACGCCTAGAACGGCGTCTCGTCGTCCTCGATCGGGGCGGAGGCCTTGGCGGTCTTCTTCGCCGGCGCCTTCTTCTTCGCGGCCGGCTTCTTCGCCGCCTTGGGCGCAGCCTTCGCCTTCGCGGCCGGCTTCTTCTTAGCCCCACCCTTGGCCTCGCGCTCGGCGATCAGGGCCACCGCCTGTTCCAGCGTCACCGCCTGGGGGTCGGTCCCGCGGGGCACGTTGGCGTTGGTGGAGCCGTGCTTGATGTAGGGCCCGTAGCGGCCGGCGAGCACGCGGACGGGCTGGCCGTCGGCGGGGTGCGCGCCCAGGTCCTTCAGCGCCGCGGCTTCACCGCCCCGGCGGCCGGCGCGCTTGGTGGCGATCAGGTCCACGGCCCGGTTCACGCCCACCTCGAACACCTCGTCCACCGACGGGAGGTTGGCGTAGGTCTTCTCGTGCAGCACGAACGGCCCGAACTTGCCGACGCCCGCCAGGATCGGCTTGCCGTCCTCCGGGTGCAGGCCGACTTCGCGCGGCAGGCGCAGCAGGCGCAGCGCCTTCTCCAGGTCCATGTCCGGCGCGCTCCAGCCCTTGGGCAGGCTGGACCGCTTGGGCTTTTCGCCCTCGCCGAGTTGGACGTAGGGGCCGAAGCGGCCGGACTTCAGCCACACGGTCTCGCCGGTCACCGGGTCGACGCCGAGTTCACGATCGCCGGCGGCGGCTTCGTCCTCGCCGTTCTCGGCCACCGTCAGGGGGCGCGTGTGGCGGCATTCCGGATAGTTCGAGCAGCCCAGGAACGGCCCGAACCGGCTTGACTTCAGGCTCATCCGCCCGCTGCCGCAGACGGGGCAGGCGCGCGGGTCGGTCCCGTCCGGCTTGGGAGGGAACAGGTGGGGCCCCAGGGCCTCGTCGAGGGCGGTGAGCACGTCGCTCATCCGCAGTTCGCCCATCTCGGCGATCTTGGCGTGGAAGTCCGTCCAGAACTCCCGCAGCAGCACCTTCCAGTCCAGCTCGCCGGCCGAGACCAGGTCGAGGCGCTCCTCGAGGGATGCGGTGAAGTCGTACTCGACGTAGCGGCCGAAGAACTCCTCTAGGAAGGCGATCAGCAGGCGGCCCTTGTCCTCGGGGATGAACCGCTGCTTCTCCATCCGGACGTAGGCGCGGTCGCGCAGCACGGTCAGGATCGAGGCGTAGGTCGAGGGCCGGCCGATGCCCAGCTCCTCCAATTTCTTGACGAGGCTGGCTTCCGAATAGCGGGGCGGCGGCTCGGTGAAGTGCTGGTCGGCCTTGGCGGAACGGACCGTGGCGTTCGCGCCCTCCGAGACCTGGGGCAGGCGGCCGCCGTCCTCGTCCTCAGGGTCGTCGCGACCCTCCTCGTAGACGGCGAGGTAGCCGGGGAAGGTCACCACCTGGCCGGTGGCGCGCAGACCGGTCTTCTGATCGGCGCTGTCGAGGTCGATGGTGGTGCGCTCGATGCGGGCGCTCTCCATCTGCGAGGCGATCATCCGCTTCCAGATCAGCTCGTAGAGCCGGCCGAGGTCGCCCTCCAGGCGCAGCTTGCCGGGGTTGCGGGCGAGGCTGGTCGGGCGGATCGCCTCGTGCGCCTCCTGGGCGTTCTTGGCCTTGGTGGAATAGATCCGCGCCTTTTCCGGCACGTATTCCTTGCCGTAGAGCCCGCCGATCACGCCGCGGGCTTCGTCCAGCGCCTCAGGGGCGGTCTGGACGCCGTCGGTCCGCATGTAGGTGATCAGGCCCACCGTCTCGCCGCCGATGTCGATGCCCTCGTACAGCTTCTGGGCCGCCTGCATGGTGCGTTGCGCGTTGAAGCCGAGCTTGCGCGAGGCCTCCTGCTGCAGGGTCGAGGTGGTGAAGGGCGGGGGCGGCGAGCGGCGGCCAGGCTTGCGCTCGACGGCGCTGATCCTGAACGCCGCCGCCTTGACCGCGTCGCGGGCAGCGAAGGCGCTGGTCTCGTTGGCCAGGTCGAACTTGGTGAGCCGCTTGCCCTCGTGCTTTACCAGCCGGGCGGTGAAGGGGTCGCCGCCCGCGGCGACCTCGGCCTCTACGGTCCAGTATTCCTGGGTCCGGAACCGCTCGATCTCGAGCTCGCGGTCCACGATGCAGCGCAGGGCGACCGACTGGACCCGACCCGCCGAACGCGCGCCCGGCAGCTTGCGCCACAGTACGGGCGAGAGGGTGAAACCGACGAGATAGTCCAGGGCGCGGCGGGCCAGGTAGGCCTCGACCAGCTCCATGTCGAGGTCGCGCGGATTGGCCATCGCCTCGGTCACGGCCGACTTGGTGATGGCGTTGAAGACGACCCGCTGGATCTGCGCGGTCTTCAGGGCGCGCTTCTTGTGCAGCACCTCCAGCACGTGCCACGAGATGGCCTCGCCTTCACGGTCGGGGTCGGTGGCCAGGATCAGGCGGTCGGCCGTCTTGGCGGCGTCGGCGATCTCGGCCAGGCGCTTGGCCGACTTGCCGTCGACCTCCCACGACATGTCGAAGTCCTCGTCCGGGCGCACCGAGCCGTCCTTCGCGGGAAGGTCGCGGACGTGGCCGTACGAGGCGAGCACCTTGTAGTCGGAGCCCAGGTACTTGTTGATGGTCTTGGCCTTGGCCGGGCTCTCGACGATGACGACGTTCATATAATGTGTGTCTGGTCCCAAAGAGCGCGGAAGTTGGGCGGCGCCCCGGGCCCTGTCAACGGCGCGGATTCGCCCGTGGCGCGGAGCCCCTTTAGGGGCTCAAGCTTTCACGACCATCCCGCCGGGCAGCAGGTCGGCCCGTCCGGCCAGCGCCAGCTCCATAAGTGCGGCGAACACGGCGGCCGCCGGCGCGCCCGCCGCGCGCACCAGTTCGTCGCGGGAGACGGGGGTGGGGGAGAGCAGGTCGGCGAGGCGTTCGCGCAGGCCGTCGTCGGGTTCCGCCGGCGGCGGCAGGTAGGGCCGCTGGTCCGGCTCGCGCAGGTCGCGCAGGGTTTCCAGCGCCCGCAGGACGTCGTCTGCGCCTTCGCAGATGGCGGCGCCCTGGCGGATCAGGTCGTTGGTTCCCTTCGCCCGGGGGTCAAGCGGAGAGCCCGGCACCGCCAGTACCTCGCGCCCTTGTTCGGCCGCGAGGCGGGCGGTGATCAGGGAGCCGGAGCGCAGCTCGGCCTCGACGACGACAACGGCACGGGACAAGCCGGCGATGATCCGGTTGCGGCGGGGGAAGTCTCGGGCCACGGCGGTCCGGCCCGGCTCGTTCTCCGAGACCACGCAGCCGCTCTCCACGATCCGGTCGTAGAGGCCACGGTGTTCGGGCGGATAGACGTCGTCGATTCCCCCGCCCAGCACGGCGACGGTCCCCGTCGGCAGGCCACCCTCGTGCGCCGCGCCGTCGATGCCGCGCGCCATGCCGGACACGATCACGTGGCCGGACTGGCCCAGTTCCGCCGCCAGCCCCCGGGCGAATCGCTGGCCCGCCGCGGAGGCCACCCGGGCGCCCACGATGGCCACCGTGCGGCGGTCCAGGAGGCGAACATCTCCGCGTGTCCAGATCAGCGGCGGCGGCGGGTCCAGGGCGGCCAGGGCCTGCGGGAAATCCGGCTCGCAGGCGGCGATCAGCCGGGCGCCGAGGGCTTCGCCAGCGGCGAGCTCCGCCTCGGCCTCGATCTCCGTCGTCACTTTCAGGCCGTTCATGCGGCCGCCGCGCCGCGCCAGGTCGGGCAGGGCGGCCAGGGCCAGCGCCGGCTCTCCGAAGCGCCCGATGAGCTGGTCGAAGGTGACTGGGCCGACGTTCTCGGTGCGGGCCAGACGCAGCCAGTCGCGGCGCTGGGCGTCGGAGAGCTCGCGGATCACGCCGCCGGGCCTTCGGCCTTCTTCGATCCGCCGATCCGCGGCTCCTCGCCCTTCAGCAGGCGGCGGATGTTCTCGGTGTGGCGTACGTAGACCAGCAGGGCCATGAACAGCGCGAGCAGCGCGATGGCCGGCGGACGGCCCAGGAGCAGCGCGACAGCCGGCGCCAGCGCCACCGCCACCAGCGCCGCCAGGGAAGAGATCCGCGCCAGGAAGGCCACGGCCAGCCAGGTGGCCGCGGCCGCAACCCCCACAGGCCAGGCCGCCGCCAGCATGGTGCCGAAGAAGGTGGCGACGCCCTTGCCGCCCCGGAACCGCAGCCACACGGGGAAGAGATGGCCCAGGAAGGCCGACCCGGCGGCGAGCGCGGTCAGCACGGCCTGCTGCTCGACCGTGCCGTCCCGGGTCGCGAGCCACGCCACGAGCACCGCGACCGCGCCCTTGCCGCCATCGCCCACGAGGGTGATCAGGGCGAGGTCCCGCCGGCCGGTCCGCAGGACATTGGTGGCGCCGATGTTGCCGGAGCCGATGCTCCGCACATCCCCCGCGCCGCCCAGCCGGGTGGCGATGACGCCGAAGGGAATGGACCCCAGCAGATACCCGCCCACAAGAGCGGCGGCGATCATCGCGGGACTCAGGACTTCGGACATAGGCGCTCCCTCTTTGGCGCCAGTCCTAGCGCGCCCCGACGGGCGCGTCAGCCGGCCGCGCCGCAAGCGTCACCATATTTCAGCGTTGCGAACAAAGAAAGAACCTCGCGCCGATTCCCAGGTTTCAGCGAAGCTTAAGACTCTGCGCCGACTCTGCGCGGCCGAGCGCGGACACCCGGGGCGCACGAACGTCCGGGGCCGCCTGAGGGAGGTCTCATGAAGTTCTTCGCGCGCGCGGACGGCGGCGGACACGCCGACGCCACCGAGATCCATGACATGCGCGCGATGCTGGCGGCCATGCAGCGCTCGCTGGCGGTGATCGAGTTCGAACTCGACGGCACGATCGTGCGCGCCAACGGGAACTTCCTCGCCACGCTCGGCTACGACGAGGATGAGGTGGTGGGACGCCACCACTCCATGTTCGTGGAGGCGAAGGCGGTCGGCACCCAGGAGTACCGCGATTTCTGGGAGGCGCTGGGTCGCGGCGAGTTCATTGCGCGCAAGTTCCGCAGGGTCGGCAAGGGCGGCCGCCAGGTCTGGCTGCAGACGTCCTACAACCCGATCCTGGACGCTTCGGGCCGGCCGGTGCGCGTCGTCAAGTTCGCCACCGACATCACCGCCGCCGAGCTGGAGCGGTTCCGCCGCGACGCCGAGCGCGAGGCCACCGAGAAGATCCAGGCCGAGGTCGTCGACGCCCTGGCGGGCGGCCTCTCGCGCCTGGCCCGGGGCGACCTGACCGTCAGCATCGACGCCGACCTCGCCGGCGCCTACGCCCGCATCCGGGACGACTTCAACAGCGCCGTTACGAGCTTGAGGGCCGTCATGGGCGCCGTGCGCCGGACAACAGCCGTCATCTGCGAGGGCGCCGACGGGATTTCCGGCGCGGCCGAGGATCTCGCGCGCCGCACCGAGCACCAGGCCTCGTGTCTGGAGGAGACGGCCGCGGCCCTCGACCAGATCACGGCGACCGTGAAGCGCAGCGCCCAGGGGGCCCAGGACGCCTTCCAGGCCGCCGCCGCCGCCCGGGTCGAGGCCCAGCGATCCGGCAGCGTGGTGGACGAGGCCGTCGGCGCCATCCACGACATCCAGCAGAGCGCCGGCCAGATCTCGAGCATCATCGGAGTGATCGACGAGATCGCCTTCCAGACCAACCTCCTGGCCCTGAATGCGGGCGTCGAGGCCGCCCGGGCCGGGGACGCCGGCAAGGGATTCGCCGTAGTGGCCACGGAGGTCCGCGCGCTGGCCCAGCGCTCGGCCGAGGCCGCCAAGGAGATCAAGGCGCTGATTTCGGCCTCGACGGACCAGGTCAATCGCGGCGTGGGACTGGTGGGCGAGACCGGCAAGGCGCTTTCCGCAATCGTGGAGCGGGTGGCCAGTATCGACGACCTGGTCTCCGATATCGCCCAGTCGGCCCAAGAGCAGTCCAGCGGACTCGGCGAGGTGAACGCCGCCGTGAACCAGATGGACAGCGTCACCCAGCAGAACGTCGCCATGGTCGCCCAGGCCACCTTCGCCGCCGCCCAGCTCAAGCGCGAGGCGATCGAGCTGGGCGAGCTGATGGCCCAGTTCGACGTGGGGGAGGGCGCCGCGGCCGCGTCCGGGCCGCTTGCGTCGCGCCAGGACGCCCAGGGCCTGCAGAAGACGCTTCAGGTCGCCGTGGGCGGCGGCGGCCACGACGAGTGGCGGGAGTTCTAGAGGCTCGCTCTTCCCGCCAGCGGGAGGGGAAGTTCAGACGCCGTACACCGTCCGCCCGTCCACGACCGTCCGAAGCACCTTGCCCTGCAGCCGGCGGCCGTCGAACGGCGAATTACGGGACTTGGACACCAGCTTGTCGAGATCGACGACCACGGGCGCGTTCAAGTCGCAGAGGACAAGATCGGCGGGCGCGCCCTTGGCGACGCGGCCGGCCGGCAGGCCGAGCAGATCGGCCGGCGCGCAGGTGACGGCGCGGATCAGGTCGATCAGGGGGATCCGGCCCTCGTGGTGGAAGGCGAGCAGAGCGGGCAGCAGCGTCTGAAGGCCGACGGCCCCGGGCGTGGCCTCGTCGTAGGGGCGGCGCTTGTCTTCGGCCGGCGCCGGCGCGTGGGCCGAAACGATCACCTGGACCAGGCCCGAAGCCACGGCCTCGATCACCGCCTGGCGGTCGTCCTCGGACCGCAGCGGCGGGTCCAGCTTGCAGAAGGTGCGGTAGTCGCCGATGTCGATCTCGTTGAACGACAGGTGGTTTATCGACGTGGTCGCCGTCACCGGCAGGCCCCGGTCCAGGCCGCGCTGGAGGCTCTCCAGCGCCGAGGCCGTGGTCACCTGGTCGACGATCAGCTGGGCGCCGGTCAGCTCTACCAGCGCCAGGTCGCGCTCCAGCATGATCCGCTCGGCGATGGCTGGCACGGAGGGCAGGCCCATGCGTGAAGCGAACTCGCCCTCGCTGGCC
This sequence comes from Pseudomonadota bacterium, assembly GCA_049323595.1. Lineage (GTDB taxonomy): Bacteria > Pseudomonadota > Alphaproteobacteria > Caulobacterales > Caulobacteraceae > Phenylobacterium. The sequence goes on from JBMOOD010000013.1 coordinate 71,649, forward strand.
GCCGCGCCGGCGGACAGCCACGGGTCGGCCGGACGATGCGCCACGGGCACGCCGAACGCCTTGGCGTAGCTGAGCACCCGGCGGAACACCTTGGAGTCCACGATCGGCCGGTCGGCGTCGGTCACATAGAGGCAGCCGGCGTCGTGCATCAGGCCGATCTCGGCCATGCGCTGGCCCTCGGCGCCCTTAGTGGCCGCCCCGGCGGGATAGACGTTGACCAACTCGATGTCGCGGGCGCGGCGCAGGATGAAGTCCACGACCGCCGGCTCGTCGACCACGGGATGGGTGTCGGGCTGGACCACCATGGTGGTGACCCCGCCAGCCGCGGCGGCCATGGCGGCGGACTTCAGCGTCTCCTTGGGCTCGGCGCCCGGCTCGCCGGTCTTCACCCGGATGTCGATCAGGCCCGGGATCAGCAGCGCGCCCCCGGCGTCCACCACCTCGACGTCGGCCGACAGCGAACCGAGGGACGGCGCATGGGCCACGTCAGCGATCACCCCTTCGGTGACCACCACTGCGCCCGGGCCGTCATATCCGGACGCGGGATCCACGAGGCGCACGTTGGTGAAGGCGAGGGGGCGGCTCAACGCTCGTTCTCCAGCCGGGCCGCCAGCGAGGTCAGCACCGCCATGCGCGCGGCCACGCCCATCTCCACCTGGTCCTGTATCAGGCTGACCGAAAGGTCGTCGGCCACGTCGGAATCGATCTCGACGCCGCGGTTCATGGGGCCGGGATGCATCACCCTTACGTCCGGCGCGGCGAAGGCCAGCTTCTCGCGGTCCAAGCCGTAGAAGCGGAAGTACTCGCGCTGCGACGGGGCCATCACCCCGTCCATACGCTCCAGCTGCAGGCGCAGCATCATCACCACGTCGCAGCCGGCGATCCCCCTGCGCAGATCGTGGAACACCTCGACGTTCCAGCGGTCGGCCGCGGCGGGAATCAGGGTCGGCGGGCCCACCAGGCGGACGTGCGCGCCCAGCATCTGCAGCATGGCGATGTTCGACCGCGCCACTCTGGAGTGCAGGACGTCGCCGCAGATGGCGACCTTCAGGCCCGCGATCCGGCCAAAGGCGCGGCGCATGGACAGCGCGTCCAGCAGGGCCTGGGTCGGATGCTCGTGCTGGCCGTCGCCGGCGTTGATCACCGAACAACCCACCTTCTGCGAGAGAAGCGAGGCCGCGCCCGACGAGGAATGGCGCACCACCAGCAGATCGGGCTGCATGGCGTTCAGCGTGACGGCCGTGTCGATCAGGGTCTCGCCCTTGGAGATCGAGGACGAGCGCGGGCTCATGTTGACCACGTCGGCGCCCAGCCGCTTGCCGGCGAGTTCGAATGAACTCTGCGTCCGCGTGGAATTCTCGAAGAACAGGTTCATCAGCGTCCTGCCCTTGAGCAGGTCCAGCTTCTTCGAGGTCTGGCGATTGAGGCTGACGAAGCCGTCGGCCAGGTCCAGCAGGCTTGCCACCTCCACCTCGTTCAAGTCGGTGGCGGATAGGAAATGCCGCTTGGGAAAGGAGAAGGTCCTCTGCAGGACCTCGTTCAGGCCGGGGGGCGCGCCGCTCATTAAAGCGCCCCTTTAGGCGAGCCGGCCCCACAAGGGAAGGGCGCTGCAGCGGTGATCCCCAGCTTCGTGCGGCCGGCGCATTGCGAAGCGCGCCCTCCGCGCCCTACATCCGTCGGCGGGCGTTCGGCCTCGGGGGAACACATGACGGTCTGCCTATTCACCTTCGTCGACCTCTATTCAAAGGGGCTGACGACCCTCGACCACATCCTGTCGAAGGGGGCCGAGTTCGCCGCGTCGAGGGGCATTTCCGAGAGCGAGATGCTGGAATGGCGGCTGGTGGAGGATATGTACCCCCTGCGCTTTCAGGCGGGCGTGGTGATCAACTTCGCCAAGCAATGGACCGCCCGCGCGGCCGGCCTGCCGGTCCCGGACGATATCGGCGGACCCGGGATGGTCGCGGGGGACCTTGATCGTTCGCAGCTGAGGACCGCGATCGCCGAGGCCAAGGCGTTCCTCGCCGGCCTGCGGCCCGAGCAGTTCGCGGGGCGCGACGAGGTGATGCTGAAGGTCCTGATCGGCAACGGCTTCGAGCCGGAGATGCCGGTCGGCCAGTGGCTCACCGGCTTCGCCACCACGAACTTCTATTTCCACCTGTCGACGGCCTACGGGATCCTGCGCGCGCGGGGCGTCCCGATCGGCAAGGTCGACCTGTTCGCCGGCGGCCTCTAGCGGTTCCGCAGCCGGTCGAGCGCGCCCTGCAGGATCCAGGCGGCGGCGGCCTTGTCGACCACCTCGGCTCTCCGGGCTCTTGAGATGTCGGCCTCGCCGATCAGCATCCGGTTGACCGCCATCGAACTCATCCGCTCGTCCCAGAAGGCGATCGGCAGGTCCGCGCGCAGGCGCAACAGGTTGCGGCCGAACGCGCGGCTGGACTGGCAGCGGGGGCCCTCGGTCCCGTCCATGTTGACGGGCAGGCCGATGACGACGCCGCGGGCGCCGCGGCTCTCCATCAAGCGGAAGAGCGCGGCGGCGTCGTCCGTGAACTTGGTCTTGCGGATGGTCTCCAGGGGGCTTGCGATCATCCAGGTGGCGTCGGATACGGCCACGCCGATGGTCTTCTCGCCCAGGTCCAGGCCGACGAGCGGCGCCCGCGGCGTGATCGCGGCTGGCAATTCGGCGAGGTCCAATACGGGCATGGGCCGGCTATAGCTTGCAATTGGTCCCCTCGCACGGCTAACCCACGCGCTCGAATTCTAGGAGGGATGGTCATGGCCATCGACGCCGCGACCGTGCGCAAGGTCGCGAGGCTGGCGCGGATCGCCGAGCCCGAGGAGAAGCTGGAGCCGCTGGCCAAGGAGCTGAGCGGCATCCTGAACTGGATCGAGCAGCTGAACGAGGTCGACACCGACGGCGTCGAGCCGATGACCACGGCCATCCACACCCCGCTGCCGATGCGCGACGATGTGATCACCGAGGGCGGCGACCCGGCCAAGGTGCTGGCCAATGCGCCGAAGTCCGCCAAGGGCTTCTTCGTGGTGCCGAAGGTGGTGGAATAGATGGCCGACCTCACGGGACTGACGCTGAAGGCCGCGCTCGACGGCCTGGCCGCCAAGACCTTCTCGTCCGAAGAACTCACTCGCGCCCATGTGCAGGCGGTCGAGGCCGCCCGCGCGCTCAACGCCTTCGTGCTGGAGACGCCGGAGCAGGCGATCGCCATGGCCAGGGCGTCCGACGAACGCCGCGCCAAGGGCGGCGCCGGCCCGCTGGACGGTGCGCCGCTGGGGATCAAGGACCTCTTCTGCACGGACGGGGTCGATTCCACGGCAGGCTCGAAGATCCTGAAGGGCTTTAGGCCGCCATATGAATCCACCGTCACCGCCAATCTCTGGCGCGACGGGGCGGTCATGCTGGGCAAGCTCAACATGGACGAGTTCGCCATGGGCTCGTCCAACGAGACCTCGGCCTACGGCCCGGTCGTCAACCCGTGGCGGGCGAAGGGCGGTAACGCCCAGCTCACGCCAGGCGGCTCCTCGGGGGGCTCGGCGGCGGCGGTGGCGGCGGAGCTGTGCCTCGGCGCAACGGCGACGGACACCGGCGGCTCGATCCGCCAGCCCGCCGCCTTTACCGGCACGGTCGGGATCAAGCCGACCTACGGCCGCTGTTCGCGTTGGGGGATCGTCGCCTTCGCTTCGTCGCTGGACCAGGCGGGGCCGATGGCGCGCACGGTCGAGGACGCCGCCATCCTGCTGAAGTCCATGTCGGGCCATGACCCGAAGGATTCTACGAGCCTTCCCGTGGAAGTACCGGATTTTCCGAGCTATTGCGGCCGTTCGGTTAAGGGGCTGCGGATCGGCGTGCCGAAGGAGTACCGGGTCGACGGCATGCCGCCCGAGATCGACGCCCTATGGGAGCAGGGGATCGCCTGGCTGAAGGACGCCGGCTGCGAGATCGTCGAGGTTTCGCTGCCGCACACCAAGTACGCCTTGCCGGCCTACTACATCGTCGCGCCCGCCGAGGCCTCCTCCAACCTCGCCCGCTACGACGGCATGCGCTACGGCCTGCGGGTCGACGGCGAGAACCTGACCGGCACCTACGAGCAGACCCGCGCCGAGGGTTTCGGCGCCGAGGTCAAGCGCCGCATCCTGATCGGCACCTATGTGCTCTCGGCCGGCTACTACGACGCCTACTACCTGAAGGCGCTGAAGGTCCGCCGCCGTATCGCCGACGACTTCGACCAGGCCTGGACGCAGGTCGACGCACTGCTGACCCCGACCGCGCCGTCGGCCGCCTTCGCCCTGGGCGAGAAGTCGGACGATCCGGTGGCGATGTACCTGAACGACATCTTCACGGTGACGGTGAACCTGGCCGGCCTGCCGGGCATGAGCGTGCCGGCGGGCCTGGACGCGCAAGGGTTGCCGCTCGGCCTTCAGCTCATCGGCAAGGCGCTGGACGAGGGGACGCTGTGCTCGCTGGGCTCGGCCATCGAGAAGGCCGCGGACTTCCGGGCGAAGCCGCAGAAGTGGTGGTGAGAAGTTCCTCCCCTTCGGGGGAGGGGGCTCGCCGCGACGCGGCGAGACGGAGGGGGTCCTCAACGGTAGGAGCGGACCCCCTCAGTCAGCTTCGCTGACAGCTCCCCCGGCGGGGAGCATCTGACGCCTACTTGATCGCGTCGAAGTCGGCCTGGATGGCCTTCAGCTTGGCGTCGTCGATGGCGCCCTGGCTCATCGGCGCGACCTGGGAGAGGGTCATGGTGGCGATCTGGTCGTAGTAGGCGGTGATCTCGGGCAGTTGCTTCTCGAGCGCGGCCTTTGCCTTCTCGTTCTTGATGATCTCGCCGATCGGCGTGGTCTCGACGGACAGTCCGCCAGCGGCCGGGGCGGCGGCGTGATCGGCGTGGCCGGCGTGTTCCTCGGCGATCGCCGGCGCGGCGACAGCGGCCACGGCGAGGGCGGCGGCGAAAGCGATGGTCTTCATGGGTGTTCCTCTTGCCCGGTCTGAGCGCCGTTAAGACGCGCGCAAGCTTGAGACCAAATCGTGGCGATTGCGCAAGAGACTTTTCGGGCCGCTTTCGCTCGGCGCGCCGCGGCGCTACATCCCGCCTATGAGCGAAGCGAACACCAAGCAGATCCAGGGCCGGACCGGCCCATGGGAAATGGTCCTGGGCCTGGAAGTGCACGCCCAGGTCGCCTCCAACGCCAAGCTGTTCTCGGGGGCGGCCGTGGGCTTCGGCGCCGGTCCCAACGCCCAGGTCAGCCTGGTGGACGCGGCCATGCCCGGCATGCTGCCGGTCATCAACCGCCATTGCGTGGAGCAGGCGATCAAGACGGGCCTGGGGCTGAAGGCCCGGATCAACGAATGGTCGCGCTTCGACCGGAAGAACTACTTCTATCCGGACCTGCCGCAGGGCTATCAGATCAGCCAGTTCAAGGACCCGATCGTGGGCGAGGGCGAGGTGATCGTGGAGCGCGACGACGGCTCCACCTTCACGGTCCGCATCGAGCGCCTGCACCTGGAGCAGGACGCCGGCAAGAGCCTGCACGACCAGGATCCCGACTTCACCTATGTCGACCTGAACCGCGCCGGCACCGCGCTGATGGAGATCGTGTCCCGGCCCGACATGCGCACCGCCGAGGAGGCGGCGGCCTATGTGAAGAAGCTGCGCACCATACTGATCTATCTGGGCTCCTGCGACGGCGACATGGAGAAGGGCAACTTGCGCGCCGACGTGAACGTCTCGGTCTGCCGCCCGGGCGCCTATGAGAAATTCCGCGAGACCGGGGACTTCAGCCACCTGGGCACGCGCTGCGAGATCAAGAACGTCAACTCGTTCCGCTTCATCCAGCAGGCGATCGAGTACGAGGCGCGCCGCCAGATCGAGATCCTCGAAGACGGCGGCAAGATCGACCAGGAGACCCGCCTGTTCGACCCCGTGAAGGGCGAGACCCGCTCGATGCGCTCCAAGGAAGAGGCGCACGACTACCGCTACTTCCCGGACCCCGACCTCCTGCCGCTGCAGCTCGACCCGGCGTGGATCAAGCGCATCGAGGCGGAACTGCCCGAGCTTCCCGACGCCAAGAAGGCGCGCTTCCAGTCGCAGTACGGCCTCTCGGCCTATGACGCCGGCGTGCTGATCGCCGACCAGGCCCGGGCCGATTACTTCGAGGCGGCGGCCAAAGGCCGGGACGCCAAGCTGGTCGCCAACTGGGTGACCAACGACCTGGCCGCCAAGCTCTCGGCCGGCGGGGTCGAAATCGAGGACAGCCCGATCTTCCCCGGCGCCATCGCCGAGCTGGTCCAGCTGATCGAGGAGGGGGTGATCTCCTCCAAGATCGCCAAGGACGTCTTCGAACGCATGTGGCTGGGCGAAGGTTCGGCCTCCGAGATCGTCGAGAAGCAGGGCCTGAAGCAGGTCAGCGACACCGGCGCGCTCGAGGCCATCATCGACAAGCTGATCGCCGCCAACCCCGGCCAGGCCGAGGCGGTAAAGGCGAAGCCCCAGGCCATCGGCTGGTTCGTCGGCCAGGTGATGAAGGAGACCGGCGGCAAGGCGAACCCGGGAGCCGTCAACCAGCTGCTGAAGGCGAAGCTCGGCGTCTGACGCCCTTTACTGCACCATGTCGTAGATGCGGCCGTCCTCGAGCGAGACGAGGGCGAAGCCGCCGCCGACCCGGACCCAGGCGTACCCGCGGGGCGGCGCGCGCAGGCGGTAGCGCGGATAGTCGTCCACAAAGCCGCCGCGGTAGCTGTCGGGCAGGTAGCCGCCGCGCCGCGGCGCGCGGTCGGCCCGGCGCGGGCCCTCGTCGCGGCGATAGGCGCCCCCGCGGTCTTCGCCGAACCGCCGCCGATCCTCATCTCGCCAGCGGCGGCCGCCGTCGCCGCGACCGGGGCGCTCGCCTTCCCAGCGGCGGGCGCGGTCCGGGCCCCGATCGTGGCGCTCGGCGCGGCGGCCCTGGTCGCCGTCGCGGGCCAGCGCGATGGCGCCCGGCGCGGCGGCGCCGGCCAGGCCCGCCGCGGCGGCCAGTATGAGCAGGAGGCGCTTCATCTTCCGGGCATCATCGTTCGTTCGGCTGAACTCTCCCTGAACGCAGTCGAAGGCGATTTCGCCCCGCCTAGAGACATCAACTTGCGGCATGCGGTCGAATGTCCCAGGCGCGGTTCCTGACAATTGGACAACGGCGCCCTTAACCATGTGTTCAACCTAAGCTTGGTTACCTCTTCTGGCAGGCCGGTGAATGGGCTCGAAAATCGACCCTGCCGGCCGAAGGGAAGACGACCAATGCTGGCGAGCATCGACATGAAGTCCGATGGCCTGCCGCTGCCGAAGCCGGACGCGACGGGCGACGAACTGTTCCGTATGGGCCTTCTCTATTCGACGGGTCAGGGCGGCGCGCCGCTCGATTACGTCTCGGCCCACATGCTGTTCAACCTGGCCGCCATGCGCGGATCGGTCGAGGCCAAGGTCTACCGCAAGGAACTCGCCGAGGAGATGGCCTCGGATGAGGTGGCCGAGGCCCAGCGCCAGGCCCGCCAGTGGCTGGCGCAAGGCTGAACGCGGAACGATCGGGCCGCGTCAAATTCGGCGGCCCGACCGTCTAGGCAGAGCGGCCATCGTCCGCTAAGAACCGCCCTCCCGCGGGCGCCCACAGCGCCTGCGCGCCGGTGACGTGGCCGAGTGGCTGAAGGCAACGGTTTGCTAAATCGTCATACTCGAAAGGGTATCGAGGGTTCGAATCCCTCCGTCACCGCCATCCTGCTTCGCCCGTAGGGCTTCGCAGGACTAGCGCCACCACACGGCGGCGCGCGTTCGCCAGAAGGCGTCTCTGGTGAGGAGGCGCTGACTCCTACCGCCCCTGGAACACCGGCTTGCGCTTCTCCAGGAAGGCCTTGCGGGCTTCCTTGCCGTCCTCGCTGCCGAAGGCCTTTCCGATGTTGGCGACCTCCAGCCGCAGCTGGGATTCCATGTCGTTCTCGTAGGACTTGACCATCCCGCGCTTCAGCAGGCGCAGGGTGATGGGCGACCATTCGCAGAGCTGCTGGCAGTAGGCGTCCAGCCGCTCGGCGAAGTCCGCGTCGGCGACGGCCTCTCCGGCCATGCCGAGGGTCACGGCCTCGCGGCCGGTGACGGTGCGGTTCTCCATCATGAAGCGCATGGCCTGCTCGTAGCCCATGGCCTGGGGCAGGGTGATGGTGAGGCCGGCGTCGGGAGAGCCGCCGATCCGGGTGTAGCCGGCCATGAGACGGGCGCTCTCGGCGATCAGGCGCACGTCGCAGGCCATGGCCAGGCCCAGGCCGGCGCCGACGGCCACGCCGTTGATCCCGCCCACGACCGGCTTGTCGCAGCGCTTGCGCACCGCCAGCAGGAAGTTGCCGACCCAGCCGATGTCGTCGAGTTGGGCCGTCATGGGCGAATAGGGCGTGTGCGGCTCGGAGCCGGTCAGATCGAGGCCCGCGCAGAAGGCGTCGCCGCTGCCGGTGATGGCCACGACCCAGACATTGTCGTCCTTCGCCGCCTCCTCCACCGCGCCGATCACGCCCCAGGCGAGCGGCAGGTTGATGGCGTTCTTCTTCTCCGGGCGCTGCAGGGTGATGGTGCGGACGTGGCCCTTGTCGGTGACCTGGATCGGGGCGGCCATGGTGTTTCGGACTCCTCTGGGCGGCCGGTCTCAGCCGGCGCAGGCATAGCTATCTGAGCACGAGCGCCCGGCATCGGTACAGCTTGGCGGGCCGGGCGACTCCAGACTGGAAACTTAACGCTGATCAGTTATCTTCCCGGCCGCAACTAGGGCAGGAAGACGGATGAGCGAACATTTCGACGTGGTGATCGTGGGGGCCGGTCTGTCCGGCGTCGGCGCGGGGTATCACCTGAAGACCGCCTGTCCCGATCGCAGCTACGTCATCCTGGAGGGCCGTGACGTGATCGGCGGCACCTGGGACCTATTCCGTTATCCGGGGATCCGGTCGGATTCGGACATGTACACCCTAGGTTACGCCTTCAAGCCGTGGACCGAGGCCAAGGCGATCGCCGACGGGCCCTCGATCCTGAAGTACGTGCGTGAGACAGCCGCCGAGAACGGGATCGACCGCCACATCCGCTACAACCACCTGGTCAAGCGTGCCTCGTGGTCCACCGAGGACGCGGCCTGGACCGTCGAGGCCGAGGTGGCGGGGCAGGTGAGGCGCTTCACCTGCAACTTCCTGTTCCTCTGCGGCGGCTACTACTCCTACGAGGGCGGCTACACGCCCGAGTTCCCGGGCGTGGAGGCCTTCAAGGGCCGCATCGTCCATCCGCAGAAGTGGCCGGCCGACCTCGACTACACGGGGAAGAAAGTCGTGGTGATCGGCTCGGGGGCGACCGCCGTGACCCTCGTGCCCGAAATGGCCAAGTCCGCCGGCCACGTCACCATGCTGCAGCGCTCGCCCACCTATGTGGTCAGCCGCCCGGCCGAGGACGCCTTCGCCAACTGGCTGCGCAACGTGCTGCCCGGCAAGCTGGCCTACGACATCGTGCGTTGGCGCAACGTCCTGTTCGGCATGTACTTCTTCAAGATGGCCCGCGAGAAGCCGGCCCAGGTCAAGGCGCGGATCATCAGGATGGTCCGCGAGCAGCTTGGCCCCGACTACGACGTCGAGCGGCACTTCACGCCCAGCTACAACCCCTGGGATCAGCGCCTGTGCCTGGTCCCGGACGCCGACATGTTCCGCGAGATCAAGGCGGGGCGCGCTTCGGTGGTCACCGACCACATCGACACCTTCACGGAGAAGGGCATCCGCCTGAAGTCCGGGGAGGAGCTGGAGGCCGACGTCATCGTCACCGCCACCGGCCTCGTGCTGGAGGTGTGGAACGGCATCGAGATCAGCGTCGACGGCCGGAAGATCGATGCGTCCCAGACCCTCTCCTACAAGGGCATGATGTATGAGGGCGTGCCGAATCTGGCCTCGGCCTTCGGCTACACCAACGCCTCGTGGACGCTGAAGTGCGACCTGACGTGCGAGTACGTCTGCCGCGTGCTCAACCACATGAAGGCGACGGGCCAGCGGCAGGCCACGCCGGTCAACGACGACCCGACGGTCACCTTCGAGCCGTGGCTGGACTTCTCGTCGGGCTACGTCCAGCGCGCCATGGCCAAGTTCCCCAAGCAGGGGAACAAGACGCCGTGGAAGCTGCACCAGAACTACGCCATGGACCTGATGAGCCTGCGCTACGCCAAGCTCGAGGACGGCGTGCTGCGGTTCGGGAACCGGGCGGGCGAAGCGGCCAAGGCGCCGGAGCGGCTGGCGGCGTGAAGTGGATTGCAGCAGGCCCTAGCGATGAACTACACGTGTAGTCCACCCGTAGCTGGGGCTTCCCAACGTGATACCGGACCGTCGCCCGAAGCGGACATCCGCCCAGAAGGCCATTGTGGCCGCCGCGGTCGCTGTCGCTGTGGCGATCCCGGTCGTCATCCTCGGCGGCAACTACGTGCGACAGCGAGACATGGCCATGGCGCGAGCGGCGGAGGCGACCGTCTCGGGTCCGCCTTGCCGCCTCGTCGAAGAGGGCCAGTTTGCGGCCGAGTCCCTTAAGGCGCCGAAGGCCACGGTGTACGAAGGCGTCACCTTCGCCCGCCAGTTCGGCCACATGGATTGCACCGCCGTCCGCTACGGGTCAGGCTGGGGGACGGACGTGTACCCATCCTGCCAGTTCACCGGCCCCAACGTGCTGGTGATCACGACGCCCAGAGGGACGTGGCGCTTCCACACCGGACACGGCCAACCCGCCACGGTCTCCGTTCCGGATGGCGAGGCGACATGCGTCCTCGCCGCGAATTTCACGATGGAGAAGCTGCTGAACCGCTAGTGGGCGTAACAGTCCGCGGGCGGGCGTTCCTTCGGCACGGGCGCCTCGGCGCCGCCGCAGCCGCCAAGGGGCCGCCGCGAGGTGACGAAATGGCCGCTGTCCGGCGGGGGGTAGCGGCCGGGCCGCGCCCTGGGCCGCGAAAGCTGAGCCTTCAGGCGCGACAGGAGATCGTCGAGGCTCTCGTCCGAGCCCGTCAGATCCTGGCGAAAACTGCGCTCTTGCATGGCGCGACGTTATACGCCTAACGGGCGAGTGATTCCATACCCTGTTCTCCGAACCGGGGTGGGTGACACACAAAGTGAAGTCGAGGGAGAAAGCCCATGAAGCTCTACACGTCGATCGGACCCAATCCGCGGGTGGTGAAGATGTTCCTGGCCGAGAAGGGCATGGACGTCGATCGCGTGGAGGTCGACCTGATGGGTGGTGAGAACCGGCGCGAGCCCTATCTGAAGGTGAATCCGGCGGGGCAGTCGCCCGCCCTCGAGCTCGACAACGGCGCCTGCGTCACCGAGATCACCGCCATCTGCGAATACCTCGACGAGAAGCAACCCAGCCCCTCGCTGATCGGGACGACCCCCGAGGAGCGCGCCGAGACCCGGATGTGGACTCGCCGGGTGGATCTGAAGATCTGCGAGCCCATGGCCAACGGCTTCCGCTTCGCCGAGGGCCTGCCCCTGTTCCAGAACCGCATGCGCTGCGTGCCGGAGGCCGCCCCGGGCCTGAAGGCCATCGCCCAGGACGGCATCGCCTGGCTGGAGGACAACCTCAAGGGGCCCTGGATCGCCGGCGACCGGTTCACCCTGGCGGACGTCCTGCTGTTCTGCTTCCTCGACTTCGGCGGCCAGGTCGGCCAGCCGCTGGATCCGAAGTTCAAGAAGGTGGGCGAGTGGTTCGCGCGGGTGAAGGCGCGGCCCAGCGTGGCGGCGAGCGCCTAACCCACTTTCCTGTCGCGGCCCTCCCAGTAGGGCTTGCGCAGTTCGCGGCGGAGCACCTTGCCGGACGGGTTGCGGGGCAGGGCGTCGATGAAGTCCACCGACTTCGGCGCCTTGTAGCCTGCGATCCGCTCGCGCGCCCAGGCGATGATGGCCGCGGGATCCGGCCGCTCTCCGGGCCGGGCCACCACGATCGCCTTTACGGCCTCGCCCCACTTGTCGTCCGGCACGCCGATCACCGCGGCGTCGGCCACGCCGGGACAGCCCAGGATCGCGTTCTCCACCTCGGCCGGATAGACGTTCTCGCCGCCCGAGACGATCATGTCCTTCACCCGGTCGTGGACGAAGAAGAAGCCGTCCTCGTCCATGAAACCGGCGTCGCCCGTGCGCAGCCAGCCGTCGGGCCGGATCGTCTCGGCAGTGGCTTCGGGCCGGTTCCAGTAGCCCGCCATGACGATCGGCCCGCGGATCTCGATCTCCCCGATCTCGCCCGCGCCCAGAGTGTTGCCGTCCTCGTCGGCGATGCGAGTCTCCAGTGTCTGCCAGGGCTTGCCGCAGGAGCGGAGGAGCTGGCCGCGGTGGTCGGCGGGCGCCAGCGTCGTGCCCGCCCCCGTGGTCTCTGTCATGCCGTAGAACTGGATGAAGCCGCAGCCGAAGGTCTCGGTGGCCTTGGCCAGCACAGCTTCGGAGATCGGCGAGGCGCCGTACGACACCGTCCGCAGGTGCGAGAAGTCGGCCTCCTCGACGCCGGGCGTCTGCAGCAGGGCGTTGATCATCACCGGCGCCAGGAACACGTGGTTCACTCGCTCCTCGCCGAACGCCTTGAGGACGTTCTGGGGCACGAACTCGGCCTGCAGCACCAGACGCCCGCCGGCCGCCAGTCCGGAGAAGCTGATGTTGGTGCCCGCGACGTGGAACATCGGCATCAGGATCAGCACGGTGTCGTCGGCGCTGTAGTCGAAGCCCTCCACCACGTGGCGCAGCTTCAGGAAGGCCGAGTAGTTGGCGTTCGAGAGCCGCACGCCCTTGGGCAGGCCCGTCGTGCCCGAGGTGTAGAGCTGCAGCACGTCGTCGTCCGCCTGCGGCGGCGTGAGCTTCGGCGCCGGCGCCCCCTTTCGCAGGGCGACGTAGGTCCCGAAAGCCGGATGCTCCCCGCCCACGGCGATCACCCGCATGGGGTGGTCGATGTGCGCCATGATCGCCTCGGCCGCCGCGAAGAACTCGGGCGTCACGAAGAACACGCTCGCCCCGGAGTCCTTGACGATGAAGGCGATCTCCGGCGTCGCCAGCCGTGAGTTGATCGGCGCGAAGCAGGCCCGCGCCTTGGCGACGCCGAAGAAGATCTCGTACCAGGCCTCGGACGGCCGCCCCAGCCAGGCCACCCGGTCGCCCGGCTTCACCCCCGCGTGCTGCAACAGGCCCGCCACCTCGTCCGAGCGCCGGTCGAGCTCGGCGTAGGTCAGGTCGCGCCCTTCGAAATGCACGGCCACCCTGTCCCCGCGCTCGCGCCCATGGACCGTGGCGATGTCGGTCAGCACCTTGATCGGATCGTCGTTCATGCCCGTCGCTTCAGCTCCCAGCCGGGCTTGTGGATCGCCCGCGTCGCCGAATTGCTAGCCGAAGCCCGCCCCGGCCTCAAACCCGACGTCAGGTCACGGCGGCGCGGGCGCGATGCTCGGGGCGATCGAAGGCGCGGGTCTCCAGCACCTCGCGCAGGATCTCGACGGCGTCCCACACCTCGGCGTGGCTGAGGCAGAGCGGCGAGAAGCCGAAGCGAAGAATGTCGGGGTCGCGGAAGTCCCCGATGACCCCGCGGGCGATCAGGGCCTGGACGATGGCGTAGCCGTCCGGATGGGCGAACGAGACGTGCAGGCCGCGCTCGGCCATGCTCCGCGGGCCGGTGAGAACGAGGCCATGGCCGGCGCAGCGGGTCTCCACGAGGCGGATGAACAGGTCGCAGAGCGAGCGCCCTTTCGCCTCCACCGCCTTTGGCTCGGCCTGGAGCTGCAGGTCCAGGCCCGCCTCCAGCGCGGCCAGGCCCAGGATCGGCGGCGTGCCGCAGAGCTGGCGGCGGATGTTGGCGGCGGGCCGGTAGCGGTCCTCGAAGGCGAAGGGCTCGGCGTGTCCCATCCAGCCGGCGAGCGGCGTGCGGATGGCGGCCTGGTGGCGTTCGGCCACGAACAGGAACGCCGGCGCCCCGGGGCCGCCGTTCAGGTACTTGTAGCCGCAGCCGACGGCGAGGTCGGCGTTCGCGCCGTTCAGGTCGCAGGCGAGGGCGCCCGCGGTGTGGCTCAGGTCCCAGAGCGCCAGCGCGCCCTTCGCGTGCGCCGCCGCGGTCACGGCCGCCATGTCCCAGCGGCGGGCGGTCTTGTAGTGGACGTGGGTCAGGACGACGGCCGCCGTGTCTCCGTCGATCGCCTCCAGGACCTCGTCCGGCGGGACGGCGCGCAACTCCGCGCCGGCCAGCGCGCATAGGCCTTCCAGCACATAGACGTCGGTCGGGAAGTTCCCCGTCTCGGTGACCAGCGCCTTGCGGCCCGTCCGCAAGGACAGGGCCCCGGCCGCGAGCTTGAAGAGGTTCACCGAGGTGGAATCGGCGACCACGACCTCGGACGGCTTGGCCCCGACCAGCCGGGCGAGCTTGCCGCCCGCGCGCTGCGGCGCCTCGATCCAGCCGGCGGCGTTCCAGCTCGTGATCAGGCCCTGGCCCCACTCCTGGCGGACGGTTTCGTCCACGCGCACAGCCGCGGCGCGGGGCAGGGGACCCAGGGAGTTGCCGTCGAGGTAGATCACGCCGGCGGGCAGGTCGAAGGCCTCCCGGAAGCCGGCCAGGGAATCGTCGGCGTCGAGGGAAACGGCGTGGGCGCGGTCCATGCGCGGGTTCTAGCCCCGAGGTTTCGGCCCGGAAAGGACGCACGCCGAAAGCCGTGCTTAGATGGGGGGCGAGCAGGGGCGGGCGCGAAGACCCGCGGGGGGAGGAACTTATGATCCAGTGGCGCAAGCTGGCGCTCGCTTCGGCGGCGGCGCTGATCCTGACGTCGGCGTCTGGCGTGGCGGAGGCGCAGCGGCGCCCGGCCGCGGCCCAGGCGCAGGCGGCGAAATGGCCCGGACTACCGCCCGGCGCGGTCGAGGAGGTCATGACGCTCCGCGACGGGACCCGCCTGGCGGCGAACGTCTTCAAGCCGGCCGGCAAGGGCCCGTGGCCCGTGGTGCTGTCGCGCACGCCCTATCTCAAGGACGGCCGCATCGATCCCGAGAACGATCCCGACGGCGCGAAGAACCGCCAGCGGCTGGTAGAGCAGGCCAAGCGCTATACCGACGCGGGCTACGTCTATGTGCTGCAGGACGTGCGCGGGAAGGGCCGCTCCCAGGGCTTCTACGCCGCCTTCGAGAACGACATCGAGGACGGCTACGACGCGGTCGAATGGGCCGGGACGCAAGCCTGGAGCAACGGCAAGGTCGGCATGACCGGCGGCTCGGCCCTGGGCATCACCGCCAACTCCGCCGCCATGGCCGCGCCGCCGCACCTGAAGGCGGCCTATGTGGTCGTCGCGCCCGCGGACCGGCTGTCGTACAGCTATCCGGGCGGCGTCCTGAAGGAGAAGGACACGATCGGCTGGCTCACCCAGCAGGGGGCGTCGGAGGAGACGCTGAACATGGTGCGTCGCCGGGCCCTGGACGATGTCTCCTGGAATCGCGTGGCGATGACCACGAACCGCAAGTACATCCGCATCCCGATCTACAACGTCGGCGGCTGGTACGACATCTTCAACGGCGGCACGGTCGACAACTTCGAGTACCTGCAGAACGAGGGCGCCGACGGCGCGCGCGGGAACCAGAAGCTGCTGATGGGCCCCTTCGGCCACGGCCAGCTCTCGGGTGACCTGGCCTATCCGGGCTCGGACCGACTTTCGCTCGGGGGCGACCAGGAGATCCGCTGGTTCGACTACTGGCTCAAGGGCATCGACAACGGGATCATGGACGAGCCGCCCGTCCAGTACTTCATGATGGCGAGCGCGAAGAAGGACGCCTATTCGCCGAAGAACCGCATGATGGCCTCGGCCAACTGGCCGCCGGCCTATCGCCAGGTCCGTTACTATCCGACCGCCGACAAGGGTCTGACCACGAAGGCTCCGGCGGCCGGTGAGGCCCGCGTCAGCTACCGCTTCGATCCTGCGAACCCGGTGACGACTGTGGGCGGCGCAAACCTCACCTTCGAGCGCGGCCCCGACGACCAGCGAAAGGTCGGCGAGCGGCAGGACTACTTGCGCTTCCAGACCCCGGTGCTCGAGAAGGACGTCGCCATCGCTGGGCCCGTGACGGTGGAGCTCTACGCCGCCACGGACGGCCCCGACACCGACTTCGTGGCCAAGCTGGTGGATGTCTATCCCGACGGCTACGAGGCCCTGGTCCTGGACGCGCCCATCCGGACCCGCTTCCGGAACGGCCGCATGCCGGACCACATCCGCATGATGACCCCCGGCGCGCCCGAGAAGCTCGTCATCGACCTCTGGCCCACCGCCATCACCTTCGAAAAGGGCCACCGCATCGCCCTGCACATCACCTCGTCGAACGCCCCACGTTTCGAGGTGAACCCGAATACGGGGGAGCCTGCGGGCTCGTCGAAGACGGCGCCGCGGGTGGCCGCCAACACGGTCTACATGGACGCCGCTCATCCGACGGCCCTGGTGCTGCCGGTGATCTACCCCGACGACCTGGAGTAGCCCCACAGCGCCCGGCGGCGTAAGGTGAAAGCGGGGAACAGGGAACTTGCGATGACCGATCGCAGGAGGGCCGCGCTCGGCGCAGCGCTCAGGGACATGTACGCGAGCCTCGAGGGACGGGGCGTGCCCGAACATCTGCAGGCAGTCGTCGAACAGCTTGCCGCGTCCGACCCTACGGACTTGAAGCGCGCTACGCCGATCCCTCGACCCGCAGCGCCGTCAGCGCCACACCATCGCTCAGGTCCTCGGGATCCATGATCTTCAGGAGGCGGGCGCGTGCGCGGTTGACCCGGCTCTTGATCGTGCCGAGGGCGCAGCCGCAGATTTCCGCCGCCTCCTCGTAGGACAGTCCCGCCGCGCCGACCAGGATCACCGCCTCCCGGTGCTCCGCCGGAAGCTGCTGGAGGGCCGCCTGCAGCGACCGCATCGCCATGCTCCAGTCCTGGGTCGGGGCGGTCTGCAGCGTGCCGGCGTACTCGCCGTTCTCGTCGCGCACTTCGCGGCGGCGGCGCATCACGCTAGTGTAGTAGGTGTTGCGCAGGATCGTGAAGAGCCAGGCGCGCAGGTTCGTCCCGGGCTCGAACTTGTCGCGGTTGGACCAGGCCTTGATCAGGGTGTCCTGCACCAGGTCGTCGGCGTCCGACCCGTTGTGGCTGAGCGACCACGCGAAAGCTCTGAGGGCGGGAATGAGCGCCACGACCTCGTCGCGCCAACTCGTCGTGCTCATACCATCCCCTTGAACTCCGGCCGCCTGGACGGCTGACGCGAACACCCACCAGCGCAGGTTGAAACGCCGCCATGGGCGGTGCGTTCCTGAGCGATCGGCGTGCGATGTTCGGAACTCTCGGCCATCCCGGGAATTGGACAGGCTCGACGCAGGTTATGCGTCGGTGACGGTTGTGGTGTTCTGGTTTCGTCCCCACATGGGGCCGGAGCGGCGAAGCTGTGCTTCGACTGGATCAGGGGAGACAGCATGCGGAACACCGACGGGTCCCAGGCGCGCGAGCGCGTCCAGCAGCCTGCTGCGGCGACCGCGGATGCGGTCTCGCGCTACCGCCGGGTGCGGCGGGGAACGGAGGCCCTGATCCGCTCCCTGACCCCCGAGGACATGGGCGCCCAGTCGATGCCGGACGCCAGCCCGACCAAGTGGCACCTGGCGCATACCACCTGGTTCTTCGAAACCTTCATGCTCGCGCCGCACTTGCCGGGATATCGGGTGTTCGATCCCCGGTTCGGCTATCTCTTCAATTCGTACTACGAGGCCGTCGGGCCGCGGCAGCCCCGCCCGGCGCGCGGCCTGATCACGCGGCCGTCGGTGGCCGACGTCCTGGCCTATCGCGCCCACGTGGACGCGGCGATGGAGCGCCTGCTGGCTCCCGGCCCCGGGCCGCTGTCGGACCTCCTGGACCTGGGCCTCGCCCACGAGGAACAGCACCAGGAACTGATCCTCATGGACGTGCTGCACCTGTTCGCCCAGTCGCCGCTGTCGCCCGCATTTGCGCCGCCGCGCCCTGCGCCGGCCGAGGCCGCGTCCGCGCCGCTGACCTGGGTCGGGTTCGCGGGCGGCCTTGTGGAGATCGGCCATGGGGGAGGCGGGTTCGCCTTCGACAACGAAGGTCCGCGCCATCGCACCTGGTTGGAGCCGTACCGCCTGGCCGACCGGCTGGTGACCAACGGCGAGTGGCTCGCCTTCATGGCCGACGGCGGCTACGAGCGGGCCGAGTTCTGGCTTTCCGACGGCTGGGCCCGGGTGCGAGAGGAAGGCTGGCGCGCGCCCGCCTACTGGCGCGAGGGCGCGGACGGTTGGAGGATCATGGGCCTGACCGGCCTGCGCCCGCTGGACCCCTCCCAGCCCGTCAGCCACGTGAGCTACTTCGAGGCCGAGGCCTACGCCGCCTGGGCCGGCGCGCGGCTGCCGACCGAGGCCGAGTGGGAGCATGCGGCGGGGTCTGTCCCGCTCGACGGCCACTTCCTGAACTCGGGACGCCTGACCGCTCAGGCGCCGTCGCCCGGCAAAGGGCTCCGCCAGATGTACGGCGATCTCTGGGAATGGACCCGCAGCGCCTACCTGCCCTATCCCGGCTTCCAGACCGCTCCCGGCGCGGTCGGCGAGTACAACGGCAAGTTCATGTCCGGACAGTTCGTGCTGCGCGGCGGCGCCTGCGTGACGCCGGCTGGTCACATCCGCCCCAGCTACCGGAACTTCTTCTATCCACATCAGCGCTGGATGTTCTCCGGCGTGCGGCTGGCCCTGGACGGCGTGGGCGACGCCGCAGTCGCCTCGGACCTGGAGGTCGATGTCCTGGCCGGTCTTTCGGGGCGGCCCAAGTCCGTGCCGCCCAAGCACTTCTACGACGCCGAGGGTTCACGGCTCTTCGAAGAGATCACCGAGCTCGAGGAATACTATCCCACGCGCACCGAAGTGGCGCTGCTGCGCGGCGCGGCCCAGGAGATCGCCCGCCACATCCCCGAGGGCGCGGCCCTGGTCGAGTTCGGTTCGGGCGCCAGCGTCAAGACCCGGATCGTACTGGACGCCGCGCCGCAGCTGGACGTCTACGCCCCCATCGACATCAGCGCCGCCGCCCTGGAAGGCGCCGCCCGCGCCATCCGCGCGGACTTTCCGGACCTGACCGTAGCGCCGCTGCGCGACGACTTCACCAACGCCCTCCGACTGCCCCCGGAGACCGAGGGGCGGCCGGTCGTCGGCTTCTTCCCCGGCTCGACCATCGGCAACTTCACGCCCGACGAGGCGAAGGCCTTCCTGGCGGGGGCGCGACGGCTCTTCGGGGACGGCTCGGCGTTCCTCGTGGGGGTCGACCTGGTCAAGGACCCGCAGGTGCTGGTGGCCGCCTACGACGACGCCTCGGGCGTGACGGCGGCGTTCAACAGGAACCTCCTGTCGCGGATCAATCGGGAATTGGGCGGAGATTTCGATCTCGACGCGTTCGAGCATCGGGCGGTGTGGAACGCGGGCGAGAGCCGGATCGAGATGCACCTCGCGAGCCGCAAGGCGCAGGCCGTGCAGGTGGCCGGTCGCCGCTTCGCCTTCGAAGCCGGCGAGACGATCCACACCGAAAATTCCTACAAGTTCACGGTCGACGGGTTCGCGGAAATGGCGGCCGGCGCAGGATGGCGCCTGGAGGACCGTTGGGTCAGCGAGGATCCCGCGTTCGCGCTGCTGCTGTTGCGGACATAGAAAATCGCGCCTCCTCCCCGACACGGAGAGGAGGTGCGGCAAGCCCCCCTGCGGTGCGAGGCTTAGCTCTCGCGTCCGCGGGTCCGTCCGCCGCCGCGGGAGGCTTCGCCGCCCTTGCGGCCGGCCTGGGCGGCCAGGTCGCGGTCCCTGGCGAAGCTTCGCTTCTCGCTGGGCACGCTGGCCCCGCCCTTGCGGGCGATCTCACGGCGGCGCTCCGGGTTCATGGCGGCGAAGCCGCGGCGGGCGCGAGGCTTGTCGGTTTCAGCGGTGGGCATCGACGGACTCTCCTTCTGGGGCTTACGGTCTGGCTAACCCCCGAAGGCCGGTCCCGGTTGCGCAAAACGCGCGACTTATTCGCGGCGTAGCGCCTCGATAGGGTCGAGCCGCGCCGCCCGCCACGACGGATAGGCGCCGAAGACCAGCCCCACGATCACCGAAAATCCCAGCGCAAGGGGTCCGGACCAGGCAGGCACGGCCGCCGGCCAGTCGCCCAGGCGCGCGATCGCGACGGCGCCCAGGACGCCGATGGCCAGGCCGATCAAGCCGCCCACCAGGGATAGGGCGACCGACTCCAGGGCGAACTGGATCAGGACGTGGCTGCGCTTCGCGCCGACCGCCATCCGCAGGCCGATCTCGCGGGTCCGCTCGGTCACCGCCACCAGCATGATGTTCATGATGCCGACGCCGCCCACCACCAGGGACACCCCCGCCACGGCGGCGAGGAGTACGGTGAAGGTGCCCACGGCCTGCTGGCTTGCCTCCAGGATCGAAGCCATGTTCTGGGTCTGGAAGTCGTCCTCCTCGCCAGGCCGGATCTTGTGCTCGGTCCGGAGCAGGTTGATGACGTCCTCCTGGACCCGGTCCAGGCTCTCCTCGTCGACCGCCTTCACATAGATGGTCTGGACCGCATCCCCCCGAAACCGGCGGCCGGTGATGCGCGAGCGCACGGCGCTCAGCGGCGCGAGCACCACGTCGTCCTGGTCCTGGCCGAACCCCGATTGGCCCTTGCTTTCCAGCACGCCGATGACCTCGAAAGGCACGGTGCGCACCCGCACCCGCCGCCCGATGGGGTCGCTGTCGCCCCAGAGCTCCCGCGCGACCGAGGGGCCCACCACCAGCACCTTGCGGCCCTGGCGCGCCTCGCGATCGTCGAACATCCGGCCCTGGGCGATGGTGAGGTCCCGCGCCGTGAGATAGGCCGGCGTGACGCCCTCCACGCGTGTGTTCCAGTTTGCGCCGTCGGCGGCCAGCTGAGCCTGGCCGCGCACCACGGCGGCGACGGCGGCGACGTCCTCCACCTGGTCCGCGATCGCCTCGGCGTCGGCGTCGCGGAGGGAAAAGCCGCTGCCGGCGCCGGTGGAGACCGGTCCCCGCTGGAAGTTCGGCGACACGATGATGAGGTTCGATCCGAGGCCCGAGATCGCCTCGGTCACCCGCTGCTGCGCACCCAGGCCGATCGAGGTCATCATGACGACGGCGGCCACGCCGATCACCACGCCCAGCGACGTCAGCACGCTGCGCATCGGATGGGCGACGATTGCGCCGAGGGCGAAGCGCGCGAGCTCCCAGGGGTTCATGCCGTCGCCTTCGCGCGCTCGTCCGAGACGATCAGGCCATCGCGGAACGTCACCCGCCGCCGCGCCGCCTCGGCGACCTCGGGATCGTGGGTGACGATGGCCAGGGTCAGGCCCTCGGCGTTCAGCTCGCCGAACAGGGCCAGGACGTCCTCGCTGGTCTTGCTGTCGAGCGCGCCGGTCGGCTCGTCGGCGAGCAGCAGGTCGGGCCGATTGGCGAGAGACCGGGCCACGGCCACCCGCTGCTGCTGGCCGCCCGACAGCTGGGTGGGGCGATGGCCCAGCCGAGAGCCGAGGCCCACGCGGTCCAACAGTTCGGCGGCGCGCGCCTTGCGCTCTGCTGGCGCCATGCCCGCGTAGATCATCGGCAGCTCCACGTTCTGGAGCGCGGTCAGCCGCGGCAGCAGCTGGAAGGACTGGAACACGAAGCCGATCCGCCGCCGCCGGAAGTCCGCCAGCTCGTCGTCGCTGAAATGGGCGACGTCCTCGCCCTCGAACCGGTAGGTCCCGCTCGTCGCCCGGTCCAGGCCGCCCAGGATGTTCATCAGCGTCGACTTGCCAGAGCCGGAGGGGCCGATGATCGCCACGTACTCGCCGCGGGCGATCTCGAGGTCGACGCCCGCCAGGGCCGGCACCTCTTCCTCGCCCATGACGTAGATCTTCCGCAGGTCGCGCACCTCGATCATCGGCCGGCCTACATCCGCACCCGCACGCCGCCGCCGCCAGGACCGCCGAGGCTGCGCGGATCGGTCTTGGGCTTGGGCCCGCCGCCGGTGATCACCTCGTCGCCGGGCTTCAGATCGCGGCTTACGATTTCGGTGGAGCTGCCGTCTGTGGCGCCGACCCGGACCGCGATGGGCGTGGGCTTGCCCTCCCGCAGCACATAGACCGTGCCGCCGGTCATGCCACCTGTGCGACGTCCCTGGGCCATGCTGGCGCGAATGGCGGCCAGCTTGGTCTTCTGCTCGGGCCGCAAGAGGGGCTCCAGCTTGCCGAACGCCTCGTCGAGGTTCTTCGTCATCGCTTGGCGCATCGCCTGTCGGTCGCCGCCGCCCGAGGCGAAGACCGCCTGGGTCTTCTGGCGCAGGTCCGCCGCGATCCGATCCCAGGCCTGCTTCTGGCGGGCGTCCAGGTCGAGTTGCTCGACGATGCGTGCGGCCATCATCCCGCCCTGGCCGCGCTGGCGCTGGCTGCCGCCCGAGGGACCGCCAAGGCCGGGCGGGCCGGCGACCACGGCGCCGCTGCGCGCGCGCTCACCGTTCTCGCTCGGAGGCGCCCAGCGAAGCGCCGCCGCGGGGACCTTAACGACGTTGCGCCGGGTCTCGATGATGATGTCTGCGTTCGCCGTCATGCCCGGCAGCAGCTTGCGCTGCGGATTGTCGGCCTGCGCGATCACGGTGTAGCTGACCACGTTCTGCTCGGTGGTCGGCTGCTTGCGCACCTGGGTCACGACACCCTCGAAGCTGTCGTCCGGAAAGGCGTCGACGGTGAACCGCACCGCTTGGCCCTCCTGCACCTGGCCCACGTCGGCCTCGTCCACGCTGATCTTCACCTCCACCTTCGACAGGTCCTGGGCGATGGTGAACAGCACCGGCGCCTGCAGGCTGGCGGCCACGGTGTTTCCGGGTTCGACCTTGCGGTCCACGACGATGCCGTCGATCGGCGAGCTGATCGTCGTGCGGCCGAGGTCGACCTGTTGGCTGCGCAGGGTGGCGCGGCTCTGGTTCACCCGGGCGCGGGCGGCGGCGACATTGGCCTGGGCGACCTTCAGGGCCGCCGTAGCCGCGTCCAGGGTCGTCGGCGCATAGATGCCCTGGTCCACCAGCGCCTTCTTGCGGGCGTAGTCGGCCTCGGCGTTGGCGAGCGTGGCCTCGGCCTGGCGTACGCTCGCCTGGCCGGCGGCGATGTCCGCCTGGCTCTGGGCCACGCGCGACTGGTAGGTCTGGGGGTCCAGGATGGCGAGGGTCTGGCCCTGCCGCACCTCGTCGTTGAAGTCGGCGAGGACGCGGGTCACCTGGCCCGAAATCTGCGAGCCCACATCCACCGTGACGAGCGCCTGCAGCGTTCCCGACGCGGAAACCGAGCGGGTGATGTCGCCGCGCTCAACCTCGCCGAAGCGGTAAGGGTCCTTCTCGGCCTTGGGTCGCATCTGCCAGGCCAGGAGAGCTGCAACGACCAGCGCGACCACGCCCAGGGCGATCCAGGCGCCCCGGGACAAGCGAAGGCGCCGGCGGCGAGGGGAGGTGTTGAGGCTCATGTCGTTCCAGGTATCCAAGGGCTCCCATGAACCCGGCGTGACTAGGCCCGGCCTGCTTTGCGGCCGGATTTCATTTCCGTTTCACGCGGTGGCGCTACAGAGGCAGTTCCACGCGCGCCGTCAATCCGCCGCCGGGCCGGTTGATCAGACTGACATCCCCCCCGTGCCCGCGGGCGATCGAGCGCACGACGGCCAGGCCCAGGCCGATACCCCCGGTCTGGCGACTGCGCGAAGGCTCCCGCCGGAAGAAGGGTTCGAACACCTTCTCGGCGTCGGCCGGTGGGATGCCGGGGCCGTCGTCCTCGATCTCCACCACGGCATGGCCGTCTTCCCGGAACACCCGGGCCCGCGCCCGGCCGCCGAACTTCACGGCGTTCTCGAGCAGGTTCGAGATCAGCCGCCGCAGCGCCATCGGATCCCCCTCCAGCACCACCTTCTCAGAGGGTTCCGCCTCGGTGGGGGCGCCAGTCTCGGCCATCTCGTCGCACAGGCTCTCGACCAGCGAGGACAG
The DNA here is from genome assembly GCA_049323595.1 of Pseudomonadota bacterium. GTDB lineage: Bacteria > Pseudomonadota > Alphaproteobacteria > Caulobacterales > Caulobacteraceae > Phenylobacterium. The sequence continues at coordinate 95,684 of JBMOOD010000013.1, forward strand.
CTCCAGCGGCGTTCGCTCGCCCGGCTTCGTCGCGTCGCGCACGAAGGCCAGGGTGGCGGCGATCATCGCCTCCATCTGGTCGAGGTCGGCGGCGTACTTGGCGCGCTGATCCTCCGGCAGGGCCTCGATACGGAAACGCAGCCGGGTGAGGGGGGTGCGCAGGTCGTGGGCGATCGCGCCCACCATGGCCGTGCGGTCCTCGACGTAGCGCTGCAGGCGCTCCTGCATCTCGTTGAAGGCGCGGGCGGCGACGCTGATCTCGGCGGGTCCCTTCACCTCCAGGGGCGGCGCGCGCGGGTCGCGACCCAATCGCTCGGCGGCCTCGGCGAACACCTGGATCGGCCGCGACAGCCGCCTCGCAAAGATCCACGCCACCGGCGACATGGCCAGGGCCGAGAGGGCGAACCACAGGGCCACCCGCTGCTGCCACGGGTCGAGCCCGAAAGCGCCCTCGGTGCGCACTACGGCCCAGGTCCCGTCGGCCTGCCGTACGCCCACCTGGAAGGGATAGATCAGGAAGTGCTCGTCCTCGCCCATGCCGGCGCGCGCAGCCCTGTCGCGGATGATCCGGCCGACGCGGCGGTCCGACAGCGGCCCGCGCTCGCCGGCGATCACCACGTCGGAGAGCTGGACGCCCAGGTCCATGGCGATCTTCGCCCGGATCGTGGGGATGGAGCGCCCCTCCAGTTCCGGCTGGGGCGGCCGGTCCTGCACTCGTCTCACCAGCGGTCGCCGCTCGGTGAATGTGGGCGCCGCGCCCCGGTAGGTCTGCTCGATCTCGCGCAGCCGGTAGAAGTCGGGCGCCGGGGGCGGCAGCAGGAAGAGCAGCAGGGTGCTCATCGCCCACGCCGCCACCAGCGCCAGGCCCGTCAGCGTCAGGAGCTGGACGAACAGCGACGCCGTCGGGCGGCCGAAGGGCTTCACGCGCGCTTCACCTTCGCGGTGAACATGTAGCCCTCGTTGCGAATCGTGCGGATCAGGTCGTGGCTGTCGCCGCCGTCGTCCAGCTTGCGCCGCAGCCGGCTGATCTGCACGTCGATGGCGCGGTCGAAGGCGTCGGAATCCGGCCCGCGGGCGAACTCGAGAAGCTGGTCGCGGGTCAGGACCCGCTGCGGCCGCTCGACAAAGGCGCGCAGCAGCGAGAATTCGCCGGAGCTCAGGTTCACCACCACGCCCGCTGGGGAGCGCAGTTCGCGCCGCACCAGGTCCAGTCGCCAGCCGGCGAACTCGCAGCCGGCGCCCAGTTCTCCGGACGAGGCCCGTTGCTCCGCGCGCCGCAGCACCGCGCGAACCCGTGCGAGCAGTTCGCGCGGGTTGCAGGGCTTGGCCAGGTAGTCGTCGGCGCCGAGCTCCAGGCCCACGATACGGTCGGTGTCCTCGCCCATCGCCGAGAGCATGATGATCGGCGGCGCGGCCTCGCCGCTGGTCAGCCGTCGGCACACCGCCAGACCGTCTTCGCCGGGAAGCATGACGTCGAGCACGATCAGGTCCACCGGTCCACGCTCGAGCGCGCGCTCCATCTCCTGCGCGTCGGCCGCCGTCTCGACCTTGTAGCCGTGACGGCCCAGGAAGTCGGACACCACGTCGCGGATGCCCGGGTCGTCGTCGACCATGAGGATACGGGCGCCGGCCCCGGCCATGTCAGTCGCAATCTCCATGGGCGCGAAAATGTGCGCCGGCCGTAACGCTGGAATGTCTCACCTGAAACCGAAATGTCCCTATCAATACAGAAGCGCCGGGGCGCTAGTCGGCCAGGACGTCGTCAGCCACGAACGGGTTGGTCCGCCGCTCCTGGCCGAAACTCGACATCGGCCCGTGGCCCGGCACGAAGCGGACGTCGTCGCCCAGCGGCCACAGCTTCTGGGTGATCGAGGCGATCAGGTCCTGGTAGTTCCCGCGCGGGAAGTCCGTGCGCCCGATCGAACCCTGGAACAGCACGTCGCCGACCTGGGCGAACCGCGCCTGGCGGTGGAAGAACACCACGTGGCCCGGCGTATGGCCCGGACAGTGGATCACCTCGAACTCCGTCTCGCCCAGGGTCACCTTGTCGCCGTCTTGCAGCCAGCGGTCGGGCGTGAAGCTGCGCGCGTCGGGCATGCCCCACTTGGCGCCCGAGGCGCCGATGTCGTCGATCCAGAACTGGTCGTCCGGGTGCGGCCCTTCGATCGGGCAGCCGGTGGCCTCCTTCAGGGCGGCCGTGCCGCCGGCGTGGTCCAGGTGGCCGTGGGTGATCCAGATCTTCTCGAGCGTCAGGCCCTGCTGCTTGAGCGCGTCGAGCAGACGCGGGACCTCGCCGCCCGGATCGATGACGGCGGCCTTCATCGTCTTCACGCACCAGACGATGGTGCAGTTCTGCTGCAGCGGCGTGACGGGGGCCACGAGGGCGCGGATCGGCAGGGGCGGAGACGGTGCGTTCATGTCGCCCCTATGATCGGGGCTCGCGCGGCATAAGAAAAGGCCCGGGATTTCTCCCGGGCCCTTCCGTCGTCTAATCCGCGCCCGGCATGGGCGGCACCGGCGAGGGCGGCGCGTCCGGATCGAGCTCGTGCGTCTCGGTGAGGCCCCGGCCCACGTGGCTGCGCGAGCGGCTGTAGCCGAAGTAGACCGCCAGTCCGATGGCGGCCCAGATCGCGAAGAGCATGATGCTCTTCTGGTCCAGGCTCACGAACAGATAGAGGCAGCCCAGCACGGCGATCGGCGCGGTGAGGTAGATGAGCGGCGTCCGGAACGGGCGATGGCGGTGCGGATCGGTCTTGCGGATCACCATCACGGCGATGGCCACGGCCCCGAAGGCGAACAGCGTACCGGAGTTCGAGATGTTGGCCAGCTGACCCACCGGGAAGAAGGCGGCGAACAGCGCCACCGCGATGCCCGTGATGATCGTGATCACGTGGGGCGTATTGTACTTCGGGTGGATCTTCGAGAACGCGGCGGGCAGCAGGCCGTCGCGGCTCATCACGAAGAAGATCCGGGTCTGGCCGAACATCATCATCAGGATGACCGAGGGCAGGGCGAGACCCGCGGCGAGGCCGAGCAGGTTGCCGATCTGCGGCCAGCCGATCTCGCGCAGCGTCCAGGCCAGGGCCTCCTTCGAGCAGACGACGGCCGCATCGCCCATGGCGGCGCACTGGGCCGCCAGCTCGCGGCTGCCGGGTTCGAGATGCTGGCCCGCGGCCCCCATCACCGGTTGCGCGCCCACGGTGCCGATCACGCCGGCGGCCACGAGCAGGTAGAAGATCGTGCAGATGGCCAGCGAGCCGATCAGGCCGATGGGCATGTTCCGCTGCGGGTTCCGGGTCTCCTCCGCCGCGGTCGAGACGGCGTCGAAGCCCACGTAGGCGAAGAAGATCGACGCCGCCGCCGCCGAGATCCCGGCGAAGCCGAGCGGGGCGAAGGGCGTGAACTGTTCCATGTTCATCACCGGCAGCGCCAGGATGATGAACAGGGTCAGCGCGCTCACCTTGATCGCGACGAGGACGGCGTTGACCGTGGCGCTCTCCCGGGTGCCGATCACGAGCAGCCAGGTGACCAGGCCCGCGATGGCCATGGCCGGGAGGTTGATCATCCCGCCGTCGAAGGGGCCTAGCGTCAGGGCGTCGGGTATCTCGAGGCCGAAGCTGGCCTCGAGGAGACCGATCACATATCCCGACCAGCCCACCGACACGGCGCCGGCGGCGACGGCGTATTCGAGGATCAGCGCCCAGCCGACCATCCAGGCCACCACCTCGCCCATCACGGCGTAGCTGTAGGTGTAGGCCGAGCCCGAGACGGGGACCATCGACGCCATCTCGGCGTAGCAAAGGGCCGCCACGGCGCAGACGACGCCGGCGATGACGAACGAGAGCATCATGCCGGGGCCCGCCTTCTGGGCGGCCTCGGCGGTCAGGACGAAAATACCGGTGCCGATGACGGCGCCGATGCCCAGCATCGTGAGCTGGAATGCCCCGAGCGATCTGTGCAGCGCCTTCTTCTCAGCAGTGGCCAGGATCGCGTCGAGCGGCTTTACACGCCACATATTCCCTCCGAACGGCGGCCCCCGAGCCGCCCAGGTAAAAATTTGGCGCGACCGTGGCTTGCTTGCGGCCTTCCGGTCAAGCGGCAAGGCGGCGGGCGGTTCCCTCATGCCCCGCGATCGCGCTAGAGCCGGGCAAATGCTGCCCGTCCACGACGCCCTGCTGGAGCTGAAGGCTGCGCTCGCCGCCGCGAACGCCGCCGTGCTCGTGGCGCCGCCGGGCGCGGGCAAGACGACGGTCGTCCCGCTCGAGCTTCTGGCCGAGCCGTGGGCGGCCGGCCGAAAGATCATCGTCCTCGAACCGCGCCGCCTCGCCGCCCGGGCGGCCGCCGCGCGCATGGCCGCCACCCTGGGCGAGCGCGTAGGCGAGACGGTCGGCTTCCGCGTGCGCATGCAGTCCAAGGTTTCGGCCGCCACCCGCATCGAGGTGGTCACCGAGGGCGTCTTCACCCGCATGATCCTGGCCGATCCCGAGCTGGCCGGGGTCGGCTGCGTGATCTTCGACGAGTTCCACGAGCGCAGCCTGGACGCAGACCTGGGCCTGGCGCTCGCCCGCGACGCGCAAGGCCTGCTGCGGGACGACCTGCGCCTGCTGGTGATGTCAGCGACACTCGACGGCGCCGCCGTGGCCCGGCTGCTGGGCGCCTGCCCGGTCGTGGAGAGCCAGGGGCGCATTTTCTCGGTAGAAACCCGCCACCTCGGCCGCGACGACAGGCAGCGGATCGAGGACCAGGTCGTCCGGGCCGTCGAGCGTGCGCTGGCCGAGGAAGCGGGCAGCGTGCTCGTCTTCCTGCCGGGACAGGGCGAGATCCTGCGCACCGCGGAACGCCTGGCCGAACGTGTCCGCCGGCCGGAGGTCGACATCGCGCCGCTCTATGGCGCGCTCGACCCGCGGGACCAGGATCGCGCCATCGAGCCGTCCCCTCCGGGGCGACGGAAGGTCGTGCTCGCCACCTCGATCGCCGAGACCAGTCTGACCATCCAGGGCGTGCGCGTGGTCGTGGACTGCGGCTTGGCGAGGGTCCCGCGCTACGACCCGGCCAGCGGTCTGACGCGCCTGGCCACGGTGCGCGTGTCACGCGCCGCCGCCGACCAGCGGCGGGGACGGGCCGGCCGCACCGAACCCGGAGTCTGCTACCGCTTGTGGGGCGAGGCGGAAACCCGCGCGCTTCCTGCCTATGCGGACCCGGAGATCCTGGACGCCGACCTCTCGGGCCTGGCCCTCGACCTGGCGCGCTGGGGCGCCAAAGACCCGGCGGAGCTCGCCTTCCTCGATCCGCCGCCGGCCGCCGCCTTCGCGGAGGCGCGCGCCCTGCTGACGCGGCTGGAGGCGCTGGACCGGGACGGCGTGCTCACCGGCCACGGTCGCGCGCTCGCCGACATGCCGCTGCCGCCGCGGCTCGCGCACATGGTGCTCAAGGCCGCCGAGAGCGGACAGGCCGCCCGGGCCGCGCGCATCGCCGCGATCCTGACCGAGCGCGGCCTGGGCGGCCGTGATGCCGACCTGCGGCACAGGCTGGAGTCGTTCGAGCGGGATCGCAGCGCCCGGGCGCGAGACGCAAGGGCCCTGGCCGATCGCTGGGCCAGCCGGACTGGAAAGGCCGGGCCGGGCGAGCCCCTGTCCGACGGCCTGCTGCTGGCGTTCGCCTACCCTGAACGGATCGCCCGGGCGCGGGGCGCGCAGGGCGAGTTTCAGCTCGTCAGCGGGCGCGGCGCCTTCGTCGAACCCACCGACGCCCTGGCCCGAGAGTCCTGGCTGGCGGTGGCCGAGATGGGCGGCGGCGACCGCCGCGACCGGATCTTGCTGGCAGCGCCCCTGGATCCGTCCGAGCTCTCCGCCTTCGCCGGGCAGTTCGAAGTCGAGGATCGCCTCGAGGAAAGCCCGGGCGGCCGGTTGCGCGCCAAGCGCCTCACCCGCCTCGGCCGCCTGACGGTCCGCGAGGAAGTCGACGACAACCCCGACCCAGCCCTCATCGCACGGGCGCTCGCCGACCGCGTCCGGCGCGACGGGCTGGGGGCGCTTTCCTGGGGCGAGGCGGCCAGGTCGCTGCGCGAGCGCATGGCCTTCCTGCACGCGCGCGACCCGGCCTGGCCCGACCTTTCTGACGCCGCCCTGGTGGCCCGCCTGGACGAATGGTTGACGCCTGTGCTGTCCGGCTTGCGCGGCCTGGCGGCCCTGACGCCCGACGTCCTCGACGGCGCGCTCCGCACCCTTGTCCCGTGGGACGTCCAGCGCCGGCTTGACCAGGCGGCGCCGGCCCGCTGGACGGCGCCCACGGGCAATAGCTTCGCCATCGACTATGCGGCCGAGGCGGGCCCGCGTGTGGAAGTCCGTGTGCAGGAAGTCTACGGACTTGCGCAGCACCCGACCGTCGGCGGCGAGCCCCTCACGCTCTCCCTCCTGTCGCCGGCGCACCGCCCGATCCAGACCACGAAGGACCTGCCGGGATTCTGGAAGGGCTCTTGGAAGGACGTGCGCACCGACATGCGCGGCCGCTATCCCAGGCACGTCTGGCCCGAGGACCCCGCCGCCGCCCAGCCCACGACGCGGGCCAAACCGCGTGGAACCTGAAGGCGCGATGGCCTAGGCTGTTCGCCTCCATGGGGGAATTTCGAATGACAGAGGTCGGGTCGGCGACGCGCCGGACCTTGCGCAGCCGGCTTCACGATCAGCTCGACCCCGGCCGTCGGTCGAAGGGCCTTTCCTGGCTGAACCGGGCGCTGGTTGTGCTGATCCTTGGGGCCGTCGCCGTCGCGTTGCTGGAGACCGAAAGGTCGTTGCGCCTCGGTTACGAGGTCTTCTTCCGCGCCGCCGAGCTCACCTTCGCCGCGCTTTTCGCCGTCGAGTACGCAGCCCGCTTCTGGACCGCGGCGGAGGAGGGGGGCTGGCCGGCCCGCTGGCGTTGGATGGTCTCCCCCGCCGCGATCATCGACCTGTTGGCCATCGCGCCGGCCATCTTCACCCTGGTGGGCGCGCCGACTTATCTGCTGCGCCTGGTGCGGCTGCTGCGCATCCTGCGCGTGGCCAAGCTGGGCCGCTTCTCCCACGCCTGGAACCTGGCCGGCCGCGCCCTCGCATCCCGCCGCTACGAGTTGCTCCTGGCGCTCTACGCCGCCCTGTTCGTGATGATCGTCTCGGCGACGCTGCTCTACCTGGTGGAGGGTCCGGGGCAGCCCGAGAAGTTCGGCAGCATCCCCCGGGCGCTCTGGTGGTCGGTGGTGACGCTGACCACCATCGGCTATGGCGACGTCTATCCCGAGACGGCCCTGGGCCGCGTCTTGGCGGGCATCACGGCCATGCTGGGCATAGGTCTCATCGCCATCCCAACGGGCATCCTCGCCGCGGCCTTCAGCGACGCCCTCGAGCAGCAGCGTCGTGAAGGCAAGCTCGACGACGATGACCTCTAGGCGGCCTTGGCCCAGGTCCGCGGGTGCTGGCTGCGGAAGCCCACGGCGATGCGGTTCCAGGCGTTGATGGCGGTGATCAGCATCGTCAGGTCCACGACCTCCGCCTCGCCGAAGTGCGCCTTCAGGCCCTCATAGTCGGTGTCCGGCGCGCCGGTCTGCGCCACCAGCGTCAGCGCCTCGGTCCAGGCGAGCGCCGCCCGCTCGCGCGGCGTGTAGAGGCTGGACTCGCGCCAGGCCGCCAGCAGATGCAGCCGCTCTTCGCTCTCGCCGGCGGCGCGCGCGTCCTTGGAGTGCATGTGCAGGCAGAAGGCGCAGCCGTTGATCTGCGAGGCCCGCATCTTCACCAGCTCGATCAGGCTGTGCTCCAGGCCGGAGCCGGCCAGGTAGGTCTCGAGGTCGATGAGCGGCTGCAGGGCCTTCGGCGCGACGGTCCAGGCGTTCAGGCGTGCGGTCATGGGGAGGTCTCCTTCGTTTGCGTCAAGGACGCAGGAGACCTCCTCTCCGTGACATGTGAGGCGCGCCGGCCTCTCCCGGATCAGGCCGGGACGGCGGCGTCCCTGCGTCGGCGGAGCGTTGCGCCCACCGCGCCGAAGCCGAGGATCATCAACGCCCAGGCGCCCGGCTCCGGCACAACGCTTCCGAGGCCGGTTCCGTCGTCCAGGGTCGCGCGCCGCGCCGTCAGCACGCCGTAGCTGCGCACGTAGTCGCCCACGCCGCCGTCGAAGGCGCTGATCTGGAAGTGGCCGACGCTGTCGGTAGCGTCCCACGCGCCGTTGAGGTCGAGGTTGAAGACGTTGATCTGCGAGAACAGGCTCAATGCGATCTGGTTGGCCCCAGCGTCGACGAACGGCAGGAACTCGGGCGGCGCCACGACATTGCCGTCGGCGCTCGTGACGCTGATCAGGTCGTCCGTGAGCACGACAGTCTCGATGTAGCCGCCGGGGAAATCCCAGGTGAGGCCGTTGATCTCGAGCGAGGCGTCCAGGAAGCTGGGAAGCGAGACCTCGATCCCGCCGTCGATACGGTCATGCGCGCCGGTGGTTTCCCGGCCCGCGGCCGCTGTGTCGAACACGAACCTCGCCGTGAAGTCCTGGCCCGCCAGGTTTCCGCCCCCGAAGACGGCGCGGTCGTCGGCGCCGGATTCGACCGAGCCGAAGTAGGTGAGCGTCACCACTTTGGCCGCTGCCGGCTGTGCGGCCAGCAACAGTCCGGCGCCGATCACGCCGGCGAACACCTTCTGGATCATGCCTGAACTCCCCTCTGTGCGCCGACTATCGGGTGATCCGCTTGTCCTGCCAACCCCATGAGATTGCGAGCCAAACAGCTCAGCTTGTCGCCGCGTAGATCATGATGCCCGTCGCCACCGACAGGTTCAGGCTGTCGGCCCGCCCGCGCATGGGGATCTTCACGTTCACGTCGCACAGGGCGGCCATCTCTGGCGGCAGCCCCTGCTGCTCGTTGCCCATGAGCACCAGGGCGGGCTTGGCGTAGGCCGCGGCGTGGTGGTCGACGGCGGCCGTCAGCAGCGTGCCCACGACCGATCCGCCCCAGGCCCTCCGCCAGGCCGCGAACTCCGCCTCCGTCGCCTTCGCCAGCGGGACCGCGAAGATCGAGCCCATGGTGGCGCGCACCGCCTCGACCGAGAAGGGATCGCAGCACTCGCCCACCAGGATCACCGCCCCGCAGCCGGCCGCGTCCGCGGTTCGCACGATGGTCCCCAGGTTGCCGGGGTCGCGCACCCGGTGAAGCGCGACCACGCATTGCGCCGGGCCGGGCGTCACCGCCGCGAGCGGCTGGAACATCTGGGGGAAGACGCCGACCACCGCCTGGGGATTCTCGCGCCGCGACACCTTGGCGAGGATCTCCTCCGTCACCTCGATCACTTCGCCGTGCGCCGCCCTCGTCGCCTCCGCCGCTTTGCGGAGCAGGGGATGGCGCGCCGCCTCGGGGCCGTACATCAGGACGCGGGGCGCGTGGCCCGTCTCCACGCCCTCGGTGACGTTCTTCAGCCCCTCGGCGACGAACAGTCCCCGCTCGTCGCGCTCCTTGCGCATGTGCAGGGCGCGGACGGCCTTCACCGTCGGATTGGTCAGCGATGTGACGACGCGCGCGGTCACGCCGACCACCGCGCGTAGAAGCTCATGCCGATCGCCCGGTCGCCCGCGTCCTCCACGAGCGCCAGTTCGCCCCATTCGATACGGCCGCCGCGGCCCGCCAGCTTCTCGGCGAGCAGGCCGGCCAGCGCGGCGCCCGAGATCCGCTCGGCATAGGCGTTGAGCACCAGGAAGCGGGCGTTTTCCGAAAGAAGCTGGGCGCATAGCCCGGCAAGTTCAGGAAGGTCCTCGAACAGGCGCCAGACCTGGCCGTCGGGTCCGCGCCCATACTTCGGCGGGTCCAGGATGATCCCCTCGTACTGCGACCCCCGCCGCACTTCGCGGGCCACGTATTTCTTGGCGTCCTCGACGATCCACCGGATCGGGCGATCCGAGAGACCGGACAGCTCGGCGTTCTCGCGCGCCCAGGCGACCGCCTTCTTGGAGGCGTCCACGTGGGTCACCGCCGCGCCGGCCGCCGCCATCACCAGGCTGGCGACACCCGTATAGCCGAACAGGTTGAGCACCCGCGGTTGGCCGGCCGAGCCGCGGACCTGCGCATCCAGCCACGCCCAGTTCGCCGCTTGCTCCGGAAAGAAGGCCAGGTGCCGGAAGGCCGTGAAGCGCCCGTGGAACTTCACATCCCCCCAGGCCAGCGGCCAGGTCTCCCTCAGCTTGTCCCGGAACCGCCAGCGCCCCGCGTCCTCGTCGTCCGAGGGGTCGAAGACCGCATCGGCCGCATCCCAGGCGCCGGGCGGCAGCCGGTGCGTCCAGAGGCACTGCGGTTCGGGCCGCACGACACGGTAGGGTCCGTACCGCTCCAGCTTGCGCCCACCGCCGGAATCCAGCAGGGCGTAGTCGGCCCAGCCTGTGGTGCGCATCACCTGCGGGGCGTCGTCGACGGCGGGTCCGCTCATGGCCGCCCCTTACGCGGTGGGAGCCTTGCGCGTCCAGTGGGGGTGACAAAGACTTGTCACACCTGTCGATTTGGGGTCCGCTGGCAGCGCCGACGGATGTGGGGAGAATCCATGAGCACAGTCGCGAACGCGGCGCGTAAGACCACGCGCAAGGCCAAGGGCGACGGCCATCTCCGGCGGGCCGAAATCCTGGACGCCGCCGAACGCATCTTCGTGGCCGAGGGCTATGATGGCGCGACCATTCGCAAGATCGCCGACGAGGTGGGCGTTTCCTCGACGGCGCTCTACATGCACTTCCCCGACAAGGCCTGCATCCTCCACGAGATCGTGGAGGGCACGCTCAGCCAGCTTCTCGCCCGCAACACGGAGATCGCGGCGAAGCCGCTGGATGCGGTGGTCCGCACCCGGATGATGCTGGAGGCCTACATGCGCTGGGGGCTCGAGCACCCCAACGCCTATCAGCTTGTCTATTGCTCCACCCGTCCGGTATCGACGGACCCGACGCCGGAACGCACCTCGGAATTGAGCCACCAATGCTACGAAGCCTTCTCCGGCGTGGTGCGCGAGGTGGCGGCGAGCGGTCGGTTGCGGACCGGCAGCGGCGACTCGGCGGCCCAGGCGCTCTGGATGGCCTGCCACGGCGTCGTGGCGCTGCTGATCAGCCGGCCCAACTTCGAGTGGGTCGACGATCGCGAGGAGCTGATGAAGGTCACCCTCGAGGGCCTGCTCCACGGGCTCGTCATCGACTAGCCGCGGCGATCTCGGCGCTGCTGCTGCCGGTGACGGCGTACGCCGCGCCCCGCGTTCTCAGCCTCGACCAGTGCGCCGACCAGTACGTCCTCGCCTTGAGCCCGCGCGAGGCGGTCGTCGGCCTCTCCACGCGCGCCGACGACGCCGACTCACGCCTGCGACAGCTGGCCGAAGGGCTGCCCCGGCGGCGCGCCGATCTCGAATCCGCGCTCGCCGCACAGCCGCAGGTCGTCGTTCGCTACTGGGGCGGCGAGCCTCGGGTTCTTGGCGCGCTAGAGGCGCGGGGCGTGCGCGTCATCACGATCGAGGAGGCTGGCGACTTTGCGGGCATTCGCGCCAACATCCGGCGCGTCGCCGCCGCCCTGGACCGACACCAGCAAGGCGAGGCGCTGGTCGCCCGTATGGACAGGCGGCTCTCGCAGGCCGCCGGCGCCTGGAAGGGCCGGCCTGTGCTCTATCTGACGCCCGGCGGGGTGACGGCGGGGCCGGGGACTCTGGTGGACGCCATCCTTCGCGCCGCCGGCTTGACCAACCTGGAAACCCGGCGCGGCTACAATACGGTGTCGCTCGAGGCGCTGGCCTTGCGCCCGCCCGAAGCGGTGGTGCTCGGGTTTTTCGACACCTTCCAGCTCGCCGGCGCGAGCTGGAGCCTGGGCGGCCATCGGGTGTTTCGGCGCGTGGTCGAGGAGCGGGCGGTCGCCAGCCTCTCCGGAGAGCTTCTGGGATGCCCGGACTGGAGCGCCGCCGAGGCCGTTCGGCGCCTGGCCGCCGAGGCGCCGCGTTGAGGCCGGCGACGCTCAACCTCCTGCTGCTGGCCGCGGTCCTGGCGTCGGCCGTCGCAGGCCTCCTCATCGGGGAGACCGGGCTGACCGGCGAGCAGCTCACCCGCGCCTTCGCCGATCCGACGTCCGGGCCGCATGAGGTGCTGTTCGAGATCCGCCTGCCCCGGACCGTTGCGGCGCTGGTCGTCGGCGCCGCCCTCGGCCTGGCGGGGGCCGTGATGCAGGGCCTGTTGCGCAACCCGCTGGCTGATCCCGGCGTGCTGGGCGTCTCCGCCGGAGCGGGCCTGGGCGCGGCCGTCGCTATCTCGGCCGGGCTGGCCGCGACCCCGGGCGCCATAGAGGGCGCGGCGCTCGGCCTGGCCCTGGCGGTGGGCCTCGCCCTGACCTGGTTGGCCGCCCGTTTCCGCGAGCCCGAGACACTGATCCTCTTCGGCGTGGCGCTGTCGGCCTTCCTGGGGGCGCTCACCTCGCTGGTGTTCAACTTCTCGCCGTCGCCGGTGACCTTGGCGGAGGTCTTCTCCTGGCTCCTGGGCTCGGTGGCGAACCGCGACTGGATCGACATCGCCCGCCAGTTTCCGGCGCTGGCGGTCGGTGCGGCGCTCTGCCTCTACGCCGCCCGGGGCCTCGTCATGTTGACCCTGGGCGAGGAGGCGGCGGCGATCTCGGGCCTGCCGATGACGCGCCTGCGGGCCGCCGCCGTGGCCGGAGCGTCGCTGCTGACCGGCGCCGCCGTCGCCATGGCCGGCATCGTCGGCTTCATCGGCCTCGCCGCGCCGCACCTCGTCCGCGCCGGCGCGGGCGGGGATCCGGGCCGTGTCCTCTTGCCCTCCGCACTGGCCGGCGCCGTGCTGCTGGCCGCCGCCGACGTGGCCGCGCGCGTGATCCCGACCGACCTGGAGCTGAAGCTGGGGGTGGTGACGGCCCTGTTCGGCGCGCCGCTGTTCGCCCTCATCGCCTGGCGTGCGGCGCGGAGCTGGCGCGGATGACGGTGCTTGTCCTTCACGAGGCCGTGGTCCGGCGCGGCCCCCGCGCGGTTCTGGGTGGCGTGAGCCTTGCGGTGCGAGGCGGTGAGATCCTGGGCGTCGTCGGCGCCAATGGCGCGGGCAAGACGACCCTCCTGAGGGCGGCCCTCGGGCTGCTGCGCCTGGACGCCGGCCGCGCCGAACTGGGCGGCCGCGAAGTGGCGCGCCTCTCCGATCCCGAGCGCGCGCGCCTCGCGGCCTATCTGCCGCAGGAGCGGCACCTGGGCTGGAACATGACCGCCTGGCGTATCGCCAGCCTGGGCGCCTTCCACCTGCCGGCCGCGGCGGCCCGCGCGAGGGCGATGGCGGCGCTTGCCCGCGTCGGCCTCTCCGATCTGGCGGACCGCGGCGTGCTCGAGATGTCCGGCGGCGAGCGGGCCCGCGTCCTGCTCGCCCGCCTGCTCGCGACCGATGCGCCGCTGCTGGTCGCCGACGAGCCCGTCGCGGGCCTTGACCCGGACGCGCAACTGCTCGCCCTCGAGCTGTTCCGGGCAGAGGCCGGCCGGGGCGCGGCCGTCGTGGTCACCCTGCACGACCTGGGCCTGGCCGCGCGGTTCTGCGATCGGCTCGTGGTCATCGACCGCGGCCGCGTCCTGGCCGACGCCGCGCCGTCGCAGGCGCTGACCCCGCAGGTTCTCGACGACGCCTTCGGACTTCAGGGGCGGCTGGAGCCGACCGACGAAGGCCCAATCCTCATCGCCAGACGGAGACGGACGCCATGACCTTTGCGAAGTGGGTGTTCACGATCGGCGGGCTCTTCGGCCTCCTGATGATCACGCCGCTGTTCTTCCTGGAGGAGCAGATGGCCGCGGTGAGCGGGGTCCCGCTCAGCCACCCGGAGAACTACTACGGCTTCGTCGGCGTGACCTTCGCCTGGCAGCTCGTCTACCTGCTGATCGGCCGCGATCCGGCGCGCTACCGGCCCATCATGCTCCTGGGCGCCCTCGGCAAGGCGATCTTCGTGACGGCGACATGGACCCTGGCCCTACAGGGCCGCACGCCCGTCGCCACGGCCTACATCGCCAGTTCCGACCTGCTGCTCGCCATCCTGTTCGTCGTGGCCTGGTTCAGGACCCGGCCCTCGGCGGCTCAGGGGGTGCTCGCCACCACCGAAGCCGCCCGGTAGCCGTAGCCGCCGCGACGCAGGTCGCTGGAGAGGGTGATCGGCGCGGTCCCGCCGTTCAGCTTGGCGCGGTAGACGGTCATGTTCTCCATCACCCGCATCACGTAGTTGCGCGTCTCGGAGAACGGGATGCACTCGATGAAGTCCAGCGGATCGGTGCTGTCGGTGCGCGGGTCGTCGCACATCGCCGTCCATTGCGGCGGGCGGCCGGGACCTGCGTTGTAGGCCGCCGCGGCCATGATGTACGAGCCCGAGAACCGGTCCACCTGGTCGCCCAGGTAGCTGGAGCCGAGGCGCATGTTGTAGTCGGGCTCGTAGAGCATCGACAGGGAGTAGGAGACGCCCATCTTCCGCGCCACCAGCTTCGCCGTCGAGGGCAGGAGTTGCATCATCCCGCGGGCGTCGGCGTGCGAACGGACGCCGGGATCGAAGCCGCTCTCCTGCCGCGTGATGCCCAGCACCAGCGCCGGCTCGGGCGCGCCCTGCACGGCGGGCGGCGTGCGATAGGGATAGCCGCGGTCGATCAGGATCAGGTTGCGCATGGCCACCGCCCGGATGGCGCGCATCGAAGTGTCCTGCTCGCCGTAGCCGCGGATCAGGTCCACGAGCTGGACGGCGTCCACCTCCGTGGGGACCGTGTCGTCCAGGTGGGCGGCGAAGACGCGGAACAGGTCCTTCTGGCCCTGCTCGGCCAGCAGCCGCATGGCCTGCACCGGCGCCTGGGCCTCAAAGCGGGCGCGGTCGGCGGCCGTGGGAACCGGGTCCTTCGGCAGCACCAGCGGCAGGCCCAGCTTCTCGGTGGCGAGCTGGCCGTAGAACGAGGTCCCGTAGCGGGCGCCCTCCTGGTAGTAGGTCTCGGCCGCCGCCTTGTCGCCGCGAGCCTCGGCCGCCCGGCCCATCCAGTAGAAGGCCCGGCCCCGGGTGATCGGGGAGGCGCCGATCTTCTCGATGGCGGCGAAGTGCCGGCCGGCGGCGACGGGGTCGTTCAGCTTGTTGAGCGCAATCCAGCCGGCGTAGAATTCGGCCTCTGCGCCGTCCGCACCCTCGGTGATCCCGGTGTTGGCCGCGGCCTGATAGGCGTTGCGCCAATTTCCCGCCTTGATAGCCGCCAGGGTCAGGCGATAGCGCTCGTTCCAGATCCTGTCGGCGCCTTCGGATGTCAGGAGGGGCGGTGGGGCGGCGCCGAGCAGGGCGTAGGCCTCGCCCTCGCGCCCACGGCGGCGCAGGTTCGCGGCGCGCTCGAACGCCACGCCCGGGCTGGACTTGGCCGCCGGCGGCAGCGCCTCGTACTGCTGGTCGGCCCCGGCGCTGTCCGAGCGCAGGGCGATTCGGACCAACGCGGGCGCCTGCTCCTGCATCGGCAGCAGGGCGACCACGTCCCGCGTGGCCGGGCCCTGCGCGCCGTAGAGCAGGATGTCGGCCCGCCGCGCGTGGTCGGCCGGGCTGAGCATGGCCCCGAAGCGGGTGAGCATCGTCCGCTGGACGTCAGCCTCGAAGCTCTGCGTCGTCCACCAGCGCCGGATCAGGTCCTCGGCCTCGGCCTGACGGCCGAGACTGCGCAGCGCCGAGGCCAGCGCCATGGCCCCGTGCGCCGAGGCCGGCGGCTCGCCGCCGAACCAGTCCGCGATC
>JBMOOD010000014.1:0-108626 GCA_049323595.1 Pseudomonadota bacterium
GGACCGGGATGGACACACCTCTGGTGGACCTGTCGTGGCGCCAGCCGCGCAGCAGGGTAGCTAAGTGTGGAATAGATAACCGCTGAAAGCATCTAAGCGGGAAACTAACCTCAAAACAAGGCTTCGCCGAGAGCCGTGGTAGACCACCACGTTGATAGGCCAGATGTGGAAGTGCGGCGACGCATGGAGCTTACTGGTACTAATCGCTCGATCGGCTTGATCGTTCTTATCAAAATTCATGCGCGCGATGTATTCGGCGCTGATGTCTTCTCATCTGATCCGCTTCGTTGACCTGGTGGCTATGTCGAGAAGTCCCCACCCGATCCCATCCCGAACTCGGTCGTTAAGCTTCTCAGAGCCGATGGTACTTCGTCTTAAGGCGCGGGAGAGTAGGTCGCCGCCAGGTCTACCAAGCGGATCAGGATCCAGAACCCTTCAATTCACGATGACAGCTCAGGTTTGCCGCGGGGTGGAGCAGCCCGGTAGCTCGTCAGGCTCATAACCTGAAGGTCACAGGTTCAAATCCTGTCCCCGCACCCAAGACCCTGAAAGCCCCGTGTTACAACGGGGCTTTCTTGCGTATGGGCCGGCCCTTTCCCTAGTTGACCTCGGCGACACGCAGCGAATTGGTCCCGCCGGATCGCCCGAACGGGACACCGGCGATGACGACGATCTCGTCGCGGCGCCGGGCGAACCCGCTGCGCAGCGCGAGCGCTGCGGCCTGCGAGACGGTCTCCGTCATGGTGTGGGTCGCTTCGGACGTCAGGGCGTGCACGCCCCAGACAAGCGCCAGGCGCCGCGCGGTCTCCATGGTCGGCGTGAGGCCCAGGATCGGGGAGTCGGGCCGCTCGCGTGCGATCCGCATCGCCGTCCGGCCCGAGAGCGAGAAGGCCGCGATCGCCTTCGCCTCGATGGTCTCGGCCACCTGCCGGGCGGCGGCGCAGATGGCGTCGCCGGCGGAGTTTTCGGGCTTGGGACGCAGGGCGCGTCGGGCGGCCTTCAGGTCATCGTCGTCCTCGGTGCGGGCGATGATGCGGTCCATCATGCGGACCGTCTCGACCGGATACTTGCCGGTGGCGCTCTCGGCCGAGAGCATGACGGCGTCGGCCCCGTCGAAGACGGCGGTGGCCACGTCCGAGGCCTCGGCGCGGGTGGGCGCCGGGTTCTCGATCATGCTCTCCATCATCTGGGTGGCGACGACGACGGGGCGGCCGAAGCGGTGCGCGGCGCGGATCAGGCGTTTCTGGATCAGCGGGACGTCCTCGGCCGGCAGTTCCACGCCGAGGTCGCCGCGGGCGACCATGATGGCGTCGGAGAGTTCCAGCACCTCGTCGATCGACTGCAGGGCGCCGGGCTTCTCGATCTTCGACAGGATGAAGGCGCGGTCGCCGACCAGCTCGCGGGCCTCGGCCACATCCTCGGGGCGCTGGACGAAGCTGAGCCCGATCCAGTCGCAGCCGTGCTCCAGGGCGAAGGCCAGGTCCGAGCGGTCTTTCGGCGTCAGGGCCGGGATCGGCAGGGTGAGGCCGGGAAGGTTGACCCCCTTGTGGTCCGACAGCCGGCCGCCGACGACCACGCGGGTGTCGAGATACTCGGGCGTCTGGCGGGTGACCTCGAGGCGGACGCGGCCGTCGTCCAGCAGCAGGATCGAGCCAGGGCCGGCAGCGGCCATGATCTCGGGGTGGGGGAGCTGGACCCGCTGGCCATCACCCGGCCGTTCCTGAAGGTCGAGGCGGAGGGACCGGCCCCACTGGAGCATGACGCCGCCGCCGGCGAAGCGGCCGACGCGCAGCTTAGGTCCTTGTAAATCCGCGAGAATTCCGATCGGCCGGCCGGTCTTCTTCTCGATGCGGCGGATGCGAGACACAACTTCCGCGTGTCCATCCTGGCTGCCGTGGCTGAAGTTCAGACGGAACACGTCGGCGCCCGTGCGGAACAGCTCCTCCAGCTGCTCGAGGCTGGACGAGGCGGGGCCGATGGTGGCGACGATCTTCACCCGGCGCCGGCGCCGGATCGCTTCTGCCACGCGTTGGTCTCCCTGCTGTCCCCAAGGCCCGAATCCGGACCGGCCGAATGTGGCGGTCTCCGGCGTCGCCAGCAAGGCGGTGTCGGAATTCCGCCGCGCGGCGCGTCCTAGGGTTGGCAACACACCGGAAGGAGGCCCCCATGCCCTACGTCGACGGTTTCGTCCTGGCCGTGCCCAAGGCCAAGCTGGACGCCTACAAGGAGATGGCCCGCCTGGGCGGCGAGGTGTGGATGGAGCACGGCGCGCTCAGCTACGTCGAATGCGTCGGCGACGACGTCCCCTACGGCGAACTGACCTCGTTCCCGCGCGCGGTCCAGGCGAAGGACGACGAGGTCGTGATCTTCTCCTGGGTGACCTACAAGGACAAGGCGTCGCGCGACGCCGTCATGGCCAAGGTGATGGCCGACGAGCGGATGAAGGCGTGGGAGAACGACATGCCTTTCGACGGTAAGCGGATGATCTTCGGCGGCTTCGAGAGCTTCGTCGAGCGCTGAGGCCCGCGTCCCCGCGCAGATCCCGTGCAGACCGCGTCCGCATCCCGTGGCGCGGGGCCGCATTACCGCGATTTATCTTGGCCGGCGGGCGGCGGCGCGACAGATAGGCGGGCGTGACCCGCCGCGCCGCCGCCCTCTTCGCCGCCGCCCCCCCTGCCGCGGCCCTTCTGCTCGCCCCGCTGTCGGCCGCCGCCCAGACGCCGGAGATCCCGCGCCTGCCGGCGATCACCCGCGCGCCCCAGGTGACCTATCTCGACCGGAACGGGGCGGTGATCGGGGTGCGGGGCGGGCGGTTCGCACCGCCGGTGGACGTGGCCAAGCTCCCGAAACACATCCCCGCCGCCTTCGTCGCCATCGAGGACCGCCGGTTCTACGAACACGACGGCGTCGACGCCCGCGGCATCGCCCGCGCCATCGTGGACGGGATCGGCGCCGGCCGGCCAACCCAGGGCGCGTCGACCATCACCCAGCAACTCGCCCGCAACCTGTGGCTCACCCAGGAGCGAACGCTGGAGCGCAAGGCGACCGAGATCGCCTATGCCGTCCAGCTCGAGCGGGCCTATTCGAAGAACCAGATCCTCGGCCTCTACCTCTCCCGCGTCTACTACGGCTCGGGCGCCTACGGCCTGGAGGCCGCCGCCCAGCGCTATTTCCAGAAGCCGGCCGCGAAGTTGACCCTGAAGGAGGCGGCGATGCTGGCGGGCGTGCTGAAGTCGCCCACCGGCTACAATCCGATCACCGAGCGCGAGGCCTGCGAGCAGCGCGCCCGCCTGGTGCTGGCCGCCATGGTGGAGACCGGCGCGATCACGGCCGCCCAGCGCGACAAGGCGCTCGCCGAGAAGCCCCGGGTGTACGCCCAGGACCCGGACGAGCCGGCCCAGTACTTCATCGACTGGGTGGACGCCGAGGTCCGCCGCATGGTCCCCAAGCTGACACGCGACCTCGTCGTCGAGACCACCCTGGATGCGGGACTGGAGACGGCGGCCGGCCAGGCCGCCCGCGCCGTGGTCGCCGCCCACAAGGCGCAAGGGACCGACCAGGCGGCCATCGTGGCGATGGACGGGCAGGGGCGGGTGCGCGCCCTGGTGGGCGGGACCGACCACTCGTCCGCCCCCTACAACCGCGCGGTCACCGCCCGGCGGCAGGCCGGCTCGGCCTGGAAGCCCTTCGTCTATCTCACCGCCCTGGAGCAGGGGTGGACGCCGGACGCCGAGGTGGTCGATGAGCCGGTGACGATCGCCGGCTGGAGCCCCGACAACTACGACGCCGGCAGCTTCCTGGGGCCGATCACCCTGGAGACGGCCCTGGCCAAGTCCATCAACACCGTGGCCGCCCGGCTGGCGGATACGGTGGGCCGGCCGAACGTGGCGGCGACGGCCAAGCGGATCGGTATCGCCTCGGCCGTGAACACCGACCCGGCCATGGCGCTGGGCACCAGCCTGGTCTCGCCACTGGAGATGACGGCGGCCTATGCCGCCTTCGCCAATGGCGGAAACCGGGTCCAGCCCTATGGGATCGAGCGCATCCGCTCGGGCGGTCAGGTGATCTTCCAGAAGCGCGCGCCGGCGCCGGTCCCGGCGATCGGCAACCCGGCGCTCTCCGATCTGAACCGGATGCTGCGGACGACCATGACCGCGGGCACCGGCGCGCGGGCCGCCGTGCCGGGCTATGACCTGGCGGGCAAGACGGGCACCACCTCGGACTACAAGGACGCCTGGTTCTGCGGCTACACAGGCGGGTTCGCCAGTTGCGTCTGGATGGGCCGGGACGACGCCAAGCCCATGGGCCGGATCAGCGGCTCGACGGCGCCGGCGCAGATGTGGAAGCGGTTCATGACCGTGGCGCTGAAGCGGGTTCCGCGGGAGGGGATCCCGGTTGGGCCGCCTGCGCCGGAGCCTGTGGTGGAGGCGCCGGAGGCGGAGGCGGAGGCGGGGGCGGGCGTGGCGCCCGCCGCGCCCGCGGGAGCCGCCACCGAGGGGCCGCCGATCTAGCGGGACGGGGGCGCCCTGCCGCGTGAGATTGCGTCGGCCCCATCGCAAACTCGACGGCGGACGGACCTTTTGCTGCAATGCAGCATTAGGCTTCCATGACTCACCTCCCGGACATCCCTCTGCGCGCAGGCCTAGGCGCCACCCTCGACCGCCTGAAACGGCGAGGGACACGACCCCCAGGGGCGGCCGGCGGCCGCGCCCGGCCCATGGCCACGCGGACCTTTGCGCCCAACCCCGGAGCCCTGGAGATGCTGCTGCATGCGCCGCCGGACCTCGCCGCCGGCGCGCCGCTGGTGGTGGCGCTTCACGGATGCACCCAGTCGGCGGCCGCCTTTGCCGAGGAGGGTGGCTGGCTGACGCTGGCGGATCAGCTCGGCTTCGCGGTTCTCGCGCCGCAGCAGAGTTCCGCCAACAATCCGAACCGCTGCTTCAACTGGTTCGAGGCGCGCGACATGCGCCGCGGAGACGGGGAGCCCGCCTCGATCGCCGCCATGATCGCCGAGGCGATTGCGACCCACGACCTGGATCCGCGGCGCATCTACATCATGGGCCTTTCGGCCGGCGGAGCGATGGCCGCCGTCATGCTGGCGGCCTATCCCGACCTTTTCGCCGGCGGGGCGATCGTCGCTGGCCTGCCTTACGGGGTGGCGCGCGGGGCGCCGCAGGCGTTCCAGGCGATGAAGGGCCGCGCGATGACCACGCCCGCGCAGCTCGCCGCTCTGATCGCGGATGCTGGCGGCGGCTCCCGGCATTTCCCGCCGCTGAGCGTCTGGCACGGCGACGCCGATTCCATCGTCCATGTGGGCAACGCCACGGATATCGCCCGGCAGTGGGCGGCGGTTCAGGGGCTGGCTTCCGACCCCGACTCCAGCGAGGTGGTCGAAGGCCGCCATCGCTCGGTGTGGCGCGCTCCGGACGGGTTGGTGAAGATCGAGGTCAACCGCGTCCCGGGACTCGGGCACGGGGTCCCGCTCGAAACAGGTGGCGAAGCAGGGCTCGGCCGGACGGCGCCTTTCATGCTCGAAGCGGGCGTCAGCGCGACGCTCGAGATCGCCCGCTTCTGGGAACTTCCCGGGGCCGCGGCCCGGCGCCGACCGGTCAGCGTGGCCGCGGAGCCGTCCGTCCCCCCTGCCGTCCAAGGCGGAACGGCGCCCGCCGGCGCCCTTCACGATGTCGGCGCCCAAGTCATGTCGGCGGTGTCGAGCGTGTCCGCCGACGCTCAGAAGGTGATCGCGGAGGCCCTGCGGCGGGGCGGGCTTCTGAAGTGATCCGACCGCCGGCGCTCCGCGCTATTTGACCGCGCCACGGAACCAGCCCGCCCACCGGCCGCTATGGCGGCCTCAGTTGTGGGAGAAATCAGTATGCGAGCCTCTATCGGCGTCCTTACCGGCGCCGCACTTTCGATCGTCCTCGTCGGGGCGTGCTCGGACTCCGCCGAGGACACCGTCGACGCGACGGCGGTGTCGGCGGACGCCGCGGCCTCCGACGCCGCCGCCGGGGCAGGCGACGCCGCGGACGGCGCCATGGCCTCGGGCGGCGTGGTTTCGCCGCTGCCGGAGAACGGCAACGAGGCCGTGGACATCAACGGCGACACGACCGCCGGGCAGAGCGCCGGGTCCAATTCCTTCACCGAAGGCCAGGCCCGCGGCCACATCGAGAACGCCGGCTACACCGGGGTGACGGGCCTGACGAAGACGGCCGACGGCCTGTGGATCGGCAAGGCCATGAAGGACGGCAGGACGACGAACGTCTCGGTCGATTTCAAGGGCGCCGTGACGGCCCAATAGCTGCACCTCCAGGAGTGGACATCATGAAGCGCACCATCACCCGGCTGTTCAACAGCCACACCGAAGCGATGTCGGCCGTGACCGACCTCGAGGCGGCGGGCATCCCCCACGACGACATCAGCCTGATCGCCAGCAACGGCGACAACTGGCACGACGGTCACAAGCACGATCGCGCCGGCGACGACGACAACGAAGCCGCGGAAGGCGCCGGCAAGGGCGCGACGACCGGCGGCCTGATCGGCGGCGGCGCAGGCCTCCTGGCCGGCCTCGGCATGCTGGCCATCCCCGGCCTTGGTCCCGTCGTCGCCGTCGGCTGGCTCGCTTCGACGGCCGTGGGCGCGGTCGCAGGGGCCGCCGCCGGCGGCGCTGCCGGCGGTATCCTGGGCGCGCTGAAGGACGCCGGCCACAGCGACGACGAGGCCGAGGTCTATGCCGAGGGCGTCCGCCGCGGCGGCACCCTGGTGAGCGTGCGCGCCGACGAGGAGCGGGCGGAGATGGTGGAGCGGATGCTGCATGGCCGTTCCGGCGTCGACGCCGTGGATCGAGGCGCCGCCTACCGCCAGGACGGCTGGACGGGCTACAGCCCCGACGCGCCCGCCTACTCGGCCGACGAGATCGCGCGCGAGCGAAGCCGCTACGGCGCCGGCGAACCCCGCAGCTTCGGCGAGAACGACCCCACGACCGACGACTCGCGCGACGTCGGGCGCGATCCGAGGGTCAACCCCACGCCGCTGGGCCGGAACCTCTAATCCCAGTTCGAGTCCCCCCGTGGCCGGACCTGGCCGCGGGGGAGAGTTGTCCGGTCGAAGCGGCCGAGCGTCCCTAGCGAACCCCGGCGGTGCTTCCGCCGCTCCAGCCGTGTCCCAAACGCCCCGCTGTGAACGATGGCGCATGGCGTCAAGCGGCCGAACGCCCCAGATTGGCGGCATGTCCGATCCGCCGTCCAATGCCGCGCGCACGTCCCCCTCTACGGCCCGAAACCGCGATCCCATCCTGGACGTGCTGCGGACGCGCCTGCCTCCGAGCGGTCTGGTGCTGGAGGTCGCGGCGGGGGCCGGCGAGCACGCGGTTCACTTCGCCGCGGCGCTGCCCGCGCTGCAATGGCGGCCGACCGACGCTGACGCCGAGGCCCTGGCGAGCATAGCCGCCTGGCGTGAGCACGCTGGCCTGGACAACCTTTTGCCCCCGCTGCGGCTGGACGCCTCGCAGCCGGACGCCTGGCCCGTGGATCGCGCCGACGCGGTCGTGGCCATCAACATGATCCACATCTCGCCGTGGACGGCGACGGCCGGCCTGATGACGGGCGCTGCGCGTGTGCTGCCCCCGGGCGGCGGCTTGTTCCTGTACGGCCCCTTCATCGAAAGCGATGCGCCGACGGCTCCCAGCAACCTCGCGTTCGACCAGAGCCTGAGACGACGCAATCCCGAGTGGGGGGTTCGCCACCTGGACGATCTGGTCGCCTTGGGCGCCGCCCATGGCGTCGCCCTGTCCGAGCGTCTCTCCATGCCCGCGAACAACCTGGTCCTCGTGTTCCGGAAGGCGTAGCCGCCAGGCTCGTATCGGCCATGGGATCGAAGCCCCTTCCGCTCTCCCGGTGGGTGGAGGAGGGCCGGGAAGGGGGCAGGGGCGCGGAGGAGCAACGCACCAAGCTCGCGCCGCCTAGCCAGCGCGCGCGGCGCCTGCTCAACTGGCGGGGGCGAGAGCGCGCGGGAGGTCGAGGTGGGTGACTATGGGGTGCGGGTGGCGCAGGCGTCGGAACGGGGCGCGGTCCTCGACACGCTGATGCTGGCGTTCAGCGGCGATCCCTGCCTGCGCTATGTGCTGGATACGCCGGAGAAGCTGCTGAAGGGCTTCCACGCCTTCGCCGGCGGCATGGGCGGGGCGGCCGTGGACCTGGGCGCGGCCTGGCTGGCCGAGGAGGGGGCGGCGGCGGCGCTCTGGCTTCCGCCCGGCGTGAGCTCGGACCGCGACGCCATGCTGGCGGTGGTCGGCGAACTGGCGCGGGAGGAAAAACTGCCGGTGCTGGGCGAGGTGGGCGACGCCATGGCGCGCTACCATCCGGAAGAGCCTCACTGGTACCTGGCCATGATCGGCGTCGATCCGGCGCGGCAGGGGCGCGGTTACGGGTCGGCGATCCTGCGGGAATCGCTGCGGCGCTGCGACGAGGATGGGGTCATCGCCTACCTCGAGAGCTCCAATCCGAAGAACGTGCCGCTGTACGAGCGCTGGGGCTTCGAGGTCATGGGCTTCGTCCAGCCCGGGGATTTCCCCGGGGTTCACCCGATGATCCGCCAGCCGCGGGGGTAGATCCCCTGTACGCCTGCCTCCCTGAGTTTCAGGACCGGCGGTGCTTCGAGGGCGGCTGTGTGGCCGGCGCGGCGGGCGCCTTCCGCCCTCGTGTGCGTTTCAGGAGGGATCGCGCCTGCGTGCGCCAGGGGAGACCTTCATGAGCTACTACTTCAGCCGGATCATCGAGGCGCCGTTCGAGGCGGCGGTCGCGCGGACGCGGGCCGCGCTGGCCCAGGAGGGGTTCGGGGTGATCACCGAGATCGACGTGACCCAGACCCTGAATACCAAGATCGGCGTCGATTTCCGCCCGTACCTGATCCTGGGCGCCTGCAACCCCGCGCTCGCCCACGAGGCGCTGAAGCTGGAGGACAAGGTCGGCGCCATGCTGCCCTGCAACGTCGTCGTGCAGGACGCGGGAGGGGGCCGCATCGAGGTCGCCGCGATCGACCCGGTGGCCTCGATGCAGGCCATCGACAACGCCGCGCTGAAGGACAAGGCCGGGGAAGTGGCCGAGAAGCTGCGGGCGGCGGTGGCGAAGATCTGAGGGCGGGCGCGCGCGGCGGGACGGGCTGTCGCCGACGGGGCGACTGGGATAGATGGCGCCATGGGCCGCAAGCTGACCGACAAGCCGATCGCCATCGCCGCCGACCACCGGGGGCTCGCCCTGAAGGGGCGGCTGGAGGCTTGGCTGGCGGCGCAGGGGTATGAGGTGAACGACCTGGGGGCCGATGCGGCGGCCGGGCGGGTCGATGCGATGGACTATGCGGTCCGGCTGGCGGCCGAGGTGGGCGCGGGACGGTCGGACTTCGCCGTCGGGATCTGCGGCAGCGGGCAGATGATGGCGATCACCGCCAACCGCTTTCCGTTCATGCGGGCGACCCTGCTGCACACGGCGGAGGAGGCGGGGCCCGCGCGCGAACACGGCGACGCCAACATGCTGGTGCTGGGGGCGGACATGACCGATGCGGCGACAGCCGAGGCGATCCTGGAGGTTTTCCTGGCGACCGCCGCGCTGGGGGACCGGTATGCGGCGCGGCGGGAACGGCTGGCCGGGCTGGACGTCTCGGGCCTGTAGGCGGGCGACGGGGGCCGTCGTCGAGCCCTGGCGGATCAGGACGACGGGTCGATGGCCGATGGCCCGGCGGGCGTTCCGCGGGCGTCGATCCTGGCCAGGCGCAGGCGTGCGAGCCAGAGCAGCATGGCCGCCACGGGGGCGAAGGCCAGGAGGAACAAGACCGGCGAGCCGCGGACCGCCTCGGGCATCACGTCCTGCTGGCCGAGGAAGAACGAGCCGGTGGCGATGAAGAAGGCGACGCACATCCGCCAGAGGTGACGCGACAGGCGCTGGGTGGCGCTCAGGGCCCCGCGTAGCACGGCGTTGAGATCGAGCCCGCCCGCCAGCAGGCACAGGGCGGCCAGGGCGAAGACCGGGCCGCGGCCGACGGGGGTCGGCGCCTCGACGGCCGTGACTCCACCCCACGCCGTGAGCACGCCGGCCGCAAGGGCGACGGCGCAGGCGACGATCTCGAACCGGCCGGTCCGGCCCTGGTGACGGCGAGCGGCGACCCACGAGGTGGCGACGAAATAGACGGTGAAGACGCCGCCCAGGCCGGACTCCGGCGGGTCCTGCCCCCAGGACAGGACGGCGGCCGTGACGCCGAGGACGAGCATGGAGGCGGCGAAGACGGTTCCGGCTCGGACGTGGAGCGGCCCGCCCTTTCGGGCCGCCAGGGCGGCGGTCCCCGACAGGATGGCGAGGCTTCCGCCCACGATGTGGCTCCACATGAGGATGGTCATGCTCGGCTCCCCGGCCGTCCCGTCGGGACGAGTCTAGGCCGCCAGGGCGGGGCCGCTCCATGACCGGCGGGGACAGGCGCTTGATCGGCGGGGCCGGAGGCGCGGGCGTAAGCGGCCGTGACCTGACGCTACGTCATGGCTGACGCACGCCCCGGCGCGGCGCATGATACCGCAGGCTCGAAAAAACAGGGCCGGGGGAAACGCCATGGCTGGCATCGGGGTTGGACTGGCACGCCTGATCGGTTCGGGTCTTCTGTTGGCGCTGGCCGTGGGGCTCGGCGCACGGGCGGCGACGCCTTTGACCGTCGACAACTTCAGGCTCTCGGACCAGCACTTCCTGTCGCACGAGCTCTACAGGCTGCATGATGCGAAGGCCGTGGTGCTGGTCACCTACGCCAGCGGCGATGCGACGGTGCGCAAGGATGCGGCGGCGATCATGGCGCTGAAGGCCGACTATGCGGCCCGGGGCGTCGAGGTGATGATGCTGGCCTCGCGGCTGGGCGAGCGGCGCGAAGCGGTGACGCCGGACGCGCAGGCCGCCGGCCTGAAGCTGCCGATCCTGTTCGACTACCAGCAGCTGGTGGGCGAGCAGCTGGGCGTGACGCGGGCCGGCGAGGCGATCGTCATCGACCCGAAGACCTGGAGCGTGGCCTGGCGCGGCCCGGTGACGGGGCCCAAGGGCGAGCCCTGGGCGCGGGCGGCGCTGGATGCGGTGCTGGCGGGCGGCAGGCCGGCGGCGGCGACCCGGCCGGCGCGGGGCGCGGCGATCGCCTTCCCCGAGCGCGGGCGGGACCACTCCGGCATCAGCTATGTGAAGACCATCGCGCCCATCGTTCAGGCCAAGTGCACGGGATGCCACCAGCCGGGCGGGATCGGGCCGATGCCGCTCAACACCTACGAGCACATCAAGGGCTTCTCGCCGATGATCCGCGAGGTGCTGCGCACCAAGCGCATGCCGCCCTACCTCGCCGACGAGACGGTGGGGGCGTTCCAGCACGACGAGCGGCTGACCAGCGACGAGATCAAAACGATCGTCCACTGGGTGGAGGCCGGCGCGCCGCGCGGCGAGGGCGAGGACCCGCTGGCGAAACTCAAGTTCCAGGCGCCGGACTGGCCGCTGGGCAAGCCGGACGTGATCGTGAAGATCCCGGCGGTGAAGATCCCGGCCACGGGCGTTCTGGACTATTCGCGCCCGGTGGTGCCGAACCCGATGCCCGAGGGGCGCTGGATGCGCGCCACGACCTTCCGCGTGACCGACCGCCAGGTGGTGCACCACATCCTGACCGGCGTGGTCTCGGGCGACCGCCAGACCGGCGACACCGCCTCGGAGGCCGAGTGGGGCGCGTCTCTGGGCGGCTACGGGCCCGGTCGCGGCTCCAACCTGCAGCCGCCGGACACCGGGGTGTGGGTGCCGCCGAGCGGAGGCGTGGCGTTCCAGAACCACTACACGCCCTACGGCCGCGAGACGGTCGAGGAGACCGAGATGGGGATCTATTTCTATCCGAAGGGGCAGGAGCCGAAGTACGTGCTGCGCACCTTCGGGATCTTCGACTTCTCGATCGTGATCCCCCCGGGCGAGGCCTTCCACCACGAGGTCGCCTATGTGGACGTGCCGAAGGAGCTGATCCTCTACGGCCTGACGCCGCACGCCCACCTGCGGGGCGGGTCGGCGAATGTCTCGGTGAAGTATCCCGATGGGCGCGAGGAGATGCTGCTGGCGCTGCCGAGATACGACTTCAACTGGCAGTACGAGTATTTCCTGGCCGAGCCGCTGACCGTGCCGCCGGGCTCGAAGATCATCACGCGGTGGACCTTCGACAACTCGACCCGCAATCCCGGCAATCCGGACGCCACGAAGGAGATCCGCTGGGGCGAGCAGTCATCGGAGGAGATGCTGGCGCTGTACCTGCACTACCGCTGGACGGACGAGACGGTGGCCGACCAGAAGCCCGAGAACGACAAGCTGATGCAGGCCGGGCTGATGATGGGCGTCATGGACGACAGCATGGACGGCAAGCTGCAGAAGGCCGAGCTGAAGGGGAACATGGGCGAGACGCTGGCCAAGTACTTCGCCCTGATCGACGCCGACAAGGACGGCGGCGTGGACCAGGCCGAGCTGGACGCGGCGCGCAAGCTGATGCCCCGGCGGCGGCGCGACCAGAACGCGGAAGGCGCGGCGGCGACGGGACAGCCGGGGCGGTAGCGCTTTTCGATCCGGGCGGGACGGACTAGATGCGGACGACTCGTCCCCGCTGAAGGAGCCCGCCATGGCCCGCGACCGGCTGAAGGTGTTGTCGGCGATGATCGACCAGGGGGTGATCCCGGTCTTCTATCATCCCGACGTGGAGGTCTGCGCCAAGGTGATCCAGGCCTGCGCCAATGGCGGGGCCAAGTGCGTGGAGTTCACCAACCGGGGGGATTTCGCCAGCCACGTCTTCCTGGAGGTGACGCGGCATTTCGCCAAGGCCGATCCCAGCGTGGTCATGGGCGTGGGCTCGGTGGTGGATGCCCCGACGGCGGGACTCTACATCGCCAACGGGGCGAACTTCGTCGTGGGGCCGACGACCAATCCGGAGGTGGCCACGCTCTGCAACCGGCGGGGCATCGCCTATTCGCCGGGGTGCGGGACGGCCACCGAGATCAACGAGGCCCAGGCGCTGGGCTGCGAGATCGTCAAGGTGTTCCCGGGTGGCTCAGTGGGCGGTCCGGAGTTCGTCAAGGCCGTGCTGGGGCCGATGCCCTGGACCAAGATCATGCCGACCGGCGGGGTCGAGGCGACCGAGGCCTCGCTGAAGGCCTGGTTCGGGGCCGGCATCGTGGCCTGCGGCATCGGCTCCAACCTGATCACCAAGGCGTTGCTGGACGCGGGCGACTACGCCGGCATCGAGGCGCGGGTGCGGGAGACCGTGCAGATGATCAAGGCGATCCGCGCGGCGTGAAGATGAGCTCGCCCCGTCATCCCGGACGGCCTGAAGGGCCGATCCGGGACCCAGAGGCGGCGCACGGCCCCCCTGGGTCCCGGCTCTCCGGCGCGCGGGCGCGCGCCTGCGGCCGGGATGACGGGGAGGGGGCGTCGTGAGGCGAGCGATCCTCGCCCTCCTCCTCGCCGTGACCCCGGCCGCCGCCCAGGTGACCACGCACGACGCGCCCGTGCAGGCGATGATGGCGTCGGTGGTGAACCCGGCGGCGCTGGCGTTCTGGGCGGGGGGCAACGATCCGCCGGAGGGCGAGACGGCCGCGGCGGCAGAGGTCCGCTGGGCCGAGGCCGTGAAGGGCGCCGAGATGCTGCAGGCCGGCGGACGGGCGCTGCAGGCGCCGGAGCACACGCGGCCGGGGCGCTGGAACGACTATGCGCAGCTGATGATCGACACGGGCGCGGAGGGGCTGGCCGCGGCGCAGGCGAAGGACGCGGAGACCGCCTTCGAGATCGGCGGGCGCCTGTACGACGCCTGCAACGGCTGCCACAAAGCCTATATCCCGACGCCCGCGCGGCTCCCCTGAGCCGGCCGCGCGTTTCACCATCCGGCTTCCGGAGGGCGCGCATGGACATGAAGGTCGCACAGGTTCCGCAGCGGGCGGCTGGAGAGGCCGTCCACTACCTGGAGGGCCTGCTTGCGGAGGTCATCCGCTACCTGGACGGGGAAGACGCCGCCGAGCGGGTGGCGCGGGCTCAAGATGTGGCGCGGCAGGACGACGAGGCGGCGCTCGAGGCGCTGTTCTCGGGGCTAGGAGCCGACGAGGCGGTCTATCTGGCCCGCGCGTTCGCCTGCGCCTCGATGCTGAGCAACCTGGGCGAGGACGTGGCCGGCCGCCGGCGCGTGCTGGAGGCGGACGGCGGGCTGGGCGGCCTGCCGCTCACCCTGGCGGAAGCGGCCGACCGGGCGGGGGAGGCGACGACCGCGCAGGTCCTGCCGCTGATGCAGGTGGCGCCGGTGCTGACCGCCCACCCGACGGAGGTGCGCCGGCGGGCGGTGGTGGAGCGCGAGGCCGAGATCGCCCGGCTGATGTCGCTGCGCACGCACCGGCTGGAGCCCCGGGCCGAACGGCGGCTGGCCGACGACCTGTTCCGCGAAGTGGCGCTGCTCTGGAAGGCGCGGATGCACCGACCCGAGCGGATCGCCCCCGGCGACGAGATCCGCAACTCCCTGGCCATCGTGCGCCGCTCGATCCTGCCGGCGCTGGTGGAGATCTACGACGGCTGGAGCGAGCGGTTCGGGACGGCCACGCCGCTGACCCTGGGCTCGTGGCTGGGCGGCGACCGGGACGGGCATCCGGGCGTCACGGGCGAGACCCTTCGTCTGGCCATGCGCTCGCAGGCGCGACTGATCCTGAACCACTATTCGGACGAGGTGCGCCGGCTGTGGTTCGACCTGGCGATCTCGGCCGACCTTTCGCCGGCGAACGACGAGCTGCTGGCCCTGGCGGCCGCCTCGCCGGATCCTTCGGTCCATCGCCAGGACGAGCCCTATCGCCAGGCGGTGCAGGAGATCTGGGAGCGGCTGTCGTCCACCGCGGACCGGATCGCCGGCGGAAGCTGGGGCGGCAAGTCGCCGGCCTACGAGAGCCCCGACGCGTTCGTCGCCGATCTGGAGATCGTCCGCCGGTCGATCGAGGCGCGGCTGGGCGATCGGGTGGTGGGGTCGCGGCTGCGGACCCTGATCTCGCTGGCGCGGGCCTGCGGCTTCCACCTGCTGACCATCGACCTGCGCCAGAACGCCGACGTGCACGAGCGGATGATCCACGAGCTCTATGTGCGGGCGAGCGTGAACATCGACTACCTGGGTTCGGACGAGGCCGAGCGGGTGCGGGTGCTGACCAAGGAGCTTTCCCACGACCGGCCGCTGCGCTCGCCGTTCCTGGACTACAGCGAGGAGACTACCCGCGAACTGGGCGCGCTGGACGCGGCGGCCGAGGTGGTCCGGCTTTATGGGCCCAAGGCGCTGGGCGCCTACATCGTCTCGAAGACCGCGACCCTGTCCGACGTGCTGGAGCCGCTGGTGCTGATGAAGCAGGCGGGGCTAGTGCAGGGGGGCGAGAAGGGCCGCAGCGCGCTCAGGATCGCGCCGCTGCTGGAGACCATCGGCGACCTGGAGAACGGGCCCGAGCTGATGCGCCAGTGGCTGGCCGTGGACCTTCCGGCGGAGATGTTCGGCGAGCCCGGCTGGCGCGAGGTGATGCTGGGCTATTCCGACTCCAACAAGGACGGCGGCTACGTCGCCTCGCGGCACAATGTGGCCAAGGCGGCGGCGGCGCTGTCGGCCGAGGCGCGGAAGGCGGGCGTGACGCTGTCGTTCTTCCACGGCCGGGGCGGGTCGGTGGGCCGTGGCGGCGGGCCGGCGGCGCAGGCGATCCTGGCCCAGCCCCCGGGGACGGTGAAGGGTCGGCTGCGGCTGACCGAACAGGGCGAGATGATCGCCCGGCGCTTCGGCGACCAGCCGACGGCGCGGCGCAACCTGGAGAGCCTGGCGGCGGCCGTGCTGACGGCGAGCGCGCGGCCGGACGAGGCGCCGGACGGATCGCCCCTGCTGGAGAGGCTGTCGCAGGCCTCGTTCGCCGCCTATCGCGACCTGGTCTACGAGACCGCCGGCTTCGAGGACTTCTTCTGGGGGGCGACGCCGATCTCCGAGATCGTCGGGCTCAACATCGGCAGCCGCCCGGCCTCGCGCGCCGCCAGCCGGAAGATCGAGGACCTGCGGGCGATCCCGTGGGTGTTCTCCTGGTCGCAGGCGCGGTTCATGCTGCCGGCCTGGTTCGGGTTCGCCGACGGAGCGGACACGGCAGGGCTGTCGGCCGCGGACCTGCGGGACCTGGCGGACGACCAGGTGTTCGCGACCCTGATCGCCAACATGGAGGTGGCGCTGGCCCAGTCCGACATGGCGATCGCGGCGAAGTACGCCGCGCTGTGTCCGCAGGGGCGGGCGATCCACGAGCGGATCCGGGCGGCGCATGAACGCACCTGCGAGCTTGTGCTCGAGATCCGGGGCGGGAGGCGCCTGCTCGACCACGATCCCCAGATGGCGGAGTCGGTGGCGCTGGCGGCCGAGGTGGTGGACCCGCTGAACCACCTGCAGGTCGAGCTCCTGGCGCGGCGGCGGGCGGGCGATGAGGATCCGCAAGCGACCCTGGCCATCCAGCTCACCGTGGCAGGGATCGCCGCGGGCCTTCGGAACACCGGCTGACGGTCACAACCTCGCCGCGATGCTGCGCGAACGGAGCGACATGCGTATTCCAGCCCTCGTCCTGATGCTCTCCCTGCCCGCGGGCGCGGCCTTGGCCGATCCGGCCCAGGAGGCGCGCTCGGCGACGGCCGCCTGCCTCGCGGCCGTGATCGACGGGGCGCCGGTGGAGGACATCGACGGCCAGGATGTGGTGATACGGCGAGGTGCGGAGCCGGTCAGCTGCACAGTGCGGGTGGACGCCGGCCAGCCGGTGGTGATCCGCGAGGAGGTGCTGGGCGCGATCAAGCGGCGGGCCGAGGTGTTCAGCCTCGCGAAGACGTCGTGGTCGGCCGGCGAGGCCGCCAGCCGCGAGACCTTCTGCAACCTGCCGGGGCGGCGCGCCCTGGCGGTGGTGGTGACGACGGCCAGGCCCGAGCAGCTTCCGGTGCTGACGGCGACGGTGTTCGAGACGGCGGAGCGCGACGAGCGGTGCGACCGGGACCTGGGGGTGCAGACGGTGGCGGCCGTTGAGCCACCGGCCGAGCCCGCGCAGACGGCGGCCGCGCCCGCGCCGGAGGAGATCCCGGCGCCCGCGGCCAAGCCGAAGAAGAAGCAGAGCTGGCTGCGGAAGATTCCGGGGCTGGGTCGGGAAGACTGAGTCCCGAAAGCGGACCTTTCGGGCGTCCGAGACGAGTGGGTTGCCGACATTGGGAAATCTGGCGAAGCTTCACTTGGACGAGCGGCAAGGCGGACGGCAGTGAGCAAGCTACTGGGTTACATGGCCGCCGGTATTGTCGCCGGGCTTCTGTTCTTTGGCGTACTGATACTCGTGATCGTGGGCGGCCTGCAGGAGCCTGTTGTGTGGCTTCTGATCGCTTGTGGCGCAGGCGCGGTATTTGCCACCGCGTATGTGAGACGTGCCCGCCAAATTCGTCGCGAAGGCACATCAGGCAAGGACCGCTAAGGGTCGATTGCGCCACTTGGCTTCGCGGCTACAACCCGACATTCGCCTACATTCCGTGTCGTCCCGGTTTCGCCGCAGGCGAAGACCGGGACCCATGAGCGCCGAGGCATCCGGACGTCCGCCGCGTCGAAGTTGCGCCCTTCCCCTGACGATCGATGCCAATGGGTCCCGGTCTTGGGCTTCGCCCAAACCGGGATGGCACGCCGAGGATCTGCTCAGGCCGACTCGACCGTTTCGATGATCCGGCGGCGCAGGGCGGGGTCGGGGAGGGGGCCGGTGGCGGCGGCCAGATTGTCGAGGACGTAGCGGGGGTTGCGGGTGCCGGGGATGGCGCAGGTGACCGCCGGGTTGGCGAGGACGTACTTCAGCATCACCTGGGCCCAGCTCGTGGCGCCGATCTCGGCGGCCCAGTCCGGCAGGGGCCGGCGGCGGACGCGGGCGAAGAGGTCTCCGCCGGCGAAGGGGCGGTTGATGAGGACGGCCATGCCGCGCTCCAAGGCGGTCGGCAGGATGCGGGCCTCGGATTCGCGCTCGGCCACCGAAGCGTTGATCTGGATGAAGTCGAGGGGGAAGCGCCGCATGGCCGTCTCCAGCGCTTCGTAGGCGCCCTCGGTGTAGTGGGTGACGCCGATGTAGCGGATCGACCCCGCAGCCTTGGCGGCCTGGAGCGTCGCCATGTGGACGTCGAGATCGAGCAGGTTGTGCACCTGCATCAGGTCGATGACCGGCGCCTGGAGCTTCTCGTGCGAGGCCGCGATCTGGGCGGCGCCCGCCTCGCGGCCGCGGGTCCAGACCTTGGTGGCCAGGAAGAGCTGGGGGCGGATGGCCAGCTCGGCCGCCAGCGCGCCGATGGCGGCCTCGGCGCGGCCGTACATGGGCGAGGAGTCCACCACCTTGCCGCCGGCCTCGGCGAAGACGGCGAGCGCCTCGCGGCCCTCGGCCCAGTCGGCGCCGCCCGGGGCGATGTCGAACGCCTGCCAGGTGCCGAGGCCGACGATGGGGACCGCCTCGCCGGTGGACAGGATCGCACGGGTGAGCAGCGGCTGGGCGGGCATCTTCGGCTCCTTGGGCGGTGGCGGGCTCGCGGGCGCAGGCGGTGAGGGCGGTCAGGCCGGCGATCGCAACTCTTCGGGTGAGGCGCATGGAGACGAACCCTCGCGCAGGCTCCAAGATGGGGGCGAAGCGTGCGGGAGGGACAGGTGGCGGACAAGCTTTTCGATCATGACTGGGGGACGATCCGCATCGAACGGCGGGACGACGTCGTCGAGGTGGCTCTGGCGCGGCCGGAGGCGCGCAACGCCCTGAACGGCGAGCTGATGGCCGAGCTGACCGAGGCGGCGGCGCTGTTGCGGCTGCGGACGGACGTGCGGGCGGTGATCCTGACGGGCGGAGAAGCGTACTTCTCGGCCGGCGCGGACCTGTCGGCCAGCCAGGCCAGGCTGGCGCAACCCAGCCTGATCGAGCGGCGGCGGGAGATCATGGCGGGGCCGGACCTGTGCCGGGCCTGGAACGAGATCGAGGCCGTCACCATCGCCGCGATCGAGGGCTACTGCATCGGCGGCGGCGCGGCGCTGGTGCTGTCGTGCGATTTCCGGGTGATGGGCGAGGGCGCCTATCTGCGGCTGCCGGAGGTTCCGTTGGGCATGAACATGAGCTGGCGCTCGATTCCGAAGATCGTGGCGCTGGCGGGTCCCTCGCGGGCCAAGCAGTTCGTGATGTTCGGCGAGGCGGCGGACGCGCAGCGATGCGTCGACTGGGGTTTGGCCGACGAGGTCGTGGCGAAGGGCGGCGCGCTCATGGCGGCGCGGGCCTGGGCGGCGAAGGTGGCGGCCCTGCCGCCGGTTCCGGTGCGGATGACCAAGGAGGCGGTGAACGCCGTGGCGCATGCGACCGCCCAGGCTTCGATCTACATGGACCGCGATCAGTACCTGCTGGCGACGTCCGGTGAGGACTTCAAGGAAGGCGTGGCCGCGTTCCGGGAAAAGCGGCCGGGGAAGTTCACGGGCGCCTAGGCGTTGCGCGCCATCAGGCCGCCGTCGACGGGGATGGTCACGCCGGTGATGTAAGAGGCGGCCGGCAGGCAGAGGCTGAGGGTCATGTGGGCCACTTCCTCGGGCCGGCCGTAGCGTCGAAGCGCCGTGCGGCGCTTGGCGAAGGTCTGCTTGTCGGCCTCGGAGATCGCCTCGGTCATGCCGGTGAGGATC
Organism: Pseudomonadota bacterium; assembly: GCA_049323595.1. Classification (GTDB taxonomy): domain Bacteria; phylum Pseudomonadota; class Alphaproteobacteria; order Caulobacterales; family Caulobacteraceae; genus Phenylobacterium. The sequence goes on from JBMOOD010000014.1 coordinate 19,711, forward strand.
GGGCCTGGGCAGATGCAGTTGACGGTGATCCCCTCGGGACCGAGCTCGACGGCGAGAGCGCGGGTGAGGCCCGTGACGCCGGCCTTGGCGGCGGAATAGGGGCTGTCGCGGCTGGTGGCGCCGAGGGCCTCCGTGGAGGCGATGTTGACGATGCGGGCCGCCGGCGACTGGCGCAGATAGGGCAGGGCCGCGCGGATGATGCGCTGGTGAGAGGTCAGCAGGACGCTGAGGGCCCGGCTCCAGACCTCGTCGTAATCCTCGGAATCAATGGGTGAAAAGGCCGAGATGCCGGCGTTGTTCACGACGATGTCGAGGCGCCCGAATTTGAGCGCCACGGAGTCCACGACGTCGCGGATCGCCTGGGGGTCGGAGACGTCCAGCGCCCAGGCTTCGGCGCTGCCGCCCCGTTCGCGGATGGCGTCGGCGACGGGGGCGCAGGTCTCGAGCTTGAGGTCGGTGACGGCCACGTGGGCGCCCTCGGCGGCGAACACCTCGGCGGTCGCCCTGCCCATGCCGGAGGCGGCGCCGGTGACCAGCACGGCCGAGCCGGCGACGGATCTATGTGTCACAGCGAAAGACCTCCATCCACGATCAGGGTCTGGCCGACCACGTAGCCGGCCAGCGGCGAAGCGAGCAGCAGGGCCGCGCCCGCCATGTCCTGCGGCGTGCCCATCCGGCCGAGCGGGATCGAGCGCAGGGCGCCGGCGAGCCGGTCGGGGTGTTCGGTGGTCACCTTGGTGAGCTTGGTGTCGACGAGGCCGGGGGCCAGGCCGACCACGCGGATCCCCTCGGGCGCCCAGGCCTCGCCGAGGGTCTTGGTGAGGCTGACCGCGCCAGCCTTGGAGGCGGCGTAGGCGGGATTGCCGCGATTGGACGTGAAGCCGGAGACGGAGCTGACGATGATGATCACGCCCTTTCGCTCGGCCAGCGTCGCGCGGAACTTGCGCGCGCAGTCCATGAGGCTGTCGAGATTGACCGCCATGACCTCGTCCCACCCCTGGGGCTCGAACTCGGCGCGGCGATAGCGGACCGTTCCCTGGCAGAGGACGAGGACGTCGAGGGGCGTGATCGTCTCGGCCGCCTCGATCTCGGCGCGGCTGGCGACGTCGACCTTGGCGTAGGCGAGGCCGTCGAGGTCGGAGCCCTCGACGCCCACATAGTCGGCGGCGCTGGGCCGGGTGCCCCAGACGTGCACCTGGGCGCCGCGGTGGCGGAAGCCGTGGGCGATCCCGTTGCCGATGCCGCTGGAGCCGCCGACCACCAGGACGGCCTTGCCGGAGAAGTCGAGGTCCATGTCAGCGCCCCTGGAACACGGGCGGGCGCTTCTCGAGGAAGCTGGCGACGCCCTCCTTGTGGTCTTCGGTCTGCATCAGCAGGCGAATCTTCTCGATCGCCCAGGCGCCGATCTCGCGCGGGTCGCCATAGGCGAAGCGGGAGAGGCCGGCCTTCAGGTGGCGGACGGCCAGCGGCGGGTTGGCGGCGATGCGGGCGGCGAGGGCGCCGGCGCGGGCCATCAGCTCGTCGTGCGGCGCGACCTCGGTGACCAGGCCGATGCGGAGCGCCTCGGCGGCGTCGAAGATGTCGCCGGTGAACAGGAGTTCGGCGGCCTTGGCCGGACCCACGATGGCGGGCAGGCGGTAGAAGCCGCCGACGTCGCAGACCAGGCCGCGCTTGACGAACAGCTCGCCGAACCTGGCCTTCTCGGACGCGATGCGGATGTCGGCGAAGAGCGCCAGCTCCATGCCCCAGCCGACGGCGGCGCCGTTGACGGCGGCGATCACGGGCTTGTCGCACTCGAGCGCGGCGATGGCCGCGGGCGTGGCGGTGTAGGTGACCGGCATGGGCGCGCGGGAGACGGGCTTCGGCCCGGCCATGATCTCGCCCACGTCGTCGCCCGAGCAGAAGGCGGGATCGGCGCCGGTGACGATGACGCAGCGAACCTCCGGATCGGCGGCGGAGAGGCGGAAGGCCTGCTCCAGCTCGTCGTAGGCCTTGTAGTTCAAGGCGTTCCGTCGCTCGGGCCGGTTCAGGACGATGGTCGCGACATGGTTCTCGAGCGTGCAGGCGACATGCTCGAACCCGGCGCTCTTCTCGGTCAGCGAGACCATGGGCGCTCCTCCCTTTCGGCCATGGTTCGCGTCGGAAAGGGGGAGGTCAACGGTGACGTCGGGGTAGGCGCGGAGCGGGTCCGCGCCGCGGGTGACCATGCAAGTGACACCGATCGAGTCCTGCAGGACTCGCGTAATCATGTCGCGAGAACATGGTTCACGGCCTAGGTTGGCAGCGGTTGGAGGCCAGGGCGAGCGATGAAGGAGAGGATGCGCAACGCCATGGGCCTGTCGGAGGGCGAAGGGGGCCTGCCCTACGAGGCGCTCGTCAAGCATTTCGAACGGGCGCAGCGCCTGTCCAACTCCGGGAGCTGGGAGTGGGACATCGGATCCAACATCATCGTCTGGTCGACCCAGATCTACGCGATCTTCGGCCTCTCTCCGGACGGATTCACTCCCACCTATCCCGCCTTCCTCGAGCGGGTGCATCCGGACGACCGGGCCGCGGTGGAGGCAGGAGTTCAGCGCGCGCTGGAGGGCGTCGAGGACTACGCCCTCGACCATCGGATCGTGCGGCCTGACGGCGAAGTGCGTGTCGTACGGGAGCAGGCGGAGATCGAGCGCGATGCGGACGGTCGGCCGGTCCGCATGATCGGCGCCGTCCTGGACGTAACATCCATCCGGGCGACCGAGGCGGCCGCCCGGCACAGCGAAGAGCTGCTCGCCACAATGCTGCGGATCTCGCCGGAAGCGATCATCGTCGCCGACGCCGCCACCCGGATCCTGGCCTTCAGCGCCGGGGCCGAGGCGATCTTCGGCTATCGCGCGGAGGAGGTCATTGGCGAGAGAGTGGAAATCCTCCTGCCGACGCGATTCCGGCGCGAACACCGGGACCGCGTCGAGGGGTTCGCCAGGGGCGAGGCGCCGAGTCTGCGCATGCACGACCGCACGGCGATCGCGGGCTGGCGGAAATCGGGCGAGGAGTTTCCCGCCGAGGCGTCGCTGGCGAGGCTGGAGACCCAGAATGGGTACGCCTTCACCGTGATCGTCCGCGATGTCTCCGAGCAGCGAATGGCGGAGGGGCGGCTGATCGAGGCGCGGGAACAGGCGGAGAGGGCGAACCTCGCCAAGTCGACGTTCCTGGCCAACATGAGTCACGAGATCCGCACCCCGCTGAACGGCGTGCTGGGTGTGGCCGGGGCGCTGGCGCGGACGGATCTTGCCCCGAAGCAGAGGGACATGCTGCGGCTGATCGAATCCTCCGGGCGGGCGCTGGAGGGCCTGCTGGGCGACATCCTGGATCTGGCCAAGGTGGACGCCGGCCACGTATCGCTGCGGTCGGAACCTCTGGAACTGGGCGGCCTGGCGCGCGAGGCCGTGGAATTGTTCCGAGCCAGCGCGGCCGAAAAGGGCGTGGCCCTGGAGATCGACCTGGACGAGGCGGCGGCGGGCGTCTTCCGGGGCGACGAGTTGAAGATCCGCCAGGTGCTGTCCAACCTGCTGAGCAACGCCGTGAAGTTCACGCCGCAGGGCGAGGTGCGCCTCGCCGTTTCGGCGACCCGGCTGAAGGACGGGATGGAGCGCGTTCGCTTCGTCGTGCGCGACACGGGCATCGGGTTCGATCCGGCGCTTGCCGAGACCCTCTTCGAGCGGTTCGAGCAGGCCGACGGATCGATCACGCGGGAGTATGGCGGCACGGGCCTGGGGCTGGCCATCTCGAAGTCGCTGGCTCAGCTGATGGGCGGCTCGATCTCAGCCACCTCGGCCCCCGGGCGTGGCGCGACGTTCCGGTTCGAGCTGCCCCTGGAGCGCGTCGCCGACGTGGCGGGACAGGCGGAAGAGGCGACCGCGCCTGAGGCGGCCGACGTCGGCGGGGTCATGCGGGTGCTGCTCGCCGAGGACCACCCCGTGAACCGGCTGACCGTGCAGCTGATCCTGGAGAACCTGCCGGTCGAGCTCACCAGCGTCGAGAACGGCGCCGAGGCCGTGGAGGCGTTCATGGGCTCGCCCTTCGACCTGGTGCTCATGGACATGCAGATGCCGGTCATGGACGGCCTGGCCGCCACGCGCCGGATGCGTGCGCTGGAGGCGGAGGCGGGCGCCGGGCGGACGCCCATCTGCATGCTGACCGCCAACGCCATGGCCGATCACCGCCTGGCCGCCGAGGAGGCCGGCGCCGACGCGTTCCTGACCAAGCCGATCAACGCCGAGGGGCTCATCACCTACGTCCTCGGGGTGGCGCAGCAGGACGGGCCGGCGGACTGCGCCGCCTGAGCTGCATGGGCCGCCCTACCGCACGGTCAGCCTTGCCACGGCGGCGAGGCTGGACGCAGCATGGCCTCAAACGCGCGTTTGGGAGGCCGCATGCCAGAGTTCCGCACCGTCGACGCCGGCGAGGTGAAGATCCGCGTCGCCGTGGAGGGCGAGGGGCCGCTGGTCCTGATGGTTCATGGGTTTCCCGAGAGCTGGTACTCGTGGCGCCATCAGATCGGGCCGATCGCCGAGGCGGGATTCACGGCGGCGGCGATGGACGTGCGCGGCTATGGCGGGTCCGAGAAGCCGAAGGCGGTCGAGGCCTATTCCATGGAGCACCTGACCGGCGACGTGGCGGGGGTGGCGAGGGCGCTGCAACCGGATGCGCCGGCCATCCTGATCGGCCATGACTGGGGCGCGCCGATCGTCTGGAACACGGCGCTGTCGCGGCCCGAGGCGATCCGGGCGGTGGCGGGACTGTCGGTGCCGTTCAGCGGCGTGCCGCAGCGGCCCTTCACCGAAATCTTCAAGGAGGCCTTCACCGACAAGGGCCGCTTCTTCTACCAGGCCTGGTTCCAGGAGGTCGGGCCGCCCGAGGCCGAGGCCGAAGCCGACGTCCGCGACTTCCTGCGCAAGTTCTACTACGGGATCGCCGGCGAGGCGCCGGACGGGAGCTGGCCGGCGAAGAGGCACGGCGCGAGCATGCTCGAGGGCATGGTCGATCCGGAGGTGTTCCCCGCGTGGATGGCGCCTGCGGACCTCGATTACTACGTCGGCGAGTTCGAACAGTCAGGGTTCTTCGGGCCCATCAGCCGCTACCGCAACCACGAGCGCGACTTCGAATGGCTGCAGGCCTTCAGGGGCCGCAAGCTCGAGATGCCGACCCTTCTGATCGGCGGCGACCGCGACCCGGCGTTCAACGGCTTCGGGCGCATCCCCGACCCGGCGGCGATGATGCGGGGGCACGTCACCGACCTGCGCGCCGTCCACGTCCTGCCGGGCTGCGGGCATTGGACCCAACAGGAGCGGCCGGCGGAGACCACGGCGATACTGCTCGACTGGCTGAGAGGAGTCTGACCATGGCGGACCTGGAACTGCGCCAGGAGGGCGAGGTGGTGTGGGCCACCATGAACCGGCCCGACCGGTTGAACGCGCTGTCGCGAAACCTGGTGACGGAGCTTCGCGAGTTCTTCGTGGACCTCTACTGGCGCCGCGACGTGCGGGTGGTCGTGCTGAGCGGGGCTGGCGACGCCTTCTGCGCCGGACTGGATCTCAAGGAGCGAGGCGACAACTCCGGCGGTCGGTCGATCGGCGCAGGCCTGACGCGACAGCGGGAAATAAGCGAGATCGTCATCGCCATGCGGCGCTGTCCCCAGCCGATCATCGCCTGCGTGAACGGCGCGGCGGCGGGCGGCGGCTTCGCCCTGGCGCTGGCCTCGGATGTGCGGATCGCGACGCCCAAGACGCGGATGAACGCGGCCTTCATCCGCATCGGCCTGTCGGCTTGCGACATCGGCGTGAGCTACTTCCTGCCGCGGATGGTCGGCTCGTCGGTGGCGGCGGAATACATGCTGACCGGGCGCTTCATCGACGCGAAGCGGGCGTACGAGCTGGGGCTGGTGAGCCGGATCGTGGAGAAGGACCAGCTGGTGGCCGAGGCGCAGGGCTTCGTCGACGACATGCTGCACGCGACCCCGCTGGGCCTGCGGCTGACGAAGGAGGCGTTGAACCACGCCATCGATGCGCAGGGGCTGGAGGCGGCGATCGCCATGGAAGACCGCAACCAGATCCTCGCCAGTTCGGACGGCGATTTCCAGGAAGGGGTCGCCGCGTTCCTGGAGAAGCGCCGGCCCGTCTACGCCAAGCGGGAAGGGTGAGGTAGGGTCTGCGGCGAGGAGGACACCGCATGCTCAAGACCCTCGCCGTGGCCGCGCTCGCGTTTGGCCTGGTCTCCTGCGCCCCGGCCCAGGCCCAGCAGGTGCGCTACTACGACGTGCCCGCCGGCGGTCGACCGCACGACGTGGCCCCGGCCCCGGATGGGAAGGTCTGGTACACGGCGCAGCGGACCGGAAAACTCGGCATCCTCGATCCGGCGACCGGGAAGACCGAAGAGGTCCCGCTGGGCGAGGGGTCGGCGCCGCACGGCGTCATCCAGGGGCCGGACGGCGCGGCCTGGATCACCGACGGCGGCCAGAACGCCATGGTGCGCTTCGATCCCAAGACCCGCGACGTGAAGGTCTGGAAGCTGCCCGAGGATACCGGCTACGCCAACCTCAACACCGCAGCCTTCGACGGACGCGGGCGCGTCTGGTTCACGGGTCAGACGGGGTTCTATGGCCGCCTGGATCCGAAGACGGGGGACATGAAGGTCTGGAAGTCGCCGCGGGGGCGCGGGCCGTACGGGATCACCGCCACACCGTCGGGCGACATCTGGTACGTCTCGCTGGCGGGCAATCACCTGGCCAAGGTGGACCTGGAGACCGGCGAGTCCACGATCATCGAGCCGCCGACGCCGGGGCAGGGCGCCCGGCGCGTGTGGTCCGACAGCCAGGGCCGGCTGTGGATCAGCGAGTGGAACTCGGGCCAGCTCAGCCGCTACGACCCGAAGGACGGGAGCTGGAAGGCCTGGGCGCCGCCGGGCGAGAAGCCGCGGACGTACTCCGTCTACGTGGACGAGGCCGACAAGGTCTGGATCACCCAGTGGAGCGAGAACGCCATCATGCGGTTCGATCCGCAGACGGAGACGTTCGAAAGCTTCCCGAGCGACAAGCCGGGCGCGAACGTGCGCCAGATGCTGGGCCGCAAGGGCGAAGCCTGGGGCGCGGAGTCGGGGCTCGACCGGCTGGTCGTCGTTAAATATGGCGGCTAAGGCGTTGGGCGGACTGGCTCTCTTCGCGTCTCTGGCGGCGGCGCAGCCAGCGGGGGCGGTGGAGGGAAGCAAGGTGTTCCAGCGCTGCTATGCCTGCCATTCCGTCGATCCGGGCGAGACCGGACTGCAAGGGCCCAACCTGGCCGGGGTGGTGGGACAACGGGCCGGGATGCGGCCGGGCTTCGACTATTCCCCCGCCATGCGCAGGGCCGGCGCGCGGGGCCTGGTGTGGACCGAGGCCGCGCTGGACCGCTTCCTGGCCGATCCGGAAGCGGTCGTACCGAAGACCGAGATGTTCATCCCGCCGCTGCGCCGCCCGGCCGAGCGGGCCGCCGTGATCGCCTACCTCAAGAACCCGAAAGGCCGTCGATGATCGAGTTGTGGCACTGTCCGGATGCGCGCTCCTTCCGGCCGCTCTGGGCGCTTGAGGAGCTGGGCCTGCCCTACCAGCTGCACCTGCTGCTGTTCCCGCCGCGGGTGCGCGAGCCGGACTATCTGCAGGTCAATCCGCTGGGGACCATTCCGGCGTTCAAGGACGGCGAGACCTTCATGACCGAGTCCGCCGCCATCGTGCAGTACCTGGCGACGCGCTATCGGCCGAACGACCTGGACGTGCCGGTGGACGATCCCGCCTATGGCGCGTGGCTCAACTGGCTGCACTTCGGCGAGGCGACGCTGACGTTCCCCCAGACGCTGGTGCTGCGTTACCGCCAGTTCGAACCGGGGAAGGCGGAGGTGGTGGCGGACGACTACGCCAAATGGTTCCTGAGCCGCCTCAGGCATGTGGACCGGGCCCTGGCGGAGGCCGAATGGCTGTGCGCCGGAAGGTTCACCGCGGCCGATATTTCCGTGGGTTACGCGCTGCTGCTCGCAAGCAGCCTGAAGCTGAGCGAGAAGTTCTCGCCGGCTGTGGCGGCCTATTGGGAGCGTCTGAAGGCGCGGCCGGCGTTCCAGTCCGCCAAGGCGGCGCAGAAAATGGACCTGGCCCAGGCGCTCTCGTCATGATCAGGCTCTACGACCATCCGCTCTCGCCCTACGCCCAGAAGGTCAAGATCGCGCTGCACGAGAAGGGCCTGGCGTTCGAGACGACCATGCCCGGCGGCCTGGGCGCGGGCGGCGCCGCCGGAGAGTTCGTGGCGGCGAGCCCCCGGGCCGAGGTGCCGGCCCTGACGGACGGCGAGGTCCGGGTCTTCGATTCCACCATCATCCTGGAATACCTGGACGACGCCTATCCGGACCCCCCGATGCGGCCGGACGCGCCGGCGGAGCGGGCGCGGGTGCGGATGCTGGAAGAGGTGATGGACACCCACTTCGAGGCGATCAACTGGGGCCTCTCGGAGATCCGCTGGTTCCGCCGCGCCGAGGGGGCGCTGGCCGAGGCGCTGACGGCGGCCGCGCGCCGACAGACCGACGGCTTCTTCGCCTGGCTCGAGGCGCAGCTTGGCGATCGGGAGTGGTTCAACGGGGACCGCTTCGGCTGGGGCGACCTGTCGGTGATCCCGTACCTCAACGGCTCGGTCGGTCACGGCCATCCGCCGCCGGAGGGCTCGAGGCTGGCCACCTGGCTGGCGCAGGCGAACGCACGGCCCTCGGTCGCCGCCTGCGCCGCCGACATCGCCAAGCTGAACGCCTCGGGCGCGACCATGCCGGACGTCGCCGACCTGGTGGCGAAGGGACTGTTCAAGCGTGAGTACCGCGACCACCGCCTGGAGTGGATGATCAAGTCTGGCGGCGTCGAGGTCGTGCTGAAGGGCCTCGAGCGCGACAACATCCGCTTCGCGCCGCCGTTCGGCTGATATCCGCGACCCCTTACGTGGCGTCCCCGTTGCGGCGGCCTTCCGTTGGCTTCAGGCTTGCGGGCCAAGAACGCCAGGGAGGACCGCCATGAGCCCAGCCGACGATCAGGGCGCCGTCGCCACGGCCCTGCCGCCCTTCAAGCCGTTGCCGCAGAAGGCGCCCGACATCTCGGTCGAGCGGACGGCGGACGGCACCTACTACGTCCGCTCGAACCATCCGCCGGCGGAGGGGCCGCGGTCGGCCGCCCACCTGCTTGCGGAGCGGGCGGCCGAGCATCCGGACCGCCCCTTCATCCTGCAGCGCGCGCCAGGGCATGGCCCCTGGCAGGGCGCGACCTATGGCGAGGCGAAGCGCGCCGCCGACGGGATCGCGCAGTGGCTGCTGGACCGCGGGCTGACCGGCGCCGACAGCGTCATGGTGCTGTCGGCCAATTCGGTGGAGCACGCCCTGGTGATGCTGGGCTGCTACACGGCCGGGGTTCCGATCGCCCCAATCAGCCCGGCCTACAGCCTGATCTCCACCGACCACGAGAAGCTGAAGCACTGCTTCGCCACCGTGCGGCCCAAGGTGGTGTTCGCCCAGTCGAGCGAGATGTTCGCCCGGGCGTTCGAAACGCTTCGGTTGCTGGATCCTTCGCTGATCTTCGTGACGCTCGACGGCGGCGGCGGGACCACGGCGCTGTCCGAGCTCACCGGGACGGCGCCGACCGAGGCCGTGGAGCGTTCGCGGGAGGCCCTGCATCACGGCGTGGTGGCCAAGTACCTGTTCACCTCCGGCTCCACCGGCATGCCGAAGGGCGTGCCGCAGACGCACGGCATGTTCGCGGGCGTGATCGCCGGGCAGGAGGGGCTGCGCGACGAGGAGCCCGATTCCGATGTGATCCCTCAGGTCCTGGAATGGATGCCGTGGAGCCACATCTCGGCAGGCAACATCGGCTTCAACGGCGCGATGTGGGCGGGGGCCACCCTGCACCTGGACGAGGGCAAGCCCATCCCGGGCATGTTCGAGACCACCATCAAGAACCTCTACGAGATCTCGCCCATGGTCTTCGGCTCGGCGCCGGTGGCCTTCGGCATGCTGGTGGAGGCCATGGAGCGCGACCCGGCGCTCCGGAGGAGCTTCTTCAGGAACCTGCGCAGCGCAGGCTACGGCGGGGCGACGCTGTCGAACGACGTCTCGGAGCGGCTGCAGAGGCTGGCCATCGAAGAGACCGGCCACCGCATCCCGCTGGTGACCATGTACGGGGCTACGGAGACGCAAGGGATCACGGTGGTCCACTGGATCACCGAGAAGGTCGGACTGATCGGCCTGCCGTTGCCGGGGATCACGCTGAAGCTTGTGCCGAACGGGACGAAGCTGGAGGTGCGGGTGAAGGGGCCGACGGTCACCACCGGCTACCACAACGACCCGGAGAAGACGGCGGCGGCCTTCGACGAGGAGGGCTTCTATAAGCTGGGCGACGCCTGCCGGTTCCTGGACCCGGACGATCCGGCCCAGGGGCTGGTGTTCGACGGCCGCGTCACCGAGGACTTCAAGCTGGATTCCGGCACCTGGGTCTCGGTGGGGACGCTGCGGCCGGACCTGGTCGCGGCCTGCAGCCCCTATGTGTTCGACATGGTGATCGCCGGCCAGGACAAGCCGTTCGCTGGCGCGCTGATCTGGCCGTCGCCGGCGGCGCTGCCGACCCTGGGCGACAACCCGCTGCAGAAGCTGACCGAGGTGCTGAAGGCCAGGATCGCCGAGTTCAACCGCACCGCGGGGGGCTCGTCGCGGCGCATCGGCCGGTTCATGGTCATGGTCGAGCCGCCGTCGATCGACGCGGGCGAAATCACCGACAAAGGCTATGTGAACCAGCGCGCCACCCTGGAGCGCCGCGCCGCGCTGGTGGACGCGCTATACGCCAATCCGCCCGGCGACGGAGTGGTGGTCGTCTAGATGACCGAGCTGATCCTGCACCACTACGACACCTCGCCCTTCTCGGAGAAGGTGCGGGTGATGTTCGGGATCAAGGGGCTGGCGTGGCGGTCGGTGATCCAGCCGGTGATCATGCCCAAGCCCGACCTGATCCCGCTGACCGGGGGCTACCGGCGCATTCCGGTGATGCAGATCGGCGCCGACGTCTATTGCGACAGCCAGGTGATCCTGGCCGAACTGGAGCGAAGGTTCCCGAACCCCCCGGTGATCCGGGGCGCCGACTGGGCCGTCAACATGTTCGCCGACCGTCTCTGGTTCCAGGCCAGCGTGGCGGTGATCTTCGCGAAGATGGGCGACCAGGTCCCGAAGGACTTCATCGCCGATCGGGAGAAGCTGTCCGGCCGGCCCTTTGACGTGAAGGCGATGCAGGCGGCCGAGCCGTTCGCGCGGGCGCAGTGGCGGGCCTATGCCGCCTGGATGGACGCGGCGCTGGGGCGGTCGGAATTCCTGGGCGGCGAGACCCCCTCGCTATCGGACGTGGCCGCCTGGATGCCGGTGTGGTGGGCCGCAGGCGCCGTCCCCGAGCTGCTCCAAGGGCGCCCGCGCTTGACGGCCTGGCGCGACCGGATGCGGACGATCGGCCACGGCGCCCGTCAGGAGATGGCGCCGGCGGAGGCGGTGGAGGCCGCCGCCCAGGCCGAGCCTTCGTCCGATGTCGCCTACGATCCCGCCGACGCCTCGGGCCTAGGGAGCGGAGACCGCGTGGTGGTCCAGGCCGACGACTATGGCCGCGATCCGGTGGAGGGGACGCTGGTCGGCCTCTCGGGCGACCGCGTCACCCTCGCGCGCGAGAGCGGCGAGGTGGGCAGATTGAACGTGCATTTCCCGCGCGCCGGCTATGTGCTGGCGCGCCGCTAGAAGGACGAGACGATGAACGACCGCGTGAGCGTGGATATCCAGAACGGCGTCGCCGATGTGCGCCTGGTGCGGGCCGACAAGATGAACGCCCTCGACAACGCCATGTTCGAGGCGCTGATCCAGACCGGCGAGCGCCTGAAGGGCGAGGCGGGCGTGCGCGCCGTGGTGCTGTCGGGCGAGGGCCGCGCCTTCTGCGCCGGCCTCGACATGGGCAACTTCTCGCAGATGGCGTCAGGCGAGCGCAGTAGAGGGCAGGGGACGACCGGCGCCCTCGTCACCGCCAATCGCACGCCGGGCGGCTCGAACCGCGCCCAGCACGCCGTCATGGTGTGGCGCGAAATCCCCGTGCCGGTGATCGCGGCGGTGCATGGCGTGGCCTTCGGCGGCGGCTTCCAGCTCGCCTGCGGACCGGACCTGCGCTTCGTGGCGCCCGACACCAAGATGTCGGTCATGGAGATCAAGTGGGGACTGGTGCCGGACATGGCCGGCCTGGTCCTGATGCGCCAGCTCGTCCGCGACGACGTCGCGCGGGAGCTGACCTATTCGGGCCGGATCTTCACCGGGGAGGAGGCGATGCAACTGGGCTTCGCCACGCGGCTGACCGCGGATCCGCGGGCCGAGGCGCTGGCCTACGCGAAGGACGTGGCGGGCAAGAACCCGCACGCGATCCGCGCCGCCAAGCGGCTGCTGAACCTGGCCGCGGAGGCCGACCAGCGCGAGGTGCTGATGGAGGAGAGCCGCGAGCAGACGGCGCTCATCGGCTCGCCGAACCAGGTGGAGGCCGTGATGGCCAACCTGCAGAAGCGGGCGCCGAACTTCGCCGAGGCCGAGGTCGAGACCCCGGCGCCGGTTCCGTTCGGCGCGAGCTAGGTCTTAGCGGGCCTCGGCCATCTCGATGCCGGCGGCCTGGGCCAGTTCGGCGCTGCCGACCTTCGCGACGGCGGTCTTCACCGCGGCCTTGTAGCAGGAGGCGTACATCTCGCGCGGGAAGGACGCGCCGACGACGGCCTTGCGGCAGACCTTCTTGGCGGCGTCGGCGATGGCGACGTGCAGCTCCTGGGCGTTCTTGCCCGAGGTGTCGATGGTGACAGATTGCGCGGCGGCGGGGCTGGCGATGAGAGCGGCGGCGGCGGCGACGGTCAGAAAGCGGATCATCTGGTGATCTCCGGGAAGAGGGTTCTCAAGACCCCTTTTCCGGCGTTCCTCTCAGGCGCCCCTCGGGAACTCACGCCCCGGATTCGAGCTGCCTGTACGCGCACTGATTCCGCGATCTTTCCGTTGACGCAAGCGTTATTGTGTCGCGGTGCAGCAACAATGTTGCGCCGCAATATGAACGATCGGTTACCGCTGATAACTTAGGCGGCTCAGCCGCGGCCCACGAACGGCATCTGGGTCGCCATCACGGTCATGAACTGGACGTTGGCCGAGAGGGGCAGGCCGGCCATGTAGAGCACCGCGTCGGCGACAGCCTGGACGTCCATCACCGGCTCGGGCTTGAGCGAGCCGTCGGCCTGCGGCACGCCCTTCTCGATCACCCGTGTCATCTCGGTCGCCGCGTTGCCGATGTCGATCTGGCCGCAGGCGATGTCGTAGGCGCGGCCGTCCAGCGAGGTGGAGCGCGTCAGGCCGGTGATGGCGTGCTTGGTGGCCGTGTAGGCGATGGAGCGCGGCCGGGGCGCGTGGGCCGAGATCGAGCCGTTGTTGATGATCCGGCCGCCGCGCGGATCCTGGTCCTTCATCAGCCGGAAGGCGGCGCGGGTGCAGAGGAAGGCGCCGGTCAGGTTCACGTCGACCACGCGGCGCCAGTGCTCGATCGAGTGGTCCTCGATCGGCGTGGGCGGCGCGCCCGTCCCGGCGTTGTTGAACAGCAGGTCCAGGCGGCCGAAGCGGGACTTCGCGGCCTCGAAGAGGGCGTCCACCGCGTCGGGGTCCGAAACGTCCGTCGGTTGGACGAGGCAGGGGGCGCCTTCGCCCAGGGAGGCGGTGGCGGCGAGTTCCCGTTCGCGCCGGCCGGCCAAAGCGACGCTCCAGCCGCTCCGTAGTAGCGCCAGGGACACAGCCCGGCCGATCCCGCTGCCGGCGCCGGTGACAATCGCGACCTTCGGCATTGAACTCTCCTTCGCCGGTCTTTAGCCCTCGAACCCCCCGACATACCAGACCTACGAGTGACGATGCCCGACTTGCCGCCCCCGCCCGCCGCCGAAGTCGAGATCGTCGTCGTCCATCCCCCACGCCTGGCGCCGCTGGGCGGGGAAGCGGCGTTCAGCGCCGTACGGATCTCGCCAGAGACCCTGAAGACCGAGCCGCGGCTGGACGAGGCGTTGAAGGCGGTCCCCGGGGTGTCCCTGTTCCGGCGCAACGGCAGCGAATCCGCCAATCCGACCACCCAGGGGCTGTCGCTGCGGGCCATCGCGCCGTCCGGCGCGGGCCGGGCTCTGGTGACGCTGGACGGCGTGCCGCAGAACGACCCGTTCGGCGGCTGGGTGATCTGGAGCGGGCTTCCGTCGGAGGGGATCGGAAGCGCCACGGTGATCCGCGGCGCGGGCGCGGGGCCGTTCGGCGCCGGGGCGTTGACCGGCGTGGTGGCGCTGGAGGAGCGGCCCTACAGCGAGGGGCTGCTGGTCGCGGAAGGCTCGGTGCGCGAGCGCGACAGCTATCGCGGCGCGGCGGTGGCCGGATTCGGCGGCGTGCTGGCCACGGTCGCGGCCTCGAAGACCGATGGCTACTACGCGGTGCGTGGTCCGGCGCGCGGCGCGGCGGATGCGCGCCTCAGCCTGGACGACGCCTCGGTGGCGCTGCGGGCGCAGCGGAACCTGGGCGGGGTGGAGACGGCGCTCAGGGTCTCGGCGTTCCAGGCGAACCAGCAGGCGGCGGTGGTGGGCGCGCGCTCCAACGCGACCGGCGCCTCGGTGGCGCTGACCCTGGCGCGGCCCGCGGCGGACGGCGTGGGCGGTTGGCGCCTGCAAGGCTGGGTGCGTGAGAGCAAGCTGGAGAACAGCTCTGCAGCGGTCGCCGCCGGGCGCACCGGTACGACGCCCGCCAACGACCAGTACGACACCCCGGCGACCGGCTATGGCCTCAACGCCGCCTTCCAGGGCCGCAACGGCGCGCTGGCGTGGGAGGTCGGGGCCGACGTGCGCCTCGCCGACGGCGAGACCAACGAGCGCTTCCGATTCATGGGCGGCCAGTTCACCCGCGACCGCAAGGCCGGCGGCAAGACGCTGGTGGCCGGCGCCTACGTGGAAGCGGCCATGGACGAGGGCCCGTGGCTGGCCACGGCGGGCGTCCGGGTGGATCGGTCGAGGGCCTATGACGCGGTGCGCCGGGAGGTCGACACCACGAACGGCGCGGTGCTGCTGAACCAGGGGGCGCCGAACCGCGCCGACACCACGCCGACCGGCCGGATCGGGCTGCGCTACGAGCTGACCGATGCGCTGTATGTGCGCGGCGCCGCCTATGCCGGCTTCCGGCCGCCGACGCTGAACGAGCTGCACCGGCCGTTCCGGGTGGGCAACGACATCACCGAGGCCAATCCGGGCCTGAAGCCGGAAACCCTGCAGGGCGTCGAGGCGGGCGTCGGCGGCGCGGCCGGGTTCCGCTGGGACGCCACGGTCTTCTACAATCGCCTGAAGGATCCCATCACCAACGTGACGATCGGGCAGGGGCCGGGTGTGTTCCCGACCGCGGGCTTCGTCCCCGCCGGCGGCACGCTGCGCCAGCGCCAGAACGCCGGCGAGATCGAGGCCTGGGGCCTGGAGGGCGAGGCGTCCGGGGACGTGGGCGCTGCGGTGAGCTGGCGCGCCGCATTCGCCTACACCGACGCCGAGGTGGACGGCGGCGCGGCCAACCCGCAACTCACCGGCCTGCGTCCCGCCCAGACGCCGAAGTGGACCGTGACCGGCGGCGTGATGCTGCGCCCGGCGGCGGCGTTCAGCCTCTCGGCGGATGTCCGCTACGAGAGCGCGCGCTGGGAGGACGACCTCAATACGCGCAAGCTGGGGGCCGGCGTGCAACTGGACGCGCGGGCGGCCTGGCGGTTCGCGGCCAACACCGAGGTCTATGTGGCGGCCGAGAACCTTACCGACGAGAAGCTGGAGATCGGCGAGACCGGGGACGGGGTGGAGAGCTACTCGGCGCCGCAGACCTTCCGTGTCGGGATCACCTGGCGGCGGTGACCGGTCGGGCGTGACCTGGATCAAGGCGGGCCGCGCCCCATCGCCCAAGGTCGGCGTCGCAACGGCAGAGGCTTGAATGCGGCGATACATGCTGGTCCTGGCCGCGCTCGGCGCCTGCGCGCTGGTCGGAGTTGCATTTCTCCGCGACATGAGCGCGGCGCGGTCCCGCGCCGAAGCATTGGCGAAGACCTTCGAGGGTTCGCGCGGTGCGGTGCAGTACGCCGAGGTCGGTGACGGAACACCGGTGCTCAGCATCCACGGCGCGGCCGGGGGATTCGACCAGGCGCTGGACATGACGGGCGCCCTGGCCCCCAGGGGCTATCGCCTCATCGCGCCCTCCCGCTTCGGCTACCTCGGCTCGGCCGCGCCCGCCGCGCTCACGACGGAATCTCAGGCCGACGCCTACGCCGAGTTGCTGGACCACCTTGGGATAGACCGCGCGAATGTCGTGGCCATCTCGGCCGGCGCCTGGTCGGCGATCCAGTTCGCCGCGCGCCACCCCGAGAGGTGCCGAGCGCTCGTCCTTCTCGTTCCGGCCGACCACCTGCCGCCGGGCGCCGAGATCCGGGGCGGCGCCCTCGCCGACGCGATGTTCAAGTCGGATTTCGTCGCGTGGACGGCGGGCAAGGCGACCGGGGTCGCGCCCGGCCTGCTGAGCGCAACGATGCTCGGAACCGATGCGGCGTTGCTGCGCGCCGCCCCCGAGGCGGAGAAGGCGCGCGTTCGGGAGGTGCTCGAGCATCTCCTTCCGGTCAGCGCGCGCCGCCGCGGAATGCAGTTCGACATCGCCACCGCAGCGGATCGGCGGTCCTATCCGCTCGAGGCGATCCGCTGTCCCGTCCTGGCGATCAGCGCCGAGGACGATCTATTCGGCACCGCGGCTCGAGCCCGCCAGATCGCCGGCAGCGTTCGCGAGGGACGCTCGGTGATCTTCCCCACCGGCGGGCACGCCCTGGTCGGCCGCCACGACGAGGCGTTGGCCGTCGTGGACGCTTTCCTGGCGGCGCACCGGACAGACTGAGGCGCCTTACTCGGCGGCGGGGTCCTTCGCGGGAGCCGCGCCGCCCAGCATGGCGGCGAACTCGGGGCGGATGTCCTTGGCGCCCTTCTCGGCGATGTGCTGGGCGATGCGGGCGCCCATGGCGGCCATGGTCTGGCCCGTGAACTCGGCCTTGTTGCCGCCGACCCAGGCGATGGAGGCCTCGCGGTTCTCGTTGAGCTGCTGGAAGCGCGGGGCGACGTAGCGGGCGATCAGTTCGTAGGAGAGCTTCTTCTGCTCCCAGGGCGCCCAGTTGTGGTCCATGAACAGGAAGGCGCCGAAGCCGCCGCTCTCGTCGACCAGCTGCTGGATGCGTGCGGCGGCGTCGTCGGGCGTGCCGATGATCGCCGTGCCGCTCTCCACAAGGGCCTTTACGGGGTCGGGCCCTTCCGGGACGACGGGCAGGTTGGCGATCTCGCGGAAGTAGTAGATCCACTTGTCCAGGCCGAAGCGGACGTCCTCCATGGCCTGCTCGCGGGTGGGCGCGATGTGCATGGGCCCGACGAGCCGCCAACCCTGGCGGTCCATGGATTTGCCGTGGTCAGCGGCCAGTTCGTTCGCGATGTTCCAGTTGGACGCCAGCGCATTGAAACCCGCAGTTCCGGTGGCGCCCAGGGAGAGCAGGCCCAGGCCGTGGCGGCCTGCGGCGCGGGCGCCGGTGGGCGAGACCTGACTGGCGACGGCGATCTCCACCGACGGCCGCGAATAGGGCGTCATCTGCAGGCGCGCCTGCCAGAGTTCGAACCAGTCGGACTTGTGGGTGACCTCTTCGCCGCGCAGCAGGCGGACCAGCACCTCCAGCGCCTCATCCATGCGGTCGCGCTGCCTCTCGGGCGGGATGCCCATCATCCGGGCGTCGGAGATCAGGGCGCCGGGGCCCACGCCGAACATCACCCGGCCGCGGGTCATGTGGTCGAGCTGGTTGATGCGGTCGGCCAGCATCAGCGGGTGATGGTAGGGTAGGGACGAGACGCCGGTGCCCAGGCGGATGTGCTTCGTCCGCTCGGCGGCGGCGGCGATGAACAGCTCGGGGCTGGCGATCAGTTCGTAGCCGGCCGAATGATGCTCGCCGATCCAGGCCTCCTCGAAGCCCAAACGGTCCATGTGTTCGACCAACTCAAGGTCGCGCTGGAGGGCCAGGGTCGGGTTCTCGTCGACCGGATGAAACGGGGCGATGAAGGCGCCGAAGCGCAGGCGCGGACCGAACATGCAATTCCTCCGATGGCGCACTGGCGGCGCCTGATCGGCGATGACCATAGTCGCGCTGGCGGAAGGCCGCGAGACTGTCGCCACGTCAGGAGGCGGCGATCATCCGCCTGGCGGCGCGCGCGGCCTGCCCCGTGTCCCCGTCGCGAGCGGCCTCGAGGAACCGCAGCACGGCCAGTTCGAAGTCGCGGTCCTCGGCGCCGGATTTCAGGTCCAGCTTGCCGTCCGCATAGGCGTCTAGGACGGCGGGATGAATGTAGGCCTTGCGGGCCACGGCGGCCGTGTTGCCAAGCAGGCCCGCCACGGCCTTTACGCAGGTGTTCAGGGTGCGCTTGGCCTCGGTCGGGTTCCGACAGGGCTCGGCCACCATCAGGGCCTGCGCCGCGGCTACGGTGCCCGCCCAGGTGCGGAAGTCCTTGGCGGAGAAGTCCTCACCCAGGGCTTCGCGGATATAGGCGTTGACGTCGGCGGACTCGACGGCGCGGCGCTGCCCGTCCTCGTCGAGGTACTGGAAGAGACGCTGACCCGGCACGTCCTGGCAGGCCTTGACCACCCGGGCTAGGCGGCGGTCGTTGAACCCCGTCTGGTGGACCTTGCCGCCCTTGCCCCGGAACTCGAAGATCGCCCGCCGCGAGCCGATCTTCACGTGCCGGTCTCGCAAGGTGGTCAGGCCGAAGCTGCGGTTCTGGCGGGCGTACTCCTCGTTGCCGACGCGGACCAGCGTCGCCTCCATCACCCTGACGACGGCGGCCAGCACCTTCTCCCGCGGCAGCCCGCGACGCGACAGGTCCTCGTCCACCCGCCGCCGAAGGCGGGGCAGGGCGCGGCCGAAGGCGATCAGACGGTCGTACTTGTGGCTGTCACGCTCCTCGCGCCACCGGGCGTGGTAGCGGTACTGCTTGCGGCCCCGCGCGTCGCGCCCCGTGGCCTGGATGTGGCCGCGGGGGCTCGGGCAGATCCAGACGTCGGTCCAGGCCGGCGGGACCGCCAGCGCGCGGATCCGGTCGAGCGCTTTCTCGTCGGTGATCGCCGATCCGTCGGGCGCGAGATAGTTGAAGCCGTGGCTCCGGGCCTTCCGGCGTCGGATTCCGGGGTCCTGGTCGCTGACGTAGGTCAGGCCGGGCGGCAGGTCCGCCCCATTCGAGTCTTTCGGCATCCACACCGCTCCACCGGCCCGGCGGCAACGTGGTATGCCGGCGCCGGTTCCTCTCCGCACGGTCGTGATCTCGCTTGAACTATCGCCATGCCTTCCACGCCGGGAACTTCGCCGACCTGGTGAAGCACGCTGGCCTCCTGCGCCTGCTGGGCGCACTCGCGGCGAACGGCCCGCCGCTGACGGTGATCGACACCCATGCCGGCCGCGGCCTCTATGACCTCGCCGGCCCTGAGGCGCGGAAGTCGGGCGAGGCTGAGGCGGGGGTCGTGAGACTGATGCAGGCGGCGGACGCGCCAGCCGAGTTCGAGCCCCTGAAGCGCGCGGTGAACGCGCTGAACGGGCGGGAGGAGGTCCGGCGCTATCCGGGCTCGCCCTGGCTGATCGCCGAATGGCTGCGGCCCGGCGACCGCTATGTGGCGTGCGAACTGCGCGAGGAGGAGCACGACGCCCTGGCCTCGGTGCTGAAGGGCCGTGCGAACGTGAGCACGCTGTGCGCCGACGGCTACGTCCAGGCTCCGGCCCTGTGCCCGCCTTCCAAAGCGGCCCTGGTCCTGATCGATCCGCCGTTCGAGAAGGCGGACGACTACGCCCGCTGTGTCGAAACGGTGGCGGCCCTGCGCCGGCGCAACCCGGCGGCTCAGGCGCTCGTCTGGCTGCCGCTCAAGGACCTGGAGACCTTCGACGCCTTCCTTCGCGACCTCGAGGACACGGTGGACGCCCCGATGCTGATCGCGGAATGCCGCATGCGCCCGCTGGACGATCCCATGAAGATGAACGGCTGCGCACTGGTGCTGGTGAACGGCCCCGACCTGACGGTTCCGTTCGAGGCGATCTGCGGGTGGGTCGCCCAGGCCTTGGGCGCCGGCGGAACGTCGCGGGTCTATCGCCTCGCGCCACAATAGTTTCGCAACTGCGAAGGCTGTCGTTGCGTTATGCTGCGGCGCATCATTCCCATGCGCAGGAGCAAGCCATGGCCGACCTTCATCTCGACGACCTTCCGAAGTCCCCAACGACGCAGATGTTCGTGGGCGCCGTATCGCCCCTGTGGGGCTACTTCGGCGCCGCGGCGGCGGGCGGCGTCGCCTACTGGTGGATGATGCGCTGGACCCGGCCCATGAACCTGGAGGCGCTGTTCGAGGCCGCCGCACAGGCCTCGCCCCTTGCCCTGACGGCCGCCGCGGAGGAGATGGTCGAAGCGGTCGCGGAAGCCGCCGTCGAGGCCGCGGAGTCCGTGCTGGAAGGCGCGCCGGGACCGGTGGGCGGCGAGGCCGCGCCCGTGAGCCCGCTGGTCGCCGTGGAGGCTTCCAGCCCGCCGGAGACGGAGAGCCCAGCGCAACCGATCGCCGACGTCGAGCCCGAGCCGGCGCCCAAGGCGAAAAAGGCCGCCCCGCCCAAGGCCGATTCCTGACGTGGCGTGGCGTCGCGCGCGGCGCTAACAACAGCGGGTGCAGAAGCGGGCCTTCGACATCCTCGTGGCGGTGACCGGGCTGGCGCTCGGCTGGCCGATCCTCCTGGCGCTGGCGGCCGCCGTCCGGATCGACAGCCCCGGGCCCGCGATCCATTGGTCGCGGCGCGTGGGGCGCAACAACCGCATCTTCGCCATGCCCAAGTTC
Source organism: Pseudomonadota bacterium (assembly GCA_049323595.1). Lineage (GTDB taxonomy): Bacteria > Pseudomonadota > Alphaproteobacteria > Caulobacterales > Caulobacteraceae > Phenylobacterium. Next base: position 40,699 of record JBMOOD010000014.1, read on the forward strand.
CGCACCATGCGGATCGACGCGCCGGACGTCGCCACGCACCTGCTGGAGGACCCCCAGCGCTGGATCACGCCCCTGGGGCGGTTCCTCCGGCGGTCGAGCCTGGATGAACTGCCCCAGCTCTGGAGCGTACTGAAGGGCGACATGAGCCTGGTGGGACCGCGGCCGGCGCTGTTCAACCAGGACGACCTGGTGGCCCTGCGAACCGCAGCGGGGGTCGAGCAATTGCGGCCGGGACTGACCGGCTGGGCCCAGATCAACGGTCGCGACGAGCTGCCGATCCCGGAGAAGGTGCGGCTGGACCGCGAGTACCTGGAGCGGATGTCGTTGGGCCTCGACCTGGCGATTCTGGCGGCGACGGCGCGAGCGGCGCTGACCGGCCGGGGGGTCAGCCACTAGGGCGGCGGGAAACAGCAGCGTGAACCGCGCGTTGTGCTCCTCGCCGGAGCCTGACCTTGAGCCATGAGCCTATCCCATCGTCTGCATCACGGAAGGGCCCACAGGCTGGGCGGCCGGCCCCGATGCGGCGACGGCTACGGGACCGGCTCGCTCGGCCGCGGCTGCGGCCGCCCAAGGTGGAGCCACCGTCGCGAAAGAGCCTGACGTGGGCCAGCGGCGTGCTTGCGGTGCTCGCCCTTCTGATGGCGATCCTCGTGGCTGTCTGGGACTGGAACTGGTTCCGCGGACCGGTGGAGCGCATCGCGTCGGCGCGGCTCAATCGCGAGGTGACGATCGCCGGGGACCTGAACGTCGACCTGTGGTCCTGGCGGCCCAGCGCCACCGTCGACGAGGTGTCGATCGCCAATCCCGCCTGGGCCGGCGAAGCCCGCATGGGCGAGATCGACCGAATTCGTATCCGGGTGCGTCTCGTGCCGTTGCTGTGGGGCAAGCTCGACCTTCGCCTGCTCGAAGTGGATCGTCCCACCTTCAGCCTGCTGGCTGACCGCCAGGGCCGCAAGAACTGGGATTTCTCGGACGGCCGGGTGCGGGAGCCGATGGATTTTCCGCCGATTCAGCGGTTCGTGGTCCGCGATGGGCGGCTGACCTATCTCGACGCCCGGCGTGACGTCCGCTTTGAGGGGACGATAAATGCGCGCGAGCAACTCGGCGCCGAGAACCGCGGATTCGAACTGCTGGGCCGCGGGACCATCAACGGCGCGCCGTTCCGGGCGGAGGTCACCGGCGGGCCGCTGCTGAACATCGAGCGCGACAAGCCGTATCCGTTCGACATCGAGCTGCGCGCCGGACGCACGCTGGTCACCGCCCGGGGCGCGGTGCCGCGGCCGTTCGACCTGGCGCAGTTCCACATGAACGCCACGGCGCAGGGGCCGGACCTGGCGGACCTGTTCCCGATCACGGGCGTCGCGCTGCCGAATACGCCGCCGTACCGCCTGCGCGGGCGTCTCTCCCGCAACGAGCTGCTCTGGAGGATCGACGACCTGTCGGGCCGGGTGGGGGACAGCGATCTGGCGGGAGACGTCTCGGTGGACGCCGGGCGCGAGCGGCCCTTCATGAAGGCGGACCTGAGCTCGCAGAGCCTCGACTTCGACGACCTGGGGACCCTGTTCGGCGCCGCGCCCAAGGCGGGTCCCGGCGAGACGGTCTCGCCGGAGCAGGCGCAGATCGCCCGGGCAATGGTTGCGCGGCAGCGGCTGTTCCCCGACGCGCCGCTGGACGTGAGCCGCATCCGCGCCATGGACGCCGACGTGAGCTACCGGGCCCAGTCGATCCGCGACACGCCCGTGAAGCTGAACTCCGGGGCCGTGCGCGTTCGGCTCAAGGACGGCCTGCTTCGCGCCGAACCGCTCCGGCTGGAGCTGCCCCGCGGCCAGGTGGCGGGTTTCGTGACGCTGGATGCGCGGAAGGCGACGCCGGTCACGAGCCTGGACCTGCGGCTCACCAACGCCAGAATCGAGCAGCTCATCCCCGTGACGGTCGGCGGGAGCCCCGCGCTGACCGGGGCGCTCGTGGGCCGCGCGCGCCTGACGGGGGCGGGCGACAGCGTCCACAAGGCGTTCGCAAACGCTGACGGCGAGGTCACCGTCGTGGCGCCGGGCGGCGAGATCCGGAAGGCCTTCGCCGAGCTCATGGGCGTGAACGTCGTCAAGGGCTTGGGCCTGCTGCTCAGCGACGACAAGTCGACGACGCCCATCCGGTGCGGAGTGGCGCATTTCCGCACCCGGGACGGGGTGATGCGGGCGGAGGACATCTTGCTCGACACCGGGCCTGTGCTGATCACGGGCAAGGGGACCGTGAACCTTGGGACGGAACGCCTGGACCTGCGCGTGCGGGGTCAGGACAAGAAGCTGCGGCTTGCGCGCGTGCTGCTGCCGGTAAAGGCGACGGGGCCAATCATGGCGCCCAAGCTTGGGGTGGAGCCCGGCCCGGCCCTCGCGCAGGGTGGCCTGGCCGCCGCGCTAGGCTCCTTGCTCTCGCCGCTGGCCGCGATCCTGCCCTTCGTGGACCCCGGCCTTGCGGACGACGCCAACTGCGGCGGCCTGCTGGCCGAAGCCCGACGCAGCGGCGCTCCGGTGGTGGTCGGATCGGCCGCCGGCCGTTGACGCGCGCACGCCCCGCCCGGCAATGTCGCCGCAACGGGACACGAGGAAGGCGAGCGTGATGGCGTCGAAGTGGAACAGGGGCGTGGCCGCGGCCGCCGCGGTTGGGATCGGAGCGGCCATCGCGGCGGGCGGCGCATTCGCCCACGACGACAAGATGCCGGCCAACGCCAGCCCGGCGACCAAGGCGGCCCACGCCCGCCACGAGAACTTCCAGAAGCTGGGCGCCGCCTTCAAGGCTTTGAACGACGAGCTGCGCAAGGGCTCGCCTGACAAGGCGGTGGTGGCCACCCAGGCCAAGAGCATCTCGGCCCTGGCCAACGCCCTGCCGACCTGGTTCCCGCGCGGGAGCGGGGTGGAAGCGCGGCCGATGAGCGAAGCCCGGGCCGAGGTCTGGACCGACGCCGCGGGGTTCGCGGCGGCCGCCTCGAAGCTGCGCGCCGAGACCGCAAGGCTGAATCAATTGGCGGCGGCGGGCGACGTCAACGCCGTGAAGGCCCAGACGCGCGAGACCTTCCAGGCCTGCAAGGGCTGTCACGAGAAATACCGGCAAGAGAAGAAGGGCTGACGTGGCGGCCCCTGGCGAGACGCCGGCCGGCCGGCCCGCGCGGGTGAAGCTGTGGGATGGTCCGGTGCGGATCGTCCACTGGCTGCTGGTCGCCCTGATCGGCTTTTCCTGGTGGGCGGCGGAAGACCACCTGAACTGGCACCGATGGAGCGGCTACACGATCCTGGGGCTGGTGTTGTTCCGCATCTGGTGGGGCTTCGCCGGCGGCGAAGCGGCTCGGTTCGCGAGCTTCGTGAAGGGGCCGCGGGCGATCCTGGCCTACCTGCCCACCCTGGGCCGGCGCGAGGTCGCGACCACGCCCGGACATAATCCGTTGGGCGCGGTCAGCGTGCTCGCCATCCTGGCGGTGCTGCTGGTCCAGGTGGGAACGGGCCTGTTCACGGTCGACATCGACGCGTTCGAGGCGGGGCCGCTTTCGCACCACGTCAGCTTCGAGACCGGCCGGAAGATCGCCGAGATCCACGAGCTGAGCTTCCGGGTCCTGCAGGCGCTGGTCTTCCTGCACGTGGCGGCGATCCTGTTCTACGGGATCTGGAAGCGCACCAACCTGATCGGCCCGATGATCACGGGCCGGCGCGAACTGCCCAGCGACCCCGGCCTGGCCGGAGCGCCGATGTGGCGCCTGCTGGTCGGGGCGGCGATCGCCGCAGCGATCGCCTGGTTTGTCTCGAAAGGCCTGCGATTCTAGCTGCGCTCGGCGGCGTCGCGCAGGCAGCTCAGCCAGGCGTCTTCCCGCTTCTTCTCAGCTTCCCGCAGGGCGACTTCGGCGTCGCGAACGCCCGCGTCGTGCTTGCGCCATTCGGCCACCGCGCCCTCGCGGGCCGAGCGGGCGGCCTCGAGGGTGGGGAAGCGGGCCAGGACGGCGCGGGTCGAGTAGTTCACCGGCGGCCCCACCGTCTCGCGGTCGGGATAGAAGCCGGTGATGGAATCGGGCGTTTCGCTTTCGATGTGGAACACGTCGGCCCAGCCCGCGTGATGACGCATCAGGGCCCAGGGGCGTTCGATCCGGTCGCTCACCAGTCGTCTCCGTCGAAAAAATCCGATTCCGCTGCCCGCGGTTCGCTTCATGCCCTTTAGCGCGACCATCGCGCCGGTCCAACGGCGGGTTTTCCGATTTTCGCTTTCCTCGCGCCGCGTAAGCGTGAGAAAGCGCCGGCCATTGATTTGATCCTTAAGTGGCTTGGGTTCGGATTTGAGCAAGATCGTGATCGGCCGCCAGTTCTGCGGCCCGCCGAATTCCGGCAACGGCGGCTATGTCTGCGGCGTGCTGGCGAAAGAGATCGACGGACCGGCGACGGCCGTCTTGAGAGCGCCGATCCCGCTGGATGCGGAGCTGGACCTCCAGGCGCGCGACGGGGCGCAGGTCCTGCTGGGCGAGGGCGAGGCGCTGATCGCCCAGGGCGGGCCAGCCAGCCAGGCGCTACCCGAGCCGCCGCCGTCGCCCGGCCTGGAGGCGGCGCGGGCCGCCGCGGCCCGGCATATCGGCCTGACCCAGACGACCCACCCCATCTGCTTCACCTGCGGCACGGCGCGCGAAGAGGGCGACGGTCTGCGCGTGCTGCCGGGGCAGGTGGCCGGTGCGGAGCCCGGCCTCGTCGCCTGCAACTGGACGCCGCATGAAGCCTTCGCCGACGCCGAGGGACGGATCGGGCCGGAGATCGTGTGGGCCGCCCTCGACTGTCCGGGCTTCTTCGCCTGGGTCGAGAAGGAGGGGCGGCACGGGGCACTGCTCGGAACGATGACCGGGGAAATCCTGCGGCCCGTGACCGCCGGCGCCGAATATGTGGTGCTCGCCTGGCCGATCGCGCGGGAAGGCCGCAAGGAGATCGCCGGTACGGCGATCTATGACGCCGACGGCCAGCTGGTCGCCCGCTCGCACCAGGTCTGGATCACCATGGGTCCGCGGCCGGCCGCGGCCGCGCCGACCACCGAGGCGGCCGCCACCTGACGCTTGCGCCGGCTCCTCCGGGGCTCCAAAACCGCGGGGCAGGGAGGGCACGGCATGCGGGCGGCTTCGGTCTCGGACTTTCGCGAGCTGGCGCGGCGGCGGCTGCCCAAGATCTTCTTCGAGTACATCGACGGCGGCTCGTACGCCGAGGTGACGCTGCGGCGGAACGTGGAGGACCTGGAGGTCATCGCGCTACGCCAGCGGGTCATGCGCGACATGACCGCGCTGGACATGAGCGTCGAGACGCTTGGCCAGCGGCTGAGCATGCCGGTAGGGCTGGCGCCGGTCGGCATGGCCGGCATGTACGGGCGCCGCGGCGAGACCCAGGCGATCCGGGCGGCGAGCGCGGCCGGCGTGCCGTTCTGCCTGTCCACGGTCGGCGTCTGTTCCATCGAAGAAGTGGCGGCGACGGGCGCGCCGCCGTGGTTCCAGCTCTACATGCTGAAGGACCGGGGCTACATGCGCGAGCTGCTGGCGCGCGCCAAGGCGGCGGGCTGCCCAGTGCTGGTGTTCACCGTCGATCTGCCCCTGCCCGGCGCGCGCTATCGCGACGTCCGGTCGGGCTTCACGGGCGGAACCCCGCTGCAGACAGCGCTGACCCAGCTCAAGGACGGCGTCACCCATCCGGCTTGGACCTGGGACGTGTTCGTGAAGGGGCGGCCGCACACCCTGGGGTCGGTCCAGGCGGCGGTGAAGGAGGGGCGGCGCGTCACGGACTTCCTGGCCTGGATTTCGCGCAACTTCGACCGCTCGGTGACCTGGAAGGACCTGGACTGGGTCCGCGAGAGCTGGGACGGCCCGATCGTGGTGAAGGGCGTGCTCGATCCGCAGGACGCGCGGGACGCCGTGAAGGCCGGGGCGCAGGGGCTGGTGGTCTCGAACCACGGCGGCCGGCAGCTTGACGGCGTGCGCTCCACCATTTCCGCCCTGCCGGCGATCGCCGACGCCGTGGGCGGAGACCTGGAGGTCTATCTGGACGGCGGCGTGCGTTCCGGGCTCGACGTGCTGAAGGCGCTGGCCCTGGGCGCGAAGGCCTGCTTCGTGGGGCGCGCCTGGGCCTGGGCGCTCGGCGCCGGCGGGCAGCCGGCGATCGCCAGAATGCTCGACATCATCCGCGCCGAGCTTGCCGTGGCGATGATCCTCACCGGCTGTAACGATGCCCGGAATGCAGGCAGGGATCTGCTGGACCGGGGCTGAAATCGCGCATGGCGCGAACCGATTCCGCGTTTGGGCGAACCTGTTTGTGCAGTGCGAAACTTCTTGGTCTTCTACGAGTTACCCGCTCGGTGCTCGGAGGACGGGTATGCGTGAAAGTATGTCGTTCGCCTTTTCGCTCAGCCAGGACGAGGATGGCTGGCGGTGGTGTGTGTATGACGAAGACGGCGTGACGGTGGCCGACGGCGCCGGCGCGACCCGGGCCGCGGCCCAGGCGGCCGTCAACCAGACTCTCCAGGGGGCAAGGTCCGACGGCGTGGCCGCCTGAGCGGTTTGCCTCGACTTCCGGCGGGCCGTAGCCTGAACCCCATGGCGGGATTGCGGTTGGCCGACCTGTGGCGGCTCGTGCGGCGGTTCGAGGCGCAAGTGCTGCTCGCCTTGGTGCTGGCGACGGGGGCGGTGCTGTCGTTCCTGGAGATCGGCGACGACGTGTCCGAAGGCGACACGCATGGGATCGACCGGCGGATCGTGCTTCTGTTCCGCAACCCGCAGGACCTCAACGACCCCCTCGGCTCGCGCAACATTGAGGAGGCGGTGCGCGACGTCACCGCGCTGGGCGGCACCACCATCGTCACGATGGTGACGATCCTGGGAATCCTGGCCTTCGCCTTCCACCGGCGCTACCGCCACGCGGCGGTGATGGCGGGGGCGGTCCTGCTGGCCTGGCTATCGAGCGACATCACCAAGATGCTGTTCGACCGGCCCCGCCCGGACCTCGTACCGCACGGCGCCTACGTCTACTCGGGCAGCTTTCCGAGCGGCCATTCGACCCTGGCGACGGCGACCTATCTGACCCTGGCGATGCTGGTGGCGAGCCTCGAGCCGCGCCGGCGCACCAAGGCGCTGGCGTACGGCCTGGCCGGAATCGTCCTGGTCGGGGTGGGCCTCAGCCGCGTCTACTTGGGCGTTCACTGGCCCAGCGACGTCCTGGCGGGCTGGTGCCTGGGATCGGCATGGGCGCTGGTGGCCTGGGTGGCCTTGCGGCTGATTGGCGGGCGGACGCGGGGTTAGAGGAACCCGCTCAGGTCGGGCGTGCGGCCGTTCCAGCCGGATACGCGCTCGAAAGCCGCGCCCAGGGCGACCACCATTTCCTCGTCGCGGGGGCGGCCGAGAATCTGAAGGCCTACAGGCAGGCCGGCCGCCGTGAGGCCGCAGGGGACGCTGATCCCCGGCAGGTCGAGGTAGTTGGCCGCGCGCGTCAGGCGGCTGAGCGGCGAGACGGTCTCGTCGACGGCGTCCAGGGGCGGAGCCGGGATCGGGCAGGTGGGCGAGAGAAGGCCGTCGTAGGCGGAAAGCCAGGCGTGAAACGCCTCCTGGTCCATCCCACGGCGCAGGTGGGACTCGGCCAGCGCCTCGTCGGTGATGTCGCGGCCGACCTCGAACCGGCGGACGATCCAGGGGTCCATCTCGGCGGCGTGGGCCTCGATGCGCTCGCGCCAGATGCGCCAGCCCTCACCGGCCATCAGCATCCCGTTCGGGGCGAAGGACTGATCCAGGGACTGCGGCGGCCGCACGCGCCGGACGGTCACGCCCGCCGCCGCCAGCCGATCCAGCGCCTGCGTGTATAGGCTGGCGACCTCAGGATCGAGGTCGCCCAGGTCCTCGAGCGGGATGGCGGCCACCACGGCGCTGCGGACATCGCGGCCGAGCGCCGCCTCGGGCTCGAGCGGGACGCGGGTCGCCAGGGCCCCGTCCGGGCCGGACATGACCGCCAGGGCTCGGGCCGCCGTGGCCACGTCGCGGGCCAGGACGCCCACGGTGTCGAGGGCCGGGCTGAGTGGATGGACGCCTATGAGGCTGACCAGTCCGCGGCCTGGCTTCAGGCCCACGACGCCGCAGGTGGCGGCGGGGATGCGGACCGAGCCGCCCGTATCGCTGCCCAGGGCGGCGTCGCAGAAGCCGGCCGCCACGGCCACGGCGGAGCCGGATGACGATCCGCCGGGCGCGCGGTGGACCTTGGCGTCCCAGGGATTCCAGGGCGCGCCGACCGCGCGGTTCGTGCCCCAGCCGCCGTAGGCGAGTTCGACGGTGTGGGTCTTGCCCACGGCGCTCCATCCCGCCTGCAGCAGGCGCTCGACGACGACGGCGTGGTGGGCGGGACTCGGATCCAGCGGCGTGCGGCCGCCGCCGCCGGTGGGGACGCCGGCCACGTCGAACAGGTCCTTGATGGCGAAGGTCGGTCCGTCGTCGTCCTCGCCAAGGAGCGGGGGGTCGAAGACGCGGACGAAGGCCTTGAGCCGGCCGTCGTAGCGGAGGATGCGGGCGAGGGCTTCGGCGGGCGTCATGGGCGGGACAATCGCTGCGGAAAATCGGCTAGGGAAGGGCCATGAACCTCTACGACCTGCTCGCCGGCCATTTCCCCGCCGATCGCTCGAAGCCCTGCTTTCTCCTGCCGGACGGCGGCGCGATCAGCTACGGGGAGCTTGAGGCCGGCGCGGCGCGGGTCGCGGGCCGCCTGACGGCCGACGGCGTGCGGCCGGGGGACCGGGTGGCCCTGCAGGCGGAGAAGAGCGCCGAGACCATCATGATCTATCTCGGCGTGCTGAAGGCGGGAGCGGTCTATCTGCCGCTGAACAGCGCCTACACGGCGGCCGAGGTGGACTATTTCCTGGGGGACGCCGAGCCCGCGACCTTCATCATCGACCCGCCGGCGTGGGTACGCGAGGCCGAAGCCCACGCCCCGCTGACGCGCACCGTCCCGCGCGCCGCCGACGACCTCGCCTCTCTGATCTACACCTCGGGCACGACCGGCCGGTCCAAGGGCGCGATGCTGAGCCACGGGAACCTGGCCGCCAATGCGCTCGCGCTGCACGAGGCCTGGGGCTTCACGCCCGACGACGTCTTGCTGCACGCCCTTCCGATCTTCCATGTCCACGGGCTGTTCGTGGCGCTGCACTGCGCGCTGCTGTCGGGGTGTCCGATGGTCTGGCTGCCGAAGTTCTCGGACGACGAGGTGCTGGCGGGCCTGGACCGATCGACGGTGATGATGGGTGTGCCGACATTCTACACGCGCCTGCTGGCCAACCCCGGCTTCACCAAGGCCAAGGCCGACCGCGTCCGGCTATTCATCTCGGGCTCGGCGCCGCTGCTGCCGTCCACCTTCGCCGAGTTCGAGGAGAGGACCGGCCAGCGCATCCTGGAGCGCTATGGGATGAGCGAGGCGGTGATCATCACCACCAACCCGCTGAAGGGCGAGCGGATCGCCGGTTCCGTGGGCTATCCACTGCCGGGCGTGGATCTGCGGATCGGCGGCGGGGAGGAGACGGGGGTCATCGAGATCCGCGGGCCCAGCGTCTTCTCCGGCTACTGGCGGATGCCCGAGAAGACCGCCGAGGAATTCACCGCGGACGGTTACTTCATCACCGGCGACGTCGGCCGCCGCGATCCCGACGGGCGGGTCTGGATCTCGGGCCGGGCCAAGGACCTGATCATCTCGGGCGGCTACAACGTCTATCCGAAAGAGGTCGAGCTGGTGCTCGACGAACTGCCCGGCGTGGTCGAGAGCGCCGTGATCGGCGTGCCTCACCCGGACTTCGGCGAGGGGGTTGTCGCGGTGGTGATGGGCGAGGGGGACGAGGCGGCGCTGATCGCCGAGGCGCGTGGCCAGCTGGCGGCCTACAAGGCGCCGAAGCGGGTGGTCTTCGTCGACGAACTACCGCGGAACACCATGGGCAAGGTGCAAAAGAACGTGTTGCGCGAGCGCTATGGGGACTTGTTCGCCGGCTGACGGATCGGCAGGGTCGCGCTCCACGAAGGACGGGAGGACGGCATGGACCTGCAGCTCAAGGGCAAGACCGCAGTGGTGACCGGCGCGACGCGCGGCATCGGACGGGCCATCGCCGAGGCCTTCGCCGACGAGGGCGCCAACGTCGCCATCTGCGCCCGCAACGCCGAACAGGTGGCCGAGGCCGTGAAGGCGCTGGAGGCCAAGGGCGTGAAGGCGTTCGGCCAGGCGGTGGACATCGCCGACGGGCCCGCGCTGAAGAGCTTCGTCGCGAAGGCCGCCGAGACCCTCGGGGGGCTCGACATCCTGGTCTCGAACGCCAGCGCGCTGGTGCAGGGGAACTCCGAGACCGACTGGAAGGCGATGTTCGACATCGACATGCTGGGCGCCGTGCGCACCTTCGAGGTCGCCCAGCCGCTGCTGGAGAAGGCTGCGTCCGAGAAGGGCGACGCCTGCTTCCTGATCACCTCGTCGATCTCGGCGGCCGAGGCGGACGGCCCGAGTTCCTATGGCGCCATGAAGGCGGCGCAGATTCACTTCGCCAAGGGCGTGGCGCGGGCCTTTGCGCCCAAGAAGGTGCGCTGCAACGTGGTCTCGCCCGGCACGGTCTTCTTCGAGGACGGCGTGTGGGGCCAGGTGAAGCGCGGCATGCCCGCCTTCTTCGAACAGATGATCCAGCGCAATCCCACGGGCCGGATGGCCACGCCCGAGGAGATCGCGGCGGCGACGGTGTTCCTGGCGAGTCCCCGTTCGGCGTTCACCACGGGAATCAACATGGTGGTGGACGGCGCGATCTCGCGCCGGGCGAACTTCTAGCTCCCCTTGGAGTCCGAAGCGCGCCGGCCGATGGGGCGGGTGTCGCCCTGCTGCACCTGGCGCAGGCGGGCCACATAGATCGGCGCCGCCGCCATCAGGACACCGAGAGCGTCGGCGGCCACCTTCTCCGGCGAGATCAACTCGCCGGCCAGGCACGGCGCAAGCTCGGCCAGCAGGATGACCCAGGCGGCGACCAGCGGCACGTCGCCCCGTCGCGCGAAGGGCATCAGGGCGTAGGCCAGCGAGGTGGCGGCGTAGAAGAGCAGGAGGCGCGCGGCGAAGGTTTCGGCCCACGGGCTGAGCGCGACCGCCAGCACGACAGCGCCCAGGCCCGCCGCCATGGGCAGGTAGTAGGGGCGGGGAAGGCCCGCCCACGCCGTCACTCGCAACTGCTGTCCGATCATCGCGGGGAACAGCGTAAGCGGCCCGCGTCACTTCACGCTTAATTTTCGTGGTTATGGGGGCGTTTGCGAGTTCCCGCTGAACGCGTGCCGGGCGGAAATTCGCGTCGTCTCATTGGGTCTTGCGCTGCGGCAGGCGACAGGCTTTCAGGAGGCCATGGACAAGCTCTTCTTCGACCTGCGCGCGACCCACAATCCGCACCGCTGGCACCTGCGCCTGGATCCGTCGGTTTGCGTCGGACCGCCGGGCAACGTCTTCATGTTCGGCGGCGTGGGGATGGCGTCGGCCGTGGCGGCGATGGAGCGCACCTGCGGGCGGCCGCTGATCTGGGCGACGGCGCAGTATCTGTCCTACGCCCGCCCGCCGAGCATCGTCGACCTCGACGTCTGGACCCCGGCCGAGGGCAAGTACAACACCCAGGCCCGCGTCGTCGGCCACGTGGACGACAAGGAGATCTTCACCGTCAACGCGGCCCTTGGCGAGCGGCCGAGCGAGCTGTCGCAGCAGTGGCTGGAGAAGCCCGAGGCGCCGCCGCCCGAGGACTGCGAACCGGCCGAGCACTGGCGCGGCGCCGAGGAAGGGCTGCACAGCCGAATCGAGGTGCGGGTGGCGCGCGGGCGCTATGGCCACGACAGGGTGGGCAAGCCGCAGCCCGATGGCCGGTCGCTCCTGTGGGTGCGGCCGCGCGAGGACTATGCGATCGACTCCTCGATGCTGGCGATCATGGCCGACTTCGTGCCGTCGGGCCTGGGCGCGGCGCTGGGCAAGCACGCTGGCGGCAACAGCCTGGACAACACCCTGCGCATCCGCCGGATCGTGCCCACCGACTGGGTGCTCTGCGACATCCGCATGCTGGGCGTGCACGGCGGCTTCGCTCACGGCGCGATGTACCTGTTCGCCCGGGACGGGGAGCTGATGGCTACCGCCAGCCAGTCACTGATCGTCCGCATCCGCGAGAGCGCCGAAGACCGCTGATCGCGGATGACAAAGACGTAACGCGCCCGCGCCGTTACGTCCGGTGTAGAGAGCGCGAAGCTCTGTCCTCTTGAACAGGAGCGCGACGCTGCCGCCGGACCGGCTTTCGTTCCGGCCGGTCGCGCTCAAGGGAGTTCCCGTCCGCATGACCGTCCGCCGATCCTGGCTGGCCGCCGCCTCCGCCGTGGCCGTCCTGTCCCTCTGCGCCGCCGCCGCGCCCGTCCAGGCCGCCGATACGCCGGCGTCGAGTCCGAAGGCCCCGCCCCAGGTGGGGTCGTTCGGCTTCGATGTCTCGGGCATGGACCGCACCGTGGCGCCCGGCGACGACTTCTTCCGCTACGCCGTGGGGCAGTGGGTGGACCGCACCGAGATCCCGGCCGACCGGTCGAACATCACGAGCTTCGCCGTGATCGCCGAGACCGCCGCGGCGCGGACGCGGGCGATCATCGAGGAGACGGCCCGGTCGAACGCTCCCGCCGGGTCGGAGGCCCGCAAGATCGGCGACTACTTCTCAACCTTCATGGACGAGGCTCGTATCGAGGCGCTGGGCGCCGAGCCGCTGAAGCCGGAACTGGCGGAGATCTCGGCGATCAAGACCCGGTCGGACCTCTCCCGCCTCCTGGGCGCCAGCATCCGCGCCGACGTGGACGCCCTGAACGCCACCGACTTCTACACCGACCGCATCCTGGGCCTTTGGGTGGCCGAGGACCTCGACGACACCTCGAAGTATCGCCCCTACTTCATGCAGGGCGGGCTCGGCATGCCCGATGCGCGCTACTACCTCGACGACGCCGAGCGGTTCGTCGAGCTGCGCGGGAAGTACAAGGCCCATGTGGCGAAGATGCTGGCGCTGGCCGGCTTCACCGACGTGGAGGCCCGCGCCGAGCGTGTGCTGGCGCTCGAGACGGCCATAGCCCGCACCCACTGGAGCGTCGAGGACACCAGCGACGTGCACAAGGCGAACGTCGTCTGGACCCGCGCCGAGTTGCCCGCCAAGGCGCCGGGCCTGGACTGGGACGCCTTTCTTGGCGCGGCGGGCCTGGCCGACCAGCCCCGGTTCGGGGCGTGGCAGTCCACCGCCATCGCCGGCATCTCGAAGCTGGCGGCGGACCAGCCGCTGGAGGCCTGGCGCGACTACCTGGCGTTCCACGCCGTGGAGCGCGGCGCGCCGTTCCTGTCCAAGGCGTTCGTGGACGAACACTTCGCCTTCAACGGCCAGGCGCTCACCGGCACCCCGCAGCAGCGCGAGCGCTGGAAGCGGGGGGTGGACAACACCAGCGCCGCGCTCGGCGAGGCCGTCGGCAAGCTCTATGTCGAACGCCACTTCTCGCCCGAGGCCAAGGCCAAGGCCAAGGAGATGGCGGCGAATGTACTCGCCGCCTTCGGCCAGCGCATCGACCGCCTGGACTGGATGAGCGCCGAGACCAAGGCGGAGGCGAAGAAGAAGCTCGCCAACTTCCGCGTCTATGTGGGCTATCCGGACACCTGGCGGGACTACTCCGGCCTGGAGATCAGGGCGGGCGACGCCTACGGCAACCGGCGCCGGGCCGAGCTGTTCGAGTACCGCCGCAACCTCGCCAAGCTGGGCCGGCCGGTGGACCGCACCGAGTGGTTCATGACGCCCCAGACGGTGAACGCCCTGTTCGCCCCCAGCCAGAACTCGATCATCTTCCCGGCCGCGATCCTGGAGCCGACGTTCTTCGATCCCAACGCCGACGCCGCGGTGAACTACGGCGCCATAGGCGGGGTCATGGGCCACGAGGTGAGCCACGGCTTCGACGACCTGGGCGCACTGTTCGACGCCGACGGCAACCTGCGCAACTGGTGGAAGCCGCAGGACATGGCGCGGTTCAAGCAGGAGGCGAAGAAGCTGGCCGACCAATACAGCGCCTATGAGCCGCTGCCCGGCGTCCACTTCAACGGCGAGCAGGTGCTGGGCGAGAACATCGCCGATGTGGCCGGCCTGGCCGCCGCCTACGACGCCTACCACCTGTCGCTCAAAGGCGCGCCGGCGCCGGTGATCGACGGCTTCACCGCCGACCAGCGCTTCTTCCTGGGCTGGGCGCAGAACTACCGGTCGAAGTACCGCGAGGCGGCCCTGCGCCGTCAGGTGATCACCGGGGTGCATTCGCCCGGCCCTTGGCGGGCGCTGACGGTGCGCAACCAGGACGCCTGGTATCCCGCGTTCGAGGTCAAGCCGGGCCAGACGCTGCATCTCGCGCCCGGCGAGCGCGTGAAGATCTGGTAGACGGCTTGGGCGTCATCCGGATCGACGACCCGGACGACCCGCGGCTGGAGCCCTACCGCGCGGTCCGCGAGCGCGACCTGGTCGGCCGCCGGGGGCTGTTCGTGGCCGAGGGGCGGGTCGTGCTGGAGAAGGCGGCTCGTGCGCAGCCGGACGCCCTGGAATCGGTGCTTGTCGCCGAGGCCCGGCTGCCCGGCCTTGTCAGACTGCTGGCCGACTTGCCGGAGAGGCTCCCGGTCTATGCGGCGAGCCAGGGGGTCATGGACCAGGTGGTGGGCTTTCCCATTCATCGGGGGGTGCTGGCGGTCGGCCGGCGCCCGCAGCTGACGGCGGAGGACCTGCTCGCAAAGCTACCGGAACGCGCCCTCATGGTGGGCCTCGTGGGGATCGCCAACCACGACAACATGGGCGGCATCTTCCGCAACGCCGCCGCCTTCGGGGTCGATGCAGTGCTGCTGGACGAGACCTGCTGCGATCCGCTCTATCGCAAGGCGATCCGGGTTAGCGTGGGTGCGTGCCTGACCATCCCCTTCGCGAGGGCGGGGAACTCGGGCCGGCTTCTCCGACTTTTCGACGAAGCCGGCTTCGATGTGGCGGCGCTTTCGCCGCGGGCTGACGCCGATCTGGAGGATCTGTCGGTCGGGCCGCGCGCCGCCGTGCTGTTCGGCGCCGAGGGGCCGGGGCTGCCGGAGGCGGTGCTCGCGAGAGCGCGGACCGTCGGCATCTCCATGGCGGGCGGCTTCGATTCCCTGAACGTCGCGACCACCAGCGGGATCGTCCTGCACCACTTGGTCGCCCGCCGCGAATCCCGCGCCTAAAGAGGGGCTTAACAACTTTAGCGCACACCCATCGAGGGGAGCGTTGACCGGCGGGCGTCGCCCCCGGGGGGAGAGCATGACGCGCGAGCCGACGCGAAGCGACAAGGCGATGCCGCAGGGCCTGGAGGGGTCCGGGCCGGTGTTCGACCGCGCGACCCGCATCGCGCGCACGCTGTTCGGCGACGTCCACGCCCAGGTCACGCTGAAGACGGAGACGGGCTTCTGGCGCAGCCGTGGCGGAGATTTCCAGCAGGGCAGCCGCGCCGCGGGCGTTCGCGAGGTGATGGCGCGGGGCGAGGTTGTCTGGGTCGAGGACGGGCGGACCGATCCGCGCTTCCGCGACGAGGCCGAGGTGCGGTCCGGCAGCGTCCGCTTCTTCGCCGGCGCTCCGATCCGCCTCGACGATGGCTCGACCGCCGGCGTCCTGTGGGTCGGCGGGCTGGAGCCGCGGCCGCACGACGCCGTGCTGGCGCGGCGGCTCGAGGATCTGGCCGCGTTCGTCGCCGACGAGTGGACGCGGGTGAAGGCCAAACAGGCCAGCGCCGAGCACGAGCGAACGATCTCCACCCTCGTCAATGCGATGCCGATCTCGATGGTGATGACGGATCGCGAGTATCGCCTGCTCTACGCCAGTCCGCCGTGGATCAAGCAGCGGGGCCTCGAAGGGGTGGACGTCGTCGGCAAGACGCTGTTCGAGCTTCGGCCGGACATCTTCGATCAGTGGCGGATCGGGATGATGCAGGCCGTCGGAGGCGAGGGCTTCGTCCTCGAGCGCCTGGCCCTTCCGCGGCCAGACGGCGGCGTGGACTGGGTGAAGGTGCAGCTGACGCCGTGGCGCGACCACAATGGCGAGGTGGGCGGGCTGGTGATCAGCTCGTACGACATCACCCGGATCGTCGAAGCCCTCGAGCGGTCGGAGCGGTCGGAGGAGCGCCTGCGGTTGGCCCTCGAACTGGCCGAGCTGCACGTCTTCGAAATGGACTACGTGCGGCGGGAGCTGTTCAAGGTCGGCGCCGAAGACACGTTCTTCGATACGCCCAAGACCTATCAGGAACTGGCCACCGACATCTGGGCCTCGATCGATCCGCGCGACCGCCCGACGGTCCAGGAGATCTGGGCGCGGCACGAGACGCACGGCGAGCGCTATAGGCCCGAGTACCGCGTCATGCGCGAGGACGGCGCCGAAGTCTGGGCCGCGGCGACCGCGCGCCTGATCAAGAACGACGACGGCCGGCCGGTCCGCCTGGTCGGCGCGCTGCGCAACATAACCAAGCAGAAGGCCTCCGAGCGCGCGCTGGTCCGCGCGAAGGAGGAGGCCGAAGCCGCCAATCGGGCCAAGAGCGCCTTCCTGGCGACCATGAGCCACGAGATCCGCACGCCACTGAACGGCGTGCTGGGCATGGCCCAGGCGCTGGCGGCCGACGACGACCTTTCGCCGGTGCAGCGCGAGCGCATTGAGACGATCCGCCAGTCGGGCGAGAGCCTGCTTGCGATCCTCAACGACGTGCTGGACCTCTCCAAGATCGAGGCCGGCAAGCTGGCGCTGGAGAACGGGCGGTTCGAAGTGGCCGAGGTGGCCAAGACCGTCCACGGCACCTTCCGGGCCATCGCGGAAGCCAAGGGCCTGAGCTTCGAGTTCAGCGTCGATAGGGCCGCCCAGGGCGTCTACGAGGGCGATCCGGTTCGCGTGCGGCAGATCCTCTGGAACCTCGTCTCCAATGCGCTCAAGTTCACGGAGACGGGCGGCGTCAAGGTGCGGATCGGCCGGGAGCGCGGCGCCCTGTCCCTGACCGTGTTCGACAGCGGCATCGGCATGAGCGCGCGGCAACTCGCGGGCCTCTTCCGCAAGTTCGAGCAGGCCGACGCCTCGACGACGCGCAGGTTCGGCGGGACAGGTCTGGGCCTCGCCATCTGCCGTGAGCTGACGGAACTGATGGGCGGGGAGATTTCGGCCACCAGCGCTCCCCGCATGGGCTCGACCTTTACCGCGCTGCTGCCCCTGAAGAGGGTGTCCGCCGCCCGGCCGACGCGGAAGAAGCCGAATCCCAAGCCGAAGCCGCCGATCCCTGTCGCCGCGATGGCGGACCGGCCGATCCGGGTCCTGGCGGCGGAAGACAACGCCATGAACCAGCTCGTGCTGAAGACGCTGCTGGCCCAGATCGGCGTCGAGCCCGTGATCGTCGACGACGGGCGGGCGGCGGTGGAGGCGTGGGAGCGCGAGCCGTGGGACGTGATCCTGATGGACGTGCAGATGCCCGTGATGGACGGCCCCACCGCCACGGCCCTCATACGCACGCGCGAACGCACGGAGGGGCGGGCGCGTACGCCCATCGTGGCGCTGACGGCCAACGCCATGGCGCACCAGATCGCCGAGTACCTCCAGTCCGGCATGGACGCCTTCGTCGCCAAGCCGATCGAGGCGGCGCGCCTCTACGAGACCCTGCAGATGGCGGTGGGCGGTGAAGAGCGGCCGGACGCGGCCGCCGCGATCGCCTGAGCGAGATCCGGAGATCCTCGACGGCGGGTGTGCGGCGCCGTAGGGGAGGTTAGGATCTCCGGTCCCTCTCGCAGGAGCGGGGTGTGCCGTCGGACGAGGCGGATCAGGCCGCCTTGGCGGCGGCGGCCCGGGGCGAGATCCGCTCGATCCAGGCGCTGAAGGCGGCGCCGTAGGCCCGCAGGAACTCCGCCGTCGACTCGGCGACCAGCTCGCCCGCCTCGTCGAACAGCGAGAAGGCGCCGCCGATGTAGGCTTCCTGGCTGAGCAGCGGCACGTTCAGGAACACGAGCGACTGGCGCAGGTGGTGATTGGCGCCGAAACCGCCGATGGCTCCGGGCGAGACGCTGATGACGGCGCCGGGCTTGCCGTTCCAGACGCTCTGGCCATAGGGGCGCGAGCCCACGTCGATGGCGTTCTTGAGCGCCCCAGGGACCGAGCGGTTGTACTCGGGGGTCACAAAGAGGACGGCATCGGCCGCGGCGATCTGCTCGCGGAAGCGCACCCACTGGGCCGGCGGATCGCCCTCCAGGTCCTGGTCGAAGTGCGGCAGGTCGCCGATCTCGACGATGTCGAACTTCAGCTCGGGGGTGAGGGCGGCGAAGGCCTTGGCCAGCTTGCGGCTCACCGAGTCCTTGCGGAGGGAGCCGACGACGACGGCGACGGTGCGGGCTTGGGTCATCGGGAGGTCCTTTGCGAGAGGGCGCCGATCACTCGGCATGACGCGAAGATGGAGGCCTACCTCCACGTTGATAATCGCGCCGAAACGAAGGAGTGTGCCGCCGAACAGGAAGCAATCTGATGGACCGACTGGATGACATCCGCGCCTTCGTGGCTGTCGCGGAGGCGCGCAGCTTCACCCAGGGCGCGCGCAAGCTGGAGGTCTCAGGCGCCCAGGCGTCCAAGCTGGTGGCGCGGCTGGAGAACCGGCTCGGGGCGAGGCTCCTGAACCGCACCACGCGGGACGTGTCGCTGACCGACACCGGCGCGGCCTATCTCGAGCGCGCGAAGGACCTTTTGGAGCAGTTCGATGCGTTGGAGACGTCGGTCCGCGACCAGAGCGGGCCCTCGGGCAACCTCAAGGTCTCGGCGCCCGTCTCATTCGGCAAGGGACAGCTCACGCCGGCCCTGCTGGACTTCGCCGCCGGCTGCTCCGCCGTCTCGCTGGACGTCACCTTCAGCGACCGGATCGTGAACCTGGTGGAGGAGGGCTTCGACGTGGCGGTGCGGATCGGCCATCTGGCCGACTCCAGTCTGGTGGCCCGCAAGCTCGCCGCCGTCCGGCTCGTAACCTGCGCCTCGCCCGAATATCTGGCGCGGGCGGGCGCGCCAACGGCGCTGGAGGACATGGCGAAGCATGAGGCGATCCTGGATTCCAATATGCGGGACCCGAACCTCTGGCGGTTCGGCCCACACGGCGATGCCCGCGAGGTGCGGGTTCATGGTCGGTTGAAGTTCAGCGGGGCCGAGGCGTGCGTGGCGGCGGCCGTGGCGGGCTTCGGGATCGCCCGCTCGCCGGCCTTCGCCGCGGCGGACGAGCTGCGGGCCGGGCGGTTGGTCCCGGTCCTCTGCAACTTTGAGCCGGAGCTCATCCACGTGTACGCGGTCTATCCCCACGCCCGGCACCTGGCGGCCAAGGTGCGCGCCTTCGTGGACTTCCTGGCTGAACGGTACGCCGGGGAGCCGCAGTGGCACCAGGGCTGGGGCAGCCTGCACCCGGCGCCGCGTTGAGGGTCAGGCGAAAGCGATCCAGCGCCCGGCCGCGGCGGTCGTCACCCACACGAGGATCGCCGCATAAGCCATGGCCTTGGTGAAGGCGCCGCCCTCGCTCCCGCCGCCACGGAACATCTGCACGCCGGCCATCCCCAGGATCCAGGCCGTGAAGACCCAGGCGAAGGCCTTGTTGGCCGGGTCCAGCCGAGCGAAGTCGTCTGGCGGAATGACGAAGTGCGTGGCGACGAACTGAATGACGATCAGCAGGCCGAGGCCGGCGAGGTAGACGCCCCGGATCAGGCCCCGCGTGACGAAGAGGACGATCAGGGCTGCGGCGGTGATCACGTGCCAGAGGCCTGGGTTGATAAGCTTGCCGACGCCGAAGACCCAGAGCGACAGCGCCCAGAGCGCAAGGCCCACGACGGCGGCGATACGGACCGCGCCGCCCGCCCGGCCCTCGGCCTTGGCCAGGGGCATGCTGACGCCGTAGGTGAGCACGATGGCCGCCGCCAGTCCGAGCATCTTCGCGGTGAAGGCCTCCGACGTGTAGAGGCGCTCAGCGTTGGAGGCCCCGATCAGCAGGCCGGTGACCAGCACGCCGATGACGCCGATGTGCATCCAGGCACGGGTGTTGCGATTCACCTCGGAAGGCGGCTCGTCCACGATCCCGAAGCCGATGAGGCGCAGGTTGACGAGGATGCTGGCGCCGCCGAGCAGGGCGATCGCCAGGAGGTGCCCCACTTCCCACTGCGCGAAGTAGGGCTTGATCACCACGCCCGGCCAGACGTCGTCGAGGGTGGCGACCCAGCCGGCGAGGCCGGGGAAGAAATCCTGCGGCGCGAGGCTCATTGGGCGACCTCCTCAAGATCCGTGGCGCCGTAGTCGGAGGCGGCGCAGGACTGAGCGACGTTGGCCCAGTGGGGCAGCGCCTTGCCGCACTCGTACCAGTCGTAGGCGATGAACCGGCCGACGGTGATCACCGAAATCCAGGCGACCAGCGAGATGACGGCCGACGCCTTGACCGCCGTCGGCGGACTCGGCGCGGTGTCCCAGGCGGCCCGGTTCCGCTGCACGCGCCAATGGAAGACGAGGATGTTCAGAAGGGCGATCGCAAGGAAGATCAGCTTCAGGCGAAACCAGAGATTGTGATAGTAAACCAGTGGTTTGGCGTAGAACAGCGCCACGCCGGTGGCGACCATCAGCAGGAAACCGACCACGGTGAGGGGAAGGACGCGATCGCTGATGACGGAGACGGGCGTGCGGCGGAAGGTGAGGCCGAGCAGGCGCAGGTCCACCAGGAAGATCGTCCCGGCGAACAGCATCAGCGACAGGACGTGTGTGCCCTCCAGGAGGCCCCAGAAGTTCAGGGAGCCGGCGAGCTGCTCGCTCCACGACGGATCATATTCGCCGGGACCTTTCCCGACTTTGGTGGCCATCCAGACCAGGAAGTCTCTGATCACCTAGGTTCCCCCCGCAGCCTTCCCCGATCGGCAGGGCCCGCCCCACGTCGACGCCACAGCATACCGGCTCTTCTAAGGAGTCGGGCCTGCCTGTCGATTGCGCGTTTGCGTCAGGCGCGCAACACAACTCTGCTGTGGCGAGAGGCTAGGGGCGCGCCCGGTTCGCCGCAATGGGCGATTCAGGCCGCCCGCGCGTCAGCGCCGAGCTCGTCGTGCAGCAGCTTCAGAGCGACCTCCAGCGCGGCCAGCCGCACGGCCGCCCGCCCCGCGTCACCGAATCGCCGGGCGACGACGCGCGTGGCGCCGCCGCGCCGGGCGCAGGCGAAGTGGACGAGGCCTTCGCACCCCTCCGGCGCGCCATCCGTGAAGCCTGTCACGGCCACCGACAGGCTGGCGGTCGAAGCCTGCAAGGAGCCCTCGGCCATGGCGCGGGCGACCGCCTCCGAGACCGCGCCCTCGGTTTCAAGGAGCCTCATCGGAACGCCTAGCATCTCGTGCTTGGCCGCGTCGGTGTAGGTGACGAAGCCACGTTCGAAGGCGTGGGACTTGCCCGGGATGTCGGTCAGCAGGCTGGCGAGGAGGCCGCCCGTGCAGCTCTCGGCGGTCGCCAGCCGAAGGTCGCCGGCGCAGGCGGCGTCCAGGACCGCCTGCGCCAGCCGCTCGACCTCGTCCGGAATGGCGGGCTGGAGCGCTTCGGCCATGGGACTACTGGACCGGAGCGGTCGTCTTCGCCTCGGTCATCAACTCGGCCTTTCGCGCCCGCATCGTCTCGCCAATGGCCTTGAGATCCATTTCGGAGCGGCGGCACTCGGGGAAGTACTCCGTCTCCTCCTCCTCGACGTGGTGCTGGATCATCTCCTGCAGCACCTTGACCTTGGCGTCGTAGTAGTCGTCGGTCGGCTCCATGTTCTCGAGCTGCGCCATCAGGTCCTTCGCGGAAGCATGCTCGACAACCGCCTCGTTGACGGTGTCCTGCTCGTCCACGTACTCACGTGAGGCCGGGTAGAAGATCTCCTCCTCGATGCGGGTATGGACCTTCAGCTCGATGTTGATCTGCTCGAAGATCTTTTGCTTCTTCGCGGGCTGATCCTTGACCTTCTCGTACTGTTTGAAGAGATCCTCGACCTTCCTGTGGTCGGCGATCAGGTCGCTGACGGCGTCGTCGGGCCGGGCCGACGCGCGGCCGGTGCTCGTGATCCCGGGCTCTGATTGGGGCGAGGGCATTGGCTTGTCTCCATCGAGGGGTGGCGCGGAGTGAACCCTCGGCCACGGCACTGGTTCCGGCCTTGATTTTCCGGGAGCCAGCGCGTCGTTAGGGGCATGAGGCGCGCGCCCCGAGTCACGGTCGCAGGCGCCGGCGTCCTGGGGCTGTCGACCGCCCTGGCGCTGGCCGATGCGGGCTGCGTCGTGACCGTCTGCGACCCCGGAGGACCCAACGCCTCGAGCGTCGCGGCGGGCATGATCGCGCCGGTCTTCGAGGCCGTTCTGGACGAGGCCGCGGCGCCGCATCTGGACCTCCTGCTGGCGGCTCGCGACGCCTGGGCGGGGTTGGCGGCGCGGGCCGGGATCGTCCTTGACCGGACGGGCGCCATGGCCGTCGGCAGCGAGGACTGGCTCGAACGGATCGAGGGTCGTTTCACCGCCTTACATCTGCATGCGGCCGAACTGGGCGGCGAGGCCGCGCGGGCGCTGGCGCCCGGCCTAACCGAGGCGGTCGATGCGGCTCTGCTCACGCGCGAGGACTGGCGCGTCGACGCGCCTCAGGGGCTTGCGGCGCTCGCGGGGGCGGGCGAGGCGGCGGGCGTCCGGTTCGAACGGCGGGCCGTGCGGGCGCGCGAGGACGCCGATGTTCTCGTGCTCGCCACGGGCGCGCGGGAGGGGCTCGCCGACCTCGCGCCCGAGCTGTCGGTCCTCTCTCCCATCAAGGGCCATATCGTGCGGGTCGCCGGGCCTTCTGCGGGCGCCGTGGTGCGCGCCCAAGGCATCTACGCCGCGCCGGGCTCGGGCATGGCGTTCGGCGCCACCATGGAGCACGGCCGCGCCGACGTGGCGGTGGAGGAGGACAAGGCAGGGCCGCTCCTGGCGGCGGGCTTGCGCCTGTTCCCGGCCTTGCGCGGACAGCCCGTGCAGATCGCCGCCGGCGTGCGGGCGGCGACGCCCGACGGCCTGCCGATGGCCGGGTGGAGCGAAGCGCCGGGCGTCGCCCTGGCTGCTGGGCCGCGGCGCAACGGCTGGCTCGTGGCGCCGCTGGTGGCGAGGATCGTCTCGGCTTGCGTGACCGGACGTGACGCGGGGCCCCATGCTGCGCGCCTCGATCCGGCGCGATTCCGGGGGGGACGATGAGCGGCTTTTGGTTGAGCGACGAGCAGGAGGCGATCCGCGAGGCGGTCATGCGCCTGTGCGAGCGGTTCGACGCGGCATACTGGCGGCGAACGGACGAGACCGGAGTGTTTCCGGAGGACTTCGTCGCGGCCATGGCCGAGGCCGGCTGGCTGGGCGTGGCGATGCCCGCGGAGCTCGGCGGCTCGGGGCTGGGCCTCACCGAGGCCGCGATCGTCATGCAGGCGGTGGCCGAGAGCGGCGCGGGCTTCTCGGGCGCGAGCGCCATGCACCTGAACATCTTCGGCCTGATGCCGGTCGTGAAGTTCGGGACCGACGCGCAGCGGCGCAAGACGATCCCGCGGATCATCGCCGGCGAGGATCGCACCTGCTTCGCCGTGACAGAGCCGGACGCGGGCCTGGACACCACCAGCCTCACGACCCGCGCCACGCGCACCAACGACGGTTATGTGATCCGCGGCCGCAAGATGTGGACCACCAACGCCCAGCGCGCGACCAAGATGCTGATCATCGCGCGCACGACGCCGAAGGAGGAGGTGAAGCGGCCGACCGAAGGGCTGTCGCTGTTCTACACCGACTTCGACCGCAGCCGGATCCAGGCGACGCCGATCCCGAAGATGGGCCGCAAAGCCGTTGAATCGAATGCGGTCTTCATCGACGACCTGCATGTGCCGGCGGAGGACCTGGTGGGGGAGGAAGGCCGCGGCTTCTACTATCTGCTCGAAGGGCTGAACCCCGAGCGTGTGCTGATCGGCGCGGAGGCGGTCGGCCTGGGCCGGGCCGCGCTGAAGCGGGCGGCGGCCTATGCGAAGGAGCGGGTGGTGTTCGGCCGGCCCATCGGCCAGAACCAGGGCGTGGCGCATCCGCTGGCCAAGGCCTGGGCCGAGCTGGAGGCGGCGAACCTGATGGCCTTCAAGGCCGCGGCGCTCCATGACGCGGGCCGCGATTGCGGCGCCGAGGCCAATGCGGCCAAGTACCTGGGCGGGGAGGCGGGCTTTCGGGCGTGCGAGGCGGCGGTGCTGGCGCACGGCGGCATGGGCTACGCCAAGGAGTTCGACGTCGAGCGCTACTTCCGCGAGGCGATGATCGCCCGCATCGCCCCCGTCAGCCGCGAGATGATCCTGAACTACATCGCCGAGCGCGTGCTGGGCCTGCCCAAGAGCTACTGAGCAGGCCCGGCCGCGGTCAGCGAGAGCTGGCGAGGCGGAACTTGATCGGGATGGTCACCGTGGCGCCGCCGACCGCCTGGCCGTCGACCGTCTGCGGGCTCATGCGGAAGTACTTTGCCAGCTTGAGGGCGGCGTCGCCGAATCCATAGCCGTCGGGCGTCTCGGAAACCACGCGGCAGGGCGAGACGGCGCCGGCGGCGGTGACCTGGCAGGCGATGGCCGCATCTCCCGTCTTGCTCAACCGCATGGCCTTGTCCGGATAGAAGCGGGCCATCTCGTCGGCGCCGGGCTTGGCGACCCAGGCGGGGTTGCGGATGACGGGGTCCGCCGGCGGCGCCGGGATCGCGGGCGGATCGAGCTTGGCGATCGGCCCGATCGGCTGGGGGGCCTCAACTGGAACGGGCGGGACCGGAAGGGGGTCGATGGCCGTCGGCGGCGTGTCGGTCGGCGGTTGGTGGAGGTTCGGCTTCGTCCGCGTCTCCGGCGGGGTCTCCGGCGGCGTCGGGGGAGGCGTCGTGCGGCGGATGACGTCGATCTTCATGCCCGGCGGTTCCGCGACAGCGGGCGCCTCCGGCGCCTTGAACTGCATCACGGCGAGGTAGGCCGCGAGGAGGCCGTGGGCGCCGAGCGAAGCGGTGATGACGAGGCCGGTCGTGGCGGAGACCTTCCGGCTCCGCGGGTCGGCGCCGAAGGGCAGGGACTGTCGGAGGATCATGGCAGGCTCCCAATCTGATTTACAGATGTAGTCTGACAATCGAATTACAGCAGTAATGTGGCGATGACTCGGGCTTGGCCGCGGCTTTCCGGAGAGCCTTAGCGGGGCGTTAACCATGATCGGCGACCTCTGGGTCATGGCCGTCCAGGGAATCCGCGGCATCGTCGAAACCGCCATCCAGCGCGCCTCGCAGGCGACGGGGGTGGATTTCGGATTCCTGATGAAGACCGCTGGCCGCGAAAGCAGCTTCAATCCGCGGGCCCAGGCGACCTCGTCGTCGGCCGCCGGCCTCTTCCAGTTCGTCGAACAGACCTGGCTGCAGACCCTCAAGACCCACGGGGCCAAGCACGGCTACGCCCGCTACGCTGACCTGATCACAAAGGGCAGTGACGGCCGCTTCCGCGTCGCGGGCGGGGAGGCGCGACGGGCGGTGATGGACCTGCGCTTCGATCCCCACGCCGCCTCGCTGATGGCCGGCGAGCTCACCTCTGACCACGCGGCCTACCTGAAGGGGCGCGTCGGCCGCACGCCCACGGCGGGCGAACTCTACGCGGCCCACTTCCTCGGACCGCAGGGTTCGGCGAAACTCATCAAAGCCGCAGAGTCCCAGCCGGACACCTCGGCCGCCGCCCTCTTCCCCGACGCCGCCCGCGCCAACCGCTCGATCTTCTACAAGGGCGGGCGCGCCGCCACTGTGGGCGAGGTCTACGCCAACCTGACCCGCACGGGCGGCGCCCAGCCGGCCGTGCAACAGGCGCCCAGCGCCGACCCCCAGGACGACGGGTTCATCCAGTACGCCTCGATCCGGCGCGCGGCGCGCCAGCAGGAGCAGGAGGCGCTGGTGGCGCTGATCCTGCGCGGCTCCCAGCCGGCGGACCAGGTGGGCATCGGCAGCCGGCTCGCCGGCTCCCTCTTCACCAGCGAGATGCTGAAAGTCCTTTCGGACAGCCGAGACAGCTAGCTCGTCCGCACCCGGGCGACCGCATCCAGCCAGCGGGCGTAGGCGCCTTCGCGCGCCTCGTCGTCCATGGCGGGCTGGAAGGAGTCGGTGGTCGGTCGCGCCGCCGCGGCCTCGGCGAGGTCGCGGTACACGCCGGCGCCCAGGCCGGCGAACAGGGCCGCCCCCAGAGCGGTGGTTTCCTGATAGGTCGCGCGGCAGACGGCGACACCGGTGAGGTCGGCAAGGCGCTGGCTGAACCAGGGACTGCGCGACATGCCGCCGTCGATACGCAGCTCGACGCCGTCGCCGAAGGCCTGCGGCGCATCGGCGCGCATCGCCTCGATCAGGTCGCGCGTCTGCAGGGCGCAGGCGTCGAAGGCGGCGCGAGCGATCTCGCCGCGACCGGCGTCCCGGGTGAGGCCGAAGAGGGCGCCCCGGGCGTTCGCGTCCCACCACGGCGCACCGAGGCCGGTGAAGGCGGGGACCAGGACGACGCCCAGGTCGTCCCGCGCCGCCATGGCCAGTTGCTCGACGGCCTGCGGGCCGCCCTCGACGCCGAGGCCTTCGTTGATCCACTGGATCGCGGCGCCGGCGATGAAGATGGCCCCCTCAAGGGCGTAGGTGGTTCGGCCCGCCACCCGGGCGGCGACGGTGGTCAGCAGCCGCGCGTGGGACACCGGCGCGGCCTCGCCCGTGTTGATGAGCATGAAGCAGCCGGTGCCGTAGGTCGCCTTCATCTCGCCCGGGCGGATGCAGCCCTGGCCCATCAGGGCGGCCTGCTGGTCGCCCGCCACGCCGCGGATGGGAATCGCGCGGCCAAGCAACGCAGGCTCTGTCTCGCCGAAGTCGCCGGCGCAGTCCCGGACCTCAGGCAGGATCGCCAGAGGCACGTCCAGCATCGCGCCCATCTCGGGCGACCATTCGCCGGCGCGGATGTCGTAAAGCAGGGTTCGCGAGGCGTTGGTGGCGTCCGTCGCGTGGACCTTGCCGCCCGTGAGCTTCCAGATCAGCCAGGCGTCGATCGTGCCCGCCATCAATTCGCCCGCCGCCGCCGCGGCGCGGGCGCCCGGAACCTCGTCCAGCAGCCACGGAAGCTTCGTGCCCGAGAAATAGGGGTCGAGGAGCAGGCCCGTGATCTCGGTGGCTCGGGGCTCGTGCCCGGCCTCCCGCAGGCGGGCGCACAGCGCCTCGGTGCGACGGTCCTGCCAGACGATCGCCTTGTGGATCGGTCGGCCGGTGGCGCGCTCCCAGACCACGACCGTCTCGCGCTGGTTGGTGATCCCGATGGCCGTGACGTCCGTTATCGCCCGGCCGGCCTTTTCGACGGCCGCCTTCAGCGCCGCGACCGAGGCCTCGAAGATCTCCTCGGCGTCATGCTCCACCCAGCCGTCCCGCGGGTAGTGTTGCCGCAGCGGCGAGCCGGCCTCGGCGAGCGGGCGGCCCGCGGCGGTGAACAGGATCGCACGGGTCGAGGTGGTGCCCTGGTCGAGCGCAAGGATCAGCGGTTCGGCCATTTTCGATTCCTTCCCTTAACCATCGGCCCTTAAGCATGCCTTCACCCCGTGGGGCCAGAGTCGGCGGTCGCCGTACTCTAGAATGGGAGACTCGGCCTTGAGCGTCGCGATGAGCAGCGGAAGCCTGCTCGATCTCGCAAAGAGCCGCCAGCCGGCGGACCGTGAGCGCCTGCTGCTGGCGATCGCGGATCTCTGCGACGCGCCACACGCCGGCGACGCCATGAAGTCGGCGAGCATCCAGGCCCTTTTGTCCTCGATCTTCATGAGCCTGGTGGTCGAGGCCGAGCGCGACATCCGCCGCCGCCTGTCTCAGAAGCTGGCCGCGGCCGACTGGGCCCCGAACGCACTTATCAACGTCCTGGCGCTGGACGACATCGAGATCGCCCGTCCGATCATCGGCCAGAGCCCCGTGCTGAGGGACGCTGACCTGGTGCGCCTGCTGGTGGAAGCTACGATCGAGCATCAGATCGAGGTGGCGCGGCGCCCGCAGCTCTCGCACGCGGTGGTCTCAGCGATCCTCGAACAGGCGGAGCCGGCGGTCCTGACCGCCCTGGCCGGGAACCACACGGCCGAACTGACCGCGGCGGACATGGAAGAGCTGGTCGAAGCCTCGCGGCAGGTTGCGGCCATGCGGACACCGCTGTCGCAACATCCAAAGCTCACCGGGCAACTGGCCAAGCGCCTCTATCTCTGGGTTGGTCTGGCGCTGCGGCAGGGGCTGGCGGACCGGTTCCGGCTCGACGTGACGATCCTGGACGAGGCGCTGGCGGCGTCGATGAACGAGGCTCATGCGGGCGTCTCTTCGGACGTGCTTCCCCGAACCGCGCGCGAGGGCGAGCGGGAGGCGATGGAGCAACGGCTGGTCGACAAGCTGCACAGCGCCGGACAGCTGCGCCCCGGCTATCTGATCCGCGCCTTGCGGGAAGGGCGCCTTGGCCTGTTCGCCGCGGGGCTTGCCCAGCTGGGCCGCTTCGACGACGTGCATGTGCGGGCCACCCTCGATTCCGACCGGCCCGAGCTCCTGGCTCTGGCGTGCGCCGCCGTCGGCATCGATCGCAGCGTGTTCCCCGATATCCTGACGATGGTGCGCAAGCTCAATGACGGCCGCCCTGGCGGCGGCGCCGAGGGCGCCCGCAAGGCGTCGGTCGCGTTTGCGCCGGTCACGCCGGAAGTCGCCGGCGCCGCTTTCCGGCAGGCTGCGAGATCACTTTCGGCCGCTTGACGGTGCGTGCGGTTTGACACACCGCCGAGCTTCGGCGTTTCTGCCGCGCGATGAAGAAGCCGTTCGTCACCCGACTCACCTTCGTCGCCAGCAGCCGGCCCGAGGCGCAGGAAGCCCGTGAGCGGCTTGCCTCACGCTATGGGGACGCCGGCCTGGAAGGCGCACAGGTCATCGTGGCGCTGGGCGGCGACGGGTTCATGCTGGAGACGGTCCACGCCCTGATGGACTCCGGAAAGCCGATCTACGGTATGAACCGCGGTTCCGTTGGCTTCCTGATGAACGAATACTCGGAGGACGATCTTCTCGGGCGGATCAACGCCGCAGAGAACGCCGAGATCCATCCCCTGAGGATGCAGGCCGTAGACGTGAACGGCCAGACGCACGAGGCCCTGGCCTTCAACGAAGTCAGTCTTCTGCGCACCACCCGGCAGGCGGCCAAGCTGCGCATCTCGGTGGACGGCAAGGTGCGGCTGTCGGAGCTGATCTGCGACGGAGCGTTGATTTCGACCCCGATGGGGTCCACGGCCTACAACCTGTCGGCCCACGGCCCGATCATCCCCCTGGACGCAAAGATCCTGGCGCTCACGCCGATCAGCGCCTTCCGGCCCCGGCGCTGGCGCGGCGCGCTGCTGTCGCACACCGCCCGCCTTCGCCTGGAAGTCCTGGAAGGGGAGAAGCGTCCGGTGAGTGCGGTGGCCGACAACTTCGAGGCGCCCAATGTGCTCGAAGTCTACATCGCCGAAGATCGCGACGTTTCGATCTGCATGCTGTTCGACGCCGGCCGCAGCCTCGAGGAACGGGTGCTCGCGGAACAATTTTCGGTGTGATTCGTCGCACCCGTCGTTTTGACCTGCCTGGTCAAGCTCTCATGGCTTATTAACGGGTTCACCTTACCTTTACCCGACGAGCGTTCGGGAGAGTCACGTGAGCGAACCCAAGTCCAGCCCGATGCAACCCGGCGGCCTGCGTCTTAAGTTGGGCGGTCGCCTGGGCGCGATCGATCCTTCGGCGATCGCCAAGGCCGAGGCCGCGCTCAAGAGCCTCTCCGGCAATTTCGCCCAGTGGCTCAACGACGAGATCACCAAGCTGGAAGCCGCCCGCCAGGTGGTGCGCGCCAACGGCCCGACGCCTGAGAACATGGAAACGCTGTACCTGCGCGCCCACGACCTGAAAGGCCTGGGCGCCACCTACGGATTTCCGCTGATCACCCGCATCGCCGGCCTGCTGTGCCGGCTGATCGACGACAAATCCAAGCGCCTCGAGGCGCCCTTGCCACTCGTCGACGCCCACATCGACGCCATCAAGGCGGCCGCCCGCGACGACATCAAGACCGAGGAGCACCCGGTCGGAGCCGCGCTGGTACAGGAACTCGAGGGCCGCGTCCGTCAACTGGGCGCATAGAGCCCGCTGATCCTGCGCTATCCGGAGCGGCTCTCCGCCGCAATTCGCTCCATCGGTTCTGCCACGGGTCCGTATCCGGCGTCGGGCGGGATGACCAGGAACCGGGCGTCGCCGCGCTTCTCCACTTCCGGCAGCACCGGAATCAGGGTGCGCGCCTGAGCCCGGGCTACCGTATCTTCGGCGCTCTCGGCCTCCGCCAGCAGCTTCACGTTCATGCGGGTCGGGAAGATCACGGTCCGCTCGCCGCTGTCGGCGAGGCGCAGCACCTCGGAAGGCGCGATCCACTCGGCGTCGACAGTCTCGCGACCGTCGCAGGCGGCGACCTGATCCGGCGGCGCGGTGACGGCGTAGAACCAGGTGTCGAATCGCTTGGGCATCATCACCGGCGTGATCCAGCGCGAGAAAACGGTGAGCGCATCCAGCCGCAGGCGCACGCCTAGGTCCCGCACCACGTCGAGGAAATGAACCTCGCCCCGGTCGACGGCCGATCGCAGGGTCGGGTCGCAGACCTCGGCGAAATCCGAGCCGTCCAGTCCTTCGGCCAGCAGGATGCCGGCCTCCTCGTAGGCCTCGCGGATGGCGGCGATGCGCAGCCCGCGCTGTTCGGCGTCGAAGTGCTCCCAGCCGAGGCTGTGCTCGGCCCAGGCGGGGTCATGGTCGCCCTCGTGGGTCTTGCCGCCCGGGAAGACCAGGGCGCCTGAGGCGAAGTCGATCTGGTGATGGCGCTTGACCATCAGCACCTCGAACTGCGGCTGGTCCCGCAGCAGGAGGATGGTGGCCGCCGGCTTGGTCGGCGCAGGCTGGGGCGTTTCGCTCATGCCGGTGAGCTTGACCGGCTGACCGCGGGGAAGTCCAGCATCGTCAGGCGATGTAGACGGTTTCGCGCGCCGGCGCGGATGCGGCGGCGCCCATCCGCTCGAGGAGGTAGTCGACATCCTCGCGGGCGGCCGCCTCGGGCTGGGTGAGGAACCGCTGCAGCATGCGTTCCTGGAACCGCTCCTGGTCGCGGGGGCCGCCGTCGAACTCCATGGAATGGTAGGTGTCGACCGCCGCGCGGAACGCCGGGAAGAGACGCGCCGGCAGGCCGGCCCGTTCGTAGATGGCCCGCAGGCCAAGCGGCCCGGCGTCGTGGATCATCAGCCAGGTGCGATGGTGTGGCACGTCGGCCAGTTCCGAAACGCCCCATTCGAAGAAGGTCATATGGCCGTGCGCCAGGGCCCTCAGCAGCAGGGAGGCCGTAAGGCGGCCCTCGGCGCGGAGGTGGCTTACCAGGCCCTTCACGTCGGCCGTCCGGCCGGCCTGGTCGACGATGTCGATCGTGGCCCGCTCGGCGGTCCCGGTGGCGAGCTCCAGCGCCGCCTGGACGGTCACCGCGTGGTGGGTGACGAGATGTTCGCGCACCTGGTCGCTGACGAGGCTGACCAGCCGCTCGGTGATCGAGAGGGGCAGGGCGTTGCGGTAGGCCACCGCCGCCAGCACCCGTTCCGAGACCTCGAACCGGTCGATCAGCCGGTTGAGCGCGCTTTCGGCGAAATCGGCGCCGGGGTTTTCGCAGGCCGCGACCACCGCGCGCTCGCCGCCATGCTCAGAGAGGGCGTCGGTGACCTTGCGGCTCAGGACCGGCCGCCTGGCGATCGCCACCTGCCGGACGGGTCCCCCCAGGCGCACGATCTCGGCGAGGTCATCGTCTGTGAAGGCCGGCGAGAAGGACAGCAGCGGCAGGCAGACGCTTTCGACGTCGCGGGCGAGCCGCAGCGCCACGTCGCGGGGCACGACGGTCGACGCCTTCAGCGTTTCGGCGATGGCCTTGCGCACCAGCTCGGCGGCGTCGGCGGCCATGACGCGCAGGATGTCGGCGGCGAGTTCCCGGTCTTCGTCGGAAAGCGGTTCGCGGTCCATGGCGCCGCAGAGCTTGCGAGCGGCGTGGGCGCGCTCGTCGGGCGTCGCGCCTTTCACCAGCGTGCGGATGTCTTCATCCGTCAGCGCTGACCGCGTCGTCGCCATCCTGACTATCGCCCCCCTCCAAACCCGGTTCGGAGTCCCACGAGTCGAGATTGGTGGGCGGAGCTTAACGATAGGTTGCCAGCCGAATCTGTGGATTAAGGATTTCGCGTAACGGGCCGCCAAGAGGTGTCCGCCTAGCCTCTCCCCACCAGTCCGGGAAGGGTTTGCCGTGGCGCCAGCCAAGCCAGTCGCAGCCGGGGCGGACGCCGATCCGGCGCTGCAGGGAATGCGGGTCCAGGCGGGCCTGCTTCCCTATGCGATCCTCGCGTTCGCCATCGGAATGCCGGTGCTTGTCTGGGTGGGCGGGCACGCGGCCAACGCCGCCTGGATGAGCGCGAGCTTTGCGCTGTTCGCCGTCGCGTGGGGCCTCTTCTACGCCGTCGTCAACTGGATGAAGACCGAAGCTGCGGCCGATCCGCGCAGGCGGGCGTTCGTTCAACTGACGTGCGGCCTCGTCTGGGCGCTGGTGATCGCCGAGCTCGCCCTGTTCGCCCACTTCTCGGGCCCTGTGCGTGAGACGCTGCTGCTGCTGGTGCTGGCCGCGGCGATGATCTGCGTGGTGTTCACGACGCCCTGGCTGCCGAGCCTGCTGGTCGTGGCCCCGGGCGCGCTGGCCGGCCCTCTCGTCGCGCTGTTCCTGGGGCCGCAGGACAGCGGACTGGCGCAGTTGGCGCTCGCGGCCTCGGCCCTGGGGCTCGCCCTCGCGCTGCTCGTCAACCGCATATTACGCAACCAGTTCGCGCTGGCCGCCGAGCGCGAGCTGCTGATCGCGCAGCGGGCGGAGCAGGCCGAGGCGGCCCGCAGGCTCGCGCGCTCGAAGTCGGATCTGGTCTCGACGCTGTCGGACGAGATCCGCAACGGGCTGACCGCGGTCGCCCATGTGCTGGGTTCCGCCGCGGGGCGGGGGCGGGCGGCGCCGTCCCGCCAGCAGGTCGGCGCGGCGCTCGAGGCCGTGAACGAACTGCTCGCGGTGCTGGAGACGACGGTGGACGCCGAGAGCGCCGAGGCGGGTCGGCTCAGCGTCCAGCCGCGCCCCATCGACCTGACGGCGCTCGCTCGCGACGTGATGGATCAGCACCGGCCGGCCGCGGCGGCGAAGGGCCTTGAGACCGCGGTGCACATCGACGTCGACCTGGCGCAGGCGCCGGGCGCCGTGATCGCCGATCCGGTCCGGACGCGACAGATCCTCGGAGCCCTGGTCGGCAACGCCGTGAAGTTCACCGCGCGCGGCCGTGTCGAGATCCGGTTGAGCCGAAGCGCCGGCGGGCGGGTGGCGATCTCCGTCGCCGACACCGGCCCCGGCTTGTCTGATGAGGAGCTCACCCAGGCCCTGGAGCCGTTCCAGCGGGTGGCCCGGACGGCGGCTGGCAGCCCCGGCGCCGGTCTTGGCCTTCCGCTCGCCCGACAGCTGGCGCGCCTGATGGGCGGCCAACTCAAGGCGGAGAGCGCGCCCGGCGTGGGAAGCTGCTTCGCCCTCGAGCTGCCCTTCGACCCGGCGGCCGCCCTGCCGACAACCGAGTCCGTCAGGCCGGCGGCGCCGTCGCCGGATCGACGGCTTCGCATCCTGACGGTCGAGCCGGACGCCCTGGCGGCGGCGATGCTGCGCGCCAGCCTGGAGCAGCTGGGCCATCAGGTCGTGCACGCGGCCGACGGCCGCCGCGCGGTCGAGCTGGCCCGCATCTGCGAACTGGACCTGGTTGCGGCGAGCGGCCCGGAGACGATCGCGGCGTTGCGCGCCCTGGATGGCGCCGCCGGGCGCACGCCCGTGGTGGCCCTGATCGGCGGCGAGCCCGAGGATGCGGAGGCCGCGTCGGCCGCGGGCGCGGACGCCCTCCTGCGGCGTCCCGTGAGCGTTCCGGCGGCCGCGCGGGCCATCGCCGAGGCGCTGTCCCCGCGCGCGGCGCCGGCAAACGATCGCGCGGCGTAGGCGCCCGGACGTCACCTCCGCTACGATCCCGGAAAACCGGGAGAACAAAGAGTGCTGCTGCAAGGTCTGAAGGTCGTCGATTTCTCCGCCTACATCGCCGGTCCAGGGGCGGCCGGGATTCTGGCCGACTGGGGCGCGGACGTAATCAAGGTCGAGCGGCCGGAGGGCGACAACATGCGCCACGTGTTCGCGGACCTGAAGAACGACCTGGGCGCCAACCCCACCTTCGAGCTCGACAACCGCGGCAAGCGCGGGGTGGTCCTGGACATCACCAAGCCGGCGGGCCGCGATGCGCTGGCCAGGCTGGCCGAAGGGGCGGACGTCTTCTTGACGAACACCCGGCCCGCCTCGCTCAAGCGGTACGGCCTCGACGAGCCGACACTGCGCAAGGCCAATCCCCGGCTCGTCTATGCGGTGATCACCGGCTACGGGCTCGAAGGCCCCGACGCCCATCTGCCCGGCTTCGACGTCACCGCGTTCTGGGCGCGTTCGGGCATCGGCTACATGACCGCGCCGAAGGGGGCCGAGCCGTTCATGCGGACGTCGGGCATGGGCGACCACTCGACGTCGCTCGCCACGGTTTCGGCGATCCTGGCGGCCCTGTACGAGCGCGAGCGGACCGGGAAAGGGCGGCTGGTGCAGACCTCGCTCCTGGCCACGGGCGTCTATCTGTGGGGCTCGGACCTGGCGGTGCAGCTCAAGTTCGGCCGCGTGGCCTCGGTGCGCTCGCGCGACAATCCGATCAACGCGCTGGCGAACCACTTCAAGAGCTCCGACGGCCACTGGTTCGTGCACAACCCCAGGGGCGGGTCCGGCGGCTGGGAGGCGTTCCTGAAGGTGGCCGGGCGGCCCGACCTGATCACCGACGAGCGGTTCGCCAGCGGAAAGGCCCGCCGCGCCAACGCCCGCGAGCTGGCCGCCGAGCTGGACGCGGCTTTCGCGGCCCTGCCCATGGCCGAGATCGCCCGCCGCCTGGACGAGGCGGACCTGGTGTGGGCGCCGATGCAGACGCCGGCCGAGGTGGACAGGGACCCGCAGATCGCCGCCGCCGGCGGCTTCGTGGAGATCGAGGACGGGCAGGGCGGGACCTACCGCTCTCCGGCAAGCCCGGCCCGCTTCCCGGGCGCCGACGCGACCGTGCGGCCGCCCGCGCCGAAGCTGGGCGAGCATACGCGCGAGGTGTTGGCGCAGGCCGGCTACGGCGAGGCCGAGATCGAGGCCATGTTCGCGGAAGGGGCGGCGGCCTAGACCAGCCTCACGCGCGGCTTCACGGCCATCGAGCGGCCCACCAGGCGGCCGACCACCGCGGCCTCGGCGAAGCCCTCCTCGCGCGCGAGCGCCAGGACGTCGCTTGCGGCGTCCGGCGCCACGGCGATCAGCAGGCCGCCGCTCGTCTGAGGGTCGGTGAGCAGGTCGCGCCGCCAGTGGGGGACGTGCGCGAGATCCTGGACGAGGTCTCCATAGCTTTGCCAGTTCCGGTCCGAGGCCCCGGTGCGGACGCCCAGGCGCACCAGACGCTCGGCCTGGGGCAGCATCGGCGCGGCCTCGGCCTGGATTTCCGCCACCAGCTCTGCGCCGCGAGCCATCTCCAGGGCATGGCCGATCAATCCAAAGCCCGTGACGTCGGTGGCGGCGTGCACCCCGGCGCGCCCAGCAAGTCGCCGGCCCAGGGTGTTGAGCTTGGTCGTGCTGGCGAGAAGCGCCTGGTAGCCGGGTGTGTCGAGCCGTTCCTGCTTGAAGGCGGCGCTCAGCACCCCGACGCCCAGCGGCTTGGTCAGGATGAGCACATCACCCTCGCGCCCCCCGCGGTTTGTCAGGACCTGGTCCGGATGGACGAGGCCCAGGGCGACGAGGCCGTAGATCGGCTCGACGCTGTCGATTGAATGGCCGCCGGCCACGGGAACGCCCGCCGCCGCGCACACCGAGGCGCCGCCCGCCAGGATCCGGCCGATTTCGTCGGGCGAGAGCTTGCCCACCGGCATCCCGACAATGGCGAGCGCCAGGATGGGGGTTCCGCCCATGGCGTAGACGTCCGACAGGGCGTTGGTCGCTGCGATCCGCCCGAAGTCGAAGGGATCGTCCACGACGGGCATGAAGAAGTCGGTGGTGGCCACGAGCGCCTGGGTCTCATTGAGGCGCCAGACCGCGGCGTCGTCGGAGGTCTCGGTGCCGACCAGGAGGTTGGGAAAGGCCGCCGCCGCCGGCATCCTGGCCATGATGTCCTGCAGCACGGCCGGCGCCAGCTTGCAGCCGCAGCCGCCGCCGTGGGCCAGCGACGTCAGGCGCGTCTTCTCGGACATCCGTCTATCCCCCGTTTCCCCGTCGTCACGATCCGGGGCTATAGCACCCTCATGAGCCTGCAGCTCACAGAGGACGTCTCCGCCGCCGCCCTGTCGCGATTCGACATGGTGATCGATGTCCGCAGCCCGGGCGAGTTCGCCGAGGATCACCTGCCGGGCGCGGTAAACCTGCCCGTGCTGGACGACGCCGAACGGGCCGAGGTGGGGACGATCTACGTGCAGGAGTCGCGGTTCAGGGCGCGACGGGTGGGCGCGGCCCATGTCGCGCGCAACGTCGCTCGCCATCTGGAGACGGCGCTCGCCGATCGCGCGGGCGATTTCAAGCCGCTGATCTACTGCTGGCGGGGGGGCATGCGCTCGAACGCCATGGCCACGATCCTGAGCCAGGTGGGCTGGCGCACCACTGTGCTCGCCGGCGGCTACCGCACCTATCGCCGGCAGGTGGTCGCCCGCCTCTATGACGGAGAGATCCTGCAGCGCTTCGTCCTGCTGGACGGGCACACAGGGAGCGGCAAGACCGAGGTGCTGGGCCGACTGGCGGCGAGGGGACTGCAGACGCTGGACCTGGAGGGGCTGGCCGAACATCGCGGCTCGCTGTTCGGCGGATTCGCCGGCCGTTCGCAGCCCAGCCAGAAGATGTTCGAGACGCGCCTGCTGGCGGCGCTCGACGCGCTGGACCCCGGACGCATCACCGTGGCGGAGGCGGAATCCAGCAAGATCGGCGACAGGATGATCCCGCCGGCGCTGTGGCGCGGGCTGGCCGACGCTCCGTACGTCGAGCTGGCGGCGGAGGCGCCACTGCGGGGCCGCTACCTCGCCGCCGCCTATGCGGACCTGACGCACGACCGCGCCGCGCTGGAGGCGATCTTCGCCCGGCTGCCCGTGCCGCCCAGCCGGGAGCGCCTGGCCAAGTGGCGGGCGCTGGTGGACGCCGGCGCGCTCGCCGATCTGGCGCAGGCGATCATGACCCTCCACTACGACCCCGCCTACGATCGGGCGCGGAGGATGCGCGACCGGCCGGTCCTGGGCGTCGTACCGCTCGATCCCACGGATCCGGAGAGCCAGGACGCGGCGGCCGAGCAGGTCGCGGCGCTCGCGGTGCAGCTTGACGCCGCCGCCGGTGGGCGCGAGAGGTTGCCGGAACAATCATAGGGAGGAAGACCATGGCGGACGGTTCGGCGACGGGCGTGGTCTCGCTTCAGGGCAAGGTCAGCGCCGAGGAGTGGCAGGCCCGCGTGGACCTGGCGGCGCTCTACCGCCTTGTGGCGCTGCACGGCTGGGACGACCTGATCTACACCCACATCTCGGCCCGGATCCCGGGACCCGAGCACCACTTCCTGATCAACCCCTACGGCCTGCTGTTCGAGGAGATCACCGCCTCGTCGCTGGTGAAGATCGACCTGGACGGCAACATCCTCCAGGAGACGCCGTACTTCATCAATCCGGCGGGCTTCACGATCCACTCGGCCGTGCACGCGGCCCGCGAGGACGCCAAGTTCGTGATGCACCTGCACACGGATCAGGGGGTGGCGGTGGCCGCCCAGAAAGATGGCCTTCTGCCCCTGTCGCAGCACGCGCTGATCGTCCTTCCGCGGCTGGCTTACCACGACTACGAGGGCATCGCCCTGAACCACGACGAACGCGAGCGGCTGGTCGCGGACATCGGCGACAAATCATTGATGCTCCTGCGTAACCACGGGACCCTCGCTGTGGGCGCGACCGCCGCCGACTGCTGGGTCGGCATGTACTATCTGGAGCGCGCGTGCCGCATGCAGATCGACGCCCTTTCCGCGGGCCGCGACAGCGTGCTGATCGCCCCGGAGGCCGCCCAGGCCGAGGTGAAGTCGCAGGTCGGCGGCGGCATCGGCGGCGGGCTCGCCTGGCCCGCCTGCCTGCGCAAGCTGGACCGCGAACTGCCCGGCTACGACGCCTGACGCCGCCGCGCACGCCCAGGGCTTAGGCGCCGCTGGGGACAGGACGTGCGGACGGGCCGTTTTCAACGGCAAGTTTCAGCGCGGAAACGCGCAGCCATCCTGCTGTCACTGGACCGCGTGTATGGAGCGGCCTAAGAGCGCTGCCGATTTGCCTGTTCAGAGCCCGCGGACGTGGGCGACGGAGCCCAACAGCTTGATCCGACGTCACTTCTTTCTTGCTGCGGCCTTCGTCGTCCTGGCGTTGATGGTGTTGGTGGGCGGCTACAAGGTCCTGGCTACGAAGTCCGGCGGGGCCGGCGGTCCCGCGGCGATGGCGCAGGGACCGGGCGGCGGCGCGCCCGCCGGGAAGGGCGGCGGCCGCGGCGGGGCGGGCGGAGGCTTCGGCGGACCGACCCTCGTGTCGGTCGCGGTGGTGCAGCCGCGCGTCTTTCAAGACACCATCGAGGTTCTCGGCGTGGCCAAGGGCCGACAGTCCGTGACGCTAACGGCCGCGGCCACCCAGCTCGTGGAGCGCGTGCGCTTCCAGGACGGTCAGCGGGTTCCGAAGGGCGCGGTCCTTGTGGAACTGCGCGACACCGAACAGGGGGCCGGCGTCAAACAGGCCGAGGCGCGTCTGGAACAGGCCAAGCGCGCCTACGACCGATACAGAGCCCTTGGCGAACAGGGGTGGGCTTCGAAGGCCGCAGTGGACCAGTACGAGGCCGGTTGGCGATCGGCCCAGGCCGACGTCGACGCCGCGCGCGCGCGGCAGGCGGATCGGACCATCCGGGCGCCGTTCGCCGGCGTCGTCGGACTGTCCGACGTGGCCCCGGGCGCCCTGGTCAATCCGGGCGCGCCGATCGTCACCCTCGACGATGTCTCGGTGATCCGCGTCGATTTTCAGGTGCCGGAGCGCTACCTCGGCCAGCTTCGCGAGGGCCAGGCGTTGCTCGCCACGGCTGAGGCGTTCCCGGGCGAGACGATCTCGGGGCGTATCGCCCGCATCGACACCCGCGTGGACGAGCGCACGCGGGCGATCACGGCCCGGGCCGAATTCCCCAACGCCAGCGGGCGGCTCAAGCCGGGCATGCTGATGCGCGTTGGCGTGTCCCGCGGTCAGCGGACCCGGGCCAGCGCGCCGGAGTCGGCGGTTTCGGTGCAGGGTGACAACGCCTTCGTATACGTTCTGCGCCAGGGCGAGCGGGGGGCGATGGTCGAGCAACGGCCGATCGTCACCGGCGTCCGCCAGGAAGGCTTCGTCGAGATCGTCGACGGGTTGGAGGCGGGGGTCCGCATCGTCGCCGACGGCCTCAACAAGATCCAGCCCGGCCAGCCGGTCCGCGTCGCCCGCGCCCCGGCGGCGGGCGCGCCTGCGGCAGGAGCCCGGCCGGCCGGGCCGCGACCCGCCGCATGATGCTGTCCGACCTTTCGGTCCGCCGGCCCGTCTTCGCGGCGGTCGCGGCGATCATCCTGTGCGTGGTGGGCTTCGCCTCGTTCACCGCGCTGACGGTGCGGGAACTGCCCAGCGTCGATCCGCCGGTGGTCGGCATCTCCACGACATACCGCGGCGCCTCCGCCGAGGTGATCGAGGAGCGGATCACCGAGGTGATCGAACGGCAGGTCGCCGGCATCGAGGGCATCGACCGGGTCAATTCGGCCTCGCGCGACGGCTCCTCGCGGATCAATATCTCGTTCAAGCTGGACCGGGACCTCGACGCGGCCGCCAACGACGTTCGCGACGCGGTAAGCCGTGTGGCCGCGCAGCTGCCAGACCAAGCCGATCCGCCCCAGATCCAGAAGGCGAACGCGGACGCGTCGCCCATCATGTTCCTGAATTTCACCTCGAACACGATGAACCGGCTGGAGCTGTCGGACTACGCGCAGCGCTACCTTGTGGAGCGGCTGTCCACCGTGCCGGGCGTGGCCAACGTGGGCGTGGGCGGGGCGCAGTACTATTCCATGCGCATCTGGCTGAACCCTGACGCCATGGCGGCGCGCGGGATCACCGTGGAGGACGTGGAGACCGCGCTCACCACCCAGAACGCCGAGCTGCCCGCAGGCTCGCTGGAGGCGCCGGCCAAGGATTTCACCATCCGGGTGGCCCGCGGCTACGCGACGCCCGAGCAGTTCGCCCGCATGCCCATCGTCCCGTCGCGGACCGCGTCCTCGGCGCAAGGATCGGCGGCGCTCGGCGGAATCGCGGCGGGCGCCGGCGCGGCCCAGGGCGCCACGCGCGACATCACAACGGCCACCGCTTCCCAGGGCTACATCACGCGCCTGGGCGACATCGCCCGGGTGGAGGAGGGGCCGGACGAGCACCGCCGCCTCTTCCGCATGAACCTGCGCGACATGGTGGGCATCGCCATCTTCCGGCAGAGCCTCGCCAACGACCTGGAAATCTCGGAGGGCGTGCGCGCGGCGATCGAGGAGATCAACGCCGGCCTGCCGGAGGGCACGCGCCTGGGCGTGTCGGTGGACTACACCGAGTTCACGCGCCATGCGATCGAGGAGGTGTGGATCACCATGGGCATCGCGCTGGGCTGCGTGGCGCTCGTGAACTTCCTGTTCCTCGGCACCTGGCGGGCGGCGCTGATCCCGTCGATCGTGGCGCCGATCTGCATTCTCTCGAGCTTCATCGTGCTGGCCCCCCTGGGCTTTTCGATCAACCTTCTCACCCTGCTCGCCCTGGTGCTGGCGATCGGGCTGGTCGTCGACGACGCCATCGTGGTGGTCGAGAACATCCAGCGCCGCATCGACGAGGGCGAGCCCCCGCTGGTGGCCGCCGAGCGGGGCGCCCGCCAGGTGTTCTTCGCGGTCGTGGCCACGACCGTGGTGCTGATCTCGGTGTTCGCGCCGCTGATGTTCCTGCCGGGCTTCATCGGCCGGCTGTTCGTGGAGCTGGCCGTCTCGGTGGCCGCCGCCGTCGCCTTCTCGGCCCTGCTGGCGCTGTCTCTGTCCCCGATGCTGGCCTCCAAGCTGCTGCGGCCGGCCAAGGGCGAAGGCTTCATCGCGCGGCGCGTGGACGACGCCATGAACAGGCTGAAGTCGTCGTACCACGCCTCGCTGGAGGCGATGCTCGGCCGCCGGGCGGTTTCGATCGGCGCCTCCGCCCTCGTGGTGGTTCTGGGCCTGGCCGCCTATGGCGTGTTCAGCCTTCTGCCACGCGAGCTGACGCCCGAGGAGGATCGGCGTCGCGCCCAGGTCTTCATCATCGGCCCCGAGGGCGCGGGGTTCGACTACACGCTGGGCGCTGCGCGGCAGGTCGAGGCGATCCTCAAGAGGCACATCGACGAGGGCACGGTCGAGCGCTTCGTCTTCGCCATGCCGCGCTTCGGCAACAACTCCTTCAACACCGGCGGCGGCAACGTGATCCTGTCCGAGGACACCAAGACCACGGCTCCGGAACTGGCGGCCGAGCTGAACCGCGAACTGTCGAGGATCACATCGGTCCGCGCGATCGTTTCGCCCGAAGGCGGCCTGCAGCGCGGCGGACCGGGCGGCGGCGGCACGAACCTCGAGCTGATCGCCACCGGCACCGACTATCCGGAGATCGATCGGTGGATCCAGCCGATCCTGGCGGCCGCCACCGCCAACCCGGGCCTGGCGCGGCCGCGCCTGGACTATGAACCCACCAGCCCCCGGGTGGTGGTCAACATCGATCGGGAGAAGGCGGCGGCGCTGGGCGTCTCGTCCCAGGCCGTGGGGCGCGCGCTGGAGACCATGTTCGGGAGTCGCCGGGCCACGACCTACATCAAGAACGGCCAGGAGTACGACGTCCTGCTGCAGACCGAGCGTGATCGACGACAGAACGAGCAGGACCTGCGCCAGCTGTATGTGCGGGCCGGCTCCGGCGAGCTGGTGCCGCTGGCCTCGCTGGTGACCACGACCGTACGCGGCGACACGCCCGACCGCTCGCGGGTGGACCGCCTGCGCTCCATCACGCTCCGGGCCCAGCTCAACCCCGGCTACTCCATGGGCGAGGCGATCGAGTTTCTCCAGGCCGAGGCGGCGAAGCAGCCGGGCGCAGTGACCATCAAATGGGGCGGCGGCGCCCGAGACTACCTGGAGGCGTCGGGGTCCGTGGGCCTGGCCTTCGGCATGGCGCTGCTGCTGGTGTTTCTTGTCCTGGCCGCGCAGTTCGAGAGCTGGGTGCATCCTGGGGTCATCATGCTGACCGTGCCGGTGGCGGCGCTGGGCGGGCTGTTCGGCCTGCTGGTCGCGGACTCGTCGATCAACACCTACAGCCAGATAGGATTGATCATCCTGATCGGCATCGCGGCGAAGAACGGCATCCTGATCGTGGAGTTCGCCAACCAGCTCCGCGACGAGGGGCTGTCGGTCCGCGAGGCGGTGATCGAGAGCGCCTCGCTGCGGCTGCGCCCGATCATCATGACCTCGATCTCGGCGGCGGCGGGGGCGATCCCGCTGATCGTCTGGGGCGGCGCCGGCGGCGAGGCGCGTCGCACGATCGGCGTAACCATCTTCAGCGGGGCCATATTCGCCACCATGGTCACGCTGTTCATCGTGCCGGTCTTCTACAACATGCTGGCGCGCTTCACGAAGTCGCCCATGGCCACGGCGCGGCGGATCGAGGCGTTCGAAGAGACCGAAAAGGCGCGCGTCGCCAACGCCGCCGAGTAGCAGCCTCGCGCGATGTCGTTCCGGCCGGGAGGGCCGGCGCCAGGGAACCTGTGAAAAGGGGGGTGTCAGGTCCCTGGGCCCGGCCAGCGGCGGCAGGCGCCGCTATTCGGATGGGGTCGATCCAGACAGATGCTCTTCGTCGACGAATGCACCATGGCGCTGTATAGACTGCGCGTCAAGGTTGTCCGGGCACGAAATCTTGCGCCCGATGGACGAGTGGCTACTTACCCTTGTAGCCCGTCTCCACCATCAGATACGCGATGAGGTCGACCCGATCCTTCTCGTCCTTGATGCCGGCGAACGACATCTTGGTGCCCGGCAGATAGGTCTGGGGCTTCTCCAGCCAGTCGTCCAGATGCGACCCGTCCCAGACGATGCCGGCGTTCTTGAGGGCGTCGGAGTAGTTGAAGTCGGGATGGTTCGCCGCCGGCTTGCCGAAGACGCCGTAGAGGTTGGGGCCGGTCATGTTGGCGCCGTCCGGCGCGACGGTATGGCACGAGCGGCAAAGCGCGAACTTGGCCTTGCCGTTGGCGAGGTCGGCGGCGTTGTAAGGGGCCGGGTAGCTGGCCAGGACCGCCAGTTTCTCGGCGTCGGTCGCCGGCGGCGCTGCGGCGGTGGTCCCCGACCCTTCCTGAGGCTTGCCGCACGCCGCGACGGCGGCGGAAAGGGCGATGACGGCGGCGAACGTGCCCAGGCGCATGCGTAGGGTCTCCACGAAAAAGGACGCCGGGAACCTAGCGGCGCGCCGCGCCGATGCAAGCGGCTCGACCTCAGGACGGATACCGGCCTAGCGGCGCCTGCGGCGTTCGCGGTTCACCGCCTCGTCGAGGGCCTGGAGAAACCGGGACCGGTCAGCGGAGGCAAAGGCCTTTGGGCCTCCCGTTATCGCCCCTGTGGACCGGATGTGCTCGAGGATGGCGCGCTGGGCCAGCGCCGAGCCGATCGAGTCTTCCGTGAACATGCGCCCATTCGGGGCGATGGCCTGGGCCCCCGCCTTCAGCACCCGGTCGGCCAGGGGGATGTCGTTGGTGACGACGATGTCGCCAGGTTCGGTCTGGTCGGCGATCCAGTCGTCGGCGACATCAGGTCCGGCGTCGACGATCTGGCGCGATATCAGGGGCGAGGCCGGAATGGCGATGAAGCTGTTCGAAACGACAATCGTCTGGAGGCCGTAGCGCGCGGAGACCTTGTACGTCTCGTCCTTCACCGGACAGGCGTCGGCGTCGATGAAGATGCGCATGCCGCTTCCCTAGTAGATTTCTCGGCCGCACTCACGGGGCTTTGATGCGGCGCAAGGCGACTCGGCGCGCCGCGCGACAGTTGTCCCAAGGGGCTGGAACACTCGGGATGACCCTGATGGACCTCTATTGGATACGCGCGCTCGAGGAAGCGGAATGCGCGGAGGCCCGCGCCAGGGCCCTGCGCGACCGGTTCGGCGACGAGGCGGAGGCGCGCTGGCTCTCGGAGTTGAATGGTCTGGAGCCCGATGATCCGCGCTGGCGCCAGGCGCACGACGTGCAACGCGCGCTGCGGTGGACCTGAGATCGCCGGAGCCAGGTCGGCCGCCGGTTCAGGGTGCGCCGTCTGTTTCGCTTTCGGCCCCGCTGTCGCCGTTCAGGAAGGTGCGGGCCTCGGAGGCGGCGGGTTTGGCGCTGGGCGGCGCGACGTCGGCGAAGAAGTAGTCGGTCTGGACGCCGAGCGCCTGCGCCAGCTTCCACAGCATCACGGCCGAGACCCTGTTCGTGGCGGCCTCATACTTCTGGATCTGCTGAAAGC
The DNA here is from genome assembly GCA_049323595.1 of Pseudomonadota bacterium. Lineage (GTDB taxonomy): Bacteria > Pseudomonadota > Alphaproteobacteria > Caulobacterales > Caulobacteraceae > Phenylobacterium. The sequence continues at coordinate 85,494 of JBMOOD010000014.1, forward strand.
GAACGCCACAGGCCCGGCCGAGCTCGCCCTGGCTCATGCCCAGCAGGCGGCGGCGCCTTCGCAAGCGCCTGCCCAGCAGGCGGTCCAACTCGTCCACGAGGTCGCACTCCGCACTGTCACATACGCAATATCGATTCGGCGGCAGCGACGCCGTGTGTCCTATAGATCAATGGCCGGCGCGCCGTGAGGCAAGATGCACGGTCGAGGCCTGCGGGCCCTTCTGGCCCTCCGCTTCCGCGAAGCGGACCTCCGCGCCCACGGCGAGCCGGCCGAAGTCGCCGTTCACCAGCGCGTTGCGGTGAAAATAGACCTCACGTCCGTCGCTGGTTTCGAGAAACCCGTAGCCTTCCTCGGGAAACAGGCGCGTCACCCGTCCATGCGGCGGCTCGGTATGGACCTTCACCTTGCCCTGCTGACGGCGATGGCGATCCTGCAGTCGGCGACGCGCGGCGGCGAACGCGTCCCGCACCGCCACGAAGGCGTCCTCGTGCGCGTGATCCTCAGAAGGGTTTCGGTCGATCATCACGTCGGATTCGCCCGGTGCGGTGATCTGCAGGCGCACGGCGTAGAGACCGCCGTGGCGTTGCCGATGGCTCCGTCCGATGATGGCCACGCGGCAGGAGGTGATGCGGTCGTGGAAGCGCTCGAGCTTCTCGGCCTCACGCTCGATGCGCTGGCGCAGCGCCTCGCTGGTTTCGAGCCCGCCCTCGAAGGTGATCTGGAGAGGAATCTGCATGTCGTGCTCTCAGGATTCTGACGGCGAGTTGGTGAAGGCGTCGTCCAGCCAGGAGCCGAGCTCGCTGTCCGGAGTCTTGGTGAGATCCTTGGCGATGACGCCTGCGATCGTGAGGCGCCCTTCGAGCTGCTCGCGCAGGGGACCGACGAGGCGGGCCGGCGCGGCGACGATGACCCCGTCCGCCTGGCGCGTGCGGCCGACCTCGATCGCGCGGTGGGCGACCTCGCCCATGAAGGCTTCCTTGGCCGAGCGTACGTGGTCCTCGGGGCCGACGGCTGAGCGTCGGGGCGAGGCGCTGGAATGGGTACGCGTCGGCGGGGTGGCGCGCAGCTCCTCGCGCAGAGTCTTCAGAGCGGCGCCGTCGTCGAGTTCCTCCAGCGTGTGGTAGCGGCCGTCGTCGGGCGAGCGCGCCACCAGGCGGGCGCGGCCGCCATCGGTCAGAACGACGAGCAGGTTGGATGCGCGGGGCATGACGGCGTCCTCCTCCTGCTGTGACTTTCAGCTTGTTCAGGCTAGCGCCTGCGCGCCCCGTGACATTGACGGGCGTCAAGGTGGATGCGGGAGCGGCTTCGTACCTACGATCCGGCGGAGGAGGACACGGAGGTGTTCAGAGATCGCACGGAGGCCGGCCGGAAGCTTGCCGAGGCGCTCGGCGCCTATCGTGGCCGCGACGTCGTGGTCCTGGCGCTTCCCCGGGGCGGACTGCCGGTCGCTGCCGAGGTGGCCCGGGCTCTGGGCGCGCCGCTGGATCTGTTGCTGGTGCGCAAGCTGGGCGCGCCGTTTCACGAGGAGCTGGCGATGGGCGCGGTCGCCGACGGCGAGCCGCCGGTGACGGTCCGCAATCCCGATGTCATCGGCATGATCGGCGTCGGAGAGGCGGGCTTCGCCGCCGTGCGCAACCGCGAGCTCACGGAGCTTGAGCGGCGCCGGCGCGTCTATCTGGGCGACAGGCCCCCGCTATCCGTCAGGGGCCGCACGGCGATCGTCGTCGATGACGGCGTCGCCACGGGCGCAACGACGCGGGCGGCCCTGCGCTCGGTGCGCGCCCGCGAACCCTCGGCCCTGGTGCTCGCAACGCCCGTCGCGCCCGCAGGCGCCTTGGAGTCCCTTCGCGAGGAGGCCGATGCCGTCGTCTGTCTGGAGGACCTTGGCGGACTGGGCGCGATCGGCGCGCACTATCTCGATTTCCGCCAGCTGAGCGACGACGAGGTGATCGAGATCCTCGCGAAGTTCCCGACGCAACGCGCCTAGGGGATCAGATCGCCCTCGGCGTTGCGGCCGGGCTCCACGGCCCCCGCCGGCAGGCTGACCCGGCTTACCACTTCCTGCACGCCGGGAAGGGTCCAGGCGATGCGACCCATTGCGTCCCGGTCGAACCAGCTGGCGGCCCGGCCCGAAAGGGTGACCACCCCGCCGTCGATATGGACCCGCAGATCCTTCGTGGCGACGCCTTCCCCTTGGAGCATGGCCAGGAAGCGGTCCTCCAGCCCGTCGCAGGGCGGCGTGACCTTGAGATAGTTATGGACGTCGAGAACCTCCGGAATCGCGAGAAGCTGCTGCTCGATGCGCCGGCGCAGGTCGTCCTCGGGAACCGAGCCGCTGAGGGTCACGATTCCGTCGGCCATGCGGGCGTGTAGGTCCGGCAGGGGGCCGAAGCGGCCGAGTTCGGCGCGGACCGCCGGGGTCAGGTTGGCGTCGTCCATCTTGGCCTCGCGATCGGTGGTGGACGAGAAGGATGGCGGAGCGTGCGCCGCGCGCTTTGCGCTGGCTCAAGGGCGGAGCGCGAACGGCCGCCAAGGTGCGATTATGCGTATGACGTGCGATCCCTCGGCCCAGGCGGCGCTGGAGGCCAAGGTGGCCTTCCTGAGCGATGCGCCCTTTCCGGAGCGGACGGGTCCGGTCGCGCGGCGCGAGACCCACATGTCCTGGGTCTTCTTCGTCGGCCAGGCGGTCTACAAGCTGAAGAAGCCGGTCCGGCTGCCTTATCTGGATTTCTCGACCCTGGCCCGGCGCGAGGCCGCTTGCCGGGCGGAGTTCAAGCTCAACCAGGCGCTCGCGCCGGAGATCTACCTGGGCGTGGTCCCTCTGATCCGTGGCGCCGGTGGCCTGCAGTTGGGCGGGGAGGGCGAGGTCGTCGACTGGCTGGTGCGCATGCGGCGCTTCGACGAGACGCTGACTCTGGAGTCCAAGCTGCGCGACGGCTCCGTTCGGACGGGCGAAGTGGACGCGCTGGCCGATCGCCTCGTGCGCTTCTACCGGCGGACCGCCCGAGTCCCCCTGACCCCGGCGCAGAACCTGCGATCCTGGCGCGCCGCACTGGCCCTCAACCGGCGCGTCTTGCTCGACCCCCGCCTGGGCATGCCGGGCGGGGCGGTGCGTGCTGCGCTCGCCGCGCAGGAGCGTTTCCTGCGCCGCCGCCACGGGCTTCTCGCGGGCCGGGTCCGGGGGCGCCGCATCCTGGACGCCCACGGCGATCTTCGCCCGGAGCATGTCTGGCTTGGGCCGCCGGTGCGGATCATCGACCGCCTGGAGTTCAGTCCGCAGCTGCGTGCGGTCGATCCGCTCGACGAAATCGCCTTCCTCGACCTGGAGACCGAACAGCTGGGACGGCCCGACGTCGGGCGCCGGATAAGGCGGCGCGTGGCGAGGGCGCTGAACGAGGCGCCGCGGCCCGAACTCTACGACTTCTACCGCAGCGTCCGCGCGACCCTGCGCGCCCGGCTGGCCATCGCGCACATGCTGGAGCCCAATCCTCGCACGCCGGAGAAGTGGCCCCGGCAGGCGCGGTCCTACCTCGCCATCGCCCTGCGGGACGCGCGCCGGCTTTCGGCGACGCTCAATAGGACAGGAGCTCGGTGAGAGCCTGGTTGCTCGCCAGCCGGCCGATGGCCTCGGCCAGCAGCGGCGCGGCGGAAACGACCTCCAGCTTCTCCGCGAGCGCCCCACCCGCCAGCCGGAAGGGGGGAACCGCGTCGGTGACCACGATGCGCTCGACGGCCGGGTCCGAGAGCGCTTCGGCCGCGCCGGGCATGAAGAGGGCGTGGGCCGCCAGCGCCACCACCCGGCGCGCGCCCGCCGAATGGGCCGCGCGCGCGGCCCGCGTCACGGTGCCGCCCGTGCTGATCATGTCGTCGATCAGGAAGACCGTAGCGTCCTCGACAGCGCCGACCAGGAGATCGCCTGAGACGACGCCCGCGCTGCGATGCTTGTCGACGAAGGCCTTGCCGACCGGACGGCCGGTCCGGCTCTCCAGGGCCTCGCGGAACAGCTCGGCCCGCTTTGCGCCGCCAGGGTCCGGGGAAAGCACGCACAGCGGCCCCTCCGCCAGTCGTGCGGCGACCGGCAGGAACAGCGTGGCCGCGGGCAAGGTGACGCTTCGCCCGCGGAACGCGTTCTCGAAGGCCGTGGGGTTGTGGACCTCCAGGGTGACGAGGACGTCCGCCCCGACCGCCTCGAAGAGCGCGGCGAGATAGCGGGTCGTTACGGGGTCGAAGGGCTTGGTGCGCCGATCCTTGCGCGCATAGCAGAGATAGGGCGCGACCGCGGTCACCCGTGCGGCGCCCGCATCCTTGAGCGCGCCGATGAAGAACAGCAGCCGGCAGAGCTTGTCGTTGGCGCTGAGGTCGGGCCCGCCGTGGAGGCTCTGGACGACATAGCAGTCGGCGCCCGCGACGCTATCGAGGGGGCGGACCTTGTGCTCACCGTCCTCGAAGCCGCGTTCTTCGTGGCGGGCGACGGATGTCTCCAGCGCCGCGGCGACGGCGCCGCCCAGAGCCGCCGTCGCGTCCATGGCGAACAGGCGGGCGTCCTCCGGCAGCGGCGGCGGGGCCGGCCCAGGAGTCCACAGCGGGCCCAAGCCGGTCATGACGCCGGGCCCTTCGCGATCTGCTGCGTCGAGACCCGCGCCGCGCCGCATGCATCGAGCCGTCGGTGCGCCGCGGCTGCAGAGCCATCGACGTCGAGGGCCTGGCAGGCGTCCTGGATGACCGCCACCTCGAACCCCACGCGCCGCGCGTCCTCCGCCGACCAGAGGACGCAGAAATCGAACGCAAGGCCGGCGATGAACAGGCGGCGGACGCCAAGTTCGCGCAGCAGCCCGCCCAGTCCAGTGGCGGTGGCGTGGTCGTTCTCCACAAAGGCGGAGTAGGAATCGACCTCCCGGCGGGTCCCCTTGCGGACGACGACCTGGGCGGCCGCGGTGTTCAGCCCGGTGTGGAACGCGGCGCCGGGGGTCCCCTGGACGCAGTGGTCCGGCCATAGGATCTGCGGCCCATAGGAAAGCTCGACGGTCTCGTAGGGCTGGCGGCCGGCGTGCGAGGAGGCGAAGGATCGATGTCCCGGTGGGTGCCAGTCCTGCGTCAGGACAACGTGGGCGAAGGCGGGGATCAGCCGGTTGATGGGCTCCACCACCGCATCGCCCTGCGGCACCGGGAGCGCCCCGCCCGGGCAGAAATCGTTCTGGACGTCCACCACGAGCAACGCATCGGTTTCCGGCTGGAGGCGGATCGCGGTCATGCCGGCGTCTCCTGGCGCAACCGGCGCGCGTCGGCCTCGGCCGCCAGGCGCTTCAGGGGCTCGCCGATCTCGACGGGGTAGGCGTGCGGCTCCAGGCGGCGCAATGGCTCCGGAAGTCGCGCCAGATCCTCCGCGGCGCGGGTGCGGGCCTGGGCCAGGGCGGGGCGGTCGTCCAGCCGCCGGCCGGCGCGCATGACCGGGGCGATCAGCGGCTCGCCGGCCGCGGCGTCGTCCTGGGTCGAGAGATAGTCGCCGCACATCCGCCCTTCGTCGTCGTATCGCCGCCAGACCTGCTTGCGGCCCGGCCAGGTCGCCTTGCCGGCGGACAGCTTGCGGCGCGGCGTTCCGGCGTACTCCTGCAGCTTGTAGGCGCAGTCGAGGGCCGGGGCGTCCGAGGAGACCGCCAGGCTGGTGCCCAGGCCGAAGCCGTCGATCGGGGCGTCCGTCCCGACGAACGCCGCCAGGTCATGCTCGTCCAGGCCGCCGCTGGCGAAGATGGTCACTTCGCCGAGGCCGCCTTCATCGAGTATCCGGCGCACGGCGCGGGAGAGGGCGGCCATGTCGCCGCTGTCCAGCCGCACGCCGCCGATGCGGATCCCGGCCTGGCGCAGCCGCGGCGCGAGCGCCACCGCCTTCCGCGCGCCGGCCTCGGTGTCATAGGTGTCGATGAGCAGGGTCAGGCCCTCGGGCCGGGCGCGGGCGAACGCCTCGAAGGCGGCGAACTCGTCGTCGAAGGCTTGCACGAAGGCATGGGCCATGGTGCCGAACAGGGGGATCCCCCAAAGCCCGCCCGCCAGGACCGTCGCGGTTCCCGCGAAACCGGCGACATAGCTCGCGCGCGCCGCATGGAGGCCGGCGTCCGCCCCGTGCGCGCGGCGCAGCCCGAAGTCCACGAGGGTCTTGCCTGGGGCGGCCAGCACCATCCGCGCCGCCTTCGAGGCGACCAGGGTCTGAAAGTGCAGGATGTTGATCAGCCGCGTCTCGACCAGCTGGGCGAGGGGCAGGGGGGCCGTGATGCGCAGAATGGGCTCGTTCCCGAACACGGCCACGCCCTCGGCCACCGCGTCGACGTCCCCCGTGAACCGCAGGGCCGCGAGCCAGTCGATCGTCGCGGCGCTGAACCGGCCGCTTTCACGGAGCCAGTTCAGCTCGGCGGCCGAGAAGGCGAAGCTCTCGAGGAAGTCGAGCGCCTGTTCGAGGCCGGCGGCGAGGAGGAAGCCTCTTGAATCGGGCAGCCTGCGCACGAAGAACTCGAAGACCGCCGTCCCGGTGCGACCGCTCTCGAGATAGGCCTGCGCCATGTTGAGCTGATAGAGGTCGGTCAGCAGCGCGCCGCCTCCAGCGCCGAGCCCATGGGGCAGGTCCACGGCTATGGCGTCCAGCTGGGAGGATCGCTTGCGGGGCACGACTCCAGGCCGGCTTCTTCCACAGGATCCAGCGTCTCGGGCGACGGCGGCCGTTGGGGTGGGGCCGGGGCTGGCCGCCTCCGACGCCGGGGCCGTTTCGGCTCAAGGGACGCGCGGGTGTCGTCGCGGCGCATCTTGCCTCCCATGCGGTCAGTTGCGCGGACGGACGACGATCTCGTTGACCACCTCGTCCACGCCAAGGATGCGCCAGGCCTCGTCCTCGGCAGCGGCGCGGGCCGCCTCCGAATGGACGAGGCCGGTCAGCCGGACGGCGTCCCCGAAGACGCCGACCTTGACCTGGGTGTCGTCGAACAGGGGATTGCCGTCGAGGGCCTGACGGACGGCTTCCTCGAGCTCGTCCGGACCATCCTCCTCAGCGGGCTCGACGGCCAGGCCGTTGACCACGTCCCGCACGCCGGCCACGCGCCAGGCCAGCGCGCCGGCCAGGCGCTTGCGCACGAGACTCGGCGCCGTTCCGTTCAGGGTCACCACGCCATCGGCCACCTCGATCAGCAGCCGCCCAAGGGGCTCCGCCGGCGGGGCGACCGCCGGCCGGGCGCGCTCCACGAGCGCGCGAGGATCGAGGTCCACATCGACGGCGAAGTCCTGGTAGCGGGGATCGGACGCGAAGAGCTCACCGAGGCGATCGAGAATCTGGCGGTCGCTGGCCCGGAGCGCCTTCACGTGCAGCCGGTCGACGACGCCCGCAGCTCCGCTCGCGATGGCCGCGATCCGCAGCGCCCGCTTCTTCGCCGAGAGCCCCGAGGCTTCTCCCTCCACGAGCAGCACGTCGTTGTCGTCCAAGGTCAGGCGCTCGAGTTTGAGGTCGGCGGGCCGGAACGATCGCGCAAGCGCCGCGCGCACGGCGTGAAGGTGGTCCTCGGCGCTGAAACCCGCGGCGTTCGCCATCACGACCTCCCATGCTCGGTCTCGGGCGAGAAGCCCGCGCCGCCTCCCGCTCAACCCTGGAGTCTCCTCATGGGGCGCTACAGAAGGCCGACGCGGGCCCCGCCATCGGCTTCATCGGCGGACGAGCACCTCGCCAGCCTCCACGCGACGACATCCAAACAAGACAGCACGGCAAGATGTTGCGCCTTGACGCCGATCAAGGCCCGGCGCCGCGCCGGGGCGGACAAGCGGCCATCTGCAAGGAGCGGTCAGATGGCGCGACCCGAACCTCAACTCAGCCTGGACCCCGGAACCGCGTGCTTCCTCGTCCTGAAGGCCCGCGAGTTCCACGCCAAGGTGGAGGAAGTCGATCCGGACGAGGGCTCCAATCCCAGCGACGACAAGGCCATCGACGTCCTGGAATTCCAGGCGGACGACACGGTCCAGGAGGAGATCTTCGCCGCCGTCGGCGCCCTGGACGAGGACGAGCGCCGCGACCTCATCGCCCTGATCTGGCTGGGCCGTGGCGACTTCGGGCTCGACGAATGGGATGCGGCCCGGGATGGGGCCGGCGACATCGACCCGGAGCATGTCGCCGACTACATTCTGGGCTTGCCCCTGGTGAGTGATTACCTCGAGGCGGGGCTGGCCCAGTTCGGCCACAGTCTGGGGGAGTACCTCGACACGGCATTCGCAGCCCAGATCGAGGCCGCCGCCAGCTGAGGCATGGGATCAGTCCGAGCGCCGGGCCGCAGCGATCGCCTCCAGCAGCGCGTCGGCCAGTTCGGATCGGCAGATGAGCAGATCGTCCATCTCAGGGTCCGGTCGATTGTATCGGCAGGGCGAGCCGTCGATACGCGAAGCGTGCAGGCCGGCCGCCAGGGCTACGGCGACCGGGGCGCAGGAATCCCATTCGAACTGGCCGCCGGCGTGGAGGTAGGCGTCGGCCTCGCCGCTGAGCACGGCGATCGCCTTGGCCCCCGCCGAACCCATGGGAACCAGGCGGGCGCCGAGCAAACCGGCCACGGCGCTGGCCAGTGGCGGCGCGCGGGTGCGGCTGACGGCGATCCGCAGCGGATCGTGCGCAGCGCCGGGCAGGTCCGGGGGGTGGTCCGTGCGGACGGTCACGCCCAGTCCGGGGAGGGCGACGGCCGCCGCGCCCGGCGCGCCATCGAGGGCCAGGGCGACGTGCACGGTCCAGTCCATGCGACCCTCAGCGTACTCCCGCGTCCCGTCCAGGGGATCGACGATCCAGACCCGGCTGGCGTGAAGTCTGGAGGCGTTGGCGGCCGCCTCCTCGGACAGGATCGCATCGTGCGGCCGGTGGGCGCGCAAGGTCCGCTCGATCACCACCTGGGACAGGGCGTCGCCGGCCGCGCCCAGAGCATCGCCTACGAGGAGCCCGCCCTCCCGCAGGCTCGTCAGCAATCGCCCCGCCAGGGCCGCCGTCTCGGCCGCGAGGCCGGCGTCGTCGAGGTCCGGGGGCGCTGGGGGCTCGCGGGTCGCCGTCATGGCGGCAGGGTGCCGCATGAGATCGAGAGCCGGCCATGCGATGTGTCAACGCAAGGCGCGCGCATCGACACGTTGCCCAGGCATCAGCCTACATAAGGCCGTTGAACTCGCTCGCTTCCGCAGGCAGCGGCCTGCGGTTGATCCGATAGACCTGCTGCAACACCTCGGCTTTCGCCTTCCGATAGGCGGGCGACATGGCTGGCCGGTACACGTAGTCCGCGCGGCCTTCCGCGTAGCGCCAGCGGAATCCCTCCATGCCCGGAAACTTGTCGGGCCGTCGGGCGTAGAGTCGTTCGAACCGAGTGCCGGGCACTGGCTTGAAGCGCGCCATCCGCACCCGGTCCAGCAGCGATCCATGCTCGCGCAGGAAGGCGGCGGTTTCGGCCACGTGCTCGTGCGTTTCCCCCGGATAGCCCAGCATCATCGAGACGCGGACGCTCAACCCGGCGTCCTTGGCGTCCTGCATGAACTGGAGGTTCCGGGCCATGGTGGTGCCCTTGCCCATTTTGCGATTGAGGTCGTCGCTGCCGCTTTCGAGGCCGAAGCTGATCCGGGCCATTCCGCTGGCCTTGGCGGCGAACAGCCGCTCGCGGTCGAGGCCGTTGTCGCCTCGCGCAGCCACATGGACCGTCCCGATCCAGCGCCCGCCCGGGAGGACGCGCTGGTAGTTGTCGATGATGCCGTTCCAGACGGCGAGGTCGGAGTTCAGCTTGATGTCGAGGAACATCGTGTTCTTCGTCTTGTAGAGAGCCGAAAGCGCGGCCATCTCGTCGAGCACCCGCTCAAGGGGTCGGGACCGGTAGCCCCGGCCGTTCGCGGTGACCACGTCGCTGCAGAAGGTGCACCGACCCCATTCGCAGCCCCGCCCGGTCATTATCGTCAGGACCGGCGAAGTGTAGAGGGCCCACGGAAAGTCGCTGAAATCCGGATGTGGCAGGGCGTCCAGCGTGGTCAGCATCGGCGCCACGAGCGGCTCGCCCGCCCGGAAGACGCCAGGACCGACCGGCGCGCGGCCCGCGATGACGGCATCGCAGAGATCGGCCAGATAGTCGTCGGCCTCCCCGCCGAAGACGTGGGTGATCCCCTCCAGCGCGCTCCAATCGGCGGCGATCCGGGGATCGTTGAAGACCGGTCCCCCCAGCACGACGGGGACCCCACGCCGGGCTGCGGCCTGAGAGACGGCCTCCACCGACGGCCTGTGGTCGAGGTAGGCCGACACCAGGACGATGTCGGGTGGCTGATCGCTCATGGCGCGATCCAACGCCGACAGCAGCCGGGGATGGGGCCTGGCGGCTCCTCCCTTGTACGCCCGTCGCAACTGGTCATGGAGACGGGCGACGAGTGGATGGGTGGAGAACTGGACCCGGCGCTTGAGGTGGTCGAGGTAGGTGTCGGGAAGGTCCCTTATGAAGCCGGGCACCCCTTCAGCCAGCGGCGACAGGACGTCGACCTGGAATCCGCGCCTCCTGAGCACGGCCACCAGGTAGCCGACCGCCAGCGCCGGATAGCGGGCGGAATTGTTGAGGTCCAGGAACAGAACGCGTCGCCCGAGCATGGCGCCTAACACCCCCTACGCCTCCATCACACTCATGCTTGCTCTTTGCATGTCGTCAATCGAAGATTGCATCGCCCCCCGCGGCGGCGGCAGACCTCGGTCTGGCGCGACCAGGCGGAACGGCTTGCTGCCCTATGCACGGACCGTCTAAGGAGGGCGCGCGGCAGGCCGGATTAGCTCAGCTGGTAGAGCAGCGGTTTTGTAAACCGAAGGTCGCGGGTTCGAGTCCTGCATCCGGCACCAGCCTTTCCGAGCCCGCCTGACTTACCGGCCGTCACTTGGCGGGTGGTCCGTTCGTCCGCTCGCGGTATGGTTCCTCCAAATGACGACAAGGGAGGGGCCGGGACATGCGGTTCGACGAATACCGGGCGCACGACGCCGTGGGGCTGGCCGCACTGGTCAGGAAGGGCGAGGTCACCGCCGGCGACCTGCTGGACCTAGCCGTCGCCCGCATGAGCGAGGTCAACCCGAAGATCAACGCGGTCACCCGTGACATGACCGACCGGGCCCGCAAGGCCCCCGCTGGCGAAGGTCCGCTGGCGGGCGTTCCCTTCCTGCTGAAGGACCTGGGGGCGCACTACGGCGGTGTGCCGACCACCTATGGCTCGAAACTGTTCGCCGACGTCGCACCGGACGCCGACAGCGCGCTGACGCGCCTCTACAAAGCAGCGGGCCTCAACATCTTCGGCAAGACCAACACGCCGGAGTTCGGCATCTGGCCGGTGACCGAGCCCGACCTCCTGGGCCCGTGCCGCAACCCGTGGGACCTGTCCCGAACGCCGGGCGGCTCGTCCGGCGGGGCGGCGGCGGCTGTGGCGGCGGGGATCGTACCGGCGGCGCACGCCAGCGACGGCGGCGGCTCGATCCGCATCCCGGCCTCGTGCTGCGGCCTGTTCGGCATGAAGCCGTCCCGCGGGCGGGTCTCGTTCGCGCCCGCCGGCGAGGGCTGGGCCGGCGCCTCGATCCAGCATGCGGTGACGCGTTCGGTGCGCGACAGCGCGGTCCTGCTGGACATCTCCTGCCAGCCGCAACCGGGCGATCCCTACTTCCTGCCGCCGCCCGAGGTCTCCTTCCTTCAGGAGACCGAGCGCGACCCGGGCAGGCTGCGCATCGCTTTCACCGACAAGGCGCTCACGGTCGGCCATACGCTGGACCCGGAGTGCGCGGCGGCGGTGCACGAGACCGCGAAGCTCTGCGAGAGCCTGGGGCACCACGTCGAGGAGGCGATCCTGCCCGGCGATCATTCCGCCATGCAGGCTGCCGCCAGGACCGTCCTGTGGGCCAGCGTGGCCAACAACGTGGACGCCGAGTGCGAACGGCGCGGCCGGCCGCTGCAGGACGGCGAGATCGAGCCCGCGACCTTCGATATCTACCAGCGCGGGCGGCGCACGACGGGGCCGGAGTACGTGCGGGCCGTCCAGACGATTCATGCCTATGGCCGGGCCGTTGCGGCCCTGTTCGAACGCTATGACGTGCTGCTGCTCTCGACGCTGGGGCGGCCGGCGATCCCGGTGGGCTGGCTGTTCGAGGATCCGAAGCTGACCGCCGAGCGCCTGTTCGACTACATGCCGAACACCCAGGCCTTCAACAATTCGGGCCAGCCGGCCATGACCGTCCCGCTGGCGTCGAGCCGCGACGGCCTGCCCATCGGCATGCAGTTCGTCGCCCGGACGGGCGAGGAGGCCCTGCTGTTCCGACTCGCGGGTCAGCTGGAGCGCGCCCGGCCGTGGTTCGACCACACGGCGCCGCTTTAGGCCCGGGCCTTGCATCGTCCTGGTTGCAGGCTGAAGGCGCGTGCCGACACGGGACGCGACCAACCTTCGGCGGCCTGGCTCTCGAGGGGGCTCGGCCAGGCCATCAACGTCCAGGGGGGCGGACGTTGGCTGCAGGCGGTCCGGCCCTAGGGGCGATGAGGGTCACTTGGCCCGGCCGGGCCGCCTGCGGCGCTGGACCAGATAGGCCGCGATCACGCCGGTGGCGACCAGTCCGATCAGGAGCGTCGAGACGGCGTTGATCTTGGGATCAACGCCGAGACGCACCTGGCTGTAGAGGCGCATGGGCAAGGTGGTGGCGCCCGGGCCCGAGGTGAAGCTCGCGACCACCAGGTCGTCCAGCGACAGGGTGAAGGCCAGCACCCAGGCCGCCGCCACGGCGGGGGCGATGGCGGGCAGGGTAACCAGGAGGAAGGCTTTCCACGGCGGGCAGCCCAGGTCTTGGGCCGCCTCTTCGAGGCTCTGGTCGAAACTGGCGAGCCGCGCCTGAACCACGACGGTGGCGTAGGCGACCGTCAGGGTCGCGTGAGCCAGCGTCACCGTCCAGAACCCGCGTGGGGCGCCGACGGCCACGAAGAGCAGCAGCAGCGACAGGCCCAGGATGACCTCGGGCATCACTAGGGTGGCGTAGATCCCTCCCGCAAGCGCCGTGCGAGCAAGGCGCCGGCCCCCGCGCACCAGGGCCACGGCGGCGAAGACGCCGATGACGGTGGCGGCCGTGGCGGAGAGGAGGCCCACGCGCAGGGTCACCCAGATCGCGTCCAGCATCTGAACGTCGCGAAACAGCTCGGCGTACCAGCGCGTCGAGAACCCGCCCCAGACCGTCACCAACCGGCTGGCGTTGAAAGAGTAGATCACCAGGACGGCGATCGGCGCGTAGAGGAACAGGAGCCCGAGCGCGACGGCGGCGACGTTGAAGGCGGAGGGGCCGCGCCTCATCGCGCCACCTTCGCCTGCTGGCGCTCGAAGAGTAGGATGGGGACGACGAGGGTCGCGAGAAGGACAATCGCCACGGCCGAGGCCGCCGGCCAGTCGCGGTTGGCGAAGAACTCGATCCAGATGACCCGGCCCAGCATGAGGGTCTCGGACCCGCCCAGCAGGTCGGGGATCACGAACTCCCCGGTCAGGGGGATGAAGCAGAGCAAGGCGCCGGCGGCCGCGCCCGGCAGCGAGATCGGGAAGGTGACCCGCCAGAAGGCCTGGAAGGGGCTCGCGCCCAGGTCCTGGGCCGCCTCGACCAGGCTCTCGTCCTGCCGGTCCAGGACGGCGTAGAGCGGCAGCACCATGAAGGGCAGGTAGGCGTAGACCATGCCGAGGATCACGGCGGCTTCGCTGTTGAGGATGTTGATCGCCGGCAGTCCCAGTCCGTCCAGGGCGAGGTTCAGGAGGCCCGCGGGCTTGAGGATCGCTATCCAGGCGTAGATGCGGATCAGGAAGCTGGTCCAGAACGGCAGGACGATGGCCATGACGAGCGCCAGCCGCCACCGCTCCGGACATCGGCTGACGCCATAGGCGATCGGATAGCCGATCAGGAACAGGAGGCCGGTGGCCGTGCCGGCGATGCGCAGGCTGGAGACCCAGGCGTCCAGATAGAGCCGATCCTGGATCAGGCGCGCGTAGGTCTCGGCGTCGAGGCCGGCCAGGAACGATCGCACGCCCGCGGCGCCCTGGCTCCAGTCGATCCGCGGCGCATAGGGCGGCATGGCCAGGACCGTGTCGGAGAGGGACAGCTTGGCGACCAGCAGGAAAGGGAAGGCGAAGAAGATCGCCAGCCACAGGCCAGGGACGAGGCCGGCGAGGCGGGCGCGGTCCCGGGTCATGCGGGCAGGGCCACGGCCGCCTCGGGCGCATAGCTGAGCCAGACGCCGTCGCCCGGGCGGTACCCCGCGTCGGCGCCGGCCAGGCTGGCGCGGATCGGGCCGGCGGCCGTCTCCACGACATAGCGGGTGCGGTCGCCGAAGAAGGCGGCTTCGGCGATCCGGCCGGGGACGCCGCCCTGCGCCGGCGCCCGTCGCGCCATGTCCATCCGCTCGGGTCGGACGGCCAGCCAGCCACGGCCGTCTGGCTGAGGAAACAGGTTCACCTCGCCGATGAACTCGGCCACGGCGCGGGTGGCGGGGCGATCGTAGACCTCGCGTGGCGCGCCCACCTGGACGATCCGCCCGGCTTGCATCACGGCCATCCGGTCGGCGAGTCGCATGGCCTCGTCCTGGTCGTGCGTGACGATCATGAAGGTGAGTCCAAGGCGGCGCTGCAGGGCCGCGAGTTCCGCCTGAGTCTCCTCGCGCAGCTTGCGGTCGAGGGCGGCGAGCGGCTCGTCCAGCAGGAGGATGCGAGGGCGGGGGGCCAGCGCCCGCGCCAAGGCCACGCGCTGGCGCTGGCCGCCGGAAAGCTGGTCGGGTCGGCGGCGTCCGAGGCCTTCCAGCCGCACGAGCGCCAGCATATCGTCCACGCGGGCCGCAATCTCGGCCTTCGCCAGGCCCCGGCGCTTCAGGCCGAAGGCGACGTTGCCCGCGACGCTCAGATGCGGGAACAGGGCGTAGGACTGGAACATCATATGGACCGGGCGCCGATGCGGCGGCTCGGCCGCCAGGTCCCGCCCATCCAGCATGACCCGCCCCGCCTCGGGTGTCTCGAACCCCGCCAGCAGACGCATCAGGGTGGTCTTGCCGCAGCCGGAGGGGCCGAGGAGGGCGAAGAACTCGCCCTCGCGGATGTCGAGGTCGACGCCGTCCACGGCCGCGTGGTCGCCGAAGCGCTTCGCGACCCCTTCGAAGCGGACGAGCGGCCCGTTCACCGCCCCGTCAGCACTTTCGTCCACTGGCGGTTCACGTCGCGCAGCAGGGCCTGGTCCTTCGTGGTGGTGACGAAGAGGCGCTTGGACACCTCGGGCGTCAGATAGACGTTCGGATCGCTCCGGATCGCCTCGTCCACCATCGGCGTCGCCGCGTCGTTGGCGTTGGCGTACTGGGTGTAGTTGGATGCGCGGGCGATCACCTCGGGCCGCAGCATGAAGGCCATGAACCTGTGCGCCGCGGCCGGGTTCGGCGCATCGGCCGGAACGGTGAAGACGTCGAACCAGACCTGGCTGCCCTCCTTCGGGACGGCGTAGGCGAGGTTCACCCCGTTCTTCGCTTCTTCGGCGCGAACCTTGGCCTGCAGCACGTCGCCGGAATAGCCGATGGCGACGCAGATATCGCCGTTGGCCAGGGCTTCGATGTACTCGGACGAGTGGAACTTCCGGACGAAAGGCCGCGCCTTGAGCATCATCGCGGTCGCGGCCTCGTAGTCGGCGGGAACGGTCGAGTTGGGATCCTTGCCGAGGTAGTTGAGGGCGACGGCGTACATGTCCTCGGAGGCGTCCAGGTAGTAGACGCCGCAGTCCTTCAGCTTGCTGAGGTTGGCAGGGTCGAACACTACCGCCCAGCTGTCGACCGGCACGCCCGGCAGTCGCTTGGCCAGCGCATCGACGTTGTAGCCGATGCCGATCGTGCCCTGCATGTAGGGCAGGGCGTAGTCATGGCCTGGATCGAAGGCGGCCAGGTGCGTCATCAGCCCGGGCGACAGCTTGTCGAGCCCCTGCAGCTGGTCCTTGTCGAGCTTGCGGATCGCGCCGGCGGCGATGTAGCGGGGCAAGTTGTGGTTGGAGGGAACCACGAGGTCGTAGCCCGTGCCGCCCTGCAGCACCTTGGTCTCGAGCACCTCGTTGGAATCGAAGGTGTCGTAGACGACCTTGATCCCGGTTTCCCTGGTGAACTCCGTCAGCAGCTCGGGATCGATATAGTCGGACCAGTTGTAGATCCGCAGCGTCCCGCCCGTCTGGGCCTTCTCGCCCGCGTTCGGGCTGCACGCTGCGACGGCCGCCGCTGCGACCGAGACGACCAGCGCCTTGAACCATGTCCGCATGTACGGGCCCCCACGTTTCGCGGCGCAGGTTATAGGTCGCTTCGAAGCAACGTTAAGCCGGAAATCCCATGAGCACGCCCTGGGCCGCCGTCGCGCCCATCCTGATGCTTGTCGCCTCGAACGTATTCATGACCTTCGCCTGGTACGGCCACCTGAAGGTCGACCGTGGCCCGCTGTGGGTCATCGTGCTGGCGAGCTGGGGGATCGCCTTCTTCGAGTACTGGCTGGCCGTTCCCGCCAACCGCATCGGGCGGCAGGTCTACGATCCCGCCGAGCTGAAGGCCATGCAGGAGGTCATCACCCTGGTGGTGTTCGCCATCTTCGCGGTGACCTACCTCGGCGAGCGGCTCACCTTGAACCACGGCGTGGGCTTCGCGCTGATCGCGCTCGGCGCCTGGTTCGTGTTCAAGGGGCCGCTCTGAGAGGCGCTACTCGGCCGCCGGCGCTTCCCCGGCCGCGGGCAGCATCGCCACCACCTCGTTGGTCTTGGAGATGAACCGGATGCCCTTCACCCGGCCATCCGTGTACTTGTCCCAGGCTCCCTTGACTTCGACGGCGGTCGGCGCGGCGGCGCCGGGCGTCGCGGGGGCGTCGGCTACGACATCCACCTCGTAGATCCCGTCCGGCGGGGTGGCGGGGTAGATGTAGGGCAGGAACGATGGGTTCGTGTAGCCCTCGCCGGCGACCGTCGCATTGGCGTTGAGCAGGACGCCGCCGCTTTCCGACCGCGCCACGGTCGCCGACTGGATCGATTCCACGTGGCCCTGGCCCTGGTACATCTGCGCCGGTCGGCCCGTCGACTTGCGGGGCGCCTCGGCCTCGGCCGTGGGCTCCGGCGCCTGTTCGCTGCAGGCTGTGATGGAAAGGCAGGCCATGAGACCCGCCGCAAGAATGAGCTTGCGCATGTCTACTCCCATGGTTCCGCGGCGTCTGTTCCCGTGTGGCGACTCAGTCCGGCCGCCCGCGCCCCGTGAGGGCAGGGTCGCCTCCATGGTCAGGCTTGGCGAGCTTTTCTTGCGCGGCGGCCTATGGCGAAGAGTGCGGGCGGCCTATAAGCCCCGGTTCTTTCGTCAACCTCGTCCGGCCCATGACCCGCATCCTCATCACCTCGGCGCTGCCGTACATCAACGGGATCAAGCACCTGGGGACGCTGGCCGGCTCCATGCTGCCGGCGGACGTCTATGCGCGTTTCCAGCGGGCCCGGGGTCGCGAGACGCTCTACATCTGCGCGACCGACGAGCACGGCACGCCAACCGAGTTGGCAGCGGCCGAGCGGGGACAGGATCCGGCCTCCTTCTGCGCCGAGCAGCACGAGATCCAGCACCGGCTGGGTCGCGCCTTCGGCCTGTCTTGGGACCACTTCGGCCGCTCCTCCTCGCCCCAGAACCACCGGCTGACCCAGCGGTTCGCCCAGACCCTTTGGGAAGCCGGCTTCATCGAGGAGCGGGTCACCCAGCAGGTCTATTCCAACGCAGACCAGCGCTTCCTGCCCGACCGCTACGTCATCGGCACCTGCCCGCACTGCGGCTACGAGGCTGCCCGCGGCGACCAGTGCGAGAACTGCACGCGGGTGCTGGACCCGGCCGACCTGCTGCATCCGCGTTCGGCGGTGTCGGGCTCGACCGACATCGAGATCCGCGGCTCCAAGCACCTGTTCCTGCGCCAGAGCCTGTTCGCCGGCAAGCTGCGCGACTGGATCGAGTCGAAGCGCGGAAGCTGGCCGCTGCTGGTGACTTCGATCGCCCTTAAATGGCTGGACGAAGGCCTGCAGGACCGCGGCATCACCCGCGATCTGGAGTGGGGCGTGCCGGTGAACGCCTTCGAGTGGGGGCCCAATCCGGACGGCAAGCTGCCGGACATCGAAGGCCTGGCGGGCAAGGTCTTCTACGTCTGGTTCGATGCGCCCATCGAGTACATCGGCGCGACTTGGGAGTGGGCCGACGCCGTGGCCGCGGAGGAGGGGCGCACGCCCAACGACGCCGACTGGGAGCGCTGGTGGCGCCGGCCGGCGGCGGACGACGTCACCTACGTGGAGTTCATGGGCAAGGACAACGTGCCCTTCCACACCGTCGGCTTTCCGACCACCCTGATGGGGGTCAATGAGCGCGAGAACGCGCCCTGGAAGCTCGTCGACGACCTCAAGGGCTTCAACTGGCTCGACTACTACGGCGGCAAGTTCTCCACCTCCCAGGGGCGCGGCGTCTTCATGGATCACGCGCTGGAGCTGTTGCCGCCGGACTACTGGCGCTGGTGGATCATGGCCAATGCGCCCGAGACCTCGGACGCCACCTTCGCCTGGGAACAGTTCCGCGACCAGGTGAACGCCGACCTGGCCGACGTGCTGGGCAACTTCGTCAACCGCATCTGCAAGTTCGCGGAGAGCCGGTTCGATGGGGTCGTGCCAGAGGGCGGCGCGCCGGGCGCGCTGGACGAGAAGCTGGAGGCCGACGTCCTGGCCAAGCTGCGCGAGCTGACCGGCCACATGGAGGACCGCGAGTTCCGCAAGAGCGCCACGGCGCTGCGCCAGCTCTGGGTGCTGGGCAACCAGTACCTGACCGAGGCCGCGCCCTGGACGGCGATCAAGACCGACCGCGACCGCGCGGCCGTGGCCGTGCGCTATGGCCTGAACCTCGCAGCCCTGTTCGCCAAGGTGTCCGAGCCCTTCATCCCGTTCGCGGCGGAGAAGATCTCCGAGGCGCTGGGCGAGCCGTTCCCGGCCAAGTGGCCGTCGCTGGAGGGGCAGGGCGTCTTGTCGGCGCTGGAGCCGGGTCGGCCGGTCCGCGCGCCCGAGGTCCTGTTCCGCAAGATCGAGGACGCCCAGGTCGCCGAATGGCGCGAGCGCTTCGGCGGTCCAGAGGCGGCTGAAGCCTGATCCTCGAGGGTCGCGGCCGCCTCAGTGCGCCCGGATCTTGGCCTCTTCCTCCGGGCCGATGTCCAGCGCGTCGGGCATCAGGGCGTTGTAGGCCGGCGTGTGGTTCATATCGACGACCACGCTGCGGTGGCCTTCCCACATCATGTGGAGCGCCACGTAGAGCACGATGAGCAGGCCGACGTAGCCGATCCAGCGGTACTTGTGCAGCAGCCGCGCGATCCAGGTGGCGGCGACGCCCATCAGCGCGATCGACAGCAGGAGCCCGAAGACCAGGATCGCGGGATGCTCGCGCGCGGCGCCCGCGACGGCGAGGACGTTGTCCAGCGACATCGAGACGTCTGCGATCAGGATCTGGATGAACGCGTCGCGGAACTTCTTGGGCTGGCGCGCCGCGATGGCGGGCGCCGGCTCGGTCGAGGGGTCCTGGTCCAGGACCGCCTCCGCCGCCGCTTCCTCCGGCTCGGCCTGGTCCCGCAGCTCGCGCCACATCTTCCAGCAGACCCAGAGCAGAAGGACGCCGCCGGCGAAGAGCAGGCCGACGATGCCCAAGAGCTGGGTCGTGATCAGCGCAAAGCCGATGCGCAGCACCACGGCGGCGATCAGGCCGTAGAGAATCGCCTTCTTCCGCTGGTCGGCCGGCAGCGCGCCCGCGGCCAGGCCCACGGCGACGGCGTTGTCGCCCGCCAGGACCAGGTCGATCATCAGGACTTGAAGGAGGGCGGACAGCGCGCCGGGCGTCAGCAGTTCTTCGAGCATCGCGCCTCAATGCTTCAGCCGGCGTCCGGCTGCAACTGTCGAGACGCCGCCCGGGCGATACGGGGCCGGGAGGGAAGAGGGCGACCCCGGATCGCGACCAGTCAGCTGCCCAGGGCGGGCAGCCTCCGGCGCGCCCTGAGGAGGGCGCCGCTCATGCCGAAACCCAGGATCATCAGCGCCCATGCGCCGGGCTCGGGGACCGCGGCGCCGGGCTCGCAGACGCGCGTGTCACAGACCTGGCCTGTCGCGCCGAGGGCGATGTCGGTCAGCCCGAAGACCTGGTCGATCGGCGTGGGTTCGAAGTTCGAGCCGAAGTCGGTGCGGTTCATCGTGAAGCCCAGGAAGTACTCCCCATCCGGCACGACGAAGCCGTAGAAGGTGAGGGCATCCTGGGCGTCGCCCGGATAGAGGCCGTATCCGTAGCTGTCGAGGTTGGTGAACAGCTCGACGTAGACCTGGTCTCCGGACCCCGCGATATTGGCGAGGTCGAAGCTCAGCATATTGTAGCCGGTGCTGAAGATTTGGCCGCCCAATTGCCCGTCCAGATCGGAGTTGACGAACAGGTTGCGTACAGGCGCCGGCCCGGTTGCGGTCCCGACCACGAGGAGGGGGTCGCCCCAGAGCGCGAGATCGCCGAAGACTTCGGGCTGGCCCAGCGCGGTGAGGCCGGCGCCGTAGCCGTCGGCGTGAGTGGTCTGGGCGATGTTTCCCTGCGCGAGGAAGTCGGCTTCGTCGAAATAGAGCGTCGGGAAGGCGGCGTGGGCGACGCTCGTCAGGCCGAGCGCCAGCGCGCCCGCAAGGGCCGCCATGGATAAGGTCTTCATGTTCATCCCCAAAGGTTGGCGGCGCCCCCGCGCCGGCCGGTCATTTGAACCGGGGCGATCCTTGCGACGGCCGTCGTCGCGCAGCTAGGCGCGGCGGCTGTCGATCTGGTGCGAGTCGTTGCGTCTTCGCTTCTGGGGAGAATTCCACCGCTTAGAATCTCGGGCCGCGGGACCATGACTGGGCGAAGGGCATGGTCAGCATGGCCATGCCGCCGGCCGCAAAGGCGGCGGGACCGACGTCGCGGAACAGATGATCGCGGACCTCGGGTGGGATGGAGCCTTCGGGCGCCAGGGGATCCCCCTTCGCCATCGACTCGTAGGTCGCCTCGTCGGCGGCAGGATCTCCGGTGAGAAAGCCGATCCGCTCCATCAACACCGCCTCGGCCGCGGGCGAGCCGCCGCCGACCCGCTGGATGGTGAGCGACAGCCCATCCAGCACCTCGGCGCGATGCCGCAGAACCGCGTTGAAGATCGAGAACAGGAAGATGCCCGTGCGCGCGTCGGCCGACACCGTGAACAGCTGGGTCTGGGTGAGAAAGGTCCAGCCGTCGAAGCACATGTCCTCGACCACGGTGCGGCACGTCAGCAAGCCGTTTTCGGCCCGACGGATGAGGATGTGGTCGTGGACGAAGCGGCCGGGTTGGCCGATGGCGAGCCGTGTGGTGCGCCAGAAGCCCTCGTAGGCCTCTCCTCGCAGGTCGGTCATGGCCCTCGACTCCTGAAGGATGCTCTCGGGCAGCCAGCCCGTCGTCAGTCCGAAGGCCGGCCGCTCGACCCCGAGGCGCGCCGCCAGGGTCTCGAGGTCCGCTTCCCAGTCCAGCAGGGTGAAACCCGGTCGGCGCGAGGCGACGAGGGCCGTCAGGTTGGCGAGGTTCTGGCCCGTCGGCGTCTGGCGGCCGTTCAGCCAACGGCTGATGACGGACTTGTCGACGGCCAATTCGGCCGCGAGCCGGCCGCGGCTCAGGGAGAGGGCCTTGAGCGTCAGCGCCAGGCGCGCGGGAAAGTCTCCTTCAGCCATGCGCGCTCCCCATGCACACCCGGCCGATGGTGACAGGTTTCGGTCAAGCTTGTCAGCGGCGACGTGAGGCTTCGTAGAGTGCGATCGCCGCCGCCGCCGAGACGTTCAGGCTCTCGAAGCCGCCGGGCATGGGGATCTTCGCCAGCTCGTCGCAATGCTCCGCCACCAGGCGGCGCAGGCCTTCGCCCTCGGAGCCGAGGACCAGGACGGTAGGGCTTCCGTCCATCACCTCGGCCAGGCCGCGCTCGGCCTCGCCCGCCAGCCCGACCGCGCGCCAGCCGGCCTCGGTGAGTTGGTCCAGGGCGCGGGAGAGGTTCACGACGTGGGCGACGGGGGTCCGCTCGACGGCTCCCGCCGCGGCCTTGGCCAGCGCGCCGGCGAGCTTCGGCGCGTGCCGGTCCTGCAGGACGATCCCGGCGACCCCGAAGGCGGCGGCCGAGCGCAGGATCGCCCCGACGTTCTGAGGGTCGGTCACCTGATCCAGGACCAGGATGACGGCCCCGGGGCGGGGTTCGAAGTCGGCGAGGTCCGCTTCGGGCAGCGGCGCCGGCCGCAGGGCGACCCCCTGGTGGACCGCCCCCTGTGGCAGCAGCAGGCCGATCTGGTGGGCGTCGGCGGTCTCCAGCGGCTTGAGCCGGCCGAACCTGGCCTCGATCTGGCGGGCCTTGTCGGGTGTGGCCACGAGGCGGAGGGGGGCGCCGCGGCGGGGATTCGCCAGGGCAGCCTCCACGGCGTGCCAGCCCCACAGCCAGTCGTCGGCCGGCGGCCCGGCGCGCCGTGGCGGGCGAGCGGAAGCGGGGCCTTTGGGCCGGAATTTCGCACCCTTTCGGGCGTCGTTGCGTTCCTTAGGCGAGGCCACTATAAGACGCGCTCCGATTTGGGGCCCCCTCGGCGGGCGGCCGCTTTTGGACCGTGGGACCGGCCGCTTCAAGCCCCCCGCCGTCCGATGCGGAAGTCTTCTTTGGAAGGCCCCGGATCAGCTCTGAGCGCGCTGGGGGAATGTCCCGAGTGGCAAAGGGGGCGGACTGTAAATCCGCTGCTGTAATGGCTTCGTAGGTTCGAGTCCTACTTCCCCCACCACGCGCCGGAACGGTTTCACTGAGGAGTTGCGGCGGCCCCGCAGGCTTTAGGCGGGTATAGCACAATGGTAGTGCAGCAGCCTTCCAAGCTGAGGATGCGGGTTCGATTCCCGCTACCCGCTCCAACTCCTTGACGCAGAAGTTTAGGCAACGCCGGCAGGACCCTGATGGCCAAAGAGAAGTTTGAACGGAACAAGCCGCACTGCAACATTGGCACGATCGGCCACGTGGACCATGGGAAGACGACGCTGACGGCGGCGATCACCATGACGCTGGCGAAGACGGGCGGTGCGA
>JBMOOD010000015.1:0-56964 GCA_049323595.1 Pseudomonadota bacterium
CCCCGCGGCCGGCCGGCTGCGCAACTTGATCAGCTCCACCGCCCGGCCGCTACCGCCGGCGCTGGAGATCAGCTACCAACCCCCTGGGCTCTCATAATGATCGAGGGACCGGCGGGGGGCAGGTCAGTAGTGATCAAGATCAACCGGCACCGTGTGGCCGAGCAAGGCGTAGGAGTGCTGTCCGGCCGCGAGCACGGCTGGCGGTAGAGGGCCCTCTCCACTTGCATCAAAAGAGCCAAGCATATCTGCGGCGGCGGCCTGCCACATCGTCATCAGGTCGGGTGAGTTGAGCAACATGGCGAGGTGCAAGGCGGACGATCTATCCGTGAGACCGGCGACAGGTGCGATCTGCATCACCTCCGGTTCGACCATGCCCGAGGCATCGAGATCGACGAGCCCCGTTCCCGGAGGGCTATGGGCCGCCGACATGAAGCCGTCGGCCAACCAACTGACCGGACCGAAATAGAAGCGAAGCAATTCGCCTGCCCTGATGTAGATGCGCCTTCCGGCATGTTCACATACCGTCGCGATCGGATAATCCTGTATCGGCCGAGGCGTGACCGCGCTTCCGAGGGGACGATGTCCGATAGCGGCGTACGCGCTCAGCCCGTTGTCGGAAAGCTGGCATAGCTGATTGGCCTGAAGCCGCGTTGCTTGCCGCTCGACCAACGCTTTTGCCGTCCCGGAGATCACTCGATTCTGGAAGATCGTTCCCGGCCGCAGGATCGACAGCTGCTCTATGGGAGCCCACACAGAAACGCGGCTCCCGCCGCCTTCGCCTTCCAGAACGCCTAGGCTGCACTCGATCTCGTAGCCGTCGGTGCGCGCCGTGCTCGCTCGTATCCGGCTGTGGCTGATCAACACATAGCGATCATCCCCCGGCAGCCACGGGAGACTCAGTGCATGCTCAGCGAGCGGTACAATCGGCTGGGAGGGCGATGGGGACACAACTCCACGTTGCCAAGTAATCGTTTCGATAGAGCTACCGGACTACTTCTTTCCAGTTGCGAGGGCGTTTTCTGGCGCAGACCGCCTGGAGTCTCAAAGAGACGCGGTTCGTCGTACTGCTTAGGTCCCCTTCAGGCTCATCGACTGTTTCCGCGGCGCATCGCCTGTTGCGTTTTCACACCGCCGCCGGTCAGGGCCGCCATGCTTGCGGAATGGTGAGGGGCGCGGAAGGGGCGGGCGCGGCTGAGCTGGCCCTTGGCGATCAGGCCTGCGATCGAATGGATCATCGAGGTCTCGAGCAGCTCGCCGGCCGTCAGCGGCGGAAGCAGGCCGGGCAGGCGCGCGGCCATCATCGACTTGCCGGAGCCTGGCGGTCCCGCGAACGCCAGGTTGTGGCCGCCGGCCGCGGCTATCTCCAGCGCGCGCTTGGCGTGCTCCTGGCCCTTCACGTCGCGAAGGTCCGGGACGCGCTCGCCGTCCAGCATCGCGCCGGGCTTCGGCGGGGACAGCACCTGGGTCCCCCGGAAATGGTTCACCAGGGCGATCAGCGAGGGCGCCGCCAGGATCCGCGTTTCGCCGGCCCAGGCGGCTTCGGGCCCGCACGCTTCCGGGCAGATCAAGCCGAGGCCCAGGCCGCCGGCCGCCACGGCCGCGGGCAGGGCGCCGGCCACCGGCGCGATCCGGCCGTCCAGCGACAGTTCGCCCACCGCCGCCCAGCCCTCCAGGGCGTCGGGCGGAATGATCCCCATGCCCGCCATCACCGCAAGCGCGATCGGAAGGTCGTAGTGGCTACCCACCTTGGGCAGGTCGGCGGGCGCTAGGTTGGCTATGATCCGCTTGCCGGGCAGCGCCAGGCCGAGCCCCGTGAACGCCGCCCGCACCCGCTCGCGGCTTTCGGCGACGGCCTTGTCGCCCAGGCCCACCAGGATGAAGGCCTGTTCGCCGCGGGTGAATTGCACCTCGACCTCGACCCGTACGGCCTCTACGCCAGTGAAAGCCAGGGTCACCACGCGCGCCGCCATCCCCCCGCCACCCTCGTTCCGACCGCAAAAAGTTATCCACAACCCAGCATAGGTCGCGGTTCAGATCAAGAACAAAAAAGGAACTTAGAGGGAAGATAAGACGTTTCCGTGACTTCCGGACGTCTCTTGCGAGCCAACCTAAACCTTTGCGCGTATCGCCTCAACCCGGGACCACATCACCTCTGTCGCATCCACCCCGGTGAAGCCCTTCAGCGCCACGGCGCCCGTCGGAGACGTCACGTTGATCTCCGTGAGATGCTCCCCGATCACGTCGATTCCGACGAAGAGCAGCCCCCGCGCCTTCAGCTCGGGCCCGATGGTTTCGCAGATCTCACGGTCTCGCACCGACAGCTCCACCGGCTGCGCCGCGCCGCCCACCGCCAGGTTCGAGCGGATCTGGCCTTTGGCCGGCACCCGGTTGATCGCGCCCACCGGCTCGCCGTCGACCAGCAGGATGCGCTTGTCGCCCTTGGTCACCGAGGGGAGGAACTTCTGCACGATCACCGGCTCGCGGCCGAGTTCGGCATGGAGTTCCAGCAGGGTGTCGAGGTTCGGGTCGTCCTTCAGGTGCCGGGTCACGCCCGAACCGCCGCGGCCATTCAGCGGCTTCAGCACGATGTCCCCGTGTCGGGCGCGGAAGTCGTGGATCGCCGCCCGGTCATTGGTGATGAGGGTCGGCGGCTGCAGGCCGGGGAACTTGGTGACGAACAGCTTCTCGGGCGCGCTGCGCACCTCGGCGGGGTTGTTGACCACCAGGGTCCGGGGGTGGATCGCCTCAAGGAAGAAGGTGGCGTCGATGTAGTGCATGTCGAACGGGGGATCCTGCCGCATCAGCACCACGTCGAAGTCCGACAGCTCGACCCGCCGCACCGGCCCCGCGGCGAAGTGATCCCCGGCCTCGCGCTTGACGGTGACGTCACGCCCGCGGGCGAAGACGCGGCCTTCCTCCAGGGCCAGCGAGTCGGTCAGGTAGACGAACAGGGAATGCCCCCGGGCCTGGGCGTTCTCCATCATGAGGAACGTGGTGTCGCCCTCGATGTTGATGCCCTCGATGGGGTCCATCTGGACGGCGACCTTCAAGGACATGCAGCGGCTCCCCCAGGGCAGGCTTCGTCCCAGATAGGCGGTCGCGCCGCCGGGCGCCAGCCGCCTACCGCCAACGGATCACCTCCGGGGCGAGGTCGCCGGCGCGAACGCCCCGCAGCACGAGGCGCCCGCCCGGAAGCAGGACCACGGTGTCGCGCCCGATCTGGCGGATTTCGAAGCCTTGTCCCTGTTCGATCTCGACCCGATCCCCGTCGAGCGGATCGAAGTCCTCGATGATGTCGGCCCCGCCGCCGCGCTCGACGTGGAACGTGTCTGGACCGGGGCCGCCCAGGAGTACGTCGTCGTCGCGGCCGCCGGAGAGCCAGTCGGCGCCCGCCCCGCCCGAGAGCCGGTCGCGGCCGCGACCCCCGCGCAGGGCGTCCGAGCCGCCGCCCCCGCCCAGGGTGTCGTCACCCCGCCGGCCGTGCAGGTCCTCGGGGCCCCCGCGGCCCGCCAGACGGTCCGGGCCTGCGCCGCCCTCGATCCGGCGGCGGTGCAGGCCCCAGACGAAATCGGCCGGTTCGGCCGTCTCGATATAGCGCTGGCGGTCGGCCACGGCCTGGCGGACGCGCGCCTGCGCCGTCGGCGAAGCGGGCGGAGATCCCACCATCGCCATCGGCAGGCCCGATTCGATGACCTCGGTCACCACGGCGTCCGGCGCATAGCGGCCGATGAGGTCGCCGCGCCAGACCCCGTCCTGGTTGTGAGCGAGGATGATCCGGCTGAAGTCGCCATAGAGGAACGGCAGCAGGGCGTTGGAGAAGGAGTCCATCGTCATCAGCAGCACCGGCTTGCCGGCCATGCCGGTGTCGATCACGCGCGGCGCCGTCCAGTGGGCGCGCGCGCCCAGGTAGTTGACCTTCAAGGCGCCGATCGCCGGATCCGCCATCTCCGGATAGTCCACGTCGACGAAGCTTGCGACGCCCAGCATCAGCGCCAGATCCCGGGGCTTGATGACCTCGCCCCGGCGCACCTCCACGAAGGCGTCCAGCGGTCGCGGCCCTTCGCCGACCCCTTGCCTGCGCAGTTCGTCCATGAGCGCGGCGTAACCGTGGTAGGCGCCCAGGCCGGTCCAATGACTGTCATGGGGGCTGTAGACCTTCAGGCCCCAATCCGCCTGGCGCTTCAACGCCTTGTGCGGATAGACCACCGCTCCCGCGCCCGACACCTCGGCGAGCCGGGACAGCAGGGCTGCGGGCCGGTCGAGCGCGAGTTCGAACCAGGCGGGCGCCTCAGCGGGATAGACCGTCTCCTTCAGGGGCGCGACCAGCACCACATAGGCCGTTCCCTGGGCCGCGAGCGCCTCGCGCCGTCCGGCGAGGCCGTCCAGCCACAGCGCCATGGCTTCCGGAGCCTGGGGCAGAGCGCCGCGCGCGGCCCCGAGGTGCGTTCCGTCATCGCTGAACAGCCATCCGTCCCGGCCGACGATCACCCGTGACGAGCCGCTGACGCCGATCCAGAGCCGCGCCCGGTTCAGTGCGCTGATCAGCAGCCCCCGCGCCGGGAAATGGTCGGCGACGTAGGCGTCCGTGGCGGTGCGGAATGAGTCCAGTTCGTTCAGGCTGCCGGGCGGGGAAGGGGCGTCGGCGAGCGTGCGGTTCTCCTCCATCTGCGGCGGCGGCAGGACGTGCGGCAGGATGAAGGCCGCGGCGAGGAGCGCCGCGCACCCTGCGGCCAGCCAGATCCCTCGGGCGCGGATTCTCCGGGCCATCAGAAGCGGAAGTACAGGAAGGGATTGAGCGTCCCGGCCACGAGCAGCGCGACGCTGAGCACAAGGCCCAGGAGCAGCACGGGCGTGGACAGCGCGTGCACGGCCTGGGTGTCGAGTCGCGGCTCCTGGGTCGATGCGCCGGCCGGCCTGGGCGCGCCGAGACGGTCCAGCAGCCGGGCCGTGACGGGGAAGGAGAACACCACCCCGGCGGCCAGGGCCGCGAGCATCTGGCCGTCGAGCAGGAGCCGCGTCTCGATCGGCGGCGGCGCCAGACCGCCGAGCCCGGCCATGGCGGCCAGGTGCCGGGCCGCGTGCGGCAGATCTTCGGCGCGGAACAGGACCCATCCCACCATCACCGCCAGGATCACATAGGCGTGGCGCACCGCGCGCGGACCCGCGGCGAGCAGGCGGCCCAGGCCGAAGCGCTCCAGAAGCAGGAAGGCGCCGTGGTAGAGGCCCCACAGCACGAAGGTCCATGCCGCGCCGTGCCAGACGCCGGTCAGCAGGAAGACCACGAGCAGGTTTCGCACGGTCTTCCACCGTCCCGCACGGTTCCCGCCCAGCGGGATGTAGACGTAGTCGCGGAACCACGACGACAGCGAGATGTGCCAGCGGCGCCAGAATTCGGTGACCGACTGCGACGCATAGGGATGGTCGAAGTTCTTCGGGAAGGTGAAGCCCAGCAGGAAGGCGAGACCGATCGCCATGTTGGAGTAGCCGCAGAAGTCGAAATAGATCTGCAGCGTGTAGGCGAACGCGCCGAGCCAGGCCGTGGCCGGGTCCAGTGCGGCGGCCGGCGCGCCGAAAGCATGGTCCGCGAGGGGGGCGACGGTGTTCGCCACCAGCACCTTCTGCGAAAGCCCCACGATGAAGTACTGCAGGCCCAGGCCGATCCGCCCCTTGCTGCGGCGGTCAGCATGCAGTTCGTCCCGGATGCTGGCGAAGCGCACGATCGGGCCCGCGATGAGGTGCGGGAACATCAGGATACAGGTGGCGAAGCGCGACAGGTCGCGCTCGGCCTCGACCCGCCGCCAGCACACGTCGAGGACGTAGCTGACGAGCTGGAACGTGAAGAACGAGATCCCGAGAGGCAGCTTGAGGTCGACTGTCGGGACCGGAGCCCCCGGCAGGAGGACGTTCAGGTTCTCGGCCAGGAAGCCCGCGTACTTGAAGATCCCAAGGACGGAGAGGTCGAGCGCGACGATGCCGATGGCCGCCAGCCGCCGCTCCCGCGGGCCGGCGATCGCGTCCATGGCCCGGACTCCAAGGTAGTTCACCAGGATCAAGGCCGCGAGGAGAAGGATATAGACCCCCTCGCCCCAGACGTAGAACGCCACGCTGCCGGCCAGCAGCGCGCCCGTCCGCCAGCCGCTCAGGTAGTAGCCGAGCAGGAAGACGGGCAGGAAATAGAAGATGAAAATGATCGAACTGAAGACCACGCGCCGCGCCGCCCGCCCATTCCCCTTAGCTCGCGCAGACTCATGGCGGCGCCCGCCGCGGCGCGCAACCGCTGGATCATGCGGGCAGGCGCCTCCCGCACCTTGCGGCGCCTGCGCGGATCAATTGAGCCGCAACCTCACCCGCTCACGCTGCGCCCTGGCCGCCAGGGCTGCGCCGCCGTCGAGGGCGGCGGCCCGCTGCAGGGCCTCGAGGGCGCCGGCCAGGGCGCCCTGTCCCTCGCGGGCGGCGGCCACGTCGAGCCAGGGGCGGTGGTCGGTGGGATCGACGAGCGCCCGGCGCAGGGCGGCCCGCTCGGCACGGGCATAGTCGCCGCGGGCGGAGGCCTGGGCGTAGACGATGTTCTGCAGGCGCAGCAGCACCGCCCGGTCGCTGACCGGCGCCATCAGCTGGTCCAGGCGATCGGCGACGTTGGGTGTGAGGCCGGCATGGAGGGCGCGCCGCGTCAGTTCGGACGGCAGCACCACCCGCCCTTCCGAGAACGGATCCAGCGCCAGAGGCCCCTCCGGCGTCTCGATGCGCAGCAGGAAGTGGCCGGGGAAGTCCACCCCCTGCACCGTCAGGCCGCAGCGCCGGGCGGCGTGCAGGTAGAAGACACCGAGGGTCACGGCCAGTCCACGCCGGCGGTCGGCGACCGCGATAACGTCGGCGTTGTCCGGGTCGTCCAGCGTGAAGAGATCGCCCGACAGGCCGAGGTCGCCGGCCAAGGCCTCGGCGATCGCCTCCTCCGGGCTCTCGCGCTGCAGCCTCTGGCTCAGCCGGTCGACGGCGATCTGGCTCATTTCGCGCACTGGCGCCGGGTCCCGCGCCGGCGCCTCGTGGATCGCGCAGGCGATCGCCGCCTCCAGCAGCGGGAAGGCTCCTTCGGCGACTCCCCCGGCTTGGAGGAGGAGCGTTTCGGCCTCGTCGCGGTCCATCAGGGTCCGTGCATCCCTTTAGGCGCCCTTCCAGGCGTCGGGAATATGCATAGGAAGGCGCCCGGGGGCGAGAGCCACGAGGTCGAGCCGAATGACGCAGTCCGCCAGCGCCGGACGATTCGCCGCAAGTCCGGCGCCGGCGCGCCTCAGGCGATCACGCTGATCGAAGGTCACGGTTTCGAGGGCGGCCTCCAGGCTGGTGCGGCTCTTCACCTCCACGACGGCCAGCACCGGACCGCGCTTGGCCAGGAGGTCGATCTCGGCCTGCGGGGTCTTCAGCCGGAAGCCGAGGATCCGATAGCCCTTGGCCATCAGCAGCAGCGCCGCCCAGACCTCGCTGCGCCGGCCCGAGAGGCGTGCGGCGGCGCCCCGGGCGACCCGCCGGTTCATCACCCGCCCTGCTTGAGTTCGAGCGCGCGGCGGTAGAGGTCGCGACGCGGCAGACCGAGCGCCTTCGCCACCTCGGCGGCGGCGTCGGCGGGCTTGAGCCGCGCCAGGGCCTCGGAGAGTGCGGCGTCCGCGTCCGCGGCGGTGGCCTCGGTCTCGCGGCCGGGGGCGACCAGGATCACGATCTCGCCCTTCGGGGCGACGAGCGCCGGGTCGGCGGCCAGTTCGGCGAGCGGGCCACGGTAGAAGGTCTCATATAGCTTGGTGAGCTCGCGGCACACCACCGCCTCGCGGTCGCCCAGCACCTCGGCCATGTCGGCGAGGCATTCGGCCAGGCGCGAGCCGCCTTCGAACACCGCCAGCGTGGCCCGCACGCCCGCCACCTCCGCCAGGAAGGCGCGGCGCGCGGCGCGCTTCGGCGGCGGAAAGCCCAGGAACAGGAAGCGGTCCGTCGGCAGGCCCGCCGCCGACAGTCCGGCCAGCAAGGCCGAGGCGCCCGGCACGGGGAAGACCTGGTGCCCGGCAGCGGCGGCCTCGCGCACCAGGCGGTAGCCCGGGTCCGAGATGAGGGGCGTGCCGGCGTCGCTGACGAGCGCCACCCGCGCCCCGTCGGCCAGGGCCGCCAGCACCTTCGGCCGCACGCGTTCGGCGGCATGCTCGTCGTGCCGCTCCAGCCTGGCCGAAAGACCGAAGGCCGAGAGCAGCTTGGCGGTCACGCGGGTATCCTCGGCCAGCACCAGGTCGGCCTGGGCCAGCACATCCAGCGCCCGCAGTGTAATGTCGCGCAGGTTCCCGATAGGCGTGGCGACCACGTAGAGCCCGCTGGCCAGCGGCGCATCGTCAAGGGCGGGCGGAGGCAGGGCGCGAGCCATGGCGCGAGGCTTCGCCCCTCCGCCGGCGAAACGCAAGCCGCGTGGCCGGGATCAGACGGCCAGCGTGTCCAGGAAACGCACGGGCTCGCCCGCGCCCTCAGCCACAACCTCGTCGTCCCGCATGACCACCCGACCGCGGATGATGGTGGCCTTGGGCCAGCCCTGGGCCTCGAAGCCGTCGAAGGGCGTCCAGCCCGCCCGGGTGGCCATCCAGTCGTGCGTGATGGTGCGGCGGGCCTTGAGGTCCACGATGGTCAGGTCGGCGTCATACCCCACGGCCAGCCGCCCCTTGTCCGCCAGGCCGAAGATGCGGTTCGCCCCATGGCTGGTCAGGTCCACGAGGCGTTCCAGCGAGAGCCGCCCCTCGGCCACGTGGGTCAGCATGATCGGCAGCAGAGTCTGCACGCCCGGCATCCCGGACGGCGAGGCGGGATAGGGCCGGGCCTTCTCCTCCCGCGTATGTGGCGCGTGATCCGAGCCGATCACATCGGCCACGCCGTTCGCGACGCCAGCCCAGAGGCCCGCCCGGTGTTCGGCGGTGCGGATCGGCGGGTTCATCTGGGCGAACCCCTTCAGGCGCTCGTAGGCCTCCGGGCCCGCGAGGGTCAGGTGCTGGGGCGTGACCTCTACCGAGGCCACGTCCTTGTGCGCCGCGAGGTACTCGATCTCCTCGGCGGTGGTGACGTGCAGCACGTGGATTCGCTTGCCCAGCGCCTTCGCCAGGTTCACCAGCCGGCGGGTCGACTGAATGGCCGACTGCGCATCGCGCACCTCAGGGTGGCTGGTCCAGTCGCCCGTGCGGGCGAGCGGCCTGCGCTCGGCCAGACGGTATTCGTCCTCGGAGTGGAAGGCCGCGCGGCGGCGGATGTTGGCCAGCACCCGCTCCACGCCCTCGTCGTCCTGCACCAGCAGGGTGCCGGTGGAGGCGCCCATGAACACCTTGACCCCGCAGCATCCCGGCAGGCGCTCCAGCTCGCCCAGGAACTCGGCGTTCTCGTGGGTCCCGCCGACGTAGAAGGCGTGGTCGCAGTGCATTCGGCCCCTGGCGCGGGCCAGCTTGTCCGCCAGGGCGTCGGCGTCGGTGGTGGTGGGCTCGGTGTTCGGCATCTCGAACACCGCCACCACGCCGCCCAGGACAGCGCCGCGGGATCCGGTCTCGAGGTCCTCCTTCCACTCCAGGCCCGGCTCGCGGAAATGGACCTGGGTGTCGATCACGCCGGGCATGACCAAGAGGCCACTGGCGTCGAACACGTCGCCTGCCGAAGCCTGGGCGAGGTCGCCGATCGCGGCGATCTTGCCGGCCTTCACGCCGATGTCGGCAGGTCCGCGGCCCGCGTGATTGATCACCTCGCCGCCACGGACGATCAGGTCGTAGGTGTCAGCCATTTGCGGGCTCCGTGGCCTTCAGGAGGTCTTTCGCGGCGGATACGACGGTTTCCACCGGCAGGTCCATCATATGGCAGATCATCTGGGTGAAGCCGGGATCGGTGGCCCGGATCTGCTCGAAGCTGCGTGCGCCGCGGACGACCCGCGCATGTTCACCCCACGGCGCATAGAGCCGTTCGTCCGACGGGCCGAAGAGGCCCAGGGTGGGGCAGCCGGCGGCGGCGGCCAGATGCATGGCGCCGGAGTCGTTGCCGATGAACAGCCGAGCCCGCTTCAGGCAGGCGAAGGCGGTGAGCGGATCGACCTTGCCGGCGAGGTCGATGAAGCGGTGCAGGGCGACGTCGCGCAGCGAGCGCGCCAGCTTCTCGTCGCCAGGGCCGCCCAGCACCATCAGCCGGCCGCCCTGGAGCGGGCCGCGCTCGCGCAGCAGGCGCATGGCCACCTGGCTGAACCGCTCGACCGGCCAGGTCTTGCCGATCCAGTTGGCCGCGGGCGCGAGCGCCAGGATGGGGCCTGTCCCGGCCGTGAGCTCGTCGGCGTAGGCTTCGACGTCGGGACTGGTGAAGATGAAGGGCGGGGCAGGATCGTCCTCGATCCTCAGCGTCCGCGCCGCCTCCAGCACCTTGTGGACGGGCTGGCCGGTCTTGCGGTGGATGGCGCGCCGCTTCGTGGTCAGGAAGCGGGAGATCCCCGAACCGCGCAGGTCGACGATCAGCCCCCACTTCGTGCCACGGACCTGCCGCCACAGGTCGATCCAATGCCCGCCGCTCTTGGACTTCTCCAGCACGATCACCCGGGCCAGGTTCGGGACGTCCGCGAACAGAGGCGCGGCGGCGGGACCGGCGACGATCGTGAACCGTGCGTTCGGAATCTCGTCCGACAGCCGCTTGATCAGTCCGGAGGACAGAACGGCGTCGCCGATGCGGGTGGCGGTGATGAACAGGATCGGGAAGGCGGGCGCGGGGCGCATCATCATGTCTATAGGCGCGCGACGACTGGCGCTCCACACCGGCTCGCCCCAAATTGCACGGATGGCCGAGACTGTCGCCTTCGCGCATTTGCAGAGCCGCTCGCTGATCGCCCTGTCGGGGCCGGATTGGCGCAGCTTCCTCCAGGGTCTGATCACCCAGGACGTCGAGAACCTGTCCGAAGGCGAAGCCGGCTTCGGCGCTCTGCTCACGCCGCAGGGCCGGTTGATGTACGACCTGTTCGTCGTTCCCCGCGGCGACGGCGCCTGGCTCGACGTCGAGGCCGAGCATCGGGACGCCCTGATCCAGCGGCTCTCGATGTACCGGCTGCGCGCGAAGGTGGATCTGGCGGCGGACGACACGCCGGTGTCCGTCCTGTTCGCGCCCGACGGCGGGGCGCCGGAGAGGCCGGCCGCGGGCCATTGGGCGCGCGATCCCCGGCTGCCCGAACTCGGCTGGCGCGGCTATGGCGTCGAGGCGCCGGCGGGCGCGGTGGCGGCGACCGAGGCCGAGCGCGAGGCGCAGAAGCTGAGGCTGGGCGTGCCGGGCCCCAAGGACTGGGGCTTCGAACGCACCTATCCGATCGAGGCGAACTTCGACCTCCTGAACGGGATCGACTTCAAGAAGGGCTGTTTCATCGGCCAGGAGACGACCTCGCGCATGAAGCGGCGCGCGACGATCAAGAACCGCATGCTGCCCATCGTGTTCGAGGGGCCGGCGCCGGCCTCCGGGACCGAGGTGCTGGCGGGCGAACTGCGGGCCGGCGAGGTGCTGTCGGGCGGCGAGGGGCGCGCCATCGCGCTGCTGCGGCTGGACCGGGCGCTGGGCGCGGCCCTGTCCGTGGACGGCCGGCCGGCGCGGGCCGAGGTTCCCGTCTGGATGACGCCAGCCCTGCGCGAGGAGCCCGCCTAGCCCCCGGGCGATCTGCGACAGATCGAACCCTTCGGTCTCCGTCGAACCCTGCCCTCTTGTCTCGACTCCCAGGGTGCGCTGAGAGTGCGGCGATGAGCGAGCCCCTGACCCGTTGCGCGTGGCCTGGCATGGCGGGCAATCCGCTGTACGAGGCCTATCACGACGAGGAATGGGGCGTGCCCGAGTACGACAGCCGCGCGCTGTGGGAAAAGCTGGTGCTGGACGGGTTCCAGGCGGGGCTGGCGTGGATCACCATCCTGAGGAAGCGCGACGCCTTCCGCGCGGCCTTCGACGGGTTCGATCCCGAGAAGGTGGCCCGCTATGGCGAGGCGGACCGGGCGCGGCTGATGGCCGACGCCGGGATCGTGCGCTCCAACGCCAAGATCGACGCGGCGATCGCCAGCGCCCGCATCTACCTGGACATGCGCGACAGGGGCGAGGACTTCGCCGACTTCTGCTGGAGCTTCACGGGCGGCAAGCCGGTGCAGAACGCCTGGACGCTGGACAGCGGCATCCCCGCCCAGACGCCGCTGGCCGTGGATGTCTCGAAGGCGCTGAAGGCCAGGGGCTACAAGTTCGTGGGCCCGGTGATCGTCTATGCCTGGATGCAGGCCGTGGGCATCGTCAACGACCACCTGACCTGCTGCCACCGGCACGAGGTGGTGAAGGGGATGGCGCGGTGAGGGACTTCGTCTTCGCAATTGCGGCGTTCGGACTGGCGGGTTGCGAGCACATGTATGGCGCGGGCGACCTGCATTTGTCAGACGATCGCTTGATCGAAATGGCTAGGCAGGAGGCGGCGCGTCGCGAGGTCCCGCTCACCGACCTGGAGCCCAGCGTCCGCCGCTTCGAGACCGGCGCGTCGATTGCATTCAGTTGCCGCGGTGGATGCCTTCACGATCCGGTCGCCATGTTCTTCGTGCCCTCGGGAAAGCGGCGGATCACCTACGTGCGTTTCGGAGGCGAGTAGGTGGCGAAGGGTCCCACCCTCATCCTCGAACGCGCCTTCGTCGGCGGACCGGTCTGTGGCGTGGACGAGGCGGGGCGGGGGCCGTGGGCGGGGCCGGTGTCGGCCGCGGCGGTGATCCTGTCCGACAATCCGCGCAAGGTCCCCAGGGGGCTGGACGATTCCAAGAAGCTGACCGCCAAGGCGCGCGAGGCGCTGGAGCTGGAGATCAAGGACCGCGCCGTGGCCTGGGGCGTGGGCTTCGCCAGCGTGGAGGAGATCCACGAGCTCAACATCCTGCACGCCACGGGCCTGGCCATGTGCCGGGCGATCGAAGCGCTGGCGGTGGAGCCCGCCTTCGCCCTCGTGGACGGGAACTACCCCTTCAAGCTGCCCTGCGAGGTGAAGACGGTGGTGGGCGGGGACGGCAAGTCGAAGTCCATCGCGGCGGCCTCGATCCTGGCGAAGACAGCCCGCGACCGGCTGATGATGGAGATGGACGCGCTCTATCCCGGCTACGGCTTCGCCAGCCACAAGGGCTACAACGCCCCCGGCCACATTGAGGCGCTGGTGTCCCTCGGCCCCTGCGAGATCCACCGCCGCGCATGGCGGCCGGTGAAGATGGTGCTGGCCGGGCTGGATCCCCGGACGGCCGACCTGCAGGACGAACTGCCCTTCGGCGACTGATCGGCGGGGCGTTTGCGGCTTAAGACCTCGTTCACCATGGCCGTTGACGTGGCGTTCACCATGTTGGCCTGAGATTCACGCTCGTTTTGATCGAGGGTTGGGCCATGGGGCTGCCGGTTGACGCCATTCTGTCGGGCGATTGCCTGGAGGAGCTCGGCAAGCTCCCGGACCGCTCGGTGGACCTCGTCTTCGCCGACCCGCCCTACAACCTGCAGCTCGGCGGGGACCTGCTGCGCCCGGACAATTCGAAGGTCGACGCCGTCGACGACCACTGGGACCAGTTCGAGAGCTTCGAGGCCTACGACCGCTTCACCCGCGCATGGCTGAAGGAGTGCCGGCGGGTGCTGAAGGACGACGGCGCCATCTGGGTGATCGGCAGCTACCACAACATCTTCCGCGTCGGCGTGGCGGTGCAGGACCTGGGCTTCTGGATCCTGAACGACATCGTCTGGCGCAAGTCGAACCCGATGCCGAACTTCAAGGGCACGCGCTTCACCAACGCCCACGAGACCCTGATCTGGGCGGCCAAAAGTCGGGGCGGGCGACGCTACACCTTCAATTACGACGCCATGAAGATGGCCAACGACGAGCTGCAGATGCGCTCGGACTGGACCCTGCCCCTGTGCACGGGCGAGGAGCGGCTGAAGGACGAGACCGGCGCCAAGGCCCATCCGACCCAGAAGCCCGAAGCCTTGCTGCACCGGGTGATCCTGGCCTCCACGAAGCCGGGAGACGTGATCCTCGATCCGTTCTTCGGCACAGGCACCACCGGCGCCGTGGCGAGGCGCCTGGGCCGCAAGTTCGTCGGCATCGAGCGCGAGGCGGACTACGTGAAGGTCGCCGAGGC
This sequence comes from Pseudomonadota bacterium, assembly GCA_049323595.1. Lineage (GTDB taxonomy): Bacteria > Pseudomonadota > Alphaproteobacteria > Caulobacterales > Caulobacteraceae > Phenylobacterium. The sequence continues at coordinate 14,148 of JBMOOD010000015.1, forward strand.
GCGCATCGCCAAGGTGATCCCGGCCACCGCCGAGGAGATGGCGATCACGGGCTCCAAGAAGTCCGAGCCCCGGGTGCCGTTCGGCCAGATCATCGAGGCCGGTCTGGTCCGGCCCGGCGACATCCTCTACTGCCCGCGCGGCCAGAACGCCGCCCGCGTACGCGCCGACGGCAGCCTGGTGGTGGGCGAGCTCTCCGGCTCGATCCACAAGGTGGGCGCGATGGTGCAGTCGGCGCCGGCGTGCAACGGCTGGACCTACTGGCACATCAAGACCGACGCGGGCCTCGCGCCGATCGACGTGCTGCGGGCCAAGGTCAGGGCGCAGCTTCCAGCTTGAGGGGCCTCAGGCGAGCGCCTGTTCGAGGTCGGCGATCAGGTCGCCGGCGTCCTCCACGCCCACCGACAGCCGGATGAGGCCATCGACGATGCCGATGCGCGCCCGCGTCTCGGCCGGGATCGAGGCGTGGGTCATGATCGCCGGGTGCTCGATCAGGCTCTCCACCCCGCCCAGGCTCTCGGCCAGGGTGAAGAGCCGCGTGCGCTCCAGCATCCGCTTCACGCCGGCCAGGTCGCGGTCGAGCACGGCGGTGATCATGCCGCCGAAGCCGTGCATCTGCCTCTTCGCAAGGGCGTGCTGCGGGTGGCTGGGCAAGCCGGGATAGATCACCTTGGCGACGTCCGGCCGGCCCTCCAGCCATTCGGCGATCCGCTGACCGTTCTCGCAGTGGCGCTGCATCCGCAGCGCCAGGGTCTTCATCCCGCGCAGCGTCAGGAAGCTGTCGAACGGCGAGGCCACAGATCCGATGGCGTTCTGCAGGAAGGTGAGCTTGTCGCGCAGCTCGGCGTTCTCGCCCACCACCAGGGCTCCGCCGACCACGTCGGAGTGGCCGCCGACGTACTTGGTGGTGGAGTGCATCACCACGTCGAGGCCCAGCTCCAGCGGGCGCTGGACGTAGGGACTGGCGAAGGTGTTGTCGGCCGCCGAAATCAGGCCGCGCCGCTTGCAGAGGTCGGCGATCGCCTCAAGGTCCGCCAAGCGTAGCAGCGGATTTGTGGGCGTCTCGACCCAGATCATCCGGGTCTTCGGCGTGATCGCCGCCTCGACCGCGGAAAGGTCCGCCAGGTCCACGTAACTGAAGGTCAGTCCTGCGGAGCGCGTCCGCACCTTGTCGAACAGGCGGAACGAGCCGCCGTAGAGGTCTTCGCTCGCGATCACGTGGTCGCCGGCGTCGAAGCACTCCAGCAGGGTGGCGATGGCCGCCAGGCCGGAGGCGAAGGCGTAGCCCTTGCTCCCGCTTTCGAGGTCGGCGAGGCCACGCTCCAGGGCGAAGCGGGTCGGATTGTGGCTGCGGGAGTATTCGAAGCCGGTATGCACCCCCGGGCTCGACTGGGCGTAGGTGGAGGTCGCGTAGATCGGCGGGATCACGGCGCCGGTCGTCGGATCGTGCTCCTGGCCGCCGTGGATGGCGCGGGTGGCGAATTCCAGCCTGTTCTTGCGGTGGGAATTGTCGGTCACGCGGCGCGCCTCAGATAGTTGATCAGGTCGATGCGGGTGATGAGGCCCAGGAACTCCTTGCCGTCCATCACGATGGCGACCTCGTCCCGTTCGAATATGGGCAGCAGGGCGTCCAGTGGCTCGCCGACCTGCAGCGTGTGGAGCTTGGCGGTCATGGCGGCGGCGACCGGCTGCTTGAATCGCTGGTCCTGCCGGCGATCCTCGACGGCCTCCAGGAGGTCGCTTTCGTCGATCAGGCCGATCAGGCGGCCGTCGTCCAGCACGGGCAACTGGCTCACGTCGGCCTGGCGCATGCGGTTGTAGGCGGTCAGCAGGGTGTCGTCGGGTCCGACGGTGACGGTCTCGCCGGCCCGTGCGATCAGGTCGCGCAGGTCGCCGTGCAGCTCGCGCTCCGCCAGCCCCTGCTCGGCCACCCAGCTGTCGTTGTAGACCTTGGAGAGGTAGCGGCTGCCGGTGTCGCATACGAGGGTGACCACGCGCTTGGGCTCGGTCTGCTCGCGGCAATAGCGCAGGGCCGCGGCCAGCAGGGTGCCCGACGAGGAGCCCCCCAGGATGCCCGCCTTGGTGAGCAGCAGGCGCGCGGCGGCGATGCTCTCCGAGTCCGGGATCTCGTAGGCCTTGGAGACCATGTCCAGGTCGCAGTTGTCGGGAATGAAGTCCTCGCCGATCCCCTCGACGACCCAGGAGCCGGGCTCCACCTTCTCGTCCCGCTCGACCAGGGGCGCGAGGATTGAGCCCACGGGATCGGCCAGCACCATCTTCGTCTTCGGCGAGGCCTTGCGGAAGAAGCGGCCAAGGCCTGTGAGGGTGCCGCCGGAGCCCACGCCCACGACGACGGCGTCCACGTCGCCCTCCATCTGTTCCAGGATCTCGGGGCCCGTGGTCTCCTCGTGCGCCTTGGGATTCGCCGGGTTCGAGAACTGATTGATGTAGACGGCGTTGTTCAGCTTCGCCGCGATCGCCTGGGCCATGTCCTGGTAGTATTCGGGGTGGCCCTTGCCGACGTCGGAGCGGGTGATCCGCACGTCGACGCCCATGGCCCGCAGGTGCTGGATCTTCTCCCGCGCCATCTTGTCGGGGACCACCAGCAGCAGCTTGTAGCCTTTCAGGATGCCCACCTGGGCCAGGCCCAGGCCCGTGTTGCCGGCGGTGGCCTCGACGATCGTACCGCCGGGTTTCAGCGATCCGTCCTTCTCGGCGGCCTCGATCATCGAGCGGGCGATGCGGTCCTTGATGGAGCCGCCGGGGTTGGCGTTCTCCAGCTTCACGAACAGGCGGCAGGGGCCGGTGTCGAAGCCCGTGAGCTCCACCATCGGCGTCCGGCCGATGAGCTCCAGGGTGGTGGCCACCGGCGGCGGCAAAGGTTGGGCGGTCAAGGCGTCACCTGACGGTTCGATAACTTGGCCGGGCATGATGTCAGCCTGGCGGATGGCCCGGGAGAAACGCATGATGCGCGGTTCCGGCGCAAGGGGTGAATTCATGTCGGCGCAGCTTCGCCAGAGGGCAGGAACTGCCGGCGCGGGCGCACCATCGGGCCGGATGTAACGCCGCACGGAACGGTTCCGTACGCGATCTTCGAAAGGCTGGGCTATAAGTCGGAGCCAAGAAGCGCCGTCGTTTCCGGCGCCGTCAGGGGAGTGGGCCTTGAGACCTTTGATCGTCGCCGCGGCGTGCGCCGCCCTCGTCAGCGCCTGTTCGCAGGAGGCTCCGACCGCCGTCGGCGGCGCGCCGGGCGCGAAGTTCAACACCGACATTCCGATGACCGAATTCATGGGCCACGTCGTCGACCCGGCCGCGTTCCTGTACTGGAACAATTCCGGCTACGAGATCACCGAGGCCGGCGAGAGGGACCGCTACCCCACAACGGACGAGGGCTGGGATGTCCTGGTCACCGGCGCCACCACCCTCGTCGAGGCGGGCAACATGATGCAGTTGCCGCATCGCGTGCGCGAGCCGGCGGCCGAGTGGAACAAGTACGCCCAGATGATGAGCGAGCGCGCCATGGCCGCGCTGGCCGCCGCCGAAAAGCACGACAAGCAGGCGGTGTTCGACGAAGGCGGCCGGCTCTACCAGGCCTGCGTCGGCTGCCACGAGAAGTTCATCGTCGAGCCGGCCGAGGCCGGGGGCGAAGGAGAGGCGCCGGCGGCGTTGCCGGACCTGCCCGCGCCGGACGGAAAATAGGCGCTACCAGCTCGGGATCGGCCGCACGCATTGGCCGTGCGGCCCGCCGAAGGTGGCGTCCAGGCTGCGCATCGGCGTCATGGCCTCGAGGTCGCAGCGCTGGCGGTCGATGCCGAAGCCGCCGTAGTACCGGCCGTTTCGGGTGTTCTGGAAGGCGAGGCTGACCTGCGCATTCTCGCCCACCGGCATCTCGGTGCGGGCATAGACGCTGCGATAGCCCCCGGTGCCGATGGCGACGCCCACCTCGCCGTGCGGGCGCCGGTAGGGGTCGCGCATGACGGCGCCCTCCACGGAATCGGCCGCCTCCACCTCCAGCACCGGCGACGAGCGGAGGTACGCGTCGATCTGCTCGGCCACGCTCGGGCCGGCGCCGGCCGTGGCCATCGGCGCCTCGGGCGGCTCTGCGGCCAGCGCGGGCGCGGCGATCAGGGCGGCGGCGAAGGCGAGACGCAGGGACATGACCGGACTCCTTTGGCCGCCACGAGACCGCGCAATTGCGGCGATCTTATTGCAGGGCCGGCCGCGCCTGCGCCGCAGGGACGTTGGCCACGACCCCGGCTTCGTTGCCCGGCTGTCCCGGGGGGACGAGGTCGTAGAAGCCGGCCAGGCGCAGTCGCACGACGACCGGTCGCTCGCCGGCGTTGGAGAACTGCCAGCCCTGGATGCCGTCGAACGGCGCCGTGAGCGCGCCCTGCTGGCGCAGGCCGAAGCCCTGCCGGTAGGTGGCCACCGTCATCCCCTCCCCGGCGCGAGGCGTGGTGTGGCCGTGCTGGTCGAAGCGGAAGTCGCGTGGGTCGACGTCGCCCACCACCTCCCAGGCATAGATGAGGGTGGCGTCCTTGCGCATCCGCACCTTGTACTCCAGCTCGGAGCGGTCGGCGCCGGCCATGAAATCACCCAGCGGGATCTCCACCACGTCGGTGCGGAACGGGGTCTCATACTCCCGCGCCCGCGCGACTCCCGCAGCTCGCGGATCGACGACCGTGTCGTCGGGCGCCCAGAGGCGGGAGAGGCCGCTTAGGCGCCCGGTTCCCAGCGGGTCGCGGTTGAATTCCGCCGGGAGCACCACGCCCAGCACGATCAGGACGGCCAGCGCCAGGGTTGCCAGCGTCGCCAGGACCAGGCGGATCCTGCCTATCGGTCGATCGGGATTGGCGCTCATGAGACCGGTCCGTCCAAGAAGTAGCCTGCGATCTGGTCGCCGGCGAGGACGAAGCCCGCCAGCATCAACAACACGTTGGCCGCCGCCGCCGTGCGCCCGAACGCCGCCGTTCCGCGCCAGGCCGTCATCGCCACCAGGATCAGCGACAGGGCCAGCATCTGGCCCACCTCCACGCCAACGTTGAAGGCGATCAGGTTGGCGAGAAGCCCCTCGGGATTGAGGTTCAGCGCCTGCAGCTTGGTAGCGAGGCCGAAGCCGTGGATCAGCCCGAACCCGAAGACCGCCGCTCGGGGGTCGGGCTGAACCCCGAGCACAGTTCGGAAGCCGCCCAGGTTCTCGAAGGCCTTCCAGGCGACGGACAGCCCAATGATCGCGTCCACCAGCCGCGGGTCGACGTGAAGGCCGAAGAACACCCCCGCCAGGAGGGTCAGCGAATGGCCAAGCGAGAACAGGCTGACGTAGAGGGCGATATCCTTCAGCCGGAACAGGAAGAAGATGACGCCCACCAGGAACAGCAGGTGATCGTAGCCGGTCACCATGTGCTTGGCGCCGAGGTAGGCGAAGGGGATCGGATCGGGGCCGCGCGTGGCGGCCACGAAGGCGGCGTCCGAGCCGCCGATGTCGTGCGCGACGGCTGTGCTCGCCCAGGCCAGGGCGGCGAGCCCGCAGAACAGTCCGGCGAGATGCGGCCTCGAAGCGCCCGTCCCCATGCGCGGCTGGATACCGCGTCTTCGAGGCCCTGGCGAGGCTCCGGGAGCGGCGCTCCCGGAGCCCGCGGGACGTCAGAACTCCCGGCGCACCGTCGCGCCGAAGGTGCGCGGGGCGTTGGTCAGGAAGCCGTAGCGGGCGCGCAGGCCGCGCTCGCGGTCGATGGAGAGGCGCGCGCGTTCATCGCCCAGATTGTTCACGAAGGCCGCCGCCTCCCAGCCTTCGCCGCGGACGCCGACCCGGAGGTTGACGATCTCGTAGGACGGCAGCTCCAGCGGGAAGACCAGGCTCGCCGCCGTCCCGCCGCCCACGTTCGGGAAGAGCGGCACGGTGCGCGGGTTGTTCTCCTGGTCGGAGATCTGGGTGTAGCGCTTGCCCACGTGCTGGGCGGTGAGGTTGGAGAACACTTCCATGCCGTTGGCCAGCTCGCGCTCATAGCCGACGCTGAACGAGGCTTGGAACTTCGGCACCGTCGGCAGACGGTTGCCGTCCGCGAGCCCCTGGATCGGCTGGCCGCCGGCGTCCAGCAGGCTCGAGGTCAGCTCGGCGTCGTTGTACGAAGCGGCCGCCGCGACATCGAAGTTGTCGCTAAGCCGGTAGTTGAACTCCACGTCGAAGCCCATGGACCGCGCGCTGTCGACATTGGCGATGACCCGCGACGAGCAGCTTCCGGCGTCGATGGTGGCCTGCAGGTTCTTGATGTCGGCGTAGAAGGCCGCGAACGTCAGCGCGCCGGCCCCGCCGCCCAGCCGCGCCTTGAGGCCCGCCTCGTAGTTCCAGACCGTCTCGTTGTCGAAGCTGGGCGGCGAGAGCGCGCTGAAGGTGGCCAGGTCCTGGGGCGTGCAGAGCGGCGCGTTCAGCGGATCGTTGATCCCGCCCAGTCGGAAGCCCTTGGAGACCTGGGCGTTGAGGGTGATGTCGTCCGTCGCCTCGAAGGCCACGATCACCCGCGGGGCCAGGCTGTCCGCCTTGGTCTCGCCGGGCACCGCGATGGTGGGCGCGGCGAAGATGCCATCGAAGGTGAGGAACCGGTCTTCTTTGTAGTCTGCGTAGCGCAGGCCGGCCGTCACATCGAGCCGGTCGGTGACCGAGAACGTGCCCTCGCCGAACACCGCGTACTGGGTCTGCTCGTAGGGAACGACCGAGAAATAGAGGTGGTCGGTCGGGGCGGCGGCGCCGGCCGTGGGGATCCCCGACGCGGCCGTGAAGCCGATCACCGGGAGATCCTGGGAGTAGTCGCGGTCGATGCTGGAATAGAAGCCGCCGATCACCCACTGGAACGGGCCGTCGCTGTTGGACGCCAGGCGCACCTCCTGAGTGAAGGACTTCACGTCCGTCTCGTCGATGAGGGGGGCGTCGATCGTGTAGACCGCTTCGGGCAGGCCGATCGTGCCGCCGGTCACCGACCCCGTCAGCGCCGTGGCGTCGCGCAGCACCAGGACGTCGCGGTCGGTGTAGCTGGAGATCGAGGTGAAGCGCAGGCCGCCCATATCGTACTGGAGCGTGAGGTCGGCCAGGAAGAACTCATCCTCGAACTTCTCCTGGAGCTGGGTGTACTGCTTGAGGCCGCCCAGGCGGACTGGCGGCCGCGTGGTCGTGAACTCGTTCGCCAGGATGTTGTAGATGTCGACCCGGTTGAATCCGTCCACGTCGATCTTCTGGTAGAGCACCCGCGGCGTGATCGTGAGCGCTTCGGACGGCTGGAACAGCAACGCCGCGCGGACGCCGCGGCGGTAGCCGTCGTTGACGTCCTTCTCCACGCCGCCGCCCGGCTGAACCGCGTCGATGAAGCCGGCGTACTCCTCGGCGTAGGCGGTCACGCGCAGCGCGGCCATCTCGCTCAGCGGGATGTTGACCGAGCCTTTCAGCGATCCGCCGACATCGCCGCCCTGGACCTTGCTGAGGGTTCCCTCGAGCACGCCCTCGAAGCCGGCCGTGGACGGCTGGTTGGTGATGTAGCGCACTGTGCCCGACAGCGAGCCGGAGCCGAACAGCGTGCCCTGCGGTCCGCGCAGAACTTCCACGCGATTGAGGTCGAACAGGTCGAGGTCGGGCGTAAAGAGCGACAGCGAGATGACCGACTCATCGAGGTAGACGCCCACCTGCTCCTTCACGCCGGGCTGGTCGCGGACGATCTGGCCGGCCGAGATGCCGCGGATCGCCACCTGGCTCTGGCCTGGCCCGAGGTTCTGGACCGTGAAGCTGGCGACGGTCCGCGACAGCTCCTCGACGTTGGTCACGCCGCGCTCGCGCATCGCCTGCTCGCTCTGGGCGGCGACCGAGAACGGCACATCGATCAGGGCCGATTCGCGCTTGAGCGCGGTGACGACCAGCTCCTCCACCTCGGCGTCCTGGGCGAGGGCGCTGGTGGGCAAGCCGGCGGCGAGGGCGAGCACGCTGGCGCACGCCGACAGCTTCAATCTGCGATGGGTCATCGAATGTTCCTCCCTCAACCGCAACTTGAATCGCTGCGTGTTCGTGAGGCAGGAGTGCTCGAAAAGCGGGACAATGGCCAGTCGTCGCGGACTGGCCGTTTCCGGATTGTCACAAACCGATGCGCCCTCGCCACAGCGTCAGGTGCAAAAGGAAGCGCGGGCCGCGGAGGACGGCCGCGCAGTCGTGTCGTCGTCGGACCGGCCGCGGGGGCCGGTCCCTGATCCTAGGCGAACGCGCCAGTAGCGCGGCGACGCCGCAGCAGGGCGCCGGCGCCGCCGAGGCCTACGATCATCATCGCCCAGGTGGCGGGCTCCGGCACCGCCGTCCTGTACGTGCCCACGGCGCTCGCTTCGAATGAGGCGAGCTGGCCGTTGGCGCCCAGGGCGAGGTTGTCGGTCGCTGGATTGATCGTCAGCGCCAGCATGAAGTTGTCCAGCCCGTTCAGGCTCGACAGCTCGGGCGTGTCGAAGTCGGAGGTGTAGTCGACGGCCGCGCTGATCGAGCTGTCATCCCCGCCCCACAGGAACACGCCGCCGTCCCGCCCGCCGAGCAGGCCGTTCGTGAAGTTGACGGTCAGCAGGTTGCCGAGAGCGTTGGTGAACGTCAGCGTCCCGGAGTCGATGAGCTGCTGATAGGTGGGCCCAACCAGGCTGGCCGCCTGGGTCGAGATGCCCGAGTAGGTGAAGTCGGCGACCTGGAACCCGCCCGGAACGTTCAGCGGGAAGTCCGAGGTCAACAGCAGCTCCGCCTGTCCGCTGCCCGAAATCGTCGACGTGCCATCACCGTTGTTCGAGAAGAAGAACGTCGATTCGCCTGGTTCTATCTGGCTGGTGTTGGCGAACGTGAGCGCCAACGCCGGGGTTGCCGCCAACGCCAGCGCGCAGCCCGCCGCAGCCGCAAAAGTGTGGACCTTCGAGATATTCATGAAACAGCCCTCGCCAAGGAAAAGCCTGGATGCCGCCACAATCCGCGAGGGGCTCCACTCGTTCCCGGAACGGCGCTGCATTTCTCGCCGAGGGGCCGCTTGGGCGGTCACCCTTCCGTGAAGCCCGGACTCAAGGTCCGAATCCGTAGCGAGAAAGGGTCCTAACGGCGAAAGCTGGCGCACCCGACACGATTCGAACGTGTGACCTTTGCCTTCGGAGGGCAACGCTCTATCCAGCTGAGCTACGGGTGCGTCTTCAGCGGAGCGGTGTCTCTACCCGAAAGGCCGTGCGCCCGCAAACGGCGCGTCGCGGATTTCAGGCGGGCAATTTGCCCGAGACGCGCCACAGCTAGCTTCCGCGCCAAGGATCGGGTCGAATGACCGGTATGGCGCATCGGGGAAACGGCATGGGGCTCTGGAGACAATTCGCGGGCCTGGGGGCCCTGGCCGGGCTGACCGTCCTGGCCGGCTCGGGCCTCGGAAGCCTTGCGCAGGCCCAGGCGACCGATGAGGCGCCGCATCCCGGCAAGGCTGTCTATGAGCAGTTCTGCGCGGCCTGCCACGACAAGCCCGAACCGGGCAGCCGGGCGGCGCCGGTGGCGAATCTTCGGAAGATGAGCGCGCAGACCCTCGGGGCGGCGCTGACTACCGGCGTGATGAAGCCGATCGGCGACGGCATGGACCGCCGCCAGCTCCGCGACGTCGTGGCCTATCTCGCGGCGCCCGAGGGGCCGCAGGGAACGGAGTGGATCGATGCGGCCCGCTGTCCCGAAAGCCAGCGCGAGGTGGATCTCTCCGCAGCTCCGGCCCAGATCGGCTTCGGCGTCGACCACGCCAACACGCGGCGCATGACGGCGGCCCAGGCCGGGCTGTCGACGAAGGACGCCGCGAACCTGGAGGTCGCCTGGACCTTCGCCTTCCCGCGTACCTCGGGCCTGCGCGGCCAGGGCGTGATCGTGGGGTCCACCCTGTTCTATCCGGCCGGCCAGGCGGGGTACGTCCTCGCCCTGGATACGAAGACCGGCTGCGTGAAATGGGCGACTCCCGGCGGCGTGCGGGCCAGCCTCGCCTACGGCCAGCTCGGCAAGGACGGCCCGTGGGCGGTGGTGGGCGGCGACGCGCGGGGCCAGCTCATGGCCTTCGACGCCAAGACCGGAAAGGTCGTCTGGTCGGTCGATCCGCGCCACGACAAGACCGTGCCGCTCTCCGGCACCCCGATTTTCGCCGGCGACAAGATCGTCGTGCCGATCTCGGCCATCGATGTGGGCAACGCGATGCGGCCCAATTTCGAATGCTGCAAGGCGCACGGCGCCGTGGCCCTACTGAACGCCGCGGACGGCAAGGTGCTCTGGACCTGGCACACCATGGAGGACGCAAAGCCGCTGGGCCGGAAGAACAGCCAGGGCGTGGAGATGTACGGGCCCTCTGGCGCGCCGATCTGGTCCAGCCCCGCGGTCGATCTGAAGGCGGGGATCGTCTACGCCTCGACCGGCGAGAACACCTCACCGCCGGCGACGGCGACCAGTGACGCGATCGTCGCCATCGACCTGGCGACAGGCAAGGAGAAGTGGGTCTTCCAGGCGCTGGCCAACGACGTCTGGAACATGTCATGTCCGATCGGCTCGCCCACGGGCGGCCGCAAGCCGGGGCCCAACTGCTTCTTTGCCGAAGAGGGCAGCGTGCTCCGCGATCACGACTTCGGCGGCGGGCCCGTGATCTGGCGCGGGAAGGGCAGGACGCTCATCCTCGGCGGCCAGAAGTCGGGCGAGGTCTGGGCGCTCGACACCCGCGGCCGGAAGGTCTGGCGCCACCAGTTCGGCGAGGGCACGGCGCTGGGCGGGGTTCACTGGGGCATCGCGGCGGACGAGAAGCTGGCCTTCGCCCCCATCGCCGACCCGAACGTGCCGCCGGAGAAGAACGCCGCCGGGCTCTACGCCATCGACGTGGCGAGCGGGAAGATCGCCTGGTCGTGGAAGGCGACGGCCGACTGCGAGGGCGAGCGCAAGGCGCGCGTCCCGACCTGCGCGGGCCGTTTCGGCATCTCGGCCCCGCCGCTGGTGGTGGACGGCGCCGTCGTCGTGGGCGGGCTGGACGGGCGGGTCTACGTGTTCGAGGCGAAGAGCGGCAAGCTGCTCGCGACCCACGATACGGCGGTCCCGTTCGAGACGAAGAACGGCGTTAAGGGCGGGGGCGGGTCGATCGACGCGGCCGGACCGTTCGCCGGCGACGGCCACCTGTTCGTCAGTTCAGGCTATGCGAGCTTCGGCCAGCAGGCCGGCAACGTGCTGGTGGCGTACCGGCCGAAGAAGTGAGGTCCGGACGGGGTCAGACCGACCCCGTCACCTCTTCCCAGAAGCGCTTGGCCTTGCCCATGAAGCCGGCGGCCTTAGGGTGCTGCTGCTCGCCGCAGAGATCGGCCAGTTCGCGCATCAGCTCCTTCTGGCGGGCCGTGAGCCCGGTCGGCGTCTCGACGAAGAGCTCGACGACGAGGTCGCCGCGCTGCTTGGAGCGCAGGGACGGCATGCCGCGGCCCTTCACCCGCACGGTCTTGCCGGTCTGGGCGCCCTCGGGCACCTCGACCATGATCTTGCAGTTGCCGTCGCAGTTCTCGCCGCCCAGCAGGCACGGCGCCTCGATCTCGCCGCCGAGGGCCGCCACGCACATCGGGACGGGCACGGTGCAGAGCAGATCCAGGCCGTCGCGCTCGAAGAGCTCATGCGGCCGCACCGAGATGAAGATGTAGAGATCGCCCGGCGGTCCGCCACGCTGGCCGGCATCGCCCTCGCCGGCGAGCCGGATGCGCGCGCCGTCGTCCACGCCGGACGGGATGCGCACGGCCAGGGTCTTCTCGCGCCGCACATGGCCGTGCCCGCGGCATTCGACGCAAGGGTCCAGCACCATCCGGCCCGAGCCGCCGCAGCGGGGGCAGGCGCGCTCGATGGAGAAGAATCCCTGGCTTGCCCGCACGCGGCCCGCGCCCTGGCAGGTGGTGCAGGTGGTCGGGCTGGTGCCGGGCTTGGCGCCCGAACCGTCGCACGCCTCGCAGGCCATGGTGATCGGGACGGTGATCTCGACCTCGGCGCCGGCATAGGCCTGCTCGAGGCTGATCTCGAGGTCGTAGCGCAGGTCCGAGCCGCGCGCCGGGCCGCCCCGCGCCTGCTGGCGGCCGCCGCGGCCGCCGAACATGTCGCCGAAGACGTCACCGAACACCTCGTTGAAGATGTCGTGCACGTCGTGGAACTGGGCCCCGCCGCCGAAGCCGCCCTGGCCGTTGACGCCGGCGTGGCCGAAGCGGTCGTAGGCCGCGCGTTTCTGCGGATCCGACAGGACCGAGTACGCCTCATTGATCTCCTTGAACCGCGCGGCGGCGTCCTCGCAGCCGCCGTTGCGGTCGGGATGGTGCTCCATCGCCAGCTTGCGGAACGCGGACTTCAGCCCGGCGTCGTCGCAGCCGCGGTTCACGCCCAGGATCTCGTAATAGTCCCGCATGAAAACGTCAGGCGCTCGAAAACTGGTTGGAAATGAGGTGGGTGGCCCCCCGCCCGGCTGCAAGGCTTAGCAAGGCCGAGCGGGCGGGGGAACCTGTTGCGCGTGCAACCGCTAAGGCGGCGGCGACGTCCCCATGGCCGACCTCATCGCATCTGTCGCTCAGAGGGGCCATGGGGCGCGATGTCACGCCGACTTCTTGCCGTCGCCGTCGACTTCCTCGAACTCGGCGTCGACGACGTCCTCGGACGAGGCGGCCCCCTCGGGAGCCTCGGCGGACGCGCCGCCGGCCTCCTGCTGGGCCTTGTACATAGCCTCGCCCAGCTTCATCGAAGCCTGGATGAGGGTCTGGGTCTTGGCCGAGATGACCTCGGCGTCACCCGACTCCAGGGAGCCCTTGAGGTCGTCGAGCGCGGTCTGGATGGCCGAGCGTTCGGCCTCGCCCACCTTGTCGCCGTGCTCGGCCAGGGCCTTCTCGGTTGAGTGGATGACCGCGTCGGCCTGGTTCTTGGCCTCCACGGCCGCCTTGCGCTTCTCGTCGTCCGCCTTGTGCGACTCGGCGTCCTTGACCATGGCCTCGATGTCCGCGTCCGAGAGGCCGCCATTGGCCTGGATGCGGATCGACTGCTCCTTGTTGGTCGCCTTGTCGCGTGCGGTGACGTGGACGATGCCGTTGGCGTCGATGTCAAAGGTGACCTCGACCTGCGGCACGCCGCGCGGCGCCGGCGGGATGCCGACCAGGTCGAACTGACCCAGCATCTTGTTGTCGGCCGCCATCGGGCGCTCGCCCTGGAAGACCCGGATCGTCACGGCCGACTGGTTGTCGTCCGCGGTCGAGAAGGTCTGGCTGCGCTTGGTCGGAATCGTGGTGTTGCGCTCGATCAGCGGGGTGAACACGCCGCCCAGGGTCTCGATGCCCAGCGTCAGCGGGGTCACGTCCAGCAGCAGCACGTCCTTGACATCGCCGGCCAGCACGCCCGCCTGCACGGCGGCGCCCAGGGCCACGACCTCGTCGGGGTTCACGCCCTTGTGGGGCTCACGGCCGAAGAACGCCTTCACGGTCTCGACGACCTTGGGCATGCGGGTCATGCCGCCGACCAGGATCACCTCGTCGATGTCGGACTTCTTGAGGCCCGCGTCCTTCAGCGCCTGCTCGCAGGGGCCGACCGTCTTCTGGATCAGGTCCTCGACCAGGGCCTCCAGCTTGGCGCGCGACAGCTTGATGTTCAGGTGCAGCGGGCCCGAGGCGTTCATGCTGATGAAGGGCAGGTTCACCTCGTACTGGGTGACGCTGGAAAGCTCCTTCTTCGCCTTCTCGGCCTCTTCCTTGAGGCGCTGGAGGGCCAGCTTGTCCTTGCGCAGGTCGACCGACTGCTCCTTCTTGAACTCGTCGGCCAGGTAGTCGACGAGGCGCAGGTCGAAGTCCTCGCCGCCCAGGAAGGTGTCGCCGTTGGTCGACTTCACCTCGAAGACGCCGTCGCCGATCTCCAGGATCGAGACGTCGAAGGTGCCGCCGCCAAGGTCATAGACGGCGATCTTCTTGCCTTCGTTCTTCTCGAGGCCGTAGGCGAGCGCCGCCGCCGTCGGCTCGTTGATGATGCGCAGGACTTCCAGGCCGGCGATCTTGCCGGCGTCCTTGGTGGCCTGGCGCTGGGCGTCGTTGAAGTAGGCCGGGACGGTGATGACCGCCTTCTCGACCTTCTCGCCGAGGTGCTGCTCGGCGGCTTCCTTCATCTTCTGCAGGATGAAGGCGGAAACCTGCTGGGGCGAATAGTCCTTGCCATGGGCCCGCACCCAGGCGTCGCCCGTCGGGCCCTTGACGATCTCGTAGGGCACCATGCCCTTGTCCTTCGCGACCACCGGGTCGTCGAAGTTGCGCCCGATCAGGCGCTTGATGGCGAACAGGGTGTTGGCCGGGTTGGTCACCGCCTGGCGCTTGGCCGGCTGGCCCACCAGGCGCTCGCCGTCGTCCAGGAAGGCCACGACCGAGGGAGTGGTCCGCGCGCCTTCGGCGTTCTCGATCACTTTCGGCGTCTTGCCGTCCATGATGGCCACGCACGAATTCGTGGTGCCGAGGTCGATGCCGATAATCTTGCTCATCTTTGAGTCTTGCTCGCTCCTTTGTGGCGGACGCCGCGGGTGGGCCTTCTAGAGAAGCGCCCGGGAAATTGCGACGCCCCCGGTTCGATTAAGTCCCGGCCGGGCCCTGCTTTCCGTTCGCGGAACCCAACCTCCACGGCCGATATGGGGAAAATCACTGGTCCTGCAAGGGCGAAAGCCCCCAAACGGCGAAGGGACATCGATCAACTCCGCCGCCAGTGGGAGGCCCGAGAGGCATAGGATTGCGGCGGGTGCGGCGCCTTGCCGCCCCGCGATGCGAGGAAGGCGTGTTCGACGACCATCGCCTGCTGCTCGATGTTCATCTGCGGAAACTCCGAGCCTTCGAGATCGTAGGCGTAGGCGGACGGCCGATCGCCCGCCTTGATCTTCGCCAAAATCAGCGAGACTCCATTCTGCGCCTGCCAGACATGGGTGAGTTCATGCACGAATACCGCCTGGGTGGTCAGGGGTACGTCCGGGGCCGCAAAGTCCGCCCTTACGGTGGCGGCCGGCCAAACGATCAACCGGGGTCCCGCCACGAAGGCCCGGTTCCAGAACGGTATCGACACCAGACGCACGCGCCGGGCGTCGAAGCCGGCGCCGAACATCTCGACGGCCAGCGCCTGCTCGCCTGCGGTCAGCGGCCGGATCATCAGGTGTTTCATGCCAGCGTCCGCCACGGGCGATTGACGCGGAAGCCCACGCCGGGTTCCGCTGCGGCTCCCAAGGATCTGCGACGCCGGAGAACGCTCACATGGTCACCCTCACCCGTCCCGACGGCACCCGCCCGAAGGACCTGCACCTGTCCCGCCGCGGCCTGACCCTGGCCATCACCGGCGGCTATGCGGTGGCCGCCTGGTCGGCCCAGGCGCAGCCGATCAAGACCGACGAGGCCGGACTGGTCACGGGAATGGTCGATCTCAAAGCGCCGGACCGCAAGATCCCGGCCTATCTCGCCCGTCCGGCCACGGGCGAGAAGCATCCGGCCGTCGTGGTGGTCTCCGAGATCTTCGGCCTTCACGAGTACATCCGGGACACGTGCCGCCGCCTCGCCAAGCAGGGCTATGTGGCGCTGGCGCCCGACTACTTCGTGCGCGCTGGCGATCCTTCGAAGCTTACCGATTTTCCGGCCATCATGAAGATCGTCGCCACGGCCACCGACCAGCAGGTCGCCGGCGACACGGCGGCCGCCGTCGCGTTTCTGAACGCCCAGGCCTTCGCCGATGGCGGAAGGCTCGCGGTCACCGGATTCTGCTGGGGCGGGAACGTGGTCTGGGAAACCTGTGCGCGGCTTCCGAACTTCAAGGCTGGCGTCGCCTGGTACGGGCGGCTGTCCGGGTCGATGTCCGCCGGCGACGCCACGAACCAGACGCCGATCGAACTGGCGCCCGAACTCAAGGCGCCCGTGCTTGGCCTCTACGCCGAGAAGGACAACGGCATCCCGCTCGCCGACGTGGAGAAGATGCGCGAGGCGCTGAAGGCGGCCGGCAAGGCGGACAGCGAGATCGTCGTCTACCCCGGGGCCCAGCACGGGTTCCACGCCGACTATCGACCCTCGTACGACAAGGCGTCGGCGGAAGATGGCTGGGCGAAGATGCTGGCCTTCTTCAAACGACACGGCGTCTGATCGCCGCGCCGGCTCAGAACACCGGCTCTTCCACCTTCGGGGGCGGGGCCGCCTTTTCCACCGGCTCGATCTTGGCGGGGGGCGGCGGAACGGCGGCCGGGGCCACGACGGGGCTGACCGGCGCGCCCTTCTCGGCCTCGGCCTTGGCGAGGGCGGCGGCCTCGGCCTTGGCCTTCTTCTCGGCTTCAAGGGCCGCCTGCTCTTCCGGGGTCAGTTCGGGCGCTTCCTGGACCGCGCCCTGGATCCGCTCGTCGACCAGAGGCTGGGCTTCCTGCGCCTCGATGATCTGGGCGGCGACGCCCGCATCCAGCCCCTCGCCGGGGAGCCGCCCGCGCTCGGGCGCCGTGGCCACGCCGACGCCGAACGAGATGAGGCAGGCCAGCGCCAGGAGGGCGGCGACGGCCTGCAGCACGGGACGGGGCATGGACCAGCTCATGGGGCGGGAACCTAGCCTCCGCCGCCCGAGCGCGGAAGTGCGATCGTTCGCCCCTGGGTCACGGTAAACGCGGGATTAACGGTCGCGGCGCCAAACAGGGCGCAGACGCTTTGGACCGGAGTTGTTGGGCGCATGGCGCGGGCGGCGCGAAAGACCGGATGGGAGCTCGTCCTCCACATCGCCCAGCTGATCTGGAGCCACCCGGCGACGGCCCGCCTGCGCGGCGGCCTCGTGGCGGCGGCGGGGATCGCGCTGGCGGCGGCGCTCGCCACCTATAACCCGGCCGATCCCAGCCTGAACGCGGCGGGGCCGAAGGCGCCGACCAACGCCCTGGGGGGCGCTGGCGCGGTGATGGCCGACATCGGCGTGCAGTCCCTGGGCGTCGCCGCCGGACTCCTGGCCCTGCTCATCGTCACCTGGGGGCTCTCGCGGGTCGCCGATCCGGACCCTGATTCGAGCCGTCGCCGCCTGCGGCTGAGGACGCTCGTCGGGACGCTCGGAGTCCTGGCCCTGGCCGGCGCGCTTGCCTGGGCGCCGACACCGGCGATCTGGCCGCTCGCCAAGGGCCTCGGCGGCTTCTGGGGCGACGCCCTCCTGTCGGGTCTGGCCGGCGTGATCGCCTATGCGCGGCTGGCCTACGCCACCCCGATCGCCGGGGCCGTCCTCGCGGTGGCCGGCGTGCTTGCGGCCGGCTACGGCCTGGGGCTGTCGCGCCTCGACCTGCGGGCCGCCGCCCACGGAATCGGCCATGCCCTGACGCCGAAACCGAAGCTCAAGGCGGCCAAGCCCGAGCGGCCGGCAAAGGTCGGCCGCCGTAAGCCGCTCGCGCCCGTCATTGCGGACAGCCAGCTCGACGAGGCGGCCGAGGAAATCCCCGTCTCCGCCGAGGGCCCCGCCCTCAAGGTCAAGGCGCCGAAGGCGGCGCCGCGCGAAAGCGTGCGCGAGCAGAAGGAGGCGCAGGCCACCTTCGCGTTCGCCCAGGAGGGCGGCTTCAAGCTTCCCGAGTTGGCGATGCTGGCCAAAGCCAAGCCGCGCGCCGCCCAGTTCGACGAAGGCGCCCTGCGCCAGAACGCCCAGCTGCTGGAGAGCGTGCTGGCCGAGTTCGGCGTCCGCGGCCAGGTGGACCAGATCCGCCCCGGCCCCGTGGTCACCCTCTATGAGCTGGTGCCCGCCGCCGGCGTGAAGTCGGCCCGGGTCGTGGCCCTGGCCGACGACATCGCCCGCTCCATGAGCGTGGCCGCGTGCCGCGTGTCCGTCGTATCCGGCCGCAACGCCATCGGCATCGAGCTGCCCAACCAGCGGCGCGAGACCGTCTATCTGCGCGACCTGCTCGCCGCCCCGGAGTACGAGCGCGGAAGCCAGGTGGTGCCGGTCGCCCTGGGCGAGACCATCGGCGGCGAGCCCTACATCGCCGACCTCGCCAAGATGCCCCACCTGCTGATCGCCGGCACCACCGGCTCGGGCAAGTCGGTGGGCGTCAACGCCATGATCCTGTCGATCCTCTACCGCCTGCCGCCCGAGCAGTGCCGGCTGATCATGATCGACCCCAAGATGCTGGAGCTTTCCGTCTACGACGGCATCCCGCACCTCTTGGCGCCCGTCGTCACCGATCCGAAGAAGGCCATCGTCGCGCTGAAGTGGACCGTGCGCGAGATGGAGGACCGCTATCGCCGCATGTCCAAGATCGGCGTGCGCAACATCGCCAGCTACAACGAGCGCGCCCGCGAGGCCCTGGCCAAGGGCGAGCACTTCGAGCGGACGGTCCAGACCGGGTTCGACGATTCCGGCCGCCCGATCTTCGAGAGCGAGAAGATCCGGCCCGAGCCCATGCCGTATCTCGTGGTCATCATCGACGAGGTCGCCGACCTGATGATGGTGGCCGGCAAGGACATCGAAGGCGCGGTCCAGCGCCTGGCCCAGATGGCGCGGGCCGCCGGCATCCACCTGATCATGGCCACCCAGCGCCCGTCGGTGGACGTCATCACCGGCACAATCAAGGCCAACTTCCCCACCCGGATCAGCTTCCAGGTCACGTCGAAGATCGACAGTCGCACCATCCTGGGCGAGCAGGGCGCCGAACAGCTGCTGGGCCAGGGCGATATGCTCTACATGGCCGGCGGCGGCCGCATCACCCGCCTGCACGGCCCGTTCGTCTCGGACGGCGAGGTCGAGGCCGTGGCCAAGTTCCTGCGCGATCAGGGTACGCCCAGCTACCTCGACGAGGTCACCGCCGGCGGCGACGAGGACGGCGAGGAGGGGGCGCTCGGCCTAGGCGGCGAGGAGAGCAACGACCTCTACGACCGCGCGGTCGCGGTGGTCACCCGCGACGGCAAGGCCTCCACCAGCTACATTCAGCGCCGCCTGCAGATCGGCTACAACCGCGCCGCCTCGCTGATGGAGCGGATGGAGCAGGAAGGGGTCGTCGGCCCCGCCAACCACGCCGGCAAGCGCGAGATCCTGGTCAGCGCCGCGCCTTAGCGCCGCCGGCGGCCGCCCGACCTGTGGCCGCTGGTCATGAGGTCGGGCTTCTTCGGTAGGGGCTTTGCCGCCTTCGCATAGCGTTCCTGGCTGGAGCCGAGCCCCATCCTGCCGGGCTGCTGTTCGGTGAGCCCGGACTCGCCCGACCGGATTCGCGCGATGGCGTCGCGCAGCAGGGCGGCGGTTTCGAAATCGCGGGCCTCGGCGGCCTCCGCCATCCGGCGCTCCAGATCCTCGATCATGCCCATGCTGCAGGAACTCGCCTCCGCGCCCGGCGTTGCTTCGCCTCGCCCCGGCCCCATTGCCGCCCTGCTGGCGTGATAGGGCTCATCGTCGTAACGGAGCAACCATGACCCTGACCCGACGCAACCTCGCGCTGTCGCTCGCCGCCGCGCCGCTGGCGGGCCCGGCGTTCGCGCAAGCTGGCCTTTCGGCCGCCGACCGGGCGCTGGTGGACCGCGCCGTGGCCTATCTCGAGGGCCTCAGCGAAGCCAAGGGCCGGTTCGTCCAGACCGACGCGCGCGGCCGCTCGACCACCGGCGCCCTCTATATGAAGCGGCCCGGCAAGGCGCGTTTCGACTATGACGCCCCGTCGGGCCTGCTTGTCGTCTCCGACGGCGGGCGCGTCTCGGTTCAGGACACCCGGCTCAAGACCTTCGACCAGTACCCGCTGTCGGCGACCCCGCTCTCGCTGTTCCTGGCCAAGACCATCCGTCTGGACAAAGGCGTCACCATCACCCGCGTCGCGCGCCACGCCGACGGCTTCTCGATCACGGCCCGCGACGGCGAGAAGAAGACCGCGGGCCAGATCACGCTCACCTTCTCCGACGCCCCGCTGGCGCTGAAGGGCTGGACGGTGACCGACGCCCAGGGCCGGCCGACGCGGGTGGAGCTCGTGGAACTGCAGCGCGCGTCGGGCCTCGACGGCGGCCTGTTCCGGCTGAAGGATCCCCGCCCGCAGGTCGGTCGCCGCAGCTGACGCACTGTGTCGTGATCGCCACAGGCAAGCGCTGCAATGAAAGTCCTTTGACAAACTGTCGCACTGTGGCGATATTGTCACTACGTCGTCGGCGCGCCGGTCGTGTCGACGGAATCCGTGCCGGAACCTATCCCCTCCCGGCGGCGGCATGAGAGACGACTCACACGGCCCGGGCGCTGCGAGGCGCCCGGGCCTTCTTTGTGGCGTCGCTCGCCCATATGAAGAGGTATGCGCCTTCGTCTCTCCACCTGGAACGTGAACTCTGTCCGCCTGCGTGCCGAGCAGGTCGCCCGCTTCGTCCGCGAGCAGGCGCCCGACATCCTGTGCCTGCAGGAGATCAAATGCCGGGAGGGCGAGTTTCCGAGGGGCGCCTTCGAAGAGATGGGCCTGCCGCACCTGAAGATCGCCGGCCAGAAAGGCTGGCACGGGGTCGCGATCGCATCACGCCTGCCGATCGAGGACGCGGAGCCGCTCGATGTCTGCCGCGAGGGCCATGCGCGCTGTGTGGGCGGGACGATCGCCGGGATCGAGGTCCACAACTTCTACATTCCCGCCGGAGGCGACGTGCCCGATCGCACGGAGAATCCGAAGTTCGACCACAAGCTCGACTTCTACGAGAAGCTGACGGCGGAACTGGCGCGGCGCGATCCGAAGGCGCCCCTGGCCGTCGTCGGCGACCTGAACGTGGCGCCCAGCGAGCACGACGTCTGGAATCACAAGTACATGTCGAAAGTGGTCAGCCACACGCCGGCCGAGGTGGACGCCTTCTACGCGCTGAAGGGCTCGCTGGGCTTCATTGACCTGCCGCGGGAGACGACGCCCGATCCGGCCAAGATGTTCTCCTGGTGGAGCTATCGCGCGGCCGACTTCCGCGCCTCGAACCGCGGCCTGCGGCTCGACCACATCCTGGTGACGCCCGGGCTGCGCGAGGCCGCCTTCCGCCTGGGGGCGGCCGCCAGCCGGGTCCACGACGACGTCCGCGAGTGGGAACGCCCCTCAGACCACGCCCCGGTGAGCGCGGACCTGGTGCTCTAGGTCTTGAGCCGCCAACCCGTGCGGAAGATCCAGGTGACCGCCGCCAGGCAGAGCGTGAGGAATCCGAGGGTCGCCGCCAGGCTGACGCCCACGCCCACGTCCGAGACGCCGTAGAAGCTCCAGCGGAAGCCGCTCACCAGATAGACCACCGGGTTGAAGAGCGCGATCGTCTTCCAGGCGCCCGGCAGCATGTCGATCGAATAGAAGCTGCCCCCCAGGAACGTCAGCGGCGTGATCACCAGCATCGGGATGATCGACAGCTTCTCCCAGCCGTCCGCCCAGATGCCGGTCAGGAAGCCGAACAGGCTGAAGGTCACCGAGGTCAGCGCCAGGAACGCCAGCATCAGCAGCGGGTGGTTGATCTCGTACGGCACGAAGATCCGCGCGGTCGCCAGGATCACCAGGCCCAGGATCATCGACTTGGTCGCCGCCGCGCCCACATAGCCCAGCACAACCTCCACGGCGGAAATGGGCGCCGAGAGCACTTCGTAGATCGTGCCCGCGAACTTCGGCATGTAGATGCCGAACGAGCCGTTCGAGATGCTCTCGGTGAGGATCGACAGCATCAGGAGGCCCGGCACGATGAAGGCGCCGTAGCTGACCCCGTCGATCTCGGGCATCCGGCTGCCGATCGCCGCCCCGAAGACGATGAAGTAGAGCGAGGTGGTGATCACCGGCGCGGCCAGGCTCTGCACGATGGTGCGCGCCCAGCGGTGCATCTCGAAGAGGTAGATGGCGCGGATGGCGTGGACGTTCATGCGCGGCTCCGGACCAGGCTGACGAAGATGTCTTCGAGGCTCGACTCCTCGGTGCGCAGATCCTTGAAATCGATTCCGCGCTCGGCGAGCCGCTTCATGAGGTCGGCGATGCCGGTGCTCTGCGCCTGGACGTCGAAGGTGTAGGTGAGCTCGGCCCCGTCGGCGCCGAGCTCGAGCGCATAGCCGTCGATCTGCGGCGCCGCCGCCAGGGGCTCCTGCAGGTGCAGGGTGAGCTGCTTCTTGCCCAGCTTGCGCATGAGGACGTCCTTGTCCTCCACCAGGATCAGTTCGCCCCTGGAGATGACGCCGATGCGGTCGGCCATCTCCTCGGCCTCCTCGATGTAGTGGGTCGTCAGGATGATGGTGACGCCCTGCTCGCGCAGGCCCCGCACCATCTCCCACATGTCTCGCCGCAGCTCGACGTCGACGCCGGCGGTCGGCTCGTCGAGGAAAAGGATCGCCGGCTCGTGGCTGAGCGCCTTGGCGATCATCACCCGCCGCTTCATGCCGCCCGACAGGGCCATGATCTTCTCGGACCGCTTGTCCCAGAGCGACAGGTCCTTCAGCACCTTTTCCAGGTACGCATCGTTCGGCGGCTTGCCGAACAGGCCGCGGCTGAACTTTACCGTGTCCCACACCGTCTCGAAGGCGTCGGTGGAGATCTCCTGCGGCACCAGGCCGATCTTGGACCGCGCGGCGCGGAAGTCTCTCTGGATGTCGTGGCCGTCGGCCGACACCTGCCCCGCGGTCATGCGGACGAGGCCGCAGACGATGCCGATGAGCGTGGTCTTGCCCGCCCCGTTGGGTCCCAGCAGGGCGAAGATCTCGCCCTTGCGGATTTCAAGGTCGACGCCCTTCAGCGCCTGGAACCCGCCGGCATAGGTCTTCGACAGGCCCTGGATGGAAATGATCGGATGCACGCGCTCTCCCTCGGAGGCACCCAGATAGGGTCCAAAGGACGGCCAAGCTACCCGGCCGCCGACAACACCCGGCGCCTTTCCTAGCCGATCGCTTCGCCGATTTCTGTCAGCAGCTTCAGGCGGGCTGGGGCGCGGCCTGCCCCATCGGCCGCATCTTCAGGTCGTCCAGCAGGGCGTCGTCGCTGGTCCGCCCCGGGTTGTTGGTGGTCAGCAGCCGCGCGCCCACGAAGATCGAGTTGGCGCCCGCCAGGAAGCAAAGGGCCTGAAGCTCCTTGCTCATGTGCTCGCGGCCGGCCGCGATGCGCACCATCGCCTTCGGGCAGACGATCCGCGCCACCGCGATCATGCGCACGAACTCCAGCGGATCGACGGCCTTCGAGTCCCCCAGCGGCGTGCCCGGGATCGGCATCAGGTCGTTGATCGGCAGGCTGTCGGGGTGCGCCGGCAGGGTCGCCAGCTGGTGAAGCAGCCCCGCCCGGTCGCGCCGCGTCTCGCCCATGCCGACGATCCCGCCGCAGCAGGTCGCCATGCCGGCGTCGCGGACGGCCGCCAGCGTGTCCAGCCGGTCCTGGTAGGTCCGGGTGGTGACGACCTGGTCGTAGTAGTCTGGGCCGGTGTCGAGGTTATGGTTGTAGTAGTCGAGGCCGGCCGCCTTCAGCGCCTTCGCCTGCTCCGGCGTCAGCATGCCGAGCGTGGCGCAGGTCTCCAGCCCCAGGGCCTTCACGCCCGAGACCATCTCCGCCACCTTCGGCAGGTCGCGGTCCTTGAGGTCCCGCCACGCCGCGCCCATGCAGAAGCGCTGCGCCCCGCCGGCCTTGGCGTCCCTGGCCGCGGCGATCACCGTCTCGGCGTCCATCAGCTTGGACGCCGCCACCCCCGTCTTGAACTTCTGGCTCTGGGCGCAGTAGCCGCAGTCCTCCGGGCAGCCGCCGGTTTTCACGGACAGGAGCTGGGACAGCTGCAGCTCGGTGGGGTCGAACCAGGTCCGATGGACTTGCGCCGCGCGGAACACCAGTTCGCTGAACGGCAACTCGAACAGCGCCTCCACCTCGGCAAGCTTCCAGTCATGGCGGGGCTGGGCCGGATCGGCGATCTTCATGGGCGCGTTCATGGCTTTCCTCTGCGGAAGGAGCCGCCCGGATAGACCGGTCACGCTGCGGCGGGCAACGCAGGTCGCATAAAGAGTTCTTTATATGAAAGTTGATAGCTGGACGCCGTCCCGCTATAGGGGCCGGCAAGACGCACCATTCCCACATCAGGACGCCCGATGACCGACTATGTCGTGAAGGACCTCTCGCTCGCCGACTGGGGCCGCAAGGAGATCGAGATCGCCGAAACCGAAATGCCCGGCCTGATGGCCGTGCGCGAGGAGTTCGGCAAATCCCAGCCGCTGAAGGGCGCGCGCATCGCCGGCTCGCTGCACATGACGATCCAGACGGCGGTGCTGATCGAGACCCTGCAGGCGCTGGGCGCCGAGGTGCGCTGGGCCTCGTGCAACATCTTCTCGACGCAGGACCACGCCGCCGCCGCCATCGCGGCCAAGGGCACGGCCGTCTTCGCCATCAAGGGCGAGACCCTGGTCGAGTACTGGGAGTACGCCCACAAGATCTTCGAGTGGCACGACGGCGGCTACCCGAACCTGATCCTGGACGACGGCGGCGACGCCACCCTGCTCTGCGTGCTGGGTCCCAAGGCCGAGAAGGACCCGAGCCTTCTCGAGAATCCGACCAACGAGGAGGAAGAGGCGCTCTTCACCGTGATGAAGCGCTACCTCAAGGAGAAGCCCGGCTTCTACACGGCCATCCGCGACGCCTGCCGGGGCGTGTCGGAAGAGACCACCACGGGCGTGCACCGCCTCTACCAGATGCACGAGCGCGGCGAGCTTCCGTTCACCGCCATCAACGTCAACGACAGCGTGACCAAGTCGAAGTTCGACAACCTCTACGGCTGCCGCGAGAGCCTGGTGGACGCCATCCGCCGCGGCACTGACGTGATGCTGGCCGGCAAGACCGCGGTGGTCATGGGGTACGGCGACGTAGGCAAGGGCTCGGCCGCCAGCCTGCGCAACGGCGGCGCGCGCGTCATGGTCACCGAGGTCGACCCGATCTGCGCCCTGCAGGCGGCGATGGAAGGCTATGAGGTGGTCCGCGTCGAGGACGTGGCGGACAAGGCCGACATCTTCGTCACCGCGACGGGCAACAAGGACGTTCTGACGGTCGACCACATGCGGGCGATGAAGAACAACGCCATTGTCTGCAACATCGGCCACTTCGATTCCGAGATCCAGATCGCGGGCCTGCGCAA
Organism: Pseudomonadota bacterium; assembly: GCA_049323595.1. GTDB lineage: Bacteria > Pseudomonadota > Alphaproteobacteria > Caulobacterales > Caulobacteraceae > Phenylobacterium. Next base: position 39,199 of record JBMOOD010000015.1, read on the forward strand.
CTTCAAGTGGGACAAGATCAAGGACCAGGTCCACCACGTGGAGTTCCCGGACGGCAAGAAGATCATCGTCCTGTCCGAGGGCCGCCTGGTGAACCTGGGCAACGCCACCGGCCACCCCTCGTTCGTGATGAGCGCCTCCTTCACCAACCAGACGCTCGCCCAGATCGAGCTCTGGCAGAACGGGGCGAAGTACGAAAAGCGCGTCTACACCCTGCCCAAGCACCTGGACGAGAAGGTGGCCATGCTCCACCTGGAGAAGCTGGGCGCCAGGCTCACGAAGCTCAGCCAGGAGCAGGCCGACTACATCGGCGTGAAGCCGCAGGGGCCGTTCAAGCCCGAGCACTATCGCTACTGACGCGAACGGGGTGGTCCGATGGGCGCGGGTGGGCTAGGGCCATCCTGTGCCCCTCGCCCTGATCCTCTCCTCCTTCGTCGCGGCCTCGCGGATCGGCGGGGCCGCGCAGCAGTACGTGCTGGCGGCGCACAAGATCGACCCCGTGCTGGCGCCGACCGCCATGTTCGGGCGCACGCCGGCCCGCGGCGGCCAGGGCGAGGTGACGCCGCCGGACGTCTTCCGCCGCATGCTGGGCGACATCGAGGCCGACGCCCTGTTCGGCCTGGTCGACCTGATCATCACCGGCCACTTCTCCGACCCGGCCCAGGTGGAGATCGCCGCCGGCGTCATCGAGCGGGTGCGCACCGCCGAACGCAACGACGCCTGGGGGCCCCGCCCCCTGGTGCTCGTGGACCCGGTGCTCGGCGATGCGCCGCGGGGGCTCTATGTGAAGCCGGAGGTGTCCGAGGCCGTGATCCGGCGCCTCGTCCCCCTGGCGGACTGGATCACGCCGAACCTGTGGGAACTAGGGCATCTTGCCGGCCGCTCGATCGAGACGGCCGCGGAGGCGCGTGACGCCGCCCGCGCCATCGGCCGCCCGGCCCTGGTGACCTCGGTCCCGGCGCGTCCGGGCGAGATCGGCCTGCTCTACGTCGACAAGGAAGAGGCGGTGCTGTTCGCGCACCCGAGGATCGAGGCGGTCCCCAACGGCACCGGCGACCTGGTCACGGCCAGCTTCGGAGCGGGCCTGGTCGAGCGTCGCGATCCGCGCGATGCGGCCGAGCGGGCCGCGCGGGCGGCGGCGGAGACCGTCGCCGCTGCGAAGGCCTGGAACGCCCCGGAACTGCCGATCGTGGCGCTGGCCGACCGTATCGTGAACCCGACCGCCGAGGTCCGGGTTGAGCGCCTATGAGCGAGCGCATCGCGACGCGGATCCTGATCGAGGGTCGTGTCCAGGGTGTCGGCTACCGCTGGTGGATGGTGGTCGAGGCGCAGGCCCTGGGCCTGTCCGGCTGGGTGCGCAACCGCAGCGACGGTCGCGTCGAGGCCCTGGCCATCGGGCCGCCGGATGCGGTGGCCCTGCTCGTCGGCGCTTGCGGCCGTGGGCCCGCCGCCGCCCGCGTGCGCACGGTGGACACCGAGCCGGCCGCGGACGACGGCAGCGGGGACTTCGAGCAGAGGGCGACGGTCTAGATGGCGGAACTCGGGGGCTTTGCGCTGGCGCGCTACGGAGCGGCGAAGGACGCCTTCGCGGCCAACTTCGCCGCGGGCCAGGAACTGGGCGCCCGCTTCACCCTTGTGGAGGCTGGCGAGATCGTCGTCGATCTCTGGGCCGGGTTCGCCGACCGCAAGCGCGAGGTCCCTTGGGGCGAGCGGACCCTTGCGCCGGTATTCTCGGTGACGAAGGCCGTCGCCGCCCTGATGATCGCCCATCTGGTCGAGGCCGGGAAGCTGGACTACCGCCAGACGGTCGCCAGCATCTGGCCGGAGTTCGGCCAGGCGGGGAAGGCCGCCGTCACCGTCGAGCAGGCGATCTCGCACCAGGCGGGCCTGCCCGGGTTTTCCGAGCCGATGGACCCCGACCTCTGGGTCGACTGGGACGCCATCTGCGCCAGGCTGGCGTCCATGGCCCCGATGTGGCCCCCGGGCTCGGCCAGCGGCTACCACCCGGTGACTGTGGGCTACATCGTGGGCGAGATCTTCCGGCGCGTGGACGGCCGGACCATCGGGACGGCATTCCGCGAGGACATCGGCGAACCCCACGGCCTGGACCTCTGGATCGGCCTGCCGCAGGGCGCGGACGATCGCGTGGCCGAACTGCAACGGCCGAGCGCCGTGCCTGACTTCGGCGAGATCAACGACGCCACTCGCGCGGCCTTCCTGGCGCCCTGGTCCTCCGCCGCCGGCAAGGCGGGCGCCGACTATCGCCGGATGGAGGTGCCGTCCACCAACGGCTACGCCACCGCGGAAGCTCTGGCGAGGCTGATGGGCGCCCTCGCCAACGACGGCTGGCTGGACGGGAGCCAGATCCTGTCGCCGGCGCTGATCGCCGAGGCGTCGCGCGAGCGCATCCGCGGCCAGGACCTGGTTCTGCCCTATGTGATGAGCTGGGGGGCCGGCTTCATGCGCAACGAGCCGAACCTGCCCTGGGGGCCGGGGCGCGAGAGCTTCGGCCACTCCGGCTGGGGCGGCGCCTGCGCCTTCGCCGATCCCGAACGGCGGCTCGGCGGCGCCTATGTGATGAACAAGCAGGGGACGGCGCTGATGGGCGATCTGCGGCCCCGTCGGATCATCGAGGCGGTCTACGGCGTCTGAGTCTGCGAAGGCGCGCTCCCGCGCGTCGGTCCGCACTCATCGCGTGAGACGACCGTCCGCAGCCTCGACGATGGGGCTCTCCATGTTCTCCGTCGGCGACCTCACCGAGCTGCGCCGCCTGCAGGGAGAGTTCCGGATCGTAGGGCGGTCGCAGGCGGGTCCGCGCCGTACGCCACCGCGCCGCAGGCGGAAGACTGGCAGGACTTCTGACCCGGCCGGGCCGGTGGGACCTACTGCGCCGCCGTGGCCTCGGCCACCCGCCGTTCCACCTGACGCGAACGTCGCCATGCGCCGTACATGAACACCGCCGCGCCGCCCCAGATGAAGGCGAAGGAGAGCGCCCGGAGCTGGCTGAACGGTTCGCCCTGCGCCACGCCGATGAAGAAACTGATGGTGGGGGCGATGAACTGGAAGAAACCCATGAGCGAGAGCGGCACCCGCCGGGCCGCCCAGGCGAAGAGGACCAGCGGCACGGCCGTGATGGGTCCGGCCGCGATCAGCCAGGCCGCGGTCACGGGATTGTCGAAATGGCCGCCGCCCTGACCCTGCAGCCAGGCGATGTAGGCCGCGGCGACCACGCCGACCAGCAGGGTCTCGACCAGCAGGCCGGTCTGGGCGTCCGCCGCCACCTGCTTGCGGACGATGCCGTAGCCCCCGAAGCTGAAGGCGAGCACCAGCGACACCCAGGGCAGCTGGCCCAGCGCCACCGCCTGGATCGCCACGCCGACCAGGGCCAGGCCGATGGCGATCTGGCCCGGCTTGTCGATCCGCTCGCGGAAGATCAGCGCGCCGGCCGCCATGTTGACCAGCGGGTTGATGTAGTAGCCCAGGCTGGTCTCCAGCAGCCGGCCCGACGTCACGGCCCAGATGAACACCACCCAGTTGGTGGCGATCAGCAGCGACGAGAGGAACAGCCAGGCCAGGGTCTTCGGCCGGCGCAGCACGGCCAGCGCCTGCCCGCCCTGGCGCGCCATCCAGACGAACAGCGCCGCGACCGGGATGCTCCAGACGATGCGATGGGCCAGCATCTCCCACGACCCGACGCCCAGGGCGCCGATGGCCTGGAAAACCAGCGGCACGAAGCCCCAGATGAGGTAGCAGCCGATCCCCGCCGACAACGCCAGGCGAGCTTCACCCGGCGCGGACGGCGGGCTCATGGCTCAGGCGACCGCCTTCTGGCGGAGCAGGCCGCGCTCGTGGAGGAGCTGGGCGATCTGCACGGCGTTCAGGGCCGCGCCCTTGCGGAGGTTGTCGGCGACCACCCACATCGACAGCCCGTTCTCCACGGTCGGGTCCTTGCGGATGCGGCTCACATAGACCGGAAACTCGCCCTGGGCTTCCTTGGGCGTGATGTAGCCGGTGGGATCGCGCTTATCGATCACGATCAGGCCGGGCGACTCGCGCAGGATGTCCCGCGCCTCGTCCTCGTCCAGCGGCTCGTGGAACTCGATGTTCACCGCCTCGGAATGGCTCACCATCACCGGCACGCGGACGCAGGTGACCGTCAGCTTGATCTCCGGATCGATCATCTTGTGGGTCTCGTCCCACATCTTGGCTTCCTCGTCGGTGTAGCCGTCGTCGCGGAAGCTGCCGATGAACGGGATGACGTTGAAGGCGATCTGCTTGGGGAACTTCTTCGGCTCGCTGGGGCCCAGGACGAAGACGCCCTTGGTCTGGTCCCACAGCTCGTCCATGCCCTCCTTGCCGGCGCCGGACACCGACTGGTAGGTCGCCACCACCACCCGCTTGATCTTCGCCCGGTCGTGCAGCGGCTTCAGCGCCACCACCAACTGGGCCGTGGAGCAGTTGGGATTGGCGATGATGTTCTTGCGGTTCGCCCAGGAGACGTCGTCCGGATTCACCTCCGGCACGATCAACGGCACGTCGGGGTCCATCCGCCAGGCCGAGGAGTTGTCGATCACGATCGGGCCGGCGGCGCCGATCTTCGGCGCCCATTCCTTCGAGAACGCGCCCGAGACGCTCATCAGCACCACATCGACCTTGGAGAAGTCGAACTGCTCGATGTCCTCGCACTTCAGGATCTTGTCGCCGAACGAAACCTCGACGCCGATGGATTTGCGGGAGGCGAGCGCATGGATCTTCTCCACGGGGAAGTTCACTTCCTCGAGGATGTTCAGCATCTCGCGGCCCACGTTGCCCGTGGCGCCGACGACGGCGACCCGGTAACCCATATCAAATCTCCTAGTCTGGGAAGGCGTTCACGTACGCCCGCCAGCCCGCCGGCGCAAGGCGAGCGAACCTGATCGTTCAATCAGATGGGCTCGCAGGCCGTCTGGCGGAAGGCGGCCCCGGAATGCATCGCCGGCATACTACGTTCCAGGTCGTAGCAATGTGCGGATCCCGCGACTAAGCCGTGGCCGATCGAAGGAGGATCAGACCTTGGCGGACACCGGCATGCCCTTCTCCAACCTCATGGGGATGGACGTTCTCGAGCGGTCGAAGGACCGCGTGCGCGGGCGCCTCGCGGTGCGCGACGACCTCTGCACGGCGGGCGGCATCCTGCACGGCGGCGCCTTCATGGCCTTCGCCGACGCGCTCGGCGCCACGGGAGCCGTCATGAACCTGGAGCCCGGCGCGCGCACCACGACCCTGGAGAGCAAGACCAATTTCCTGGGTTCCGCGCCGGTGGGATCGGTCGTCGAGGGCGAAGCCACGCCGCTGCACATTGGCCGCCGGTCCTCGGTCTGGCAGACCCGCATCACCAACGCGGACGGAAAGCTGCTGGCGCTCGTCACCCAGACTCAGATGACGATCCTTCAGGGCTGACGCGGCGCCAGGCTCTCGATGTAGGCGCGAAGGGCGGTCACCTCGTCCGGCGACAGGGTCATCGGCGGCATGTCGTAGTGGCCTTTCCGGGTGAGCGCAGCCAGGCGCCCCTCCAGTCCGGCCGTATGCTGCATGTCCCGGCCGGCGAAGGCGGGAGCGTCCCGCATGGGGCTGGCGCCGCCGGGCGCGACCGAGTGGCAGGACGCGCACCGCTTCTCGGCGACCTCACGGCCCCGCTCGACGACGGGATCGGGCTTCGGCCTGGCCGAAGCGGGCCCCGAAACGGCGAACAGAACGACGATGACAGCCAGGCCGCGCAGCATGCGTTTCTCCCGATCGGCGGCGACGGAGCCTAAGGTAGCGCGCGAGTCCATCAGGAGGGAATGTGGCGTATGGCCCGGCTGGTGCTGATTGCGAGCCCGTTTACAGGCGCCTCCGGCTGGACGCCTGTCGCCGAGTTGCTGTCCGCTGCGCTCGCCGTCGACTACGGCGGCGTGCGCGGGCCTGACTGGTACGCGGGTGCGGCGCGGCGGATTGTCGCCCAGGCGGACGGGCGCCCCTGGATCGCCGTCCTGCACAGCGGCGCCGGCGGTTTCGCGCCGTCCCTGGCCCAGGCGTCGCCCGACCTCGTCGGCCTCGTCTTCGCCGACGCCATCCTTCCGCATCCGGGCCGCAGCGTGCTCGAGAACGCTCCGCCGGAGTTCGCCCAGCGCCTGCGCGAACGCACCACCGAGGGCCGCCTCGCGCCTTGGAACCAGTGGTTCGACGAGGATCCCACGCTCCGCATGATTCCGGATCCGGAGGCGCGCGGCGCATTCCTCCGCGACCTGCCGCGCACGCCTTTCGACTTCCTGGAGGCCGTCGCGCCCGCGGGCGCCGAATGGGAGGCGCTGCCCCGCGGTTATCTCCAGTTCAGCCGCGCCTACGACGGCGCTTGCGCCCGCGCGCAGGCCATGGGCTGGCCGGTCCGGCGCGAGCGACTGCACCATCTGGCGATGCTCAGCGAACCGGCCAGGGTGGCGGAAATGCTGCAGGACCTGGTCAGGGACCTGGGACTCTAGGCTACTCGTCCGCCATCTTCAGGATCGCCTGCCACTCCTCCGGACGCACCGGGGAAACGGACAGCCGCCCCTGGCGGATCATCTCCAGCTTTGCGAGCGTCGGCTCGGCCTTCATCTCCTTCAGCGTCACCGGCCGCTTCAGCGCCCGGACAGGGGCGAGTTCGACGGCCACGAAGCGGCCGGTGGGATCGGTCGTGTCGGGGAACGCCTCCTTCACGACCCGGGCGATCCCCACCACCGCCAGGCCCTCCTGCGAGTGGTAGTAGAGCACCTCGTCGCCCACCTTCATGGCCTTCAGGTGCAGGGCTGCGGCGTTGTTGCGGACGCCGTCCCATACGGTGCGGCCGTCGCGCTCCAGGTCGGCGTAGGCATATTTGGCGGGCTCGGACTTCACGAGCCAGTATGATGGCGTAGCCACCCTGTCCTCCCGGTCTGGACCTTCCGGGAGCTTAGGCTGCTTTGGCGTCCGCGTAGAAGTCGCGCACGGATTTCAGCCCTGCGAACAGGGTCTGCGTCGCATCCTCGTCCAACTCGTTGGTCAGCATCAGCCGCCACGCCTGCAGGTGCACCTCGACCGCCTCGCGGTCATAGCGCTGCGCCTTCAGTAGGTCGCCCATCACCGTATAGAGGCTGGCCACCACGCGGCCTGACGGCCCCATGCCGCCCATCTCGACGTAGGGGCCGATCATCGCGCGCATGATACTGAAACCGCCCGCCAGGTCCTCGCCCAGACCGGCGAGCTGCGACTCCGCGTCGGAGAGCAGCCGCAGGGCCCGTTCCTGCGCCGTGGGGGGACGTTTGGGCTCCTGGCTCATCCCGGGTGAGGCCTCCGCCGCGACGGTTCTGTCGCAGCCCCAGCATGGCACGACCCTCTTAACGGGAGACTACCTCGCGCGGCGGTTGTGGGGTGGTAAATACTTGACTCCGTCAACTACCTCGCGCCAGATCGGCCCATGGCCACGCCCGACACCGTCGCCGCCGTCCGCCGGTTCAACCGCTTCTACACGCGCGCCATCGGCGTGCTCGACAAGGGCCATCTCGGCGGGCCCTACACCCTGGCAGAGAGCCGGGTGCTGTACGAGATCGCCAGCCGCGAGGGCGTGACGCCCAAGGACATCATCAACGCCACCGGGCTGGACGCGGGTTATCTCAGCCGAATCGTCAAGCGCTTCGAGCGCGAGGGTCTGGTCTCGCGCGCACCGTCGCCGGACGACGGCCGCAGCGTGGTGCTGAGCGTCACCCCGGGCGGCCGCGAAACCTACGCCGGCCTCCATGGGCGCACCCTCGCGCAGGTCGAGGGACTGGTGGGCGGCCTTTCCGCCGCCGACCAGGGCCGCCTTGTCCAGGCGCTGGCGGAGGCCGAACGGCTGCTCGCGGCGCCGCCGCCGTCGGCCGCCTATGCGCTGCGGCCCCTGCGGGTCGGCGACATCGGCTGGGTCGTCCAGCGGCACGGCGTCGTCTACGCCCGCGAGTACGGCTGGGACGAGCGGTTCGAGGCCATGTGCGCCCAGATCGCCGGCGATTTCGTCACCCATTTCGATCCCGCCCGCGAACGCGCCTGGATCGCCGAGCGCGACGGCGAGAACGTCGGTTGCGTCTTTGTGGCCAAGGGCGACGAGACCACTGCCAAGCTGCGCCTCCTGCTGGTCGAGCCCGGCGCCCGAGGCCTTGGCCTGGGCCGCCGCCTGGTGGACGAGTGCACGGGTTTCGCCCGCGCCGCCGGCTACCGGACTATGACCCTCTGGACCCAGAGCGTGCTCACCGCCGCCCGCCGGCTCTACGCCGCCGCCGGCTTCCGGATTGTCGACACCTGGCCCAACCGCGACTTCGGCGGCTGGGGCCTCACCAGCGAGCGATGGGACCTCGACCTATGAGCCAAGCCGCCGCTCCCAACATCGTCCTGCGCCCACACCGCCCGGGCGACATGGGCTGGATCACCGAGCAGCACGCCCTGATCTACGGCGCCGAATATGGTTGGGGCGCCGGCATCGAGGCCGTCACCGCCCGCATCTGCGCCGACTTCCTGGAGCGCCCGGACCCGGAGCGCGAACGCTGCTGGGTGGCCGAGCTCGACGGCCATCGAGTGGGATCGGTGTTCCTGGTGAGGGAGGACGACGACACCGCCCGCCTGCGTCTCCTGCTGTTGACCCCGGACGCTCGCGGTCTGGGCCTCGGCCGGCGGCTCGTAGAAGAATGCGTCGTGTTCGCCCGACAGGCTGGCTATCGCGAGATCGTGCTCTGGACCCACGCCGTCCTCACCGCCGCACGCGCCATCTACGCCAAGGCGGGTTTCGAGCTCGTCGAGACCTGGACCCACGATGAGTTCGGCAAGCCGGAGGTCAGCGAGACCTGGCGGCTGAGGCTTTAGGGTCGCGCCGCCGGGCGGCGCGGCTCAATGGCCTCCCTCCACCCAGTCGATCCCGGCGGCGCGGAACGCCTCGGCCAGCGCCGCCTCCAGCTCCAGCGCCTCCCAGGCGCGCAGCGGATTCAGATGCTCGGTCAACTCGGGCAGCAGCCGCACCCCGAACCGCCGAACCGCGCCGCTCGCCTTGTAGCCGGCCTTGTGCTGGTCAAACCGCAGATCCGGATCGCGCGAGGTTTGGCCCACATAGAGGCCCCATGGCTCGCCAGGACGACGGTCGTCCCGAAGGAGCGCCACGTAGACCGAATGTCCGGCCCGGCGCGCCCGATGCGTCGTGGCCCGCAGCGACCGGGCCGCCGCCCGCGCCCGGTCCATCCAGGACGGCCCTGCATCGTGGAACATGAAGCGCGAGGCTAGGCCGATTCCCGTCTTCTCCCTCGACAGAGCAACGCCCGTCTCCGACGAGACCTCTTGTCGGATCGCGTCTCGCCGGCGCGTTCTTGGCTGGCGGGGCGCACCGATCCAGGCGCGCGGAAGGAGACGTCCATGGGCGAGCTGATCATCTGGACCTATGATTGGGTCCCCGAAGGCCCGCGCGGCTTCGTGCGCGACCTTCGCCTTCGATGGGCCTGCGAAGAGGCGGGGCTGCCTTACGCCGTCCGCACCGTCCCCTTCGAGGGTCGCGGCCCCGACCACCTGGCGCGCCAGCCCTTCGGCCAGGTCCCGTTTCTAAGCGACGGCGAAGTAGAGATCTTCGAAAGCGGAGCGGGCCTTCTGCACCTCGCACGCAAGAGCGAGGCCCTGATGCCGCGCGACCCGGCCGGCGAGGCCCAGGCGCTGCAGTGGACCATCGCCGCCCTCAACTCGATCGAGATGGTCACCGTCCCTTGGTGGTTCCTGGAGATCACCGGCGCCAAGGAGAACGGCCTCACCGGCTGGATGGAAGGCCGCCTCGCCCACATCGAGGCCGTCCTGAGCCAGCGGGAATGGCTGGCCGCCGGCCGGTTCACCGTCGCCGACCTGATGATGGCCGACGCGCTGCGGGTCCCGAAGATCCGCCTCTTCGGCGACCGGCCCGCAACCGAGGCCTACGTCGTTCGTGTCACCGACCGCCCCGCGTTCCGGAAAGCCCACGTCGACCAAATAGCTCATTTCTCCGCCCCCGGTTAAACGCATGAACGCCCGATGAATTGAGTATTCATCTGAGATATACTTCCGTGAACATCAGACAACGAGAGATTTTATTTCGGCAAAGCTGAAACATCGGCCGCATTTGCTGGTTGAGCGCCCTGGAGATCCAAGACGTCTCCGGAAGAAAACCACTTCAGAAAGGCTCGACCCCATGAAGATTTCTGCTACCGCAACCGCCCTCGCCGCCGTCCTCGCCCTCGGCGGCGCCGCCGTCGCCAGCGACGCCGACGCGCAATCGCGCCGGTCCGACCGTGCGTCCACCCACGGATGGGGCGCGGCCGAAGCCGGCCCGCAGGGCGCCTATGCCGACGCCGACGTGGGCGCCAAGTCGCGCCGCGACCGGGCCGACCGCAACCGCCGCGCCGGCCGTGACCGGGGCGAGGCCGTGAGCTCGGCCACCACCTTCGGCGGCGGCTCCATCTACACCGACCGCCGTCGCGCCGCCGCGGCCGCCTCCACCGGCGGCGCCGCCACCGGCCCCGGCTCCCAGAACACGAGCTCGGAAGTCGACGTCTACGGCTTCACCGACCGGCAAGGCTCGGAGGCCGGCGCGTATGGCGGCTCGACCGCGGAATCGCGTGAGCCGCGCCGCCGTCGCGACTGACGGGGCCGCAGCGTGCGGGCGGCATCGTCGCCCGCACGCGTTTTCGTCCACCTTCGCGGCCCCGTCCGGGCCGCGCCTCCCGATGGAAGGCCGCACGTTATGATCAGCAGCACCCGCAATCTCCGCACGCTCCGCGCCTCCGTGGCGGGGCTTGCCCTGGCGTTCGCCGCCACCTACGCCCCCACTGCCCTGGCCCAGACCCGCGGCGGCTCCTCCGGCGAGATCGCCGGTGAGCGCGTCCGCGCCGGTAGCTGGGGCGAGGGCTATCACGACCCGAGCGGAGCCGCCGTCGCCGGCGGCGCCGAAGCCTGGGCTGACGACGGGACCGCAGAGACCCGCGCCCGCGCCCGCACAAACGGTAAGCGGGCGATGCAGCACTCGACGGCCCGCGCTCGCACAGACGACGAGCGCGCGCGTTCGACGACCCGCACCATGGTGCGCCCGAACGGCGTCGTCCGCTCGACCACCACCAACACCTACAAGGAACGCGGCGAAAAGCCGGTGCGCGACCGCGTCGTAACAGTCACCCGTCCTGACCGTCCGTAGCGGGCCTGACAACCGCGCGCCGCGGCGGGCGTCGCCTCATCCGGGATGACGCCCGCCGCGGCGGGAACTCGGCCGCGCCGGGCCACATTACCGGTGCTTGCGGTTCTTCAGAATCCCGGACCTTCGGAGTTACGCGCCGGCCACGCTCGCCGCGGTGTGCCTGGCCCTCGTGACGCCCGCTGCGGCCCAGGCGCCCGGGCTTGAGCTGCCGGGCGCCGGAAGGACGCCCGCCGAGGACGCCCAGCCGGCGGCCGCGCCTCTCGAGCTCGAGAGCCCCGACCCCGAGATCGCCGCGCGGCTGTCGGACCTGTTTCGCGAAATCGAGGGGCTGGAGAGCGTCCGTGCGCAGGTGCGCGGCGGCGTCGTCACGCTCGGCGGCTCCACCCTGACGCCCGGCCACCGCAGGCAGGCCGAGCAGATCGCCTCTCGGCTCGCCGGCGTCGTCTCGGTGGAGAACGAGATCGTCACCGAACACCGCGTCACCCGCCGTCTCGAACCACTCGTGGACCAGGCCCGCGAGGGCCTGCGCAGCGCCATCAGCTTCGCCCCTCTGGCCCTCGTGGCGATCCTCGTCTTCCTGGCGTTCTGGCTCGCGGGTTCGTTCGTCACCCGCTCGACGCGCCTGTTCGGCAGGCTCGCGCCCAACGCCTTCATCGAGTCTCTGATCGGCCAGGTCATCCGCCTGGCCTTCATCGTCGCCGGCCTCGTGGCGGCCATGAGCATCCTCGGCGCGACCACCATCCTCGCCTCGGTGCTGGGCGCGGCGGGACTGTTCGGCCTGGCCGTCGGCTTCGCCGTCCGCGACACCATCGAGAACTACATCGCCAGCGTCCTGCTCAGCGTGCGCCAGCCCTTCGCGCCCAACGACCACGTGCTGATCGAGGGCCACGAGGGCCGGATCACCCTGCTGAACTCGCGCGCCACCCTCCTCACCACCCTCGACGGCAACGAGGTCCGCATCCCCAACGCCACCGTCTACAAGGCGATCATCATCAACTTCACCCGCCTGCCCGAGCGGCGGTTCGAGTTCGAGGTGGGCGTGGGCTACGAGAACGATCTCCTCCAGGCCCAGGCGCTGGCCCGCCGGGCGCTGCGCGGCGTGCCTGGCGTGCTTCAGGAGCCGCGGCCCTTGGCGCTCGCCGAGCGGCTCGATCCCTATGCCGTGACGCTCAAGATCTACGGCTGGGTCGACCAGGCGGTGTCCGACTACTTCAAGGTCAGGAGCGAGGCGATCCGCACGGTCAAGACCGTCCTCGAACAGGCGGGCGTTTCCATGCCCGAGCCCATCCAGAACGTCCGCCAGCTTCCCCCGGCCTCGGCCCCGCCGGCCGCCGCACGCAAGACCGCCGCCCTGTCGAAGACGCCCGAGGACGTCGACGCCGTCACTGACACCACCGCCGACCGCACCATCGAGGAGAAGGTCCAGGCGATCCGCGCCACCGACAGCGAAGACTTCCTCTCCCCCAACGCGCCGCGGGAGTGAGGGCGGCGGCGGAGGCGTTCAGCGCGACAAGGCGCCAGTTTCAAACGTTCAGGCGGCGGCTTGCGGGATCGCGGCCCTGGCGGCTTCCACCGCACTATCGTCGCTCGAAAGAACGCTGCGGCCGTCGCTGCGCCACCATGGGGTACAGGTGACCGCCGTGGTAGGTGACGATCCCGCACATCCGGTCACCCGCGCCGGAGAGCACGGCGTCGTAGGCGACGTCGCCCTCGCGCGAGCCCACGATCATCCGGACCTTCCGATCGCCGATCGTCAGGCTTCGCACGACAACGGGAGCGGTCCGCACGGGCGTCAGCGTTCCGGCGTACCGTCCATCGAGCCGGCCGACACTCAGGAGACCGAAGCTCGGGACGCCGCCGACGTCCATGTAGAAGTCCCACAACCCGGACAGATCCGGCTCACTGGCAGCGCCTGAAGGTCCTTCGGCGCAAGTCGTCTTCAGGACCGTGGTCTCCTGTGCGTAGCCCGCCACAGGGATGGCGGTGACGAGCGTGAAGGCGCAGGCAAAAAGTCGATGTCGCATCTGATCTCCGGTGGAGCTGCATAGGGGTCGCCCCCTCTCGATCAGCTCACCGGCCGGGCGCAACCGCCCGATCCGCCAACGCCATTCGCGCGCGCCCAATTTGCGGCAACGCCACAGGCGGCCTGGGGGCAGCCGGCGCATGGCTCCTCCGGCAGCGCGCAACCGTCAGGAGCTGCGCCCCTCGAGGCCGGCGCGAACCGCCGCGAGATAGGTTCTGCCGACCGGTACGGTCAGACCACCCGTCAGCTCGATCAGCGTCTGATGACCCTCGCGGCGCAACCCGGCGACCGGCTCCCGCGCGACCCACCAGCGCCTGTGCGCCCGAAAGCCAAGCTGCGGCGGCAGGATCTGCTCGGCTTCGCTGAGCTGCATGGAGATGAGCGCCGAGCCCCGGCGCGTGTGGACCATCAGGTAGTGGTCCTGCGCCTCGAGGGCCAACAGGTCCCGCCCCAACCGGTCCGGGACGCGTTCGAAGAACCGATCGGTGTTCGGGTCTTCCGCCGGCCGCGCGGGTCTGCGGGGCGCCAGAAACGGCCATGACGCGATCCCGGCGATGACCAGCTGGACCGACGCGACCGAAAGATAGAGCGACACCAGCCGTCCTGGCGGTGTCGACCGTCCGAACACCACTTCCAGCGCCCAAGCCACGACGAACATCATCGGCAGGGTCGAGATCAATCCCACGACAATGATCGCAGCGACATCCGGCAGGCGAGCGAACGCCGCTGCAGGACGAAGGATCTGCCGGGTGGCGACCGCCAGCCCGTAGCCTGTCGCCACGAGGGCGAACCAGAAGGCGTAGCGCTGTGGGTGGGCGAGAGACTGAAACGAGCCGAACGGCCCTGCGAAACCCAGAAACACGCCCAGCGCTATCGCCCCGCAGAAGCTGGTGAGGAGCGGGGAGGTCCAGGCGCGATAGGAGGCTGATGGCATGTTGCGCCGTTGACGAAAGGCAAAGGCTATTCGCGGACCCTGGCGTTGTCGAGCCGACCGGATGTGAGCTTGCTGCGCAGATTCGATGGGCTGCCGCGCAGGGCGGCTGAGCGCGAGGAACGCCCCCTACGTAAAGCGATCCCCCAGATACACCCGCCGCACCTCCGGATCGTCCACGATCTCGTCGGGGCTGCCCTCGAACAGGACCTCACCGGCATGGATGATCGAGGCGCGGTCGATAATGTCGAGGGTCTCGCGCACGTTGTGGTCAGTGATGAGAATGCCGATGCCGCGGGTCTTCAGGTAGCCGATCACCTCGCGGATGTCGGCGATGGCCAGGGGGTCGATGCCGGCGAAGGGTTCGTCCAGCAGCATGAACGACGGCTCGGACGCCAGCGCCCGGGCGATCTCCACCCGCCGCCGCTCGCCGCCCGAGAGGGAAATGGCCGGCGAGCTCTTCAGGTGTTCGATGTGCAGTTCGCCCAGGAGCTGGTCGACCGTGGCGCGGGCCTTCTTCTGGTCGCGCTGGCGCAACTCGACCACGGCCATCACGTTCTCCCACACGCTCATGCCGCGGAAGATCGAGGTCTCCTGGGGCAGATAGCCGACGCCCATCCGGGCGCGCTGGTACATGGGCTGGGCGGTGATGTTCTCGCCGTCGAGGTAGATTGCGCCGTAGTCGGCCGGGATCAGGCCGGTGATCATGTAGAAACAGGTGGTCTTGCCGGCGCCGTTGGGGCCCAGCAAGCCTGCGACTTCTCCGCGCGCGAGGCGCAGGGACACGCCCTTCACCACCGGGCGTCCACGGAACGACTTGCCGATGTTGTCGACGACCAGCCCCTCGGTGGGGATGGCGCGGCTGGCGGCGGCCCCCCTTGCCGCCTCGCGGGCCGCGGTGCGGTCCGGCGCGTTCACTTCGCCGCGTCCTCGGTCTTCTTGGCGGGATAGAAGACGCCCCGCGGGCGGCCCTCGGCGTTCTTGCCGGTGGCCGAGCCGGTCATGCGGCCTTCGCCGGTCTGGGTGTTGAACACCATCCGCGTGCCGCGCAGCACGTTCTGGCCCTGCACGGCCACGACGTCCCCGGTCAGCACGACGGTGTCGTTGCGGGCGTCATAAACGCCTTCGTCGCCGCGCACTCGCTGGTCCTTGCTGGTGACGTAGTAGACGTTCCCCTCGGCCTCCATCCGGACCAGGTCGCCGCAGGCGCCCGTGCCCGTGCCGGAGCCCGGCTTGGTCTCGAAGATCGCGCGGATCACGTCGGCCCGCAGGCGGGCGTTGCCCTGCAGCGCCTCGGCGCGGCCGCGCCAGGTGGAGACGCAGGCCTTGTTCTGCACCTCAAGTTCGTCGGCGGTGATGTCCACTGGGCCGTCGGCGTCGGGACCCAGCTGCTGGGCCGCCGCCTGACCCGCACCGGCGGCGATCGCCAGGGCTGCGAACAATGGGGCCGCGAACGCCGGCGTGAGGAGCGTCTTCCTGTTCATCCTTACAACGGCCCTATTTCTTGTTCGGTTCGATGCGGGTGCGGACGCCGCCCTTGAACACCATGGTCTCGCCCTTGCCGTAAACGCCATAGGACTCCGCCTGAATTTCTCCAAGACCTCCGGAGCCCTGAATGGGGCCTGAACCGACGACCTCGCCGGTCTTGGTGTCGAACAGCGCCGCGGCGGTGTCGAAGCTGGATTCGGGGTCCTGCATGTGGACGCCGCCCATCAGCTCCAGCTTGTTGCTCTGCTCGTGGAAAACGCCGTCGGCCGCATTGATGCGCAGCTCCTCCGGGCCGTTCTCGTCCAGCACCAGGGCCGGCTTGTCCAGGATCACGCGCTGGTAGTCGAGGCGGTCGCGGATGGCCGACTGGGCCGTCAGCACGAAGGCCCGGCCCTTTTCGTCGCGACCGACGAATCGCGGGTTCATCAGGCGGATCGGCTCGTCGCCCGCCGCCGCCGCACGAGGTTGCGCAGTGAAGGTCGACCACGCGACGCTTCCGACCAGGCCCAGGAAGATCAGCACGATGACCGCCGGCAGCACCAGGCGCAGCGTGCGGATCAGGCGCGAGCGCTTGCGCCAACGCTCGAAATCGGCGCGTCTCTGGTCGGGACTGGGGGGCGCGTAGGCGGCCGTCATGGCGCTTATCTAGTCATCGATCATGTGTGGGCGAAGATGTCGGCGTCCTCCCACCCGGCCGCATCGAGCAGCGCCCGGTGAGGCAGGAATTCGAAGCAGGCCTTCGCCAGATGGTCACGCCCCTCTCGAACCAGCATTTCGTCCAGGCGGGCGCGCAGCGCGTGCAGGTGCAGGACGTCGGACGCGGCGTAGGCGACCTGCTCCTCGGTGAGGTTCGCCTGCCCCCAGTCCGAGCTCTGCTGGGCTTTGGAGATATCGACGCCGATCAGCTCGCGCGTCACGTCCTTCAGGCCGTGGCGATCCGTGTAGGTGCGAGCCAGCTTGGAGGCGATCTTGGTGCAGTAGACCGGGGCGGTCAGCACGCCCAGGTGCAGCCAGAACATGGCGATGTCAAAGCGTCCGAAGTGGAAGATCTTCGTGACGCTCGGATCGGTGAGTAGGCGTTTCAGGTTGGGCGCGTCGTAGGTCGCACGGTCCAGCTGGACGATGTGGGCGTCACCTTCGCCGTCCGACAGTTGCACGACGCACAGGGGGTCACGCCCCAGGCGCAGACCCATGGTCTCGGAGTCCACCGCCACGGCGCGCGCGCTGGTCAGCGCTTCGGCCGGCAGGTCGCCCTTGTGGAAGAAGGTGGTCACTTCGGCCGAAAACCCCGCGCGTGTGGAAAGTCCCGGCCAGCGGCCAGGTTCGAACGGCCGTGTTTAGAGGATCGTGCGGAATGCGGATAGAGCCCCGGGGACGACGACCCTACCGCCGCCTTCTGGCGCCGCCGGAGAGGCCGCCCAGCAGACCCCGCATGATCTCGCGGCCGACCTGATTGGCGACGGTGCGCACAAGCGTCGAAGTGAAGGCCTCGGTCATGGTCTGGCGGTTCGAGGACCGGGTACGGGGGCGCGGCTCGGGCCGCGCCTCGCGCGCTTCAGGCTCATCCTCGGCCGCCGCCCTGGCGGCCACCTGCTTCTGCAGCATTTCGTAGGCGGACTCGCGATCCAGCGGCCGGTCGTAGAGGCCTCGGACGGGGCTGGCCGCCATCACCTGCACCCGCTCGGGCGGGGTGAGCGGCCCCAGCCGCGACGCCGGCGGCCGCACGAGCGTCCGCTGCACCACGGTCGGCGCACCCCTTTCGTCGAGCACCGAAACCAGAGCCTCGCCGACCCCCAGATGCTGGATCGCCTCCGCCGTGTCGAAGGCGGGATTCGTGCGGAAGCTGCCGGCGGCGGCTTTCAGACCTCGCTGCTCCACCGGCGTATAGGCGCGTAGCGCATGCTGAATGCGGTTGCCGAGCTGGCCGAGAACGGTTTCCGGGATGTCGGCGGGATTCTGGGTCACGAAGTACACGCCGACGCCTTTGGAGCGGATCAGGCGGACGACCTGTTCGACCTTCTCGAGGAGGGCCTTGGGGGCGTCGCGGAACAGCAGGTGCGCCTCGTCGAAGAAGAAGACCAGCCGTGGGGGGGGGGGGGGGGGGGCAGAGAGGCGGAAAAAAA
>JBMOOD010000015.1:56974-324521 GCA_049323595.1 Pseudomonadota bacterium
GGATCGCCCACTTCGGGCAGTTCCTCGAACAGCTCGCTCATCAGCCACAGAAGGAAGGTGGCGTAGAGGCGGGGGTTCGCGATCAGCCGGTCGGCGGCCAGGATGCTGACGTAGCCGCGGCCCGAGGGGTCTGTGCGCATGAGGTCGGAGAGCTGCAGCGCCGGCTCGCCGAACAGGTTGGCGCCGCCCTGCGTCTCCAGCACCAGCAGCTTGCGCTGGATCGTTGCGATCGTGGCCGTCGAGACATTGCCGTACCGGGCCGACAGCGCCTTGGCGTTCTCCGAGGCGTAGTTGAGGGCGGCCTGCAGGTCCTTCAGGTCGAGCAGGAGCAGGCCTTCCTCGTCGGCGGCCCGGAACACGACGGTGAGGACACCCTCCTGGGTGTCGTTGAGCTCCAGCATGCGCGAGATCAGGAGCGGCCCCATCTCCGAGACCGTGGCGCGGACCGGATGACCGGCCTCGCCGAAGAGGTCCCAGAAGACCGTCGGAGCGGCCGCCGGCTCCAGCGCCAGGTCCATCTTCTGGGCGCGCGCCAGCAGCTTCTCGCCGGGCGCGCCGGGGGCGGCGACGCCGGACAGGTCGCCCTTCACATCGGCCGCGAAGACCGGGACCCCGGCGTCGGAGAAGCCCTGGGCCAGAATCTGCAGGGTCACGGTCTTGCCGGTCCCGGTCGCGCCGGCGACCAGACCGTGACGGTTCGCGCGGTTCAGCAGCAGCTTCTGCGGGCCGTCGCCCAATCCGATCAGCACCGCATCGTCGATCATGGAAACCCCTCCGCCTGCGCCACGAGCGCTGAATCTTGAAACCACAGAAGCCGCCGAAAACACAGAAGCCGATCGGCCGGGGAGAAGCTCGCGTCCGCCTTCCGCCTTCGCCGAAGATCCACGAAGCATGAGTCAGACGCCGCCCCCGGCCCGCGCTTGCGGCATATCGGCGACGGTTCGTGCCGAAAGCCACGGGTGGCGAGCAAAATCACTCCCCCGTTCCGCGAAACAGGGGTAGAGAGCGCCCGATTTGACGGCGGAGCCCCGGCCGGGGACATTCGCTGGCTCCGTCCCGAAAGCGCGCATGCCCGCTCCCGTCGCCGATCCGGTCTCGCGAAACGCCCTGGTGATCCTGGCGACCATCGCGACCGGGACGGTGCTCTTCCTCCTGGGCGATATCCTGACGCCCCTGGCGCTCGCCATCTTCCTGGCCCTGATGGTGGACGGTTTCGCGCGCGCGCTGCAGGCGCGGCTGCCCGGTGTCTCGACCCGGGCGGCGACGCCCCTTGCCGTGGTGCTGTCGGTCGCGATCTTCGGCGGCGCGGCCTTCTTCATCGCCGACAATGCGACGGCGTTTGCGGGCCAGCTGGTCGCCTACGGGCCGAAGCTGAACGGGCTCATCGAGCGGATCGGACACCTCGTGGGCGTAGACGCCCCGCCGTCGCTGGACCAGCTGGTGCGGCAGCTGAATCCGGCGAACTATCTCGGCCAGGTGGCGCGTGGGCTGCAATCCTTCGCCTCCACCGCCGCCTTTGTGCTGGTCTATCTGGGGTTCATCCTGGCGTCGCGCCGGGGCTGGGAGCGCAAGGCGGTCGCGCTGTTCCCCGTTCGCGAACGGCGTCAGGAGGCCAAGGCCGCGTTCGAGCGCATCCGCAGCGGCGTCGAACAGTACCTATGGGTCCAGACCGTCACCGGGCTGATGATCGCCGTCGCCTCGTGGATCGCCATGGCGGCCGTCGGCCTGGACAGCGCCCTCTTCTGGGCGATCCTGATCTTCTTCGCCTCGTACATCCCGATCGTCGGCGGGATCGTGGCGGTGGCTGTGCCGCCGCTGTTCGCCCTCGTCCAGTTCGACACCCTGTGGCAGGCGATCCTGCTGTTCGCCGTGCTGCAGGTGGTGGGCATGTTCGTGGGCAACGTGGTCCAGCCCCGAATGCAGGGCCGCAGCCTCAATATCGACCCCATCGCGCTGCTGATGGCCCTCGCCTTCTGGACCGTGGTCTGGGGCCTGCCGGGCGCCTTCCTCTCAACGCCGCTCACCACCGTGATGATGGTCATACTGGCGCAGTTCCAGGGAACGCGCTGGATCGCAGTCATGTTGTCGGACGACGGGGATCCGGGCGCTGGCGACAAGCCGAATACCGCCGAGCCCGAGACGCCGCCAACGCCGCGACCGAAGGCCGCACGCCAACGCAAGAGTTCGCGTCCGCAAAAACAAGAAGCCGGGACTTAAACTTTGAACGCCGCCTTCCTATCTACTGTCGGCTGGACGACGTATCTGTCCAGCGGGTGCGTCCGTACCCCAACCCCACGGGCGCAGCGAGCACCCCGCGTTCCGCCGCTCCCCCACGGCGGGACCACGCGCCGCCGGACACTCTCCTCCGGCGGCGTTCTCGCGTCCGCCCCGAACCTCCCCCTCGGGCGCGCGGACGCGAGTCGGGGGGCTGCGCGATGACCCGCCCCTCCTTGTCCGCGTCCGGCCTGGTCAAGGCGCTCAAGGCGGAGCTGAAGGACGATCCTTCGCCGGCGGCCGTGAAGGCCTTCGCCGACCAGGCGGCGGGCGACGTACAGCCCGACGAGCTTCCCGAACTCTCCACCACGGATCTGGCCGCCAACCTCGCCGACTTCTGGCGCTTCGCCGACCGGCGGCGCGGGCGCGGCCCCCAGATCCGCCTCGCGCCCAGCTTGGGGGGCGAGCTGGATCGACTGGAGATCGTCCAGGACGATGCGCCTTTCCTCGTGGACAGCGTCATGGGCGAGATCGCCGAGCAGGGCCTCTCGGTCCGGGCCATGTTCCATCCCATCGTGGAGGTGCGGCGAGACCGGGCCGGCCTGCGCGGCGAGACCGGAAACCCGCGCCGCGAGTCCATGATCACGGTCCTGCTGGACCCCATCGGCCCCGACCGCGAGCAGGCGCTGATCGAGGGGGTCAAGGCGTCCTTGTCGGACGCCCGCGCCGCCGTCGAGGACTTCCCGCAGATGCTGGCCCTGATGAGCCGGTCGGTGGCGGAGCTCGGGGCGACGGGCAAGGCGCGCCCGGACGAGGTCGACTTCCTGAACTGGCTGCACGCCGAGCACTTCGTCTTCCTCGGCGCGCGGGTCTACGAGTATCCGCGCCTGAAGAGCGGAGAGTACGCGGCCGAACAGCCGCTTTACCAGCCGAAGGACGGACTCGGCGTCCTGCGCGATCCCGAGCGCACCGTGCTGCGGCGGGCGCACGAGCCGGCGGTGCTGATGGCGCAGGTGAAGGACCGGATCGTCCGCGACCCGGCCGTGACGATCGCCAAGTCGAACGTGAGGAGCCGCGTCCACCGGCGCGGCCACATGGATTATGTAGGGATCAAGCGGTACGGCGACGACGGCCGGCCCACGGGCGAGGTCCGCTTCGTCGGCCTCTTCACGGCCGAGGCCTACGACCAGCCGGCGACCAGCGTCCCCCTGATCCGCGAAAAAGTGGCCCGCGTACTGAAGCGCGCCGGCGCGCATCCGGGGAGCTACAACGAGAAGCGGCTGAAGAACATCGTCGAGAACCACCCGCGCGACGAGCTCTTCCAGATTCCCGAAGACGAGCTGCTCGAGCAGGCGGTGGGCATACTCCACCTCTACGACCGCCCGCGGGTGAAGCTGTTCGTGCGCGAAGACCCGTTCGACCGCTTCGCGTCGGCGCTCCTCTTCGTGCCCCGCGAGCGCTACGATTCCGACCTGCGCCGGCGCGCCGGGGAGATCCTGGCGGCCGCCTATGGCGGCCGGCTCTCGGCCTTCTATCCCAGCTTCAACGATACGCCGCTCGCGCGGGTGCACTACATCATCGGTTTCAGCCCGGGCCAGCACCTGCATCCCGACCTCGGCCAGCTGGAGGCGGACATCGCCGAGGCGGCCCGCACCTGGGAGGACCGTTTCGAGGCGGCGGTGCGCGCGAGCGGGCGCGAGCCGGACGACGTCGGGGCCATCGTGGCGCGGTACCGCGGGGCGTTCCCGGCCGGCTATCGCGACCGCTTCGATGCGGATCAGGCCCTGGACGACGTCGCGGCGATCGAAGGTTACCGGCCGGATCAGGCGATCCGCGTCCGCGCCTATCGCACGCCGGTCGACGGGCCGCTGCACTTCCGGTTCAAGCTCTACCGCCGGCATGAGCCGGCGCCGCTGGCCGACGTTCTGCCGATCCTGGAGAACATGGGCCTGAAGGCCATGGCCGAGGCCGGCTTCGAGGTCAGGCCCCAGGGCGGGGACCCTGTCTGGGTGCACGACTTCGAGATCGAGGATCCGCGCGGCGCGAACCTGGTGTTCGCCGAGATCAAGGATGTCTTCGAGGATGCGGTCGTCGCGGTCTGGACCGGGCAGGCCGAGAACGACCGCTTCAACCGCCTGGTCATGGAGCTGTCGATCCCCTGGCGGGACGCGGCCCTGGTGCGCGCGCTGGCCCGCTACAGGCAGCAGTCCGGGCTGGATCCGTCGCAAAGGGTGCAGGAGGAGGCGCTGTCCAGCCACCCGGGCGTGACGCGCCTGATCCTGGACCTTTTCCGTATCCGTTTCGACCCGGCGATCGCCGTCGATGTCGAGGCGCGCAGACATCGCGCCCAGGCCGTGATGGACGAGATCGTCGACGCGCTGCAGCTCGTCGAGAGCCTGGACGACGACCGGGTGCTGCGCCGGCTGGCCCTGCTGGTCCAGGCCATCCAGCGCACCAACTTCTACCAGCGCTCCGAGGATGGTTCGCCCAAGTCCTACATCGCCTTCAAGGTGGCGAGCGCCGATCTTGCCGACCTGCCGCTGCCGAAGCCGTACCGCGAGATCTTCGTGTGGTCGGTGCAGGTGGAGGGCGTGCACCTGCGCTTCGGGCCCGTTGCGCGGGGCGGACTGCGCTGGAGCGACCGGCGCGACGATTTCCGCACCGAGGTGCTGGGGCTGGTGAAGGCCCAGCAGGTCAAGAACGCCGTGATCGTGCCCGTCGGCTCGAAGGGGGGATTCTACCCGAAGCAGCTCCCGAAGGGGCCGCCCGAGGCGGTGCGCGCCGAGGGCGTCGCGGCCTACAAGACCTTCCTGTCGGGCCTCCTCGACATCACCGACAACCTGGACGCGGAGGGCCGGGTCGTTCCGCCGCCCGGCGTGGTGATCCATGACGGCGATGACCCCTATCTGGTCGTGGCCGCCGACAAGGGTACGGCGACCTTCTCCGACATCGCCAACGGTCTGGCCGAATCCTACGGCTTCTGGTTGGGCGACGCCTTCGCCTCGGGCGGCTCGGCGGGCTACGACCACAAGGCGATGGGCATCACCGCCCGCGGCGCCTGGGAGGCGGTGAAGCGCCACTTCCGGGAACTGGGCAAGGACATACAGTCCGAGCCGTTCACCGTGGTCGGCTGCGGCGACATGTCAGGCGACGTGTTCGGCAACGGCATGCTGCTGTCGCGGCAGATCCGGCTGCAGGCCGCCTTCGACCACCGGCACATCTTCCTGGATCCGGACCCGGACCCGGCCGTGAGCTATGCGGAGCGCGAGCGGATGTTCGCCCTGCCGCGCTCGTCGTGGGACGACTACGACCGCAAGAAGATCAGCCGGGGCGGCGGGGTCTTCCCGCGCAGCCAGAAGTCGATCCCGCTGACCCCCGAGGTCCAGGCCTTCCTGGGAACGACGGCCGAGACGCTGTCGCCGCCCGAACTGATCAACCTGATCCTGAAGGCTCCGGCCGAACTGCTCTACCTCGGCGGGATCGGCACCTATGTGAAGGCCCGGCACGAGGGCCACCTGGAGGTGGGCGACAAGGCCAACGACGCCATCCGCGTCAACGGCGCGGACCTGCGGGTCAAGGTGGTGGGCGAAGGCGCGAACCTGGGCCTTACTCAGGCTGGCCGCATCGAGTTCGCGGAGAAGGGCGGCAAGGTCAACACCGACGCCATCGACAACTCCGCGGGGGTCGACTCCTCGGACCATGAGGTCAACATCAAGATCGCCGCCGGCATGCTGGAGCGGCAGGGCGGCCTCACCCGCAAGCGCCGCGACACGATCCTGAAGTCGATGACGGACGATGTGGCCGCCCACGTGTTGCGTCACAACTACGACCAGACGCTCGCGCTCTCCCTGCTGGAGATGGACAGCGCCGGTGAACTCGAGCCCCATGCGCGGTTCATGAGCGAGCTGGAGCATGCAGGGCGTCTCGACCGCGCGGTCGCGGGCCTGCCCGACGCCGCGGCGATCGCCGAGCGCCAATCCGCCGGTCGCGGCCTGACGCGGCCAGAGCTGGCCGTCCTGCTGGCCTATGGCAAGCTCGAGCTCAAACGCGAGATCGTCGCGGCGGCCGCCACGGAGGATCCGCACTTCGAGCAGCGCCTGGAGGCCTACTTCCCGAAGACGATCCGCAAGGCCTGGCAGGAGCCGATCCGCCGTCATCGCCTGCGGCCGGAGATCATCGCCACCGTCTTCGCCAACGACATGGTCAACCGCTGCGGCCCCAGCTTCCCCTCGCGGATCATGGCGGCGGCCGGCTGCGACGTGCGCGCGCTGAGCGCCGGCTATGAGGCGGCGAAACAGGCGCTCGAGTTCGACCCGCTCTGGGCCGAGGTCGAGGCGCTGGACCTGAAAATTCCCGCCAGTGGCCAGATGCATCTGTACCGCAGGCTGGTGGCCGGACTGCGCGGCGCGACCTTCTGGCTCGCGCGGCAGGCCGGACGCGAGGGGCTGGGCGTCGCCCAGCTTTCCGCGCGCTACGTCCCCGGGTTCCGCAGCCTCCACCGCCTCCTGCCCGAGATGCTGTCGTCCGTGGAGCGCGCCCAGGTGGACCATCGCATCGTCCAGCTCATGGAACAGGGCGCGCCGCAGCCGATGGCGCAGGCGGCGGCGGTTCTGGGACCGCTCACCAGCGCCGCAGATCTCGTGGATCTGGCCGAGGCCTCAAGCTGGCCGCTGCCGAACGTGGCGCGGCTCTACTATGCCACAGGCGCGGCCTTCGCCTTCGATCGCCTCCGGGCGGCGGCGGGCGAGTTCCGCGTCGGCGACGCCTTCGAGCGGACGGCGCTGCGGCGTCTCGTCGAAGACCTGCTCGCCGAGCAGGCGCTGCTCACGCGGGCCGTCATGGCCTTCGCGGGCGGCGCCCAGGCCGGCGACGACGAGGTCCACGCACGCGATGCGGTTTCGGCCTGGGCGGCGCTGCGACCGGAACAGGCGCGGACGGCTACGCGAACGGTGGAGGAGATCGAGAACGCGGGCGGGGGCTGGTCCTTCGCCAAGCTCACGATCGCCAATGCCGCCCTCCGCGAACTGGCCGCCGAGGCGGCGAGCGGGCGAAGGCGCCGCGCGGGATAGATCAGGCGCCCAGCCGGAACGGAACCGTGCGTCGCTCGTGCTTGGGCACGCTGAGGCGGCGGTCCACCGGTGGGAAGGCGCGCTGCGCGCAGTCGTCCCGTTCGCAGATGCGGCAGCTGACGCCGATCGGGGCGGCGGGCCCCTTGAGGTCCAGCCCTTCCGAATAGACGAGCTCGTGCGCATGCTCGATCTCGCAGCCGAAGCCGAGCACATAGCGGCGGTCGGGGGCCAGATAGGACTCCGAGCGCTTCACTACGGCCCGGGCGACGCAGAGGTAGCGCACGCCATCGGGCATGGCCGCAACCTGCACCAGAAAGCGATCGGGCGAGGCCACGGCGTCGTGGACGTTCCACAACGGGCAGGCCCCGCCGAAACGCGCGAAGCGGAAGCGGGTCGCGCTGTGGCGCTTGGTGATGTTTCCGGCGTAGTCCAGGCGCACGAAATAGAACGGCACGCCCCGGTGACCCGGCCGCTGCAGGGTCGATAGCCGGTGGCAGACCTGCTCGAGGCTGGCGCCAAAGTGGGCGGCGAGCTGCTCGACGTCGTGGCGCAGTTCACGCGCCGTGGCGGCGAACCGGCGATAGGGGGTCAGCAGGGCGCCGGCCGCGTAGTTGCCCAGGCCCACGCGGCAGACGTCCACGGCCTCGGGGCCCTTGAACCGCGCCGCGGCCAGTTCGGCGTCGATGATGTCGGAGAGGTTCGCCACCGCAGCGTGATAGGCCATCTGGAAGGCGCGCGTGGCGGGGGGCTGGCTGGCGTTCAGCCACAGCTCGTGGACCGAAGGGTCGTATCGGCGAATAACATCGCCCATGGGGGCATAGCGCACGCGCACGCCGAGACGCTCGCGCAGGTACATTTCGAGCAGCATGTCGGCGGAGCCGGGCGCGTCCAGGCCGATCTCCTGGGCCAGGTCCTCGGCGGCGCGGTCGAGGGCGTCGACATAGTTGTCCTTGAAGTGGAAGAAGTCGCGCACCTCCTCGTAGGGCAGGAGGGACGAGGCGGCGATGGCCTCGTCCAGGGCGACCGCCTCCTCGGTCAGCTTCAGCCGCTCGGCGAGACGGTGGTTGGCGCGGTGCAGGTCGAGGAAGCGGCGGGCGAGCGCCGGCGACTGCTGGGCCACCTGGCGTAGCTCGCTGAGCGGGATGGGCGCCTCGGCCGAGCCCGACTCCGCCGCCGCCTCGCGCAGGTCGGCCAGCAGCCGCTGGTCGCCGTCGGCCTCGAACGTGTCGGCCGGGACGCCGAACAGCTCGATCAGGCCCATGAGGACCCGGTCCGTCACCGGCCTCTGGTTGGCCTCGATCTGCGAAAGGTAGCTCACCGAGATGCCCAGGTGGCGGGCGCAGGTCTCCAGCCGCCATCCATTCCGCTTGCGCAGGCTGCGCACCTTGGGCCCGACGAACAGCTTGTAGCGCATTTTACAGTTTCACAAATGTGGCGCCCGCGAAGGCCAATTCTTTGCACGAAGTCATTTGAGCCGCGAGGGAAAATGGCGCTCACTCCGCCCCGAGCGCTGCGGAGCGGCATGATCTTGCCGACGTACAACTTCACTTCGTTGTGTAGCTTCCGGCGCAAAAGGGATGGAAGAGATGACTCGAGAGAACATTCACCATCTGCCGCGGCTGGGCATGGCCAGCGCCATGCGGCTATTCGGCCTGACCGCGCGGGCGTTGCGCTTCTATGAGGAGCGGGGCCTGGTGGAAGCGCGCCGCGACCGGCTGAATGCGCGCTACTACGACCCCGTCGCCCGCCAGCGGCTCGAGTGGATCGCCCGCCTGCGTCGGGCCGGCGTTTCGCTGCCGGACATCGAGGACGTGCTGTCGGCCGAGGACGAGGATGGACGCGGCCGCGAATGCGCGTTGGCGAAGCTGGAAAAGCGCCGGGAAGCCCTGGCCGCCGAACTCGCCCGCCTGGACGAGGTCGCCGCCGAGCTCACGCCGCCGCAGGACAGCGGCCGCAAGCGCCTGGGCCTCGGCGCGCGCGGCTGACGCCGTCGCCAACAACCACGGAAAAGCACGGGAGGGGCTGGCGTCCCTTCCGTGAGTTCCTCTTCCCTTCGAGACGTTCCCGCCGCTGCGACGCGGTCAGTGGCGGAAGACCCGGACGCCCGTGAAGACCATCGCAAGGCCGCGCTCGTCCGCCGCGGCGATCACCTTGTCGTCGCCGATGGAGCCCCCCGGCTGGATCACCGCCGTGCAGCCTGCGTCCGCCGCCTGGATCAGGCCGTCGGGGAACGGGAAGAAGGCCTCGGAGGCGCAGGCCGAGCCCTTCAGGTCCAGGCCGAAATCGGCGGCGCGGAGGGCAGCGATCCGGGCGGAGTCCTTGCGGTTCATCTGGCCGGCGCCGACGCCCAGGGTCTGGCCGTCCTTCGCATAGACGATCGCATTCGACTTCACGTGCTTGGCGATGGTGAAGGCGAACAGCATGTCGCGGATCTCGGCTTCGGTGGGCGCGCGCTTCGTCACCACCTTCAGGTCGCCCGGAGTCAGCCGCGCGGTGTCGCGCCCCTGGACCAGGAAGCCGCCTGAGACCGAGCGGAAGGTCTCCCCGGCCGCGGCGGGGTCGGGCAGGCCGCCCGTGGTCAGCAGGCGGACGTTCTTCTTTTTGCGGAAGAGGGCGACGGCGTCCTCGTCCGCCTCGGGCGCGATCACCACCTCGGTGAAGATCTCCAGCACCCTGGCCGCGGTCGCCGCGTCCAGCCGGCCGTTGAGCGCGACGATGCCGCCGAAGGCGCTGGTCGGGTCGCAGGCGAGCGCCCGCTCATAGGCCTCCAGCATCGAGGCGCCGGTCGCCACGCCGCAGGGGTTGGCGTGCTTGATGATGGCGCAGGCCGGCCCGTTCGCCGGATCGAACTCCGCGACCAGCTCGAAGGCGGCGTCGGTGTCGTTGATGTTGTTGTAGCTGAGCTCCTTCCCCTGGAGCTGGCGCGCCGTGGCCACGCCGGTCCGCGGGTTTGGGAAGCGATAGAAGGCGGCCGCCTGGTGCGGGTTCTCGCCGTAGCGCATGGTCTGTACGAGTTCGCCGGCGATCGCCTTGCGCTGCGGCGCGCCCTCGCCGAGGGCCTGGGCGAACCACCCGGAGATGGCGGCGTCATAGGCCGCCGTGCGGGCGTAGGCCCGAGCCGCCAGACGCTTGCGCAGCGACAGGGTGGTCGCGCCGCCGTCGGCCAGTTCGACCAGGACCTCGGCCATGTCGGCGGGGTCGGTGCAGACCGCGACGTAGCCATGGTTCTTGGCTGCCGAACGGATCATCGCCGGCCCACCGATGTCGATGTTCTCGACGCAGGTCTCGTAGTCGCCGCCGGAGGCCACGGTCTGCTCGAACGGGTAGAGATTGACGTAGACGAGGTCGATCGCACCGATACCGTGGGTATCCATCGCCGCCTTGTGCTCGGCGGCGTCGCGCACGCCCAGCAGGCCGCCGTGGACGACGGGGTGCAGGGTCTTCACCCGGCCGTCCATCATCTCGGGAAAGCCGGTGAGTTCGGAGATGTCCTTCACCGGCAGGCCGGCGTCGGCGATCGCCTTGCGGGTGCCGCCGGTGGAGACGAGTTCGACCCCGAGGCCGGCGAGCGTCCGCGCGGCCTCCACGAGGCCGGTCTTGTCCGAGACGGAGAGGAGCGCGCGGCGGACGACGACCTTGTCAGGCGCGGGCGGAAAGTCGGGGGCGGCAGGCACGGCATTCTCCTCATCGATCCAAAGGAAATGCCCAGGCGAGCGGCGTGCGCCTGGTGGCGCATATGGTCGCCGCGCTCCCCGGTGGTCGCCCACCTCAATTCGCCAGTCACGCGGGATGGCGCGAATTAGGCCGCCAGAGCGCCGCCGTCAACGCGGCGGGGCGGACCGCGCCGAAATGGCTCAGATTCCCAGCTTTCCGACCGTCTCCGCCGCCGCCGCGGCTGGCGGGGCCGTCGGCCGCGCCGGCGCCAGCTTCCACCGTACGCGCGCGCCGGAATCGGCTCGCCGTTGCCCGCGCAGCACCAGCACCCTGACGGGACGGTCCGGCCCCGCCACCGTCTCCAGCCCCATCTGCAGGGCGTCGTTGCGCAGGATCCAGCCCTGCGTCGTTCCTTCAGGCCTCAGCAGCACGCTCTTGCCGTCCTGCGAGACCAGCGCCTGCACCCCCGCGTGCAATGGGAACCGAAGGGCGTACGGGACGAAGTGGCGGCCATCCGGACCCTGGGCCTTCGAGGTCGGGGTCAGCCGGTCCTCGCCCCGAAGCTCGCCGGCGTCGACGTCCACATAGAGTCGCCGCTGATGCATCAGGCCATGGCGAGGCATCCAGCCGTGATGCGCGACGTCGAGCCAGCGCGCGCCCGGCGCCTCGTGAGGCGTGACGTGGACAGCATATTCCGCATCGACGAGACGGGGCCCCAGGATGCTTGCGGGAAAGCCGCCGAGGACGACGCCGACCCGGTCGTCCCCGACCTGCACCGTCGAGGCGCCCTCGATCGTCCGGTCCGCTCCGGGGTCGATGAGGCGGCGGCCGTCGGTCACGATCTGGATGGCGAGGGGGTGGTCGGCGGCGCGGATGCTCCACGCCCCCGCCGCGGGCGGGCTCACGTCCGCCAGCAGCTGCAGGCCGCGCCCCTCTAGCCGGTGATAGCCGCCGAGTTCAGGCGCCGGGGGGC
Organism: Pseudomonadota bacterium; assembly: GCA_049323595.1. Classification (GTDB taxonomy): domain Bacteria; phylum Pseudomonadota; class Alphaproteobacteria; order Caulobacterales; family Caulobacteraceae; genus Phenylobacterium. Next base: position 68,885 of record JBMOOD010000015.1, read on the forward strand.
GATCGCCGGTCTCGTCCTGGGCGCGGGCCGCGGCGACGTAGGCCGCACGACGCGGCCGTCCGCCCTGGAACGTCGCAAGCGCGCCATCCGCCAGGGTGAAGAAGCGCACCGTCGCAGCCAGCCGGTCGATGGCGCGCTGGACGGCGTCGGGCGCCGCGAGACCCCGCTGGACCATGACCTCGTCCAGAGTCTGCAGGTCGAACAGCAACTCCAGCGCCAGGTCGGCGCGGCGTGAGGCGTGGCCGCCTTCGGCACCGACCGTTGCGGCGAGCGCGGGCGAGAGGCGTCCAAGCGCTCGATCGAGGATCTGCCGTCCGGCCGCGCCACGCAGGGACGCCCCCGCCACCGCCGCGCAGGCGGCCCGTTCGGCCTGGCTCGACACTTCCCCGGGGCCCAGAAGGTCGCGGGCCTGACGGGCAAGATCGGCGGCGATCTGCGCCGTCTCGGCCTCGGAGGCGCGGGCGGCGAGCTGGGGTCCGGCGCAGGCCAGGTTGAACACACGCCGGGCCATGATCTCGGTGGACCAGGAGAAGGCGTTCCAGCGGCCGAACACGCGACGCCACTCCAGGACCAGCCGCAACGCCTCGGCCGCGCCGTCCGGGCCCGCGGCGATCAGCCCCGGTAGCCAGTCGAAGCGGTGCAGGGCCTCGGCGAAGGCGCGGCTGGGCGCAGGACGGTCCCATGGGTCGCCGCGAACGCCGGTGGCGAGGGTTGCGCCTTCCAGCACGAATGCGCCGGCCAGGATGGCCCGTCCGATCTCGGGATCGGCCGGTCGGAAATCCCGCGGCTGGTGCGAGAAGCCCGGAGGTTGCGGGCGGCCGCTCAGCCACCGGTGCGGCTCCGATGCGCGCCACTCCTCGGAGAGGACACGCTGAGCGCCGCAGATCAGCGCCTGGACATGATGGCGGCCCGGGAGTCGCAGGAAGGAGGGCCGGGCCAACGCCGCCCCTTTCAGCCGCGCAGGGCGGCGATGTTGGCAGCGTAACGTTCCGCCCCGCCGCGGAAGACCGCTGTCCCGGCCACCAGGGCCGTGGCGCCGGCGGCGATGCACAGGGGCGCCGTTTCGGGCGTGACCCCGCCGTCCACTTCCAGGGGGATGTCCCGCCCCTCGGCGTCGATCATCTTCCGAAGCGCCTCGATCTTGCGGAGCTGGGAATGCATGAACGTCTGGCCGCCGAAGCCGGGGTTGATCGACATCACCAGGATGAGGTCGATCTCGTCCATCATCCACTGGATCACCGACGGGTCGGTGGAGGGGTTGAAGACCACGCCGGCCTTGGCCCCCAGCTTGCGGATCAGCTTCAGCGTGCGGTTCAGGTGCGGCCCGGCCTCGGGGTGAACGCTGACGTAGTCGGCGCCGGCCGCCACGAAGGCCTCGATGTAGGGATCGGCCGGGGCGATCATCAGGTGAACGTCGAAGGGCAGCCTCGAGTGGGGTCGCAGCGCCTTCACCACATCCGGGCCGATGGTGATGTTGGGCACGAAGTGGCCGTCCATGACGTCGACGTGCACCCAGTCGGCGCCGGCCGTCTCGATGGCGCGGACCTCCTCGCCCAGGCGCGCGAAGTCGGACGCCAGGATGGAGGGCGCGATGATGGTCTTGGTGGCGGCCATGACCCTGGCTTTAGCGTGATGCGGGCCGCCGTGCCAATCGCGCGTCAGTCGGCGCGGCGCATGCGGGCGACAAAGAAGCCATCGGTCCCGCCCGAGAGATGGTGCGGCAGGATGCGCAGAGTCCCGTCGGGGCGCAGGCTCGCCTCGGGCGCCCCACCTTCGCCGGGGGTGATCGGATCGAGCGCGAATCCGGGTGTGCGCGCCAGGAAGGCGGCGACCTGGCCCTCGCCTTCTTCCGGCTCCAACGAGCAGACGCAGTAGACGAGCCGGCCGCCCGGCTTCACGCGGCGGGCGGCGGAATCCAGCAGCGCAGCCTGGACGGCGGCGAGCTTCGGGATGTCGGCGGGACTCGCCACCCACAGGACGTCGGGATGGCGGCGGAAGGTGCCGGTGGCCGAGCAGGGGGCGTCGAGCAGCACCGCGTCGAACGTCCGCGGGTCCTTCCAGGTTGCTGCGTCGGCGGCGATCGTCTCGGCTCGCAGTCCGGTGCGGGCGAGGTTCTCGGCCACCCGCTTCAGCCGCCCGGCGGACTTGTCGACCGCCGACACCTCGGCCCCGGCGGCGGCGAGCTGCAGGGTCTTGCCGCCCGGCGCGGCGCAGAGGTCGAGGGCCGTCTCGCCGGGCCGCACGCGAAGCAGGCGGGCCGGGACGGCGGCCGAGGCGTCCTGCACCCACCAGCGGCCGTCGGCGAAGCCCGGCCAGCTGGAAACCTCGCCCTTGAGGCCCGTGCGCACCGAGCCGCCGGAAAGCATTTCGCCCTCCAGGGCGGCGGCCAGGTCGTCGCCGGCATCCTTCGGCGTGATGTCGGTGGCCGGTTCGGCCGCAATCAGGGCTGCGATGGCGTCGGCGTCCGCCTGGCCATAGGCGGCGCGCCAGCGGGCGGCGAGCCAGGGCGGCGCCAGCAGGGACGGGTCTTCGATCGGCGGCGGCTCGCGGCCCAGGCCGCGCAGGACGGCGTTGACCAGGCCCTTGAAGGCGGCCCCGCCCTTCTGGGCGGCCGTGAGATCCACCGTGGCGCCGACCGCGGCGTGCGGCGGGAGTTTCAGGACAAGCAACTGGGTCACGCCCAGCCGCAGGACGTTCACGATCCGCTCGGGCGGAGGCTTCTTGAGGCGGGATTGCAGCGCCGCGTCGATGGGGCCGAGATGGCGCAGGGCGGCCATGACCAGGGCCCGCGCGAAGGCGCGATCGCGCGGGGCCAGAGCCGCGAGCGCCGGGTGCGACAAGCCCTCGTCCAGTCCGGCCCTCCGCGAAAGCGCCGCCGTCAGCAGGTCAAGGGCCGCCGCGCGGGCCGGCAGCCCGCGGATGTCGTTCGAGTCGTTCACGCGGCGCGGGGTGCCCGTTCGGGCCCGCGGGCGCAAGCGAGATCGTCAGGCGGCCGATCGGCGGCCCGAGAGCAGAACGGAAAGTCCGAACAGCGCCATGCCGCCGATGACCAGCATCTCACCGGGTATCAGGATAGGCAGGATCGGCGGCTTGCCCTGAACGATCAGGGCCACCTGCGACAGCATCATCAGGTTGCCGATGTTGGAGATGGCGAACACCGCCCAGGCGAGCCGCGCCGAGGCGTGCGCGCCTGCGACGCCGTAGAAGGCCCCCATCACCGCCAGGCTGGCCCAGCCGAGCAGATTAATGTGCGCGTGGAGCGGCATGGCGGAATGGTCGCCGGATTCGCCCATGACGACGCCCAGCACCATGCCGGCCAGGGCGTAGATCACCGCGGTGACAAAGAAAGTCTTGCAGATCCGAGACATGATCCTCCCCCAAGGAACAGTGCGCGAGGAAGAGACCAGCGTTCCGCGAGGTTGGCAATGGCTGGCGCGGGCGGCTGCGGCGGCCTAGATTTCGGCCATGGACGACACTTTGCCGAACGCCGCGCCGGGCAAGGCGCTTTCGCCGGCCGCTCGCCGCGCCCTGGAGGAGGCCGAGGCCCGCCGGCGTGAGGCCGAAGCCCTGCCGCCGGAAGAGGGCGGACCCAAGGGCCCCGAGCCCACCCGCTTCGGCGACTGGGAGCGCAAGGGGATCGCGGTCGACTTCTAAAGTCCCGCCATTTCCGTCGCGACACGCCGCGCGGCCGCCTGCGGATCGTTCGCCGCGGTGATCGGGCGGCCACAGACGATGTGCGAGGCGCCGGCCCGCAGGGCGTCGGCGGGCGTGGCGGCTCGGGCCTGATCGTTCTTCGCCGACCAGTCGGGCCGCACGCCCGGCGTCACCACCAGGAAGTCCTTTCCGCCCAGCCGCCGCGCGAGCTCGGCCTCGCGCGGGCTGGCGATCACGCCATCGCAGCCCGCCGCGATGGCCTGATGGATGCGGCGCTCCACGAGGGCGCGGGCGGTCTCCTGGTAGCCCATCTCGACGAGATCATCGTCGGAGAGGCTGGTCAGGACCGTGACGGCCAGGATCTTGAGGTTCGAGGCGCCCTTGCCGCGGACGGCCGACGCCATCACCTGCGGCTCGCCGTGGACGGTGAGGAAATCGCAGCCGGACTGCGCCAGAACCGCCGCGGCGCGCTGCACGGTCGTGCCGATGTCGTGCAGCTTCCAGTCCAGGAACACCTGCTTGCCCGCCGCTTTCAGTTCGCGCGCCAAGGTCATGCCTTCGCCGCCGGCGAACAGCTCCAGGCCCACCTTGTAGAACGTCACCGCCTCGCCGAGCGCGTCCACCATGGCGCGGGCCTCGCCGGCCGTCGGCAGGTCGAGGGGCACGATCAGGCGCGGATCGGCCTTCACGGCAGGTTGCGCAAGCGCGGCGGCGGCCATGGTTCGGCTCCGGGGCTCTGGCGGGAGTGGTCCGCCGTCATCGATTTGGGCTAAGACGCCTGAATGAGCCAGGCGGACTTCGCGGTCAACTTCTTCGTCGCCCTGTTCGCCCTGATCGATCCGGTGGGCAACGTGCCCCTGTTCGCCGCGGCGACTGCAGGCGCGACATTCCGCGACCGGGGCTGGATCGCACTCTACATCTCGCTGTTCGTCTTCGCCTTCCTGACCTTCTTCTACTTCTCGGGCCTGTCGCTGCTCGAGTTCTTCGGCATCTCGCTGCCGGCCTTCCGGATCGCGGGCGGGGTGATCCTGTTCCTGCTGGGCCTGGAGATGGCGCGCGACGACTTCACCGCCACCTTCACCGAGGCCGCCGACGCGTCCGTCGCGCCGGGCCGGGCGTTTGTGAGGAAGCGGTTCGAGCGGATGATCGTGCCCTTCGCCATGCCGCTGCTGATCGGCCCCGGCGCGATCTCGAGCGTGGTGATCTATGCAAGCCAGGCTCAGGGCTTCGGGCTGCGGGGCGCGGCCATCGGCGTGGGCGTGATCGGCGCGGTTTCAGTCGCGACGCTGCTGTCCTTCCTCGCGACCCCGATCCTGTCGCGCATCCTGGGCCGCATCGGGCTGTCGATCGTGGTGCGGGTGCTGGGGCTGATCCTCTGCGCCCTGGCGGTGCAGTTCATTCTCGCCGGCTTCGCCGAGAGCACCACCGGCTTCATCCGCGAGGGCGTGGCGAACCCCTACGGTCACTGAGCCCTACCCCGGCCAGAGGTCTTCCTTCCGCAGGAATTCCTCCAGGTCGCCTCCCTGGAACAGGACGCCGCGGACCCCGGCGCGCAGGGCCGCCTCCAGGTCCGACGGCTTGTCGCCGACCATCAGCGAGGCTTCGCGGTCGATCGGCCAGTCGGCGAAGGCCTGCAGCAGCATGCCCGGGTTCGGCTTGCGCAGCGGCGGGTCGGGATGGCGGTAGGCCTCGAGCGGCGCCTCGGGGTGCTGCGGGGCGTGGTAGATGGCGTCGATCCGCCCGCCGTCGGCGGCGAGGTCCGCGACCATGGCCGCATGCAGGGCGCGCATGTCGTCCTCGGTGTAGTAGCCGCGCCCCACTCCCGACTGGTTGGTCACGACGATCACCAGCCAGCCCGCGGCGTTGAAGGCGCGGATTACGGCCTTCGCGCCGGGGATCCAGTGGAAGTCCTCCCAGCGGCTGACGAAGCCGCGATCCTCGTTGATCACGCCGTCGCGGTCGAGGAAGAGCGTGGGCTTCGGGCTCGAGGGCGTGGACACGGGCGGCATCGGCGCGGAGGGATCGGGACCGGCTTCAAACCAGGGTCTATTGCGCCGCACAAGCGTGACGTTGCCCCCGCGCGTCGCGGTGAGTAGGTTGCGCGGCCTTTTCCGAACCCCCGGCCCCGCCCATGACGCTTGCCTTCGACGACATCCTCGCCGCTTCCGCGCGGTTGCAGGGTCATATCGAGCGCACGCCGTGCCGCTATTCCCGGACGCTGTCCGAGATCACGGGCGCCCAGGTGTGGGTGAAGTTCGAGAACCTGCAGTTCACCGCCGCCTACAAGGAGCGCGGCGCGCTCAACAAGCTGCTGCAGCTCGGCGAGAACGTGCGCGGCCGCGGCGTGATCGCCGCCTCGGCCGGCAACCACAGCCAGGGCCTGGCCTACCACGCCGCCCGGCTGGGCATTCCGGTCACCATCGTGATGCCGAAGGGCACCCCCTTCGTGAAGGTGCAGCAGACGCGCAACCATGGTGCGGAAGTGGTGATCGAGGGCGACGGCTACGACGAGGCCTCGGCCAAGGCGCGGGAGATCTGCGAGGCGCGGGAGCTCACCTTCGTCCACCCCTTCGACGACGTCGACGTCATGGCGGGGCAGGGCACCGTGGCGCTGGAGATGCTGGAGGAGGTGCCGGACCTCGAGGTTCTGCCGATTCCGATCGGCGGCGGCGGGCTGATCGCCGGCATGGCGACGGCGGCCAAGCACCTGAAGAAGGACATCCGCATCGTGGGCCTGGAGCCGGCGATGTTCCCGTCCTTCACCGCCAAGATGCGCGGCGTGCGCACGGCCAACAACGGCGGCGCTTCGACCATCGCCGAGGGGATCGCGGTCAGGGAGGTGGGGCCGACCAGCTACGCCATCGCCCGGCCCCTCATCGACGAGGTGCTGCTGATCGAGGAACCGTACTTCGAGCGTGGCATCGCGCTCTACTGCAATGTCGAGAAGACGGTGGCCGAGGGCGCGGGCGCGGCCTCGCTCGCCGGCCTCCTGGCCTATCCCGACAAGTTCCGCGGCAAGAAGTGCGGCCTGGTCATCACCGGCGGCAACATCGACACGCGCCTGCTGGCGTCGGTGCTGACCCGCGAACTGGTGCGCGAGAGCCGCATCGTGAGCCTGAGGATCATCGGCGACGACCGTCCCGGCCTGCTCGCCAATGTCTCGGCGACCATCGGCCAGATGGGCGCCAATATCATCGAGGTGGCGCACAATCGCCTGGCCCTTGACGTGCCGGCCAAGGGCGCCGAGTTCGACGTCATGATCGAGACGCGCGACGCCCAGCACACCCAGGAAGTCATGGACGCGCTGCGCGAGCGCGGCTACCCGCCCCGCGTCGTCTGAAGGGTCTGAAAATGAAGCGTTTCGCCATCCTGGCCGCCGCCCTGGCGCTCAGCGCCTGCCAGCCCGGCGGCAAGCCGGCCGATCCCGACGCGCCGGTGGAGCAGTCCGCCGCCAGCAAGGCGTTCATGGCGAAGACGGTCAAGGAGGACGGCGTCCAGGTCCTGGACTCGGGCCTTGCCTACAAGGTGGTGCGCCCCGGTCCGGACGGAGGCATGAAGCCCCAGCTCACCGACGAGGTGAAGGTGCACTACGAGGGCAAGCTGGAGGATGGGACCGTCTTCGATTCGTCCTATGAGCGTGGCCAGCCGGCCGCCATGCCGCTCCGGGGGCTGATCCCCGGCTGGCAGGAGGCGCTGCAGCTCATGCGGCCCGGCGACGAGTGGATTCTCTATGTGCCGTCGAACCTCGGCTACGGCGATCGGGCGGCGGGCCAGATCCCGCCGGGTTCGCCGCTGATCTTCCGCATCGAGCTCATCGACGTCCTGCCGGGCCCCGGGCGCGTCCAACAGGGATAGCCGTGGCGGAGCCGCCCAGCGTCTTCCTGGTGACGCTGGAGGGCGTCGAGCCGCCGGCCGGGGCGGTGCTCACGGTGCTGGCCTTCGCTCGCGCGGACGACGAGGCCGCCGCCATGGCCGCCGCCGCGGTTGAGCTGGCTGCGCTGGGCTGGACCGGCGTGCGCGCTCTGCGCACCGGCGAGCTCATAGACTGGTCCGCCCTGCCAGACGATTTCCGCGCCCCGGTCGCCACCGCCCTCCGCCATGGCTGCAGCCTGATCATCTACGAGGAGCCGTGAGCCGGTCTCCGAGCTTGGATCGCGTGGGCGTGGCGCCATAGGTTCGCCGCCATGAAGCTGAACATGGGTTGTGGGCTCAACCACCGCGAAGGCTACGTCAACGTCGACCTGGCGGCGGAGAGCGGGGCCGACGTGGTTTTCGATCTCGAGCAGACGCCGTGGCCCTGGGCCGACGACAGCGTGGAGGAAGCCTTCTTCAACCACTCCCTGGAGCACATGGGCGGCGACCCAAGGGTGTTCCTGGCGATCATGAAAGAGCTCTATCGCGTGCTGCGGCCGGGTGGCCGGGCGGTGATCCACGTCCCCCACCCGCGGCACGACAATTTCCTGGGCGATCCGACCCACGTGCGGGTGATCACACCCGACGTTCTTCGCCTGTTCGACCGCCAGCTGAACGAGGAATGGCGCGCGGCTGGCGCAGCCAACTCACCGTTGGCGCTCTGCACGGGGGTCGACTTCAAGCTGGTGCAGGCGAATCTGATCCTGGAGCCGGCGATCTACGAGGCGCACAGGGCAGGTCGTCTGACCTCCGATCAGATCAACGAGATGGTGAAGCGCCAGGCGAACGTCGGCCTCGAGTTCCGACTGACGATCGAGGCCCGCAAGACTCCGCCGGCCTGACGGGCAGGAGGGCGGTCCCGGCCGATCCCGCCGCCGCTTTCCTTTGAGACAAGGCGCGAGCCGGTCTAAGGCTTGCCGATGCCGAGCGACCTCTATCCCGCCGCCCGCGACCTGCTGGCGAAGCTCGTGAGCTTCGACACGACGTCGCGGGACTCGAACCTGGCCCTCGTGGAATGGGTGGAGGGCTACCTCGATGCGCTGGGCGCGCCGCACCGCCGCGTACCCAACGCCGACGGAACGAAGTCCAACCTGCTCGCCACCCTGGGGCCGGCGACGTCGGGAGGCGTCGTCCTTTCGGGCCATACCGACGTCGTGCCGGTGGACGGCCAGCCCTGGAGCACCGATCCCTTCACGCTCGTCGAGAAGGACGGGCGGCTCTACGGACGCGGAACGTGCGACATGAAGGGGTTCCTGGCCCTGGCCCTCGCCGCCGCGCCAGAGCTCGCGGCGAAGTCGCGAAAGCCGGTCCACCTCGCCTTCTCATACGACGAGGAGATCGGCTGCCTGGGCGCGCCGGCGATGATCGAGGTCATCCGCCGCGAGCTTCCGGCCCCCTCCGTCGTCGTGGTCGGCGAGCCCACGAGTATGGAGGCCGTGAACGGTCACAAGGGGATCGCCACCTTCCACGTGGTCGTGACGGGCCGCGAGGCCCACTCCAGCCAGCCGCATCTGGGCGTCTCCGCCGTCATGGAGGCGGCGAAGCTGATGAACGGGCTGATCGCGCTGGCCGAGCGCCTGGACCGTGAGGCGGACCCTGCCTCCCCGTTCACCCCGAAGGGCCCGACGCTGACCATTGGCCAAGTGAACGGCGGCACCGCCCACAACATCATCGCCCGCCGCTGTGAGTTCGTCTTCGACCTGCGCTGCCCGGCGCCCTTCCGTCCCGAGGAGGTGATCCGCCCGTTCCTCGCCGAGGCCGAGGCGATGGACAAGGAACTCAAGGCCCGCGCGCCCGAGGCCGGGGTGGTGGTGGAGTTGCGTACGAACGTCCCCCCCTTCGCGCCGGAGCCCGGCGGCGCGGCGGAGGCCTTCGCCCGACGCCTGGCCGGTGACAACGGCCCGCCGCGGGTGGTGGCCTATGCGGCCGAGGCCGGCCAGTTCCAGGCGGCGGGCTTCTCCACCGTCATCTGCGGTCCCGGTTCCATCGATCAGGCGCACCAGCCGGACGAATACGTCGAGGTGGCCCAGATGCAGCGCGGCGCGATCTTCATGCGTCGGCTGATCGAGTGGGCGTCCGAGACGCCCTAAGCGGCTTGATGACAGGCCGGCGGCCGGAGAGGTCGCGGGGGTTCCAGGTCATGGCGGCGGCGATCTGTGCGAGGCTTGCGCGGCGCAGGCGCCGCACCTTGCGGCGGGCCCGGAACATCGCCGGCGCGCCGGCGAAGGCGGCCCGGACCGCCTTGAGGATCAGCCGGATGTGCGGACGGTTCTCTCGGCGCGCGTAGATGAGCGCCAGGGCCACGAGGTGCAGCGGCACGACCAGGGGGAGCAGGAGCGCGGGCGTGTTCTTGAACAGCACCCAGAACCGGTTCCGCGTGCCGTGGAAAACTGCGAACTCCGACTTGCGTCCGCCGGTGGAGGCCGAGCCCACGTGGTGGATCGTGGCCGTCGGGACCAGCAAGGTCGGCTCGCCGGCGAGCTGCAGCCGGTAGCCCAGGTCCACGTCCTCGCCGTAGCAGAAGAAGGCCTCGTCGAAGCCCCCGAGCCGCAGGAACAGCGCCCGGTCGATCATCATGGCCGCGCCGCAGGGGCTGAAGACCTCCCCTTCCTTCGCCTGGCCGGTGTCGGGGTTCAGATAGCCGCCCCGGTAGGGGATGCCGGTGATGCTCATGACGTCGCCCAGGCCGTCGAGCAGGCCAGGCTCCTCGGCCACCATCTGCCGCGAGGTGAAGGACAAGACCTGCTGATGGCGTCCGGCCGCCGCCATCAGCTCCGCCAGCCAGTCCGGCTCGGGATAGGCGTCGGGATTTAGCAGCACGAGCCACCGACCCCGGCCCTCCCGCGCCGCCTGGTTGCCTGCGCCGGTGAAGCCGAGGTTCTCGGCGTTGCGGATCAGGCGGACGAAGGGGAACTCCCGGGCGATGGCGGCGTCGCCCGGATCGGGCGAGGCGTTGTCGATGACCAGCGTTTCGAAGTCGCGGAAGGTCTGCTCGCTCAGCCGTTGAAGGCAGGCGCGCAGGGTCGGCCCGGAGTTGTAGGCTATGACGCAGACGGTGGCCGCCGGTTGTTCGGCCTTGTCATCGCCCTGTCGCTGGGCCATGCGAGCGCTTCACCCCTGCCAGTTGGAACGCCATGACGACGATCACCCCGCTCGCCATCCCCGACGTCCTGCTTATCACGCCCAAGCGGCATGGCGATGCGCGTGGCTGGTTCGCCGAGACCTGGAGTCAGCGGGCGCTGGCCGGAACGTCGGCCGACACCACCTTCGTCCAGGACAATCAGGCCTTCAGCGCGGCCAAGGGCACGCTGCGGGGACTTCATTTCCAGATGGCGCCGGCCGCTCAGGGCAAGCTGATCCGCACGTTGCGCGGTGCGATCTTCGACGTCGTGGTCGACATCAGGCCCGGCTCGCCGACCCGCGGGCAGTGGGTCAGCTGCGAGCTGACGGCCGAGGGCGGCGAGCAGCTCTGGGTCCCGCGAGGGTTCGCCCACGGCTACTGCACGATCACCGACGATTGCGAGATCTTCTACAAGGTCGACGGCCCCTATGCGCCCGACCGCGAGGGCGGAGTCGCGTGGAACGATCCGGACCTGGCGATCCCATGGCCCGTCGACGGCGAGCCGATCCTCTCGGCCAAGGACAAGGTGCTGCCGCGGCTGAAGGACCTCGGCGAGGTCGCCTTCTAGCGCCATTCCTCCAGCACGAGCGCGTCGGTCTCCGCCGGGATGCGCGCCGCCCGCTGGTCCGCAAAGGCGTCGGGGCCGAGCAACTGCGAGAGCGCCCAGACGGCGGCCCCGCGCACGAGCGGCGAGGGATCGTCCAGCCGCCGGAACGCCTCGTCCGCCAGGTTCGGGTCGCCGGAATTGCCGATGGCGTAGAGCACGTTGCGCACGAAGCGGTCGCGGCCGATCCGCTTGACCGGGCTCTTGCGGAACAGTTCGCGGAAGGCGGCGTCGTCCAGGCGGGCAAGGTCGGCGAGAGTGGGCGCCCTAAGCGCCTCGCGGGCGGCCAGCTTCTGTTCGTGGCCGGTCTTTGCGAACTTGTTCCAGGGACAGACCGCCAGGCAGTCGTCGCATCCGTAGATGCGGTTGCCGAGGGCCGGCCGAAGCTCCCGCGGGATCGGTCCCTTCAGCTCGATGGTCAGGTAGGAAATGCAGCGGCGCGCATCGAGCTGGAATGGCGCGGGGAAGGCGTTCGTCGGGCAGATGTCGAGGCAGGCGCGGCAGGAGCCGCAGTTCATCGGCTCGGGCTGATCGGGGGTGAGTTCCAGGCTCGTCAGGATCGAGCCGAGGAACAGCCAGGAGCCGAACTCGCGGCTGACGAGGTTGGTGTGGCGGCCCTGCCAGCCGGCGCCCGCGCGCTCGGCCAGCGGCTTTTCCAGCAGGGGCGCAGTGTCGACGAACACCTTCAGCTCGCCGCCGAACCGCCCCTGCAGCCAGCGGCCGAGCGCCTTGAGGCGCGCCTTGATGAGGTCGTGATAGTCGTCGCCCTGGGCGTAGACGCTGATCGCGCCCCGATCCGTGTGGGCCAGGATCTCCAGCGGATCGTGATCCGGTCCGTAGTTGACGCCGAGCACGATGGCCGAGCGGGCGCCCGGCCACATCGCGCGGGGATGGCGCCGGCGCTCGGCGGTCTCGGCCATCCAGGCCATCTCGCCATGGCGCCCTGCGGCGATGAACTCCGCAAGCCGCGCGGCCGCGGGCCAGGCCTCGTCGATGTCGGCGAAGCGGCAGAGGTCGAAGCCCAGGGCGAGGGCTTCGGCGCGGATCAGGTCTTCGCGGGTCTCAGAAATCGAGATCGTCATAGTGGCCGGCGGGCGCCAGGCCGGGCCAGCGGTCGGCGAGCAACGGCCGGAAACAGGGCCTGGACTTGAGCTTCATGTACCACGTCTTCACCGCCGGGGCGTCGCGCCAGGGCACGTCGCCGAAATAGTCGATCACCGACAGATGGGCCGCGGCGGCGAAATCGGCCAGGGACAGGCGCTTGCCGGCCAGCCAGTCGCGGCTCTGCAGCAGGTCGTCCATCACGTACAGGTGGCTTTTCAGGGCGTCGCGGCCTTGGCGCAGGTTCGACAGCTCGGGCGGGCCGAGGCTAAGCAGGCGCTTCTCGATCTTCTCGTGGAGGATGTAGCCGGAGGCCTCGAACTCGAACTTGCGCTCGAACCAGGTCATCAGCCGCCGCGCCTCGGCCCGTTCGGCGGGGTCTTCGCTCAGCAGGGCCGGCTCGGCGCAGGTTTCCTCCAGATGGTCGACGATGGCGCGGGTTTCGCAGAGCACCAGCGGCGGCTGGCCCTCGGCGCTCTCGACCAGCACGGGCACCAGTCCGGAGGGGTTCAGGCGGGTGAGTTCCTTCGGCCGCTCCCAGTACCGCGTCGGGACGTCGGCGAACGGCAGCCGCTTCTCGCCCAGGACGAGTCGCGCCAGGCGCGAGGCCGGGTCCAGAGGGAAATGGTGCAGGGTGCGATCGACGCTCATGTTGAGAGGGCGCGCCTCATACGCGAATCGGTGTGGTCCCAACAGACGCCCGGCGCCTTAAGGGGGCGTTTACTTTGCCTCGGCCTCAGCGAACGCCCCGCCATGAGGTTCCGCCCGCCCGCGCGGGTCGGCGTGGATGATGATGTCCGCCGCGGGGAACGCCTCCAGGATCCGCTTCTCCGCCGCGACGATCACCTGATGGGCGGCGTCGAGGGTGAGGTCGGGGTCCAGGTCGGCGTGCATCTGGATGTGGACGAACGGACCCGAGGCGCGCGTCCGCAACTGGTGCACGCCGGTCAGACGCGGATCGGCGGCGGCCAGCGCGACGATCTGCGCACGATCCTCTTCGGGCAGTTCTCGGTCCATGAGCTGGTTGGCCGCTTCGCGGAAAACGCCGACCGCGCCCCAGAGCAGCAGAGCGGCGATCACGACCGCGGCGGCGGCGTCGAGACCGTTCGCGCCCATCCAGGCCGAGCCGGCGATGCCGATCAGCGCGATCACGTTGGACGCAAGGTCCGAGGCGTAGTGCGCGCGGTCGCCCGCGACCGCAACGGAACTGGCTCGGCGCAGGACCCGGGTCTGGGCGGTGATGAGAATCCCTGTGAGGACCGTGGAGATCACCATCACGCCGATCGCCCAGCCGGCCGCCTCGATCGGATGCGGGTCGAGGAAATCGCCGACGGCCTCGCGGGCGATCAGCGCAGCTGACGCGAAGACCAGCCCCGCCTGCATCAGGCTGGCGAACGCCTCGGCCTTGCCGTGGCCGAACCGGTGCTCGGCGTCCGGCGGGGCGGCGGCGTAGCGGACGGCGAAAGCCGTCGCGAGCGAGGCGACGAGATCGAGTCCGGAGTCCGCCATGGAGGCGAGCATCGCGGTCGAACCGGAAGCCGCCCACGCGGCGGCCTTGATGGCGACGAGAGTCGCGGCGGTCGCCACCGACATCAGGGTGATCCGCCGGGTCAGGGCGGCGGTCTCGGCTGCGGAGGGACGCGGCGGGGTCATCGCATGAAAACTAGCGCGGACTGCGAGCGGGTTGGAATCGAAACGGCGCCGCCTCAGCTCGGCGGCGCCGTCGATGTCCGTACGCGGGGGAGGGAGGCGTGCGGAACGATCAGAAGAAGACGTTGAAGCGCAGGGCCGAGGCCGGCAGGCGCTCCAGCTCGCGCGCCAGCGGCGCGAAGAGGGCGTCCAGGAACTTCTCAAGGCGGGCGACCATCGTGTCACTCCTTATTGTGCAGTGCAGCGTGAGCATGATCTAGGCGCTTGCCTCGACAGAATCAAGTATTTCCCTATCTGGTGAATATATCTGCGCTGCGATGCCGCACGAGAATGCTGCGGCGCCACGCGCGCGGCCATTCTTGACTCCCCTGTCCTAGGGGCCTGTGCTGGCCGGCGGTCCCACCCTTGGGGGCCCTGAATGCCGGAGCGCGCGATGAGCGCCTCGAGCGGATCAGGTCTGTGGCGCATTGGCGCCGTGATGGCGATCATCTGGGCGTGGGCCATGCTGGGCGCGGCCGCTCCTGCCCCTGGGGCGGCGCCCACGACGCCGGAGCGGGCTGCCGTGCTGGTGCTTGCGGTGGACGGCGCCATAGGCCCGGCGACCACCGAGTACCTTCGGGACGGGCTGGCTGCCGCGAAGGCCAGAGGCGCGCCGCTGGTCATCCTTTCGATGGACACGCCGGGCGGCCTGGACTCGGCGACGCGGGACATCATCGCCGACATTCTGGCTTCGCCGACGCCGGTGGCGACCTACGTCAATCCCGCCGGGGCGCGTGCAGCGAGCGCGGGGACCTACATCCTCTACGCCAGCCATCTCGCTGCGATGGCGCCGGGCACGCACCTGGGCGCCGCGACGCCCGTGCAGATGGGCGGCGGCGGGTCGTCACCGCTGCCCGGGAGCCCGGACCCGGAGGCGGAGGAGGGCCGTCCCGCCGCCAAGGGACAGGACGCGATGTCGGCCAAGGTGATCAACGACTCGGCGGCCTACATCGCCTCTCTGGCCGCGCTGCACGGGCGCAATGCCGAATGGGCGGAGCGGGCGGTGCGGGAAGCGGCCACGCTCACGTCCCGGCAGGCGCTGGAGCAGAACGTCATAGAAGTCATCGCCGGCGACGTCCCGAGCCTGTTGCGGCAGGCCGACGGCCGCACGGTCAGCGTCCAGGGACGGCCGCATGTGCTGGCTACGGCGGGCGCCTCCGTCGAGCGGCTGGAGCCGGATTGGCGGATCAAGGCGCTTTCGGTCATCACCGACCCGAACATCGCCTTCCTGCTGCTGATCGTGGGGGTCTACGGCCTGATCTTCGAGTTCATGACGCCGGGGTCCATCGGGCCGGGCGTCGTCGGCGCCGTGGCCCTGCTCGTGGCGATGTTCGCGCTCAACATGCTGCCGGTGAACTATGCCGGCCTGGCCCTGCTGCTGCTGGGGATCGCGCTGATGACCGCGGAGGTGCTGACGCCCACGCTGGGGGTGCTCGGCATTGGCGGCGCCGTCGCCTTCGGCCTGGGTTCGCTCTTTCTCTTCAAGGGTCCGATCCCGGAGTTTCGGCTCTCGCCCGCCGTGGCGGTCACGGCGTCGCTGTTGAGCCTGGCGTTCTTCGTCCTGGCGCTGGGCGCGGTGTGGCGGACCCGGCGGGCGGCCGTCGCGATCGGACCCGCGACCCTGGTAGGCGCCGCCGGACGGGTCGTGAGCTGGTCGAACGGCCATGGCCTCGTCCAGGCGCAGGGCGAGGAGTGGCAGGCGACTTCCCGCGCGGAACTGGAGCCCGGCCAGATCGTACGGATCGTCGGACGCGAGGGCGTCGGCCTGCAGGTCGAGCCCGTCTCCGCAGCATCACAGGAGCGGACCTGAAATGGAGCCCCCCATGACTCTTCCCTTCGACCTCGCCGCCTATGTCGCCCTGGCGGCGATCGCGCTGTTCATCCTCTTCCAGGCCATCAAGATCCTGCGGGAGTACGAGCGCGGCGTGATCTTCACCCTGGGCCGCTTCTCCGGTGTGAAGGGGCCGGGCCTGATCCTGCTCATTCCCATCGTCCAGCAGATGGTCCGCGTCAGCCTGCGCATGATCGTCATGGACGTGCCGAGCCAGGACGTCATCAGCCGGGACAATGTCTCGGTGAAGGTCAACGCCGTGATCTACTTCCGGGTGATCGACGCCGATCGGGCGGTCATCCAGGTGGAGGACTTCATCGTCGCCACCAGCCAGCTTGCCCAGACCACCCTCCGCTCGGTCCTGGGCAAGCACGACCTCGACGAGATGCTGTCGGAACGGGACAAGCTGAACGCCGATATCCGCGAAATCCTCGACGCCCAGACCGACCAATGGGGGATCAAGGTGGCCAACGTCGAGATCAAGCACGTGGACATCGACGAGAGCATGGTCCGGGCCATCGCCCGCCAGGCGGAGGCCGAGCGCAACCGTCGCGCCCGGATCATCAACGCCGAGGGCGAGAAGCAGGCCGCCGAAACCCTTGTGGAAGCCGCCACGATGCTGGCCAGGCAACCTGAGGCGATCCAGCTGCGCTACCTCTCCACCCTGTTCGACATCGGAGCGGACAAGAACACCACGATCGTCTTCCCGATGCCCATGGAGCTGCCGTGGAACCGGCCGGCCGGCGACGCGCCGCCGAAGCCGCGAAGCCGCTAGTCAGTCTTCGTCGTCCAGGGGCGCTTCCTCCGGCCCCGGCTCGTAGACCAGGAGATCGCCCGGCTGGCAGTCCAGCTCGCGACACAGAGCCGACAGTGTCGAGAACCGCACGGCGCGGGCCTTGCCGGTCTTCAGGATCGACAGGTTGGCGATGGTGACCCCCACGCGGTCGGCGAGCTCGGTCAGCGACATGCGCTTTTCGAGCAGGACACGGTCGAGGCTGACGCGGATCGGCATGCAGGCGGCCTAGATGGTGAGTTCGGCTTCGCGGCGCAGGCGCGCGCCTTCGCGGAACACCTCCGCGAGCACGAAGACCACGAGGACGGAGAACCAGGCCGTCAGGCTGAAGCTGGGCTCGACCCGATCGACGCCGGCGAAGAGCCAGGCGCTGACGGCCCAGAAGGCGTAGCGGCCCAGTTCGAGGCCGGCGAGCATCAGGCCGATCAGGCGCAGCCGCGCCACGTTGTCGGGATGGAACGGGTCGCCGGCCGTGAGGGTCATGAAGATCCGGCGCAGCGAGCCGACGATGACCAGGATGCCGGAGAGGTAGAGGCCCATGCCTACGAGACCGCCGATGATGGCCGGTCCGTTGCGGATAAGCTCGGCGACTCCCCCGCTTTCGAGCTCGGCGGGGTCGGCTCCGGCGGGCAGCCGGTTCATGAGCAGGTCGGGATTGAAGCTCAGCAGCACCGCCGCGAGCGTGAGGAGGGCGACGACGGACACCGCGACCCAAAGGGCCGCGAAAACGACGTCGAGGATGATCTTCAGGAAGCTCGAAACCGAACCTGGACCCAAGGCGCGCATGCCTGTCTCAGCTCCCCCAAAAAATCTGGACCCGCCGCGGCGCCGGCTTACGTCCGGCCGCCGGGCGGATCATTCGAACGCCATGACTCCTGTCGAGCCTAGAGGAAGGCGGCGCGCGCGGCGATGCCGAGGATCGGCGTGGCGGCCAGGACGACCACGAAGGTCATGGCGAAGCGGTCGATGTGATGCATGGCGGTGGCGAACATGGTCTGTCTCCGTGTTGTGCTGCACTGCAGCGATGTCTGGGTCGGAACACCGTGTTCCGATGTGATTATCGATATGGCGGCATCGATTTTCGATCAAATGAATATCGAGTAACGATATTAAACTTTTGCAATGCAACAGCCGGCGGGGGCGCTATGGTCCGCGCCGCAAGACGCTGGAGAGACGCGCGATGGTCCTGAAGCTGGAGCCGGGGACCCGGCTGGTGGTGGCGACCCACAACCCGGGCAAGGCGCGCGAGTTGGCCGAGATCCTGGAGGGTCGCTTCGACCTCGTGGCGGCGGGCGAACTGGGGCTGGCCGAGCCCGAGGAGACGGAGGCGACCTTCGCGGGCAACGCTCTCCTGAAGGCCCGGGCCGCGGCGGACGGGTCGGGCCTGATCGCGCTGGCCGACGATTCCGGCCTCTCGGTGGCGGCCCTGGACGGCGCGCCCGGGATATACTCCGCACGCTGGGCAGGTCCGGAGAAGGACTTCGCCATGGCCATGCGGAAGGTCGAGGAGCGGCTCGCCGAGACGGACGGGGAGGATCTCTCGGCCTGGTTCACCTCGGCGCTCGCCGTGGCGTGGCCGGACGGCCCTGCGGTGGTGGTGGAGGGCCGGGTCGACGGGACGCTGGCCTTCCCGCCCCGGGGGAGCCGGGGCTTCGGCTACGACCCGATCTTCGTCCCGGAAGGCTTCGATGAGACGTTCGGCGAGATGGAGCCGGCGCGAAAGGACGCGATGAGCCACCGGGCGCGCGCCTTCGCCAAGCTCAAGGCCGCGCTTCTTTGACCCCCGCCGGGCCGCCGTTGGGCGTCTATGTCCACTGGCCCTACTGCGCGCGCATCTGCCCCTATTGCGATTTCAACGTCTTCAAGGCGAAGGGGCGCGACGAAGAGGCCGCGCGGCTGGCCGCCGCGATCGTCGCGGACCTGGAGGCGCAGGCGGCGCTGACGGGGCCTCGGGATCTGGTCTCGGTGTTCTTCGGCGGCGGCACGCCCTCGCTGATGGATCCGGCCTGGGTCGGCGAGATCGTGGCGACGGCCCGGCGCCTGTGGCGTCCGTCACCGGACGTGGAGGTGACCCTGGAGGCCAATCCCACCGACGCCGAGGCGAACCGGTTCGCAGCGTTCGCCTCGGCGGGGGTGAACAGGCTCTCGCTGGGGCTCCAGTCGCTCGAAGACGAGGCGCTGCGCTTCCTTGGCCGCAACCACGACGCCGCCGAAGCCCGGCGCGCGGCGGGGTCGGCGGCGCGCGCGTTCCCGCGCGTCTCGATCGACCTGATCTACGCCCGCCCGGGCCAGACGACGCAGGCCTGGGCCGAGGAGCTACGACGCGCCGCCGCGCTCGGCGCGGAACACGTCTCGCCCTACCAGCTCACGATCGAGGCGGGGACCGCCTTCGAGCGGGCCGTGCGCCGGAAGACCTTCGCCCCGCCAGGCGAGGAGCTGGGCGCCGACCTCTACGACACGACCCAGGCGGTGCTGGAGTCGGAGGGGTTCCACGCCTACGAGGTCTCCAACCACGCCCGGGGCGAAGCCGCCCGCTCGCGGCACAATCTCGTCTACTGGCGGGGCCTGGACTATTTGGGCGCCGGACCCGGCGCGCACGGCCGGCTGACCGTCGGCGGCGAACGCCTCGCGACCCGCGCGGAGGATCGCCCGGGGGACTATATTCTCAAGGTGGCCGAGACCGGTCTCGGCCTGGCGGCCCAGGAGCCCCTGACGCCGGTTGAGGCCGCCGAAGAACGCCTCCTGGGCGGCCTGCGGATCGTCGAGGGCGTGGCCTTTGGCGAGCTTTCGGCCCTGGGCCTCTCGCCCGAACATCCGACCGTGCGCCGGCTGACCGACCTGGGCCTGCTTGCGGGGGACGCCGACCGCCTGCGAGCCACGCCCGAAGGACGCCGGGTCCTGGACGCGGTGACGGCCGAGCTCGCCCTAGCCTAGGTGTTCAGGCCGTCGGGCCTCAGTCGTTGGCCAGGGCGGCCAGCACATCCTTCGCGAACCGCGCCTCGTCGAACCGCGGTCCACCGGCGGCGTCGAAGCCGCGACGGACGATCACCACCTTCTCAGAAGGCACGATGAACACATACTGCCCGCGGTTGCCGTTCATGGCGTACGTCCCTTCGGGAAGCCCCTGTGCAGGGCCGTAGAGCCAGAAGAAGGCGCCATAGCCGGCGCCGCGCGGCGGCTGCGCCGGTGCGGGCGTCGAGACGAACCTGGACCAGCCTTCGGGGAGAAGGCGCTCGCCGTTCCAGACGCCGTCGTTCAGGTGGAGGAGGCCCAGGCGCGCCAGGTCCCGGGCCGTGGTCCAGACCTGGCTCGAGAGGATGTAATTGCCCTGCCAGTCGGTCTCGGGCGTGGTGTGGTTCATCCCGATCCGCCACAGCAGCTCGGTGAAAGGGAAGGCCAAAGCCTCCTGCCCGTCGCCCAGCGACGCGCGCACCGCCCGCGCCGCCAGCAGGGTGTCGTTGTTGGCGTAGTTGAAGCGGCTGCCGGGGGCCGCCTCCATAGGCATGCGTGTGGCCCACTCGGTGACCAGTCCCCCGCCCAGGTAGACCTCGTCCGTCCGGTTGCCCGGGCCATCGGTCCAAAGCCCGCTGCCCATGTGCATGAGCTGGGCGAGGGTGATCGCCCGGCGGGGATCCTCAGGCGCCCACTCGGGGATGTTCGCCGAGGCGTCGACCTTCACGTGGCCCAGCTGGACGGCCCGGCCGATCACCGTTGCGGTCAGGCTCTTGGCCACGGACCAGGTCCGCTGCGGCGTGTGCAGATCGTAGCCGTCGCGATACCGCTCGGCGACGATCCTGCCATCCTTCACCACCACGACCGCAGTGGTTTTGCCGCCATAGGCCGCCGGGTCGAAGGCCCGCGCCACGACGGGGGCGAGCCCAGCCGGTCCGGGGGCGCTCGCGCCCTCGTCGCCGTCCGGCCAGGCGGCCTTCGGCGGAGGCCGGCGCGTGACGGCGAGCGTGGGCAGATTCGCCGCCACGGCCGACTTCGCCCCGATGGGTAGTTGGGCGCAGCCCAGGTTCGGCCGCCACGCCGCGATCCGCGGCGGAAGCTTGTCGTCGAAGGCCACACTGACCATGCGCGCCTGGCGATCGACGGTCGCGGGCAGCGTCCGCACCAGCTCCTGGTAGGCCGGATAGATCCCTTCCAGGTCGTCCGCCGCAATTTCCGCTTCGGGCCGGCCGGCATTGAAGATCCCGCTGCACAGGAACGCCGCCTTGTAGCCGGCGGCCAGGGCCCGGGTGTGCGCATCCTCCGCGGCCTGCGCTCCCCATCCCAGACCCGCAATCACAGCCGCGAGGAAAATCGCACGCACGCTCGAACCCCCTGTCGAATCGCGCGGCGGGCGCGCGTCTTCCCGGTGACGCCGGCCTCGGCGTCGCGCAATGTTCAAGCCCGGAGGCGACCTGCGATGCAATACATGATCCTGATCTATGAGCCCGAGGACGCCTATGCCGGCGAGGCGGGCCAGGCCGCGCTGAGCGACATCGTCGCCAAGCACATGGCGCTGGCCGCCGATCTGCGCGCCAAGGGCTGGATGAAGGACGGCTCGGGCCTGCAGGACAGCTCCACGGCCACGACCGTCGTCACCAGAGACGGCCAGCGGACCCTGCACGACGGCCCGTTCGCCGAGACCCGCGAGCACCTGGGCGGCTACTACCTCATCGACGTGCCCGACCTCGACGCCGCGCTCTCCGTGGCGAAGCGCGTCCCGGTGATGGACGGCGGCAAGGTCGAGGTCCGCCCGTTGGCGGTCTACTGAGCCCATGCGGGGCTTCGGCGCGGCGATCGCGGCGGCGCGCCCGCGCGTGGTGGCCGCCCTGGCCGCCCGGCTGCGCGACCTGGACCTGGCCGAGGACGCCTTCGCGGACGCCTCGACCGCCGCCCTCGTCGCCTGGCCGAACCGACCCCCGCGTGACCCGGCGGCCTGGCTTTGGCGCGCAGCCCTGCGCAAGGCGATCGACGCCAAGCGACGCGCGGCGACCCGCCATCGCGCCATGTTCGACGCTCCGCCGCCCGCGGCGACGCCCGAGGAGGCGCTGCTGGCGGCCGAGGAGCCTATTCCGGACGAGCGCCTGAGGCTGATCTTCGTGTGCTGCCACCCCGCGCTGGCGCCGGACTCGCGGGCCGCCCTGACGTTGAAGGTCGTCTGCGGCCTCTCCACGGAGCGTCTGGCCCGGGCCTTCTTCGTCGCCGAGCCCGCCATGCTGCAGCGGATCACTCGCGCGAAACGCAAGATCGCGGCCGCGGGCGTCCCGTTCGAGGTTCCTGGCCGAGAGGCCTGGCCCGAGCGGCTGGAGGCCGTCCTCACCACGCTGGAGGTGGCCTATGCGCAGGCCTACGAGGATGCGGCCCTCGCCGGCGAGGCGGCCGGTTTCGCGACGGAGGTCCTTCGCCTCTCGGGCTTGCTGGCCGAACTGGTCCCGGACGAGCCGGAGGTCCTGGGCCTCGCCGCCCTCGTCCGCTTCGCCGAAGCGCGCCGGCCGGCCCGGCTGGACGGCGCGGGCGCCATGGTCCCGCCCGGCGAGCAGGACACGAACCTCTGGCGGCGCGGACTTGTCGACGAGGGCGCCCGGCTCCTCGACCGGGCGGCCGGCCAGGCACGGAGCGGGCCCCGTCAGATCCTCGCGGCCATCCACGGCGCCCATTGCGCGCGGGCCGAGACGGGAACCACCGACTGGTCCGCAGTGTCGGCCCTCTACGACACGCTCGCGGTTCTTCGGCCCCACCCGTCTGTGGCCGTCAATCGCGCCGTCGCCATCGGCGAGGCGCGGGGCCCAGAGGCGGGTCTCGCCGAACTGGCCATGGTGAGCGGGCTGGAGGGCTGGCTACCCTTCCAGGCCGCCAGGGCGGCGCTGCTTGCGCGCGCCGGCCTGCTCAACGAGGCCGAACAGGCCCTCGCCGCGGCGCTCGCCCTGTGTCCAGCTCCGGCCGAGCGGCGGTATCTGGAGGGTCGGCGCTCCGCGCTTAGAATGCACGCGTCAGGGCCACGCTGACCTGCCGGTACTCGTAAGTGTAGCCCGCTCCGGTGGGGGTGTCGCTGTAGGCCACGGTTGAATTGAAGGACCATCCGGCCGCTGTCGCGGGACTCGCGATCTCCGCATTCAGGGCGCGGGCGGAGCGCCAGCGGCCGCCTGTCTGTCGCTGAGCGCCCAATCCTGCGGCGACCGTATAGCGCCAACCATTCAGCCTTCGGCGCACCTGGAGGGTCGGCATCACCTGGACGTGGTCGCGGGGAGAGAAGTAGTCGAACTCGCCGGGCCGGGTGCTGTGGAAATAGCGAGCACGGATCTGCGCCGTCAGGCCCCAGTCCTCGCCGAGCTCCCGAACCAGATTCCCGCGAAGGTGCAGGCGTTCGTTGCGGCCGGTGAAGGCCTGTACAGCGCCCACAATCGCCAGGTTGCTGCGGCCGCCCAGCCTTATGTCGGACGCGGCTCCCACGAAGGTGTAGTAGAGCCCGCGCATCAGTCCCTGCGGCGTCTCGATGATCTCACGCTCGGCGAACACCTCGGTCCGGTATGACCGATCGCGTAGGTTGATGGCGCCGAGGAGGGTGTCGCCGTCTGTGCCCAACCTCGCCTTCCAGACCCAGTCGGTCGTTTGGTCCGCGAACTGGTAGTAGACGCGCAGGTCGTCGACGCCATCTCCGCCTAGCGGCCGAAACCGCACCGTTTCGACGCGTAGACCCTGATGGTCGTCCGGCCCCGCCCACCGCCAATCAAGGTTCAATCCGATCTTGGCGACGGCGGTGTCATCTGCGTCGGAGGAGGCGAAGACGTCCACCCCCGCCGCAGGACCCTCCGACTCCGCCTCCGCGGACCCGGCCGCCGCCGTCAGCGTCAGGGCCAGGACGGCGCTCCAGCCCCTCACTTGGTGCCCCAAGTCTTGGCCAGTCCCACCAGTTCCGATGCATAGCCCGCCACGCAAATGGGCTGAACCATCATGTTGTAGGCCAGGGCGTAGAACAGGAACCCGCCCGGGTTGCGCCGGACCGTCAGATGTTCGCGATGGAACATGTGACGTTGAATGCGGAAGATCAGCAGATTCCAGACGCCGGCTAGCGGGAGCACGGCCAAGGTCAACGGCCCCACAATGTAGAAGTGGCCCAGCGCCGCCAGTATCAGACCCGGAATGAACACCAGCGTGTAGACGAGATCCATCGGTGGGAAACACAGGTTCCACCAGATGAAGATGGTCCGAAGATGTGGCTTGAAGAGCAGCATCCCGTGCGCCTTGAAGGCCTCGACCAGCCCGCGAGACCACCGTCGCCTCTGCAGGGCGAAGCGGGTCAGGGTCGTGGGGACGTTGGTGAAGACCAGTGCGTCCTCGGCATGTCCGATGCGCCAATCCTGCCGTAGGAGCGCCCAGGACAGCACGATGTCTTCTCCGACGCAGGGCGGCCAGCCGCCCACGGCTTCGAGGGCCTCACGCCGATAGATCGAGAAGGCGCCCTGGGCCACCAGCGTGCCATGGAACATGCTCTGCATGCGTTTCACGGCCGCTATGCCATGGAAGTAATCCCACTCCTGCGCCCGGGTCAGAAGATTTTCCCGGCTGTTGCGCACCATCACGGCGCCCGCAACCGCCTGGGTCTCTGGCGGATCCGAAAGCAGGCGCTCGACCAAGTGGGTAAGTCCGTCCGAGTGAACCCAACAGTCTCCATCGACGGTGACGATCAGGTCGTGGCGAGCGGCCGCCAATCCTCGATTCAGGACCGTGGCCTTTCCCGCATTCGCCGGATAGTCGAACAGGCGTATTTCGGCGTGCGGCGGGACACGGAGTTCGTGGATCGTCCGGCGTACGACCTCTGCGGTGCTGTCGGTGGATCCGTCATTGAGGACGAGAATCTCGAACGGCCCGCGATAGTCCTGCGCCGCCAAGCTTCGCAGCGTGTCGCCGATACCTTCCGCCTCGTTGTAGGCTGCGACCAGAATGCTGACTCCGGGATAGACTGGCGGTCGCACCCGTGCGGGCCGGCGGTCGATCGCGAGCGTGGCGAACACGAAGGCGTTCATGAAGCCGGGCACGTAGGCGATGAAGGTGATGGCGACCACCGCGAAGGCCGGCGTCGTCAGCGCCGAGAGGTCGGCCAGCCAAGGCTGAGACGCCCAGATGCTGAAGCCCACCCACGCGCACGCCAACGTTAGGATCAGAGCGAACTTGCCGGGAATTGTGTGGCGCCTGTGCGCGGCATGGCTACGGCGAATCGCCGTCTCGTCTTGCCTGGCCGGCGGTATTGAAGCGGGTGTTCGCTGTTCCAAGTCAGGGCGCGGAGAAAGGTTAGTGGGATACAACCATCTGGTGTATTCTTGCAGACGTGTTCACTAAGCCACAGAATTATTTACCAGGCCTTGATGTCGCCAAGTGTTCTTCAGAAGTACGGCCTTTGCGGCCGTGGCAGATGCAGTGGTTCTGCCCGCTGGCGTTCTGGTCTCTAGAACGGCCGAGGCGATCGGGCTGCGAGACCGCATCGGTCGGCTCCTGTGGCCGGGCCACTCCAATCATTGACACTGACCGAAGGTCAGTAGTTAATGACCGATGGTCATCAGGAGGCGCGAATGAGCGGCCCGCGGCGTCGCCGGCTTTCTCCTCAGGCGCGAAAGCTTGAGATCGTCGAGGCGGCCGAACGGCTGCTTCAGGCGCGGGGCTCGAGGGTTCGGGTGGAGGACGTCGTCCGGGAGGCGGGCGTCGCGAAGGGCACGTTCTTTCTCTACTTCCCGAGCTGGGACGACCTGCTCGAGACGATCCGCGATCGGCTGGTGGCCGAGTTCGACGCGACCTATCCGCTGCCCACGGAGCGCGACGGCCCGGTGGACTGGCCGGCGGTCATGGATGGCCAGGCCGCCGCCTTCATCGATTTTGCGAGCGCCCGCCAGGGTATCGGCCAGGCCCTGTTCCATTCGGACTTCGTCGAGCGCCGCCCGCTGGCCGACAACGCCATCCTGCGGCTCTCGGCCATAATCCGCGCCGGCCAGGAGGCCGGCGCCTTTGGACCCGTCGACCCGGAGGCGACCGCGCGCCTGCTGTTCGCCGCGATCGACGAGGCGCCCCGCGCCGTTGCGGGCGGCGCCGATCGCACGGCCATCCTGGCGTCACTGCAGCGCCTGCTCCGCCGCACGCTCGCGCCGGAGCCGCCACATAGGGTCGAGGAGAATCAGCCATGACTGAAAGCGCCATGAACGTCCGCTACATGGTCGGAGACGTGCAGGCCTGCGTCGACTGGTATGTCGGCCATCTCGGCTTCAGCATCCAGCTCAACGCCGCCCCCGCCTTCGCCTCGGTGGAGAGGGGCTCCCTGAGGCTGCTCCTGAGCGGCCGGACCAGTTCCGCCGGCCGGCCCATGCCGGACGGCCGCCAGCCCGAGCCGGGCGGCTGGAACCGGTTCCAGCTTGTCGTCGGCGACCTTTCCGCAGAGGTCGAGCGGCTGCGAGGTGAGGGCGTGACATTCCGCAACGAGATCGTCTCCGGTCCCGGCGGATCGCAGATCCTGGCGGAAGATCCGTCCGGCAACGTGGTGGAGCTCTTTCAGTCCGGCGCGCGCCCCTGAGTTGACCCGGGTCAAGGCCGTCTGGGCATCGAGGTTGCACTTTCGCGCCCGTCGCGCCGGAATTGGATATGCCGCCACGATCCCAAACCGCTTTCCAGGTCCGTGCGCTGACGAAGGTCTACGAGACCGGGGCGGGAGCCGTGCACGCCCTGCGGGGCGTCGACCTGGACATCCGGGCCGGGGAGACCCTGGTCCTGCTGGGCCCCTCGGGTTCGGGAAAGTCGACCCTGCTGAACATCCTCGGCGGGCTCGACCGGGCCACCAGCGGATCGGCCCGGTTCCACGAGTTCGACCTCACCGCCGCCAGCGATGCGGAACTGACCCGCTACCGGCGGGCGTCCGTGGGCTTCATCTTCCAGTTCTTCAACCTCGCCCCGAGCCTGACCGCGCGCGAGAACGTGGCGCTGATCACCGAGATCGCGCCCGACCCGATGAGCCCGGAGGAGGCGCTCGCCGCCGTCGGCCTCGCCGACCGGATGGACCATTTCCCCGCCCAGCTCTCGGGCGGCGAACAGCAGCGGGTCGCCGTCGCACGGGCGATCGCCAAACGGCCCGAGCTGCTGTTCTGCGATGAGCCGACGGGCTCGCTCGACAGCGAGAGCGGCGTGCGCGTCCTCGAAGCGATCAGCCGCGTGACGGCGGCCGTGGGGGCCACGACCATGATCGTGTCGCACAACACCTCGATCGGCGGCATGGCGGACCGGGTCGTCCGGTTCCGCGATGGCGGGATCGATGCGATCGAGCCGAACCCTCACAAGGTCGCGCCGGCGGAGATGCGCTGGTGAGGCCGGCGCCCCTGGACCGGAAGCTCCTGCGGGACCTGTGGCGCATGAGGTGGCAGGTCCTGGCCGTGGCCCTGCTCATCGGCTGCGGGGTCTCGGTCGCCGTGATGGCGTTCTCGGCCCAGCGCGCGCTCGCCGACGCCCAGACCCGCTTCTACGCCGAGACCCGGTTCGCCGACGTTTTCGCCCACGCCACCCGCGCGCCGCTATCCCTCGCGCCGGAACTCGGGGCGATCGAGGGGGTGACGGCGCTCGACGTCCGCATCGTGGAGGGCGGACTCATGCGCGTCCCGGGGCTCACCCGGCCGGCCACCGCCAGCCTGATCTCGCTGCCGGAGGACGAGGGGCGCGCCCTCAACCGGATACGGCTCACCGAGGGACGCCTCCCCGACCCCGGCCGACGCGACGAGGTGATCGCGCTGCGGACGTTCCTCGAGGCGGCGGACGTGCGCCTCGGGCAAAGACTCACCGCGGTGATCCGCGGGCGATCCTTCACCTTCACCGTCGTCGGCGCCGCCCTGTCGCCGGAGTACGTCTACGTGCCGGCGCCGGAATCCTTCATGCCGGACGACGCACACCGCGCCGTGTTCTGGGCGCCGCGGCCGACCGTGGAGCGGGCTGCGGGCATGACGGGCGCCTTCAACATGGTGTCGGCCACCGTCGCGCCCGGCGTCCCGAAGGCCGCCGTCCTCCAGGCGCTGGACCGGCGACTCGCCGCCTACGGGGGCCGCGCGGCCTATGTGCGCGACGATCAGCCGTCGCACGCCTTCCTGGACGCCGAGTTGCGGGAGCTGTCGATCTCGGCGTCCATCCTGCCCCCGATCTTCCTGCTGGTGGCGGCCGCCCTGGTGCATCTGCTGGTCTCGCGGCTGGTGGAGGCCGAGCGCGAGCAGATCGGGCTTCTGAAGGCCTTCGGCTACAGCGACGCCGAGGCGGCCGCGCCCTACTGGAAGATGGCCGCGGTGATCGGGGCTGTCGGGGCGTGCGCGGGGGCGGCGGCCGGCGCGGCGCTGGGGGCTGCGATCGTCGACCTCTACCGGGAGTATTTCCGCCTCCCGGACCTCGGCGTGACATTCCACTGGGCCGCCGCCGCGGGCGCCAGCGCAGTCGCGGTCGGCGCCGCCGTCCTGGGGTCGTTGATGGCCGCGCGGCAGGCGGCCACCCTGTCTCCGGCGACGGCGATGCAGCCTCCGCGGCCCGCGGCCTACCGGCGCGGACCGCTCGACCGCTTCATTGAGCGCACGGGCGTCGACCAGGCGACCCGGATGATCCTGCGTCGGTTGACGAGGTTTCCGACGCGCGCGCTGCTCACGGTCCTGGGGCTGGCCGCCAGCCTGTCGCTGCTGGTCGGCACGCAGTTCATGTTCGACAGCCTCGAGGAGGTGATCGACCAGGCCTACTTCCGCACGCAGCGCTGGACCGAGTCGGTCGCCTTTCATGAGGCGCGGGCGATCGGGGCGGCGCACGAGCTCAGCCAGGCGCCGGGCGTTATCGGCGCCGAGCCTACGCGCACGGTGGGCGCGCGCCTCAAGGCCAACGGCCGGGAGGAGCTGACGCGGATCGTGGGTCTCGAACCGGACGCCGTCCTGCATCGCCCGCTCGGCGAAGGCGACCGGCCCGTTCCCCTCGTGGGGTCGGGGCTCGTCCTCAGCGAGGCGCTCGCGGCGCGGCTGGCTCTGGCGCCTGGCGATCCGGTGTGGGTCGAGGTCATCGACGGCCGCGCGCCGCGGGCTGTCCTGCGCGTCGCCGGGCTCGCGCAGGACTTCAGTGGATTTGCGGCCTACATGCCGCGCCGCGAACTGAACCGCCTGATGGGGGAGGGCGACGTCGCCAACGGGGCCCAGCTGCTGGTGGCGGCGGACCGGCGTCCGGCCTTCTACAGAACGGTTTCCGAAATCCCGCAGATCGCCGGCGCCTCCTCGCGGGACGAGACGGTCCAGGCCTGGCGGCAGGCAATGGCGCAGGCCTTTCAGGTGATGATCACCTTTTACCTCGGGTTCGCGGGCGCGATCGCCTTCGGAGTGGCCTACAACATGATCCGCATTTCGCTGTCCGAGCGCTCGCGGGACCTCGCCACTCTACACGTGCTGGGCTTCGGCCATCTGGAGTGCGCCTACATCCTGTGCGGAGAACTCGCGATCCTCGCCCTGGCGGCCGCGCCGCTGGGGGTTCTGGGCGGACAAGGTCTGGCTCATGGTCTCGTGGCGGCCTATTCGCGTGAGGAACTGAGGCTGCCGACGGTGATCAGCGCGCAGAGCTACGGCGTCGCCCTGGCGGCCTATCTTGCCGCGGTCGCGCTGGGCGCGGTTCTGGTGGCGCGCAGGATCTGGCAGCTCGATCTGGTCGCTGCGCTGAAGACGCGGGAGTAGGGGAATGCCAGCAACACCCGCGAAGCGCCGGATGTGGGCCCGCTGGACGCTGATCGGCGGCGGCGCACTGCTGGTGGCCGTGGTCTTCGCCCTCCTCCTCGCGCCGCGCCCGGTCCCGGTGGACGCCGGCGCGGTGGTCCGCGGCCCGATCGCCGAGACGGTGGCCGACCAGGGGATGGCGCGCGTCCGCGAGGCCTATGTGGTCTCGGCGCCCGTCTCGGGACGTCTGCAGCGGATCGACCTCGACGTCGGCGACCGGGTGCAGGCGGGCGTGACCGTCGTCGCGCGAATCCGTCCCGCGAGCGCGGATCTCCTCGACCCGCGGACGCGAGCCCAGGCGCAGGCGGCCGTCGCCGCCGCCCGCGCCGCGGTGTCCGCTGCAGCCGCCCAGCATGAACAGGCGCTCGCCGAGACGCGCAGGAGCGCCGCGGAACTGGCTCGCGTAAGGAGGCTGTCGGAACAGGGATTCGCCTCGGCTCAGGCGCTCGAGGTGGCCGAGGCGGCGGCGAGGATGGCCAGCGCCGGGGCGGACTCCGCCGCGGCTCAGCTTCGGGTGCGCCGCTCGGAGCTGCGCGCGGCCGAGGCGGCGCTGATTGGCCCGGACGTCGCCGGCGGGGCCGACGTCGCCGTCACCTCACCCGCCTCCGGCTACGTCACGCGGGTCCTCCAGGAGAGCGAGCGGACGGTGGCCATGGGCGCGCCGCTGCTGGAGGTCGGCGACAACCGGGGGCTGGAGGCCGCCATCGAGTTCCTGACGCAGGACGCGGTGCGGATCCGCGAGGGCATGCCGGCCGAGATCTACGACTGGGGCGGACCCGGGGTGCTGCCCGCTGTGGTGCGGCGTGTGGAGCCTCAGGGCTTCACCAAGATCTCGGCGCTGGGCGTGGAGGAGCAGCGCGTCCTGGTGATGCTTCAGTTCAAGGGAGCCGAGCAGGACTGGTCGGCGCTCGGCCCCGGCTATCGGGTGTGGGGGCGGGTGGTGCTCCGCTCTACGAACGCCGCGGTGAAGGCGCCGCTCGGCGCCTTGGTGCGCAAGGACGGCGGATGGGCCGTGTTCCGGATCGCCGGCGGGCGCGCGCGTCTGACGCCGGTGGAGGTCGGGGCGATCACCGACACGGAAGTCGAGGTGCGCTCCGGACTGGAGGTCGGCGACCCGCTCGTCGTGTTCCCGTCCGACCGGGTTCGAGACGACGTCCGGGTGAAAATCCGGGCCGCGCCGGGCAAATAGCGCCGAGAGGTTGCGCGAGCGCAAAGCGGCGCCGTTCGCAATCGACCAAGAGGTCACCGGGATGGAGGGCCTCATGGACAACCGACTGAGCATGATAGTGGCCATGTGTCTGGCCATGACCGCGCCGCCGGCGCTCGCCCAGGACCTGCCAGGCGACGTCCTTCCCCCGGATCAGCCGACCACCATCGGCGGAGTCGAGGTAGCCTGCACGGGTATCGGACAGACCCGCGAGGAGGCGCGCTGGCAGGCCTTCAACGTGCGGATAGAGGTTTCGAACGCCCGCAACGAGTATCTCGGCGCCGGCTCGATCCGCCTTGCGGACGCATCAGGCGCGCAATTGCTGCAGGTCCGCTGCGAGGCGCCCTGGGTATTGCTGAAACTTCGTCCGGGCGCCTACCGGGTCGAGGGCCGCGTCCGGGAGACCGCCGCGACCCGGAGCGCGCGGTTTTCGGCGCCTGTGACCGGGCAGGCCCGGATCGTGCTCCAGTTCGTCGACGTTGTACGGTAGGGCGCCGGCGCGATTGACCCGGCTCAATGCCCGGTCGCGCCCCGGACCTAGGTTGACGACATAGGGAAGGAGCGTGGCTATGCGCGACAGCGACTACATCCGGACCTTCGACAGCCTGGCCATGAGCGACGTGCCGGTGGTCGGAGGCAAGACCGCGTCGCTGGGCGAGCTTCATCGTCTGCTGCGGGCGGGCCCGATCCAGACGCCCGATGGCTTCGCCGTCACAGCTCAAGCCTATCGTGACGCGCTGGCCCAGGCCGACGCCGGGCCGCGCCTGACGGAGCTGATGGCCGGGGTCGATGTCGGCGACGTGGCCGACCTCGCGCGCCGCGGCGCCGAGGCCCGTCGGATCGTCTACGAAGCCACGGACTGGGCCCCGCTGAAGCGCCAGATCCTCGCCGCCTTCCAGAGGTTGTCGGACAGGTCGGGCGACGGATTGAGCGTCGCCGTCCGCAGCTCGGCCACCGCCGAGGACCTGCCGCATGCCAGCTTCGCCGGCCAGCACGACAGCTTCCTGCATATCCGCGACGACGCGGCCCTAATCGAGGCCTGCCGCCGCTGTTTCGCCTCGCTGTTCACCGACCGGGCCATTTCGTACCGGGTCCACAACGGCTTCGACCATATGAAGGTCGCGCTCTCGGTCGCGGTGATGCAGATGGTCCGCTCCGACGCGGCCTCGAGCGGCGTCGTGTTCACGCTCGATACGGAAAGCGGGTTCCGGGACGTGATTTTCGTCACCGGCGCCTATGGCCTCGGCGAGAACGTGGTGCAGGGCCGCGTGGACCCCGACGAGTGGTATGTGCACAAGCCGACGTTCCGGAAGGGCGTGCGGGCGGTCCTGAAGCGCAGCCTCGGCGGCAAGCAGACGCGGATATGCTGGAAGAAGGGCGGCGGCGACCTGCGGACGGCCCCGGTGTCGCGGCGGGATCGGGAGCGCTTCTGTCTCACCGACGAAGAGGTGCTCGCCCTGACCGACGTAGCGATCCGCATCGAGGATCACTATTCCAAGCGCGCCGGTCGGCCGATGCCCATGGACATCGAATGGGCGAAGGACGCCGACGACGGCGGGCTCTACATCGTCCAGGCGCGGCCCGAGACGGTCGCCTCGCAACGCGGCGCGGAGATCGAGACGTTCCGGCTCAAGGGCTCGGGCGAGATCCTGGTCCGGGGCAAGTCCATCGGCGAACGGATCGCGTCAGGGCGGGTCCGGGTGGTGCGTGGCCCCGAGGAGCTGAAGGCGTTCCAGCCGGGCGAAGTGCTGGTGGCGGAGGCGACCAATCCCGACTGGGAGCCGGTGCTCAAGACGGCCGCGGCGGTCGTGACCGATCGCGGCGGCCGCACCTGCCATGCTGCGATCGTGGCGCGGGAGCTCGGCGTGCCCGCGGTCGTGGGCGCGGGGGACGCGACGCGCCGCCTCGCGAACGGGCGGTTGGTCACCGTCTCGTGTGCGGAAGGGGAGACGGGTCACGTCTACGCCGGCGACATCCCGTTCGATGTGGAGCGGCTGGACGCCGCCGCGCTGCCCCGACCCGAAACCCATGTGATGCTGAACCTCGCGCATCCGGATCTGGCCTTCCGCTTTGCGCAGCTTCCCAGCGACGGGGTCGGTCTGGCTCGTCTGGAGTTCATCATCGGCGAGCAGATCCGCATGCATCCGATGGCCGCCGCGCACCCCGACCGGATCACCTCGGCGCGCTCCCGGACCGCTGTCGCCCGCCTGGCGAAGGGCTATCCGACGCCGCGCGACTATTTCCTCGCGCGGCTCACGGAAGGCGCGGGCGTGATCGCCGCGGCTTTCTATCCACGGCCCGTGATCGTCCGCCTCTCGGACTTCAAGACCAACGAGTACGCCCGCCTGACCGGCGGCCGCGACTTCGAGCCGATCGAGGAGAACCCGATGCTCGGGTTCCGGGGCGCCTCGCGCTACGCCCATCCGCTCTATGCCGACGGCTTCGCCCTCGAGTGCGAGGCGCTGCGCCGCGTGCGCGAGGATCTGGGACTCACGAACCTCAAGGTCATGGTGCCCTTCTGCCGCCGGGTGGGTGAGGCGGAGCGGGTCCTGGACGCCATGGCGGCCAACGGCCTCAAGCGCGGCGAGAACGGCCTTGAGGTCTATGTGATGTGCGAGATCCCCAACAACGTCGTGCAGATCGACGCCTTCGCGAAGCTCTTCGATGGCTTCTCGATCGGCTCGAACGACCTCACCCAGCTCACCCTGGGCGTGGATCGCGACTCCGAGACGGTCGCGTTCGATTTCGACGAGCGCGATCCCGGCGTGCTCGAGATGCTTCGCCAGGCGGTGGCTGGCGCGCACCGGAACGGCCGCCATGTGGGCATCTGCGGCGAGGCGCCCGCCACCTATCCCGAGGTCGCCAGGTTCCTGACGGCGCAGGGCGTGGACTCCATGAGCGTGAACCCGCACAGCCTGGCGCGCACCCTGTCTGTGGTCTTCGACGCCGAAGCGGCGGCGGGCCGCAAGAGCGCTCGGGGCTCAAGGATCATTCCGGAGCCGGCTCATGCCTGACCCACAACGCGCCGCGAGCGGCCTCTTCTCGCTCTTCGGCGTGAAGATCCGCATCCATGCGAGCTGGCTGATCATCGCCCTGTTCATCGCCTGGTCTCTCGCGTCGGGATCCCTGCCGATGCTCTACGAGGGGCTGCCGGCCGGATCCTATTGGGCGATGGCGGCCATGATCGTGATCGGCATCGCGATTTCCATCGTGCTGCACGAACTGGCCCACACCCTGGTCGGTCGCGCCATGGGGATCACGGTCGACCGGATCACCCTCTTCCTGTTCGGCGGCGTCGCGGAGCTGCGGGAGGAGCCCAGGAGCGGAAAGGCGGAGCTGGCCATGGCGATCGCCGGACCGGCCTTCAGCGTGGTGTTCAGCCTTTTCCTGGCCCTGCTTGCGGGCGGCCTGGGCGGCGCGGGCGCGCCGTCACAACTGGTCCTGGCGCTGGGGTACCTGGCGACGCTCAACCTCGTCCTGGCGGCGTTCAACATGGTTCCGGCCTTTCCGCTGGACGGTGGACGGGTGCTGCGCGCGATCGCCTGGATGGCGACCGGCGACCTTATGCGCGCCACGCGGATCGCCACGCGCACGGGCGAGGTCCTCGCCCTAATGCTGACGGCCGCCGGCGTGGCGGTCTTGTTCACGGCCAGTCTGGCGTCGGGGCTGTGGTGGATCATGATCGGCCTCTTCATCCACGCCGCCGCCCGCGGCGCGCGGGCCGACATGGAGGCGCGCCAGCTGTTCGCGGGCCACGCCATCGCTGAGCTGATGGTCCCGAACGTCGAGATGATCCCGGCTGCATTCACCCTCGACCGCTTCGTCGACGAACGCCTGCTGGGGAGCCGCCACGGGCTCTATCCGGTGGAGCGGGACGGGCGCTGGATCGGCGTGGTGACGCCGGAGGACGTGCTGCGGACGCCGCGACAGGCCTGGACGACGACGACGGTGGGCGATGTCTGCCAGCCGGTGTCGGAGACCCCCACGGCCCGCCTGCTGGACGATGCAGGGCAGGTGATGGCGCGCATGCGGACAGAGGGCGTCCAGCGTCTTCCGGTCGTGCATGGCGGCGCCGTCGTGGGAATCGTCACGCTGCAGGACCTGCTGCGGAGCGGCGAGCTGTGGCGGCGCTTCGGTCGGACGGCCGCATGACCGCGACTTGCCCTGGATCAATGATCCAAGCCGACCGAAGCTGCATTGGAGACCGGCCGCGAAAACCGCGGCAAGGCTGGGAGGAAACAGATGGCGTATCGCGACATTCTCGTTCGGATGGACGGCGCAGCTTCGCAGGCGGGTGTGGCGAAGTTCGCCGCAGACCTCGCGGCCAAGTCAGGCGCCCGGCTCCTGGGCGCGTTCGCCCGTAGCCAGCTTCCGCAGCCCTACACCTCCCCCGATGTGATCGCCGCCCTTCCCGCCCAGGAGATCCAGCGGATCGCCGACGCCTATGAGCGGGACGTGGCCGCCGCCGGGGAGCGGGCGCGCGAGGCCTTCGAATCCGCCGCCTCGGCCGAGGAGGTCCAGAGCGATTGGCGGGTCGTCGAGGATTCCGAGGGCCTGACCGCCTGCGCCCGCCGGACGGACCTGCTGGTGCTCAGCGCCGAGGCCGGGCCCCTCATCGGCGGTCTGGCGCCGGTTCCGCTCATCATGGCAGGCGGCGGGCCGGCCATCCTGGTGCCGCCGGGCGTGGCGGCCTCGACCTATCGCCGCGTACTCGTGGCGTGGAACGGCAGCGGTGAGGCGTCGCGCGCGCTCCGGGCGGCCTGGCCGATCCTCGGCATGGCCGATGAGGTCGACGTGCTCGTGGTCGCCCGCGGCGGCCTGACCGGACCCGACGGTCTCCTGCAGCGGCACTTCGAAGCCCACGGCGTGAAGCTGAACCTCATCGAGGACGACAGCGACGATGCGTCCGCCGGCAAGGTGCTGCGCCGCCAGGTCGACGCCCGGGAGCCGGATCTGGTCGTGATGGGCCTCTATGGCCGCACGCGGATCCAGGAACTGATCCTCGGCGGGGTAAGCCGCGACATGCTGGCCCAGCCCAACGTGCCGCTCTTCGTCCATCACTGAGCTTGGGGCCGCGTCCCGGCGGCGGGCGGCGTCAGCTCGACGCCCCGCCGCCAATGGGCTCCACGACCACCTCCGGCAGGAGCCGGCGGACATCGGCGGCGCGGCTAAGTTCCGTGCCGTGGGCGAGAAGGGCCGCCGCGCCGGCGGCGGCGCCGTAACGAAACGCGGTCTCCGGGTCCAATCCCTCGCCGAGGGCCCAGACCATCGCGCCGAGGAAGCTGTCGCCCGCGCCCACGCTGCTGACCAGGGGCACGGCGAGCGGGCGCGCCCGCCAGGCTGCGTCCGCGGTGACGAGCAGCGCCCCGTCGGCGCCGAGCGTCAACGCCACCATCTCCAGGCGCCCTCCGGCGATCAGTGTCCGGCAGGCGGCTACGCGGGAGGGCTCATCGTCCAGTTCGGCGCCCACAAGGCCCGCCAACTCGACGAGGTTGGGCTTGATCACGTGGATTCGCTCGCGAAGCGCCGCCTCGAGCGCGGGTCCCGAGGTGTCGAGGGCGAATTTGGCGCCGCGCATCTCCGCAATTTCGGCAGCTCGCGCATAGAAGTCGTCGGGCGCGCCTGGCGGAAGGCTGCCGCTGGCGCAGATGAACGCCGGGTTGCGCTCGAACGCCGACAGCGCCTTGAGGCAGGCCATCCATTCCGCGTTCTTGAGGCGGGGTCCGGGCAGGACGAAGCGGTACTCCTCGTGGTCTGTCTCTGAGAGAACGGTGAAATCTTCGCGCGTGTCGCCCGAGATGGGCACGACGACGCTCTCGACGGCTTCGCGCCGCACCAGCTCCGCCAGTTCCTGTCCGGTGAAGCCGCCGGCGGGATAGATGGCCACAGCCGTCGCGCCCAGGCGGCTCGCGACCCGCGCAACGTTGAGCCCGCCCCCGCCGGGGTCGCGGCTGCCGGGCCTGCAGCGCAGCTTGCGGACGGGCTGCACCTGCTCGACCGAAGTCGAGATGTCGATCGCCGGATTGGGGGTCAGCGTCAGGACGAGGGACATGGGCGCCTCCGGTCGTCAAACTCGTCTCCCGGGTCCGCCGTGACCTTGAGCCAGGTCAAGCCGGCCGGTTGACGTGGCTCAAGGTGCGGCGTTGACCCGGAGGCCACGGTCTGGCCAGCATCCGTGCGTGTTGTAGTCCTCGGGGTCGTCCCAATGAAACATCCCTTCGCCCTTCCTGGCCGCCTTTCCGCCGATCTGACGCGGGTGGAGGCCTACTGGCGGGGGCTGCTGCGCGGGGCGGCCGAGATGCCATTCTGGGACGACGCCCGGCTCAGCGACCTGCCGGACCTGGGTCCCAGGCTCTTGCTGATCGACGTCTTCGATCGGCCGGAGCGTTTCCGGTTCGCCACGGTCGGGGCGGAACTCGGCGGCGCGGAGCTGGAGGGACGGTTTCTGGACGATACGGACCTGGACCGGCCGTTCGAGTTCCTCCGCGCCCAGTGCAGCGCCACGATCGAGGCGGCGGCGCCGACGTACTTCCGCATGGAAGGCGCCGGCGGAAATTATGGCCGTCTTCTGCTGCCGATGTGGGGGGACGGCCGTGCGTCCATGATTCTCGGGGCGGTCGACTTCGACTGAAGCGGGCGTCAGTGGCCGTGCGGACCTTCGTAGACGCCCGGCGCGAGGCGCTCGTCTTCCGGGCCTTCCGAACCTGCGGCCAGCACGAAGCGGCGGTCGCAGTAGGGACACTCGACGAAGGTCGCCTCCCCCATCTCCAGCCATACCCGCGGGTGACCGAGCGCACCGCCGACGCCGTCGCAGGCGATTCGGCCGCTGCGCACGACGATCGTCTCGGGCGCGGGCAGGTCGGGCGTCAGCGCGGGCTTGGCCGGCATCGGTTCCGCCACGGGCGGCTGGTTCGGGGTCGGCTTGGCTCTGCGGGCCATGGATTCCTATGCCTTTCGAGGCCGGCGCTTGGCGCTGGCGTGGCGCGCGCCTAGGTATGCGACCACGGCTCCGCCCGTCAACGACAGCGCGTCAGTTCAGGACTCCATGGACCTTCCGGATTTCGCCATCGAGGCCAAGGGCCTGACCAAGACCTACGCCGCCACCAAGACGACGCCCGAGATGCAGGCGCTGCGCGGCATCGACCTGGCCATCCCCCGGGGTTCGATCTTCGGTCTGCTCGGCCCGAACGGCGCCGGCAAATCCACCTTCATCAACATCCTGGCCGGCCTCTGCCAGAAGACGTCGGGCACGGTCAGCATCTGGGGCCGCGACATCGATCGCGACCCGCGCGGCGCCCGCGCCGCCATCGGCGTGGTGCCGCAGGAGATCGCGGCGGACCCGTTCTTCACGCCCAAGGAGGCGCTGGAGGTGGCCGCGGGCATGTACGCGGTGCCCAAGTCCGAGCGTCGCACCGACGAGCTTCTGGCCGCGCTCGGCCTCGCCGACAAGGCGTCCGCCTATGTGCGCCAGCTGTCGGGCGGCATGAAGCGCCGGCTGATGGTGGCCAAGGCCATGGTCCACAACCCGCCGGTGCTGATCCTGGACGAGCCCACCGCCGGCGTGGACGTCGAGCTCCGCAAGCAGCTCTGGAACTATGTGCTCGAGCTGAACGGGCGTGGCGTGACCATCGTGCTCACCACCCACTATCTCGAGGAAGCCGAGGAGCTCTGCGACCAGATCGCCATCGTCAACCGCGGCCAGGTGGTCGCCTGCGAGTCGACCACCAGCCTCCTGCGCCGCATGGACACCCGCAAGGTGCTGGTGACGCCGGAGGAGCCCCTGGCCGCGGCGCCTGCCCTGGCCGGGTTCGAGACGAAGCTGCTGAAGTCGGGCGGCTTCTCGGTCACCTACCGCACCGGCCAGTCCAGCGTGGAGCAGGTCCTGGCCGCGGTCCGCGCCGCAGGGCTGCACATCAAGGACATCTCCACCGAGGACCCGGACCTGGAAGACGTCTTCGTCTCCCTGACCTATGCGGCGGAGAGCGCCTGACGTCCTTCGCGCGAGGGTTCAGGAGGCCAGCCGCCGGATGTCGTCCCAGCGGTAGGCCACCTCCCAATAGGCGCCGCCCCCTGGACCCGCCTCCAGCCGCGCCGGTTCGGCCAGGCCGCCCAGGTGCTCGTAGAAGGCGCGGGCGCCGAAGTTCTCCCGAAGGACCGAGATGACCAGGGACGTCGCGCCTTGCGCCGCGAGCGCGCGGGCGGTCTCCACCAGAAGGCGCCGTCCCAACCCGCGGTGCTGCGCCGAGCGCAGCAGATAGAGGGTTGCGACCTCCGCCTCGCCGGGAACCTGCCGGCGCGAGGGGCCGCCCTGGGCGTAACCGACCAGACCCCACCGGTCGGCCGCTGCGAGGGTCACGTCGTCGGGACGGGGCGCAAGCAGGAGGCGCGCGAAGCGGCGGGCGTGCTGAGGCTCCGACATGCGGGCGAGATAGGCGTCCGGGAGCAGGCCCTTGTAGGTCTCCCGCCAGGCCGTGACGTGCACGCGGGCCAGCGCCTCGGCGTCCGCGGGGCCCGCCGGAAACACCACGAAGCTCGCATCGACGCTGCCGTACGCCATTCATCCACAGCTTGGCGCAGCCTTGGCCCTGTTCAAGGGGGTGCGGGAACAGGCCGCATCCCCTAGCCTCGGCGGTTCCATGAACGCCCAGGCCCCCACACCGCCACCCGAGGCCGCCGGCGCCACGCCGGTGATGGCCCAGTTCTTCGAGGCCAAGGCCAGCCAGCCGGACGCGCTGGTCTTCTTCCGCA
This sequence comes from Pseudomonadota bacterium, assembly GCA_049323595.1. Classification (GTDB taxonomy): domain Bacteria; phylum Pseudomonadota; class Alphaproteobacteria; order Caulobacterales; family Caulobacteraceae; genus Phenylobacterium. The sequence continues at coordinate 108,282 of JBMOOD010000015.1, forward strand.
TGGGCGACTTCTACGAGCTGTTCTTCGAGGACGCCCAGAAGGCGCATGCGGTCCTGGGCATCACGCTCACGGCGCGAGGCCAGCACGGCGGCCAGCCGATCCCGATGGCGGGCGTTCCGGCCCACGCCATGGAGGCCTACCTCGCCAAGCTGATCCGGGCGGGCTTCAAGGTGGCCGTCTGCGACCAGCTCGAGGATCCGGCCGAGGCCAAGCGGCGCGGCGGCTCCAAGGCGGTCGTCCGGCGCGACGTCACCCGTGTCGTGACGCCCGGCACGCTGACCGAGGACGGGCTGCTCGACGCCCGCGGCGCCAACAGGCTGGCGGCGGTCGCCGTCCGGGCCGGCGGGGCGGCGGTGGCCAGCGTCGAACTCTCCACGGGCGAGGTCGAATGCCTCAGCATCAGCGTCCCCGGCCTGGCCTCGACCCTCGCGGCGCTGGGGCCCTCCGAGGTTCTGGTCCCTGACCGCCTGTTCGCCGACGAGGCCGTGTCGGCGGCCCTGAAGGCGGCCGGCGGCTTCGTCCAGCCCATGCCCGGGGCCCTGTCCGAGCCCGGCGCCTCCGAGGCGCGGCTGAAGCGGCTCTATGGCGTCGAGACCCTGGACGGCTTCGGCCAGCTCTCCGGGGCCGAGATCTCGGCCCTGGGCCTGATCGCCGCGCACCTTGAGACCACCCAGGCCGGGAAGCTGCCGGTCCTTTCGCCGCCGCGCCGCGCCGGCGAGGCCGACGTCATGGTCATCGACCCGGCGACGCGGGCCAGCCTGGAGATCGAGAAGTCCACGTCCGGGACGCGCGACGGCTCATTGCTGGCGGCCATCGACCGCACGGTGACCGCGCCGGGCGCGCGGATGCTGGCGGCCCGCCTCGCCCGTCCATTGCTGGACCCCGCCGCCATCGACGCGCGGCTGGACGCCGTGGCCTGGTTCTGCGGCCATCGCGGCCAGCGCCAGGCGCTGCGCGAGGTGCTCAAGGGTCTGCCGGACATGGCGCGCGCGCTCTCGCGCCTGGCCCTGGGCCGCGGCGGTCCGCGCGACCTGGGCGCTCTGCGCGACGGTCTGGCCGCGGCCGAGGCGGTTCGCGGCGTGCTGGCGGATGCGCCGGATCCCCTGATGAGCCTGCCCAACGAGATCGTGCAGGCGTGCGGCGCGCTCAATATCGCCGGCCACCCCGAGCTTTCGGCCTTCCGCGACCTGCTGGGGACGGGGCTGGGCGGCGACCTGCCGGCGCTCGCCCGCGACGGCGGTTTCGTGGCCGACGGGGTGCGCCCCGAGCTCGACCAGGTCCGGGCGCTGCGCGACGACAGCCGCCGGGTGATCGCCGCCCTGGAGGCCCGGCTGGCGGGGGAGAGCGGCGTGGCGCTCAAGATCCGCCACAACGCCGTCCTGGGCTATTTCGTCGAGGCCACCGCCAAGGCGGCCGAGCCGCTGATGCAGGCGCCGCTGAACGCGACCTTCATCCATCGCCAGACCCTGGCCAACCAGGTCCGCTTCACCACCGTCGAGCTCGCCGAGCTGGACGCGAAGATCGCCCAGGCCGCCGAGCGTGCGCTGGCCATCGAACTCGAGACCTTCGAGGCGTGGCGGGCGGCGGCGACCGGCGTGGCGTTCGAGATCCAGGCCGCCGCCCAGGCCGCCGCGACGCTCGACGTCGCCGCCGCCCTGGCGGAATGGGCCGACGACGTGGGCGCGAGCCGGCCGATCGTCGACCGCTCCACCGCCTTCGAGGCCGAGGCCGCCCGCCATCCCGTGGTCGAGGCCGCCGTCCGCCGCGCCGGCGAGGCCTTCACGCCCAACGACTGCCGCCTGGACGGGACGGGCGTCGGCGGGGCGCGGCTGTCGCTGGTCACCGGCCCGAACATGGCCGGCAAGTCCACCTTTCTACGCCAGAATGCGCTCCTGGCCGTGCTGGCCCAGGCCGGCTGCTTCGTTCCGGCCAAGCGCCTCCGGCTGGGCGTGGTGGACCGCCTGTTCAGCCGCGTCGGCGCCGGCGACGACCTGGCCCGCGGCCGATCGACCTTCATGATGGAGATGGTCGAGACAGCGGCGATCCTGTCGCAGGCCACGCCGAAATCACTGGTGATCCTGGACGAGATCGGCCGCGGCACCGCCACCTACGATGGCCTGGCCATCGCCTGGGCCTGCGCCGAGGCCCTGCACGAGACCAACCGCTGCCGTGCGCTGTTCGCCACCCACTACCACGAGCTGGCCGTGCTCGAGGGGCGGCTCCCCTACGTCTCCAACCTCAGCCTCAAGGCCAAGGAGTGGAACGGCGAACTGATCTTCCTGCACGAGGCCGGGCCCGGCCCGGCCGACCGCAGCTACGGCGTCCAGGTCGCCAAGCTGGCCGGCGTCCCCGCCCCGGTGGTCGCCCGCGCGAAACAGGTGCTGGAGCGCCTGGAGCGCGAAGCCGGCGCTCCGGCGCACCTGGAGGACCTCCCCCTCTTCGCCGCCGTCGCCGAACCCGAGGCCCGCTACGGTCCCTCCGCCGTGGAGGAGGCCCTGGCCGCCCTCGACCCCGACGGCATGAGCCCGCGCGAGGCCATGGACGCGCTCTACCGGCTGAAGGGGTTGTTGGGGTAGGGGGCGTGCGATGGATTGAGGGGCGCGAAGCCGATGCGGCGTCTGATCAGGATCGTGGGCTACCTGCTGGTCACGGTGCTCCTGGCAGGCTTGGCGGCGCGAGTGCTGATCGCCGCCAGTGAGGGAAGACCGTTCTACGGACGAAACGTCTACGGACTGGCCGTCGGAACCTACTCCACCTTGGCCATCTTTGGGATCGTCGCTTCCATCGGGGTCATCTGGCTCGTGCAGAAGGTCATGAAAAGCCGTCGCCGCTAGGCTGGTGGCCCCAAGGCCCAAGCGCAGTCGATGACCGGTTGGCGCCAACAACGCACCTTGACTCCCGGTCACGGCGGCCGTAGATGAGAACAAAAGAAGAACACTTTGCGCTCTTTCTCAACGTAATCAACGGTTCAAACCTGGCCGGTCGGAGGCGCCCCCTATAGGTGTTCTTCAGGAGTGGCCGGGTGGATGGGGGCCACGGCCGGCGAAGGGCCCGGGCGCCGCCCCCGCCTTGCCCTCAACCTGTTCTTCACCATAGTGCGCGCCCCTTGCCCCCTGCCGATTTGAGTTGGAGCGCGCCGCCGTGTCGGACTGGGTCTACGCCGTCATCCTGGGGATCATCGAGGGGTTGACGGAGTTCATCCCGGTCTCGTCGACCGGCCACCTGCTGCTGGCCAAGGAGCTGTTCGGCCTGCCCGGCGGGTTCTGGGACAGTTTCGCGGTGATGATCCAGCTGGGCGCGATCCTGGCCGTGGTGGTGCTCTATTTCGCCAAGCTGTGGCAGGCGGTGGTCACCCTGCCGACCGACCCGGCCTCGCGGCGGTTCGCGGTCAGCGTGATCCTGGCCTTCATCCCCTCAGTGGTGATGGGCGTCCTGTTCTACGACCTCATCAAGCAGGTGCTGTTCGAAAGCCCGCTGATCATCTGCGTCTCGCTGGTGTTGGGCGGGATCGTGCTGCTGGTCATCGACCGCTTCGCCCCGGCGCCGCGGCACGAGGATCCGACGCAGCTGCCGTGGCTCACCTCGCTGGGCGTCGGCTTCTTCCAGGTGATCTCGATGATCCCCGGCGTCTCGCGCTCGGGCGCCACCATCGTGGGCTCGATGCTCTTGGGGGTGGAGAAGCGGGCGGCGGCCGAGTTCTCGTTCTTCCTCGCCATCCCCACCATGGCGGCGGCCTTCACTAAGGACGCCTGGGAGAGCCGCGACCTGATCGACCTCTCCCACGCCTGGATCATCGGCGTCGGCTTCGTGGTCTCGCTCATCACCGCCATCGTGGTGATCAAGGCCATGCTCGCCATCGTCACCGCCCGCGGCTACGCCCCCTTCGGCTGGTGGCGCATCATCGTCGGCGGGATCGGGCTGGCGGCGATCGGGCTGGGCTAGGGGGTCTTCGTCCTGGTGAAGGTGGTCATCTTCCTCGCATCGATGACGGCCGTCGTCTGTCACGGCTGGGCGGCCACGATCCGCGCGCGGTTGCCCATCAATGTTCCACAGGCGCGCGGGCTTGCCGCGCTCTTTGAAGTCCTGAAGCGGCCGATCGAGTTCTACTCGCCGGAGGAGCGGGCGCTGTACCGACGGGAGCTCCGCTTGAGGGTCGTCGGCTCGGTCGCGCTGGCGTTCGCACTTGGGGTCCTGATTCTGGATTCCTTGACCTAACTCCGCTCCCGGCGCATAAGCGCGCCCTTCCGGCGCCAACCTCGGTCAGCGCCCTCCACCGCTACGACCCCGATGCCTATATCGGACGAGAGCGGCGAGGCCCCCCGTCCACGCAATCGTGCACGGGGGTCGACTGCGTTTGGGCCTTAGGAGTTTTGCGTGTTTGACGCACTGACAGATCGGCTGACAGGGGTCTTCGACCGGCTTTCCGGTCGCGGCGTGCTGTCCGAGAAGGACATCGACGAGGCGCTGCGGGAAGTCCGCGTGGCCCTGCTCGAGGCCGACGTCGCCCTGCCGGTCGTCCGCGAGTTCATCGCCAAGGCCAAGGAACGCGCCACGGGCGAGGCGGTGATCCGCTCGGTCCGCCCGGCCGACCAGGTGGTGAAGATCACCTACGACGGCCTAGTGGAGATGCTGGGCGGCGAGGGCGAGCCGGAGGGGCTGAACCTCTCGCTCAATCCGCCGACCGTGATCCTGATGGCCGGCCTGCAGGGCTCGGGCAAGACGACGACGGCCGGCAAGCTGGCGCTGAAGCTGGTCAAGGACCGCAAGAAGGTCCTGCTGGCCTCGCTCGACACCCGCCGGCCCGCCGCCATGGAGCAGCTCGGCATGCTGGCCGAGCAGGCGGGCGCGAACTTCCTGCCCATCGTCGCCGGCCAGGCGGCGCCCGACATCGCCCGGCGCGCGATGCAGGCGGCGCGGCTCCAGGGCTTCGACGTCCTGATCCTCGACACCGCCGGCCGCACGACCATCGACGAGGCGATGATGAGCGAGGCGGCCGAGATCGCGAAGATCTCGACGCCGTCCGAGACCCTGCTGGTCGCCGATGCGCTCACCGGCCAGGACGCGGTGCGCACCGCCAAGGCGTTCCACGAGCGCCTGCCGCTGACCGGCCTGGTGCTGACGCGGGCCGACGGCGACGGCCGCGGCGGCGCGGCGCTGTCGATGCGCCAGGTCACGGGCCTGCCGATCAAGTTCCTGGGCGTCTCGGAGAAGATCGACGGCCTGGACGCCTTCGACGCCCACCGCGTGGCCGGCCGCATTTTGGGCCGCGGCGACGTGGTGGCCCTGGTCGAGAAGGCGGCCACCGAGCTCGACATGGCCAAGGCCGAGGCCACGGCCAGGAAGCTCGCCAAGGGCCAGTTCGACTTGGAGATGATGGCCGACCAGCTCGCCCAGATGAAGCGCATGGGCGGGATGGAGGGCCTGATGGGCCTTTTGCCCGGCGTCCAGAAGATGAAGCGTCAGATCAGCGAGAGCGGCCTGACAGACAAGACCTTCGACCGCCAGATGGCGATCATCTCGTCCATGACGAAGCAGGAGCGGAAGAAGCCCGACATCCTTCAGGCGTCGCGCAAGCGCCGCATCGCGGCCGGCGCAGGCGTCGACGTGGCCGAGGTGAACCGGCTGCTGAAGCAGCACCGCCAGATGGCGGACGCCTTCAAGTCGCTTAGCAAGAACGGCGGCAAGGGCTTCGGCCAGATGGCCAAGATGCTGGGCGGTGGAAACATGGACCCCGCCAAGCTCGCCGAGCTGGGCGGTCTGGGCGGTGGCAAGACGCCCAGCCCTGAACAGCTCGAACAGTTGGCCAACCAGCTCAAGAACGCGCCCGGCGGGATGCCGAAGCTGCCCGGCCTGGGTGGCGGCGGACTGCCCCCCGGTTTCAACCCCTTCAAGAAATAGACTTCGAACCCAAGGACCGAACTGAAATGCTGAAGATCCGTCTCGCCCGTGGCGGCGCCAAGAAGCGCCCCTACTACTCGATCGTCGTCGCCGACAGCCACTCGCCCCGCGACGGCCGGTTCATCGAGAAGGTGGGCTCCTACAACCCGCTCTTGAAGAAGGACGACCCGAACCGCGTGGTCCTGAAGCAGGAGCGGATCCAGGAGTGGCTGAAGAAGGGCGCGCAGCCGACCGATCGCGTGGCGCGCGAGCTGGGCAAGCTGGGCATCGTGAAGTGGGAAGCCGGCAACAACCCGAAGAAGGGCGAGCCGGGCCAGAAGGCCAAGGAACGCGTCGAGGAGCGCGCCCAGCGCGAGGCCGACCGCAAGGCCGCAGAAGAAGCGCCGGCTGCTGAAGCCGCGGCCGAAGAGGCGCCTGCCGCCGAAGCCGCCGCCGAGGAAGCCCCCGCGGCTGAAGAGCCCGCCGCCGAGGCGCCGGCCGAAGGCGAAGACAAGGCCTAAGGCTGCGTTCGGATGGGTGAGGCGCTCATCCAGGTGGGCCGCGTCGCGGGCGCCTTCGGGGTCCGCGGCGAGGTCCGCATCACCAGCTTCACGGCCGAGCCTGCGGCCCTGCTGGACTATCGCGATCTGAAGCGTGAGGACGGGACGCCCGCCCTCACGCTGGTCTCCGGCCGTGAGGCCAAGGGCGGCGTGGTCGCCCGCGCGAAGGAGATCGAGACCCGCGAACAGGCCGAGGCCCTGCGCGGCCTCAAGCTTTACATTCCGCGCGACGTCCTGCCCGAGCCGGAGGAGGACGAGTTCTATGTCACCGACCTGATCGGGCTTTCGGTGGAGACGCCGGACGGGGAACCCCTGGGGGCGATCCGCTCGGTCCAGGACTTCGGCGCCGGCGACCTCCTGGAAGTACAGCCCCCCGAAGGCGGCGCCACCTGGTACCTGCCGTTCACCCGCGAGGCCGTGCCCGAGGTGCGCATCGCCGAGGGCAAGGTGATCGGCGTGAAGCCGGAGGAGACGGAGTAGCCGCTCGCCACGCGAGGGGGATGGAAGCTACGTCTTTGGTTTCCGCATCCGCATCAGGCCTTCCTGGGCGCAGCTCGCCACGAGGGCGCCGTCGGAAGCACGGTAGATGTAGCCCAGGTTGAAGCCGCGGCCGCCGGAGGCCGAGGGGCTCTCCTGCACATAGAGGTGCCACTCGTTGAAGTCGGTCGGCCGATGGAACCACATGGCGTGGTCGAGGCTCGCCGACTGGAAGCCGGGCGTGCGCCAGCTCACGCCGTGCGGCCGGATCGCAGTGCCCAGCAGGCTCATGTCGGAGGCATAGGCCAGGATCACCTGGTGCATGTGCGGGTCCGAGCCGATCGGGTGCCGGGCCCGGAACCAGACCTGCTGGTGCGGATCGCGCGGCTCGGGGGCGGCGGTGTCGTGGCGCCCGCCCACGGTGCGCATCTCGATGGGCTGGGCGCGGTCGATCCAGTCCTGTTCCTCTGGCGGGCCGTCGAGAGCCAGACGGCGGCGCACCTTGGCGTCGTCCTCCACGGCGTCCCAGCCGGGCGCGTCGGGCATGTCGGCCTGGTGTTCGTAGCCCTGTTCCTCCACCTGGAAGGAGGCGGCGAGGTTGAAGATCTGCTGGCCCTTCTGGACGGCCACCACGCGCCGGGTCGTGAAGCTGCCGCCGTCGCGCGAGCGGTCCACCTCGAAGATGATCGGGATCGAGGGATCGCCGGGCCGGATGAAGTAGCAGTGCAGCGAATGGCAGACGCGGTCGTCCACGGTCTCGTAGGCCGCCAGCAGGGACTGGGCGATCACCTGGCCGCCGTAGATGCGCTGGCGCTGGCGCTCCTCGTCCGGCGTCGTACCGCGGAACAGGTTCACTTCGAGGCGCTCGAGGTTGAGCGTCTCGGCCAGGGTCTGGGTGTCCATGCGCGCCCCTTCCGCCATGCTGCACGTGCGAAGGCGCGAGGCTTTACGCCTGCAGGGTGTAGGGAGCAAGACCGGGCGGTCAGCCCGGTTTGCGCATCCGCATCAGCCCTTCCTGGGCCACCGAGGCCACCAGCGTCCCGTCCTCGGCGTAGATCGCGCCGCGGATCAGGCCGCGACCGTCCGAAGCCGAGGGACTGTCGTGGACGTAGAGGTGCCACTGGTTGAAGTCCGTCGGCTTGTGGAACCACATGGCGTGGTCGAGGCTGGCCGACTGGAAGCCCGGCGTCTGCCAGTGCACCCCGTGCGGCCGCATCGCCGTCGACAAGAGGTTCATGTCAGAGGCGTAGGCCAGGATCACCTGGTGCATGTGGGCGTCGTCGCCGATGGGCGTGCGGCAGCGGAACCAGTTCTGGGAGACCGGATCCTTGGGCCCGTCCATCCAGTAGGTGCGGGCGTCCTTCGACCGCATCTCGATCGGCATCGGACGCTTCAGCCAGCGCTTGGCGGCCTCGGGCGCGTCCTTCATCAGCTCGGCCATCACCTCCATCTGGTCCTTCAGCTCGCTCCAGTGCGGGCCTTCGGGCATGGGGGCCTGGTGGTGGAAACCCTCTTCGGGGTCCTTGAATGAGGCGGCGAGGTTGAAGATCTGCTTGCCGCGCTGGATGGCCACCACCCGGCGGGTGGTGAAGCTGCCGCCGTCACGCGAGCGGTCCACCTCGAAGACGATCGGCGTCGTCGGGTCGCCCGGCCGGATGAAGTAGCAGTGCAGCGAGTGGCAGACGCGGGATTCGACCGTCTCGTAGGCGGCCAGCAGCGACTGGGCGATCACCTGGCCGCCGAAGATCCGGCCCGGCTGGGTGTCGGGCGAGGTCCCCCGGTAGAGGTTCTCCTCGATCCGCTCGAGCTGCAGGGTCTCCACCAGGGGTTCGTCTTGCGCGGCGTCTTCGGGGACTGGGGTCTCGCTCATGGGGCGCCGCTTACGCGCGCAGGGCCAAGCCGGCAAGGTGTTGCTTCCGGTGCGGAACCCGCCACATCTTGCGGCATGGGGGAGACGTCGGAGACCTACCGCCCGGTCTGGCGCACCCGCCTCGCGGCGGCGATGGTCGCATGGATGGCCACGGTGATCGGGTTGACGCTCGCCGCCCCGCGGCTCGTGGAGGCCGCGCCGCCCACCTTCGCACCGCTGGCTATCCTGGCCATCTATGTCCTCCCGCCGCCGCTGCTCCTGGTCTGGAGCTTCTGGCACATGCTGCGCGAGCCGATGACCGGTTGGATCGCGCCGACAATCCTGATGGCCTTCCTGGGCGGGTTCGTGCCGCTGTTCCAGCCGCTGCTGAACGCCGGCGTGCGGATGAACTTCGAGGCCCATCGTCCGACCTATGAGGCCATCGCCGTGGATGCCAAGGCCGGCCGGCTGGTGGGCGTCTCCAACGGCCGTGGCTGGGTCCTGGGCGCGCGCGACGGCGTGCGCTTCCGCTACCGCGCGGACGACCCGGGCGTGGTGGTCTTCGAGTGGGTCGACGCCTACGGGTTCCGCTCGGGCGTCCGCTACGACGACACGCCCTGCGTGGCGCGGCCGGGCCGCATCTGCATAGCGCGGGGAACGCCGCTGGCGGAGCGCTACACCCACTACGCGCGGTTCTTCTGATGACCGGCCTCCCGTTGACGTGGCGGACGACCTTCGCTCGTACCCTACTTGCTTGGATGCTGGTGGTGCTTGCGTTCTGGCTCGCGAGCAGCCGACTGGTGGAGGTGTTGGGGAAGGACGTGTTTTGGGCAGGGGCGGCGGTTCTTGGGTTCGTCCCTTTGGCCCTGATCGTGTGGGCCATCGGCCGTGCTGTCAGAAGGACCGGAAGCTGGGTCGCGGTGGGCGCCGTCGTCGGAGCTTGGATTGCGCTCGCTGTGGCGGCGATCCCGCTTGCCCGAGCAGGCGTGTACTTGAATTTCTGGAGTCATCGAGCCGCATACGATGCCGTCGTCGCGGATCTGAAGGCCGGGCGGATCGCGGACCGATCCAGCGGATCTCGCCATGGGGTCCGGTATCACACGCCCGACATGCGACAAGGCAGCGTCGGGTTCGTCTGGTACTGGGATTTCGACATCGGTCAGGGCGTAGCTTACGACGAGGTCGACTGCCCACGACAACCAACAACGCCACCACCCGAGCGGTCAGAGGCAGCGGCGCAATCCGACGGCGCCGATCCGCCGGTAATGAAGCACGCAGGCAGCTTCTACAGTTTCCACCTCGGCGGCCACTACTGCTACTTCACCGTCCCCTGAACGTCACGACAACCGCCCCATGTCATTCGACTGCACCGTGCTGACCATGTTCCCGGAGGCGTTTCCGGGGCCGTTGGGCGTTTCCCTGATCGGTACGGCGTGGCGAGAGGCCGCGCTCTGGACGCTGGAAACGGTGGACATTCGGGGCTTTTCCACAGATAAGCGCGGCTTCCTCGACGACACCCCTGCGGGTGGCGGTCCGGGACAGGTGATGCGGGCCGACGTGATCGCCTCCGCGCTGGACAGCGTGGAGCGGCGCGGACGCCCGCTTTTGTACATGAGCGCCCGGGGTCGCCCCGTCACCCAGGCGCGCGTTCGTGAGTGGGCCCAGGCGCCTGGGCTGATCGTCCTCTGCGGGCGGTTCGAGGGGGTGGACCAGCGGGTGCTCGACGCCCGCGGGTTCGAGGAGATCTCGGTCGGAGATGCGGTGCTCGCCGGGGGCGAAGCCGCGGCGATGGTCGTGATCGAGGCGTGCGTACGGCTGGTCCCGGGTGTGTTGGGGCAGGCCGAGAGCTTGAGTGAAGAAAGCTTCGAGGATGGGCTTCTCGAGCATCCGCAGTACACGCGACCGCGGACGTTCGAAGGCCTGGAGATCCCCGAGGTGCTGCTGTCCGGCAACCACGCGGCCATCCGCAAGTGGCGGCAGGAGCAGCGGGAAATAACCACGCGGGAGCGGCGGCCAGACCTCTGGGCGCAGTTCTCAGCCAATCAACAGGCAAAGGGCGCCCCGAAAGCCAAAGGGTAAGCCCAGTAAGGATGAGACCGATGAACGTGATCGAACAGCTGCGCAAGGAAGAGGCCGACCGCCTCCTGGAGAAGCGCAAGGTTCCCGAGTTCCGCCCCGGCGATACGGTGCGCGTGAACGTCCGCATCAAGGAAGGCGAGCGCGAGCGCGTCCAGGCCTATGAGGGCGTCTGCATCGCCCGTGCGGGCCAGGGCGTCGACGAGAATTTCACCGTCCGCAAGATTTCCTTCGGCGAAGGCGTGGAGCGGGTGTTCCCGATCCTGTCGCCGATGATCGAGAGCATCGAAGTCAAGCGCCGCGGCGTCGTGCGCCGCGCCAAGCTGTACTATCTGCGCGACCGTCGCGGTAAGTCGGCCCGCATCGCCGAGCGCCAGATGACCGCCAAAACGGTGGAAGAAGCCCCGGAGTCGACCGAGGCCTGAGGCTTCGGCGGATTCCGGAATCGAAGCGGCGGCTGGAGCGATCCAGCCGCCGTTTGCTTGTCAGCGTCAAATCGCCGGGAAGCCCTCGGCGTACTGGGGAAGCCCGTCCTCGAGGCGGAGCCAGGCCGCCTTCTCGCTGACCCAGATGTGGACCTCGGGCGTCAATGCGCGCCGATCGTCGGCCGTGACGATCGACACGCCGGTCCGCGCCGGCGGATCATTGGGCTCGGCGAACAGCGGCGTTCCACAGCGGGCGCAGGATCGGCGCACGAGGCGGGGCGAACTGTTCCAGGCCGTTGTCTCGCCGGTCCACGAAAAATCGGCCGCGAGGAAGATCGCGCGGGCGAAGAACGGGCCGCCGGTGGCCAGCTGGCACAGCCGGCAATGACAGATCCGGACGTTTGCGGGTGCGGCGATGGCGCGCCAGCGCACCTGGCCGCAGAGGCAGCCGCCCTCATGGGTTGTCGCGCCGATCATGCACACGAATTCCGCTAACTGTGCCCTTCCCGTCCTAGCGACACAGCTAAGCCTTGGCTACGCACAGACCAAGCGGGGAGGGGCGAAATGGGCGCACTTCAGGCGGACACGGCGTTGCGGAGCGTCGGGGGGCGGTTGTTGGCCGATCTGTCGCGCGATTGGGAGATCTGGGGCCCGAACGGCGGCTACGTATCGGCCATCGCCCTGCGCGCCGCAGGGGCTGCGGTTCCACCGGACCACCGACCGGCGACGATGTCGGTGCAATACCTGGGCGTCGGCGCCTTCGGCGAGGCCGAGGCGGTGGTCGAACCCCTGAAGCAGGGGCGCAGCGCGTGGCTCCTGAACGTGAGCTTGCGCCAGGACGAGCGCGCCTTCCTGCGGGCGCAGGTCTGGACGACGAACCGCGCCGAGGGGCCGGAGGTGCTGGAGGCCGAGCCGCCCGCGATCCCGCCGCCCGGCACGCTGAAGACCTTCGGTGAACATGTGGCGGCGCACTATGGCGCGGACGCCCCGGCGCCGCCGAAGTTCTGGACCAACTTCGAGTTTAAGCCGGTGAAGTGGAGGCCGTTCGAGGCGCCGCGAGAGGCGGGCCCGGCCCGCCTCGCCGAATGGTACCGCTTCCTCGCCTACGAGCCGGGTGACGTCTGGCTGGATTTCGCCAGGTCCGTCGTGCTGCTCGATACCCTGATCTGGCCGACGCACCACCGCGGCCGCGCCGAGGCGCCGGACTACATCGCTCCCAGCCTCGACCTGACCGTCTGGTTCCACCAGCCTGCGGGCGCGTCCGAATGGCTGATGGTGGACGGGGTCGCCGACGTCGCGCGCGGGGGACTGATCCATGGTCACAGCCGCATCTGGACGGAGGACGGCCGGCCCATCGCCACCGGCGGCTCGAACCTGTTGGTGACGCCACGGCGCTGAGGCTCAGGCGGCCTCGGCGGCGTACTCGCCGAGCTCCTTGGCCAGGTGGTCGAACATCAGGCGCATGCGCGGACTTCCGCGCAGGGTCTCGTGCATGCAGATCCAGATGTCGAGCTTGAAGCCGAAGATGTCGTGCATGATCGGCGTCAGGCCCGACCGCTTGCCGATCTGACGCTGGCAGACCCCGATCCCGAAGCCGGCGCGGAGGGTTGCGAGCTGGGCGAGGTCGTTGTCGCTTCGCAGGGCGAAAAGGTCCCGCGTGATCGGCCGGCCGATCGAGAGATCGCTGGCCAGCTCCGGCATGTGGCGGTCGTAGCCGATAAGGGTGTGACGCTCGAGGTCGTCGAAGGTCCTCGGCTCGCCATGCCGCGCCACATAGTCGGGCGTGGCGTAGAAGGCGAGCTCCAGCTCGCCCACCTTTTTCGCCACGACGGTGTTCTGGGTCGGGCGCGCCATCCGGACCGCCACGTCGGCGTCGCGGCGGGTGAGATCCTCGTGCTTGTTCGACAGCACCAGTTCGACGTCGATCCCCGGGTTGGCGGCGCGGAACCGGGCCAGTATCTCGGGCAGGACCTCCACGCCCACCACCTCGCTGGCGGCGACGCGGACGACGCCGCCCTCCCCGCTGGCCGCCCCCTGGGCGTCACGTAGCGCCGCGCCGGCGGCCGCGGCCATGTCAGCGAGGTGGGGCCGGAAGGCGAGCGCAAGGTCGGTGGGCTGCAGGCCTCGGGGGCTCCGCAGGAACAGCGGGGCGCCGAGCTGGCGCTCCAGCTGGTCGATATGGCGGCCAAGGGTGGGCTGGGTGAGGCGGCGCAGCTTGGCCGCCGCCGAGAAGCTGCCGGCCTCCAGCACGGCGTGCAGGCTCTGCAGGAGGTCCCAGTCGTAGTTTGCGCCCATCGGCCGAATGTCTAGCCCATCCGGCCTGCGGGCGGGAGCGCAAGAATTTTGCTGCAACCGCGCAAGAGATGCGGCGTCGCAGCACTAGACGTGCGTGGGCCTGCGGACATACATGCGGTCCATGCCCGGCAAGACGCTCTACGACAAGATCTGGGACGCCCATGTGGTCGCCGAACAGGACGGCGAGGCGATCCTCTACATCGACCTGCACCTGATCCACGAGGTGACGACGCCCCAGGCCTTCGCCGGGCTTCGCGCCAACCGCCGCGCCGTGCGCCGGCCCGACCGAACCCTTGCGGTGGCCGACCACAACGTGCCGACGGAAGGGCAGGGGCTGGGCGTCGACGCCGTGGCCGACGAGGAGGCGCGGCTGCAGCTCCAGACGCTTTCGAAGAACGTCGAGGACTACGGCATCGAGTTCTTCCCCATGGGCGACATCCGCAACGGCATCGTCCACGTGGTGGGCCCCGAGCAGGGCCGCACCCAGCCGGGCATGACGATCGTCTGCGGCGACAGCCACACCTCCACCCACGGCGCGTTCGGGGCGCTGGCGCACGGCATCGGGACGTCCGAGGTCGAGCACGTCCTGGCCACCCAGACCCTGCGCCAGAAGAAGGCCAGGAACTTCCGCGTCCGTATCGAGGGCGAGCCGGCGCCGGGCGTCGGCGCCAAGGACTTCGCCCTGGCGGTGATCGGCGAAATCGGGACGGCGGGCGGCACCGGCTATGTGATCGAATATGCCGGCTCGGCGGTGCAGGCCCTCTCCATGGAAGGGCGCATGACGCTGTGCAACCTGACCATCGAGGGCGGCGCGCGCGCGGGCCTGGTGGCGCCCGACGAGACGACGTTCGAGTATCTTAAGGGTCGGCCGGCCGCGCCGAAGGGCGGCGCCTGGGAGATGGCGCTGGCCTACTGGAAAACCTTCTTCACCGACGACGACGCCGTCTTCGACCGCGAGATCGTGCTGGATGCGGCGAAGATCGCCCCGACGGTCACCTGGGGCACCAGCCCCGAGGACGTGATCCCCGTGACCGGCGTCGTTCCGGCGCCCGACAGCTTCGCGACGCCGGACAAGCGCGCCTCGGCGGTCCGGGCGCTGGAGTACATGGGCCTGGCGGCCGGCCAGCCCATCACCGACGCGAAGATCGACGTGGTCTTCATCGGCTCCTGCACCAACAGCCGTATCGAGGATCTCCGCGCCGCGGCCAAGATCGCCGCCAAGGCGCTTGAAGGGGGCCGCAAGGTGGCCGACGGCGTCCGCGCCATGGTGGTTCCAGGATCCGGCCTGGTGCGCGAGCAGGCCGAGGCCGAGGGGCTGGACGAGGTGTTCAAGGCCGCCGGCTTCGAATGGCGCGAGCCGGGGTGTTCGATGTGCCTGGGGATGAACCCCGACAAGCTGACGCCGGGCCAGCGCTGCGCCTCGACCTCCAACCGCAATTTCGAGGGCCGCCAGGGCCGCGGCGGCCGCACCCACCTGATGAGCCCGGCCATGGCCGCCGCCGCCGCCATCGCCGGCCACATCGCCGACGTGCGGGATTTCCTATAGCGTCGCGTCGGGCGAGTGGGGGCGCAATGTTCGCGAAGCTGTTAGGCAAGGACCGGTTCCTGGATGCGGACCTCGAGGACTTTTGCCTGGAAACATGGGGGTGGTTGCTCGCCAACCTCGGCGGAGTGGAGCACCTGGCCAAAACCTCCTGGGTGACGCCGTCCCGCGACTTCTTTCCGCCGACCGAGGCCACAGGCGCTGATCGTGCGGCGCACCTGTTCACTTGCGTGAAGACGTTAATGGGCATGGCGGATTGGCCATGCCGTCTCACCAGCTACGACCGCGCGGCCGGCCATGAGCAGGTGGGAGAGTTCCTGTTCGTCAACAATCCCGAGCAGCCCAACGGCCTCTTCTGGATCGAGGACGGCGAAGGGCGGATCGAGTACGCCGCCGACCTGATCGCCCAGCCGCAGTTGCTTACGGCCGTCTTCGCCCACGAGCTGAGCCACTACCTCCTGGCCGGCCTGCCCGATCCCCCACAGGAGGGCTCTGTGGCTCACGAGCTGGCGACCGAGCTTTGCGTCGCGTTCACGGGGTTCGGCGTGTTCGCGGCCAACACAGCGTTCGCGTTTGCCCAGCACGGCGACGGTTTCAGCCAGGGCTGGCGGAGCCAGCGCAACGGCTACCTCTCGGACCGGGCCTGGGCCTTCGCATTGGCCCTCTTCGGGGTGCTGAAGGGCGAGCCCGCGCCCCAAAAGTGGCTGAAGGACGGCTTGAAGCCAACGGTGCGGGCCGCCGAGAAGTATCTGTCTAGGCAGGAGGCGCGCCTAACCCCGCTGCGCGCTATCGTAACCGCATGATCGCCGCCCTCGACCACGTCGCCCTCGCCGTCCGCGACCTGGACGCCGCCGTCGACGGCTACCGCCGGCTGTTGGGCGTGGAGCCCAACTGGATCGGCGGGGACGGCGGCGCGCGGCACGCCTGGTTCCAGTTCTCCAACATGGCGCTGGATGTCATCAGTCCGGCCGGCGAGGGCGCGTTCGGCGATACGATGCGCAAGCATCTCGAGGCCAGGGGTGAGGGGGTCTGGGCCGTGGCGTTCACGGTGGGGCGGACGGTCGACGCCCTCGCGCCGTTCGTGAAGCTGATGAACCGTCGGGGCCTGCGCTCCACCGAGCCGGCGCTGACGCGCTCGACCCACAACGACGGGCGCAAGCGCTACTGGCTGGGCGCGAACCTGCATCCGGACGACACGGCGGGGCTGCAGGTGCTGCTGGTCGCGCCGCCGCGGGACGGAACGCCATGGCCGCTGTCGGAGCCGGCGGGCGAGGCGCCGGTGGCCAAGCTGGACCACGTGGTCGTCCAGACGCCGAACGCGGACCGCGTTCTGGGGATCTACGGCGCCAAGCTGGGCCTGGACCTGCGGCTAGACCGCGAGAACCCGCAGTGGAACGCGCGCCAGCTCTTCTTCCGCGTCGGCGATGCGGTGATCGAAATGGGCGCCAGGATCGGCGGCGATCCCGAGGCGCTGGCGAAGCCAGACCGCTTCGGCGGCCTCGCCTGGCGGGTGACCGATCCCGAGGCCGCTCAGGCGCGCATGGCGGCCGCCGGCTTCAACGTCTCGGAAGTGCGCACGGGCCGCAAGCCGGGCACCAAGGTCTTCACCGTCCGCGATGCGCCGGGCGGCGTGCCAACGCTGATGCTGAGCGCCGAACCGCAGATGGAAAACGCCTGATGGAAGCCTTCACCCGCCTCGATGCGCCGGCCGCGCCGCTGCCGCTGGCCAACATCGACACTGACCAGATCATCCCCAAGCAGTTCCTGAAGACCGTGGAGCGCGCGGGCCTCGCGAAGGGGCTGTTCTACGAATACCGCTTCGACCAGCAGGGACGGGAGATCCCCGACTTCGTGCTGAACCAGCCCGCCTACAAGGGCACGGGCGTCCTGATCGCCGGCGACAACTTCGGCTGTGGATCGAGCCGCGAGCATGCGCCGTGGGCGCTCATGGACTTCGGCATACGCTGCGTGATCTCGACCAGCTTCGCGGACATCTTCTACAACAACTGCTTCCAGAACGGCCTCTTGCCGGTGGTGCTCAAGGCCCACGAGGTCCAGCAGCTCATGGACGAGGCCCGAGGCGGCAACCACGTGGTCAGCGTGGATTTGGAAGCCCAGACGGTGACCTCGCCGTCCGGCGCGGTGTTCGCCTTCGACATCGATCCCAAGCGCAAGCAGAAGATGCTCAAGGGGCTGGACGCGATCGGCGAGACCCTTGAGGCCGGCGGATCCATCGACCTCTACGAGCAGAAGCGGGCGCTGGCCCAGCCTTGGCTGGAGGGGGCGTGAGCGTCCTGATCGCCGGTACGGTCCGCCTGCCGCCTGAGAACCTGGACCGCTTTCGCCCGCACATGGAGAAGATGCTGCGCGCGAGCCGGCTTGAGGACGGGTGCCTGACCTATTCCTATGCGGTGGACGTGGAAGATCCGGGTCTGATCCGTGTGTTCGAGGCTTGGCGGGACGAGACCGCGCTAAAGGCGCATTTCGAGACGCCGCACATGGCCGAGTGGCGGGCGGCCTGGCCGCAGTTCGGGGTTTCCGACCGGCGGCTCTCGCTCTACGAGGTCGCGGCCAAACGACCGCTCTAGCTTTCGGGGACATTCCATGACCGACCTGCTGCTCCTGCCCGGCGACGGGATCGGGCCGGAAGTGACCGCTCAGGTGCGCCGCGTGGCCGAGGCGCTGACGCCGGATCTGAAGCTCGACGAGCGGCCCTTCGGCGGCGCGAGCTACGACCAGCTCGGAACGCCGCTGGCGGACGAGACGCTCGCCGCCGCGAAGGCGTCGCGCGCGGTGCTGATGGGCGCCGTGGGCGGGCCGCAATGGGCCGGCGTCCCGCGCGACAAGCGCCCGGAGGCGGGCCTCCTCAATCTGCGCGCGGGGATGGAGGTGTTCGCCAACCTGCGTCCGGCGCTGTGCTTCGGGCCGCTGGCCGACGCCTCGACGCTGAAGCGCGAAGTCGTCGAGGGCCTGGACCTGATGTTCGTGCGCGAGCTGACGGGCGGCATCTACTTCGGCAAGCCCCGCTACATCGAGGACCTGCCGGGCGGCGGCAAGCGCGCCGTGGACACCCAGGTCTACACCACCGCCGAAATCGAGCGGGTGTCGCGCGTCGCGTTCGAACTGGCGCGCGGCCGGCGCAACAAGGTGCACTCGGCCGAGAAGTCGAACGTGATGGACTCGGGCCTGCTCTGGCGCGAGGTGGTCACCGACCTGCACAGGCGCGAATACGCCGACGTCGAGCTTGAGCACATTCTCGCCGACAACGCCGCCATGCAGATCGTCAAAGCCCCCAAGCAGTTCGACGTGCTGCTGACCGACAACCTGTTCGGCGACATCCTCTCGGACGCTGCAGCCCAGCTCACCGGCTCTCTGGGGATGCTGCCGTCGGCGGCGCTGGGCGTGGCGGGAACGCCGGGCCTCTACGAGCCCATCCACGGCTCGGCCCCTGACATCGCCGGGCAAGGCGTCGCCAATCCGCTGGCCGCGATCCTGTCGTTCGAGATGGCGCTGCGCTGGTCGCTCGACCGCGTCGCCGCTGCGGACCGGCTCTACGCCGCGGTCAATAAGGCACTGGAGAAGGGGGCGCGCACGCGCGACCTGGGCGGCGCGCTCACGACCGTTCAGATGGGCGATTCGGTGCTGGCCGAGCTCTGAGGTCCGGGCCTACTCGGCGGCTTCGGACTTGGCCTGTTTCATCGCAGCCCAATCCTCTTCCCGGCGCCGCCGCCAGCGGGCGCGCAGGCTCGCGGGCCGGTCGGGATAGCGCTCGCCTGAGAACTCGGCCCCGGCGATGCGATCGGTGCGGAAACTGCGGAAATCCTGGCGCATCTCGCACCAACACACGATCAGGCGGCTGGTCTCATAGTAGCCGATGGCGAAGGGCCAGACCGTACGGCGCGTCTCGCGCTCCTGCTCGTCTCGATAGGCGAAGACCACCTTATGGCCGGCCCGGATCGCCTGGCGGACGGCGGCCATGTCGACATTGTCGGGCATGGTCCGCCAGTTCGGCGCGGCGCGGGTGGGCGGATCCAGCACCAGGGGGCGCAGGTTCTCCGGGATCACGGCGCCGATCTTCGCCACCAGGTCCTCAGCGGCGCGGCGCAGCGCCGGATCGCCCCGGGCGGCCACCATCTGCGCGCCCAGGACGGCGGCCTCCACCTCCTCGGGCGTCAGCATCAGCGGCGGCAAGTCGAAGCCGTCCTCGAGCACATATCCGACGCCCGCCTCCCCCCGGATCGGCGCGCGCTGGCCGATCAGGTCCGCGATGTCGCGGTAGACGGTCCGCTTCGAGGTCTCGAGCTCCTCGGCGATGGCGTCGGCGGTCACCGGACGGCGGGACCGGCGCAATATCTGGATGATCTGGAAGAGGCGATCGGCTCTCCGCATGTTCGCGCCTCGTTCTGCTGACAGAATGCTGTCAGCAAGGCCCTGCGATGATCCCGATGTCAATGAGGGACCGGAGCGGACGATGATCATCCTGTACGGCGCAGGCGAAGGCTTCGGCCTGCCGGAGATCAGCCCCTATGCGATGAAGACCGAGATCCAGCTCAGGATGGCGGGCCTGCCCTACGAGAAGCGGATCGGGCGGCGCGAGGAGAGCCCGAAGGGGCAGATTCCGTTCATCGACGTGCATGGGGAAGGCGCGGCAGCCCGCATTGCCGATTCCACCTTCATCCGGGCCTATCTGGAGCGGGCCTATGGCGTCGACTTCGACGAGGGGCTGGCGTCCGAGCAGCGCGCGGCGGCCTGGGCGGTCGAGCGGATGATGGAGAACCATTTCGGCTGGATCTCGGCTCAGGCGCGCTGGCTGGACCCGGTGAATTTCGCCAAGGGTCCGGCCCGGTTCTTCGACGGCGCGCCGGAGGGCCTCGCCGAAGCGGTCCAGGGAGAGGTGCGGGGTCGCATCCAGGGCGCCGTGGGACTTCACAACGAGCTGGAGATGGTGGCGCTGGGCGTGCGGTCGCTGGCCGCCGTCGCGGCGATCCTCGGCGACAAGCCGTTCCTGTTCGGCGGACGGCCTTGCGGCGCGGACGCCACGGTGTTCGCAATGCTAGCCGGCGTGCTCACGCCGTACTTCGACGGAGAGGTGAAGCGGCGCACCGAGGGTTTCGGCACGCTCGTGGCCTACGTTGACCGCCTGATGGCGCGGTTCTACCCCGAGTTCGAGTGGGACCTGGAGGCCGCCGCGCGACCGCTCGTGGCGGCATGACCGGGGAAATGCGCGGACGTTAACCAGTCGGTGGGGAAGCCGCCCTAGCTTGGCCAGCAAGAAACAGGCCAAGGGGACGGTTCGTTGGCGCTCAGCGCACGCCTTGAGATCCGGCAGGGACAGGGGCTGGTCATCACGCCCCAGCTGCAGCAGGCGATCAAGCTGCTGCAGATGTCGAATCTGGAGCTGGAGGCCTTCGTCGAGACCGAGCTGGAGCGCAATCCGCTGCTTCAGCGCGACGAACGGGACGAAACGCCGGACGAGGGCCCGGCGGACGCCGAGCGCGCCTCGGAAGAGCACGCGGCCGACGCGGAGGCCCGCGCCGAACTCGACACGACCCACGATGGGGCCTCGCCGGGCGAGCGCGCTACGGGCGACGCGCCGGAGGCCGCCGACGCGGGCGGAACGGTGGACTGGTCGCGGGCCGGCAAGGGCGGCAGCTTCGACGAAAATCTGGACGGACTGGAAGGCGCGCTCGCCCGCGAGAAGACGCTGGCGGAACATCTCCACGAGCAGCTCGCGCAGGCGGGCCTCCGGGGATCCGAGGCGGTCGTGGCGACGGTGCTCATCGACGCCATCGACGATGGCGGCTACCTGCGCGCCGACGTGACGGAGCTCGCCGAGCGGCTGGGCTGCGGCGTCGCGCTGGTGGAGCGGGTCCTGTCGGTGATCCACGGCTTCGACCCCGTGGGCGTCGGTGCCCGCGACGTGCGCGAGTGCCTGATGCTGCAGCTGCGGGACGTGAACCGCTATGACCCGGCCATGGCGGCGCTGCTCGACAACCTGCAGCTCCTGGCGCGTCGGGATCTGGCGGCGCTGAAGAAGGTCTGCGAGGTCGACGACGAGGATCTGCGCGACATGATCGCCGAGGTCCGGGCCCTGACGCCGCGACCGGGCGCGGCGTTCCCGGGCGGCGAGGCGGCGACGCCGGTGGCGCCCGACGTCTTCGTGCGCGAGGGGCCAGGCGGCCTGTGGCACGTGGAGCTCAACTCCGACACCCTACCGCGGCTCCTGGTCGACCAGCGCTACCATGCGCGGGTCTCGGGCCAGGCGAAGAGCGACCAGGACAAGACCTTCGTCTCGGACTGCCTGGCGCAGGCCAATTGGCTGATGAAGAGCCTGGACCAGCGCGCCCGCACGATCCTGAAGGTGAGTTCCGAGATCGTGCGCCAGCAGGACGCGTTCCTCGCGTATGGCGTCGAGCACCTGCGGCCCCTGAATCTCAAGACCGTCGCCGACGCCATCGGCATGCACGAGTCGACGGTGAGCCGGGTCACGTCCAACAAGTACATGGCCACGCCCCGGGGGCTGTTCGAGATGAAGTTCTTCTTCACCTCGGCCATCGCCTCGTCCGAAGGCGGGGAGGCGCATTCGGCCGAGAGCGTCCGGCACAAAATCAAGCAGCTCATCGACTCCGAATGGACCGAGGCCGACGTCCATTCGGACGACCGGATCGTGGAGATCATGAAGACGGCGGGCATCGACATCGCCCGGCGCACGGTGGCCAAATACCGGGAAGCGATGCGCATCCCCTCGTCCGTCGAGCGTCGCCGGATGCTCAAGGAACCCGCCTGACCGGAAATCGCGTTACGCCACTTGGCGCAGCTCGCCCGAAGCGCCAGATGGATCGTCGATGGCCGAGAGCTCCCAGAGACTGCGTCCCCTGTCCCAGGTGCTGGATGAGATCGCCGGGCACCAGCAGGCGCAGATCTCGATCGGCGAGTTGACGCAAAAGTTCGGCGGCCGCGCGCTGGGCGCCCTGCTGTTCGTCTTCGGCCTCGCCTGCGCGCTGCCGCTGCCGCCTGGCGCCACCACCATCTTCGGCCTGCCCCTGCTCCTGATCGCCCCTCAGCTGGTGATCGGCGCCTCCGCGCCGTGGCTGCCGCGAAAGGTGCGGACGCAAACCATCTCCACGGCCGAGCTGAAATCGGGCCTGCCCCGCGTGATCCCCTTGCTGAGGCGCCTGGAAGCCGTTTCGCGGCCCAGGCTCTCGGTCCTCTTCGGTCCCGTGGGCGAGAGGTTGATCGGCGTGGTCTGCACTGTGCTGGCTCTGGTGCTGATCCTGCCGATCCCATTGGGCAACATGCTGCCGGCGCTCGCGGTCTCAATGCTTTCGTTCTCGCTGATCCAGCGAGACGGCGTGATTGCGCTCCTCGGCTACGTCCTGGCGATCACCAGCGCCAGCGTCCTGGCCCTCGCGGCTCACATTGTCGTCAAGGCGTTCGGCCACGCCTGGGCCACCTTCACGGGCGCTTGACACCATCTGCCTGGAGGCGCGTTGTCAGGCCATGCAAGTCCAAGTCACCGGCAAGCATGTCGATGTCGGCGAGGCTCTGCGATCGCGAGTCACCGACGAACTCTCCAATAGCGTAGCCAAGTATTTCGACCGTGACGGCGGCGGCGCCGACGTCGTGGTTAGCCGAGAAGGCGCAGCCTTCAAGGTGGACTGCGCCGTAACGCTGGCGTCCGGCCAGCAGCTGACGACCCACGGTGTCGGCGGCGACGCCCACGTGGCCTTCGACGCGGCTCTGGAGAAGATGGCCAAGCGCATCCGGCGCTATAAGAATCGTCTCAAGGACCACTCCCCGCAGGCGGCCGCGAAGCAGGCCGAGAGCGCGGCCTACTTCGTCATCCGCTCTCCCGACGTCGAGGAGGAGAGCGACGAGGACCAGGGCGCCGCTGGGGACTTCGCGGAGCCCATGATTATCGCCGAGACCGAGCGGCCAATCCGCTCCATGACAGTGTCGATGGCGGTGATGGAACTGGACCTGACCGAAGCTCAAACAATCGTGTTCCGAAACGCCGCGCACGGCGGGCTTTCGGTGGTATATCGCCGCCCCGACGGAAACATCGGTTGGATCGATCCCGAGCGGACCCGCGGTCGCGACGGGACAGAGGGGAAAGACGGCGATCCGGCCCACTAGTTGCAGCGACGGCGTCACGGTGCCTGCCCCGGGGCGGGCGGGCGCCGCGCCTTTGGGGTTTGTTCTTCAAGACCATGAGCATCGGTGAACTGCTGGATCGCGCCGCGATCTCGACGCGCGTGAGCGCGACCAACAAGAAGAAGGCTCTGGCGGTCATCGCCGAGATCGCCGCGCGAAACTTCGGGCTCGAGGCCGGCGAGGTGCTGGACGCGTTGAGCGAACGTGAGGCCGCCGGGTCGACCGGCGTGGGCCACGGCGTCGCGGTGCCGCACGCTCGGCTGGACGGCCTGGAGCGCATGCGCGGGGTCTTCGTTCGTCTGGAGCAGCCGATCGAGTTCGAGGCCGTGGACGATCAGCCGGTGGACCTACTGTTCGCCCTGTTCGCCCCGAAGAACGCCGGCGCCGAACACTTGCGGGCTCTGGCCCGTGTCTCGCGGCTGCTCCGCCAGACCGAACTGCGCGAGCACCTGCGCACCGCCCACTCCGCCGACGCGATCCATGCCCTGCTGGTGCAGGACGAAACCGCGCGGCCCGCGGCCTGAGGTCGGGCCGCCACGGCGCGAAAAAGCCGGCCGAAGGGCCGGCTTTTCCCGTTCTCCCTTGTCAGCAGGCGGGGCTAGTGCACCGAAACCGGGGCGAGTTCATGCGCCAGGGCGGCGGCCATGGCCGAGTCCCTGTCCGTCAGGACCGCGAGCCGCTCGCCGTCGGCCCGGTGGACCGCGTACAGGGTCTGTTCAGGGTCCAGCTCGAACCCCTCGATCTGCGCGCTCGGCACGCTCGCGATGATCTCGGCCGCCTTGATCGGCCGCACATAGACCAGATTGGGGGCGCCTAGCGCCGCAAACGCTTCCATCGACAATACAGGCGTCATCATGACCACCTCCATAAAACTCAACGCCTCGAAAGGCCGCCGGTTCAGCCGACCTTCCATTTGACCGGACCCCGGATCATCCGGCGGCCCGTGACCTTCTACTTCCACAAGGCTCAGCCGACGGTCCGGATCGGGACGGATTGCACCCGCTTTTCCGGCTCCGGCCGCGCCAGGTCGATGTGGAGCAGGCCATGCTCCAGCGACGCCCCTTCCACCACCATGCCGTCGGCGAGAACGAAGCTCCGGATGAAGCCCCGCGCCGCGATGCCGCGGTGAAGGTAGGCGTCCTCGGACTTGCCCGCGCCGTTCTCCCGCTTGCCGGTGACCACCAACTGACGGTCCTCGACGGTCACGCTGAGCTGGTCGGGGGAGAAGCCCGCGACCGCGAGCGTGATGCGGAGCGCGCCGTCGCCGCGATCCTCCACGTTATAGGGGGGATAGCTCTCGGCGGCCGCCTTGGCCGCCCGCTCAATCAGGCTTCGCGTATGTTCAAAGCCCAACAGGAACGGGCTGTCGAAGATCAGACTACGGTTCATCCAAAGAGCCCTCGCAACAAGCGACTCTCCGGCCGGACCGCCCGGCATCGGCGCGGTTCGACCGGACCCACCCTATGTGGGTACCGATCGGTCACTTTGCAATGCGGATTCACTAGAGGGCGTGGCTGGCGCGCGCGGGCGGCGGAGGACGGACCTTAAGGGTTTGCCGTCGCCGCGTCAGGGGCGTAGCATACCGAGAATACGAAAAATGACCGCCCGGAGAATGCGCCTATGGCCTGGGATTTCGAGACCGACCCCGAATTCCAGAAGAAGCTCGACTGGATCGAGGACTTCATGCGCGACGAGGTCGAGCCGCTCTCCCACCTGGGCATGGCGGTCTTCTCCAGCGCCGGCCGCGAGAAGTTCATCAAGCCGCTGCAGCAGAAGGTGAAGGACCAGGGGCTGTGGGCCTGCCACCTGGGACCGGACCTGGGCGGCCAGGGCTTCGGACAACTCAAACTCGCTCTGATGAACGAGAAGCTGGGGCGCAACAGCCTCGCGCCGACCGTCTTCGGCTGCCAGGCGCCCGACTCGGGCAACGCCGAGATCATCGCCCACTACGGCACGGAGAAGCAGAAGGAGCAGTACCTCTGGCCCCTGCTGAACGGCGAGATCCGTTCAGCCTTCTCTATGAGCGAGCCGACCGGGGGCTCAGACCCGCTCACCTTCACCACCCGCGCCGTGCTCGACGGGAACGAGTGGGTGATCAACGGCGAGAAGTGGTTCTCCACCAACGCCAAGTACGCCAAGGTCCTGGTGCTCTACGCCATCACCGATCCGGAGGCGAAGGATCCCTACCGGCGCACCTCGATCTTCCTGGTGCCCACCGACACGCCTGGCGTGGAGATCATCCGCAACGTGGCCGTGGGCGCAGGCGGGGACATCGGCGGCGGCAACGAGGCCTATGTCCGGTACAACAACGTGCGCCTGCCCTACGACGCCCTGCTGGGCGACCGCGGCGCAGCGTTCGTCATCGCCCAGGTGCGGCTAGGCGGTGGCCGGGTGCACCATGCGATGCGCACCGTCGGCGCCTGCCGTCACGCCCTCGACCTGATGTGCCGCCGGGCGGTCTCGCGCACCACGCGGGACGGCCGGCTCTCCGACCTGCAGATGGTGCAGGAGCAGATCGCCGACTCGTGGATCGCGGTGGAGAGCTTCCGGTTGCTCGTGCTGCGCACCGCCTGGCCGATCGACAAGCACAAGGACTACCAGAAGGTCCGCAAGGACATCGCAGCCATCAAGGTGGCCATGCCCAAGGTCTACCATGATGTGGCCGCCAAGGCCGCGCACCTGCACGGCGCCCTGGGCGTCTCGAACGAGATGCCCTTCATGCGCATGGTGACCTCGGCCCTGGTGATGGGCATCGCCGATGGGCCGACCGAGGTGCACAAGGTCACGCTGGCGAAGCAGATCCTGAAGGACTACCAGCCCGACAACGACCTCTTGCCTGGCTACCACATCCCCAAGCTCCAGGAGGAAGCGAAGAAGCGCTTCGCGAAGGAGCTGGGCGAGATCCGCGACCACTACGCCGACCGGCGCAAGGCGCAGCGAGCCTGACCGTCGAGTATCCAGGTCGCTGCTGAAATCCCGCTGCAACGGCAGTGGGGTGGAAGGGGTCTTGGACCGTTCTTCAAACGGTCGTTAGAATCCGCCCGTCCTTCTCGTCAGCCCAGAGGTTCGCCACGTGACCGAGTCCAAGCCCTGGCCCGTGATGTCGATCTCCGAGGCGCACGCGAAACTCACCGCGCCGGGCGGGCCCTTCGAGATCGAGGAGCAGGTGATCCGGGGCGTGCGGACGAAGGTCTGGAAG
This sequence comes from Pseudomonadota bacterium, assembly GCA_049323595.1. Lineage (GTDB taxonomy): Bacteria > Pseudomonadota > Alphaproteobacteria > Caulobacterales > Caulobacteraceae > Phenylobacterium. The sequence continues at coordinate 134,737 of JBMOOD010000015.1, forward strand.
AACGCGCCGCCGACCCTGCGCGACGTCTTCCTGAACGGCCAACGCTTCAAGGACCGCGAGTTCCTGGTCTACGAGGACGACCGCGCCACCTACGACAGCTTCGGCCGCGCGACACTCAAGCTCGCCCACCAGCTCCTCGCCGATGGGGTGCGGAAGGGCGAGCGCGTGGCGGTGATCATGCGCAACCTGCCGGAGTGGCCCGTCGCGTTCTGGGCGGGGCAGCTCGTGGGCGCCATCGTGACGCCGCTGAACGCCTGGTGGACGGGTGCTGAGCTGGAGTACGGCCTGGCGGATTCCGGGACAAAGGTCGCCATCGTCGATGACGAGCGACTCGACCGCATCGCCGAGTTCCTCGACAAACTGCCGGACCTCCAGAAGGTCTATGTCGCGCGCCACGCCGGCCCGGCCTTGCCCGACAAGTGCCACCGGCTGGAAGGGGTGATCGGGCCGGTGAACAGCTGGGGCCGTCTGCCCGAAGCCGATCTGCCCGACGTGCCGCTGGGTCCCGAGGACGACGCGACGATCCTCTACACCTCCGGCACCACGGGCCGGCCAAAGGGTGCGCTCGGAACCCATCGCAACATGACCTCGAACATCGGGGCCGGCGGTATCTCGGCGGCGCGGAACTTCCTGCGGGCTGGCGAGCCACTGCCCGAGCTGGACGCCACGAAGCTGCCGCAGCGGGTGACCCTTCTGGTGGTGCCGATGTTCCACGCCACCGGGCTTTCGGCGACCCTTGGCCCTGCTATGAACGGCGGCGGCAAGATCGTCCTGATGCGCCGCTGGGACGCCGAGCCGGCGATGCGGTTGATCGAGCGGGAGAAGGTGACGGCCACAGGCGGGGTCCCGACCATCGCCTGGCAGCTGATCGAGCATCCGGCTCGCCCGAAGTACGACCTGTCGTCCCTGGTGTCTGTCACCTACGGCGGCGCGCCGTCGGCGCCGGAGCTCGTGCGCCGCATCGCCGAGACCTTCCCGGGCTCTCAGCCTGGGAACGGCTGGGGCATGACGGAGACCACGGCGACCTTCACGAGCCATATGGGTCGGGACTATGAGCACCGCCCCGACAGCGCCGGCCCCGCCGCCCCCGTCGGAGAGATGCAGATCCGTGATCCGGCCGATGGCCAAACGATTCTGCCCACCGGCTCTGTCGGCGAGCTGTGGGTGAAGGGGCCCCAGGTCGTGAAGCTCTATTGGAACAAGCCCGAGGCCACTGCCGAGACCTTCCAGGACGGCTGGCTGCGCACCGGCGACCTGGCGCGTATTGACGATGAGGGCTTCCTGTTCATCATCGACCGGGCCAAGGACATGCTGATCCGCGGCGGGGAGAACATCTACTGCGTCGAGGTGGAGAACGTCCTCTACGACCACCCCGACGTGATGGACGCCGCCTTGGTCGGCATTCCGCACAAGACCCTGGGCGAGGAACCGGGCGCTGTTGTGCACCTTAAGCCGGGCGGAACCGCCACCGAGGCCGAGCTGCGCCAGTGGGTCCGCGAGCGGCTCGCGGGGTTCAAGGTTCCGGTGAAGGTGGCCTTCTGGCCCGAGACCCTGCCGCGCAACGCCAATGGGAAGATTTTGAAGACCGAGCTGAAAAAGGTGTTCGCTCCGGAGACGCAGAGCGCGTGACTCCCCCAAGGTCCCCGGGCTAAGCGGGAGGGCATGGCCGCCAGACCGCTCATCGTCGGGATCGGGGGAACGATCCGGGAAGGCTCCTCCACGGAGCGCGCGCTCGCCTGCGCCCTGCGCCGGGCGGAGGAACTGGGCGCCGAAACCCGGCTGCTCGGCGGCGCTTTTCTCGGCAGCCTGCCGATCTTCGATCCGCGTCCCGGCGAGATCACCGAGGCGCAGCGGGAACTGGCCGACGCCGTCCGCGGCGCGGACGGGATCATCGTCGCCAGCCCGGGCTATCACGGCTCGATCTCGGGCGTCATCAAGAACGCGCTCGACACTCTGGAGCTGACCCGCACCGACGCCGAGCCCTATCTGACGGCCAAGCCCGTCGGCACGATCATCACCGCCGACGGCTGGCAGGCGGCGGGCACGACCTTGATGGCGCTTCGGGCTATCATACATGCGCTACGGGGCTGGCCGACGCCGTTCGGCGCGGCCCTGAACGCCGGCTCCGCCCTCTTCGACGAAGCGGGCGACTGCAGAGACCAGAAGGACGCCTGGCAGCTCGCCACCGTCGCCGAACAGGTGGTGGAGTTCGCCAAGATGAGAGCCCGAACTTGAAGGCATTTGGCCGATGAAGCGCCCCTACCTCGTCAAGACCGGCGACAGCGCCGACGATTCCGTGAAGGGCGCCATCAGCCCGATCGAGGAAATCATCGAGGACGCCCGGAACGGCCGGCCGTACATCCTGGTGGACGCGGAGGACCGGGAGAACGAAGGCGACGTGATCATCCCGGCGCAGTTCGCCACGCCGGAACAGATCAACTTCATGGCGAAGCATGCGCGGGGGCTGATCTGCCTCAGCATCACGGCCGAGCGGGCGCGGCAGCTGCGCCTGCCGCCGATGGCCACCGACAACCAGTCGGGTCACGGCACGGCCTTCACGGTCTCCATCGAGGCGCGCGACGGGGTGACGACCGGCATCTCGGCCCACGACCGGGCGCATACCATCGCGGTGGCGGTGGACCCGACGAAGGGCTGCGACGACATCGTCTCGCCGGGCCACGTCTTCCCGCTGGTGGCCAAGGACGGCGGGGTGCTGGTGCGGGCCGGCCACACGGAAGCGGCGGTCGACATCAGTCGCATGGCGGGCCTGAACCCCGCCGGGGTGATCTGCGAGATCATGAAGGACGACGGGTCGATGGCGCGCCTGCCCGACCTGGTGGCCTTCGCCCAGCTGCATGGCCTGAAGATTGGCACGATCGCCGACCTGATCGCCTATCGCCGGCGCACCGAGCGGCAGGTGGAACGCGTTCTGGAGACGACGCTGGAGAGCGCCTACGGCGGCCGGTTCCGGATGGTGATCTACCGCAACCGGCTCGACCAGACCGAGCACGCCGTCCTCACCAAAGGCAAGATCGATCCCGACCGGCCCACCCTGGTGCGCATGCACCGCGTGGACCTGGCCACCGACATGCTGGGCGCTATCGAGGCGCGCCGCGACTATGTGCCGAAGGCGCTGAGGGCGCTGGCGGACTACGACGGTGCGGGTGTGGCGGTTTTCATCCGGGACTCGAACCCGCACTGGCTTTCCGAGCGCTATGGTCAGCCGCAGGCGGACCATTCGCACAACGTCCTGCGCGACTACGGTATCGGGGCCCAGATCCTGTTGGATCTCGGCGTCCGCGACATGATGCTGCTGACCTCGTCGAAGACGGTGCTGCCCGGCTCGGGCGGCTATGGCCTGAAGATCGTCGGGCGCTTGCCGCTGGGCTAGGCCTTTTCCCGCCCGCCGAACACCGCCGAGCCCACGCGGACACTGGTGGCGCCGAAGCGGATTGCGGTCTCGAAGTCGCCGCTCATGCCCATGGAGAGCTTCGAGAGGCCGTTGCGTTCGGCGATCTTGCGCAGCAGGGCGAAATGCGGCCCGGGTGGCTCGTCGGCGGGCGGGATGCACATGAGCCCCTCGATCCGGAGGCCATAGGTCTCGGAGCAGGCCTTGATGAAGGCGTCAGCGTCGGGCGGAACGACGCCGGCCTTCTGCGGCTCCTCGCCGGTGTTGACCTGGACATAGAGGCGCGGCGCGCGGCCCTGCCTGCCGATCTCCTCGGCCAGCACCCGCGCGAGCTTCTCCCGGTCCAGGCTTTCGATGACGTCGAAGAAGGACACGGCCTCCTTGGCCTTGTTCGTCTGCAACGGCCCGATGAGATGCAGCGTCAGGCCGGCGCGACGTTCGGACCACCGCGCCATCGCCTCCTGCACCCGATTCTCGCCGAACACCCGATGACCGGCGGCGAGCACAGGCTCGATCGCCTCCCACGGCTGCTGTTTGGACACGGCGACCAGGGTCACGTCGGAAGGATCGCGGCCTGCGGCTTGCGCGGCGGCGCCGATCCGGGCCACGACATCGGCATAAGCGGGAGGAGAGGTGGCCATTTCCGGGTTCTGGACCTTGCAGCGGACGGCCCGGCTCTTACCGCGGCGCCGGCGCCTGGCGAAACCCCTGCCGGCCCTGCTGTTCTTCACGGATCCCGTGCGGACGCCCGATCCGGAGGCGGCGGCGGCCCGGCTGTCGGAGGGATCGGCTATCGTGTTCCGGCATTTCGGCTCGCCGGACGCGGAGGCGCGCGCCAGGCGGCTGAAGGCCATCGCGCATGGGCGCGGGCTGAAGCTGCTCGTCGGGCAGGATGCGGAGCTGGCCCGTCGCGTGGGCGCCGATGGCGTCCACCTGCCCGAGCGGCTGGCCCATCTCGCGGGGCCCGTGAAGCGCGCGCATCCGGCCTGGATCGTCACCAGCGCCGCCCATTCGCTCGCCGCCGCTCGGAATAGTCGGGCCGACGCAGTGGTGATCTCGCCGGCCTTTGCTTCGCGCAGCCCCTCGGCCGGTCGGGCGCTCGGACCCGTCCGCACCGCGCGCCTCGTGCGGGCCATCGGGCGGCCGGCCTACGCCTTGGGGGGAATCGACAACAAAACGGCCCGCCGTCTCCTCGACGCGGGCCTCATCGGTCTGGCGGCGGTGGACGCCTTCAGAACTTGAACAGGGTCTCCAGCCGGACCTTGGGCTGGTCGGCCGGGCGGGCCTGGTTGGCGCGCGGCGTCAGGTCCTGCTCGCCCAGCGCCACCGAGCCGCCGACGCGCACAGAGGGGGTGATGCGGAAGTAGGCGCCCGCCTGTACGTCGTTGGGGGTCGTTTCGCGGCCATCGGGCTGGCGGAAGCCGAGCGTCAGGCCGAAACGGCCCTTGCTCGCGTCGTATTTGTACATGCGACCCGCATCGGGGGCGGCCGTGGTAGGTTCGGAGCGGACCTGGAAGTCCAGCGCCTTCGGCTTGTCCGCGGCATGCGCCATCCCGGCCGCCGCGCTAAGCAGCGCGGCTGCGGCGAAGGTCACGACGCTCGTACGGCGCTTGGACATGCCGGTCTTATATAACCCCAACGGTCACCGATCGCGACCCGAGCTCAGAGCACAGCTTCGCGATTGCCAGCCGATTAAAGGCGGCGGACTTTCCTGGTCAACATGACTCGCCCTATACGGGTCCGTCCGCGGTGATATGCGGGACGTGTGTGGCGGCGCGGCCACGATTCCTGTTTGGCGCCTGTGACGGCGTTGTTATAGAGGGCCCGGCGCGGGGCGGCGCCGTGGCGCGGGCGCCGCGGAAATCTAAGGAGACGGATGCTTATGCCGTTTGTGCGCGGTAACCGGATGCGTGGCCTGATGATCGCGGCGAGCGCGATCAGCGTGCTGGCCATGAGTGCGTGCGGCAGCGTCCCGCGGCCTTTCGGCAAGTCGAACAACGTCCGTCCCTCCGGCGAGAACGCCGCGGCGATCAGCGTCAACGGCTATCTGTGGCGCGCCAGCCTGGACACGCTGTCGTTCATGCCGCTCGAGTCCGCCGACCCCTACGGCGGCGTGATCGTTACCGACTGGTACACGAATCCGGAAAAGCCGAACGAGCGGTTCAAGTGCACGGTCTACATCCTGGATTCGCGCCTGCGCGCCGACGGCCTGAACGTCGCCGTCTTCAAGCAGGTGCAGGACGCCAGCGGGAACTGGGTGGACCAGCCGGCTGCGGCCCAGACCGAGACCGACATCGAGAACTCGATCCTGACCCGCGCGCGCCAGCTTCGACTTTCGAACATCCGGGGCTGATCGCCGCCCCGCGTTCGTTCGTCGACGCGCCGGATCCAGGAAGGCCGTTGACCGGAAGTCCAACCCCCGTCAAAGGCCGCGATCATGGCCCGCTACAATCCGAAAGAGACCGAACCCAAGTGGCGTGAAGCGTGGGCGCAGGCCGACGCCTTCCGCGCCGACGCCGACCCGAACCGGCCCAAGTACTATGTGCTGGAGATGTTCCCGTATCCGTCGGGACGGCTGCACATGGGGCACGTGCGCAACTACTCGATGGGCGACGTCATTGCCCGTTTCAAGCGCGCCAAGGGCTTCTCGGTGCTGCACCCTATGGGCTGGGACGCCTTCGGCCTGCCGGCCGAGAACGCCGCCATGGAGCGTGGCGTCGATCCGAAGGCCTGGACCTACGAGAACATCGACCGGATGCGCGCCGAGCTGAAGGAGCTGGGCCTGAGCATCGACTGGTCCCGGGAATTCGCCACCTGCGACGTCGAGTACTACGGAAAGCAGCAGGCCCTGTTCCTGGACCTCTTTGCCCGCGGACTGGTCTATCGCAAGGAAAGCGTCGTCAACTGGGACCCGGTCGACCAGACGGTGCTGGCCAATGAGCAGGTGGTCGACGGACGCGGCTGGCGCTCAGGCGCGGTGGTCGAGAAGCGCAAGCTGAACCAGTGGGCGATGCGCATCACCGCGTACGCCGACCAGCTGGCGGACGATCTGGCCACCCTGGACCGCTGGCCCGAGAAGGTCCGCGTGATGCAGGAGAACTGGATCGGGCGCTCCAAGGGGCTGAAGTTCCGCTTCCATTTCGCCGGCGAGGCGCCGGCGAAGGATCTTGAAGTCTACACGACGCGGCCGGACACCCTGTTCGGCGCGAGCTTCGTGGGCGTGGCTCCGGACCATCCGCTGGCGCAGGCCGTGGCGGCCAGGGACCCCGCTGCGGCGGCCTTCGTCGAGGAATGCCGGCGTGGCGCCGCCACCGAGGCCGAGATCGAGACGGCGGAGAAGAAGGGCTACGACACCGGCCTGCGCGTGAAGCACCCGTTCGACCCGAACTGGGAGCTGCCCGTCTGGATCGCGAATTTCATCCTGATGGACTACGGCACGGGGGCGATCTTCGCCTGCCCGGCGCATGACCAGCGCGACCTGGACTTCTGCCGCAAGTACGGCCTGCCGGTGAATCCTGTGGTCCTGCCGCCGGGCGAGGACGCCGCGACCTTCGACGTGGGCGCCGAGGCATATGTGGGGCCCGGGACGATCTACAATTCCCGCTTCCTGGACGGCCTGGATATCGAGGCCGCCAAGGCCGAGGCGATCGCGCGCATCGAGGCGCAGGGCGACGGCGAGGGTGCGACGGTGTTCCGCCTGCGCGACTGGGGCGTCTCGCGCCAGCGCGCCTGGGGCTGCCCGATCCCCATGGTCCACTGCGAAAAGTGCGGCGTGGTCCCGCTGCCGAAGTCGGCCCTGCCTGTCACGCATCCGGACGACATCGAGTTCGGCAAGTCCGGCAATGCGCTGGAGCGGCACCCGACCTGGAAGCAGACGACCTGCCCGGCCTGCGCCGGCCCTGCGACGCGCGAGACGGACACCCTAGACACCTTCGTTGATTCGTCCTGGTACTTCGCCCGCTTCGCCAATCCGCACGCCGAGGAGCCGATAAGCAAGGCGGACGCCGACTACTGGATGCCGGTGGACCAGTACATTGGCGGCATCGAGCACGCCGTCCTGCACCTGCTGTACGCTCGGTTCATCACCAAGGCGCTGGCCGACGACGGCCAGCTGTCCGTGCGCGAGCCTTTCGCGGGCCTGTTCACGCAGGGCATGGTCACCCACGAGACCTACCGCCGCCAGAACGGCGACTGGGTGGAGCCGCGCGAGATCGAGATCGTCACCGAGGGGAACACCCGCCGGGCGACGCTGGCGGGTTCGGGCGAGCCTGTCGTCATCGGCGACGTCGAGAAGATGTCGAAGTCCAAGAAGAACACCGTGGCGCCGGAGGAGATCTTCGACGTCTACGGCGTGGACGCCGCGCGCCTGTTCGTCCTGTCCGACAGCCCGGCCGAGCGCGATGTCCAGTGGACGACCGGCGGGGTCCAGGGCGCCTGGCGGTTCGTCAACCGGGTGTGGGACGAGTTCGACAGCCAGCCGACCGATATCGGCGCCGCCGAGCCCGACGCCGAGCTGCGCCGCGCGACGCACAAGCTGATCAAGCAGGTGACGGAGGCCATCGACGGCTTCCGGTTCAACTCCGGCATCGCGCGTCTCTACGAGTTCCTGAACCTCCTGAAGGCCAATCCGGCCAAGGGCGCCTCGCCCCAGATCCTCGCGGCGCGCCAGGAAGCCCTGTCCGCCTTCGCGCGCCTGATCGCCCCGTTCACGCCGCACCTGGCGGAGGAGTGCTGGGCCCGCATCGGGGGTGACGGGATGGTGGTGGCGTCGCCGTGGCCGACCTTCGACCCGGCGCTCACCGAGGACGCCTTCAAGATCCTGCCCGTGCAGGTGAACGGCAAGCGGCGTGGCGAAATCTCGGCGCCGGCGGGCGCGGAGCCGGCCGACGTCGAGAAACTCGTGCTGGCCGATCCGGAGATCACGCAGAAGCTGGACGGGCTGACGGTGCGCAAGATCATTGTGGTCAAGGACCGGATCGTGAATATCGTGGCCGCATGAGGACGCTCGCGACCATCGCCGCCGTGGCGCTCGGCGCCGCCCTGTCGGGCTGCGCGGGCTTCCAGCCGCTCTACGGCGAGCCGGTGACGCGCCATCTGGCCGCCATCGACGTCCAGGCGCCGTCGGGCCGCACGGGCTATCTGATCCGCCAGCACCTGGACGACGCCTTCGCCCGCGATCCCGGCGCGGCGCCGCAATACGCCATGGACCTGGCGCTCGGCGAGGCGCGATATCCGCGGGGCGTGCGGATCGACAACGTGGCCACCCGCTACGAATACGTCCTCACCGCCGCCTACACCCTGCGCTCTCTGCCCTCGAACGCCGTCGCGAAACAGGGCCAGGTGCGCGTGGCGCTCACCTACGACAGCGCCGACCAGCCCTACGCCTCCATCGCCGCCCAGCAGGATGCGCAGGATCGCGCCGCCGAAGAGGCCGCCCGGCGCATCCAGCTCGAACTCGCCGTCTGGCTTGCGAACGGAGCGCAGGTCGCCGCGGCCCGTTAGGCTGCGGCCGTGATCCTCTCCAAACGGCCCGACATCGAGCGTTTCCTGGGCCGGCCCGACCCCGCGATCCGCGCCGCCCTGATCTATGGCCGGGACCTGGGCGTGGTGCGCGACCGCGGCCACGCGCTCGCGGCGAAGGTAGCGGCCAATCCCGACGATCCTTTCGACGTGGCGCTGCTGACGGACCAGGACCTCGCTGACGACGGAGGGCGACTGGAGGGCGAGCTCGCGGCGCAGTCGCTGATGGGCGGCCGCCGCCTGGTGCGCCTGCGCCTCTCAGACGCCAAGCCGGCGATCGACAAGCTCGCCGCCGAGACGCTGGAGCGCCATGCCAAGGGCGAACTCAACCCGGATGCCTTCTTCCTGATCGAGGCCGGCGACCTGCGTCGCGACTCGGCGGTGCGAAAGGCTGCCGAGAAGGCGCCCGGCGCCGCCGCCATCCCCTGTTACGAGGACGAGCCGGGCGATGTGGCGCGTCTGGTGCGCGACCTGCTCGCCAAGGACAACGTCGCCCTGAACGCGGACGCGTTGGCGCTCTTCGTGGCCCGCCTGCCTCGCGAACGCGGCGTGGCGCGCCAGGAGATCGAGCGGCTGGCGCTCTACCTCGGCCCCGGCAGCGGCGCGACCGCCACCCCGGCCGACCTGGAACCGTTCCTGGGCGTCGAACCCGAGGCGTCCCTGGCCGACGCCGCGGCCGATGCGTTCGGCGGCCGGCTGGGCGAGGCGCAGGCGGGCCTGCGCCGGGCGGCCCAGGAGGGCGAGGCGGGCCCGGCCGCCGTCCGGGCGCTGGGCATGCATCTCGGCAAGCTGCGTCGCACGCTGACGCTGCACAAGGCGGGCGCGGGCCTGCAGGAGGCCGCGAAGGCGTCCGGCGTGTTCTGGAAACAGGAGCGCGAGTTCCTGCGCCAGGCCCGCACCTGGACCCTGGAGGAACTCGACAGGATCCAGCCCGAGATCCTCGCCGCCGATCGCGCCTGCAAGACGGCCGGCTCGCCTGACCGACTGATCGCCGAACGCCTGGCCCTGACGGTCGCGGGCCGCGCGCGGCGGCTTGGCTTGTAGCGCGCGGTCAGGCGGTGAAGACCTCGCCGCCGCGGACCTCGACCGGCCAGGGCGTCAGCCGGTCGCCCGCGCACGGCCCGGCCACGCATTGGCCGTCGAACGCGAAGAGCGCACCGTGGCCGGCGCAGAGGATGTGGCGTTCGTCGCGGGTCAGGTAGCGGTCGTCGAGAGCCGAGAGCGGCCAGCCGGCGTGCGGGCAGCTGTCGACGAAGCCCTGAACCTCCGCGCCCCGCCGAACGAGGAAGCCCGCGAACAGCCGGTCCTCGTGGCGGAAGCGGAAGCCCCTGGCGCCTGGATCGGCGATCTCGGCCAAGGCGCAGAGCCGCGAGCCGGGCGCGGGCCGGGCGGGATTGACGACGTCAGACCGCGCCAAGCGTCGCCTTGAACGGCTTGATGTCCACCCGCTCCCAGAGCCCGGCCTTGGTGTAGGGATCGTCCGCACTGAAGGCTTCGGCCGCCGCCTGGTCTTCGAGGTCGATGATGATCAGCGACCCGGCCATGTCGCCCTTGTCGTCCAGCAGGGGGCCAGCCAGCTTCATCTGTCCGCCGAAGCCGCGCACATAGGCCAGGTGCGCCTCGCGCGCACCCATCCGCACCTGCAGCGAATCGGGCTTGTCCACGCAGAACAGGGCGAACAGGGGCATCTACTTCTCCTCCTTGAGCGGCCGGGCGAGCAGGCCCTGGATCGCCGTATCGACGTCGACGTCGCCGGCCAGGATCGCGGCCACCGCCTCGCATATCGGGACCTCGACGCCGACCTTGCGGGCGAGGTCGCGGACCGCGGGCGCCGAGGCGACGCCCTCGGCCACCGAAAGCTTGCCCGCGAGCGCCTGCTCCAGCGTCTGCCCGGCGCCCAAGGCGAGGCCCACGCTCATGTTCCGGGACTGCGGACTGGAGCAGGTGAGCACCAGGTCGCCCAGGCCGCACAGGCCGGCCACGGTCTCGGCCTGCGCCCCCAGGGCGACGGCCAGTCGGGTCAGCTCGGCGAAGCCCCGGGTGATCAGGGCCGCGTGCGCGGACCGGCCGAGGCCGCGGCCCTCCACGATCCCGCAGGCGATGGCCAGCACGTTCTTCACCGCGCCGCCGGCCTCGGCCCCGATCAGGTCCTGGGCCAGGTAGGGTCGGAAGGTCGGGGTGGCGATGGCCTGCACCAGCCGCCAGCCGAGATCGGCGTCGGCGCAGGCCAGGGTCACGGCGGTCGGGAGGCCCCGGGCCACCTCGCCGGCGAAACTGGGCCCCGAGAGCACCGCCGCCGCGGCGCGCGGCGCGGTGTCGCCGAGCACCTCGGTCATCAGCTTCAGCGAGCCCTGCTCGACGCCCTTCGAGCACAGGAGGATCGGCAGGCCCGGCGCCGCATGGGGCGCGAAGGCCGTCAGCGTCGCGCGCAGGTGCTGCGCCGGCGCGACCGCGAGGACGAGGTCGGCGCCGGTGAGGTCGGCGAAGTCGCCCGTCGCCCGGATCGCATCGTCCAGGACGACGCCGGGGAGGAACAGGCGGTTCTCGTGATGGGCGTTCACGGCCTCGACCACATCCGGCTCGCGCGCCCAGAGAACGGTCTCCAGGCCGGCGCGGGCGCAGACCTGGGCCAGCGCGGTGCCCCACGCGCCTCCACCGATGACGCCCGCCCGCTTCATGCCTTGGCGCCCTTGCGTCCCGGGACGTGGGTCGGGCTGGCGCTGGCCGCCGCCGCGTCGAGCGGCCATCGGGGACGCGCCACGGCGTCCAACGGGTCCGAGAGACCCAAGGCCAGGCGCTCGGCGCCGGCGAGCGCGATCATGGCCGCGTTGTCGGTGCAGTAGGCCAGAGGCGGGGCCGTGAAGCTGAAGCCGCGCGCCGCAGCGGCGGTCTCCAGTCGGCCGCGAACGGCGCGGTTGGCGGCCACGCCCCCCGCCACCACAAAGCGCAGGTCGCGGCCCTCGTGTTCGCGGGCGTAGACCTGCATGGCGCGGTCGGACTTCTCGGCGAGCTGGCGGGCGATGGCGGCCTGGACCGCGGCGGCGAGATCCCGCCGCTCGCGTTCGGTCTGCACCCCCTGGGCGAGGCGCGCGGCGGCGGTCTTCAGGCCCGAGAACGAGAAATCGCAGTCCTTTCGGCCCAGCAGCATGCGCGGCAGTTCGAAGGCCCCTGGATCGCCCCCCTCGGCCAGCTTCTCCAAGGCGGGCCCGCCGGGGTAGGGCAGCCCCATGGACTTGGCGATCTTGTCGAAGGCCTCGCCGGCGGCGTCGTCAATGGTGGAGCCAAGCCGGCGGCAGGCCCCCACGCCGGAAACGTCGAGAAGCTGGCAGTGGCCGCCCGAAACCAGCAGCAGCAGGAACGGGTAGGGCAGGTCCGCGCCTAGGCGCGCCGAGACCGCGTGGCCCTCGAGATGGTTCACGGCCGCCAGCGGCAGCCCGCGGGCCAGCGCCACCGCCTTGCCGAACGACAGCCCGACCATCACCCCGCCGACCAGGCCCGGACCGGCGGTGGCCGCCACGCCGGTGAGGTCGCCGTAGCCCACGCGGGCGGACTCCAAGGCCGCTTCCGCTATGGCCTCGATGCTCTCGACGTGCGCTCGCGCCGCGATCTCCGGGACGACGCCGCCGAAGGGCGCATGCGCCTCGATCTGGCTGCCCACGATCGACGACAGGACCTCGACGCGCCCGTCGGCATGCCGGCGCACAACCGCGGCAGCGGTCTCGTCGCAGCTGGTCTCGAGGCCGAGGACGGTGTGGGTCGGGGTCATCCGGTTGCCGGGGCGGGCCCGCTCCTGTAGCAGGCCTTGCGCTTTCAGCTCCGAGGTAGACCGCCCACCGTGCCCACGCAACCGCCTGCTCCCTTGGCGCCCGACCTATCGGCGCCCATCCGCATCGGGGCGCGCGGCTCCCGGCTCAGCCTCGCCCAGGCCGGCCAGATCCAGCGCCGCATCGCCGCCGTGCTCGGGGCGAACCCAGACGATCCGGCCGAGGTCGAGGCGAAGGCGCAGCTCGTCGTGATCAGCACGACCGGGGACCGGGTCCAGGACCGCCGCCTTTTGGAGATCGGGGGCAAGGGGCTCTTCACCAAGGAGATCGAGGAGGCGATGCTCGAGGGGCGCATCGATTGTGCGGTGCACTCGATGAAGGACATGCCGGCGGTCCTGCCCCCAGGTCTCTGCATCGCCGCCATTCCCGAGCGCGAGGATCCGCGCGACGCCGTCCTGAGCCGCGGCCCCGAGCGGATCGATGACCTGCCACAGGGCGCGCGTCTCGGCACCGCCAGCCTGCGCCGCCAGGCCCAGTGCCTGTACCGCCGCCCCGACCTCGACGTGCAGATGCTGCGCGGGAACGTCGACACCCGCATCGCCAAGCTGCAGGCTGGCGAGTTCGATGCGATCCTGCTGGCCTACTCGGGCCTGCGCCGGCTTGGGCTGCAGGATCACGTGAAGAGCCTGATCGATCCACACGAGGCGCCGCCGGCGCCAGGCCAGGGGGCCCTGGCCATCGAGACCCGCGAGGCCGACCGAGATCTTCCGTGGCTCACCGCCCTGCGCTGCGAAACGACGACGCTCCGGGTCGCCGCCGAGCGCGGCGCCCTCACCGCCCTGGAAGGCTCCTGCCGCACGCCGATCGGCGCCTATGCCTGGCTGGAGGGGGGCACGCTGAAGCTGGTGGTGGAAGCCCTGGCCCCGGACGGCTCCGTCCGCTTCCGTCATTCCGGCGAGTCGGAGCTGTCCCAGCTCTCCGATCCCCTGGCGTCGGCGCGCGGCCTCGGTCTCTCCCTGGGCCAGGCGGTGAAGGACGAGGCAGGCGACGCCATCGTGCTCTGACGGCGGCCTGCGCCATTGAACAACCGGGCGGCGCGCCGCATCGTCTGCACGCTTCGCTCAAGCTTCAGAAATGGAAACGCCCGATGGCGGGCCGCAGGCAGAGGATTTGGATCACCCGCGCCCAGCCGGGCGCGGACGCCACCGCCGAGCGCGTGCGCGCGCTGGGCCACGAGGCCGTGGTGGCGCCGCTCCTGGCCGTGCGGCCGCTGCCGGACGTCAAGGCCGACCTGCGCGGCGTGGCGGCCCTTGCGTTCACCAGCGCCAACGGCGTCCGCGCGTTCGCCGACATCTGCGGCGAACGGGGACTGAAGGTCTTTGCGGTCGGCGCGGCCACGGCCCAGGCGGCCAAGGCGGCGGGCTTCGCGTCCGTCCTGTCGGCCGATGGGGACGTCGAGGCCCTGGCGGAGGGGATCGCCGCCCGCCGCGCGGAGCTCCGAGGTGTGGTGCTGCATCCCGGGGCGGCCGAGCCGGCCGGCGACCTGGCGGGCTCCCTGGAGAAGCACGGCGTCGAGGCGCGGCGCCTGATCCTCTACGAGACCGCGCCGGTGCTGGTCGCCGCCGCCGAAGCCGAGGACCTCGGCCGAAGCGACGCCGTGCTGCTGCACTCGCCGCGGGCCGCGCAGGTGCTGGCCAAGGTGCTCAAGGCCCATCCGGCGCCGCAGCTTCGCGCGCTCGGGCTGTCGAAGGCGGTGGTCAAGCCGCTGGCGCGCACCCGGCTCGCGGCCAAGGCCTACCCGCCCTTTCCCCTCGAGGCGGCGCTGCTGAACCTCATCGACCGGCAGCCGTAGAACTTGCCCAAGACCCTGCGGCCACCAGCCGCTTCCCAAATCGAGGCCAAGCCGCTAAAAGCCCGCGTCCCGGACAGGAGCCGCCATAGCTCAGCCGGTAGAGCGGCGCATTCGTAATGCGTAGGTCGGGTGTTCGAGTCACCCTGGCGGCACCACTCCTTCCCTTCACATCATCGATCGTGGCTGGACTTGCGCGGCCGCGAAGAGTCACGTTCGGCGGAGACGGAGCGGGAGGAACGCCATGTCGGAGACCGTGAGCCGGGACTTGCTGGACCGCAGCGCCGGAGAACTGGCCGCGGCGCTGGTGGCGCGGGAGGTGGGCGCGCTGGAGCTGGCCGAGCAGGCCATCGCCCGGATCGAGGCGCGAGACGGGCCGATCAACGCCGTGGTCGTGCGCGATTTCGACCGGGCGCGGCAGGCGGCGCGGGCCGCGGACGCCGCCCTGGCCCGAGGCGAGCGGCGGCCCCTTCTCGGGGTCCCGATGACGGTCAAGGAAAGCAATAACGTCGAAGGCTTGGCCACCACCTGGGGGAGTCCCGGCTTCACGGGCTGGACGGCGCCCACGGACGCCGTTGCGGTCGCGCGGCTGAAGGCGGCGGGCGCGGTCATCCTCGGCAAGACCAACGTACCGCCGTTCCTCGCGGACTGGCAGAGCACGAATCCGATCTACGGCCGGACCAACAATCCCTGGGACCTCTCGCGCTCGCCGGGCGGGTCCTCGGGCGGCAGCGCCGCGGCTGTGGCCTGCGGCATGGTGCCCCTGGAACTCGGCTCGGACATCGGAGGCTCGATCCGCGTGCCCGCTGCGTTCTGCGGAATCTACGGCCACAAGCCCAGCTACGGGATCGTGCCGCTGCGGGGTCATTCGCCGCCCGGGCTCGACGGCGGCCCCGTGGCCATGGCGGTGGTTGGACCGCTCGCCCGCACGGCCGCCGATCTCGACCTGGCGCTGGGCGTCGTGGCCGGGCCCGAGCCGGAGGAGGCGACGGCCTGGTCGCTCAGCCTGCCGCCACCGCGTCAACGGGAGCTGGCGGACCATCGCATCTTCGTGCTGGACCGCCATCCGGCGGCGGCCACGGACAGCGAAATCGCTGCGGCGGTCGACGGCCTTGCCGGGAAGCTGGACGCCCTCGGCGCGCCGGTGTCGCGCGCCAGCGAGCTCCTGCCCGACCTCGCCGCCCAGCATCGCGTCTACATGCAGCTTCTCAACGCCGTCATCACGCGCGGCGCGCCGGGCGTCCAGACCATCAACGCGCACGAATGGATGAACATGCGCGACGCCCAGACCGCCTTCCGGCGTCAGTGGGCCGAGTTCTTCAAGGCGTTCGACGTCGTCCTGGCGCCGGCATTCGGCACGGTGGCCTACCCCCACGTGGACGAGCCCGACAACGCCAAGCGCCGAATTGTGATCGACGGTCGCGAGACGCCCTACTTCGATCAGCTCGCCTGGCCGGGCGTCGCGCTCCTGCCGAACCTGCCGGCGACGGCGGTTCCCATCGGCCTGTCACGAGGCGGCCTGCCGGTCGGCCTGCAGGTCATCGGCCCCTACCTCGAGGATCGCACCACCATCGCCTTCGCCGGCCTCCTGGAGCGCGAGTTCGGCGGCTTCCGCCCGCCGCCGCCGCTCTGACGCCGAGCTTTACAGCGTCGCCGCCGGACGGTAGAGGCGGCGCGATGTTCGCGACCGCGCAAAAAATTACCCGCAAAATGACCCGCTCCGGCGGGGCGTTTGCGGCTGCGCGCGGGTGACCGCGGCATAACCGGAAAAGCGCTCCGCCCGATGTGCGGGGCGCGCTCTTCTCAAGACGTCAGCCAACGCACCTCGGGCCTCGATCAGAAGAGGACCCGAAGATGTTGACCCAGCCTTCCTACCGATCCCTGCGAAACCCCACGGTGGCGATCGTGGGCGCCACCGGCGCCGTCGGCGCGGAGCTGATCCGCTGCCTGGAAGAGCGGGATTTCCCGACCGCCGGCCTACGCCTGCTGGCCTCCGCTCGCTCGGTCGGCAAGGCGCTGAGCTACCGGGGCCGCGATGTCTGGGTGCAGGAGCTGCGCGAAGACAGCTTCAAAGGCGTCGACCTCGCGCTCTTCGCCGCCGACGCCCAGACGTCGCGGACGTACGCTCCCCATGCACGGGCCGCCGGGGCGGTGGTGATCGACAACTCCTCGGCCTTCCGCATGGACCCGGATTGCCCCCTCGTGGTGCCGGAAGTGAACCTGGAGAGCCTGACGTTCAGCCGCGGGGTCGTCGCCAACCCGAACTGCACGGCCATCATCCTCTGCATGGCGGTCGCGCCCCTGCAGCGCCGCTTCGGCCTGCGCCGGCTGCAGGTGGCCACCTACCAGGCCGCCTCGGGCGCCGGGGCGCCGGCGATGCAGGAGCTTCTGGACTCCACCCGCGCCTACCTCGACGGCCGGGAGTTCCAGCCGCAGGTCTTCCGCCACCCCTACGCCTTCAACGTCTTCAGCCACAACGACGCGGTCGACCCGCAGAGCGGCTACAACGGCGAGGAGCAGAAGGTGATGGCCGAGACGCGCCGCATCCTCGGCGCCTCGAACCTGCCGGTGGGCGTGACCTGCGTCCGCGTGCCGGTGCTCCGGGCCCACGCCCTGGCCGTTACGGCCGAACTGGACGCGCCGGTTCCGCCCGCGGCGGTCAGGGAATGCCTGGCGGAGGCGGCGGGTGTCCGCGTGATCGACGACCGGGAGGCCAACCACTTCCCGATGCCGGTCGAAGCGCAAGGACAGGGCGACGTGCTGGCGGGCCGCATCCGGCGCGACCTGGGCGATCCCTCGGGTCGGTCCGTGGCCCTGTTCCTGGCCGGCGACCAGCTTCTCAAGGGCGCGGCGCTGAACGCGGTCCAGATCGCCGAACAGATGCTTGTGGCCTAATAGGGCGGGGTGAAGATCGCCATCGTCGCCATCGGCCGGCTTGCCCGGTCCCCCGAGACCGAGCTGGTCAGGCTCTACGTCGAGCGCGCCACCGCGGCGGGCCGGGCCCTGGGGCTCGGCCCCGTCGAGGTCGTGGAGGTAGACGCCCGCAAGCCCGGCAAGGCCGCCGAGGCCGAGGCGCTGCGGGCGCACCTGGCCGACAGCCATGTGATCGCCTGCGACGAACGCGGAAAGGCGCGGGCCAGCCGCGCCTTCGCCGAGGAGGTCGCGGCCCTGCGCGACCAGGGCGTGCGGCGGCTGGTGTTCCTTATCGGCGGCGCCGACGGTCTCGATCCCGAACTTGTGAAGGCGGCGCAGGGGACCCTCGCCTTCGGGCCGCAGACCTGGCCGCATGCGCTCGCCCGAGCCATGCTGGCGGAACAGGTGTGGCGGGCAGTCTCCATCCTGGCCGGATCGCCCTATCATAGGGACTGATGCGTCGGATTCTCCTCTTCGGAACGCTTGCCGCCCTGTTGGGCGGCGTCGCCGTGGCGGCTGCGACTTCGCGGCTGGAGCGGCTGAACGTCGCCGAGGCCGAGCTGTCGGTGGAGCAGGGGCTGAACATGCACCGGCTCTCGCGCCTGCTTTCAGTGCTGGAGCAGCTCAAGCGCGATCCGCCGCCGGCGCTCCTCGTCTCGCCCGACGACGCCAAGGACGCCGTCCGCGCGGCCATCCTGGTCCGGGCGCTGACGCCCGAGTTGCAGGCCCGCGCCCAGGCCTATGCCGAAGGCGCCACCGAGGTGATGCGCCAGCGCAGGCTGGCCGCCGTGCAGAGTGAAGCCCTGTTCGAGCGGGAGAGCCTGAGGGCCGACGCCCTGCCCGCGCCGGACACCTCCGTGGGGCTGGGCATCCGGGGCCAGATGCGCGGCGAACCGCAGCTCGTGACCCCGCCCACGCGGCTGATCCTGCCCGCCGAGGGCAAGGTCGTGCGCAGGTTCGGCGACCCGCTCTCGGGCGGCGGCCGCGCGAACGGCGTCACCCTCGCAGCCGCCGGAGGCGCCCGGGTCGTAAGCCCGGCGGCCGGACTCGTTCAGTACGTGGGCCCTGTGAAAGGCTGGGGCGTCATCACCATATTAAGACTAGCCGGAGGATATCATTTGGTGCTTGCTGGTCTGGAGCGAACGCAGGTCCAGGCCGGACAATCCGTCGCGGAAGGTCAGGCTGTCGGATGGGCGCCGGATGATGGAAAGTCGCCATCCGAACTCTATCTGGAGCTGCGCGAGCAGGGATCTCCGGTCGATCCGGCCCGCTGGCTCGACCGTAGTTGATAAGAACAAGGGCTGATTGCGGCCTCAAAACCGTCCATTCGGCCTGATCGATTGGGGCGCATCGTCGTCCAAGGGAGTCGCAGGCAGGTGATGAAGAAGTATCTGGTGATCGGCGCGTCCGCCTTCGTGCTCGGCGCAGGCTCCATGGCCTACGTCAGCCAGCAGGCGATCGCTTCCGCCGAGCCGCGCGCCAAGACCTACCGGATGCTGGGCCTGTTCGGCGACGTCCTGAACACCGTCGAGCACCAGTATGTGACCGAGGTCGACGACACCAAGCTGATCCAGTCTGCGATCGACGGGATGCTGTCCTCGCTCGACCCGCACTCCGGCTACCTCGATCCCGAGAGCTTCGACGACATGCGCGACCAGACGCGCGGCGAGTACGGCGGCCTGGGCATCGAGGTCACCAGCGAGGACGGCGTGGTCAAGGTGATCGCGCCCATGGACGACACCCCCGCCTTCAGGGCCGGGGTGAAGGCGGGCGACTACATCACCGCGGTGAATGGCGAGAGCGTGCTGGGCCTGACGGTCACCGAGGCCGTCAAGCAGATGCGCGGCCGGCCGGGCGAGGCGGTGACGCTGACCATCGCCCGCGAGAAATCCGACCCGTTCGACGTCAAGCTGATCCGCGAGGTGATCAAGCCCAAGTCCGCCACCGCGCGGATGGAGGGCGACTACGGCCTCCTGCGGATCGCCAGCTTCAACGAGAAGACCACCGACGAGGCGGAGCAGGCCTTTGCCGACCTGCGCGCCAAGAACCCCGGAATGAAGGGGCTGATCCTCGATCTGCGGAACAACCCCGGCGGCCTGCTCGATCAGGCGGTCGGCGTCTCCGACCTGTTCCTGGAGGGCGGCGAGATCGTTTCCCAGCGCGGCCGCGATCCGCGCGACGTGGAGCGCTACAACGCCCGGGCCGGCGACATGACGAACGGCCTGCCCATCGTGGTGCTGATCAATACCGGCTCGGCGTCGGCCGCCGAGATCGTCGCCGGCGCCCTGCAGGACCGCAAGCGCGCCGAGGTCGTGGGCATCACCAGCTTCGGCAAGGGTTCGGTCCAGACGGTCATCCCGCTGCGGGGCGGCATCGATGGCGCGCTGAAGCTGACGACGGCGCGCTACTACACCCCGTCCGGCCGCTCCATCCAGCAGACGGGCATCGAGCCGGACCTCGAGGTGGCCTCCAGCCGCGAAGAGGCCCAGCTCATCGCCAACCGGGCCTACCAGTTCTCGGAAGCCTCGTTCCGCAACGCGCTGAACGCCGACGAGGGCAAGAAGCGCCGCGGCGCCCACGAGCCGGCCGAGGCGCCTCCGGAGGACTTCGACGAGACGAAGGACTTCCAGATCGCCCGCGCTCAGGACGTCCTGAGCCACGGCTCGGTGGCGGCCACGCCCAAGCTGCCGAAGCCGACCGCGCGGCTGGCGGAGATCGTCAGCAAGGCGCGCGTCGCCGAGGCCAAGCCGCCGGTCACCCCGAAGTAGGGCGCGCGCGGTTGGTTTTCGGAAGGGCGGTCCCCACGGGCCGCCCTTTCTCGTTCGAGGATGGAGAAAGCCGGCGTTAACCATGATGGCGGACGCTGCACGGCGAGGAGCTTTCCCACTTGGCCGCCATCGCCCTGCCTCAGATCAAGGCGCCGAAGATCGACCTCGGCGCGCTCGTGAAGAACCCCATCGTCGGCCTCGCGGGGGCGGCGCTGCTGTTCGCCGGGGCCGTGGCGGCCCTGGTCGTCCTGCTGGGGCCCCCGGGGGGCGGCGCGGTGCGGGTGCGCATCCCCCTAGACGGACCCTATCGCGACGCGCCGGCCGGCTGGCTGGAAGCGCTGCGAGCCCCAAAGGGCGAGGCGCGGCTGCTGCAGGACGTGGTGCGCCTCTCCGAGCGGCCCCTCGCCCCCGGCGCGGCTCAGGGCGGATGGAACCGGGCCGGGGCGGCGGCGCCCAGCCTGGCCGTCACGGGCGATAGCCTGCCCGTGGCGCCGATCGCCGGATTCTACGCCCCTGGTCCCAGCGGCCCCCTGCCGATCATCGCCCAGGACGGCCGCACGCCAGCCCAGGCCTACGCCCGGCCGTTCACCTCGAATGGCCGCCCCAAGGTGTCGATCATCATGGGCGGCCTCGGCCTGAACGCGCGGGCCACCCGCCAGGCCATCGAGACGCTGCGGCCGGAGGTCACGCTGTCGTTCAGCGTCTATGCCGAGGGGCTGCAGGGCTGGATCGACATGGCCCGCGCCCGCGGCCACGAGGTTCTGCTCGAGGCGCCGATGGAGCCGGTGGACTATCCTGAGAACGACCCCGGCCCCTACACCTTGATGGCTGACGGCCGCCCGCCCGAGACCGTGAAGCGTCTGGAATGGATCCTGTCGCGCGCCACGGGCTACTTCGGCCTGACCAACTATTTGGGAGGCAAGTTCCTGGCGACCGACAGCGCCTACGATGCCTTCGCCGCGTCGCTGAAGGGGCGCGGTCTGGCCTTCGTGGACGATGGCACGGCCGCGCGCCGCGGCGGCGGCATGCCGCGGGTCACGGCCGACCGGGTGATCGACGACAAGCTTTCGGCCGCGGCCCTCGATCAGCAGTTGCTGGCCATCGAGGCCGGCGCTCTGCAGCGGGGCCAGGCGCTGGGCGCGGCCTTCGCCTATCCGATTTCGCTCGAGACGGTTGCGAAGTGGGCCAATGAGGTGGAAACGAGGGGCTACCAGCTGGCGCCGGCCTCGGCCCTCACCAAAGTGAAATGACTGAACTTCCGCACTATCGGCCGAATGTCGGGGTGGTCCTGTTCCATCCGGACGGCCGTGTCTGGCTCGGCCGACGCGCCCACACGCCCGGGCCGCACAACTGGCAGTTCCCGCAAGGCGGCGTCGACCCGGGCGAGGATCTGGAGAGCGCCGCCCGTCGGGAGCTGACCGAGGAGACCGGCGCCGTCACCGTCAGCTATCTGGGACGCACCGACGGCTGGATCACCTACGACTTCCCCGCCGAGTTCTCGGGGCCGAAGGCCGGCCGCGGCTTCAGGGGTCAGAAGCAGGTCTGGTTCGCCTTCCGCTTCGACGGAGAGGAAGCGGAATTCGATCTGGCCGCCCACCATGAGCCCGAGTTCGACGCCTGGCGCTGGGGCTACCTCTCGGAAGCGCCGGAGCTGATCGTCCCCTTCAAGCGGCACGCCTACGAGGCGGTCGCCCGCGCCTTCGCCCCGTTCGCGGCGAAGAAGAGCGCCGCGGCCTGAATCCTGCAAGTTCAACGACTGGCCAGGCTAGACTGAATCAAGTGGGCCCGACGGGGGTCCGGGAGAACCGATGCCGACGGTCGTCATGACGCACGGCGCTTTCTGCGCCGGCTGGGCCTTCGAAGCCTTCCGCGCGCCCTTCGAGGCGCGGGGCTGGACCGTGGTCGCGCCCGATCTGCCGGGACACGGAGAAGGCGGCGGCGTCGCCGGCCTTTCCATGTCGGACTACGCCTCGAGCCTGGTGCGGCTGTGCGCCGGCCTGCCCGAGCGCCCGGTCCTCCTGGGCCATTCCATGGGCGGGCTGGTGAGCCAGATGGCGGCGCGCCGGATCGAGCCGCGCGCGCTCGTCCTGCTCGCGCCGTCGGCGCCGTGGGGCGTCGCAGGTTCGTCCATCGAGGAGGCGATCACGGCCTTCGGCGTCCACCTCGCCGATCCGTTCTGGATGAGCGCGGTCTCGCCGGACCGGCATCTGATGCGCCATCACAGCCTGGACCGCACGCCCAGGGACCGCCGCCGCGCCATCCTCGACCGCCTGCGCCCCGAAAGCGGCCGCGCCGTGCGCGAGGTGCTGAACTGGTGGCTGGATCCCTTCATGACCACCAGCGTGGGGATTGGCCCGCTCCCGATGCCGTCGCTCGCCATCGTCGGCGACCGCGATGTCGTCCATCCGCCCGCGACCGTCCGCCAGACCGCCGAGCGCATCGGCGCCGCGTTCCAGGTGATGCCCGGCATGAGCCACTGGCTGATCGGCGAGGAAGGCTGGGAAGACGTGGCGTCCCTGACGCTCGACTGGCTGGATCAGGCGATCCGGGTCGCGGCCTGAGCGCTCGCGCGTCGAGCCGGGCTTCGCTCACGGAGCGTGAGGGCTTGACTCCCGCCCGCCCGCCCTCAAGAACCCCGGCCACAACGAAATTCCCCTCCGAAGGAGCCTCGCCTCATGGCTGTTCGCGTCGCCATCAACGGTTTCGGTCGCATCGGCCGCCTGGTCCTGCGTTCGATCGTCGAACATGGCCGCAAGGACATCGAGGTTGTCGCGATCAACGACCTGGGCCCGGTGGAGACCAACGCCCACCTGCTGCGCTACGACAGCGTGCATGGCCGCTTCCCGGCCGAGGTGAAGGTCGACGGCGACTTCATTGAGGTGGCGGGCCACGGCCGCATCAAGGTGACCGCCGAGCGTGATCCCGCCAAGCTGCCGCACAAGGACCTGGGCGTGGACATCGCCCTGGAGTGCACCGGCATCTTCACCGCCCGGGACAAGGCCGCCGCCCACCTGGAAGCCGGCGCCAAGCGCGTGATCATCTCGGCGCCCGGCGACGGCGTCGACAAGACGGTCGTCTACGGCGTGAACCACCAGTCCCTGACCAAGGACGACGTGATCATCTCCAACGCGTCCTGCACCACCAACTGCCTGGCGCCCGTGGCCCACGTGCTGCAGGAGCTCTGCGGCATCGAGCGTGGCTACATGACCACGATCCACTCCTACACGGGCGACCAGCCGACGCTCGACACCCTGCACAAGGATCTCTACCGCGCCCGCGCCGCGGCCATGTCGATGATCCCGACCTCGACCGGCGCCGCCAAGGCTTTGGGGCTGGTGATCCCGGCGCTCACCGGCAAGCTGGACGGCTCCTCGATCCGCGTGCCGACCCCGAACGTCTCGGTGGTCGACCTGAAGTTCGTCCCGGGCAAGAAGGTCACGGTGGCCGAGATCAACGAGGCGCTGGAAGCCGCCGCGAACGGCGCGCTGAAGGGCGTGCTGGCGGTGACCAAGGAGCCGCTGGTCTCCATGGACTTCAACCACAACCCCGCCTCGTCGACGGTGGCCCTGCCGCAGACCCAGGTGATCGACGGCGGCCTCGGCCGGGTCCTGTCCTGGTACGACAACGAGTGGGGCTTCTCGACCCGGATGAGCGACACCGCCGTCCACATGGGCAAGCTGATTTAGGAAGGCCGGCGACGGTGCGGTGGGTCGGTTCGATCTTCGTCTGGCTCGGCGCTCCACTCGCCGGCGTCGCCGCCGTCAACCTGCCGTTCCTCGCGTACTTCTTCGTCACAGGCCGGTTCGGTCCGGTGGCCATGTCGCACCAGGGGGCGGCGCTGGGCGCGGCAGGGCTTCTTGTGATCTGGATCGCCGCGCTTTGGATCGTGGCTCGGGCGCATGCCGCTGGGGCGCGAGCTGTACACCTCGGTGTGGCCGGCGTGCTCGCGCTGGCAGGCGCCGCAGCAACATTCCTGCCTGCTCTGACAGGTCCGAACCGCGCCGAGGTCCAGCAGGTAATCTAAGGGACGAGATGAGCTTCAAGACCCTCGACGACGCTGACCTCTCCGGCAAGCGCGCCCTGGTGCGGGTGGATTTCAACGTGCCAATGGTCGACGGCCAGGTGTCGGACGACACCCGCCTGCGCGCCGCGCTGCCGACCATCGCGAAGCTGCGCAAGGGCGGGGCGAAGACGATCCTTATCGCCCACTTCGACCGGCCGAAGGGCAAGCGCGTTCCCGAGATGAGCCTGAAGCCGGTCGTTGGCCCGCTGGGCAAGCTGGTGGGCGCGCCGGTCGCCTTCGCCGACGACTGCGTGGGCGAGGACGCGGCCAGGGCCGTCGCCGCGATGAATGATGGCGATGTCCTGTTGCTCGAAAACGTCCGCTACCACGCCGGCGAGGAGACGAACGAGGCCGACTTCGCCAAGGCCCTCGCCGCCAACGGCGACCTCTACGTCAACGACGCCTTCTCGGCTGCGCACCGTGCGCACGCCTCGACCGAGGGTATCGCGCGCCTCCTGCCCGCCTATGCCGGCGAGCAGATGCGCAAGGAGCTGGAGGCGCTGGACGCCGCGCTGGGCAATCCCACGCGGCCGGTGCTCGGCATCGTCGGGGGCGCCAAGGTCTCGACGAAGCTCGACCTCCTGGACAACCTGGTCGGCAAGCTGGACTACCTGGCCATCGGCGGGGGCATGGCCAACACCTTCCGCTTCGCCCAGGGCTACGAGATCGGCGCCTCGCTCTGCGAGAAGGACATGGCCGACACCGCCCGCGAGATCCTGAAGAAGGCGCAAGGCGCCGGCTGCAAGCTGATCCTGCCGATCGATGTGGTGGTGGCCAAGGACCTCGCCCCGGGCGTTGCGACCCGCACCCTGTATCTGGCGCAGGAGGGCGGCGTGGCGCCCGACGAGAAGATCTTTGACGTGGGGCCGGAAACCCTTCGCAACGTGCTGGATGCGATGGACCAGGCCAGGACGTTGATCTGGAACGGCCCATTCGGCGTCTTTGAAGTGGAACCGTTCGACAAGGCCACGGTTGAGTCTGCGAAACATGCCGCCCGTCTGGCGAAATCCGGCGGGCTGGTGGCCGTGGCGGGCGGGGGTGATACGGTAGCCGCCCTCAACGCGGCCGGCGTCTCGCAGGACCTCACGTTCGTATCGACTGCGGGCGGCGCGTTTCTTGAATGGATGGAGGGAAAGGAGCTGCCCGGCGTGGCGGCTCTGACCCGATAGGATACAGGTGGGGACCTGATGGCCAGGATTACGCTTCGACAGCTTCTCGATCACGCGGCCGAGCACGGCTACGGCGTGCCGGCGTTCAACATCAACAACATGGAACAGGCGCTGGCGATCATGGAGGCCGCCGAGGCCACCGACTCGCCGGTCATCATGCAGGCCTCGCGCGGCGCGCGCTCGTACGCCAACGACATCGTGCTGAAGCACCTGATCGACGCCATGGCCGAGATGTATCCGCACATCCCGATCTGCATGCACCAGGACCACGGGAACAACGAGGCCACCTGCGCCACGGCGATCCAGTACGGCTTCACCTCGGTGATGATGGACGGCTCGCTGATGGCCGACGCCAAGACCCCGGCGGACTACGACTACAATGTCCGCGTCACCCGCAACGTCGTGGACATGGCCCACTGGGTCGGCGCCTCGGTGGAGGGTGAGCTCGGCGTGCTGGGTTCGCTGGAAACCGGCATGGGCGAGAAGGAGGACGGCCACGGCTTCGAGGGCAAGCTGGGTCACGACCAGCTGCTGACCGATCCCGATCAGGCCGTCGAGTTCGTGAAGGCCACCGAGGTCGACGCCCTGGCCATCGCCATGGGCACCAGCCACGGAGCCTACAAGTTCACGCGCAAGCCGGACGGCGACGTCCTGGCGATGAACGTGATCGAGGAGATCCACCGCCGCCTGCCGAACACCCACCTGGTGATGCACGGCTCGTCCTCGGTGCCGCAGGAGCTCCAGGACATCATCAACAAGTACGGCGGCGAGATGCCCCAGACCTGGGGCGTGCCGGTCGAGGAGATCCAGCGCGGCATCAAGCACGGCGTGCGCAAGATCAACATCGACACCGACAACCGCATGGCCATGACGGGCGCGATCCGGAAGGTCTTCGCCGAAAACCCCTCCGAGTTCGACCCGCGCAAGTATCTGAAGCCGGCCATGGAAGCCATGCGCGCGGTCTGCAAGCAGCGCTTCGAGGAGTTCGGCACGGCCGGCCAGGCCAGCAAGATCAAGCCGATCCCGATGGCCCAGATGGCCAAGCGCTACGCCTCGGGCGAGCTGGCGCCGAAGATCGGCCTGACCCGCGTCGCCGCGGAATAGGCCTCGATCGACGCTGGCGCTTCGCGTCCGGCGCAGCTATTGGCGCGTACTCCCACCGGCCCCGGCGAAACCTCGCCGGGGCCGGTTTCATGTCGCCAAGGAAAGTGCCCGTATGCGTCGCGTCCTGATCTACTCGCTGTCCGTTCTGGCCCTGGCGGCCTGTGGGCAGGAAACCCCCGCCCAAGCCGAAGCGCCCCCGACCGCCGACGCGGCCGCCAAGACGCCGGTCGCCCTGCCGCTCGGCGGTGACGGCCTGCCGAGGTTCCGCCCCGGTCTGTGGGAGGCGACGCAGGTTGAGGATGGCGAGACCGAAACCTCGCATCGCTGCGTCGGGCCGGAGACCGACGCCGAGCTCCGCGAGATGCTCACGCGCGAAAGCCCCGACTGCACGACCAAGCGGTCGGCGTCGGCGGGCGGCCTGAAGGTCACGTCGGTCTGCACGCCGGCCGGCATGCCGAAGATGGAATCGACGCTGACGATGACCGGCTCGGAGTCCGCGTACGACATGAAGCTGGCGCTCTACGTGATCAACGCCGACGGTAGCCGCGAGGGCGGCGAAACGACGGTCAAGGCGAAGTGGGTCGGCGCCTGCCCGCCTGGGGTGGAGCCCGGCGAAGACATCGAACCCTGACCGTCAGCGCGGCCCGGCCTCCCAGCCCCGGCTCGCGATGTAGCGCTCCAGCTCGGCGATTCGGGTAGCCTCCGACGGGTGCGTCGAGAGGAACGGCGCCGGCCGCCCGCCCGTGTTCGCCTGCTGCATGTTCCGCCATAGGGCCACCGCCGCCTCGGGCCGATAGCCGGCGCGGACCATGTAGTCGACGCCCAGGCGGTCGGCCTCCAGTTCGTGACGGCGCGAGTACGGCAGCAGGATGCCCAGCTGCGCGCCGACGCCGCCAAGCGCCGCGATCTGCTGAGCCATCTGCGGCGTGACCCGGCTTCCCAGCGCCGCCTGGCCCACGCCGAGGGCCAGCTGGGTGGCGGCCGCCTGGGAGTATCTCTCGGCGGCGTGGTTGGCGACGCTGTGGGCCAGCTCGTGGCCCAGGACCGCGGCGAGCTGGTCGTCGTCCTCCGCCAGCGCCAGGAGGCCGGTGTTCACCCCGATCCGGCCGCCGGGCAGGACGAACGCGTTGGCCTGCGGATCGTCGAAGACCGCGTACTGCCAGGACCGGTCGCCCAGGCCTGCCGCCTCCACCAGGCGGGAGCCGACCCGTCGCACGCGGGCGTTGGCGGCCGCGTCTGACGAGACCTTGCTCGTGGCCAGGGTCTGCGACCAGGCTTCCTGTGCAGACTGGGCGAGCGCCGCGTCGTTCACCAGCAGGAACTGGTCGCGGCCGAGCGTGGGATTGTAGGCGCAGGCGGCCAGAGGCGCGAGGCAGGCGGCGATCGCAGCGCCGCGCGCCCGCCGGGCGAGGGCTGATGTCATGTGTACCTCCCACAGCTACAATGCAGAGGTTGGCGAAGGGCTGCGCCATTCCATTGATCCGGATCAGGTCTTCGCGCGGAATGCGGGCGCAGGGTATGGCGATAGTCATGCCTTCCCAGCGGATTTCCGTGGATCACGAACCCTCTCCACAGATCGCGGCCCTCATCATGCGGGAGTCCTCGGCCTACCTGCTGGACCTGCTGCCGCTGGTCTGTGGCGATCTCGATTTCCTCGACGGGCTGCTGATGCTGGCGATCGTCCAGGCCAACGTGTGGCCGGTGATCCTCGATCCGGCCGCTCAGGCCGCCTTCGCCGGCGCCGCCGAGCCTCCGCCTGACGAGCGCCGGCGCCCGGTGAGCATCGCCGCCCTCGCGGGGTCGCTCCGCCTGCCCTATGAGACCGTCCGCCGACGGGTGCGCCGCCTTGTGGCCGAAGGCCGGTGCCGGACGACCCCGGAGGGGGTCTATGTCCCGACTGAGAACCTCTCCACGCCGCAGAACGAGGCGAACCTGAGAGCCGCCCTGCGCCTCACCCGCGACCTGCATGCCCGGCTGGTGGCTGAAGGCTGCTTTCCCGCGGCGGGAACGGCGAGCGACTGGCCGGAGCCGCCCGTTCGCCTCGTCGCACGCGTCGTCGGCGACTATTTCCTGCGCATGGTTCTGGTGCTCGCCGAACGCTACGGCGACCCGCTCGATGGCTTCATCCTCATGCAGATCGTCCGGATCAACGCCCGCGGTCACGCGTCGGGCCGGGCCGGATCGGACCCGATCCTGCAGGACTCCCTGCGCCGGCCGGCGACGGTCAGCCTGGTGGCGCGCGCGCTGGGGCTCTCCCACGAGTTGGCCCGCCGTCGTGTGAACGCCCTGATCGCCCGCGGCGCATGCCGTCGCGTGGAGGGCGGCTTGATCGTGCCTCGAGACCGTCTCGAGAGCCCGGAGCTGCGACAGCTCATGCGGGACAATCACGCCGCGCTGCGCCGGATGTTCGAGGCCCTCGGTCGCTTCGGCGCGCTGGCCTGACGCGCCGCGTCACCCGATTCATGGATTAACCGCGCGCGTCGCGGAACAGATCAAGGAATTGCCCTTGGCGAGGCGCCATTTGTGTCAGGATGCGGCGCGGTCCACCGAATATCGATACGAAGGGCCTGGGCCGATTGGCCGGGGCGGCGCTGTTGGGCGTCGCGGTCTTCGCGCTGGCCGCTCTCAGCATCGAGTTGACCCGTGGCGAGGGCCGCGTGGCGGTGGTCTGGCCGGTGAACGCGGTGATTCTGGCCGTCCTGCTGCGACAGCCGATGCGCCTGTGGCCTGCCTACCTGGCCAGCGCGATCATCGGCAATATCACGGCGAATCTGGCCAGCGGCGATCTCGCCGCGAAAGCGATCGGCCTGGCGCTCTGTAACGCGGCCGAGGTGCTGGTCTGCAGCGCCTGGATCCGCGGCTTCGTGGGCTCGCACCTCGACGTGACACGCCCGACCCATCTGGGCCACTTCCTCCTGGCTGGCGGCTTGATCGCGCCTGCGGTGTCCGCCGTCCCCGCGGGCCTGATCCTCGCGTGGGGTACGACCGGCGCCTTTTTCGCCCAAGCCGTGCCGTGGTTCGCGGCTGACGCCCTGGGACTGCTGATCATCGTGCCGGTCTGGACGTTGCTGGCCTCCCAGGCGGACTGGCGGGGCCTCCTGGCCGATATCGTTTCCTGGCGCGGAGCGGCCGCGATCACGGCCGTCGCGGGTGCGCTGGGCGCCGTGGCCGCCGACCGGATGGGACCCGCGTACTTCCTGATCCCGCCATCCATCGTCTTCGCGGCGTTCATGCTGCGGCCGGCCGGCGCCGCCGTGCTGATGGGGCTGGTCGCGAGCGTCATGATGGCCGCCGCCGCCCTCGGCCTTGGGCACGCCTCGGCCATGCCGGGAGGGCTGGCGGTCCGCCTGCTCCACGGCCAGGCGCTGCTCGCCGTGACCACCCTGTCCGGCCTGCTGGTGTCGACGGCAGTCGCGGCCCGGCGTCGCACCGAGGAGAAACTCAAGGCCAGCATCGCGCAGCTGGACGCGGCGCGCATCGCCGCCGAACAAAGCGAAGCGCGCTACCGACAGGTGACCGAGCACGCCAGCGACGTGATCGCCCGCACGTCGGTGCGCGGCGAAGGGCTCTATATGTCGCCATCGGTCCGGGAGGTTGTCGGCTATGGGGCCGAAGAGCTCATGGCCAACCGACCCCCATTCGCGCCGATCATCCACCCGGACGACCGCGAGGCGACATACGCCTACTACCGCGAGCTGGCCGGGGGCGACGCTGCGGTCGCGGCCGCGCCGGTACAGTATCGTGCGCGCCACCGGGATGGTCGTTGGATCTGGCTCGAAAGCCGCGTGTCGGTCCTGCGGGATCGACGGGGCCGCCCGCTTGAATTCGTGGATGTCCTCCGCGACATCACGGCCCACGTGGAACTCGAGCGGGCGCTGCGGGACGCGCGCCAGGCCGCGGAGGAGGCCGCAAGGATAAAGTCCAGCTTCATCGCCAATATGAGCCACGAGATCCGCACGCCGCTGATGGCGATCCTGGGGTTCGCAGATGCGCTGGTCAGGCGGACCGACCTGCCCCCCGACGCCCAGCGCCGCATCGCACAGATCCAAGGCGCCGGCCGCGGGCTGATGGCGATCGCGAACGACGTGCTCGACTTCTCACGCCTGGAGGCGGGCGCAGTCAGCATTCGCCTGCAGCCTTGCGACGCCACCGAGTTGCTGGTGGACACTATCTCGATCTTTGAGGCGCAGGCCGAAGCCAAGGGATTGCAGCTGGAACTTTCGGTCGCCGGCCTCCCTGACCAGCTTCTGCTGGATGGCGATCGCGTGCGCCAGATCCTCAACAACTTCGTCGGCAACGCCATCAAGTTCACCGAGGAGGGCCGGGTCGCGGTCCGCGCCCGCTACGACAGTCCGCTCCTTGTGCTGGAAGTCGAGGACACCGGGCCGGGGTTGGCGCCCGAGGACTTGCAGAAGCTGTTCATCCGTTTCAGCCAGGTCGATGGCGCCAAGGGGCGGCGGCACGGCGGCACGGGCCTGGGGCTCGCCATCTGCAAGGGCCTGGCCGAGGCGATGGGCGGACGGGTCGGCGTTCGCAGCCATCCAGGGCGAGGCTCGACATTCTTCGCGGAGATCCCCGCCGAAGCGGTTTCGGCCCCGAGGGCGGCTCCGGCTTCCGGCCCTCGCGCGGGAGAGGCGAAGGACGGCGGCCGTCGCCGCTGCGGATAGACCCTCCCGGGCGCGCGACGACCGCGCTGTTGGCCTCCGCTTCATCGTAGTCATACAATCATCGCGCGCAGGAGACTCGCGTCGATGTCGCTCGAAGTCATCGCCCGGCCGCACTTCGACAAGGACGATCTCGTCTGGCTCACGGACATCCGCTCGCGCCGGGCGGGCAGCCGGGGACCGCCCTATTTCACCCTGGTCTTCCCGGGCGCCG
The DNA here is from genome assembly GCA_049323595.1 of Pseudomonadota bacterium. Taxonomy (GTDB): domain Bacteria; phylum Pseudomonadota; class Alphaproteobacteria; order Caulobacterales; family Caulobacteraceae; genus Phenylobacterium. The sequence goes on from JBMOOD010000015.1 coordinate 166,174, forward strand.
AGCTGGCGCCCAGGGCGTTCGTGGCGCAGATCCGCGCCAATGCGGAGGGCGTCGCCCGGATCCGGTTCCGCCTGCGCTCCGCCATGGTCGTGCCGGAGCATGCCGTGGGCCGCTTCCATGTGTTTCTCGTCCCCGACGAGGGGTTCGGCGCGATCCTGCAGCTTCACGACGCGCTGCACGCGGGCCCCATCGAAGCCGCCATCCGCCCCGAGACCCCCTACCTGCCCCACATCACCGTGGCGACCACCGCCAGCTACGACGAGGCGCGCAGGGTCGCCCAGGCGCTCAACCAGGGCGGGGTCGACATCCAGGGGCACATCGACGCGCTCCAGGTTGAGCAGCGGACCGGCGAGGTGATCAAGGAGATCGCCGAGATCCCACTGGCGAAGTCCGGCTGGTTCGGTTGAGCCGTCCTACGCCTCGATCGGGGCGTCCTTCATCTCTTTGATGAACAGGAAGCCGATCACTGCCGTGAAGGCGGCCACCACGATCGGGTACCAGAGGCCGAAGTAGATGTTGCCGGTGGCGGCCACCATGGCGAAGGCCGTCGTGGGCAGGAAGCCGCCCAGCCAGCCGTTGCCGAGATGATAGGGCAGCGACATGGACGTGTAGCGGATCCGCGCCGGGAACATCTCCACCAGCGCTGCGGCGATCGGGCCGTAGACCATGGTCACGTAGAGGACGAGCAGCCAGAGCAGGCCCACGACCAGCGGCTTGTTCACCCGTTCGGCGTCGGCCTTGGGCGGGTACCCGGCCGCGGCGAGTTCGGCCTGCAACGCCCTTCCAAAGGCGGCGCGGTCGGCGGCGATCTTCTCGCGGCTGGAGTCGGCGGCCGCAATCTCACGGGCGCCGATCCGGACAAGCGCGCCGGATGTGCCGACCGGCGCCGCCCGGTTCTCGTAGCTCACGCCGGCGTTCGCGAGGGCGGCCTTGGCGATGTCGCAGCCGGACGTGAAGGCGCTGCGCCCGACAGGATCGAACTGGAACGAACACCGGGCCGGGTCGGCGATCACCGTGACCGGCGCCGACGCGGCCGCCTGGGCGAGTTGGGGATTGGCCGCCGCCGTGAGGGTTTTGAAGATCGGGAAGTAGGTGAGGGACGCCAGCAGGCAGCCGGCCAGGATCACGGGCTTGCGGCCGACCTTGTCCGAGAGCCAGCCGAAGACGATGAAAAAGGGCGTGCCGAGCAGGAGCGCCACGGCCACCAGGGTGTTCGTCAGCGCGCCGTCCACCTTCAGCATCCGCTCCAGGAAGAACAGGGCGTAGAACTGGCCCGTGTACCAGACGACCGCCTGGCCGGCGGTGAGGCCCAGCAGCGCCAGGATCACCAGCTTCAGGTTGGACCACTGGCCGAAGCTCTCTGCGAGGGGCTTCTTCGAGGTCTTGCCCTCGTCCACCATCTGCTGGAACACGGGGCTTTCGTTCAGCCGCAGGCGGATCCAGAGCGATACGCCGAGCAGCAGGATCGATACCAGGAAGGGGATGCGCCAGCCCCAGGCGGCGAAGGCGTCTTCGCCGATCATGTTGCGGACCAGCAGGATCACGACCAGGCTCAGGAAGAGGCCGGCCGTCGCCGTCGTCTGGATCCAGCTCGTATAGAGGCCGCGCTTCCCGGGCGGCGCGTGCTCGGCCACATAGGTGGCCGCCCCGCCGTATTCGCCTCCCAGAGCCAGACCCTGGATCAGACGCAGGCTGATCAGCAGGATGGGCGCGACCACCCCGATGGCCTCATAGCTGGGCAGCAAGCCCACCACGAAGGTGGAGAGGCCCATGAGCAGCATGGTGACCAGGAAGGTGTTCTTGCGCCCCCAGAGGTCGCCCAGCCGGCCGAAGACGATCGCCCCGAAGGGCCGGACGGCGAACCCGGCGGCGAAGGCCAGCAGGGCGAAGATGTAGCCCGTGACCTCGTTCACGCCCGAGAAGAAGTGTGTGGTGATGAAGCCGGCCAGCGAGCCGTAGAGGTAGAAGTCGTACCACTCGAACACGGTGCCCACCGAGGCGCCCGTCACCACCCCCACGTGCGATTTCGATCGCCCAGGCGCGCCCTCCGCCGCCGCCATGCCGCCTCTCCCCGCCACTGTTCGTTGAGGGGACGGTAGGGGGCGAACGTGCGGTCAGGCAATCGCCTTCGGCGCGCACACGGCGGGAAGACTATTCCCCTTCGAGTTCGCCCAGTGCGCTTTGCAGATAGTTCTGCTCGCCCAGGCTCTTCACCAGGCTGAGCTGCGTCTCGAGGAAGTCGATGTGTTCTTCGGTGTCGCTGAGGATTTCCCGAAGCACCTGGCGCGACACGAAGTCGGCCGAGCTCTCGCAGAGCTTGATCCCTTCGATCAGCGTCGTCCGGCCCCGGGTCTCCAGTGCGAGGTCGGCGGTCATGCCCTCGACCACCGACTCGCCGATCGCCAGCTTGTGCAGGTCCTGCAGGTTCGGCAGGCCGTCGAGGAACAGGATCCGCTTGATGAGCTTGTCGGCATGCTTCATCTCGCCGATCGATTCGTCGTAGGTGATCTTGCCGAGGCGGGCGAAGCCCCAGTTCTCGTACATGCGAGCGTGCAGGTAATACTGGTTGACGGCGGTCAGCTCATTGGTGAGCACCGCATTCAAGACCTTGATGATCGCCTTGTCGCCCTTCACCGCCACGCCTCCGTTCAATTCGCCCGGCCGGAAATGCCTTCCGCCCGCCGACGATGTCAAAGACAATGTGTGCGAGTGATTGGCGGTTGCTCGGAAACCGATCAATTAGACTGAGAATGATTTGCGCTCGCCAAGGATAGCGCTGCGGCGAGCTACTCCGCCGCGTAACGTAGCGCCTCGTGCTCCTCGTCCAGCATCTGGCGCATGTCGCACACGCAGCGGGCGCATTGGGGCCGGCTTTCGCATGCCTTGAAGATGTCGACGGGACGGGTAGCGCCGGCGGCGATGGCCGCCCGGACCTCACGCTCACGGATGCCGTTACAGTTGCAGACGTACATCGACGCGCGCCGGGCTCCTGACTAACACCCGGACCTATACCGCCAAGCGAACGCGTCTGCAAGTCATTCGCAAACATGTCGCAGGTGCGCCAAGGAGATGGGACGGCGCCCGCCCGGGGCAACGGCGGGGCCCTGGAGGTTCACAATTTGCGCCTGCGACGGCATGTCGCAGGGACCCAAAGCCCAGCTTGAACGTTCTAGGGCCCGGGAGATGCGCCGCCGGTCGGGACACCGGCGGTCTTGTCATGGGGACCGCGGATGGACCTGGACGCGCTCATACTGTCGCGCTTGCAGTTCGCGTTCACGATCGCGTTCCACATCATCTTCCCCAGCTTCACGATCGGCCTGGCGAGTTACCTGGCCGTGCTCGAAGGCCTCTGGCTTTTCACCAAGAAGGACGCCTTCAAGACCTTGTACCTGTTCTGGGTGAAGATCTTCGCGATCTCGTTCGGCATGGGCGTCGTGTCCGGCGTCGTTATGAGCTACCAGCTCGGCACCAACTGGAGCGTCTTCTCCGAGGTCGCCTCGCCGGTGATCGGCCCGCTCCTGGCCTTCGAGGTGCTCACCGCCTTCTTCCTCGAAGCGAGCTTCCTGGGCGTGATGCTGTTCGGCTGGCGCAAGGTCGGTCCCGGCCTCCACTTCGCCGCCACGTCCCTCGTGGCGATCGGCACCATCATCTCGGCGTTCTGGATCATCTCGGCCAACAGCTGGATGCAGCACCCGACGGGCTTCACGACCCTGCCCGACGGCTCGCTCCGGGCGGTGGACTGGTGGCAGGTGGTCTTCTCCCCCACGTTCCCTGAACGGTTCGTCCACATGGTCCTGGCCGCCTTCCTGACGACCGCGCTGGTGGTCGGCGCCGCGTCCGCCTGGCGCCTGCTCAGGAACGCGCAGGAGGAGGAATCGCGCCTGGCCCTGCGGATGGCGATCGGCATGTTCGCCATCGTGGCCCCGCTGCAGCTTCTGGTCGGCGACCTCTCGGGCAAGGAGGTGCTCACCGTGCAGCCCGCCAAGCTGGCGGCCATCGAGGGCTTCTGGGAGACGCGCACGGAACAGCCGTTCCACATCCTCGCCTGGCCCGACCGGAAGACCGAGTCCAACCTCTTCGAGATCTCGATCCCGAAGATCGGAAGCTGGATCACCGCCGGCGAGACGTCGGCCGAGGTCAAGGGGCTCAAGGCCTTTGCGCCCGAGGATCGGCCTCCCGCTGCAGTCGTGTTCTGGTCGTTCCGGATCATGGTGGGGCTGGGAATCCTGATGATCGCCCTCGGCGCCTGGGGCGCGTTCCTGATCATGCGGGGCGGGCCAGAACGATCGCGGGCGTTCCTCTGGACGAGCGTCGCGATGGGTCCGATGGGCTTCGTGGCCGTCATCGCCGGCTGGGTCGTCGCCGAGGTGGGCCGCCAGCCCTATGTGGTCTACGGCGTCCTGCGCACGGCCGACGCCGTCTCGCCCGTCGGCGCAGGAGAGGTTTCGGCCTCGCTCCTCGCCTTCTTCGTGGTCTATGCGATCGTGTTCTCCGTCGGCGCGCTCTACATCCTTCGCCTGATGGCCGTCGGTCCGCAGCCCCCCGAGCCGGAGGTGGGCGAGGACGCGCCGACCACGCCCCGCCCCCCAGGGTACGCCTTGGGCGCAGCGCCCGACGATCCCGAGGAGGTGCGGTCATGAGCCTCGACCTGCCTCTGATCTGGGCCGGCATCATCGCCCTGGCCGTCCTGATGTATGTGCTTCTCGACGGTTTCGACCTGGGCGTCGGTCTGCTGTTTCCGTTCGCCAGCCCGGCCGAGCGCGACGTGATGATGGACTCTGTGGCGCCTGTCTGGGACGGCAACGAGACCTGGCTGGTGCTGGGCGGCGGCGGGCTCTTCGCCGCCTTCCCATTGGCCTACGCAACCCTGATGCCGGCGCTGTACGTCCCGGTGCTCCTGATGCTCATGGGCCTCATTCTGCGCGGCGTGGCCTTCGAGTTCCGGCTGCGCGGACGCCGGCGCGGCAAGGTCTTCTGGACCGCCGCCTTCGCCGGGGGTTCGTTCGTGGCGACTGTCGCGCAGGGCCTGGTGCTGGGCGGCTTCATCCAGGGCGTCACCGTGCGCGAGGGGGCGTTCGCTGGCGGGCCGTACGACTGGCTGACGCCCTACACGGTGCTGGTCGCCGCGGGACTGGTGGCGGGCTACACGCTCCTCGGCGCGACCTGGCTGGTCTGGAAGACCGAGGATCAGCTTCACGGCCTGGCCCGGCGGTGGGCTTGGTACGCCGCCGCGGCTGTCACGGTCCTTCTCGCCGCGGTCAGCGTGGCGACGCTGCGGGTCCATGCGCGGATCGCGGATCGCTGGGGCTGGGAGGGCGGCGCGTTCGACCTCGCCGAGCTGGCCCCGAAGCTGCCGATCCCCTTGCTGGGCGCGGCCGGCCTGCTGGCCATAATCATCGGCCTGCGCGGCCGAGGTCATCGGCTGCCGTTCCTCGGCGCCTTCGCCGTGTTCCTGTCGGGCTACCTCGGGCTAGCGGTCGGCTTCTTCCCCAACATCGTTCCCTACGACATCACCTTCCGCGAGGCGGCGTCCGCGGACAACGCCCTGGCCTTCATGCTGGTGGGGGTCGGCGCCCTCTTGCCGGTCATCCTGGGCTATACTGTCTGGGTCTATTGGGTGTTCCGAGGGAAAGTCAGCGCCGATGCCGGCTATCATTGAGCCGCCGCCCGAGGGCGACGCGCCCGCTTCGCCGCTGTGGAAACGGCTGGCTTGGTTCGGGGGGCTGTCCCTGACCGGCGCAGCGTCCTGCGCCGCCATCGCCTACGCCCTGAAGATGCTGCTGCGCTGAACCCGTGTCCGTGTATGTAGTGGCATGGCCGACGCGACCTGCCGCCTCTACCTGATCACCCCGCCGCGCATCGACGACCTGGCGGCCTTCGGCCATCTGCTGGCCCATGTGTTGGACGCCGGCGACGTCGCGGCTCTGCAGGTCCGACTGAAGGACGTCGACGACACGGTCATCGCCGCCGCCGTTGACGTCCTCATGCCGATCGCCCAGTCGCGCGGCGTGGCGGTGATCCTCAACGATCGCCCCGATCTCGCGGCGCAGCTCGGTTGTGATGGCGTGCACATCGGCCAGTCCGATGCGAGTTACGCCGAAGCGCGCCGCCTGATGGGAGGGGATCGCATGGTGGGCGTCACCTGCCACGACAGCCGTCACCTCGCCATGGAGGCGGCGGAGGCCGGGGCCGACTATGTGGCCTTCGGAGCCTTTTTCCCGACGACCACCAAGGACGCGCCCACCCGCGCCGATCCCGAGATCCTTTCCATCTGGCAGGAGACGATGGAGATCCCCTGCGTGGCCATCGGCGGGATCACGGTGGGGACCGCCCGCGAGCTGGCCCGCGCCGGCGCCGACTTCCTCGCCGTGTCGTCCGGCGTGTGGAGCCATCCCGATGGGCCCGAGGCGGCGGTGAGGGCTTTCGATGCGGAGATGGCGGCCGGCGTCGCCGAGCGTCGAGCCTAGTCGGGGCCGTCCTCGAACTGCGGCAGCCCCTCCGGCGCGCAGACGAAGGGATGCCGCGTCGCCATGTGCGTCATCCGGTCGGGCGGGCGCAGAGTGGGGTCGGCAAACGCCCCGCCAGCGACGCCGATCCAGTCCTCCTCCTCCTCCTCCCCCGGGACCCACCAGACCTGCGATCCGCAAGTTGGGCAGAGGTGGAATGTGGTCGATCCATAGGATGGCCGGTAGGTCCGCCCCTCGCCGCGGCGGGCGACGAGCTGGTCCGGCCGGTAGTAGACCGTCACGCCATAGAAGCTTCCGGTCCGCCGCTGGCAGCGGGTGCAGCAGCAGGCCGAGACCAGCATCGGCTCGCCCCGCAGGGTCGCGCCGAGTCCGCCGCACCAGCAGGTGGCTTCACGATCGACCGTCCCGCCCATCCGAGTCTCCTTGCTTTCGCCCGGCCTCGCCACTAGGTTCCGCGCCCTCTAAACCCCGCCGAGATCTTTTGAAACCGTGAGCACCCAGTCCGCCCTCCTGAAGGTGATGAGCGACGCTGCGCGCAAGGCTGCGCGCGGCCTGAACCGCGACTTCGGCGAACTGGCCGAGCTGCAGGTGGCCAAGAAGGCCCCGGCCGACTTCGTCTCGGCCGCTGACCTCAAGGCCGAGCAGGTGCTCTTCGAGGCGCTTACCAAGGCGCGCCCCGGTTACGGCTTCCTCGGCGAGGAGCGGGGGATGATCGAGGGCACCGACAAGACCCACACCTGGATCGTCGACCCGCTGGACGGCACCACCAACTTCCTGCACGCGATCCCGCATTTCGCCATCAACATCGCCCTGCAGCGCGACGGCGCCGTCGTGGCGGCGGTGACCTACAATCCCGTCACCAACGAGCTGTTCTGGGCCGAAAAGGGCAAGGGCTGCTACGTCAACGACCGCAGGCTGCGGGTGGCCGCCCGGCAGCGGCTCGACGAAGCGGTCCTGGCGACGGGCATCCCCTTCCTCGGTCACGGCCAGCACGCGAAATTCCTGAAGGAGCTGCACCAGATCAGCCAGCGCGTCGCCGGCGTCCGCCGCTTCGGCTCGGCCGCGCTGGACCTCGCCTGGGTCGCGGCCGGTCGGTTCGACGGCTACTGGGAGCGCGACCTGAAGCCATGGGACCTGGCCGCAGGCGTGCTTCTGGTGACCGAGGCCGGGGGAAAGGTCACTGACGCCGACGGCGGGGAGGACGTTCTGTCCAAAGGCGCGGCGGTGGCCGGCAACCTCGATCTGCATCCGCAGATCCTTAGTCGTCTCACTGCCGCACAATAGCGGCTAAGCTCGGGGTCATGAGACTGACCCGCCGCATCGTGACCGTCGCCGGCCTCGCCGCCGCCTCACCCGCCTTCGCCAGGCCGAAGGCCAGGCCGCTCGTTATCGCCCATCGTGGCGCGAGCGGGGAGCGGCCGGAGCACACGCTCATGGCCTACAGGCTGGCGATCGCGCAGGGCGCCGACTTCATCGAACCGGATCTCGTCTGCACCAAGGACGGTCATCTCGTGGTCCGCCACGAGAATGAGATTTCGGGCACGACCGATGTGGCCGGCCGTCCCGAGTTCGCCGCCCGCAAGGCGGAGAAGGTGATCGACGGTGAGAAGATCACCGGCTGGTTCACCGAAGACTTCACCCTCGCCGAGCTCAAGACCCTGCGCGCCCGCGAGCGGCTCCCGCAGCTTCGCCCCGGAAGCGCGAAGTTCGATGGGCAGGAGGCGATCCCGACCTACCAGGAGGTGGTCGACCTCGCGACGGCCGAGAGCCGGCGTCTGGGCCGCACGATCGGGACCTACCCCGAGATGAAGCACCCGACCTATTTTGCGGGGCTGGGGCTGGCGCTCGAGGGCCGCCTGGCCGACGCGCTTAAGAAGAACAACCTGGATAGCCCGACTGCTCCGGTCTTCGTGCAGTGCTTCGAACTCCGGCCACTCGCGGCGTTTCGAATCTGGTCGCGAGCGCGCCGCGTGTTCCTTGTCGCTCAAGGAGCCACCGACTTCGATCTCAACACGGCCGAAGGATTGGGCGCTATCGCAGCGTTCGCGGAGGGCGTCGGCCCGGAGTGGCCTCTGGTGGTTCCGACATTGGACGGCGCGCTCGGACCGCCCACTTCTCTGGTGAAGCTTGCCCATGCCGCGGGGCTTGCCGTCCATCCTTGGACCGTCCGAGCCGAGAACGCCTTTCTGCCGAAGACGCTTCAGCGCGGCGGCGGCCCGGCGGGCCACGGCGATGCTTCGGCTCTGTTGAAGGCCCTGTATTCCGCCGGCGTGGATGGCGTGTTCAGCGATTTCCCTGGCCTGGCTGTGGCCGCGCGCGGCTGAGACGACGTCAGGTCTCGAGAGTCAGCGACATACGCGTACGTTGGATCTTCCGTACGCGTAGGCGCCTCACCATATTGGCGGTGAGGTTTTCGCCTGCATACAGAGGACCATGCGCAACCACCTTCGCACCTTCACCCTGCTGGCTGTCCTGACCGCCCTTTTCATGGGCGCAGGCTACGCCATCGGAGGGCCGACGGGCATGCTGATCGCCCTGTTGTTCGCCGGCGGGATGAACCTGATCAGCTATTGGAACGCCGACCGGATCGTCCTGAAGATGTACCGGGCGGTGGAGGTCGGCCCCGACCATCCTGAACCGCTTATCCGGAACTATGTGACCGACACCCTGGATCTGGCCCAGCGCGCCCGCCTGCCGGCGCCGCGGATCTACATCATCGACCAGGACCAGCCGAACGCCTTCGCCACCGGGCGCGACCCGCAGCACGCGGCGGTGGCGGCGACGCGCGGCCTGCTTTCCATGCTGGACCGCCGCGAGATCCGCGGGGTCATGGCGCACGAGCTGGCGCACGTGAAGAACCGCGACACGCTGACGATGACCATCACCGCGACGATCGCCGGCGCGATCGGCGCGCTCGCCAACTTCGCCTTCTTCTTCGGCGGCCACGACGAGGACGGACGGCCGACCGGCTTCCTGGGCGCCATCGTGGTGGCGATCCTGGGGCCCATCGCCGCCGCCCTGGTGCAGATGGCGATCAGCCGCGGTCGCGAGTACGAGGCTGATCGGGCGGGCGCCGAGATCTGCGGCGATCCCCAGGCGCTCGCCTCGGCCCTTCAGAAGATCGAGGCCTACGCCAAGGGCGGCTATTTCAATCCCGACGCCGAGCGCAATCCGGCCACGGCGCACATGTTCATCATCAACCCGCTGGCCGGCGGACGCGGACGGGACAACCTGTTCTCGACCCATCCGGCGACGCACAACCGCGTCGAGGCCCTGATGCAGCTGATGGCGACGGCGCCCGGCCCATCGCCGGTGCGCCAGGCCCGCGGCACGGCGGTGCCGGTGACGGCGCGGCGGACGGGCCCCTGGTCCTGACGGAAAGGCGGCGCGCCGCTACTCCTGCGCCGCCAAGGGCCGCGCCTTGCCCGGCCCGGCGATAAGAGCGCGGGCCTCGGCGACGGCCTGGGCCTCGCTGGTCTTCCCCTCGGCGATCTCTTCGGCGAGGCCCATCAGCCGGGGACCGGTGACCGAGCCGGCGTCGGCCTCCTCGGTGACGCGCACCACGCCGTCGTCGCGCAGCTCGCGATCCCAGGCTGCGCGCACCTGCGCCCAATAGCCTTTCGTCCGGTCCCAATAGTCGTCGGCGGCGGCGACCTCGAAGCCGTCGAAGCGGTCGTAGGTGTTTGTCACCACCTCGTGGACATAGGTGACGGGCTGGCCGTCGCGCAGACCCACCTTGGCGTTGTCCTGCTCATGCACCCAGCCCCTTGGCGTCAGCGCATGGCGGTTCTCGCCGACGTACCAAGTGTAGACCGGGTGGCGGATGGCGTCGCGGCGGGCGAGCGGACGCAGGGTCTCGCCGCTCTCCCAGCGGGCGACGCCGTGGTCGTACATCCAGCGCCCCACGCCGCCGTAGCGGGGCGAGTCGTCGGTCTGCCAGACGGTCTGGGACCAAGCGCCGTCGCGCGTAGCCGGCGGAACCGCGGCGACCTTCCAGCGGCCGGAACTGTCGTAGACCACGACCTCGTTGGGCTCCCAGGTCCAGTCCTGGCGCCAGTGTTTGACGACCATAGGCTCCCCGCCATCGCCCTCCACGACCAGCAGGTGCTGCAGGCTGATGAAGTCGCCCCGGTCCTCGATGACCCGGACCACTTCATGGCCGCCACTCAGCTTGGGCTCCAGCGGCTTGTAGTCGGGCTGGAAGGCCGTGGTCTCACGCATGTCGAAGCGGACGCGGTAGTCCCCGGCCATGGCAAGGATGGATTGACGGTCCCGCGCCGGAGGCGCTTCGGCGGCGGCTGACGGAATCGAGGCCAGGGTCGCAAGAATGGCCAAGGCGGCAAGAAAAGCTCTGCGAACGGTCATGGCGGAAGCCTACGTGCGAGCGCGCGGCTTGAACACGCTGATGAACGCGCCGGAGCGACAATCCGCCGCGCGCCGACAAGGTGAAGCTGCCCTAAGATTCGCCCCGTTCGGGTCCTACACCGCGCCGGAGTTGAATCAGATTGCGTTCGGTCCGGAAATTCTCTGGATCGGCTGGGAATCGGCTCAACCTTCGCGTTCAGGCGTCGCCTCCGAGCGCGGGAACATCCTGGGTCCTGGAAGGTTGGCCCTTCGCGGAGTTGGCATGCAGGTCTTGAAGCACTCCCTGCTGATCGATGCGCCCCCGGGCGAGGTCTGGCGCATTCTCACGACGCCCGAGCTCGTGAAGGAGTGGGCGGCGGCCTGGGTCGACGGCATGTCGATCCGCACCACCTGGCGTCCAGGCGAGGAGGTCGCCTGGAAGATGCCCGGCGGCGCCACGCGCAGCCGCGGCGCCGTGGCGGCGTGCGAACCTGGCCGGCTGCTGAAGTTCGAGTACACCCAGAGCGTCGTCACCCCTGAGGGCCGGGCGTTCTGCGACACCTTCGAATTGACGGAAGCCGATGAAGGGACGCGGCTCGACTTCACCTCCGGCCCGTTCGACGAGGCGACACGGGCCCAGTTGGAGGCGCCGACGGAACAGGCCGCGCGCGAGATCAAGAGCCTTGCGGAGGAGTCCGCCGAGATCCAGCGCGGGCTCGCGTCCGCGCCCCGTCGCGCCGCGGCGGCCGCAGCCGTCTGAGCCGGTCCCGCCCGCCGTCGAAATCGCTCCGGTGATCGTGCATGGCCTAGCCAGGCCGGCCTGCGGCTGCTTAACCGGGGCGACACGTTCCACGGAGTGAACCATGCGTCTTGCCGCCGCCGTATCGGCCATGGCCCTGCTGGGCGCCGCCGCCGCCGAAGCCCGCCCCATCGCCTTCGCCGCCGAGGCGCCCAAGACGGGCGCCCTGGTGCTGCCGCTGGCCGCCGCCGCCGACCTGGAGACCCGCGGGGCCGCCCTGGACCCCGCCACGCGCGCGGCGGTCGCCCGGGCGCTGACCGCGGCGAAGTTCGACTACAAGGCCGACAGCAGCCTGACGCTGCGCGGCCTGGGCGCCTATGACGAGATCCTGGTGCTGGGCGCGGCCGAGGCCGACACCGCCGCCGAGCTGCGCAAGCTGGGGGCCGCCGCGGCGAATGCGACGGCCAAGTCGGAGCGCCCCGCCGCGTTCATCGCCTCCGGCCTCGCCGAACCGGCCCAGATCGCCGTCGGCGCCGAGCTGCGCTCGTACCAGTTCGCGGGCTACAAGGCCGAGGCCAAGCGCGACGCCGGCCTCGACCAGCCGTTCGTGGTTGTGACGCCCGACGCCGCCGCGGCGCGCCAGGCCTGGGAGCGCCGGCTGGACGCGCTGACCGGGGGCGTGAGCTTCACGCGGGACCTGGTCACCGAGCCGGCGAACGTCCTCTATCCGGAGGAGTTCGTGGCGCGGACCCGCGCCGCGTTCAAGGACGTCGCGGGGGTGTCCATCGAGGTGCTCGACGTCCCGGCGATGGAGAAGCTGGGCATGAACGCCATCCTCAGCGTCGGCGCCGGGTCCGCGCGCCCGCCCCGGATGATGATCGTCGAGTACAGGGGTCCCGGCGCCTCGGGCGCGCCGATCGTGCTCGCCGGCAAGGGGATCACCTTCGACAGCGGCGGAACCTCGCTGAAGAGCCGCACCGGCATGTGGGAGATGAAGACCGACATGGCCGGCGCCGCGACCGTGATGGGCGCGACCCTCTCGCTCGCCCGCTCGCGCGCGCCGGTGCACGTGGTGGCCGTCGCCGCGCTGGCCGAGAACATGCCGGGCGGGTCGGCGGCGCGGCCGGGCGACGTGATGAAGGCCTACAACGGCAAGAGCATCGAGCGGCTGAACACCGACGCCGAGGGCCGGATCGTGCTGGCCGACGCCGTCTCGTACGCCGACCGCAAGTACGAGCCCGCCGCGATCATCGACCTCGCCACCCTGACGGGCGCGGTCGGCACCGCCATCGGTGACGAATACGCCGGCCTCTTCAGCCGCCACGAGGGCCTGGCGGCCCAGGTGCAGGCCGCGGCCGAGACGGCCGACGAGCCGGTGTGGCGCCTGCCCCTGCATCCCAGCTACGCCAAGGACCTGGAATCGCCGATCGCCGACATCCGCGACGTGAAGGAGGGCGGTCTGGCCGGCGCCAGCCTGGGCGCGCACTTCATCGGCTTCTTCGTGCGGCCCGAGACGCCCTGGGCGCACCTGGACATCGCCTACACGGCCTGGGCCGACGCGGACAAGCCGCTGGGGCCCAAGGGGGCCCAGGGCTATGGCGTGATGCTGCTGGACGAGCTGGTCCGCGGGTTCGACGCCGCGGCCGCCAAGCGGAAGTAGCGCGCCGCCGGGAGCAAGCGACGCCGTTCGCGCGTTGTGCGCGGGATGAACGCGCGCACCGCCGCGGAGGAGAGCTATGGGCGCGGCCTGGCCAGGGCCGCGGCCGGCGCCCTGATCTTCGGGCTGCCGCTGCTCATGACCATGGAGATGTGGGCGTTCGGGGCGCACCTAGGCCGTCTGCGCCTCGCGTTGTTCCTGGTGGTCATCGGCGCGGCGGTGTTCGGCCTCAGTCGGTTCGCGGGCTTCCGCGACGCCACGCGCCTGGCCGATGACGCGCTGGACGCCCTGGCCGCGCTGCTGGTGGCCTTCCTGGTGTCGGCCGCCGCCCTCACGCTCTTCGGCGTGCTGTCCCTCCAGCACAGCCTCCGGGAGGCGGTGGGTCTAGTCGCCATCCAGGCCGCGCCCGCCAGCATCGGGGCGATCCTGGCCAACAAGCAGCTCCGGGCGAAGCAGAAGGGCGCCCAGCCCGAGGACCGCGCCGGCTACCTCGGCCAGCTCTTCCTGATGGCGGCCGGAGCCCTATTCTTCGCCTTCAACGTCGCGCCGACGGAGGAGATGATCCTGATCGGCTTCAAGATGACGCCGTGGCACGCGGTGGCGCTGATCGTGGTTTCCGTCGTTGCGCTGCACGCCCTGGTGTTCACTGTGGGCTTCGCGGGGCAGGAGCGGCACGAGGGCCAGGTCGGCGCCTTCCTGCACTTCACCCTGGCAGGCTACGGCCTGGCGCTGCTGGTGAGCCTCTACATCCTGTGGACGTTCGGGCGGCTGGACGGCGGGTTCTCGGACGCGGTGCGTTCGGTGGTGGTGCTGGGGTTCCCGGCGGCCATCGGCGCCGCCGTCGCCCGGCTGGTGGTCTGAGCCATGGCGACGGCCCGCAAGCGCGCTGCGAAGCCGGCCGCCGCGCCGCCGGGGCTGGGCGAGCGGACGCCGCTGGCGGAATGGGTCGCCGCGAGCCTGGGCCTGGCCCTCACCCTGGGCGTCCTGGGTTTCTCGCTCTGGGAGGCGGTGACCGACGCGAACGGCGCGCCCGCCCTGTCGCTGCAGGCCGACGCGGCGGCGGCGGCAGGCGGCGGCTTCGTGATCCCTGTGACGCTGCGCAACGACAGCAACGCCACGGCCGCCTCGGTGTGGATACGCGGCGTGCTCGAGCGCGACGGGCGGCCGGTCGAGACGCGCCGGGCGTTGCTCGACTATGCGCCCGGCAAGGGCGAGGTGCGCGGCGGACTGGTCTTCCAGAATGATCCCGCCGCGCACGTGCTGCGCCTCACGGTCGAAGGCTACCAGGAGCCCTGAGCGGGCCTCAGCCGCCCATCTTCGCCCGCAGGTGCTCGATCACCGGGTTCATGCCGTCGCTGGGGCTGAACTCGACAGCCTCGTAGTCCTCGTCAACCCAAACGGTGTGGCCCGGCGGCCAGTAGTACGCCTCGCCGGCGCGGACGACCTCTTCGGCGCCGTCGGCGTAGCGGACGTGGATTGAGCCTTTGAGCACGGTCCCCCAGTGCGGGCATTGGCACAGATTACCCGGCAGACCGTCCAGCAGAGGCGTGGCGTCGGCGCCCTTGGGGAACCGTATCCGGGCGACGTTCATGCCGCCCCAGTCCTGGGCCTGGATGCAGACGCCGCCCGCGTCGAGCCGCTTGGGCATGTGGTTGCGAATCTGTCTCATCGTTCGTCTTCCTGGCATGGCGAAGGGCGCGTTGATGGGCCACGTCGGTGCTGCCGCGCCAGTTCGAAGAATGAACCACGGACTGCAGGGCGAGTGGACAGCCGACGCGGATCGCGCAAGCTTCCTTCGCGCCATGCCTGACGAACGCAAGAACGACCGCTACGCTCTCCGCCGCGACGCCCAGGGTTGGACCGTCTACGTCATCTGGACCGGCGAAGCCGCCGTCGTCGGCGGCGCCGCTCAGACGGGCCTCTCCGAGGACGACGCTCGGCACATGATGGGCGTGCTGAACGCCCAGGCGCGTCGCGGCGATTCATCGATGCGCCGGAAGTGACGCCGCCGCCGAAAGCGGGATGACACCGGCGCGGGCATCGTCCACAACCCGCCAGACTGCCGAACCGGCGCAGGGAGAACATCGACGTGGCCGACGAATACCAGATGCCGACCGGGACCCTGATGAAGGGCAAGAAGGGGGTCGTCACCGGGGTCGCCAACCATCAGTCCATCGCCTGGGGCATTGCGAGCCAGCTTGCCGCCCAGGGCGCCGAGATGGCGTTCCTGCACCTGCCGGGCATGGAGCGGCGCGTCCAGCCTCTGGCCGAGAGCATCGGGGTCAAGGTGCTGGCGCCCGTGGACGTCACCGACGATGCGGCGATGGACGCCGCGTTCGACGCGGTGAAGCAGGCGTTCGGCCAGATCGACTTCTTCGTCCACGCCATCGCCTTCGCCAACAAGGATGAGCTTAAGGGCAGCTTCGTGGACAACACCACCCGCGACGGCTTCCTGCGGGCGATGAACATCTCGGCGTTCAGCTTCGTCGACTGCGCGCGGCGGGCCGCGGCGATGATGCCGGAGAGCGGCGGATCGATCATCACGCTGACCTACATGGGCTCGGAGCGGGCGATCCCGAACTACAACACCATGGGCGTGGCCAAGGCGGCGCTGGAGGCGGCAGTGCGCTACGCGGCCCGCGACCTGGGGCCCCGCGGGATCCGCGTGAACGCGGTCTCACCGGGCGCCATGAAGACGTTGTCGCTGGCCGGGATCTCGGGCGGCCGGGGCATGCTGGCCAAGGGCCGGTCGCTGTCGGCCATGAAAGAAGATACGGAGATGGAAGGCGTGGCCGGTTGCGCGCTGTGGCTGCTCTCCGATCTCGGCCGGTCCACGACGGGGGAATGCATCCACGTGGACGCGGGCTTCCACATCATGGGCTTCTCGGACGACGAGGGCGCCGACGGCTAAGGCGTATAGGCCCTGAGGAACCGCCTCGCCGCCTCGGTGGCGATGCGGTCGATGCGGGCGTCGTCCAGTCCGGTGTCGACCCCCAGGAGGCTGGCGGTCTGGTACGAGCCGATGCACATGCCCGCGAAGAACTCGGCCGCCTCGAGGGGATCGGGGCAGGAGAGGCGGCCCCGCGATGTCTCCAGCCGCAGGAACTCCGCGAGCCGGCGGCGGCTGCTGCGCGGCCCCGCCTCATAGATCGCCGCCGCCACCTCGGGAGTGTCCAGCGCCGCCACCATGGCCATGCGCATGAAGGCGGCGCCGCGTTGGGTGAGCAGAGAGCGCAGCATGACCCGGCCGAAGCCTGCCAGCGCTTCGGTCGGACATTCCGCCGCGCGCGGCGCCTCAAGCGAGGCCGTGATCTCGTGTACGCGCCGCTCGGTCACCGCCCGCATCAGCTCGGCCTTCGAGCCGTAGTGGTTGTAGACGGTCTGCTTAGACACCCGGGCGCGCCGGGCGATGTCTTCCATCGACGCGGCGACCCCCCGCTCGGCGAACATCTCGACGGCCGCATCGAGGATCGCTTCATTCTTGGTCAGGTCGATCTGGCCGGACGCGCGCGCCATCTCAGTGACCTCCCGCAGGCCGCGCCGCGCCGGCAGGGGGCTGGTCCAGCCGGACCGGGCGCGTGAAGAACGCCAGCCCCATCGCCGCCCAGCAGCCCAGCGCCAGGAAGGCGAAGGCGTCGCCGAAGGCCAGCACCGAAGCCTGCCGGTACAGCATGCCGCCCATGGCCTTGTAGGCGCCCGCCTCGGGATCGGCCATGCCGCCGGCCGTCATCATCTGGGTCAGGCCCTCCATGAGGGCGGCGCTCTGGGCGTTGGCGGTGCTCGAGGCGCTGGCGAGATCCATGTAATGGACGGCGGTCTGATGGGACAGGATCGTGGTGAGCAGCGCCAAGCCTATAGCGCCACCAACGTTGCGGGTCAGGTTGATCAGGCCCGAAGCGTCCTTCATCTGGGTGACGGGGAGCGAGGCGACACTCATCTGCTGCGAGGCGATCATGGCGATCATGACGCCGAGGCCGCGGACGGCCTGGAGCGTGAAGAACTCCCAGAAGCCCCACTCGTCGGTCACCCGGACGCCGAGCTGGATGGCCCAGGCGGCCATGGCGAAGCCGGCGATCATCGAGATCCTGAGGTCCATCATGCGAACGACGCGGCCGGCCACCGGCGCCGAGAGGAACATGGCGAGGCCCGAAACCAGCATGGTGGTGCCCACTTCGGCCGAGGAGTAGCCGCGGATCTGGCCCAGGAAGATGGGCATCAGGAAAGTGCCGCCGAACAGGCTTATCCCCGTGACCAGGGTCATGACGATGCCGAGCGTGAAGTTGATGTCGGCGAACGGCTTCAGCGACACGATCGGCTGCCAGTAGGCGAGTTGGCGCCAGATGAACGCCACGCCGGTCAGAACGGCCGTGACCGTAAGCCAAAGGATCAGCGCGTCCTCGAACCAGTTCTCGCTCGCGCCCTCTTCCAGCACGTACTGCGTGGACAGCAGGAAAACCGCCATGAGGGCCAGGCCCCACCAGTCGATCCCCTTCGACAGACGGGGATCGCCCTTGTCGAAGTCGGCGTAGCGGCCGACCAGGAAGATCACCAGCACGCCCACCGGGATGTTGATGAAGAAGAGCCAGCGCCAGCTCAGAAGGTCGGTCAGGTGGCCGCCCAGCGTCGGGCCGATGGTCGACGACAGCGTGACGATCAGGCCGACGATCACGTTTGCGGTCACCCGCCGCTCGGGCGGGAAGACGGTCATGGCCGTGGCGAAGACCGGGGGGATCATGGCGCCGGCGAACAGCCCCTGCAGCGCCCGGAAGACAATCATGAATTCCACCGACGACGACAGCCCGACGGCGACGGACGTGGCGATGAATCCGAGGACGGCGGCCACGTAGAACGACCGCGTCCCCCACATGCGAGTGAGGTAGGCCGTGAGCGGCATCACGACCACTTCCGCCAGCAGGTAGATGGTCTGGATCCAGCTGATCTCGTCGCTGGTGGCGCCGATGCCGGACTGGATCTGCACCAGCGAGCTGGCCACGATCTGGATGTCCAGCATGGCCATGAACTGGCCGACGACCATGCCGCCGAAGCCCAGGAAGACCTTCACCCAGTCGACGGGCGCGCCATCTGCGCCCAGGACGACGGGCGCCTCCGGCTCGCGTGCGCGGCGGCTGTCGGGATGGAGGACGGCGTCCGTCACGGGCTCAGCGCGAGGCGCCCTCGCGGGCAAGCCGCGAAGGCTGTCGGCCTGCTTCGGCGAAGCTGGGGCCCGTATCCTTTGTCACGTCGACTTTCACCTTCAACGACAGGCCGGGGCGCAAGGCGCCTGCCAGGGGCTGGTCGCGATCGATCGCGATCCGGACGGGCACGCGCTGAGTGATCTTCGTGAAGTTGCCGACCGCGTTCTCCACGGGGATGAGGGCGAATTCGGCCCCCGTGGCGGGGGCGAAGGACGCCACGCGACCGCGAATGACCTCGTCGCCGAACGCATCGGCGCGGATCTCCACCGGCTGGCCGATCCGCAGACGCGCGACCTGGGTCTCCTTGAAGTTGGCCACCACATAGGCGTCGGCGAGCGGCACCAGGCTCATCAGCGCGCCGCCGGGCCGGACATACTGCCCGACCCTGACGGCGCGGGCGCCCACGACGCCCGCGGCCGGCGCGCGGATCTCGGTGCGGGACAGATCGATGCGCGTCTGATCGGCCGCCGCGCGGGCAGCTTCGGCTTGGGCCACGCTCTGCTCGCGGGCGGATCGCAGAGATTCGGCTGCGCGGCGCTCCGCTTCCAGCGCGGCCTTGGCCTGGGACACCCCGGCGACCGCCTGTTCCTGAGCCGTCCGGGCGGTCTGGGCCCGCTGGGGCGAAACCCAGCCTTCCCCGGCAAGACGACCGTATCGGTTCATCTCGGCGGCGGCGAACTGCGCCTGCGCCTGGGCGCTCGCGACCGCCGCCGATCTCTGGGCGATCATGGCCTGTTCCAGCCTGGCCTTGTCGTCCACGGCCGCGACGGCCGCTTCCAGCGCGCGGGCGTTCGCTTCGGCCTGCGCCAGCCTTGCCTGCAGCGTGGCGGGATCGATCCGGACGAGCACCTGGCCGGGACTGACGGGCTGGTTGTCGTCCACCAACACCTCGGCGACATAGCCGTCCACGAGAGGTGCGATGGTCACCTTGTCGGCGGCCACGAAGGCGTTGTCGGTCGTCTCGTAGTGTTGGCGCTCCATCCACCAAAGGCCCCCGCCCACCGCGACGGCGACGGCGGCAAGCGCGCCCGCAGCGATCGGAATGATCCGGCCCTTGCGCAGGATGGCCATCAGGTACGCCCTCGAAACTTGGACTCATCCGTCCAGAGTCTTCGAAATATGGGTTCGGTTAGTCGGCGGCAAGTGAAGAATGGACGGGCTCGTCCAACTTTCATCGAGCGCCTTCGGCTGGACGTCGTCGGCCATTCGTGGCCTATCCGGCCCATGAGCGATCGGCAGGCGGATGTGATCATCGCTGGCGCGGGCGTGGCCGGGGCGACGCTGGCGCTGTCGCTGGCGCGGGCAGGGTTGTCGGCGGTCCTGATCGACCCGGTGGCGTTCGAAAACCAGCTCGCGCCGACCTTCGATGGCCGCGCCTGGGCGATCGCCTATGCCGCCTACCGCCAGTGGCGCGCATTGGGGCTGGCCGACGCCCTGGATCCCCACGCCCAGCGGATCGAGCAGATCCTCGTGACCGACGGCCGGACGCCCGGCGCTGCGGCCGGCGGAGCGGGCCCCTTCTTCCTTCGCTTCGACGCCGCCGAGATCGCGGACCGGTCCGACGGCGAGCCCCTGGGCTATCTGTTAGAGAATCGGCACGTGCGCGCCGCCCTCGCGGCGGCGATCGCAGAGGGGGGCGTGGAGGTGCTGGCGCCAGCCCGGGTGGCCAAGGCGGAGTTCGGACCGCGCGCCGCGCGTGTCACGCTCGACGACGGCCGCCAGCTCACCGCACCCTTGGCCGTGGGGGCGGAGGGGCGTAGCTCGGTGATCCGGGAGGCGGCCGGCATCGGAGCGGTCGGCTGGGACTATGGCCAGGCCGGCGTGGTCGCGACCGTGCGCCTGGAGCGCCCCCACGAGGGAGTCGCGCACGAGTACTTTCTGCCCGGCGGCCCCTTCGCCATCCTGCCGCTCACGGAGAATCGCGCGAGCTTGGTCTGGACCGAGAGCGCCGCCCGCGGAGCGGCTCTCAAGTCGGCCCGGCCCACGGTGTTCCAAGCGCATCTGGAGCGGCGCTTCGGAGAGTTCCTCGGTGAGGTCGAAGTCGAAGGACCCGTCTTCGTCTACCCCCTCTCCCTACAACTGGCCGAGCGTTTCACGGCCTCCAGGGCGGCGCTGCTCGGAGATGCTGCGCACGGTGTCCACCCCATCGCCGGCCAGGGCCTGAACCTGGGGCTCAAGGGCGCGGCCGCCCTGGCCGAGGTACTGGTGGACGCCGCGCGGCTGGGCGAGGACATCGGATCCGAAGCCGTGCTGGAACGCTACGCCGCCTGGCGACGGTTCGACACGGTGACGCTGTCCGCGGGTATGGACGCCTTCGTTCGGCTGTTCTCCAACGACAACCCGTTGCTGCGGCTGGCCCGCGGGACGGGCATGGCGGCTGTCAACCGCATAGGTCCGGCCCGCCGCTTCTTCATGCACGAGGCCGGCGGCGCCGTCGGCGACCTGCCCCGCCTGCTGCGCGGCGAGGCGTTATAGCACCCAGCGGAAGGCCCGCTTCAGTTCCGCGGTCCCGTTTTCGGGATACCAGCGGCCGTGGGCCAGGATGATGCGCTTGGGGTCCCAGGCGATCATCCGCTTGGCCGCCGCCCGCACGGCCGGGCGCTGGCGCACGAAGCTGAGCTGCATGTCGATTGGCGCCTTGCCGTCGGGATCGGCGGCTCCGGCCAAACGCAGTAGCAGGCGCAGCCAGCGGCTGCGCACGCGGGCCGGCTCGAAGTTCTCGATCAGGTCGGTCAGCACGAGAGTCCGCGACGGCCGGTGGAAGAAGTCGACTTCCGTCAGCATGTCGCCCTTTACGAGCACCTGGTCGATGGCTTCGGCCCAGGCTGGCGGCGGCGCGGCGGCGAGGGGCCGGAACGCTGGCAGCGGCCGCTTGGTCGACGCCTCGAGACCGGGCGCGCCCCAGACTTCGGCCTCGGGGAAGCGCTCGGCCCACTCCGCGATCCACCAGTAGTGGAGGGTGTTCGGCGCGATAAGGAACCGGACGGGCCCCAGCGCCTCAACGCGAGCCATGAGGTCCTCGTCAGGCTCGGTCGGCGAATGCAGCCACAGGCCGCCTTCGGGCAGGCGGACGACGGTCATCCGCGTCTGGAAGGGCAGGCGGACGCCCGCATAGTCCATGCGGATCTCGGGTCCGTCGACGATCCAGACGCGTGGGGCCACGGGCTTGAGGAAGTTCAGCGGCGCATAGGGCTCCAGAGCCTGATCCCGCGGAATGGCCCGCTCCTCCTCGCTACTCGCCCTCGGCGAGCTCGCGCGCCTCCTCGGGCAGCATGATCGGAACGCCGTCGCGAATGGGGTACGCCAGCCTGGCGCTGCGGCTGATCAGTTCGGCCCTGGCCCGGTCGTATTCCAGCGGCCCCCGGGTGACCGGGCAGACCAGGATTTCCAGCAGGCGCGGGTCGACCTCGATGCTCTCGCTCATGGCCTGCCTCTACTGCATGGAGGAGTGTTCGTCATCCGGGTCGGACGAGTCGATCTCGAGCAGCGTGGTGAGAACCTCGAAGCGGGCCGCCAGATCACGCGCCTCGAGGAAGGCCTGCTTCTCGGCGGGCTCGAACGGAAGGCCCATGCAGAGGCTGTTCACCAAGGCCTCCAGCGGCGCCTCGTTCGCCGTCTCCCAGTCAATGTCGAGCTCGCGGCGATTGAGGTAGCGCTTGAGCGCCGTCGCGAATCGGCCGCGGGCGGCGTCGTTCACACCGGGATCCGCATCGCCGCCGAGATCCTCCCGAAACCGCTCGTAGCTGGCGCGCAGCTGCCGGTAGGGGAGGCGCAGATCCAGCTCCTCGCCCGCGTCGAAGCGGCAGAGTCCAGTGAGCGTGATCAGATATCGCCCGTCAGAGGTCTCCGCGTAGCTGGTTATGCGTCCCAGGCATCCGACGTCGGCGAGGATCGGCCGAGCCCGACTGCCGCCGCGGGTCTGGATCATGCCGATGACCCGGTCGCCGGCCATGGCGTCGTCCACCATGTTCAGGTAGCGCGGCTCGAAGATCTGCAGCGGCAGCTCTCCGCCAGGCAGGAGAAGGGCTCCGTCGAGAGGAAACACCGGAATCAACTGCGGCAGGTCGGCGACCTGGCGGTATGCGGCCATCGGGGCCCTCAACTGAACAGGATGGACGACAGCTTTCGCCGTCCCTGTTTCGCGACGTCCGACATCGGGCCGGCGGCCTCGAACACGGTGAGCAGCTGCTTTCGCGCCGCCTGCTCGTTCCACTCCCGGTCGCGGCGGATGCTCTCGATCAGCTGATCGACCGCTTCCATCAACCGGCCGCCGCCGGCGAGCGCCTTGGCGAGTTCGATTCGCGCCGCGTGATCGTCCGGATCGGCGGACAGCCGGCGCTCGAACTCAGCCGTCTCCGACGGCGCCTCCTCGGCCAAGGTGAGCGCAGCGCGGACGGCGTCGATGTCCGGGTCCTTGGCGCCCGCAGGCGCCATGTCCAGCACTTCGCGAGCCCGCTCCAGGTCGCCGGCCTGCTGGTAGAGACGGGCGAGCCCGCCGATCGCCCTGAGATTCTGCGGCTCCATCTGCAGCACCTGGGCGTAGGCCTGCGCTGCGCCGCCCAGGTCGCCCAGCTCCAGCGACTCCTTCGCCATCTCGATCAGGTCGTCCGCCGGCGAGCCGCCGCCGCCCTGCTTCGCCAGGCGGTCGACGAACGCCTTCACCTGACTGTCGGGCAGGGCGCCCATAAAGCCGTCCACGGGCCGGCCATCGACGAAGGCGAAGACCGCGGGGATCGACTGCACTCGAAGCTGGCCCGCGTAGGCCGGATTGCGGTCGATATCGATCTTAACCAGCTTCACGGCGCCCTTGGCCGCCGCAACCGCCTTTTCGAGCGCGGGGCCGAGTTGGCGGCACGGGCCGCACCAGGTCGCCCAGAAGTCGACGATGACGGGCGTCGCCTTGGACGCCTCGATCACGTCGGCCATGAAGCTCGCGTCCGTCCCGTCCTTGATGTGATCGCCGGCCGCTGCGCCCGGCTGGCCATGGGTGTCCCCGATCAGGGTCATGCCCGGATTCCTCGTCTCTTGGTCGTCTAACGTGCTGCGCCCAAGATGGTCGCATTGGCGGCCGGCTTCAACGCGTGGGCTCGACAACCGTCATGCCGGCGAAGTCGACGACGATCGGCGTCACGCCCAAGACATCCAGGAATCGCCGGAAGCCCTCTTGGCGGATCGTCGTGGTGGCCGTGTTGGTCAGAGGATGGAAATTGAGCAGTTCCGCCTCGGCCAGGGTCCGGTCCAGCACTAAGCGAACGCGATGGTCCGTGTCGTTGATCAGCCCGAACGCTGTGACCGAGCCCGGCGTCACGCCGAGGGTCTCGGCCATCAGATCCGCGCTGCCGAACGACAGGCGCGCAGAGCCGATGACGTGGTGCAGGCGCTTCAGGTCGATGGCGGCGTTCCCCTCGGCCGAGATGAGCCACAGCTGGCCCTTGGCGTCCTTCAGGAAGAGATTCTTCGTGTGGGCGCCTGGAATGTCCTGTTTGATCTTGCCGCTTTCTCCGACGGAGAAGACCGCAGGGTGATCGTGTGTCGAATGCTCGATTTCGTGGTCCGACAGGAAGGCCAGCAGGTCGTCGCGGGAGCGCATGGACTCTCTCATGGATCATGCGCGGGAGACGTGCAAATATCTTTCAGGGCGAAATCGAACTGCCTGATAAATCAGCGAAAAATCGAATAGAACTCCTATTAGGCGAACCGAGTCGCATCGCTCGGACGTTTAACGTATTGTTAGCCTCGATCGGGAGCCGGCAATCCGGCAGGCCATATTGGGGACTAACATGAAGAAGCTCGCACTTTTGGCCACCGCGGCCATCGCGCTGACCGCCGCCTCCTCGGCGAACGCAGCCATTACCGTTTCGGCCGCCGTGGCCGACGACCTGTTCGGCACCTCCGCCACCTTCGCGGCCTCCGGCCAGACGATGCTGTGGGACTTCGACAGCATCGCCGATCCGAACGTCACCTTCGTCGGCAACGAAATCACCACCACGCCGGATCCCATCACCTCGTCGGCTCCGCCGCCTTACTCGGGTGGCGTCATTGTCGGTGGTTCGCCGGTTCCGGTCGACCCGACCGACTACGCCTCGGTCCAGGGCGGTCAAACCGCCACCTTCTCGACGCTGGCCGGCACCTTCAAGTCGTTCAGCTTCTACCTGGGCTCGCCCGACACCTACAACCGGGTGACCTTCAACTTCAACGGCGGCGGCAG
Organism: Pseudomonadota bacterium; assembly: GCA_049323595.1. GTDB lineage: Bacteria > Pseudomonadota > Alphaproteobacteria > Caulobacterales > Caulobacteraceae > Phenylobacterium. Next base: position 190,784 of record JBMOOD010000015.1, read on the forward strand.
CCAGGTGTTCCAGGGCGCCGAGATCTGGGGCGGCTTCCCCCCGGGCAACGGTGATCGCAGCCTCGGCTACCGCGTGTTCTACGATTTCGGCGGCGCTCAGGTGAGCTCGATCACCTTCCAATCCAGCCAGAACGCCTTCGAGTTCGACGGCCTCGCCGGCGCCATTCCGGAGCCCGCGACCTGGGCGATGATGATCCTCGGCTTCGGCGCCGCCGGCACCGTGCTCCGCACGAACCGCCGCCGCCTGGCGTCGGTCGCCGCCTAAGTCCGACCGAAGTCATCAGGCTTCTGAAGAGCCCCGGCCGTCTTGCACGGCCGGGGCTTTTTCTTGGCGGCTGGACGGAGACGGGCGCCGGCGCTTATGGGTCGGCAACTGTCAATTCCGAGCGAGCGCCTATGGAACTGGAGTGTTTCCCGACCACCGAGCGGCCCCCGGAACTCGTCCCCGGGCGCCCCCAACGGGCCTGGATGGACCGCTTCGCCGCGCGGCATCCCTATCGCTGCCTGCCGCTCAGCATGGCGAACTGCTCAGGCTGGGAGCTGCTTTGCCCGATGGCGTTCACGGCCGAGTGGAACGGCGGGAACATGCAGTCGGACATCACGCTCAAGCCCGACCATCCGAATCCCGACTTCCACAAGCTGGCGTCCAGCCACTTCAGCCACGGCGTGCTGACCTTCCATTCGGGCTATCTGTTTCGCACCCCGCCCGGCTGGTCGATGTGGGTGATGGGACCGCCCAACCACATCAAGGACGGGATCCAGCCGCTGGCTGGCGTGGTGGAGACGGACTGGCTGCCCTTTCCCTTCACCATGAACTGGCTGTTCACGCGGCCGGGCAAGGTTCGGTTCGAGAAGGGCGAGCCCTTCTGCTTCATCACGCTTCTGCAGGACAAGACGCTGCACGAGATCCAGCCGGTGATCCGGCGCATGGATTCCGATCCCGACTTGCGCCACCAATATGACGTCTGGGAGAAGCATCGCTCGGAGTTCAATCAGAAGATCTTCCGAGGCGATCCGGAGGCCACGAAGGAGGCCTGGCAGCGCTACTATTTCAAAGGCGAGTTCCCGGAGGAGGCCGGCGCGCCCAACCCTCAGGGCCACGTCAACAAGCGCCGGCTCAAGGCGCCGAAATTCCGGTGATCGATTGCGTCATCGGACCGCTTGCAAAGCCAAAGTCGGTCTGCCATAAGGCCGCCTCTCGCACGGGGGACCTTCGATGTCCTCCACGGAGCGCGGGCGTAGCTCAGGGGTAGAGCACAACCTTGCCAAGGTTGGGGTCGGGCGTTCGAATCGCCTCGCCCGCTCCATTTTCGATCTGTTTCGGGACGACTGTGACGCCGGCGCGCGAAGCGCTCCGGCGCGTGAACTGTCACATCCGGATGCTAGTTCACCGCCCCCGGCAACCTGCAGCGGGCGGCGGTGGGATACGATCGGCTCTACTTCCTCAAGAAGGCCTTTGCGCTCTACCCGGGGGTCCTGAGCCCGGCTTCCGGGAGCTTCCTGGCCCCACACTATGCGCGTCGACGCGCCGAACGTAGCCTGCTGCGGGTCGGGCTGGACGCGGCGGTGGGATTGGCCTTCCGGGCCTGGATCCCGCTGCGGACACGGCAGGTGCAGCGCAAATTTGGCCTGCCCGATGCGTGGCGCGCCCGCGCCGTGGAGATCGCTCGCGCCCGCTTCGCCGATCCGCAGGACATCGCCTTGTTCCGGATCGAGCGCGCCGAAGAGCTCGAAGGTTACGTTCGCCGCTTCGAGGATGCGGCGCTCAACAAGCGGATCAACCCGCTCGGCTGGACGCGCGAGTGCGCCCTCGCGGACAAGCGGCGCTTCTACCAGCGCTGCGTCGCCGCGGGACTGCCGCACCCGCCGACGGTGGCGATCCTGGCGGACGGCCGACTCATGGGCATTATTGCCGATCCGGCCGGGCAGGATCTGATCGCCAAGCCGGCCAACGGCGAGGGCGGCGACGGGCTGACGATGCTGGGTCGCTTCGCCGATGCCGCCGACCTCCGCGCACGCCTGCCCGGACGCCTCCGGCGGCGACGGGGAATCCTGGTCGTCCAGCCGCGGGTCTCGACTCACGCCGACCTGGCCGACCTGGCCCTGAACGCCCTGCCGACGGTGCGGGTGGTCACCATCCTCGACGAAGCGGGCCGGCCGGAGGTTGTGAGCGCGACCTTCCGCTTCGCCTCCGCGCCGGAGGCTGAGGTCGACAACATGAAGGCCGGCGGGCTGATCGCGCCTGTGGACCTGGACGACGGCGCGCTCGGCGTTGCGTGTCATGGCTATGGCGGCGGCGACCACCAAGCCCATCCCGTGACCGGCGCGCCGATCGTCGGGCGCGTCCTACCCCAATGGCCGGCCGTCAAGGCCCTCGCCGTGCAAGCCCATGCCGAGGCGTTCGAGGACTACGCCCTGATCGGCTGGGACGTCGCGATGACCCCTGACGGACCCGTGCTCATCGAGGGCAACGGCAAGCCCGGCGTGCTGATGCCCCAACGGGCGGCCCGGCGCGGTCTCGGCGAGGGCCGCTACGGGGTCCTGCTCGCTCATCATCTTGCCACCAAACCGTAGCCCGTCCGTCACGGGACGCAGCTAACGCTGGGACCTCGCCCAGGCCCCCTGGGGTCCGACGTTGGGGCGGACTGCCGGAGGCGGGGTCGAGGAGGGGGCTCGCCCATGAATCGTTTTCCGGCCCCGCGCCGCATGCCCGTCGAGGCCAGGCGCGCGCTGCGGATCCTGTTCATCGCCAAACACGCCCGATGGGACGGCGGTCTGCATCCGGAAGACGGCAGCCACGCGCTCTATCACCGCGAGATCCGTCTGGCCCTGGAAGAGATCGGCGTGAACCTGGTCGTGGCCGACGACTATCGCGTTCTCTTCGACCGGCCGGAGGCGGACTTCGTCTTCCCGCTGCTGAACCGGGGCGGGTTCCTGAATTCCGAGATGCTGCTGCCCCTGCTCTGCCAACGGCTTGGTCTGCCCTACCTGGGCGCAAGCCCGATCCTGCGCGGTCTGGCCGACGACAAGCACCTGTCGAAGCGCGTGGCTATGGCCCGCGGCGTGCCGACGGCGCCCTGGGCGGTATATCGGCGCGGCGCGCCGCTGGACGCTGCGCTCTGCCCGCCGGGCGAGCACTTCGTGATCAAGCCCAACGCCTCATCCGCCAGCTGGGGGGTGAGCGACGCCCACGACTGGCAGGGCGTCGAGGTCGCCGTGCTGCGCCTTCATGAGGAGGGTCATGACGCCATAGTCGAGCCCTTCGTCGTTGGCCACGATATCGAGGTGTCGGTTGTCACGATCGACGGCGAACCCGCGATCCTGCCCACCCAGATCGTCGAGCAGCACGATCCCGCCGGCCTGCGGACCTACCAGGAGAAGCGGAATCTATCCGCGGGTCAGGCATATCGGATCCGGCCGCTGACGGCGCCGCGCGGGCTGGCGCTGGTGGAAGCCCGTGCGCTCGAGATGATGCGCGAGTTCCAGCCGTTCGACTACGGCCGCTTCGAGTTCCGGATGGACGTTCGCACCGGCGAGATCCTGTTCCTCGAGGTCAACCTCAACTGCAATCTGTGGTCGGAGAAGACCATCGCCATGGCCGCCGCCCAGGTGGGCTGGAGCCACCGCGAACTGATCGAAACCATCCTGACGGAAAGCCTGGGTCGCCAAGGCCTTCTGGCCCGCGTTCTCGATGTCGCCGCCTGATTTCACCGCCATCGTCCTGGCGGCGCAGCGGGCGGGCCGCGTGGATCCCCTGGCGGCGGAGTGGGGAGTTCCAAACAAGAGCCTCGTTCCGATCGGAGGCGCGCCCCTGATCTGTCATGTCGTCGCGGCGCTCCGCGAGACCCCGGGGCTGTCGCGCATCCGCGTGGTCGTGGAGCCGCAGTCCGCCCCCGCCATCGCAACGGCCCTGCCTGCCGGCGGTCCGCCGCTGGAGTTCGTCGTCGCTGCCGACAATCTCGCCGACAGCGTCTATGCGGCCGCGGAGGACATCGCGGGCGCGATGCTGGTGACCACCTCGGACAACGTGCTGCTGACGCCGGGGGCGGTGGCCGAAACTCTCGGCGCCCTGGCGGCGGCCGACGTGGCATTGGCGCTGGCGACCGAGGCTTCGGTCCGGGCGGCGCATCCCGAAGGCCAGCGGCGTTTCTACCGCTTCGCCGACGACGCCTATTCCAACTGCAACCTCTACGCTTTCTCAGGCCCGGCCGCGACGGCGGCGGCCGAAAGCTTCCGAAGCGGCGGGCAGTTCGCCAAGAAGCCGCTGCGGATGATCGCGCACCTCGGGCCCGTCAACCTGGCGCTGCTGCTGATGGGCCGGCTCACGATGCGCGGCGCGATCCGCCGGCTCTCGCGCCGCTTCGGCCTGAAGGTGGAGCCGGTCATCCTGGCGGACGGTTCGCACGCGATCGACGTGGACAATGCGCGGACCTACGCCTGCGCATCGGCGCTGCTCGAAAGCCGCCGCGGGCGGATGGCCGACGCCGCCTGAAGCGTCAGGCCAGGCCGAACCTCTCCAGCATCGCGTACAGAACCGACTCACGCCGCTGCGCAGCCTGTATGTCGGTCATCAGAGCCGAAAGCCGCCCTTGCCCGTCGTCGCGGGCCGCGATGACCGTCCGATTGTAGGCGCGGATGTTGGAGGGCCCCGCAACAGCCGGCGGCGCAGCTTGCGGCGGCGGGCCGCCCTTGCCCTTGCCCTTGGCGGCGGGCGCGGAGCCCGGCGGGCCCACCTCGGCGGATCGGACGTAGCCGACGGCGCCGCCGACCTCCACCTCCCACCAGCCGCCTTCGGCCTTGGCCATCTTGGCCTGGACCGCGGTTCCGACGGGGAGATTGCGCAGCGGCGCCGCCGAGGCCACGGGTGCGGAGCGCAGCGCCGCGGCGCGGACGGTGACCAGCGCAGGCGGCGGCTCGGCAGCCGGCGGCGGCGACCCCGCGGCCTGGTCGCCGCCCGCACTCGTCGGCATCGAAAGCTTCGTCACCGAGGCGGCGTCGGCATAGGCCGGCGCCTGGTCGCCCAGGACCGCGGCTTCGGACGTCCCGTCCGTCATGGCTCGCCCTTGCGTGAAGGTCTTGGCCATGCCGGTGTGCTGCTCGACGACGCTGCCCGTGACGTCGATGTCCTTCTTCAGCGCGCCTACGAGCTCGGTGCGCTCTCGCCGAATCGCGCGGCGGTCCTTGTCGTTGGAGGCACGGGCGAGGCGGGTGTTGATGTCCTCGAGCTGGCGGGCCCGGCACTCCACGAGCGAGTTGCCGCTGTCGACGATCTGGCGGCTGACCGCGAGCTGGCGGCCGGCGTCCTGGTCGATGTTGTAGGAGGCCTTGCGCAGGTCGCCAGCGGCCTCCTGTTCCTTGAGCTTTGCATAGGCGTCCGCTGTCGCGACGATGGCCACCAGCACTGCCAGCGCGGCGTAGGCCTCCGTGTCGCCGCCGCCGATGCCCATACCGCTGATGCCGGGGACGTTCAGGCCCATGGCGCCCTGCAGCACATCGGGGCCGAACAGCATCGCGGAGGCGGTCGGCGCCGCGTCCGGGGTCTGCTGCTGGGCGGCGCTCTGGGCCGCCAGGCCGCCGACCGCGCCGACGAGCCCGCCGACACCGCCAAAGCCGCCGCCTCCGAAGCCGCCGAATCCGCCGCCGCGTCCGATCTGGCCGCTCATGACGCCCTTGGCCAGCACGACCGCTCCGGTCTTCAGGCCCTCACCGATCGCGGCGCTCAACTTCGAACGCTTGAGGTCGTCGTACTCCTTGTCGAGCTTCACCAACGGTTCCCGTTCGGCCGCGCAGGCGTTTAGGGCCGCGTCGCGTCCGCGCCCCTGGGCCATCACCGGCTGGACGTTGAGGCTGAGGAGCGCGATCGCGCTCACGACCATGCGGCATCGCCGCGACGTCAGGATCTTCTGCATCTGCTCCCCCATTCCGTCGTCATATGGCGCCCAGACGCTCCATCTCTTGGCGGGCGCCTTCGTCCCCCGCCTCCGCCGCCTTGCGGTAATACTCGATCGCCCGGCGGCGATCGGCGCGCACGCCTTGGCCGGTTTCGTACATGACACCCAGGTTGCGCAGCGCCAGCACGCTGCCGCGGTCAGCCGCGGCCTGGAACAGGCGCACGGCCTCGGTCGGATTGGCCCGGACACCGGCGCCCCGCGCCGTCAGGCTGCCCAGGCCCAGGAAGCCGCGGGCGTCGCCGGCGTCCGCCGCCAGCCGATAGTACTCCGCAGCGCGGCCGTAGTCCTGCGGCAGACCTGCGCCGTTCTCCAGCATCACGGCGAGACTCGACATGCCCTCGCTGTTCCCGGCCTCGGCGGCGCGCTGGTACCAGGTGGCGGCCTGGATCACGTCCTGACGCACGACCTCGCCGTCCTCGTAGGCGTAGCCCAGGCGGACCATGGCGTCGGTGTCCCCGGCGACGGCGGCCCTTTCGTAGAGGCTGAAGGCGCGGCGGGGGTCGCGCGGCACGCCCTGGCCGCGCTCGTAGAGGTCGGCGAGCTGGGCGATGGAGGGCCCGTCGCCGGCGTCGATCGCCTTCTGCAGCCAGCTCGCCGCCTGGCGCGCGTCGGGCTCGACGCCACGGCCGCGCAGATAGGCCTCCGCCAGCATGCCCATGGCCGTGGCCGAGCCGCGGTCGGCGGCGCGCTGCAGCCAGGCGAAACCGTCTCGCTCATCGCGGGCGGTCCCGAAACCGTTCAGCCGGCAGAGGGCCCAGTTGACCATGCCGCCCGAATGCCCGGCGTCGGCCGAAGCCTTGAACCATTTCGCGGCCGCGTTGACGTCCTTGGCGACGCCCTGCCCGGTCAGCGCCATGACGCCGAGATTGTACATCGCCGCGCCGTTGCCGGCGCTGGCCGCGGCGTTCCAATCGCGGGCCGCGGCGCGGTAGTCGCCGCGGGCGAAGGCGTCGCGGGCGGCGACGACCAGGTCCTGGCCGGGCTGGGCGGAGCGAGACGCAACCTGGAAAGAGCCGGCCGGCTGCTGCCGTTCCAGCGCACGAACCCGGTTGGCGGCCAGCCGGCGGAAGGAGCCGGTGATTTCACCCCGGTCCTGGGCCTCCATATAGGCTCGGAAGTCCTCGGGATCGTCCGAGTCTTTGATCGTCTGCCAGAAGGCCTGGTCCTTCTCCCACTTGATCTTGGTGAGGTCTGCGGCGGACGCGCTGCTCTTGGCCGGACCGTTCGGGTCGAAGCTCCAATGGACGTTGGGCCAGATGCCCTGCAGGTCCGGCGTCTGCTCGCCCTCGGTCATCCGCTCGACCTCGGCCTGGACGTAACTCGGCAGCTCGCCGACGGTGATGCCCGGGCGGGTGAGGCCCTGGGTGAGCGCAATGGCGAACGGACTGTTGCCGGTCTGGCCGTCCAGCGCCACCTCGCCCGGCCCGGCGGCCATCAACGTCACGACCTGGACGCTCGTCGAACTGGCCTCCCGGGCGAGGCCCCGGGTGTTCCCGCCCAGGCTGCGCGTGGCGGTGGGATTGTTGCGGCAGGCGTCGAGGATCACCAGGCGCACGGCCTTGGCGCCCAGCATGGCCTGGCCCAGTCGCTGGGATTCCACCGCCGTGCCGGTGAGCGACGACTTGTTGGTGATGATGGCGTCCTTGGGCAGCAGATAGTTGACGCCGTCGATCATCGCCCCGTGGCCGGCGAAGTAGATCACGGCGGCCTCGGAATCCCGAGCCGCCTCTTCGAAGTTGCCCAGACCCTCTATGAGCTGCAGGCGATTGGGATCGTTCAGGACCTGAACCTTGAAACCCAGCTTCTCGAGCGTGGCCTGGACCAGCTTGGCGTCCTTGGCCGGGTTGGCCAGGCTAGGGACCTTCTCGTACTTCGAGACTCCGACGATCAACGCCACGCGCTGTGCGGCCCACGCGCCGTGAGCCACCGCGGCGTTCAGCACGACCGCGATCACGACCGCGCGCCAGCGGGCCTTCGATCGCATACCCGAACCGGGCGACGACTGCGCCCCACGCATGACCCCTGCCCTCCGACCGACGCCCGACAGCATACCGCAAAAACCCAAGCATGACCGCATTGCGGGGATCAAGCCTGCGGCGCCGCGGCGCCATCTTCCTATTCGTCAGCCGGCGGGTTCTGGACGCGCCCCGCGCCGATTTTCGTTCTCGGTCCGCGCGTTAACGGCCCGTTCGCGGGCTTGGAGGCACGCTTGACCCAACGATAAGGGGGAAGCGGCCCGAAAAGGGGACGGCGTGTTCGGTCGGCTGTTCGACGAACGGTTTCAGGACGCCGCCGCCGGCGTCTACGCCTACGCGCCTGTTCGCCTGGCCATGTGCGTCATCGTGGGCGGGTTCGTCGGCCTGGGCGTCGGCTGGGCGTCCGCCGCGGTCTGGGCGGGCACAGCGCTCCTGGCGGAAGCTCTGATGCTGGCCGCGACGCGTCATGTCGCGCGCGCCGCCCGGCCTTCGCCGCGGGCGATCGGGACCTGTGTTGCGATCTACGCGCTTGCCGTGCTCGCCTGGAGCGCGGCGGGCGTCGTCCTGTGGGCTTCGTCGAATCCGGCCTGTCACATCGCCGGCGCGGCGTTCTTTGCGGGCCATCTCCTCTACATCCAGGCCCAGCACGCCCACTCGCCGGGCGCCGCCCTGCCGACATTGCCGTCGGTGATCCTGCCGAGCCTCGTGCCTCTCGCCTTCCCCCACTTCCGTGGGATCGACCAGGGAATTGTCGTCCTGGCGATGGCCGCCGTTTCGCTGCACGCGCTCATCAGCATGTGGGTGAGCCTCACCAAGTCGCGGTACCTGCAGGAGGCCCAGGCCGCCATGCGGTCGGCCAGCCAGGCCAAGAGCGAGTTTCTCGCCCGAATGAGCCACGAGATCCGCACTCCGCTGAACGGCGTGCTCGGCATGGCCCAGGCGATGGCTGCGGACGCCGGGCTGGAGCGGCCGCACCGCGATAGCCTGGAAGTGATCCGTCAGTCCGGCGAGAGCCTGCTCACCATCCTTAACGACGTCCTCGACCTTTCGAAGGTCGAGGCGGGCCGCCTGGAGATCGAGAGCATCGCCTTCGATCTGGAGGCCACGGTTCGAGGCGCACAGGAGGCCTTCGCGCCGCAGGCCGCGGCGAAGGGACTCGCCTTCCGGCTGGACATAGGTCCCGAGGCCGCTGGAACCTACCTCGGCGATCCCAGCCGGGTCCGACAGATCCTCTACAACCTGCTCTCCAATGCGCTGAAGTTCACCGAAGCTGGCGAGGTCAGTCTGACCGTTCGACGGGCGGCCGAGGCGCTCGAACTGGCGGTCGCCGACAGCGGCATCGGGATCGCGCCACAGGACCAGGACCGCCTGTTCAGCCGCTTCCATCAGCTGGAGCCCTCCACGACGCGCCGTTATGGCGGGGACCGGCCTGGGACTCTCCATCTGCCGGGAGTTGGCGGCGCTCATGGGTGGCTCGATTGTCGTTGAGAGCGCGCCCGGCGCGGGCAGCCGGTTCACCCTGCTCCTGCCGTTGCCTCGCCTCGGCGACGCATCGCGGCCGCCCGTCGCGTCCGCGGATGCGCTTCGTCCAGTCCTGGCCGAGAGCGCCGAGCGCCCCAGGGTGCTGGCGGCGGAAGACAACGGCGTCAACCAGCTCGTGCTCCGGACCCTGCTGGCGCAGGTCGGGATCGAGCCGACGATCACCGACGACGGGGTGGCCGCGGTGGAGGCATGGCGGAGCGGGGGCTTCGACGTGATCCTGATGGACGTGCAGATGCCGGTGATGGACGGCCTCACCGCCGCCCGCGCGATCCGGGCGGCCGAAGTGGCCGAAGGCCGATCGCGGACGCCCATCATCGCGCTGACGGCGAACGCCATGGAACATCAGGTCGCCGAGTACCTGGCCGCGGGCCTCGATGGCCATGTGGCCAAGCCTATCGACGCCGGCCGCCTCTACGAGGCGATCGCCCACGCGGTGGCGGCGAAGCGGGCCCGTGAGCGGGCGGCGACGGCCTGAGTCCTACCGCGCCTCCGGATAGCGGATGCGCGGCCTCAGATTATCCATCACGGCCCGGGCGTCGAAGGCGCGGACGTCGTCCTGCGGCTTCTGTCCGCGGTGCATCACGATCTCGGCGGAAGCCTCGTAGCGGTCGATGGTGCGGACATCGACGCGGTCGGCCCAGAAGGGGTCGCCCCAGAAGGGGTCCCAGTGATGCCAGCCGAACGCCGGCCCATAGTAGCGCCAGGACGGGCGCCAGTAGCCGTACGAGCCGTACCACGGCCGATAGAACGGGTCCGGCTCCACATAAGTGCGGGACTTCCTGTCGGTGTCGCGGTCGACGATGGAGAACCAGTCGTACCCCTGCTGGACCGTCAGTTCGGCGGCGCGGAACAGGAGGTAGCCCTCCACGGTCTCGCGAGAGGTCAGCGAGTTCCCCGCGAAGGTGACGCGATACCGGTTATCCTCCAGGCGAACCTCGGAGAAGCCCCCGGACGTGGCGCCGCCACGGACGTTGGGCTGGTAGGGCGTCGGGGTCGCGCAGGCGGCGAGCCCGGCGGATATCGCCACGGCGACGGCGACGGCGGCTGATTTCCTGATCATCTCTTGATCTCGTACTCGGACGTCCCCCGATGAAGGGTACGTATGTTTCACAACACTTCGCCGCAATTGTGGTTGCGGTCGATCAATCAGGCCTGGGTGACGAACACCACATAGATGATGCGACCGAGGGCGCCGAACAGCAGCACCGCCACGGCCAAGGCCTGGATCAGGAAGCCCATCTCGCGCTTCTCCGGAGCGGCCACATAGCCCCTCTGGTAGACGATCCGGCCCACGATCCAGGCCAGGCCGACGATCGCCGCCACCAGATCGCTCCAGTAGATCGCGAACAGCCAGAGGGGGACGAGGAACAGCGGCAGCCATTCCAGGGTGTTGTAGTGCGCCCGGATCGTCCGCTCGAGCACGGGGTCGCCCGTCATGGCCGGCGCCTGGATCCCGCTGCGGCGGCGCGCGCCGGCGACCTGCAGGCCCATCCAGAAGTAGGTCAGCAGGGCGAGCAGGGTGACGATGGCGACATAGGCGTGAGACGGCATGGAAACCTCCGCGGCATGGCCGGCGAACAAGCGCCGCCGTTGGGACCTGACCTTGACGCATTCCAGGCCCGGGCGGAACCGGCTGCTTTCGCGCGCGCTCTTCGGACGTCAGGCCGTTGGGAGGTCCAAGTCATGGACGTGGAATCCACCGCCATCCAGGCCATCGACTACGACGAGGCGCGTGCAAAGCTGTTCGTCCGCTTCATGAGCGGAGAGCGATATGTCTACGTCGGCGTCCCCGGCGAAGTCTGCCGGTCGTTCCTGGACGCGGACTCGAAGGGCCGCTTCTTCGTCGCCGAAATCCGCGACCAGTATCCCTACAACCGGCTGGAGACCTAGCTGAGCTTGTCGCGCTTGGCCGCCACCCGCAGGCGAAGGGCGTTCAGCTTGATGAAGCCTGCCGCGTCGCGGTGGTCGTAGGCGACCTTGCCCTCCTCGAAGGTGACCAGCTCCTGGTCGTACAGCGAATAGGGAGAGGTCCGGCCGATGACGGTGACGTTGCCCTTGTAGAGCTTCACTCGCACCTGGCCGGTGACGTTCTTCTGGGAGAGGTCGATGGCCGCCTGGAGCATCTCGCGCTCCGGCGAGAACCAGAAGCCGTTGTAGATGAGCGATGCGTACTTCGGCATCAGCTCGTCCTTCAGGTGCATGGCGCCGCGATCCAGAGTGATCGACTCGATGCCACGGTGGGCGTGCAGGAGGATCGTCCCGCCGGGGGTCTCGTAGACGCCGCGCGACTTCATGCCGACGTAGCGGTTCTCCACAAGGTCCAGGCGGCCCACGCCGTTGTCGTGGCCGAGCTCGTTCAGCTTCGTCAGCAGGGCCGCGGGCGAAAGCTTCTCACCGTCGATGGCGACGGGATCGCCGTTCTCGAAGTCCATCGTGAAGACGGTCGGCGTGTCGGGCGCCGCCTCGGGGCTTATCGTGCGCATATGCACGAACTCGGGCGCCTCGACGGCGGGGTCCTCCAGCACCTTTCCCTCGGACGAGGAGTGCAGCAGGTTGGCGTCGACGCTGAACGGCGCCTCCCCCCGCTTGTCCTTGGTGATCGGGATCTGGTGCTTCTCGGCGAAGTCGAGCAGAGCTTCGCGGCTCTTGAAGTTCCACTCACGCCAGGGCGCGACGACGCGGATGTCGGGCTCGAGGGCGTAGTAGGCCACCTCGAACCGGACCTGGTCGTTGCCCTTTCCGGTCGCCCCATGGGCCACGGCGTCCGCGCCGATCTTCCGCGCGATCTCGATCTGCTTCTTGGCGATCAACGGCCGGGCGATCGAGGTGCCGAGCAGGTACTGGCCCTCGTACACTGTGTTGGCCCGGAACATGGGGAAGACGTAGTCGCGGACGAACTCGTCGCGGATATCCTCCACGAAAGCGTACTCGGGCTTCACGCCCAGCAGGATCGCCTTCTCGCGCGCCGGCGCGACCTCCTCGCCCTGGCCCAGGTCGGCCGTGAAGGTCGCCACCTCGGCGCCGAGCTCGGTCTGCAGCCACTTGACGATGGTGGAGCTGTCCAGGCCGCCGGAATAGGCGAGAACGACGCGTTTGACGGGCTTTTCGGCCATGGCGGGGGACAGCCTTCGGAAGGGGTGATCGTTGGGTCGCGCGCCTTTAAGGGCCAATGCGCGCGCGGTTCAAGGCTTAAGCGCCCCTTCGGACTCCAGGGTGTGCAGGACGGCCCGCAGCCACAGCATGTGGACCAGCATGAAGAGCGGCGCCGTGGCGATCCGCAGGAGCAGGATCAGCAGGGGCTCGCCGGCCTCGAGGTCCGGCGCCCGCGCCGCGGCTGAGAGGATCAGGCCGAAGACCAGCGGGATCCCGAGCGTCAGGGCGAATGCGGCCCCGCGCGGGGCGCGCCAGGTCGGCTTGCGGCCCAGGCTCCACTGCATCGGGAGGCGCGCGCCCGCAGGTATCCTGCGCCACGCCGCGCGGGCGCCCGAGGCGATGGTGGCCATGGCGAAGATCCAGACGGCGTCGCCGATGATCGCAAGCAGGTCGAACGACACGTCAGACCGTGACCTGGGTCCCCATCTCGACCACACGGCCGGGCGGGATCTTGTAGAAGTCGGTCGGGTTGGCGGCGTTCTTCATGAGGAAGATGAAGAGCTTGTCCTGCCACAGGGGCATGCCCGACTGCGCCGACGGCACCACGCTGCGCCGCCCCAGGAAGAAGCTGGTGGCCATGATGTCGAACTTCAGGCCCAGCTTCCGGCAGAGGCCGAGCGCCTTGGGGATGTTGGGGCTCTCCATGAACCCGTAACCGATGATGACCTTCTTGAAATCGTCGTTCAGCGGCTCGATCGTGATGCGATTGTCGTCGCTGACCCGCGGTGTTTCTGCGGTGTGTACGGTCAGGATGATGTTCTTCTCGTGGAGCACCTTGTTGTGCTTCAGGTTGTGCATCAGGGCGACCGGCGCCGTGTCGGGATCCGACGTCAGGAAGATGGCCGTGCCGGGCGCCCGATGAGGCGCGCGCGCCTTCAGGATGTCGGCGAGCTCCGCCAGCGAGACGCTGTCGCGGCGGGTCTTCTCGGACAGGAGCTGGGTGCCGCGGGTCCAGGTCCACATGATCACCACCAGGGCGGCGCCCAGCACCATCGGCACCCAGGCGCCGTTGAAGAACTTGAGCAGGTTCGAGGTGATGAAGACGAGGTCGATGACCCCGAAGAATGCCGCAGCGCCCAGGGCCTGCCAGAGCGGCCGCTTCCACATGTAGCGAATGATGAAGAAGAACAGCAGGGTGTCGACGAACATGGCCCCGGTGACCGCGATGCCATAGGCCGAGGCCAGCCCCGAGGAGGTGCGGAACATCACGAGGAGCACCAGCACGCCCACCATCAGGAAGATGTTCACCTGCGGGACGAAGATCTGTCCGGCCTGAGTCTCGGACGTGCGGCGGATCTCGATGCGCGGGAAGAGTCCCAGAGACACCGCCTGCTGCGTCATGGAGAAGGCCCCGGTGATGACCGCCTGGCTGGCGATCACCGTGGCCGCGATCGACAGCAGCCAGACCGGCCAGTAGGCGACCTCGGGGATCATCTGGAAGAACGGGTTCTCGCGCGTCTCGGGATGCGCCAGCACCAGGGCGCCCTGCCCAAGGTAGTTGAGCACAAGCGAGGGCAAGACCAGGGCGACCCAGGCGGCCTGGATGGGCTTCTTGCCGAAGTGCCCCATGTCCGCATACAGCGCCTCGGCGCCCGTCACCGCCAGGAACACGCTGCCGAGGATGACGAAGCCCAGGAACCCGTTGTTGATCAGGAAAATCACGCCGTACCAGGGCGCGAGACCCCGCAGGATGGTCCAATCGTCCCCGATATGGATGACGCCCAGGACGCCGAGCGTCACGAACCAGATCGCCGTGATCGGTCCGAAGAGCCTGGCGACGCTGGCGGTTCCGCGCGACTGGACGAGGAACAGCGCGACAAGAATGACCGCCGCCGCCGGAAGGACGAACTTCTCGAGCCGTGGCCCGACGCCGGGAATCTCGGCCATTCCCTCCATAGATCCCAGCACCGACACCGCGGGCGTGATCACGCCGTCGGCGTAGAACAGCGCGGCGCCCAGGACGCCCAGCAGGAAGACCCAGACGGATCGCCGGGGCATGACGCGCTGGGCCAGCGCCATGAGCGCGAGCGTGCCGCCCTCGCCCTTGTTGTCGGCCCGCATCAGGAAGACGACGTACTTGATCGTGACGATCAGGATCAGCGCCCAGGTGATGAGCGAGACGACGCCGAGGACGGCCAGTTCCGTGGTCCCGCCCGAGCGGCTGTGCGCGAGCGCCTCCCGCATGGCGTAGAGGGGACTCGTGCCGATGTCGCCGAACACCACGCCGACGGAGCCCAGGGCAAGCGCCCAGAACCCCTCCTTGTGGGACGAGTGCGAAGGGTCTTCCGGCGCCTTGGGGGCGTCGACGGCTTGGTCAGCCATCCGAAATCTCCGGGACCGGACGTCAGCCCCACATGGCGGCACCATGCCGTCAAATGGCGGGCGCCAATACACCCGATCCGATGACGGTTCAATCGCACGGCTGAGGTCGGAGGTGTCGCAGCGCCGCTTGCGGCTTGAACGCCCCTTCCTGCGCCGTAGTCTCGCTCCGTTGCGTCGGGAGGCGGCATGGATCGGAAACTGGCCCTCGTGACGGGCGCTTCCGCAGGCATCGGGGCGGCCTTCGCGCGCATCCTCGCCAGCCACGGCTATGACGTGGCGCTCACGGCGCGGCGGATCGACCGTCTGGACGCCCTGGCCGACGAGATCCGCCTGCGTCACGGGGTCCGGACGCTGACGGTGGCCGCGGACTTGGCCGATCCCGAGGCCCCGGGGCGCGTGCTGGACCACCTCGCGGCCCACGGGCGGCATGTGGACGCGCTGATCAATAATGCCGGCTATGGCCTGCCAGGGACCTACGGCGACACCGCCTGGGCGGACCAGGCGGCGTTCATCCAGGTGATGGTGACGGCGCCGTGCGAGCTGGCGCACCGGGTGCTGGGCGGCATGCGCGAGCGGCGGTTCGGCCGGATCGTCAATGTGGCGTCCCTGGCCGGGCTGCTCCCGGCCGCCCGGGCCCACACCCTGTACGCCGCCTCCAAGGCGTTCCTGATCAAGTTCTCCCAGAGCCTGCACCTGGAATCGGCCGGCCAGGGCGTCCACGTCACGGCCCTCTGTCCCGGCTTCACCTATTCCGAGTTCCACGACGTCAACGGCACGCGCGAACTGGTGAGCTCCGCGACCCCGGGCTGGCTCTGGCTCGGCGCAGATGACGTGGCCGCCGCCGGTTATGCCGCGGCGGAGGCGAACCGCGCGGTCTGCGTGCCCGGCGCGCCCAGCAAGGCCATCGCCGCGCTCGGCAAGCTGATCCCCGACGGTTGGGCCATGGCCCTCATGGCCTCGCAGGGCTCGCGCTTCCGGAAGGCGTGATCAGCGCCCCTCGATCCGGGTCAGCAGGCGTTCGAGGGTTTCGAGTTCGTCCGCCTCGCCCGGCGGCTTGTCCCACCGGATGCGGCTGATGCGGGGGAAGCGCATGGCGACGCCGGATTTGTGCCGCGTGCTGCGCTGCAGGCCTTCGAAGGCGACCTCGAAGACCAGGCCCCTGTGCGGTTCGGCCCGAACCGAGCGCACCGGCCCGAAGCGTTCGATCGTGTTGTCGCGTACGAACTTGTCGATCTGCAGCAGCTCCTCGTCGGTGAAGCCGAAGTAGGCCTTGCCGACGGGGGTGAGGCTGCGCTGGCCCGCGGCGTCCTCGGTCCAGACGCCGAAGGTGTAGTCCGAGTAGTAGCTCGACCGCTTGCCGTGGCCGCGCTGGGCGTACATCAGAACCGCGTCCACCAGGAACGGGTCCCGCTTCCACTTGAACCAGGGCCCCTTCGGCCGGCCCGCCTCGTAGGGCGCGTCCCATCGTTTCAGCATCAGGCCCTCGGCGGCCTGCGGGTCGCCCGCCGGCGGCGCGGCGCGCAGGGCGGCCAGATCGGCCCAGGTGTCGAACGGCTGCATCGGCGACAGGTCGAGGCGAGGGCTCTGCTGGTGCGCGACGAACCCTTCGAGGCGGCGGCGGCGCTCGGCGAAGGGCAGCGTCCGCGTGTCTTCATCACCCACCTGCAGGAGATCGTAGGCCCTTATCGCGGCCGGAAAGGCGGCCATCAGCCGAGCGTCGACCGACTTTCGGTTCAGGCGCTGCTGCAGGTCGGCGAAGGGCGCGACCCTGCCGTCGCGGAGCACGATCAGCTCCCCGTCGATCACGCCCTCGTCACACAGGGCGTCCAGGATGTCGGGAAAGGTGCGGGAGATGTCGTCGCCGGTCCGGGTATAGAGCCGGCGCAAGCCGCCCTCGTGCGCCGCCTGGACCCGGATCCCGTCCCACTTCCACTCGGCGGCGTAGTCCGCAGGGTCGAGCTTCGCGAAGTCCACCGCCTCGTCGATCGCCTGGGCCAGCATCACCGGACGGAAGCGTGCGGGGTTCTCGGCGGAGGGTTTTTCCGAGCGCCCCTCCAGCCACGCGAACAGGTCCTCGTAGGGGGGATGCAGCGCGTGCCACAGCTCCTCGACCTCGGCCACGGCCACGCCGCCCAGGTCGGCCGCGGCCTGCTTGGCTAGGCGCGCGGACAGACCCACCCGCAGCGCCCCGGTGACGAGCTTCAGCAGCGCCCAGCGCTCGCGCGCCTGTGGCAGGGCGTCGAGCCAGCCTTCGATCCGCCGCTGGACCTCGGCGCGGGAGGCCGTGCGCAGGCCTTCGATCACCTCGGACAGCTCCGGCTCGCGGTTCGCGCCTGGCCGGGCGGGCCAGACCAGGGAAACCGCCTCGGCCAGGTCTCCGACATAGTCGTACGACCACCGGAAGAGCTGGGGATCCATCCGTTCTTCCACCGCCTTGCGGATGAAGGCGGGCTTGGCCGCATGGAACGAGAGCTCACCCGTCAGCGCCGCCAGCGCCCAGCCGCGGTCGGGATCGGGGGCATCACGCAGGTGGTCGCGCACCAGGGTGAGCTTGGCGTTGCGCGACGGCGTCAGGGCCAGGCGGTCCAGCAGTTCGGCGAAGGTGCGCATCAGTCGTCGCCCTCGTCCTCGTAGCCCACCAGCGCCAGCGCCCTTGCGGGAATGCCGTGCAGTTGCGCCCAGCGGGCCAGGGCCTCTTCGCGGCCGTGGGTGATCCAGAGCTCGCCGGGGCGCAGTTCGTCCACGGTGGTGGTGAGCTCGTCCCAGTCGGCGTGGTCCGAGATCACCAGCGGCAGTTCGACTCCGCGCTGGCGGGCTCGCGCCCGGATCTGCATCCAGCCCGAGGCGAAGGCGCCCACCGGGTCGGGAAACCGGCGGCTCCAGCGGTCCTGCAGCGCCGACGGGGGCGCGACGACGATGGCGCCGGCGAAGTCGCCCTTCCTGGCGTCCGTCGTCGCCGGCGCGAGCGGGCCCAGATCCACGCCATGCCGTTCGTAGAGCGCATTCAGCCGCTCCAGCGCGCCGTGGACATAGATCGTCTTCTCCCATCCCGCCTCGCGCAGCAGGCGGATGACCCGCTGGGCCTTGCCCAGCGCATAGGCGCCGACGATGTGGCTGCGCTCGGGGAACTGGGCGACCGAGCGCAGCAGGCGGGCGACCTCCTCGCGGTCATCGGGGTGGCGGAAGACGGGCAGGCCGAAGGTCGCCTCCGAGATGAAGACGTCGCAGGGGACCGGCTCGAACGGCGGGCAGGTCGGATCGCGCCGGCGCTTGTAGTCGCCCGAAACGACCATGGTCAGGCCCTTCCATCGCACCACCGCCTGGGCGGAGCCCAGGACGTGACCCGCGGGGACCAGTGTGACCTCAACATCGTCGCGGGCCACGACCTCGCCGTAGGCCGCAGGCTGCCGGGCTCCGGCGAAGTCCAGGCCGTAGCGCTCGCCCATGATGTCCAGGGTCTCGGCCGTCGCCAGCACGGCGCCGTGGCCGGCGCGGGCGTGGTCGGAGTGGCCATGGGTGATCACGGCGCGCGCCACCGGGCGGACCGGATCGATGTAGAAATCCCCGGGCGCGCAATAGAGCCCCTCGGGCTTGGGACAGAGCAGGTCCTGCGGGCGGATCATCGAGGAGGAATGTAGGCGCGGCCAAACGGCTCCGCATTGACTTCCGCGCGCGTCCGCGTCCTACCCGAGGGGTATGGCCGAGTCCGATCCTCCCTCCGAGCCCACCTACGACACCGCGCCGCTGGCCGACCGCATGACGATGTTCGTGCCGCACGCGGCGGCCATCGGCATGGAGCTGGTCGAGGTTGGCAAGGGGCGAGGCCTGATGCGCGCGGCCTGGCGCGAGGACCTCGTGGGCGACCCTGAGACGGATGTGATCGCCTCGGGCGTCGTCACGGCCCTGCTCGATCACACCTGCGGCCTGGCGATCAATTCGGCGGCGGAGTCGCCGATGCCGATCGCGACGCTCGACCTGCGCATCGACTACATGCGCCCGGCCGGGCCCCGGAGCGGGATCACCTGCGAGGCCACGTGCTATCGGATGACCCGGTCGATCGGCTTCGTTCGCGCCGAGGCCTGGGACGTCGACCGCGCCGACCTGGTGGCCACCGCCCAGGCGGCCTTCATGCTCAACACCCGTCCCGTGGGGCCGGCCTGATGGACGCCGCCGCCGTCGAGAGCCTGAACGCCTTCCTGCAGCGCGTGCCCTATGTCCGCTTCCTGGGCCTGCGCGTCGAACTGGCCGGCGACGAGTTGACCACCGTCATGCCGTTCGCCCAGCACCTGATCGGCAATCCGATGCTGCCGGCCCTACATGGCGGCACGATCGGGGCCTTCCTGGAGATGACGGCCCTGGCGCAGCTCTCGCTCAGCCAGCCCGGCGGGCGGCCGCCGAAGACCATCGACATCACCATCGAATACCTGCGCTCGGCCCGCGCCCAGGACACCTACGCCCGCGCCGTGGTCCGCAAGCTGGGCCGCCGCGTCGCCAATGTGCAGGTGGAAGCCTGGCAGGACAGCCGTTCGCAGCCCGTCGCCGGCCTGACGGGGCACTTCCTGCTGCGGGGCGACGGATAGGGCGCTGCCGACCGCGTCAGGAGCTGGGGGCCAGCGCCGCCTTTTCCTTCTGCACCTGGGCGAGTTCCGCCTCGGCCTTGGCGATCGCGGCGGCGTCCTTGCGGTTCCGGGCGTCGATGAGTTGGCCCGTCGCCTCGATCTCGCGGACCGGGAGCAGGTGGGTGTCGTCGGCGGCCGTGAAGGGCCGAGTCTGGATCTGTTCCAGCACGGCGCGCTGGCGGGACGCCTCGGGCGTGTCGCCGACGCCGTAGCCGAAGATGAAGTCGGCCAGCTGCTTGCGCAGCGCCGGATCCAGGTCCTTGCGCCAGATCAGCGGATCCTCGGGGATGCGCGGCGAGCGCCAGACGATCTCGACGTTCTCCAGCGTCCGGCGAGCCAGGTCGGTGTCCAGGAGTTGCAGTCGCTCCATCGAGGCGGTGTTGTTGGTCGCCGCGTCGAGCACACCGCCCGCGACCGAGAACAGGTTGGTCTCGTGATTGGCCGAGCGGACCGTCTTGAAGCAGGCGGCCGGATCGATGTTCCGGGGCCCGAACAGATAGGTCATGGGGACGAGGGTGCCCGAGGTCGACTTCGGGTCGCCCATGCCGAAATCGAGCTTCTGGCCGCAGGCGAGGATGTCGTCCAGCGTCAGGCCCGCGCCCTTCCTGACGATGATGACGCCCTCGTAGCCGTCGACGCCGCTGGGGTTCACCGAGCGGGCGAAGACCTCGCCGTTCGCGCGGCGCACGGCCTCGAGGCCGGACTGGTTCGTGAACCAACCGAGGTCGGTCTGCTTGAACCGCATGGCCTCGATCAGGGCGGTGTAGTTCGACCCGTAGAAGGCCTTCACCGGCCGGCCCAGCGCCTTGGACATGTCGTCGAGGAATGGCTGCCAGTCGGCCTCGGCGCTGGTCTGGCTCTCGGCCGACAGGATGGAGAAGACCACTTCCCGGCGCTCCGGTTGCGGCTGGCCGCAGCCCGCAAGCGTCAGGGTGGCGGCGAGCGCCAGGACCGTTCGGCGGATCATTTCCCCTCCAGCTTCGGCAGGCGGATCTCCACCATCTGGCGGTTCTGCCGGCTGATCCCGAATACGACACCCGGGCGGGTCCTGTCGAAGGCGATGGCCTGGCCCTCGATGCCGGCGGCGATGGTGGCCACATGCTCCAGCGTCGAGCCGCCCTTCGGCAGGGCCAAGGCGTAGAGCTCGGGATGGTCGTGTCCGGTGACGTATAGCCGCCCGTCCGGACCCCATCCGCCGCCGGAGGAACTCATCGGCTTGAACCGCTCCACCACCGAGGCGGGGAAGGACCAGCTCTCCAGGCGTCGCCACTGGTCGTCGAACTTCACCAGCTGGGTATGGGCGCTGCCGCGGCCCGGCTCGCCGCCGCGGCCTTCATAGTTCGCGAAACACGCCCACCAGTGGCCGTCCTTCCAATCCACCCAGGTGAGGGAGCCGACCTGCTGGCCCAGCGAGATCGTTCGCAGGTGAGTCATCCGGACGGGGTCGAAGACCTCGACCGAACTCGACATCGGCGTGTGCGGAAAGTTGGACGCCGCGCAGACCAGCTCGTGCTGGATCACCGCGCAGGCGTTGATGTGCGGGAACCGGGCCGGATCGCCCGACCATTCGGCGACCTTGGCTCCGCTGGCCTTGTCGTACTTGCCGATCTTCGCGTTGGTGACGGCGTAGAGGTGGCGGGCGTCCACCGCGACTCCCTGGCGGGCCTCGTCGGCGGGCATGCGGCGGACGACCTCGGAGCGCAGGGCGGCCGGCTGTGCGGCGGCCGTCCCGGCGAGCAGCGCCAGGACCAGGGCAAGGCTACGCACGCTGGAGACCCGTCTGGCCGGCCTCGACGGCGAACCGGGCGAGGTCGCCGATGGGAGACCCTCGGACCAGGGCGTTCTCGACGGCGCGGAACGTCACCTGGCAGTCCTGCGGGGTGATCTCGGCCAGGCCATAGCCGCGGACGTCTCCGTCGCCGAACTTCACGTGCGGATTGCTGGCCATCAGCATCCGCACAGATTGGGCGGAGCGGCCGAGGGAGCTGATCGAGCCCCCGACGAACTCGCTGGCGACCGGCCTGGCGCCGGGTTCCAGGGCCAGATCGCCGGCGAAGAAGGTGTGCACGTCGCCGCCCAGGACGACCGGGTTGGCGACCTTGTGGTCGCGCCAGGTCTCCAGCACGCGCCGGCGGGTCTGGGTGAAGCCGTCCCAGCCGTCGTTGCTGACCCGCCCGTCCGGGGTCCGGGCCTCGCCCATCAGGGTCTGCTGGCCGAGCAGGTTCCAGCGGGCCGGCGTGTCGCGCAGCCGATCCGTCAGCCAGGCCTCCTGCTCCCGGCCCAGAAGGGAGCGGGAGGCTTCGGCGCGCGCCGGACAGTCTGCGGGGATCAGCTTTCCGTCCGACATCGCATCGCAGGTGCGGCGGTTCCGGTACTGGCGGTCGTCCACGATGGCGAGCCGCGCGAGCCGGCCCCAGTCCAGGGCGCGGTAGAGCTGCATGGCCGGCCCGCGCGGCAGGGCCGAGCGGCGCAGCGGCATGTTCTCCCAGTAGGCCTGGTAGGCGGCCGCGCGCCGCGCCAGGAAGGCCTTCGGATCGGGATTGGTACGGTCCTGGTCGTCGCCGTAGTCGTTGGAGACCTCGTGGTCGTCCCACATCACCATCCAGGGCGCGGCGGCGTGGGCGGCCTGCAGGTCAGGGTCGGACTTGTACCAGGCATAGCGGTGGCGGTAGCTCGCCAGGTCCTGCGCCGGCATCGAGGGGTGCAGGCGGACGATGTCGCCCGTACTCGCCGCCTTCTCGTAGATGTAGTCGCCCAGGAACAGCACGAGATCCGGATCGTCCTGCGCCAGGGCCGCATGCGCCGCGTAGTAGCCGGACTCCCACTTCTGGCAGGAGGCGAAGGCGATGCGCAGGCGCGTCGGGTCGGCGTCGAAGGCCGGCGCCGTGCGGGTGCGGCCGACGGGGCTTTCATAGCCACCGGCCATGAAACGGTAGAAATAGCGACGGTCGGGCCGCAAGCCGTCAGCCTCGATATGGACGGCGTGCCCGACCTCGGGCGCGGCGATCGACGAACCGCGCCGGGCGATGCGCCGGAAGCCTTCGTCCTCGGCGATCTCCCAGCTCACCTCGACCGGCTCGCCCGGCATGCCCCAGTCCAATGCCTGCGGGTCGGGCGCAAGGCGGGTCCACAGCACGACGCCGTCCGGCAGGGGCTCGCCGGAGGCGACCCCCAGGCGGAAGGGGGTCTCCGGCAGGCGCGATCGCGCGAAGGCGGTCGTCCAGCCAGCCGGCGCAAAGGCCGCGCCGGCCACGGCCGCGGCCCGGGCGAGCAGCGCCCGCCGGGTCGGTCCGCCTACCATTGCGCGCGCAGGCCCACGTAGTAGGTGCGCTTGTAGCGCTCATAGTTGGTCAGCCAGTCAGGCCGGCCGGCCTGGTACTCGCGGAGAACTTCGTCGGTGAGGTTCTGCAGGTCCACGAAGACCTCGATCCGCTCGTTGATGGCGTAGCTTACCTTGGCGTTCAGACGACGATAGTCGTCATCGAAGGTGTCGGATTCCGCGTTCGAGCCGATCGACTGGGGCGCGTGCCCCGTGTGGTGGTAGTTGATGGCCGCCTCGAGCGGGCCCTTCTGGTAGAAAAGCTGGACGCCATAGAGCAGGTCGGACTGGCCGATGAAGGGCAGGTCGCCTCGACCGGGGACGGCGAGTTCGGACTCTGTCAGCGTCACGTTCGCCGACAGGCCGAAGCCGCTCCACAGGCCCGGCAGGAAGTCGAACTGCTGCTGGTACTGGAACTCCAGACCGCGGATCTCGCCGTCCTCGGCGTTGCGCGGCTGGCCGTAGCGCAGGCGGGTGAACGTCTGGCCGTCGAGCGTGACGTTGGTCCGCGTCTCCTGGAAGCCGAAGATCGGGTCTTCGATCCGCTTGAGGAAGGCGCCTGCGGACAGCAGGCCGCCGCGCGCGAAATACCATTCCACCGACACGTCGAAGTTCTCGGAGCGGTAGGGCTTCAGGTCGACATTGCCCTCGGACAGTTCGCCCTCGACCGTCCCGTCCGGATTGACCTCCACCGAGAGCAGGCCGCCGGGCCGGAGCTGCGGGTATTGCGGACGTCCCAGGGTATGGGTGTAGGCGGCGCGGACGACGACATCTTCCCGCGGCTCCCAGCGCAAGTGGAGGTTGGGAAGGAAGTCGGTGTAGTCACCGCTGCGCTCGACGGGCGTGACGAGGCCGTCCTGGAGGCGGAAACCGCGCACGTCGGTATCGGTGCGCTCCACGCGCCAGCCGCCGAGGACCGTGATCGCCCCGAAGTCCACGCTCGCCATCGCGTACCCCGCCAGGACGCGTTCGGTCAGGCTGTAGTCGCTAAGGACATCGTTCTCGAGGCTGTCGTCCTCGTTGCGGACCATGCGTGGCCCGCCGAGGTTCTGGTCCGTGAAGGCCTCGATGGCCGCCTGGTCGATGACGAAGCGGTTCACGTAGGTGCGGTCGCCTAGCGACACCTCGCGCGGGGCGCCCATCAGATCGAAATCGGCCAGGGTGAAGCGGTTGGGGCCCGCGCCGGCGCGCGTGTAGACGTCGGTGCGCCCGTCGAACTTCTTGTCGGTCTCGCGGACCTTCACGCCCACCTTGAAGAAGCTTTTCTCGCCGAAGTCGAAGGCGCGGGTGAGATCGAAGCGGGCCGCCTTGTTGGTCTCCTCGCCGCTCTCGTCCTGGACCGTGTGCTGGCGAAAACCCAGGTCAGAAGCCTGCAGGTCGCGCGGCTCCGCGGTATACAGAAGCGGAGTCATGTCGAAGTCGACAGTCTCGCTGCCGCCCCGGAACTGCCAGAGCTGATTGGGTTCGATCAACTCATTGTAGCCCCAGGAGACATCGTAGTTGAACGACCAGGGGCCGCGCTCGTGCTCGCCGCCCATCTGGAACGACGAGATCGACTTCTCCTTGTACTCCGTGCGCAGATCCTGGCGGGCCTCCACGTTGCGGGATACACCGGTCAATCCGTCCGAATTCAGCGTGACGTTCGCCAGGTTGGAGGCGAAATCCAGGCGGAAACGCTGGCGATACTCGTCCTCGGTGAAGCGCGACCACAGACCGCGGAGGAAGAAGCGGTCCTGGTCGCTGGGGCGGTATTCCACCCCGCCGCTGACGCCGATGCGCTCGCGCTCCAGCTCGTAGTTCGTGTACTTGAGGTTGATCGGCAGGCCGCCGCGGGCCGCGCCCGGCACGGTGCGCCAGTCGTCGGGGAAAAGCCCGTCGGACCGGTAGTCCCGGTAGGAGTAGCTCACGCCGAGCAGGGCGCCCCAATCCCCGACGACGCCGCCCACGGTGGCGTCCGCCTGCACCGGCGTCTTCTCATTGAACTCCTGGTACCCGATCTGGCCGGAGACGCCGATGAAGCGATCGCCTCCGAGGTCGAACGGCGACTGGGTCACCAGGTTGATTGTCCCGCCGATGCCCTGGGCGTCGCGGTCCGGCGTCACCGCCTTCAGCACCTCCAGGCGCCCGAGGAGCTGGCCGCTCAGGATGTCCAGCGGCAGGGCGCGGCTGTCTCCGTCGGGATTGCCCACCTCGATGCCGTTCAGGGTCACGTTGTTCAGGGCCGTGGGCGTGCCACGGATCGAGACGTAGCGGCCTTCGCCCTGGTCGTAGGTCACGCCCACGCCCGGCAAGCGCTCCAGGTTCTCGGCGACGTTCTTGTCGGCGAGCCGGCCGATGTCGTCCGCGGAGATCGCGTCGATGACTCCCAGGGCCTCGCGCTTGGTCTCGATGGCCCGCTGCTGCGACAGGCGCTGGCCCGTCACCACCAACTCTTCGACGGAACCGGCCGCCGACTGGGCCGCCGCCGGCGCGGCGATCGACATGGCGCCGGCCAGAACGGCGCAGCTCGCAGTGGCGCGCAACATTTCGTCTATCCCCCACACGGGTCCTACAGTGGCCCCCGCAAGCGCCATAGGGCGGGGGCGTGACACGTGGGCGACGGTTCGCCGACGGCTGGGTGACGATCGGCTGCGGCGATTGCGCTTGAGCCGGGGAGGCATGGGCGCTACGCCCCGAGCCATGCTGCAAGGACTTTCCCACCAGGCGCGCGAGGCGAAGAGCTGGCCGTTCGAGCAGGCCCGTATCCTGCTGGATCGCATCGTTCGCCTGCGCCTTTCCGACGCCGAACGCGATCTTGCCGCCACGCTGTTCGCCCAAGGGAAGTTCCTGGAGGCCGTGGCCGCCCTGCCGGCGCTGACAAGGCCCGTGGTTTTCCAGTGCGGATATGGCGCCTCCGGCCTGCCGCACCTGGGCACCTTCGGTGAGGCCACCCGGCCGACCATCGTGCGCAACGCCTTCCGGGCGCTGACCGAGGATGCGATCCCGACCACGCTGATCGTCTTCTCCGACGACATGGACGGTTTGCGGAAGATTCCCGACAACGTGCCGAACCGGCAGATGCTGGAGGAGGATCGCGACAAGCCGGTCACCCGCGTCCGCGATCCCTTCGGCGAGCACGAGAGTTTCGGCCACCACAACAACGCCCGCCTCCGCGCCTTCCTTGACGGCTTCGGCTTCGACTACACCTTCATGTCGTCGAGCGACTGTTACACCTCCGGGCGTTTCGACGAGGTGTTGCTTCGGGTTCTGGACCGCTTCGACAAGATCCAGGCGATCATGCTGCCGACCCTGGGCGAGGAGCGGCGCGCCACCTACTCGCCGTTCCTGCCGATCAGCCCGAAGTCCGGCCGCGTGCTGCAGGCGCCGACCCTGGAACGCAACGTCGAGAAGGGCACGATCGTCTTCGCCGACGAGGACGGGACGCGCACCGAGGTTCCGGTCACCGGCGGCCACGTGAAGCTGCAGTGGCGGCCCGACTGGGCGGCCCGCTGGACGGCGCTGGAGGTCGACTTCGAGGCCTCGGGCAAGGACTTGGTGGATTCGGTGCGGGTCTCGAACCGCGTCTGCCAGGCGCTGGGCGGGACGCCGCCCGAGGCGTTCCACTACGAGCTCTTCATGGACGAGAACAACCAGAAGATCTCGAAATCCAAGGGGAACGGGCTGACGATCGAGGAATGGCTGCGTTACGGCACGCCCGAGAGCCTGACCTACTACATGTACCAGTCGCCCAAGTCGGCGAAGCGGCTCTTCTTCGACGTCATCCCCAAGGCGACGGACGAGTATCTCCAGCAGCTCGATGCCCTGAACCGCAAGAAGGCGGAGGGCGACAACGCCGCCCAGCTCGACAACCCGGCCTGGCACGTCCACGGCGGCGCGCCGCCGGAAAAGGGCTCCCCCGTCAGCTTCTCGCTGCTGCTGAACCTAGTGTCCGCCGCCGACGCCTCGACCAAGGACATCCTGTGGGCCTTCATCGGCCGCTACCTTCCCGGCGCGACGCCGCAGTCGGAGCCGCTGCTCGACAAGCTCGCGGGCTATGCGATCCAGTACTACGAGGACTTCGTGAAGCCGTCGAAGCGGTTCCGCGCGCCGGACGCGCGTGAGCGGACCGCCATGGAGGCGCTCGTGGACAAGCTTAGGACGCTGCCCGCCGGCGCGGACGCCGAGGCGATCCAGAACGAGGTCTTCGAGGTCGGCAAGGCGGCCGGTTTCGAGCCCCTGCGCCTGTGGTTCGCCGCCCTGTATGAGGTGCTGCTGGGCCAGAGCCAGGGACCCCGCTTCGGCTCGTTCGTGGCGATCTTCGGCGTCGACCGCACCATCGCCCTCATCGAGAGCGCCCTGGCCGGCGAGCTGGCCCGCGCCTGACGTTACGGCAGGAGCTGTTACGGCGAACACTGTTCGCCCTTGACGTAAACGGAAACCGAGGTCACCGTGGTTATCAACGATAACTCACGGAGGACGCCACCATGGCCAACGATCTGCGCCGGCCGATCCGCACCTACTCGATCCGGCAGCTGTGCCTTGAGTTCAAGTGCACGCCCCGTGCGCTTCGCTTCTACGAGGACAAGGGTCTGCTCAACCCGGCGCGGGACGGGATGAACCGGGTCTACTCGTACCGCGACCGCGCCCGGCTCCAGCTCATTCTGCGCGGCAAGCGGGTGGGCCTGTCCCTGGCCGAAATCGGGGAGATCCTGGACCTCTACGAGGTGGACCAGTCCGGCGCCCAGCAGGCCGCCAAGAGCCTGCGCAAGTTCCGCGAGCGGATCGTGGCGCTGGAGCAACAGAAGCAGGACATCGATCACGCCATCGAAGAGCTGCAGCGCGGCATCAACGCCATGGAACAACGCCTGGCTGAGACGCGACCCGACCTGCTGCCGCGGGCAGCCGACTACGACCAGATGCTCCGTCGCCAGCTGGATGGCGTCGAGGCGTAGGGCTCCGCCCGCGCGCTCCCTCCGGCGCGTCAGCCTCCGCCTGTTCGGGGGTCCCATGGCCTCGGCGTCTGCTATGAGGGCGCGGATGCCGCCGTTGCGGTTCGCGCCGTTTCGCGGTGTTCATGGGCAGCCCGGACGCGCCGGGCCATGACGTTCTAGAAGGTGGATGTTGGCATGACCTACCAGGCCCCGGTGCGGGACTATGTCTTCCTGCTGCGCGACGTTCTGCAGCTCGACCGCTACGCCAATCTCCCGGCCTTCGCCGACGCCTCCATGGACACCGTCGAGGCCATCTTGGAGGAGGCGGGCAAGTTCACCGCCGAGGTCCTCGCGCCCCTGAACGCGGTCGGCGACAAGGAGGGCTGCGCCTGGAGCCCGGACTTCACGGTGAAGACGCCCACCGGCTTCAAGGACGCCTACGCCAAGCTCGTCGAGGGCGGCTGGCCGGCCCTGGGCTCGGCGCCCGAGTTCGGCGGCCAGGGTCTGCCGCACGTGGTGAACCTGGCCTTCTCCGAGATGAGCTCCTCGGCGAACATGGCCTTCTCGATGTACCCGGGCCTGACCCACGGCGCCTATTCGGCGATCCTCGCCGGCGGCACGCCCGAACAGAAGGCGCTCTATCTGCCCAAGTTGGCCTCGTTCCAGTGGGCCGGCACCATGAACCTCACCGAGCCGCATTGCGGCACCGACCTTGGCCTCCTGCGCACCAAGGCCGTCCCGCAGGCCGACGGGACCTATCGGATCTCGGGCCAGAAGATCTGGATCAGCGGCGGCGAGCAGGACCTGACCGAGAATATCGTCCACCTGGTGCTGGCCCGCATCGAGGGGGCGCCGGCGGGGGTGCGGGGCATCAGCCTCTTCA
Organism: Pseudomonadota bacterium; assembly: GCA_049323595.1. Classification (GTDB taxonomy): domain Bacteria; phylum Pseudomonadota; class Alphaproteobacteria; order Caulobacterales; family Caulobacteraceae; genus Phenylobacterium. Next base: position 219,459 of record JBMOOD010000015.1, read on the forward strand.
TCGTGCCCAAGTTCATCCCCGACGCCGACGGCAACCCGGGGAAGCGCAATTCGGTGAAGTGCCTGGGCCTCGAAGAGAAGATGGGCATCCACGGCAACGCCACTTGCGTCATCAGCCACGAAGAGGCTGTCGGCTGGCTGGTCGGCGAGGAGAACCAGGGCCTTCGCCTGATGTTCGTGATGATGAACGAGGCCCGCCTGGGCGTCGGCCTGCAGGGCGTAGCGCAGGCGGAGGCGGCCTATCAGGCGGCGGCGGAGTTCGCGAAGGAGCGGCTGCAGGGCCGCTCGCTCACCGGGCCCAAGAACCCCGACGGTCCGGCCGATCCGATCATCGTGCACCCTGACGTGCGGCGGATGCTGCTGGACATGCGCGCCATCGTCGAGGGCGGCCGCGCCTTCATGGCCTGGACGGCTCTGCATGGCGACCTCAGCCACGCCAGCCCGGACGAAGCGGTGCAGCAGAAGGGCCGCGACTACATGGCCCTGATGACGCCAGTGGTGAAGGCGTTCCTGACCGACCGCGGCTTCCAGGTCTGCTCCGACGCCATGCAGGTCCACGGCGGCTCGGGCTTCACCGAGCACTTCCCGGTCAGCCAGTACCTGCGCGACGTGCGCATCGCCCTGATCTACGAGGGCACGAACGGCGTGCAGGCGCTGGACCTCGTGGGCCGCAAGCTGGCGGCGGACGGCGGGCGGGGCGTGATGAGCTTCTTCGCCGAACTGGACGCCTTCGTCGAGGCCGAGACCGACGCGCAGATGAAGCCGTTCACGGACGGCCTCGCCAAGGCCAAGGGCGAGCTGCAGGAGGCCACCATGTGGCTGATGCAGAACGGCCTGGCCAATCCCGACAACGCCGGGGCGGCGTCCACCGACTACCTGCACCTCTTCGGGCTGACGGCGCTGGCCTATATGTGGGCGCTGCAGGCCAAGGCGGCTCTGGCGCGGATTGCGGCCGGAGAGAGCGACCCCTTTTATGACCGCAAGGTCACAGTGGGCCGGTATTACATCGAACGGGTGTTGCCCGAGACGTCTTCGCGCCTTGCCAAGCTGAAGACCGGGTCCGATCTGCTGATGAAACTGCCCGCCGAGGCGTTCTGACCGGAGAGAGCGATCCATGGCCGTCTATCGCGCGACCGTCGAGTGGAGCCTGAAGGACGGGGAGGACTTCGCAAACGGCCGCTACAGCCGGGGCCACACGGTGAGCTTCGCCGAGCACGTCGTGCCGGCGACGGCCTCCGCCCATGTGGTCGGGAACAAGTGGGCCGCGCCGGGGGCCGTGGATCCGGAGGAGATGTTCGTGGCGGCTCTGTCGAACTGCCACATGCTCACCTTCCTGCACCGGGCGCGGCTGAAGGGCTTCGTGGTTACGCACTACCGCGACGCGGCCGAGGGCGTGATGGAGAAGACGCTGGAGGGCCGGATGGCCGTCACGCGGGTGACCCTCCATCCCGAGATCACCTACGCGGGTAAGCGTCCGACCCCGGAGGAAGCCGACCACCTGCACCACGAGGCGCACGAGGAGTGCTTCATCGCGAATTCGGTGAAGACCGAGGTGACGGTGGAAGAGGTCGTGGCGGCCTGAACCGTGCCTGGAGGCGGAGCCATGCCGATGTATCGCTTCACCTTTTTTCGCGATGAGATGATGGTCGGTTCCACCGACCTCGATCTTGAGGACGACGCCGCAGCTATCGAAAGTTCTCAAGCACTCAGCCTGGGAGGGCCCGTCGAGATTCACGAAGTCCGGCTGGTCGCGAAGGTCGAGCCGGCGCCGACGAGAAGCTGAGCAAGCCTCCCTTCCAGCGCCTGCGGATCCTTCAGTTCACACTCCCAGATCGTCTCGACGCGCCAGCCGAGCGCGGTCAGCGCCTCGGTGTTCCGCCCGTCCCGCGCCACGTTCCGCGCCACCTTCGCGACCCAGTAGTCGCGGTTCTGCTTGGGGACCCGCGCTCCCCGCGCGCAGTCGTGGCCATGCCAGAAGCAGCCGTGGACGAAGATCGCCAGGCAGCGGCCCGGCATGACGATGTCCGGATTGCCGGGCAGGTCCTTGCGGTGCAGGCGATAGCGGGCGCCCAGCCGGGTCAGCGCCTTGCGCACCTTCAGCTCCGGGGTGGTGTCGCGCCCCTTCACCCGCCGCATGACGGCCGAGCGCTTCTCCGGACCGTAGACGTCGGTCTCATTTTCCATAGTCGTCATCGCCCGGCTTGTCCGGGCGACCCATGAACTCCGCAGTGCATGTGTGAATGCGGCGCCGCCGATGTAAATGGCCGACGCCCGCGATCATGGGTGGCCCGGACAAGCCGGGCCATGACGATCAGGAGATGGCGCAGGGCTTCACAGCCCCTCGAACAGCGCGGTCGAGATGTAGCGCTCGGCGAAGCTCGGGATGATGGCCACCACCAGCTTCCCCGCCATGTCGTCGCGGCTGGCGACATCGAAGGCGGCGGTGAGCGCCGCGCCGGACGAGATGCCGACCGGGATGCCTTCTTCGGCCGCCACCCGCCGCGCCATGGTGAAGCTGTCGTCGTTGGAGACCTGGACGATCTCGTCGATGACGCCGCGGTCCAGGATGGAGGGGACGAAGCCCGCGCCGATGCCCTGGATCTTGTGCGGCCCCGGCTGGCCGCCGGAGAGCACGGGCGAGGCGGTCGGCTCGACGGCGATCATCTTCACAGACGGCTTGCGCGCCTTCAGCACCTGGCCGACGCCGGTGATGGTGCCGCCCGTGCCGACGCCGGCGATGACCGCGTCCACGGCGCCCTCCGTATCGTTCCAGATCTCCTCGGCGGTCGAGACCCGGTGGATCAGGGGGTTGGCGACGTTGTCGAACTGCTGCGGCATCACCGCGCCCGGCGTGGCCTCGACGATTTCCTTGGCACGTGCGACGGCGCCAGCCATGCCCTTCTCGGCGGGGGTGAGCTCGAGCTTGGCGCCCAGGATCACCAGCATCTTGCGGCGCTCGATCGACATGCTCTCGGGCATGACGAGGATGACCTTGTAACCTTTGGCCGCCGCCACGAAGGCCAGGGCGATGCCGGTGTTGCCGGAGGTGGGCTCCACGATTGTCCCGCCCGGCTTCAGCAGCCCCTTGGCCTCCAGGTACTCGACCATGGCCACGCCGATCCGGTCTTTCACCGAGGCGACGGGGTTGAAGAACTCGAGCTTGGCGACAACCTCGCCCTTGGGCTTCAGGGCGGCGGTCAGGTGCGGCAGGCGCACGAGCGGCGTGTCGCCGAGGGTGTCCAGGATCGAGTCGTAGATCTTGCCCCGGCCCGAGCGGCGATAGCGCGCGGCGTCGTAGGCCTTGTCAGGGGTGGCGTCCATGGAAGCCTCTTCAGGATTTCACTGGCAGGTTGGCGCGGAACCCTAAGCCTTCCGAGGCGGATTGGAAGCGCAGAGGCTTGGCGGCGCTTATAGATTTACTCGGCGGCCAGGACGGCCGGACCATCGAGCAATGGCTCCAGCAGTTCGGCGGCCAGCCAGCGCACCACCGGCGCCGCGACGCCGTCGCCGGCGACGTGCAGCGCGGCGGTGGCGGTCCGCGGCAGGCGGTAACCCTCGGGCAGGCCCATCAGCCGCGCCGCTTCGCGCGGCGTCAGCAGGCGGCTGCGGACGCGGCCGTCCTGCACCACGACGATGGCCTGGCGCGAGGAACCGCCGCCCGGCGTGCGCAGGCAGCCAGCCAGTCCGTCGAAGCGCACCTCGGCCCGCTGGACCCTGCGGCCTTCCTCCACGCGCGTCCGGCGGAAAACGGCGCCGACGGCCCGCCCGGTGCGGCCGGCGAGTCGCTCGCGGTGCAGCGGGCCCATGAGCGAGAGCAGCCGGTCGGTCTGGCCCGGCGCATGCCAGGTCACGGCGTCGTCGGGTTCGAGAAGGGCGGCGAGGTTGGTGTTGCGCGGCGGTGGCGCGGCGAGCCGCCACCAGACCCAGTGCTCGGCGAGGACCTGCGGCAGCGCCGCCTGCGCGGCCCTGACGGCGCGGGTGTGGAACGGGCTGTCGCCGATCAGGCCGGGCGGGACCTCGCGGGCCGCCACGACGAACACGCGGGGACGCGATTGGGGCAGGACGGTCGCCGCGTCGATCTCCAACGCGCCGAAGCGATACCCGCGGGCGGCCAGGGCCGCGCCCAAGGCGGCGAAGTCCGCGCCGCCGTGCGAGGTGAGCAGGCCCGTGACGTTCTCGATGACGATGGCGCGCGGCGCGCGGCCTTCGTCGCAGAGCGCTTCCACAAGTCGCCAGAACCCGAAGAAGGCCGACGAGCGCCCGCCCGCCAACCCCGCGCGGGCCCCGGCGAGACTGAAGTCCTGGCATGGGCTCGACGCCCAGGCCAGGTCCGCCCGTCCTGGCAGGTCGGCGGCCGTGAGCGCCCAGACGTCGCCCTCGCGGAAGTGGCCGGCCGCATCGGAGAAGTTGGCGCGGTAGGTGGCCGCCTTCACCGGGTCGAAGTCGTTGGCGAAGGCGCAGGTCCAGCCGTCTCCCAGCCCCAGGCGCGCCATGCCGCCGCCGGCGAAGAACTCATAGAAGGGGCGGGGCCGACTCATTCCGCACGAAGTCTATCCTGCGCCGCCGCCAGCGGAAGACGCGCCCGCCCTCGGGGGGCTTGAGGGAGGGGCGGGCGCGTCCCCGAGCCGACGCAGCGACGCGGCGGGACGGAAGCGGCGTGAGGAAGGGAGGCGCCTCGACGGCCGCGTCGCCCCGGGCCAAGGTCAGGCGCGCCGCGGTGGCGCGTCGGACTCAGGACCGGCGCGGACAGGAGGCTCCCGACCTCGTGAACCATCGGCCAAGCGAATGGGTTAAGTGCGACTCATGATGACGACAGGCTTAACCAGGCTTTCCTGCGCAGCCGCGTCCGCCGCCGTCCTGGCGCTGGCCAGCTGCGAACGACCCGCCGTGGGCGAAGGCCCCCGCGCGCCGAAGGCTGCGTCCGCAGGCGCGACGGCGGACCTGGACGTCGGCGAGCCGATCACCGCGCGCGGGACCGAACCGTTCTGGGCGCTGCACATAACCGAAGGGCGGCGACTGCGGCTCACCCGGCCGGACCACCCCGACCTCACGGCCGAGGCGGCGGACGCCGCGGTGGAGGCCGACCGCGCCGTCTGGGTGACGCGGACGTCGGACGGCCGGCAGATGACGGTGACGGTGCGGCTCGGCGCGTGCTCGGACGGGATGAGCGACCTGAGATACCCCATGACTGCCGAGGTGGTCCTGCCGGGCGAGCGCCTGGGCGGTTGCGCCGCCCAGACGGCGGAGCTTCCGCGCGAAGGCAGCTGATCCCACCCTTGACCGACCCGGGGTCAGGGGCGGCTAATGACCGGAAAACACGGTACGCAAAGCGGAGCTTCGGGAGGCTCGCCCATGGAAAAGGCCTTCGACCTCGTGATCCGGGGCGGCAGCGTCGTGGACGGCACAGGCGCGTCCGCATTCGACGCCGACGTGGCGGTGAAGGACGGCCGGATCGCCGCGGTCGGCCGGGTCGCAGGTTCGGGCGTCGAGGAGATCGACGCCCGCGGCCAGATCGTCACGCCGGGCTTCGTCGACATCCACACCCACTACGACGGCCAGGCCACGTGGGACGAGCGGCTGCAGCCCTCGTCCTGGCACGGCGTGACGACGGTCGTGATGGGCAACTGCGGCGTCGGCTTCGCGCCCTGCCGGCCCGACGACCATGATCGGCTGATCCGGCTGATGGAGGGGGTCGAGGACATCCCGTTCCCGGTGCTCGCCGACGGCCTGCCGTGGAACTGGGAGAGCTATCCCGAATATCTCGACAGCCTGGCGGCGCGCCGGTTCGACGTCGACGTGGCGAGCCAACTGCCCCATGCGGCCTTGCGCGTCTATGTCATGGGTCAGCGCGGGGTGGACCGCGAGCCGGCGACCGAGGCCGATATCCACGCCATGGCCGCGCTGGCGAAGCGCGCGATGGAGGCGGGCGCCATCGGTTTCGGCACGTCGCGCACCCTCAACCACCGCAGTTCGGACGGCTCGCCCATCGCCACCCTTACGGCGGGCGAAGACGAACTGACCGGGATTGCCCTGGGCATGGCGGCGGCGGGGCGAGGCGTGCTGCAGGTCGTCTCGGACTTCGACGATCCCGAAGCCGAATTCGACATGCTGGAGCGGATCGTCCGCGCGTCGGGCCGGCCGCTGTCGTTCTCGATGGTGCAGAGTCCGCGCAGCCCGGCCGGCTGGCGCTACTTCCTCGAGCGGCTGTCGGCCGCCCGGGCCGAGGGACTTTCGATCCGCGCGCAGGTGGCCAGCCGGCCCGTCGGCGTGCTGTTCGGCCTGGAGCTGACGGTGAACCCGTTCAGCCATCATCCGAGCTATCGCGAGATCAAAGACCGGCCCCTGGCCGAGCGGGTGGCGGCGCTCAGGGATCCCAGCTTCCGCGCGCGCCTGCTGGCGGAGGAGGGCACGGCGCGCGCGATCGGAGGGCTCAGTCCCGCCCGCTATTGGGACCGCGTCTTCCTGATGGGCGAGGAGCCGGACTACGAGCCGCCCGCCGAGGCTTCCGTGGCGGCCATCGCCGGCCGGCGGGGTGTCGATCCCTACGAGGTGGCTCTGGAGCACATGCTGACGGACGGCGGCCGGGGGATGCTCTACATGCCGTTCCTCAACTATCCGGAGTTCATCCTCGACCCGGTCTACGAGATGTTCCAGCATCCCTGCGTGGTGCCGGGCCTGTCGGACGGCGGCGCCCACGTGGGCATGATCTGCGACGGCAGCTTCCCCACCACCAATCTCGTCCACTGGACCCGTGACCGCACCCGCGGGCCGAAGCTCCCGATCGAGAAGATGGTCAAGGGCCAGTGCCGCGACACGGCCGAGACCGTCGGGCTCTTCGATCGTGGACTCGTCCAGCCGGGCTATCGCGCGGACCTGAACGTCATCGACTATGACCGGCTCACGCTCAAGGCGCCGACGGTCACCTACGACCTTCCCACCGGCGGCCGAAGGCTGGTCCAGCGCGCGGAGGGCTATGTGGCGACGATCGTGGCGGGCGAGGTCACCTATCGCGACGGAACACCCACGGGCGCCCTGCCCGGCCGTCTGCTGCGGGGCGCGCAACGCGCGCCAGCCGCCATGGCGGCGGAATAGACGCGGCAAAAAACAGCCCCCGGTCCGGCCAAGACCGAGGGCTGGAAAAGGCGCTCGCGGGCAAGGTCCGCGAGCCCTCGCCGGATGGTCAGGCCAATCCTGGCAGCCCCCCCGGGCCCCGGTGACTGGCCCGCGCCGAACGGGCTTCGAAGCCGGCGCGACGCCGATCCGACGAGCGATTCCCTCCGCAGTTGCGCCGTCCCCCGACGTCGCGCCCCGGGCCGCACGCCAGCGAGTGGCGAGCTGCACACGGGTGGCCTGGCCTCGGGCGTTCTGTCGGGTCCGCCCGCGGCCGAAGCAGCTGGAATCTGAGGGTGAGCAGACCAGTCCCCGGTCCGATCCGCGCGGCGCTCGGGCCGATCTTTCCTCGACTTCGTTCCGATCGAATGCCGATCTTTCCCCGATCGGAATCCGATCGGAAGCCGATCTTTCTCGCCGGAAGGCGGTGGCGGCGGCGCGCGATTGTGGTAGAGCCTTGGAAGATCAGGTCCTTGGGCTTGGTTGCATAGCGTTTGTCGCTCCACTCATGATGGCGATCCAGCGAAGCGCTGGGGCGCGATCTGCGGGGTTAGCGGGGCCTCCGCGCCTGCCGACGACCGGCGGCGCTGGAGCAGTAGGGGACCGGGGATTCGATGCAGCTGGCGCATCAGGCTGCGTTCAAGTTGGGCGCGCTGAAGGTGCGGCCTTCCACGCGCGAGGTGGAGACGCCGCACGGCCGCGAGATCCTGCAGCCGCGGGTTATGCAGGTTCTTGTCCAACTGGCCCAGGCGGACGGCGCGGTGGTGAGCCGCGATGACCTGATCGAAAGCTGCTGGGACGGCCGGGTGGTCGGCGAGGACGCCATCACGCTCGTGATGATGAAGCTCCGCAAGCTGGCGGCGCGCAGCGAGGGGGCGTTCGCGATCGAGACGATCCCGCGCGTCGGCTACCGGCTTCAGCGCGGGGCGTCGGACGCGCCCGAAGAGGACGACGGGGCCGACGTGCAGGTGCGGCCGAAGCTGGCGATCCTGGAATTCACCCACCCGCCGGGCGATGAGGAACAGGCCTGGTTCGCCGAGGCCCTGGCCGACGAGTTGACGGCCGGCCTCTCGAAGTCGCCGCTGCTGGCCGTGATGCCGCGCCAGGCGCTTCTGCAGTCGGACGTGGCGGGCGGGCCGCCCGGCGCGATCTGCGGCCGGCTGGGGGTGGACTACGTCCTCGACGGCAAGGTGCGCAGCCTGGGCGGGACCGTGCGCGTGTCGGTCAACCTGATCCAGGGCTCGGACGAAACCAGCGCCTGGTCGGCGCGCTACGACCGCCCGATGGACGATCTGTTCTCGCTGATGAACGAGATCACCACGGCCATCATCGGCACGGTAGAGCCGGCGGTGCTGGAGCGCGAGGAGTTCCGGGCGGTGAAGGCGCCCGAGCACAGCCTGCAGTTCTGGCGGCTGTTCGTGCGCGGCCGGCGGCATTTCTGGCGTTCGACCAGCAAGGACGTGAAGGAGGCTGAGCGGCTGCTGGAGCAGGCGCTGACGCTGGAGCCCGACGACGTGTCGGCCCTGGCCATCCTGGCCCACTGCAAGCTGTTCGAGGTCTGGGTCGGGATCTCGGCCGACCCCGAGGCGGCGATCCTGGAGGCGCATCGGATCGCCATGCGGGCGGTGACGGCGGGACCGTCGGACGCCTTCGCCCACTACACCCTGGGCGTCGTTCTCTCCCTGATGGGCCGGCCCGCCGAGGCCAAGGCGGAACAGCGGCGCGCGCTGGAGCTCAACCCCTATCTGGCGGCGTCCTCGGGCGAGCTGGGACGGTTGCTGGCGTTCGAGGGCGACCCGGAGGGGGCGATCACCTATTCCGAGCGGGCGATCGCCGCCAGCCCCAACGACCCCCACAGCTGGCTATGGTTCCGCAGCAAGGCCATCGCACGCTTTATCGCGGGCGATTACGAGGCCGCCGCCCGCGACGCCGCCGACGCCACCGCCCGGGGCCCCCAGCGTTTCCCGCTCCACTTCCTCCTCGCCGCCTGCCTGAGCGCGGCGGGACGGATGGACGAGGCGAAGCGGGCTCTGGCGGATGGCGAACGGCTGGCCCGGGTCCGCACCGGGCCCGGTGCGAGCAACGTCACCGGATATCCGCTCGCGGCGCTCAAAGCGGGCCACCCATTCGCCAACCCCGAACACCTGGACCGCTGCGTTAAGGCTCTGCAAAAGGCTGGCTGGCACCCTTCCTAGGTAAAAAAACCTAGGCGGGACCAGAACATGTCCGTCGCGACCAAGCCGCAGAAGGTGGCCATCCTGGGCGGCGGGATGGGTGGATTAACCACGGCGTTCCAACTGACCAGCCAGCCCGGCTGGCAGGAACGATTTGAGGTTACGGTCTACCAGCTCGGCTGGCGGCTGGGCGGCAAGTGCGCCAGTTCGCGCGGGCCCAACGACCGGATCGAGGAGCACGGCATCCACGGCTTCATGGGCAGCTACTACAACGCCCTGCCGATGATGTCGGACCTCTACGCCGAGCTCGGGCGCCGGCCCGGACAGCCGCTGGCGACCTTCGACGAGGCGTTCCACGGCTCCGGCTTCACCATGCTTTGGGAATGGAAGGGGGACCGGCTGACGGCCTGGCCCACCCGGGCGCCGTCGAACGACATCCCGCCGACGGACGGCCACTACTACAAGGGCCTGCGGACCTCGATCGAGGCGATCATCTGGTCGGTGGAGCAGATGCTGGGGACCGTCCCAGGCATACCCGGCGTGGCGAAGCTCGCGCTCGACGCCTTCCTCGACAAGGCCAAGGCGAGCCTGAAGGTCCCGCTTTCGGACGGTCCGGACCATCCCCTGGTGGGCGAGATCGAAGGCATGCGCAGGCTCGTGGTGGGCCTCTGCAAGGCGGTCGACGTCCTTGCGCCCAAGGTCGCCGAGCATGCGGACAACCTCCGTCGCGCGCTGATCATGCTGGACTTCTATGCGGCCCTGATCGTCGGCGCGCTCAAGGACAACGTCGAGGTGCTGGGCTACGACCACCTGGACGGCGAGGACTGGAGCGAATGGCTGGTCCGCCACGGATGCAGCCCGATGACCATGGGCTCGCCCATCGTGCTGACCACGGTCAACATCTGCTACCAGAGCCCCGATGGCGACACGAGCCGGGCCGCGCGGATGGCGGCCGGCGCCTATGTGGACTGGACCCTGCGCTCGTGCGCCTACATGGGCGACCTGATCTGGAGCTTCGCGTCGGGCACCGGCGAGACGGTGGTCGCGCCCATGTACGAGGTGCTGAAGCGCCGGGGCGTGAAGTTCGAATTCTTCCACAAGGTGGAGGCGCTGCGCCTGTCGGAGGATCGCCGTTCCATCCGGGCCATTGACGTGACCCTGCAGGCGACGTTGAAGCACCCCGAGCGGGGCTACAAGCCGCTGATCGAGGTAAAGGGGCTGCCGTCCTGGCCCCGCCGCCCGCTCTACGAGCAGCTCAACGAGGGCGAGTTGCTGCGGGCGCTGGACGTCGACCTGGAGTCCTGGTGGAGCGGCTGGCCGAACGAGGCTTTCCCGAACTTGAAGGCGCTCCGGACCCTGCATGCGGGCAAGGACTTCGACCAGGTCGTGTTCGCCATCTCGCTGGGGGCGATCCCCTACATCTGCCAGGAACTGATGGACGAGAGCCCGGCCTGGCGGGACATGACGGCGAACATCCCAACGGTGCAGACCCAGGCGATGCAGGTCTGGCTCTCCGAGGACATGTACGCCATGGGCTGGTCTGAGCCGGTCAATGCGGCCAAGCACGAGATCGCGCTCTCTGGCACCTACTTCTGTCCGCCCAACGGCAACGCCAACTTCCCCGAGCTTTTGAAGTGGGAAAGCTGGCCCAGGGAGAACGAGCCCAAGGCGCTCTGGTACTTCTGCGGCCTGATGCCCGACTACGAGCCCATGCCGCCGTTCTCGGACACCGACTATCCCCGCCGCCAGAGCGAGCGCGTGAAGTTCCAGTGCGTACAGTACCTGCAGGCGGCCATCGGGACCATGTTGCCCAAGGCGACGGTGCGGGCGAACAACCCGGCCGGCGATCCCATGGGCCTGGACTTCGATCTCCTGGTGGATACGCGGGAGGACGGCCCCGGCGCGGTCCGCGCCCAGGGCGTGCGCCGCTTCGACAGCCAGTTCTGGCGCGCCAACATCGATCCGACCGAGCGCTATGTGACGACCCCGCCGGGCAGCGTCGCCTACCGGCTCGAGGCCTGGGGCTCCGGCTTCGACAACCTCGTCCTGGCCGGCGACTGGATCTACACCGGACTGAACGTCGGCAGCTTCGAGGGCGCCGCCCTGGGCGGCAAGCTGGCCAGCTATGCGCTTTGCGACTTCCCGGCCCTCGACGACATCGTCGGCTATCCCACCGTCCCGAGGCCCAAGGCCGCTCACGGCCGCCCGCACCCGGCGCCGCCGGCGTTCGGGGCCGAGGTCGAGGTCGTGCCCTTCCGCCTCGTCGGTTAAGCCTTCCCGTCGCAGCGTCATGCCGGCTATTCGGTCGGCATGACGCAAGCCGCCCCGCCGCCTGGACCGCTGTCCGATCTGGTCGTGATCGAGATGGGCACCCTGATCGCGGGCCCCTTCTGCGGCCAGATCCTGGGCGACTTCGGCGCCGAGGTGATCAAGATCGAGGACCCCAAGGTCGGCGACCCCATGCGCCAGTGGGGCCGCAGCCTGCCCAAGGGCCTGTCGCCCTGGTGGCCGGTGATCGGGCGCAACAAGAAGTCCGTGGGGATCGACCTTCGCCAGCCCGAGGGCCAGGCGCTGGCGCGTGAGCTGATCGCGGGCGCCGACATCCTCATCGAGAACTTCCGGCCCGGCGCGATGGAGAAGTGGGGCCTGGGCTACGAGGCGCTGTCCCGGCTCAACCCGCGCCTGATCATGGCCCGCGTCTCTGGCTTCGGCCAGACAGGGCCCTACAGCCAGCGCGCCGGCTACGGCCTGATCGGCGAAGCCATGGGCGGCCTGCGCCACGTGACGGGTGAGCCGGACCGCCCGCCCGCGCGGGCCGGAATCTCGATCGGCGACAGCCTGGCCGCCATGCATGCCGTGATGGGGATCACCATGGCGCTGCATCACCGAGAGCGCACCGGCCGGGGCCAGGTGATCGACGCCGCGCTCTATGAGAGCGTGCTGGCGGTGATGGAGAACCTGGTCACCGAATACGACCTGACCGGCTACGTCCGCGAGCGGTCGGGCTCGATCCTGCCCGGCATCGCGCCCTCCAACGCCTATCCCTGCGCGAACGGCGAGATGATCCTGATCGGCGGGAACGGCGACAACGTCTATGCGCGGCTGACCGAGGCCATGGGCCGGCCCGACCTGAAGACCGACCCGAAGTTCGCCACCCACTCGGCCCGAGGCGAGAACCAGCGTGAGCTGGACGCGATCATCGCCGAATGGACGAGCGGCCATGCCCTCCCCGACCTGCTGTCGCTGCTCGAGGACAAGGGCGTGCCGGCCAGCCGCGTCTATCGCGCCCCGGACATGCTGGAGGACCCGCAGTACGCCGCCCGGGAGGCGATCGTGACGGTCGACCATCCGGTCTTCGGGCCCGTGCGCATGCAGAACGCCTTTCCGAAGCTGTCCGCCACGCCCGGACGCGTACGCTGGCCCGGGCCCGCGCTGGGCGAGCATACCGACGACGTGCTCGCGGCGCGGACGTCGTGTTCGCCCGCGCGGCTGGCGGAACTGAGAGCGGCTGGGGTGATCTGAGGCCGCTCCCCGGCCGGCCGCTTACCCGCCGACGATCCAGCCGTCGCCCAGGCTCGCAAGGTCGACGCCTTGCAGGATCATCTGTCCGCCGCCCGTCAGGGTGATCACGGTATCGTCGCCGACCTGCGCCAGCTCGTACTGAGCGCCGGCGTCCAGGATCACCTGATCGCCTGCGGTCACATCGAAGTCGAGCACCAGATCCGCGCCTGCGTCTCCGAGGGCGTGGAACAGGTCCGCGCCGTCGCCGCCGGCCAGGGTGTCGCTGCCCAGGTCGCCCGACAGGTAGTCGTCGCCCGCGCCGCCCGACACCTGATCGTCGCCCTTGCCGCCGAGGACTATGTCGTCGCCGTCGTCGCCGGACACGATGTCATGCCCCTCGCGTCCGTGGACGAAGTCCCGGTCCTGGCCGCCGTGCGCGGTGTCGTTCCCGACATCGCCGGTGACGTAGTCCTCGCCCGCGTTTCCGTGCACGAAGTCGTCGTCCTTGCCGCCCATCACGGCGTCGGCCCCATCTCCGCCCGTCAGGCTGTCGGCGCCGATGTTGCCCTGCAGAGTATCCAGACCCGCGCCGCCACCCAACTGGTCGGCGCCGGCGCCGCCCGCCACGGTGTCGTTCCCGGCGCCCGCGTCGACGGCGTTGTCGCCGCTGTCGCCCGAGATCACGTCCGCGCCGGATGTCCCCGTTGGCGCCGGGGGTGGGGGCGGGGGGGGAGGCGGTGTCGTGGTGTCGATGGCGTAGTTGTTGGAGTCCGTCGTGCCGGTCCCGGCGTTGCCGGCCGCATCGGCGACGCCCGTGTTGTCGAGCGCAATGACGTTGGTGGCGTCGGTGAGGTTGTCGGTAGGCGTCAGCGTCGCCGTCCAGGTGATCCCGCCGTCGGCCGAAGAAACGGCGCTGAGGGTCCCGTTCGCGACCGTGAGGTCGGCGTTGTCGAAGCCGCTGACCGCTTCGGAGAAGGTGATGGTGACGCCGGAGGTCTCGTTGTCGGCCAGGCTGGTGTCGGCCACGGCGATCGTCGCGGTCGGGCGCGCCGTGTCGATGGCGTAGTTGTTCGAGTCGGTGGTCCCGGTCCCGGCGTTGCCGGCCGCATCCGCGACTCCGGTGTTGGCAAGGGTGATGAGGTTCGTGGCGTCCGTGAGGTCGGCGGTCGGCGTGAGGGTCGCCGTCCAGGTGACGCCGCCATCTGCCGACGAGAGGGCGGTGAGGGTTCCGTTCGCCACGGTCAGGTCGGCGCTGGTGAAGCCCGTGACCGCCTCGGAGAAGGTGATCGTGACGCCGGACGTCTCACCCGCCGCCAGCGCCGTGTCGGCGACCGCGATCGTCGCCGTCGGCCGGGCGGTGTCGATGGCGTAGTTGTTCGAATTGGTGGCGCCGGTCCCGGCGTTCCCGGCGGCGTCCGCCACACCGGTGTTGTCGAGCGTGATGACGTTCGTGGCGTCCGTGAGGTCGGCGGTCGGCGTCAGGGTCGCCGTCCAGGTGATCCCACCGTCGGCGGACGAGACTGCGGTGAGGGTTCCGTTCGCCACGGTCAGGTCGGCGCTGGTGAAGCCCGTGACCGCCTCGGAGAAGGTGATCGTGACGCCGGACGTCTCACCCGCCGCCAGCGCCGTGTCGGCGACCGCGATCGTCGCCGTCGGCCGGGCGGTGTCGATGGCGTAGTTGTTGGAGTCCGTCGTGCCCGCGCCGGGCGTCCCGAGACCGTCCGTAACGCCCGTGAGGTCCACCGAGATCACGTTGGTCGCGTCGGTAACGTCGGCGCTGGGCGTCAGGGTGGCCGTCCAGGTGAGGCCGCCATCGCCGGACGACACGGCGCTCAGGGTCCCGTTCGCCACCGTCACGTCGGAATTATCGAAGGCCAGCACGGCCTCCGAGAAGGTGAAGGTCACGAGCGACGTCTCCGCCGCCGCCAGGGCTGTATCGGAAACGACGATGCTTACGGTGGGAGCCGCCATGGAGCTTGCCTCTCTAGTACTACGCGGTTCCGGATTCGACGACGTAGACGACAATACGCGATGTCGTTATCGAACGACGTTCTGTTGAACGATGCGTCGCGTCAGTCGAGGACCGGAAGATGTGCCTGAAAGGCTTGTCGATTCAAATTAAGCGAAAGTGAATCAAGTTCATAAATCTACAGCACGGCTACACGGATTGTTCTATCAACGTACGATGTACGCAAACTATGGCCAAGTCACTGCTGCGATCTAAGATTTAGACTCAAGGCGCGAGCCAGGAGTTCAGGATCTTGGAGGTAGATTTTCGAGGCGTCCTGGGCGCAGACCATCCAGATCTCAGGCGCCACCGTGATCGCCGTCGTTCGGCGAACGGCGGCGTTCGCTGCGTGCAGACAGCGCTCTACCGGCCCGGGTGGGCGCCGCAGGCAGGGGACGGTCGGCCCGCGACCTCTGCCGCGGACCGATCGTGGAGGTCTGGATCGCCTGGTTCCGGGCGATATCCCCTGGCCGCCGGTCCGGCCCCCGCGAATGAAGCCCGCGGGTCCTCGTAGGGGAAGCAGTTACGCGGGCGGCGGCCAGATGCAGAGGCGGCGCCTTGTCTCAGCGCGGTCTCGCCGCGCGGCATTGTAGCGCGACGCATAGTTACCGGCGCCGCCTATCCGGCCGCGCCGGGGGGCTCTTCGGCGAGCAGCTCGGCCACGGCCGCGGCGACCTGGGTGACGTCGTAGGGCTTGCGGATCACAGGGGCTGAGAATCCGCCGGGCGCGCCGCCGGTCTCGCCATAGCCGGTGGCGAAGACGAAGGGGACGCCCCGCTGGTGCAGCGCCTCGGCCACGGGAGTCACCGAGCGGCCGTTCAGGTTGGCGTCCAGGACGGCGGCGTCAATGGGCTGGCCCAGCAGCGCCAGGGCCTCCTCCAGCTCGTAGGCTGGCCCGACCACCTGTGCGCCGGCGTCCGATAGGCCCGTCTCCAGCTCCAGGGCCAGCAGGACGGCGTCCTCGACGATCAGGACGCGGGCGCCCTTGAGGCTGGCCGGCCCGCGGGATGTCGGCACGGTCTCGGTCACGCGGGCGGACGGCGCCTCGGGCACCACCTCCGGCCGCTCGGCGACGGCCTGGGGCCCGGCCTGCAGGCGGACCGTCACTCCCGCGGGTGGGAAGTCGACCTTGGCGTGGCCGTTCAGTTCGCGCCCGGTCACCTGTTCCAGCAGCGTGGACCCGAAGCCTCGCCGCGGGGGCAGCATCACCGTGGGTCCGCCGGTTTCGGTCCAGGTCAACTCGAAGCCGCCACCCGGCCGGGCCTTCCAGCGCACGTCCACGTGTCCGCTGTCGACGGAGAGGGCTCCGAACTTCACCGCGTTCGTGGCGAGTTCGTGCAGGGCGAGAGAGAGGGCGTTCGCCGCCCGGGGCGTCAGGAAGAGCTCGGGTCCGCTCCAGCTCGTCTGCCCCGGCGAGATGGCGCCGAGCTCTGCAGCGGCGAGGTGGTCGATCGCGGCCCCGCGCCAGCGGGCCGCCGTGAGCAGTTCGTTCGCCGAGGCCATCGCCTTCAGGCGGCCATTGAACGCCTGCAGGAATGCGTCGAGCGAGGTGGTGCGCTTGGCGGTCTGTTGTGCGAGCGCCTGGACGGCGGCCAGGACGTTTTTCACCCGATGGTCCAGCTCGGCCATGGCCTGGAGCCGGCGCTCTTCCTCCCGATGCAGCTGGGTGACGTCCTGGACGATGCCCAGGAGCATCATCGCCTGTCCCGTCTCGTCCCGCTCCACCACGCCGCTGACGCGCACCCAGATCGTTCGGCCATCGTCCGGGCGGATGTGCCGGAAGGTGTTTTCGAAGCTGTTCGCCGCGGTGGAGTCCCGGACACGCCGCTCGCGGAAGGCGGGCAGGTCGTCGGGATGGACGTATTCGTCCAGCGCCTCTCCGCCCTTCGCCGGGCGCTCGCCGGCAGGAATGCCGGTGATGGCGGTCATGCGCTCGGAGATGATGAAGACGTCGCGGGCGAAATCCCACTCGAACTCGCCCAGGCCGGCGGCCTGCAGGGCCATCTCCAGCCGGCGGCGGTCAGAGCTGCGTCCCAACTCGCGCGTCATCGACTCGGCACATTAGGCGTGCTCGGGCCGGGTGGCGACTGGGAACCGGCATAACACGATCTGCGATCGCCGCCCCTTTGCGAGCCGGGCGGGAAGACCCTATGCTTCGGCGCAGCTTCCCGCCGGGAGGCCATGCCGTTGGGAGATTGAGACATGCCCGCCAAGGCTGGCGAAGTGACGACCCAGGACGCGGCCGCCACCGCCAACGAGACGGCCGCGAAGATCGCCGCCGACGCCCAGAAGACCATCGCCGAGGCCACCAAGCGCATCGAGGCGGCCGTCCAGCAGGGGCTCGAGCAGGTCCGCGCCCAGTCGCGCGTCTACGCCGACGTGGCTTCGGAGCAGCTGGACGAGGCCGCCCGTGCGGCCAGCGAGCAGATCCGGGCGCGGCCGCTTGCCGCCACCGGCGCCGCGCTCGGCGTGGGCGTGCTGATCGGCCTGTTGCTCGCGTCGCGGCGGTGAACGTCCAGCGGATACTCTACGCCGCGATCGCCTGGGTGGCGGTCGCCGCGGCGGCCGTCGTCTGCGTGGTCGCCGCCTCGTTCGGCGTGTTCGCGGCTGCGAGAACCTGGGTCGGGCCGGCCTGGGCCGCGGCCGTGGTGGTGGGCGTCTTCGCTCTCCTGGCCCTTGGCCTTGCGGCCTTCGCCTCGCGCAAGGCTGCGCCGCCGCGTCCCAAGCCGGGCGCCGTCGACGACGCCTCGCTGACGGACCGTCTGATCGATCTGGCGCGGGAGAAGCCGGTCATCGCCCTGGGCGCCGCGGCGGCCGCCAGTGCGGCGGCGGTTGCGGTGCTGGTCCGCAACCCGGCTCTCGTGACCGCGCTGGTCAGCGCGTTCATGGCGGGCTCGGCGTCCAAGCCGAAGCCGTAACCCGGAACAGGGCTCGCTTCGAAGCGTCGCCTTCGCCGCAGGCCGCGCTTGGCTTGTGTAGCGGATGTGGCGGAGGCACTCACATGCTGAGTTGGGCTCTGACCTTCCTGGTGGTCGCCCTGGTCGCCGGCCTCCTCGGTTTCACTTCGGTGGCCGGCGCCGCGATGGATCGCCAAGATCCTGTTCTTTGTCTTCCTCGTGCTGTTCGTCGTCTCGCTGGTCGTGCACCTCGTGCGCGGCCGCGCGGGACCTGGCCCCCTCTAGACGCAGGGTGACGCAGGGAGGCGCGCCTTACGCCTCCACCGCTTCGCGGACCCCGGCGACCTGGGCCTTGCGCTCGCGGCGACGGCGCGTCAGCACGTGTTCAGTATAGCCATTGGGCTGCTCCCGACCCTTGAACACCAGTTCAAGCGCGGCCTGGAAGGCGACGCTGTCGACGTTGCCGGCCATGGGCGTGTAGGCGGGATCGCCGGCGTTCTGGCCATCGACCACCTTGGCCATCCGGGCGAACGTCTCGCGCACCTGGGCTTCGGTGCAGACCCCGTGGTGCAGCCAGTTGGCGATGTGCTGGCTGGAGATGCGGAGGGTGGCGCGATCCTCCATAAGCCCGACGTCGTGAATGTCGGGCACCTTCGAACATCCCACGCCCTGGTCGATCCAGCGGACGACGTAGCCCAGTATACCCTGGGCGTTGTTGTCCAGTTCCTGCTGGACGTCGGAGGGGCTCCAGTTGGACTTGGCCAGCGGCGGGGTCAGCAGCTCGTCGAGCCCCGTTCCGGCGCCGGCCCGCGCCATCTGCGCCTGCAGCGAAGGCACGTCCACCTCGTGGTAGTGCAGGGCGTGCAGGGTGGCCGCGGTGGGCGAGGGCACCCAGGCGGTGTTGGCCCCGGCCTTGGGATGGCCGACCTTGGCCGCGAGCATGTCCTTCATCATGTCGGGGGCGGCCCACATGCCCTTGCCGATCTGGGCGCGGCCGGGGAAGCCGGCGGCCAGGCCGATCTCCACATTCCGCTTCTCGTAGGCCGACAGCCAGGGCTCGGCCTTCATGGCGTCTTTGCGGACCATCGGGCCGGCCTCCATCGCCGTGTGGATCTCGTCGCCCGTGCGGTCGAGGAATCCGGTGTTGATGAAGACGACGCGCTCCCTGGCGGCGTGGATGCAGGCCGCGAGGTTGGCGCTCGTGCGGCGCTCCTCGTCCATGATGCCGATCTTGACCGTGTTGCGCGGCAAGCCCAGCGCGTCCTCGACCAGGTCGAACAGGCGCACGGCCAGGGCGACCTCGTCGGGCCCGTGCATCTTGGGCTTCACCACATAGACCGAGCCCGTCGCGCTGTTGGCCCGGGCGCCCCGGACGTCGTGTAGCGCGGCGGCGACCGTGATCAGCGCATCGACGGCAGTCTCGTATACCGGCTCCCCGTTCAGCCGGACCATGTCGGTCAGCATGTGGTGGCCCACGTTGCGGACCAGCATCAGGGATCGGCCCTTCAGGGTCAGCTCGCGGCCGGCCGCCGTCGCGTAGGTGCGGTCAGGCTCCAGGCGACGGGTCTCGGTGCGGCCGCCCTTTTCGAAGCTGGCGGTGAGGTCCCCGCGCATCAGGCCCAGCCAGTTGCGATAGACGTTCGTCTTGTCCTCGGCGTCGACCGCGGCGACGGAATCCTCGCAGTCCTGGATCGCGGTGAGCGCGGATTCGACCAGCACGTCCTTCACGCCGGCCGCATCGTCGCGTCCGATCGGGTGGCTGCGATCGACCTGGATCTCGAGATGCAGGCCATTGTGCTTCAGCAGCACGCCCGCGGGCTGGTCGGCCTCGCCCTTCCAGCCGGCGAGCTGACCGGGGGTGGCGAGCCCCGCTTCTTGGCCGTTCTCGAAGCGGACGACCAGGTCTCCGTTGATCACCGAATAGCTCACCGCATCGGCGTGGCTGCCCCGGGTCAGCGGCGCCGCCTTGTCGAGGAAGGCGCGGGCGTAGGCGATCACCTTCGCGCCGCGGGCAGGGTCGTAGCCCTTGCCCGCGGTCGGCGGCTCAAGGGCGTCGGTGCCGTAGAGCGCGTCGTAGAGGCTGCCCCATCGCGCATTGGCGGCGTTCAGCGCGTAGCGGCCGTTGGACACGGGCACGACCAGCTGGGGCCCGGCCACCTGCGCGATCTCGGGGTCGACGTTGCGGGTGCCGATCTCGAAGGCCGGAGGCTCGGGCAGCAGGTAGCCGATCTCGCGAAGGAAGGTCTCCTGTTCGGCGACGGAGACGTCGCGGCCCCGGCGCTCGCGCCACCAGGCGTCGATCTGGGCCTGGAACTCGTCGCGCTTGCCCAGCAGCGCCCGGTTCCTCGGCGTGAAGTCCGCCAGGACTGTTTCCAGCGCCGCCCAGAATGCCTGGGCCTCTACGCCCGTCCCCGGCAGCAGCTCGTTCTCCACGAAGGCGTGCAGGAGGTCGTCGACCGAGAGGGTGGGGCTGATGTCCATGGTGTGGGATCCCGGGAACTGGAAAGCAGAGCGGCCTGAGACTGTACGCCCCAGGCCGCCCGAAGTCAGACGAACGTGGCGCGCCGCTTAGGCGAACTGGTTCATCGTGTTGTGGACGCCGCCGGCCTTCAGGGCCGCCTCGCCGGCGAAGTACTCCTTGTGGTCGTCGCCGATGTCGGAGCCCGACATGTTCTGGTGCTTCACGCAGGCGATGCCCTGGCGGATCTCCTGGCGCTGGACGCCCTTCACGTAGCCCAGCATGCCCTGCTCGCCGAAGTACTCCTTAGCGAGGTTGTCGGTGCTGAGCGCGGCCGTGTGGTAGGTCGGCAGCGTGATCAGGTGGTGGAAGATGCCGGCGCGCTTGGCCGCGTCCCGCTGGAAGGTGCGGATCCGCTCGTCGGCTTCCGCCGCCAGCTCGGTGCCGTCGTATTCCACGCTCATCAGGGCGTTGCGGTCGTAGGCCGAGAGGTCCTTGCCCGCCGTCTTCCAGGCGTCATAGACCTGCTGGCGGAAGTTGAGGGTCCAGTTGAACGACGGGCTGTTGTTGTAGGCCAGCTTGGCGTTCGGGACGACTTCGCGGATCCGGTCGACCATCGAGGCGATCTGCTCGATGTGCGGCTTCTCGGTCTCGATCCACAGCAGGTCGGCGCCGTTCTGCAGCGAGGTGATGCAGTCCAGGACGCAGCGATCGGCGCCCGTGCCTTCGCGGAACTGGAACAGGTTGGACGGCAGGCGCTTCGGGCGCAGCAGCTTGCCGTTGCGGTTCAGGACCACGTCGCCGTTCTTCATGTCGGCAGGCGCGATCTCCTCACAGTCCAGGAAGCTGTTGTACTGGTCGCCGATGTCGCCGGGCTGGTGGCTGACGGCGATCTGCTTGGTCAGGCCGGCGCCGAGGCTGTCGGTGCGGGCGACGATGATCCCGTTGTCCACGCCCATTTCGAGGAAGGCGTAGCGCAGGGCGCGGATCTTCGCGAGGAAGTCCTCATGCGGGACGGTGACCTTGCCGTCCTGGTGGCCGCACTGCTTCTCGTCGGAGACCTGGTTCTCGATCTGCAGGGCGCAGGCGCCGGCCTCGATCATCTTCTTGGCCAGCAGGTAGGTGGCTTCCGCGTTGCCGAAGCCGGCGTCGATGTCGGCGATGATCGGAACGACATGGGTTTCGTAGTTGTCGATCGCGTCGATCAGCTGCTGCTCCTTGGCCTTGTCGCCGGCCGCGCGGGCGGCGTCGAGGTCGCGGAACATCATGCCGAGCTCACGGGCGTCGGCCTGCTTCAGGAAGGTGTAGATCTCTTCGATCAGCGCCGGCACCGAGGTCTTCTCGTGCATCGACTGGTCCGGCAGCGGGCCGAATTCCGAGCGCAGCGCCGCGACCATCCAGCCCGACAGGTAGATGTAGCGCTGCTTGGTGGTGCCGAAGTGCTTCTTGATCGAGATCAGCTTCTGCTGGGCGATGAAGCCGTGCCAGCAGCCGAGGCTCTGGGTGTAGTTGGCCGGATCGGCGTCATAGGCCGCCATGTCCTTGCGCATGATGTCGGCGGTGTACTTGGCGATCTCCAGGCCGGTCTTGAACCGGTTCTGCAGCCGCATGCGGGCCACGGATTCGGGATTGATCCCGTCCCACGGGCCGCTCTTGCTCTTGATGAGCTGGCCCATCTCGATGATGTGGTCCTGATACGCCATCTGCCGCGTCCTTGATCGGAAGAGTAAAGTTGCGTGGCCGATAGCGCGGCGGCCCGGCCCCTGTGGAGTCCGCGCGAGGTGTGGTTGTAAAACTTTACAACAGTTCTATGTAATGTTGTAAGTAACTACACTTCAAAGGGTTAACGCCATGCCGGCCGAGCGTCGCCTCTATGTGGGGCCCAGTCTGAGGCGGCTGCGGCGCGACCGCGGCCTCACCCAGGCGGACATGGCGGCCGACCTTGACGTCTCGCCGTCCTACATCGCCCTCCTGGAGCGCAACCACCGGCCGCTGACGGCGGAGCTCCTCCTGCGCCTCGCCCAGACCTACCAGCTGGACGTTTCCACCCTCGCGGGCGACGGCGCAGCCGACGAGCAGGCCCGGCTCGCGACGGTGTTGAAGGACCCGATGTTCGCCGACATCGACGTTCCCACCCTGGAGCTCGGCGACGTCGCCACCAACTTCCCGGGGATCACCGAGGCGTTCCTGCGCCTCCACACCGCCTATCGCGAGGAACAGTTGGCGCTCGCCGACCGCGGCGCGGCGGCCGGTACGGCCGAGGACGAGGGCTACGACCCGGTCGCCGAGTCCCGTCGCTTCCTGGCGGCGCGCCGCAACAGCTTCCCGACCCTGGACGACGCCGCCGAGCGCCTGGCCCAGCAGGTGTCCGAGCACGATGGCCTGTCCGGGTATTTCCGCGCACGCCACGGCCTGCGCGTGCGCCGGCTGCCGTCGACGGTGATGGTCGGCTCGACGCGCCGGCTGGACTGGCATCGCAAGGAGATCCTGCTCTCGGACGAGCTGGACAACGCCAGCCAGACCTTCCAGCTCGCCCTGCAGCTGGCCTATCTCGAGATGGGCGAGGATCTCGACGGCGTGCTTTCGGAAAGCGCCTTCGCCTCCGAGAGCGGCGAGCGACTCACCCGGCGCGCGCTTGCCAGCTATGCGGCGGCCGCGATCCTGATGCCCTACGCCGCCTTCGCCCGGGCCGCGGAGACGCGCCGGTATGATGTCGAGGCCCTAGGACGGCAGTTCGGCGCCAGCTTCGAGCAGACCGCCCACCGGCTGACCACCCTTCAGAAGCCCGGCCAGGAACGCGTGCCGTTCTTCTTCATCCGGGTCGACGAGGCCGGCAACGTCTCCAAGCGCCTGGACGGCGCCGGCTTCCCCTTCGCGCGGCACGGGGGCGGCTGCCCGCTCTGGAACGTGCACCAGGCCTTCCGCACGCCGCGCCAGATCGTGACGCAGTGGCTGGAGCTGCCCGACGGGCAGCGGTTCTTCTCGATTGCGCGCACCGTGACGGCGGGCGGCGGCGGCTTCGGCAAGCCTCGCGTCGAGCGAGCGATCGCCCTGGGCTGTGCGGCGGAGCAGGCGGGGAAGCTGATCTATACGCAGGGCCAGCCGGGCGCGCCGGAATCCGCGACACCGATCGGCGTGACCTGTCGCCTCTGCCACCGGACGGAGTGCACGGCCCGATCGGCGCCGCCGATCGGGCGGCAGATCCTGCCCGACGACATTCGCCGGACCAGTGCGCCCTTCGGCTTTTCGGACAACTGACGCTGACGTAAGGTCACCTCTTGGCGGACGTCGCCGTGAGGGGCAGAAAGGCGTCTTAACGGAGAGCAGGCAGTCTATGGCCCAGCGCAACGCCGTGGCGCGGTCCACGGATCGGTTCGAACGCAAACGCGAGGCCATACTCGACGCCGCGACCCGCATCCTGAATCGCAAAGGCATCAAGGGCTTGACGCTCGGCGCCACCGCCGAGGCGGTCGATCTGTCGACCACGAGCGTCACCTACTACTTCAAGCGCAAGGACGATCTGGCCGCGGCCTGCATCACGCGCGGGATCGAGACCCTGCACGATCTGGCTGACCTGGCGGTGCGCGCGGCGACCCCGGAAGACCGCCTGTACGACTTCTTCACGCGCTACCTCGAGGCCCTGAAGGCGACCGAGGCGGGCACGGCGCCGCCCCTGCCGATCATCTCGGAACTGCGGGCGCTGACTTCGCCGCGGCGCGAGGAAGTGGCGACGGCCTATGGCCGGCTGTTCCGCAAGACCCGCCAGATCTTCGACCACCCCGACCTGTGCTGGATGTCCCGCGGACGACGAACCGCCCGCACGCGGATGCTGCTGGAGCAGGTGTTCTGGGGCGGGTCGTGGCTGGCGAAGTACGATCCCGAGGACTATCCGCGCGTCCGCGACCGGATGGTCGACATCTTCGTGGGCGGCCTCGCCCCGGAGGGCGCGAGCTGGACGCCGGCGCCGTTCTCGATGGACGCCCTGGCCGAAGGGCCGGAACTGGCCCAGGAGACCTTCCTGCTGGCCGCCACCCGCCTGATCAACCGGCGCGGCTATCGCGGCGCCTCGGTGGACAAGATCTCGGCCGAGCTCAACGTCACCAAGGGCAGCTTCTACCACCACAACGAAGCCAAGGACGACCTGGTGGTCGCTTGCTTCGAGCGCAGTTTCGAGGTGATGCGCCGCGCCCAGCGGATGGCCATGGAGTTGCCGGGCGACCAGTGGGACCGGCTGTCGGCCTGCGCCGCGGCCCTGGCGGAGTTCCAGCTTTCGGAACACGGCCCCTTGCTCCGCACGGCCGCGCTCACGGCCCTGCCGGAGCAGATCCGCCGGGTGATGGTGGAGCATGCGGCGCGGGTCACCGACCGTTTCGCCTCGATGATCTCGGATGGGATCGCGGAGGGCTCGATACGGCCGGTCGACCCGTTCATCGCCGCCCAGATGCTGAACGCCACCCTGAACGCCTGCGCCGACCTGGGCTATCTGGTGCCGGACGTGCGGCCGAAGTCGGCCGCGGCGGTGTTCGTCAAGCCGCTGCTCATGGGCGTCTTCAAGCACTGACGTCGGCGGGCCGCGGCGGCCCTACGGCCCCCTTCGCACCGGGATTTCGCCCGAGCCGATGCCCGGCCCCGCCTCGGCCGCGGCCTGTTCCCCGGCCCGGGCGGAGAGGATGGCGAGGTTGGCCTCGTGGCGCTGGCGGGTGATGCCGTAGCTCAGCAGCAACAGGATCGCCACGCCGTACAGCCCGACGATCATCGGAATGTAGGCCAGCCCCAGGCCCTGCAGCACCTCGGGCGCGATCTGGCCGCGCTCGGCCTTCTCGGGGAAGCCCACCGTCGCCAGGACGGCCGTGGCGATGAAGATCCCCATTCCCGAGATCATCTTGCGGAACAGGTTGTTGGCCGCCATCAGCAGGCCTTCGGAGCGGCGGCCGGTCTTGACCTCGGCATCCTCGACCACGTCGGCGATGATGGCCGCCAGCAGGATACCGGTCGCGGCGGCGAAGGTCGCGTTGATGATCTCTTCGCCATAGAGCAGGAACAGCAGCTCGACCGTGCCGTTGGCTGGAGCAAGGCCCAACAGGCGCAGGGACACCGGGGTGACGTGCACCAGCACCGCCGTGGCGAACACGGCGATGACGCCCCACTTCTTGCCGAATTCGCGGCCGACCACCGGCGCCAGCAGTACGCCCAGGAAGCCGCCGACGACGCTCATGGTGGCGAGGCCCGCGAGCTGGGGCTGGCTCAGTTCCCAGAAGTAGAGACCGAAGTAGATCTCCAGCCCGTTCCGCGCACCGACCGCCACGGCGATGAACATCATGGCGACGGCGGCCGAAATGAACGCCCGATTGTTCAGGGTGTGCGCGATCTCGCGGACCATGGCGCCCAGGGTGATCTTCCGGCTCGGCGCGGTGGTCAGGTAGGGGATGCGGTGGGCCGTCCCCAGCGTCGAGACCACGATCGCGACGAAGATGATCACCGCGCCGGTGAGCGAATAGGCGAAATAGCCCTCGCGGGCCAAGACGCCTCCCGTGCCGTCCGGACGTACCTTCAGGAACACCTGATAGGCCAGGATCGTCATGCCGAGGCCGCCCAGCACCAGGAAGAAGTGGCGCAGCGCCAGCAGGTTTGTGCGCTCGTCGTAGCCCTTGGCCAGTTCGGGCGCGAGCGCCTGGTGCGGCAGCTCGAAAAAGGTGTCGAAGAAGCGGACGGCGATCAGGCAGACGGCGAGGTAGATCCCGAGTGCGCCGTCGCTCCAGCCCTGGGGCGGGTTCCAGAGCAGGAAGAAGGCGATGGCGTAGGGCGCGGCCGCCGCCAGCATGAACGGGTGCCGTCGGCCCCAGCGGGAGCGGACGTTGTCCGATATCTGGCCCAGGACGGGATCGATCACCGCGTCGAAGACCAGCGCCAAGGCCAGGATCGACCCCACCAGCTGCGGCGGCAGGCCCACGACCTGGTTGTAGAAGATCACCAGGAAGGTGGAGAGGGCGCGGAGCTTCAGGTTCGTGGCCGTGGAGCCCACCGCGTAGGCGAGCTTGGTCGCAAACCCCAGGCGCGGCGCTTCGGCTGGTCCGCTGGCGGCGGTCATCACCTTCCTCCCGGCGGCGGCGTCTTTCGGCGGCCACCGCTCTGGGACGCGACCGTGCGGGCGGGCTAACCCAGCGTCAATATTTTAGATTTTTCGGTATGGACACATATCGCTCGCCCGTCATTGGGCGACGAGGATCACCTTGCCGACGTGAGCGCCGCCCTCCAGGTGGGCGTGTGCGGCGGCGGCCTCTTCCAGCGGGAAGACGCGGTCCACCTGGGGCTTGACCTTGCCGGCGGCGATCCAGGGCCAGACGACGCGCTCGACCTCGGCCGCGAGGCGGGCCTTCTCATCGGCGTCCCGGGGGCGCAGGGTCGAGCCGGTGATGACCGCCCGCTTCTGCATGATCCGGAAGATGGGCACGCTGATCTCGCCGCCGGCCTGGGCGGCGATGTAAACGATCCGGCCGGCGGTCTTCAGGGCGTCGAGGTTCTTCGCGAAATAGTCGCCGCCGACCATGTCGAGCACCACGTCCACGCCGCCGTGCGCCTTGGCCACTTCGGCGAAATCCTCGGCGGTGGCGTCGACGGCGACGTCGGCGCCCAGGGCGAGGGCGGCCTTGGCCTTGTCGGCGCCGCGCCCGGTGGCGATCACTTTGGCGCCGGCCGCCTTCGCCATCTGGATGGCCGTGACTCCGATGCCCGACGTCGCGCCGTGGAGCAGCAGGGTCTCGCCAGCCTTCAGCGCGCCGTGCTCGAAGACGTTGGCGTACACCGTGAAGACCGTCTCGGGCAGGCCCGCCGCCGCCTCGTAGGAGAGCCCCTCGGGCATCGGCAGGGCGTGCCGGGCGTCGCAGACGACGTATTCCGCATAGCCGCCGCCGCCCAGCAGGGCGCACACCTTGTCGCCCACCTGCCAGCGGCCGGCAGCCTTGGCCACCTGTCCGGCCGCCTCGAGCCCCAGGGTGTCGGGCGCGCCGGGCGGCGGGGGATACATCCCCAAACGCTGGACGATGTCGGGCCGGTTCACGCCGGCGGCGCGCACCCGGATCAGAATCTGCCCCTCGGCCGGGACGGGGACGGGCAGCCGCACCGGCTTCAGCGCCGACGCCGGCCCCTTGCCACCTTCCACGGCGATCGCGGTCATGGTCTCGGCTTCGATCGGGCTGGTCATCGATTTGTCCTGAAACTTGCGAAAATCGGGCGTCCACGGTCAGATAGCGGCCTGCTCGGGGGACGCAAAGGAGCTCCTGCGATGGATGAACCTGCAGACGTCCGGATCGGTCGAGGGCAACGGCTCGTCGAGGTCACGCGTGAGGACCTGGAACTTTATGGGGTCGCCGAGCTGGAAGAGCGGCTGACGGTGCTGCGCGGGGAGATCGCCCGTGTGGAGGCTCAGCTCCAGAAGAAGAGATCCGGCCGCGCCGCTGCGGACGCCCTCTTCGCACCGCGCTCCGCATGAGCCGGGCTGGCATGCGGGTTGCAGTGGAACCTCCACCCCGCGACGTTTCGTTCAGGGCGTGGAAACCGTAACCGGTATAGGCTGGCCATGATGCAGGACACCCAGGCCCCCGATTGGCGCGACGACGTCATCCAGGATTTCGCCCGCTCCGAGCTGTTCGAGCGGACGTTCCAGGAGGGCATGGAGCTGGTGGAGGAGACCGCCACCTATCTGGACGGCGAGGGTCGCCAGGAATCCAAGCTCCTGTCGCGCAACGCCGCCCTCGCCTATGCGGCCGAGAGCATGCGGCTCACGACGCGCCTCATGCAGGTCGCCTCGTGGCTTCTGGTGCAGCGCGCGGTGCGCGAGGGCGACATGGCCCCGGCCGCCGCCTGCGAGGACCGCTATCGCCTCAATGGCGAAGAGGTCGCCCGCAGCGCCGAGACGGATTCGGCCCGCGCCGAGCTGCCCCGGGGGCTTACCCGGCTGGCTGACTGCGCCGAGCGCCTCTACGAGCGCGTGCGTCATCTGGACCGGCGGATGTACCTCGAAAGCCAGACTGAAGAGCCCGCCAACCCCGTGCTGGGCCACCTCGACCGCCTGCGCGGCGCCTTCGGCGGCTGATCCGCGCCGCAGGCGCGATCGGCCCGCGGAGAATACAGAATGCACGGAAGGGGGCCGCTTCGCCGGCTGCTCACCCGGGCCTCTCCGTGACTTCCGCGTTTTCCGTAGTTGCATTTGCGGGCGCGCAGACGCGCCAACGAGAAACGCCGCGAAGGTCTCCCCTCGCGGCGTCCGAATCTCTTGGGTCGGCTGTCGCCTATTTGCGCGTGAAGGCGCCGAACTTTGCGTTGAAGCGCGACACGCGGCCGCCGCGGTCGAGAAGCTGGTGCCCGCCGCCCGTCCACGCCGGATGCGTCTTCGGATCGATGTCCAGGTTCAGGGTGTCGCCTTCCTTGCCGTAGGTCGACCGGGTCTTGTAGGTGGTGCCGTCCGTCATCACCACGGTGATGAAGTGATAGTCGGGATGGATGTCTTGTTTCATCGAACCGGCGCCTGACGTAATGGATCGGCCGCGCGCGAAGGCGGCGAAAAAGGAAGCCGCGCGTATAGAGAAGCGCCGCGGGAAAAGCAAGGTGCGAGACGTATGAGTGACCCGGGGCCGGAGTCGAGAGCGCCCGGCGTGACCGTGGAGGGCCGGCCAACCGCCGGCCAGGCGATGGCTCAGACCCTGGCCGATTCCGCGGCCAAGCGTGAGCGCAGCCGCAACGTCGGCGCGCTTCGACGCCTGGCCCCTTATCTCACCGCCCACTGGGGCCGCGCGCTGGCCGCGCTGGTCTTCCTCCTGATGTCCACGAGCGCGACCCTCGGTATGACCGGCGCGATCCGCATGGTCGTGGACCGGCTGACCCAGCCGGGGCTGGACGCCGCCACCGTCAACCGAAGCTTCCTCGTCGTGGGCGCCGTGGCCGGCGTGCTGGCGGTGGCCACGGCCATGCGCTTCTACACTGTGACCAGCCTGGGGGAGCGGGTGGTAGCAGACCTGCGCAAGGCGACCTACGGCCATATCGTCACCCTCGATCCCGCCTTCTTCCTGAAGACCCGTACGGGCGAGGTCCTGTCGCGGCTCACCACCGACATCGCCATCGTCGAGAACCTGCTGGCGACCTCTGTCTCGGTGGCGCTGCGAAACCTCCTGACGCTGATAGGCGCCCTGATCCTGCTGGTTTTCGTGAGCCCGCACCTGACGGGGCTGGTGCTCCTTACCTTTCCCTTCGTGCTGGCGCCCCTGTTCATCTTCGGCCGGCGTGTGCGCAAGCTGACCACTTCGGCCCAGGATCGCTTCGCCGACGCCGTGGGCTCGGCCGGCGAGAGCCTCGACGCATTGGAGACCGTCCAGGCGTTCGGGCGCGAGGGCGCCGCCGCCGAGCGGTTCGGCCTGGCTGTCGAGAACGCCTTCCGCGCCCAGATGCGGCGCATCACCACCCGGGCGATCATGACGGCCGCCGTTATCGTTCTCGTGTTCGGCGGGGTCGTCGGCGTGTTCTGGCTGGGGGTGCAGGCCGGCATGCGTGGCGACATCTCGTGGGGCGCGCTCTTCCAGTTCGCCTTCCTGTCCGTGCTGGCGGCCGGTTCGGTGAGCGCGCTGGGTGAGACCTGGGGCGATGTGCAGAAGGCTTCGGGCGCCATGGAGCGGGTCGGCGAGTTGCTGGACGCGCGCCCCGGCGTGGCGGCGCCGCCTTCGCCCACGCCGCTGCCTGCCCCGCCGCGGGGCGAAGTGGCCTTCGAGGACGTGACCTTCGCCTATCCCGGTCGGGAGGACCTGCCGGCCCTGAAGGGCTTTTCGCTAAGGGTGAGACCCGGCGAGCGCGTGGCGCTGGTCGGTCCGTCGGGCGCGGGCAAGAGCACGGTCTTCCGCCTGCTGCTGCGCTTCTACGATCCCCAGGCCGGCCGCGTCCTGCTCGACGGCGTGGACCTGAGGACCGCCGACCCCCGCGAGGTGCGCGCCCGCATGGCCCTGGTGGCCCAGGAGAGCCCGCTGTTCTCCGGCTCGGCGGTCGACAATGTGCGCTACGGCCGCGCAGGGGCGGACGAGGCGGCGGTGCGGGCGGCCCTGCGCGCGGCCCAGGCGGAGGGCTTCCTGGCGGCGCTGCCCGCGGGGCCGGACACCCAGGTCGGCGACCGGGCCCGCAGCCTGTCGGGCGGTCAGCGCCAGCGGCTGGCCATCGCACGGGCGCTGATCCGCGAAGCGCCCGTCCTGCTTCTGGACGAGGCGACCAGCGCGCTCGACGCCGAGAACGAGCACTTGGTGCAGCGGGCGCTGGACGAGGCGATGAAAGGCCACACCACCCTGGTCATTGCGCACAGGCTGGCGACCGTCCTGAAGGCCGACCGCATCGTGGTCATGGATGAGGGGCGAGTCGTCGAGGAAGGGACCCACGCCGACCTGGTGACGAAGAGCGGACTCTACGCCCGCCTCGCGGCGCTGCAGTTCGAGGCCGCCTGACGAGCAGCCCGCGGCGGGAACGCCGTCAGCTCGCCACGGCGAGGCGTGGGGCGGGGGCGTTGGACTCGCGCAGCAGCGTCTCCATTTCGTCCCCGGGCATGGGTCTGGCGAAGAAATAGCCCTGCATGCGGTCGCAGCCGGCTGAGCGCAGGAACAGCGCCTGGGCCTCGTGCTCAACGCCCTCGGCGGTAATCCGCACGCCCAGCGAGCGGGCGGCGTGCAGCAGCGAGGCGACGAGCTTGGAGACGCGCGGGTCGCGGCCGACGTCATCGATGAGCGAGCGGTCCAGCTTCACCGTCTGGATGGGCAGGTGCATCAACGCCCGCAGGTTGGAGTAGCCGGTCCCGAAATCGTCCAGAGCCACGTTGATGCCCCGCGCGGCCAGCCGCTCGATGTGCCGGCGTGACAGTGCGAGGTCCTGGAGCAGGAAGGTTTCGGTGATCTCGACGGTCAGGGCGGTCGCCGGCAGATCGGTCTGCGCGAGGCGGCCGATCAGCTTTCGCGAGAAGCCCGGATCCAGCAGGTCGCGCGGCGAGACGTTGCAGGACAGCACCTCGATCAGACCCTCGGCCACCCAGGGCGCGGCGCGCGCGCAGGCGGCCTCGAACACGGCCTCGTCGATGGTGCGGATGATGCCCAGTTCCTCGGCGATCGGGACGAACGCGGCGGGCGACAGCAGGCCCTGCTCCGGGTGGCGCCAGCGGGCGAGGACTTCCACGCCCACCAGCCGGCCGGTCATGGCGTCGACGATGGGCTGGAACCAGGGTTCGATCTCGCCGGCGGGAATGGCGCGGCGCAGCTCGTCCTCGAGCGTGCGGCGACGCTCGCTCTCGGCCCGCAGTTCGGAATCGAAGCGGCGCCAGCGCCGGCCGCCGCCGGACTTGGCCAGATAGAGCGCCATGTCGGCGTACCGTTGCAGGTCGGTGGCGTCGCCGGCGTCGTGCGGGAAGACCGCCACGCCCACCGACCCACCCGGCGCCACGGCGCGGCCGTAGATCATCTGTTGCTGGCCGAGCGCCGCCACCAGCCGCTCGGCGCGGCCGGCGATGTCGGGGTCGTTCGTCACCAGCGCGAACTCATCGCCCCCCAGTCGTGCGACCAGCTCCCCCGGAGCGGCGTCGTCCCGCAGGCGCTTTCCCAGCTCGGCCAGGAGGAGGTCGCCCGCATGATGGCCCAGGCTGTCGTTCAGGTTCTTGAAGCGGTCGAGATCGATGACGAAAAGGGCGACCGTCTCCCTGGTCCCGCGGGCGACCTCGAGGCGTTCGCAGAGGCCGGAGGTGAAGGCGCCGCGATTGACGAGACCCGTAAGTGAATCGGTCTGCGCCAGCCGAAGGGTCATCGCCCGTTCGGCCTCCAGCTCGGCCACGCGGGCGGCGAGCTCGGCGAGACTCTTCGACTGTTGCGGCACGGGAAAGTCTGGACGGTCCTGTTCTGAGCCGCCCACAATCAACAGACGAGGCGAACGCCACGTTAAGCGACATCCCTAACGGAGCTTTAGCGCCATTCTCGAGTTAGGGTTTCATCGCCAGGCTGTCGGGCCATCGCCGCCAGCCTGGCCAAGGCAAGGAGCCTGCCGTGCCCTCCGACACGCCGAGCGCCGATCCAAAGGCCCCGCCGCGCCGCAGTCTGCTCCGGCGCTGGTGGTTCGATGTCGTTCTGTGGAAGCGCATCATGCTCGCCCTGTTCCTGGGCGTTCTGGCCGGGATCGTCCTGGGCGACAACGCCGAGGCGCTGAAGTGGATCGGCGACCTCTTCATCCGCCTGATCCGGATGGTGGTGACCCCCCTGGTATTCTTCTCGATCGTCTCGGGCGTGGCGGCCATGGGCGACCCCCGTCGGCTGGGCTCGATCGGCGGGCGGACCCTGCTGCTCTATTTCTGCACCACGGCCGTGGCGGTCAGCGTCGGCATGGCCGTCGGCGCGCTCTTCCGTCCCGGAGCCGGGGTCGACTTCGCCGGCGTCGAGTCCCAGCCCGTGGGCGAGGCGCCCACCGTCGGCGAACAGCTGATGTCGGTGGTGCCGCTGAATCCGTTCGAGGCGCTGGCCTCGGGCGACATCCTGGCGGTGATCTTCTTCTCGATCCTGCTGGGCGTCGCCCTGCTGTCGCTCGGGGAGCGGTCGGAGCCGGCGAAGCGGCTGTTCGCCATCGGTGCGGAGATGATGCTGGTCATCACCCGCCTGGTCATGGAAGTGGCGCCCTTCGGGGTCTTCGCCCTGATCGCCTGGGTGACGGGCACGGCGGGGGCGGCCGTCTTCGCCCATGTGCTCCTGCTCGCCGTGGCCCTCGTGGTCGGCTGCGCCTTCCAGGTGCTGGTGGTGCACGGCGGTCTCTTGAGACTGGTGGCGCGCCTGCCGGTCCTGCCGTTCTTCCGGGGCATTCCGGACGCCCTCATCGTGGCCTTCTCCACCTCGTCTTCGGCGGCGACTCTGCCGGTCGCCATGCGAGTGGCGGAGAAGAACCTGGGCGTCAGCCACATGGTGGCCTCCACTGCGCTTCCTATCGGAGTAACCGTCTCGATGGACGGCACCGCGCTCTACATCGGGATCCTGGCGATGTTCGCGTCCCAGGCCTTCGGCATCGAGCTCTCCGCCGTGCAGTACGCGCTGATCGGGGTGACCACGGTCATGGTGGCGGTCGGCACGGCGCCCGTCCCGTCGGCCTCGCTCTTCATGCTGGCCGCCGTCCTCTCGGCGCTCGGCGTGACACCTGAGCAGACGGCGCTGGTGGTGGGCTTCGTCCTGCCGTTCGACCGGCTGCTCGACATGACCCGCACCGTGCCCAACAACACCTCGGACCTGGCGGTGGCCGTCACCGTCGCCCGCTGGGAGGGCGAGCTGGACGAGGCGGCCTACCGCGCCCGGCCGAGCGTATAGGCGGGTCCTATTCCGCCGCCGGCTTGGCCTGCGGCTGGACCAGCGCCTCGTCCTGCGGCTCCTCGATCTGGTTTTCCCAGCGGGCCACGACCGCCGAGGCCACCGAATTGCCGACCACGTTCGTGGCCGAGCGGCCCATGTCGAGCAGCTGGTCGACCGCCAGGATCAGGGCGACGCCCGCCTCGGGCAGGTCG
This sequence comes from Pseudomonadota bacterium, assembly GCA_049323595.1. GTDB lineage: Bacteria > Pseudomonadota > Alphaproteobacteria > Caulobacterales > Caulobacteraceae > Phenylobacterium. Next base: position 253,149 of record JBMOOD010000015.1, read on the forward strand.
AAGTAGGCGAGCGTGGCGGCGATCACCACGATCGAGGCGCGCGGCACGCCGGCCATCCCTTTCGACGTGATCATCAGCAGGGCCAGCATGGTGATCTGCTGGGCGATGCTGAGCTCGATGCCATAGACCTGCGCGATGAACAGCACCGCGAAGGTGCAGTACATCATCGAGCCGTCGAGGTTGAACGAATAGCCCAGCGGCAGCACGAAGCTGGCCACCTTCCGCGAGACGCCCCACTTCTGCAGCTCCTCCAGCGTCCGCGGATAGGCGGCTTCCGAGGAGGCGGTGGAGAAGGCCAGCAGGATGGGGCTGCGCAGGGCGCCGATCAGCTTCAGCACGCGCGGCCCCACGATGATCACCCCGACCGCCACCAACAGCACCCACAGCAGGCCGAGCGACAGATAGAAGCCGCCGACGAACTTGGCGTAGGTGACGAGGACGCCCAGGCCCTTGGTCGTGATCGCCGCGGCCAGGGCCGAGAAGATCGCCACCGGCGCGAAGCGCATCACATAGCCGGTGACCTTCAGCATGATCTGGGCGATCTGCTCGACCAGGGCCAGCACCTGGGGGGCCTTGTCGTCGATCGCCGAGATGGCGGTGCCCACGAACACCGAGAAGACCACGATCTGCAGGATCTCGTTCCTGGCCATCGCATCGACGATGGAGCTGGGCACGAGGTGGGTGACGAACTCGGCCAGGGTGAACTTCGACACGTCCACGCCCGGGCCGCCCGCCGCCGCGTCCGGCAGGGCGATCGAGAGCCCCGCGCCCGGCTCCAGGAGATGGACCATCACGAGGCCCAGCATCAGCGAGGTGATGGACGCCAGTATGAACCAGGAGATGGTCTTCACCCCGACCCGCCCGACCTCCGAGGCGTCGCCCATGTGCGCGATGCCCACGACCAGGGTTGAGAACACCAGCGGCGCGATGATCATCTTGATCAGCCGAAGGAACATGTTGGTCAGGATGTTCAGATTGTCGGCCGCAGCCGCCGCCTCGGCGGCCGGCAGGGTCGTATTGAGAATCCACCCCGTCAGGACGCCAAGGACCATGGCTCCGACGATCAGGTAGGTGAAAAGACGATTCATGCGGCCCCCCGGGGGAGCCGGGAAATGGCTTCCCCACGATCTGTGCGAAGTGGGACCGATCGCACCCGCGCCCGGCCCGGCGTTTCGGCCGTCCTTGTGGCCGGGAAGGACGCGCGCGTCCAGCACGGCGCGCTCGCAAGCGTCACGGAGCAGCGCTATATAGCCGCCGATGATGAAGACAGATCCAGCCGGCATCGTCGATCGGCTCGAAACGGAATATCGCAAGAGCGTCGAGGCTCTTCGGACATCCCTGAAATTCTTTCTTGCCGGCGGACCGCCGCCGGACCCCGCGGCCCGCGCCGCGGGCGCCTTCGTGTACCCGGAGTTGCGGCTCAGCTGGTCGCCAGGCCTGCCCTATCCGCGCACCAGCCGCGCCTTCGCCCGCATTCCCGCGCCCGGAGCCTATGCGGTCACGGTCACGCGGCCGGACTTCTACCGCACCTATCTGATCGAGCAGCTGTCCCTGCTGCAGGAGGATTTCGACGTCGGCATTGAGGTCGGGCGCTCCAGCCAGGAGATCCCCTTCCCCTACGTCCTCGACGCCGCCGACATGGCGAAGGCCGACGTAAGCTCGGTGGATATCGCCCGGCACTTCCCCACCACCGAGCTCGCCCACATTGGAGACGAGGTCGCCGACGGCTCGTGGATGGCGCCCGAGGACCAGCCACGCCCGCTCGCCCTGTTCGACGGCCTGCGCACCGATTTCTCGCTGGCCCGGCTGACGCACTACACGGGCGCGCCGGCCGAACACACCCAGCAGTACATCCTCTTCACCAACTACCACCGCTACGTGGACGAGTTCGTCGCCTGGGCCTGCCGCCAGCTGAAGGTCGGCGGCCGCTATACTGGGCTGTCGGCCGCGGGCAACGTGCTGATCACCCCTGAGACCACCGATCCGGAGGCCAAGGTCGCGGCGGGCGCCTGGCGCAAGCACCAGATGCCGGCCTATCACCTGATGGCGCCCGACCGCACCGGGGTGACCCTGGTGAACATCGGCGTCGGCCCCTCGAACGCCAAGACGGTCTGCGATCACCTGGCCGTGCTCCGTCCCCAGGCCTGGCTGATGATCGGCCACTGTGGCGGGCTGCGCGGCAGCCAGAAGATCGGCGACTATGTCCTGGCCCACGCCTACCTGCGCGACGACCATGTGCTGGACAAGGTGCTGCCGCCCGAGATCCCCATCCCGCCGCTGGCCGAGATCCAGGTCGCCCTGAACACCGCCGCCGAACAGGTGACGGGCGAGACCGGCGACGTTCTGAAGCGCCGGCTGCGCACCGGCACTGTCGTTTCCACCGACGACCGCAACTGGGAACTCAAGTACTCGTCCAGCGCCCTGCGCTTCAACCAGAGCCGCGCGGTGGCCATCGACATGGAGAGCGCCACCATCGCCGCGCAGGGCTACCGTTTCCGGGTGCCCTACGGGACCCTGCTGTGCGTCTCGGACAAGCCGCTGCACGGCGAGATCAAGCTGCCGGGGCAGGCCAACGCCTTCTACGACCGCGCCATCGCCCAGCACCTGCAGATCGGCCTCGCCACCATCGACCTGCTCAAGCAGGAGGGCGTGCGCCTCCACTCGCGCAAGCTGCGCAGCTTCGACGAGCCGCCGTTCCGCTGAGTTGACGCGACGGCGCCTCGAAAACGCTAAGAAAGGCGGGTACAAACCCAGCCGCCATGACCCGCCGCATCGCCTTCGAAGGCATCGACAACTTCCGCGACTTCGGGGACTACGTCGCCGGTCACCGCCGGCTGAAGCGCGGCATGCTGTACCGCTCCGCCCACCACGCGACCTCGACGGACGCGGACCTGGACCGCCTGGCGGGCATGAACCTGGCGCTGATCGTCGACTTGCGCCGGTCCAACGAACGCGAGCGCCAGCCCAGCCGGCGCTGGCCCGGCTTTGCGGCCCAGGTGATCGAGAACGACATCGGCCAGGACGCCGCGGACGAGTGGCTGAGCTTCATCGTGGGCTCCGACCTCAGCCAGGCGTCGTTCCACGCCTATATGCTGGACTATTACCGCAAGGCCCCGCACCAGCCGCGCCACGTCGACCTCTACAGCCGCTACTTCCGCGCCCTGGCCGACACCGAGGGCGCGGTGCTCGTGCACTGCACGGCGGGCAAGGACCGGACCGGGATCATCTGCGCGCTCACCCATCACCTGGCCGGCGTGCACGACGACGACATCACCGAGGACTATCTCCTGACCAACGATCCGGTCCGGCTGGCCAACCGCCTGCCGATGATCCGCGAGGTCATCCGCGAGACCACCGGCCGCATCGCCACGGACGAGGCGCTGATGACGGCCATGCGCGTCGAGGCCGAATACCTGGACGCCGCCTTCGACGTCATGCGCCAGCAGCACGGCTCGCTCGACGGCTATCTCGACGACGTCCTGGGCCTCGACGCCGGCCAGCGCGAACGGATCCACGACCGCCTGCTGGCCTGAGACGGTTGCCTGACCCCGCGCTGAGGCCCTAGACACGCGGCCCAGACAAGCGGAGCCGCCATGCAGTCCTTCCAGCCGCCGCGTCGGATCCTGATGGGTCCGGGTCCCTCCGACGTCAGCCCGCGGGTGCTCGCCGCGCTCGCCCGGCCGACGATCGGCCACCTGGATCCCGAGTTCCAGGCGCTGATGGAGGAGATCAAGGCGGCTCTGCAGCGCCTCTTCAACGCTTCCGACCACGCCTGCATCCCGCTGCCGGCGCCCGGGACCGCCGGCATGGAAGCGGCGATGATGAACCTGCTGGAGCCTGGCGATCGGGCGGTGGTGGCCATCAACGGCGCCTTCGGCGGCCGCATGGCCGACATGGCCGGCCGCGCCGGCGCGACGGTGGTCACGGTGGACCACGACTGGGGCGCGCCAGTCGATCCGGCGCGGGTCGAGGCCGCCCTGGCCGAGGCGCCGACCAAGGTGCTGGCCTTCGTGCATGCGGAGACCTCGACCGGCGCGCGCAGCGATGCGGCCGCGCTCTGCGGCCTCGCGCGGCGTCATGGCGCCCTGTCGGTGGTGGACTGCGTCACCTCGTTGGGCGGGATCCCCGTGGACGTGGCGGCGTGGGACGCCGACTTCGTCTACTCCGGGACCCAGAAGTGCCTTTCCGCCCCGCCTGGCCTGTCGCCGGTGGCGATCTCGAAGCGGGCCCAGGCGGCCATCGCCGGCCGCAAGGAGAAGGTCCGGAACTGGCTGCTCGATTTCAACCTGATCATGGCCTACTGGGGCGGGGAGGGCGGCCGGACCTACCACCACACCGCGCCGATCAATGCGCTCTACGGCCTCCACGAGTCGCTCGTCGCGCTGTTCGAGGAAGGCGTTCAGGCCGCGACCGCCCGGCACGCCCGGATGCACGAGGCTCTCATCGCCGGCATCGAGGCGGCAGGCCTGGAGATGCTGGTCGAGCCGCGCTGGCGGCTGCCTCAGCTCAACACCGTGAAGGTTCCCGCCGGGATCGACGAGGCGGCGGTCCGCGCTCACGTCCTGGCCAACTGGGACCTGGAGATCGGCGCGGGCCTCGGACCGCTGAAGGGCCAGGTCTGGCGGATCGGCCTGATGGGCGCCTCGGCGACGCCCTGGCACGTGCGCCTTTGCCTGACGGCGCTCTGCGAAGCGTTGGCGGCGCAGGGCCTCAAGGTCGACCGGGACGCCGCCCTCGCCGCGGCCACCGCACGCCTGAACTGATCATCGACAAGCGCCGGCGTCGCGCTACGGTGGCCGCAAGCCGCCTCGAGAGCGGCCGGGGGAAGCGCGTGACCGAAGCCGCCGCCGATCGCCGCGGGACCGCCCATGACGGGCGGCTGGACCGTGGTGGCGTAGCCTGGGCCGTGTTCGAGGGCGGACGCGACCCTTTCGTCATCCTGATCACCATCTACGTCTTCATGCCCTACGTGGCCGCCACGATGGTCGGCGACCCCGTTCGGGGGCAGGAGGTGATTTCCCGCTGGCAGCAGTGGGCCGGCTGGGTGGTCATGGCCACGGCGCCGTTCATTGGAGCCTCCATCGACAAGCTGGGCCGGCGCAAGGGCGCGCTGGGCCTGATCGTCGGGTTGATGATTCCGCTGACGGCGGCGCTTTGGTGGGCCAGGCCGGATGGGACCGGCCTTTCGGTCGCCATGACGATGCTTTGCGCCATGACGGTCCAGGTGCTCTTCAACTACAACGAAATCCTGCACAACTCGCTGCTGGTGCGGGCCGCCGGCCTTTCGGGCGCGCACCGGGCTTCGGGCCTGGCTCTGTCGCTCGGCAATCTGTTCTCGGTGCTGGCGCTCGCCTTCACCGCCTGGGCCTTCGCCCTGCCGGGGACGGTCGGCTGGAGCTGGGTTCCCGCCGTGCCGCTGTTCGGCCTGGACCCCGCCGCCCACGAGACCGAGCGGATCGTCGCCCTGATGGCCGCGGGCCTTCTGCTGTTCGGTTCGATCCCGCTCTTCCTGTGGACCCCCGACGCCGAGCCGACAGGCATTCGTCCCCTCCGCGCATTCGCCGCCGGCGCGCGCGAGCTTTGGGGGATGCTGCGGACGATCAGCCATCACCGCGACGCGGCCGTCTACATCGGCTCGCGGATGTTCTTCGTCGACGGGATGAACGGCGTCCTCGTCTATGCCGGCGTCTACGCGGTGGGCGTCATGCAGTGGGGCGCGCTGGAGATGCTGGCCTACGGGATCCTGCTCAGCACCTTCGCCGTGCTAGGGGGTTTCGTGGCGCGCTGGCTCGACGCCGGTCTCGGCCCCAAGACCGCGCTGCGCATCGAGATCGTCATGTCGATGCTGGGCCTCACCGCCTTCCTCGGCATGCGGCCGGACTTGATCCTGTTCTTCTGGCCGCACGATCCGCAGGCGCCGCCGCTCTGGTCCGGGCCCGTCTTCCAGACTCTGCCGGACGTGATCTTCGTGCTGGTGGGCTTCGTGAACGCCGTCTTCATTACCGCTCAGTACGCGTCCAGCCGAACCCTGCTTACGCGGCTCACGCCGCCGGACCGGACCGGCGCATTCTTCGGCGTCTACGCGCTGTCCGGTGTCGCCACCGCCTGGCTGGCGCCCACGCTCGTCAACTTTGGAACGCGCGCGACGGGAACCCAGCAGGGCGGGTTCGCAACCCTTCTGCTGCTGCTGGCCATCGGCCTGGGCGGTCTGTTTCTGGTGCGCGGCGGCCGGCGCGTCGCCTGATCGACTGCGTCAAGGCTGAATTTACACGACAATTTCCGCACGCCCAGGCTCATGGTTTACTAGCATAAATCATTAATGACCGGAAACCATGAACAGATATTAGTATTCCGGATTCATGCGGCCTTAAATGCGGCGGGCGACATTGGACGTGTTCTTAGGGGCGAGTAGGCGAAAGCTTGAAGCCCCCCGATCGTCTGCTCGCTGAAATAAGGAGATCCTCATGTCCAAGTTCATGACCCGCTTCCTGAAGGACGAGTCCGGCGCCACCGCCATCGAGTATGGCCTGATCGCCGCCCTCATCGCCGTCGTGCTCGTCGGCGCCCTGAACGCCGTCGGCGGCAGCCTCAAGGGCGCCTTCGAGACGATCAGCACCGAAGTCGGCGGCGCGACCGGCCCGTAAGCGCCGACACGCTAGAATGACAGGACCCCCGGCGGCGACGCCGGGGGTCTTTTCATTTCCAGCTTCGCTGCAACGCTCCGTTCACCCCCGCCGCCGCATAAGGCTTGGTGAAGCGAAAGGTAACCATGCTCCCGCTCCTCGCCGCCGCCCTTGTCCTCGTCTTCCCGGCGCTGGTCCTTGTCGGCGCCCTGAAGGACGCGCTGAGCTTCACGATCCCGAACTGGATATCCCTCGCACTGCTGGCCGCCTTCCCGTTGGCCGCGTTCGCGGGGGGGCTGTCCCTTGCGGCCATCGGCCTGCACCTGGGCGTCGGCGCGATCGCGCTGGTGATCGGCATGGCGATGTTCGCGTTCCGCTGGATCGGCGGGGGCGACGCCAAGCTTGCGGCCGCTGCGGTCCTGTGGCTCGGGTGGCCAGCGGCGCTGTCGTTCGGCGTCTACGCCGCCCTGGCCGGAGGCGCCCTGGCGCTGGCCCTTCTCGCCCTGCGCTCGGCGGCCCTGCGTCCCGTGGTGCTCGGGGGCCCCAAGTGGATGATCCGGCTCGCCGAGCCGGGCGAGGGCGTGCCCTACGGCGTGGCGCTCGCCATCGGCGCCCTGGCCGCCTTCCCGGCCTCGCCCCTGGCGACCGCGCTGGCGCTGTAGCTTGCGGGCGGCCCTCACATCGGCGACACGGGCGCGATCAGCTTGCGCGAGGCCGCCATGTCGGAAGTGATCCTGGACGCCTGGGACGGCGATGCGATCCCGGTCCACGCCCTGACCGAGATCCAGGCCGCCGCAGCGCTGGAGGCGGACCCCTTCGCCGCATCCCTGGCGAAGACCTCGGAGTTCAAGGGCAAGGCGGGCCAGGTCCTGCTCGTTCCGGGTGCGCAGGGCGCGCTCGCCAGGGTCCTGTTCGGCCTCGGCGACGGCGACCAACCGATGACCTTCCGCGCCCTGCCGGCCAAGCTGCCCGCAGGTGTCTACCGCCTCGCCGAGACGCCCGAAGGTGCGAGCCCCGATCAGGTCGCGCTGGCCTTTGCGCTCGGAAGCTACCGCTTCGACCGCTACAAGCCCGCCAAGGGCGACGGGAGCGCCGCGCGCCCGCGCCTGCTGGTCCCAGGCGCCGATCTCGCCGAGGTCCGCCAGGTCGCCCACGCCTGCGCCCTGGCCCGCGACATGGTCAACACCCCGGCCAACGACATGGGCCCCCACCAGATCGAGACGATCGCCCGCGAGATCGCCGAGCAGCACGGCGCCCAGATCACCGTGATCGAGGGCGAGGGCCTGCTGGAGGCCAACTATCCCGCGATCCACGCCGTGGGCCGAGCCGCCCATCGCGACCGCGCGCCGCGCCTGATCGAGATGACCTGGGGCGAGGACGGTCGCCCGCTCGTGGCCATCGTCGGCAAGGGCGTGGTGTTCGACACCGGCGGCCTCGACATCAAGCCCTCGGCCGGCATGCGGCTCATGAAGAAGGACATGGGCGGCGCCGCCCATGCCCTGGCGCTCGGCCGCATGGTCATGGCGGCCGGCCTGCCGGTGCGGCTGGCGGTCCTGGTCCCCTGCGTGGAGAACGCCATCTCGGGCGACGCCATGCGGCCAGGCGACGTGCTGGCTTCGCGAAAGGGCCTCTCCATAGAGGTGGGCAACACCGACGCCGAGGGACGGCTGATCCTGGCCGACGCGCTCACCCGCGCCGCCGAGCTCGAGCCTGCGCTCACCATCGACATGGCCACCCTCACGGGCGCGGCGCGGATCGCGCTCGGGCCTCAGCTTCCGCCCTACTTCACCGACGACGAGGACCTGGCCGCCCAGATCGAGGCCGCGGCCAAGGCCGAATCGGATCCGCTGTGGCGGCTGCCGCTCTGGAAGCCCTACGCCGACGCCCTGGAGTCGGACGTAGCGGAGCTCAAGAACGATCCAGACGGCTGGGCCCAGGCCGGCGCCGTCACCGCCGCCCTTTTCCTGCAGAAGTTCGCGCCGCCCGGACCCTGGGTCCACCTAGACATCTTCGCCTGGAACCCCCGCAACCGCCCCGGCTGGCCCGGCGGCGGCGAGGTCCAGGCCATCCGCGGCCTCTACCGCATGATCCGCGAGCGATTCGCATGAAGCATGACCCCCGCGTGACCCTCTGGCGGGACGGAATCGCCGCCCGCAGCCTGGAAGGGATCCTGGAAGCCGAGGTCTACCTCGACCCCAAGGCCATGGGCTGTGCTCTGCCGGCCGCGGCCATCCGCGCCGCGCCCGACGCGAACGCGGAGCAGGTCGACCAGGTTCTGTTCGGCGAACGGTTCGAAGTGCTGGAGGAGGAGGGCCCGTGGCTGTTCGGCCAGGCTGCCCGCGACGGCTACGTCGGATTCGTGGAGGCCGCGGCACTGGGGCCGGCCGGACCTGCGCCGACCCACCGGGTCGCGGCGATCCGCACCTACGCCTTCGCCGAGGCCAGCATCAAGTCGCGCGCCTCGGGCCCGTTCTCGATCAACAGCCTGGTGGCCGTCGAGGCCATCGAGGGCAAGCTCGCCAAGGCCGTGGGCGCCGGCTGGATGACCGCCGCGCACCTCTCGCCGATCGGCGAGTTCGAGGACGACTGGGCGGCCGTGGCCGAGCGCTTCGTGGGCGCGCCCTATCTCTGGGGCGGCCGAGAGAGCCTGGGCCTCGACTGCTCAGGGCTGGTGCAGCAGGCGCTCTTCGCCTGCGGCCGCGCCTGTCCGCGCGACACCGACCAGCAGCAGGCGCTGGGCGCGCCGATCCAGCCCAGCGCTTTCGGGCGCGGCGACCTGGTGTTCTGGAAAGGCCACGTGGCGATGGGAATCGGCGAGGGCCGCATCGTCCACGCCAACGCCCGTCACATGGCGACGGTGATCGAACCCCTGGACGAGGCGGTCGCCCGCATCGCCGCGGCCGCCGGCGGCGAGCCGACGGCCTGGCGGCGGCTTTAGAGTCCTACTTCCGCGTGGGAGCCGGGGAGGCGGCGGTGGCGCCCTGGGTGATCGCCGGAGCGCCCGGACCTTGGCCCGTCGGGCCGCCCGGCAGCGGAGTCGGCGAGGCCGCCGGTCCGGTGGCGCCGGTCGCCGGACCCGTCGCCTCGGAGGCGACCGTCTCGCCCTCGGCCGGCGCGACCGGCTCGGCGGCGCCGGGCTGACGGGCCGGATCCGGCGGCGGCACGGGCAGCTTGCCGCCCTGGGCCGACAGATAGGCGATGAGGTTCACGCGCTCTTCGGTCTTCTTGATGCCCACGAAGGTCATCTTGGTGCCCGAGATGTGCTTTTGCGGCGCGGCGATGAACTCGTTGAGCTGATCGTACGTCCACACCGGATGCTCGCCGGCGAACGCCTGCATGGCCGGCGAATAGGCGAAACCCGCGTGCGCCGCCGGTGTGGCGCCGACGACGCCAAAGAGGTTCGGACCGGTGCCGTTCGCCCCGCCCTGGTCGATGGTGTGGCAGGACTTGCACTTGGCGAAGCTGGCCTCGCCGGCCGAGACGTTCGCCGCGGGCAGCACGGTGCCCCAGTCCGGCGGCAACTCGGCCTGGGCGGCGCCGCCGCCCGCTTCCTCGGCGACTTCGACCGCATAACCGGCCTTTTCGGGCGTCTCCGGGGCGAACACGCCGGCCGAAAGTTCGCGCAGGCCGACGATAGCCAGCCCCGTCGCCAGCACCGCGCCGGCGATCTTGTTGAACGTCAGGTCGCTCATAATCCCCTAGTCACGCCTCTCATCGGCCGACGGACCAAGCCCGCGGACGCGCGGGAATCCCGCCCCTTATTGCGTGCGGCTCTCTTACACGCTACCGGCGCTCACGCAACTGGCCAAGCAACCGACTTGAACCCGATCGTCGTCATCCCCGCGCGCATGGCCGCGACCCGCCTGCCGGGGAAGCCCCTGGCGGATATTGGCGGCGTTCCCATGATCGTGCGCGTCCTGCGCCAGGCCGAGGCCGCCGGTTGCGGGCCGGTCGCGGTTGCCGCCGGCGATCCGGAGATCGTCGACGCCGTCGAGGCGGCGGGCGGTCGCGCGGTGCTGACGGACCCTGACCTGCCCTCCGGTTCCGACCGCATCCTGGCGGCCCTCGACCTTCTCGATCCGCACGCCGAGCGGGACGTCATCATCAATCTCCAGGGGGACATGCCCTTCGTGGAGCCCGATGTGCTCACCGCTTGCGCCAGCCTCCTGGCCGAGCAGCCGGCCTGCGATATCGCGACCGTCGTGGCCCCGGAGGCCTCGCCGGCCGACCGGTCCAACCCCGATGTGGTGAAGGCGGTCCTCGCCATGCCGCCCGGCGGCCGGGAGGGCCGCGCGCTCTACTTCACGCGGTCGACGCTCTACGGCGACCAGCCGGTCTGGCGGCACGTGGGCATCTATGGGTACCGTCGCGAGGCCCTGGTGCGGTTCAATGCCGCGCCCCCCTCGCCGCTGGAGAAGCGAGAGAAGCTGGAACAACTGCGGGCGATGGAGCTGGGCCTCTCCATCTGGGCCGCGGTGGCCGACGCCGCGCCCATCTCTGTGGACACCCCGGCCGACCTTGTCGCCGCCCGCCACTTCGCCGAGTCCATCGGGGGACCTTCATGAGCAGGACGACCGGAGCGGCCGGCCGCATCGCCTTCCAGGGCGAGCTGGGCGCGAACAGCCACGAGGCCTGCATGGCGGCGTTCCCCGACATGGAGCCCGTCCCCCACGCCACGTTCGAGGAGGCGTTCGAGGCCGTTCGCGCGGGCGACTGCCAGCTCGGCATGATCCCGGTCGAGAACTCGATCATGGGCCGGGTCGCGGACGTCCATCATCTGCTGCCCTCGTCCGGACTGAAGATCATCGGCGAGCGGTTCAAGCAGATCCACTTCCAGCTGATGGTCAACCCGGGCGTGAAGCTGGAGGAGGTGAAGACCGCCGTCTCCATGCCCATCGCCCTGGGCCAGTGCCGCAAGACCCTGCGCCGGCTGAAGCTCAAGACCGAAGCGACGGGCGACACCGCCGGCGCCGCCAAGCTGCTCGCCGAGAACCCCGACCGCACAAAGGCGGCCGTCTCGCCGGCGCTCGCCGCCGAGACCTACGGCCTGGAGATCCTGCTGCGCGACATCGAGGACGAGCACAACAACACCACCCGCTTCCTGGTGATGACGGCGGACAAGGACCCGGCCCCGCCGCCCTTCACGGCGCCCTGCGTGACCAGCTTCATCTTCCGGGTGAAGAACCTGCCGGCGGCGCTCTACAAGGCGCTGGGCGGCTTTGCGACCAACGGCGTCAACATGACCAAGCTCGAGAGCTACATGGAGAACGGCGCCTTCACGGCGACCTTCTTCTATGCCGAGGTCGACGGGCGGCCCGAAGACATCGGCCTGGCGCGCGCCTTCGAGGAGCTGAGGTTCTTCTCCGAGAAGCTCGAGGTGCTGGGCGTATATCCCGCCGACCCGTTTCGCCGGAGCCGCTGAACGAATCGCCGGAACCCATCCTCCGCCGATCGCTTCTCAGGTGTGCGAAAGGAGGGCGGAATGGACGAGGACGAGAGACACGAGGATATCGTGGGCGACCGCGGCAGCCGCCGCTGGGGCAGGTTTCCGCCGGTGCTGCTGATCGGGGCGGGGATCATCGCCCTCTGGCTTGTCGCCATGGCGCTGGGCCTCTTCTAGCCCCGCAGGAAGTACAGCGTCACCAGGCCCGCCAGGTACACCGCGATCATGGCGGCGCTGTCGTAGCCCAGCCGGAAGATCGTGCGGTCGCGCCGCTCGACGATGCCGACGATCAGGATCGCGCAGAGCAGCGCCGCGAGGCAGCAGGCGACGACGCTGAATGCGCCTAGCCCGGCGAGGACCGGCGGTCCGTAGACTACGTCCACCAGCAGCAGCAGCGACAGGTTGAAGATGTTGCCGCCGAGCACATCGCCGATGGCCATCTGGGCCCGGCCCAGGCGGACCGCGGCGATTGCGCTGGAGAGCTCCGGCAGCGAGGTGGCGCCGCCGACCAGGGTCGCCCCCACGAAGCTCTGGCCCAGGCCCGTCTGTTCGGCCAGCGCCTCCCCCGATCGGGCCAGCAGGAAGCCGCCCACCAGAATCGGCAGGCTCACGGTGGCGATCAGCAGGCCCAGCTTTCCGGCCGATTCCTGCTTGTCCTCGTGCGGCGTCGGCGCGGACTTGTCACGCCCCGGGCGTGCATCCGACGGCGTCCAGCCCTGGACGCGCCCCAGCCGCTGCGCCGCCGCAAGGCAGACGAGATAGCCGCCCGCCACCAGCACGGGCCCGATCCCCAGTCCCGTCCCCGCGATCTCCATGTCGCCGGCCGAGATGGGGGCCGCGACCAGCATCAGCAGGGCGATGTTCATCGCCCCGTACGCCAGCACGTCGGGCCGCGGCACGACCGAGGTGAGCGCATTGCGGCCCGCCAGAGCGTCCACGACCGCCAGCACCATGAGCTGCATCGCCACGCCCCCGATCAGGTTGTTTGCCGCCAGCGCGCCGGCGCCGCTGTGCGCCGCGGTGATGGAGGTGGCGATCTCGGGCAGGGAGGTGATCCCTCCCAGCAGCAGGAGGCCGACCAGCGCGCCGCCCAGTCCCGTGGCCGTGGCGAACCGGTCGGCAAAGCCCGCGAGCCGCGTGCCGGCCCGCCAGACGACGACGGCCGCGGCGGCGAAGATCGCGGCCGAAACGGGCAGGCTGTCGCCGCCGTCCAGGAGGGCCTGGAACATGTTCAGTGTCCCACGAGCGCCGGCAGCGTCTGCCAGGCCACGGCGACGGCGGCGATCCCGCCGCCGACCGCTCCGACGGTCGAGACCAGCCGCCGCATGGGGTCATCGCCCGATCGCCGGCTGCGCAGGGCCGCAAGTCCAAAGCCGGCGGCGGCGGCGAAGCAGATAAGGCTGAACGCGCCGATGATCCCACGGGCCAGTCGCGCGTCGGCCTCGTCCATAACGTCCGCGATGCTGGCGATCGCATAGACGCCGGCGAAATGAAGCGCCCAGACCGCCATTCCGCCCAGCATGAGGATCCACGTCTTCACCTCAGACTCCCGGGAACAGCCGCACGAGCAACGCGCCCGTCGCCCCCTGGGCGGCGGCGTAGCCCATGAAGAGGGCGATCAGGTCCACCGTGCTGACCCGATCGCGCGAGATGAGGCCCCGCGCCGCGCGCACCAGAAGGTAGGCGGCCATCAGGGTGGTGACGGCGAGCAGGACGGCCTCGAAGCTGAGCAGGGCGAACACGGACGCGCCCTGGCTGGTCATCTCGGGTTGCAGGCCCGCCTGCCGCCAGCTGCCCATGTCCGCCCCGAACGCCGCCAGGGCCACGAGCGATGCGGCCAGGATCAGGGCGGTGGCCGAGATCGGGCCGGCCTTCCGCGCCGCCCAGGTCGCCCCTGCGGCCAGGCTCCCGGCGACGGCGTAGCCGCCCACGGTGAGGACCAGCCACAACGTTCCGGGCGGGGCGATCCAGAGCTCGGGGCGCCGGCTCCAAAGGAAGACGTAGCTGAAACAGCCCATCAGGAAGATCATGCCGGCGACCACCAGCAGAACCGCCATGGCCCACCAGCCGTGGCTCATCGGACCCGTCACGTAGGTTGGCACGCGCACGCCCGCGCCGATGTCGACCGTCTCGTCGCGCATCGGCCAGTCGGTCTCCCACAGCCAGCGCAGGACGCAGATGACCGCCAGGACGCCGCTCACCACACCGACCCAGTAGGCCTGGATCGTCAGCAGCAGGAAGAAGCCCGCCGTGAACACCGCCGCGAGGACAGGCCAGATCGAGGGGCCCGGCATGCGCTGGACGTACTGCGGCTCGGCCCGCAACGGGCTGGTGATGATGGTTTCGCGTTCGCCTGTGGCCGAGCGGGGCAGGAAATAGCGTCCCGCCTCCACGTCCTTCGCCAGGTCCGGATCGTCCCAGAGCGGATAGGCGCTGCGGACGACGGGAATGGAACGCGTCGAGTAGAGGCCGGTCGGCAGCCATTCCAGCGTTCCGCCGCCGTAGAGGTTGCCGGCGTCGTCCTCGACGGTGAAGCGGAAGTTCCGGATCAGGTCGATGACGAAGAGCAGGACGGCGGCGCCGATCATGAAGGCTCCGAGCGTCGAGATCAGGTTCGTGAGCTCCCATTCCCGCCCGGGCAGATAGGTATAGACGCGCCGCGGCATGCCCATGAGGCCCGTGAGGTGCATCGGCAGGAAGGTGACGTGCACGCCGCCGAAGAACAGCCAGAAGATCCAGCGGCCCAGCCGCTCCGAGAGCGGCCGCGAACTGGTCATGCCCATCCAGAAGTAGAAGGCGGCGAACATCGGCATGACCATGCCGCCGATCAGCACGTAGTGGAGGTGGGCGACGATGAAGTAGGTGTCGTGGACCTGCCAGTCGAAGGGGACCATGGCCACCATGACCCCGGTGACGCCGCCCATCACGAAGGTGACGATGGCGCCCACGACGAACAGGGCGGGCGTGCTCCAGCGAACCCTGCCGGCGGCGAGCGTCGCGATCCAGGCGAACACCTGCACGCCCGCCGGCACGCTGACCGCCATGCTGGCGGCGGAGAAGAAGCTGACCGAGATGGTCGGCATGCCCGTGGCGAACATGTGGTGGGCCCACACGCCGAAACTGATGAATCCCGTGGCCAGCAACGCCAGGACCACGAGCCGGTATCCGATCAGTGGCGTCTGGGCGATCGCGGGGACCATCATCGACATCAGGCCCGCCGCGGGCAGGAAGATGATGTAGACCTCGGGGTGGCCGAAGAACCAGAAAAGGTGCTGCCACAGCATGGGGTCGCCGCCGCGCGTGGCGTCGAAGAAGGGCCAGCCCAGCGCCCGCTCCAGCTCCAGGAGCAGGGTGCCGAGGATCACGGCCGGGAAGCCGATGATGATCATCGCGGCGAACACGAGCATCGCCCAGGCGAACATCGGCATCTTGTCCAGCGTCATGCCGGGGGCGCGGGTCTTCAGCACGCCGACCACGATCTCGACGGCGCCGGCGATGGCGCTGATCTCGATGAAGCCGATGCCGAGGAGCCAGAAGTCGGCGTTGATCCCCGGCGAGAACGCCTTGCTGGTCAGCGGGGGATACATGAACCAGCCGCCGTCGGGCGCGAGGCCGAAGAAGATGGATGCGAAGAAGCAGAGGCCGCCGACGAGATAGGCCCAAAAGGCATAGGCCGACAGCCGCGGGAAGGGCAGGTCGCGCGCGGCCAGCATCTGGGGCAGGAGCATGACGCCCAGCGCCTCGACGGCCGGAACGGCGAAGAGGAACATCATCACCGTGCCGTGCATGGTGAAGACCTGGTTGTAGGTCTCTTGCGGCAGGATTCCGTTCAGCGGCAGCGCAAGCTGGGTGCGCATCAAGAGCGCCAGGACGCCCGCCAGGCAGAAGAACAGGAAGGCGGCGCCGACGTAATAGAGGCCGATGTAGTTGTTGTTGACGACCGTGAGCCGGGCCAGGCCGCGGGGTGCGGCCCAGACCCGGTTCAACTCCTCGAGCTCGCCGTCGGGTCGCGGCTCGCGCGTGGGAAAGCGATCGAAGAGCTTGGGGTCGAACCCGGTTTCGGAGGTCATTTCAGGCCTTCGAGATAGGCGGACAGCGCCCGCAGCTCGCGGCCTGAGAGCATCTTGTACGGGGGCATGCGGACGCCGGGCTTGATGGCGTGGCTGTCGGCGATCCATCCAGCCAGGGTACCCTGATTGTTGGCCAGTATGCCGGCGCCCAGGGACCTTCTGCCGCCCACATGGGTGAGGTCCGGGCCCGCGAGGCCGTTCGCGGCCGTTCCGGCGATGCGGTGGCAGGCGCCGCACCCGCTGTCGGCGAAGACCTGCGCACCTTCGGCGGCGAGTCCCGCCGCAGGCGCCGCGCGCTGGCCTCGGCGCGCCACGATCCAGCGCTCGAAGGTCTCGGCGGGGTGGGCGACGACGAAGAGGCCCATCAGGGCGTGCGGCCCGCCACAGTATTCCGCACACTGGCCCGCATAGACGCCGGGCGCGTCCGCCTCGATCCGCAGTATGTTGCGCCGGCCCGGGATCATGTCCAGCTTGCCGGCCAGGCGTGGAACCCAGAAGCTGTGGATCACGTCCGCCGCCTCGAGCTCGAGCGTCACGGGCTGTCCCGCGGGAATGTGGACCTCGTTGGCGTCATGGAGAATGGGACGCCCGTCCGCGTCCAGATAGGCCACCCGCCACCACCACATCTCGCCGGTGACCCTGATCCGGATCTCTCCGGGCGCAGGGGGGGCGGACAGGCTCTGCGTGGCGGTGAGGCCATAGACCAGCACGCCGCTGAGGACGACGACCGGCAGGGCCAGGCCCGCCAGCCAGATCACCCTTTCGCGCGCCAGTTTCGCCCGCCATTCCACCTTGCCGAAAAGTGCGACCGCAAGCGCGGCGACGACCATCAGCACCACGGCCAGCGCCATGCCGGTCAGCACCCAGCTCAGCGTCGCGATAATCCCGGCGTGCGGGCCGGCCGGGTCCAGGGGGGGCGGCGGCCAGCCGCTCAGCGCCTCAGCGATCGCCGAGCGTATAGAGGTAGGCGGCGACATCGCGGGCCTCCGGCTCGGTGATGGGCATCGGCGGCATGCCGGTCTCGGGTGACAGCGCCGGCGCGTTGCGCACCCACAGCGCCAACGTCTGCGGCTCGTTCGGGAAGCGGCCAGCGATCAGCGAACGCTCGGCGAAGCCTTCGAGGACGGGTCCGACGCCGCTCTGCGGCCAGCGTATCCCGGGGATCACGTGGCATGCGCCGCAGCCGACCCGCTCGATCACGCGCTGACCGCGCCCAGCGTTGGCACCGGCCACCGTGTGCGGCTGCGTCTCGACCTGGTGGCATCCCGCGATGAGGAGCAGGGCGCACCCGCCCGCCCCCGCGGCTCCGCGCCTGGGCATCCGTCCCTTCCCGCTTGGCTTCGAGCGGGGAACCCCTTCGGACGGTAGAGGTTCCTTGCAGGAGCCCTTTCCGACGGAGCGCACCTCCATTCCCGCAAGATCTGGTCTCCTGACATGCCTGCTCGCCATGCTGGGCGCCGGCTGCGCCGGGGCAGAGGGCGTGCGCGATCCCTTCAGCGAGACAGGCGAGCTGGTGGCCCTGAGCGGCGGAGACGCGGGCGCGCGGCGCGCCTGCATCGTCTGCCACGGGCTCAGGGGCGAAGGGGACGGCGAGCTCACGCCGAGGCTTGCGGGCCTGCCGGCCGGCTATCTCGCCAAGCAGCTTCGCGACTATGCCGACGGCCGACGATCCGACCCGCAGATGCGGCCGATCGCCCGCGCCCTGGACGCCCGGGCCCAACTGGCGGTGGCGGACTACTACGCCAGCCTGCCGCGGACTCCCCCGCCCCCCTCTACCGGTCGTCTGCCGGGGGTGGGCGAGGCGCTCTATCGGCGGGGCGCGCCCGAACGCGGGATCCCGGCCTGCGGCGAGTGCCACGGGGCGCGAGGCGAGGGCGGTCCGCCGGCCAACCCGCCCCTCGCCGGGCAGCCGGCCGGCTATCTGCACGAACAGATGGAACGTTGGCGCCTTGCAAAGCGGCGCAACGATCCGATGAACGTGATGCTCGAGATCAGTCGCCGCCTGACGCCGTCCGAGGCCCAGGCGGTCTCGCAATACTCCGCCGCACTGCCCGCCAGCCCCGCTGGACCGCCCGGCGCGCCATCGGCAGGGCCGGGAGCATTCCCCTGAGCACATCGTCGCGGTCGACCAGCTCATGCTTCAAGGTCGCGCCGACGTGGAGCGGTATCAGCAGCAGGAGGCCGATCACCGTCCAGCCGTGAACGAACTCGGCCCACCGCTCGATGGCGAAGCGTTGCTCGGGCGCGAGGTCGGAGAAGGGCAGGAGCGGCCAGGTAAAAAAGCCGCCGACGCTGAGATGCATCTCGGGCGCGGTCGCCGAGATCATCGCTAGCCCGCTCAGGGGCAGCAGCAGGAGCGCGCCGTAGAGCGCATAGTGCGTGAGGTGCGCCGCCACGCTTTGCCAGCCGGGCTTGTCCGCGTCGTTGATCGGCCCGGGGATCATCACGCGCCATGCCATCCTGAACACGGTCAGCATGAGGAGCAGCCATCCGACATGGGCATGGACCTGGTAGGCGAAGAGTTTGTCCGCGCCCACGGGAAGCTGCCCCGTGCGCCAGCCCCACCAGAGCTGGAAGACGATCAGGCCCGCGACGGTCCAGTGGAATGCGACGCCGACCGGCGAGTAGCGTCGCTTTCGCGTATGCCCCCGCGCCCAGAGTCGCAGCCGTTGGACGATCATGTCGCGTTCGCTGCCCGTGAGGGCGACAGGCTACGGCCGACGATCGCAAGCGCGGCCGCCAGGTAGGCGCCCGCCATGGGGGCCCACATGATGAGCCCTGCGAGCTGCTGATCCTGCAGCGGGCGCAGGCCCCAGGGAACCGTCGTCGCCAGGTGCGGCGCGTAGAGCGGCGATGCGGCGAAGGTGATGAGCGCGCCCAGCAGACCCATCTGGACCATCGTGGCCAGCAAGGCGGCGGCCGCGGCCAAGCTGTCCGACAGGCGAATCGATCGCCAGAACAGGAAGGCCGAACCCAGCAGGGTCGCCTGCATCAGCCAGTAGGCGCCGTCGTGACTGAGGGCCCAGGCATACGGTCCCGGTGCGTGCCACACCCACAGCACGAGGGCGTGCGCGGCGGTGGTCAGGGCCAGGCGGGGCCGACCGCGCCCGGCGGGCAGAGCGAACGCCAGGAGGGGCGCTGCGATCGTCACGAGCAGGGCGTGGTGGAGGACGCGGGCCGAGAAGAGGGCGGAGCTTAGCGCGCACAGGGGCGAGACGAACGCGATCGCGAGCACGGCCATCGCGGCGAAGGCGAGGCGGTCGTCAGCGCCGCCGACGCGTCGGGCGCCGGCGTAGCCCACGACGCCGATCGCCAGGGGGAAGAGCAGCCACGGGTCCAGGTTCCAGCGCGCCAGGAGTTCCGCGGGAGCCGGTCCGGCTCCGCAGTAGGGATCCCAAGAGGTTCGCGCCGCAACCGTGGCGGCGTCCGGGGCAGGCATGCGCGCTCGACCGCTTCCGAGGTCCAGATCAAACCCCTGCCATTGACAGGCGGTTCCCCCGGCAGGGGTATCAGCCCTCGTCGAAGGCCCAGGCCTTGAGGAGCTGGTGGGCGATGGCCATCGGTTGGGGGCAGAACAGGCCCTCCAGCTCTCCGCGAATGAGGGCGCGCGCTTCCTCCTTGGTGAACCAGCGCACTTCGGAAAGCTCGGTCTGGTCCGGCGTGGCCTGGTCGTTCTCGACCTCGGCTATCAGGCCGATCATCAGAGAGGACGGGTAGGGCCAGGGCTGGGTGGAATGATAGCGGACCTCGGTCGCGCGAAGTCCGGCCTCCTCGAAGAGCTCGCGCGCACAGGCTTCTTCGATGGACTCGCCCGGCTCCAGGAAGCCGGCCAGCGCCGAGAACATGCCTGGCGGCCAAGCTTCCTGGCGGCCCACCATGCAGCGCTCGCCATGCACGGCCAGCATGATCACGACGGGATCTGTGCGGGGAAAGTGCTCGGCCTCGCACGAAGGACACTGGCGCTTCCACCCGCCGTCCTTGGGCTGGGAGGGCTGGCCGCAGGTCGCGCAGTACTGGTGCCGCCTGCGCCATTCGAACATCGCCTTGGCTGTGGCCAGAATGCCGGCGTCCGTGGCGGGCAGGCGCATGGCGACCTGCCGCAGATCCAGGAACTCGCCCAGACCCTGGAGGGGCCCCTGCGCCGGATCGCTGGAGCCCTCGAGGTCAACGGCGAAGACGGCGGTGTCCCTCCAGAGCCCGAGAAACAGCAGCCGTTCGGCGCCGCCCGAAAGCTCACCGGCCAGCCGCGCCGGCAGATAGGCGATCTGCACGCCGCCGTCCTTCGTCTTCTCGACGAACGGCCGGCCGTTCCAAAGGGCAACGCCCAGACTTTCAGACGAGGCGAGCAGGCCGGCGAGCCAGGCGGCGTCCGGCCTGCGGTCGCTGGCGCGGTCCAGCGGGTTGCCGGCGAAGGTGTTCTGGAAGGACTTGAGCGACATGGCGAAGGTTCTAGTGCGTGGCGGGCGCGAGCGCGAGCCTCTGGCGGAATCGCAGCAAACCCTCCACATGCTCGACTGGGCCGGTAATCTGACGCACGAGCAAGCAGGAGCCTCGCATGGCCGACGACGCCTATACCCCGCCCAAGGTCTGGCAATGGAACAAGGAGAATGGGGGTCGCTTCGCCAACATCAACCGACCCGTCGCCGGCGCCACGCACGAGAAGGAGCTGCCGGTGGGAGAACATCCCTTCCAGCTCTATTCCCTGGGCACGCCCAACGGCGTGAAGGTCACCATCATGTTCGAGGAGCTTCTGGCTCTCGGGCATTCGGGCGCCGAGTACGACGCCTGGCTCGTCAACATCGGGACGGGCGACCAGTTTGGCTCGGGCTTCGTCGCCATCAACCCGAACTCCAAGATCCCCGCTCTGCTCGACCGCTCCGGTCCCGAGCCGGTCCGCGTCTTCGAGTCCGGCGCGATTCTCCTGCACCTGGCCGAGAAGTTCGGGGCCTTCCTCCCGACCACGCAGCCGAAGCGGGCAGAGACCCTGTCGTGGCTGATGTGGCAGATGGGCGCCGCGCCGTTCCTGGGCGGCGGCTTCGGACACTTCTACGCCTATGCGCCCTTCAAGATCGAATACGCCATCGACCGCTACGCCATGGAGGTGAAGCGCCAACTCGACGTGCTGGACCGCCGGCTGGCGGAGGCGGAGTACGTCGCTGGCGACGAATACACCATCGCCGACATGGCCATCTGGCCCTGGTACGGCCTGCTGGCCAAGGGCGGCGCCTATGAAGCGGGCGAGTTCCTGCAGGTGCAGGACTACAAGAACGTCCAGCGCTGGACCGAACAGATCGGCCAGCGGCCCGCCGTGAAGCGCGGCCGGCTCGTGAACCGCGCCCAGGGTGACAAGGTCGTGCCCGAACGGCACTCGGCCGCCGACATCGACAAGGTGCTGGGGGGCGGCCCCGGCCAGAGTTGATCCTCAGGCTCGGGTCGCCCATAAGGGGCCGTCCCGACATTCCTGACCCCAGACCGGCGTCTGCCGGGCGCGCGCCGTTGGCCCGTCCGGCGCGATGGCCCAGCGACCGGAGCCCGGATCATCCTCGACCTTGCCACCCTGACGCCCGCACATCCGCTGCTTCAGACCCTGCTCGGCCTCGGACTCATGATCGGCGGCGCGGTCGTCGCCAACCTTCTGATGAAGCTGGTCGTCGTGCGGGTGCTCACCCACGCCCTCGACGTGGCGTCCGTCACGCTCGAAGCGCGACATATCCAGCCGGTGGTGGCGCGCCTGGCCAACGTCGTGCCGGCAGTGGTCGTGGCCCGAACCATCGTTCTGGTGCCGAACCTTCCGCCCGAGTTCGTCACCGTCACGCGCAACGTCTGCAGCGCCTTCATCGTGCTGACCGTGGTGCTGGCGATCAGCAACGCGCTGAATGTCGTCAACGAGGTCTACGCGCGGCGGCCCGGCGCCGCGAGCCGGCCGATCAAGGGATATGTGCAGGTCCTCAAGATCCTGCTCTACGCGACTGCGCTCATCCTGATCGTGGCGGCCCTGATGGAGCGGTCGCCGCTGCTCCTGCTGTCGGGCCTTGGCGCCATGGCGGCGGTGCTGCTGCTGGTGTTCCGCGACACCATCCTGTCGCTGGTCGCCTCGGTGCAGCTCACCACCAACGATATGCTGCGGGTCGGCGACTGGATCGAGATGCCGGCGCTGAACGCCGACGGCGACGTCATCGACATCGCGCTCCACACGGTGAAGGTCCAGAACTGGGACAAGACCATCACCACCATCCCGACCCACCGGCTGATCTCGGAGTCGTTCAAGAACTGGCGGGGGATGCAGGAGTCGGGCGGCCGCCGGATCAAACGGTCCCTTATGATCGACCAGGCCAGCATCCATTTCCTCACCGACGAGGAGTGCGCGCGGCTGCGGCGGTTCGCTGTGATCGAGGACTATCTCGACCGCATGGCCGCCGAGTTGGAGGCTGCGAACGCGGAACTGCGCAAAGCCGGCCGCGACCCCGTCAATGAGCGCCGCCAGACGAACATTGGCGCTTTCCGGGCCTATGTGGCGGCCTACGTAAAGAGCCATCCTCGCATCGCCCAGGACATGACCTTCCTGGTCCGCCAGCTCCAACCGACGGCGCAGGGATTGCCGCTGGAGATCTACTGCTTCACCGCTACCACCGCCTGGGCGGAGTACGAGGCCATCCAGGCCGACATCTTCGACCACCTCCTCGCGATCCTGCCCGAATTCGGCTTGAGGCTGTTCCAGGAGCCGACCGGTTCGGACATGCGCGCCATGATGAAGGCGGCGCAGGCGGGCGTGCCTGGGGGCCATGAGACGCGGACGCCGGCCTCCCGCGCATCCTGAGCTGACGTACGCCCGGGCCGTTGGGTTCGTGGTTCGATCGAGGCGTCGCGCCTCAACCCGCGCCGCTGCACTGCTTGAGCTCCGCCGGTCCGAGCGCGCCGAGCACGCCGGCGATCAGCGCGGATGGGGTCACTGGTTTCGCCAGGTGCATGTCGGCGCCGCTGGCGAGGGCGTCGGCCTGGTGCTGCGCCATGGCGTTGGCGCTCAGCATTATCACCGGCGTTCGACGGCCCGTCGGACGCGCGGCCTCGTGAACGCGCAGCGCGCGCGTGGCGGCGAGGCCGTCCATGAGTGGCATTTGCATGTCCATAAGCACGAGGTCGTAGACGCTGGCGGCGAAAGCCTTCAGCGCCGCCGCGCCGTCCTCGACCACGGTCACCTCCACCCCGAGCGGCGCCAGCACCAGGGTTATGACCTTCTGGTTCACCGGATGGTCCTCGGCGAGCAGGATTCGCAGGCCGTTCAGTTGCGCCATGTCCGCCGCATCCAGTGTGTCGGCTGAGCCTGGGAGGGCGTCCGGCGCCGCGCCGCGCTCCAGGGGCACGGTGACGCGGAAGACGGTTCCCTCGCCGCGCTGCGACGTTGCCTCGATCGCTCCGCCCATCAGCTCCACCAGCCCCCGGGTGATGGAAAGGCCCAGGCCCGATCCGCCGAACCTGCGGGTGATGGAGGAGTCGGCCTGGCTGAACCGATGGAAGAGCCGGGCGGCGAAATCCGCGTCGAAGCCCACGCCGGTGTCGCGCACCTCGATTGCTAGACGGGGCGACTCGTCCGGGCGCTCGGCCTCGAGGACGTCGACGGCCACGGCCACCTCGCCCTCGACCGTGAACTTGATCGCGTTCGACAGGAGGTTCCCCAGCACCTGTCGCAGGCGCAGGCTGTCGCCGACATAGGCGCCGTCGGCTGCGACGCCATAGGCCACGGTGAAGGTCAGGCCGCACTCGCCCGCGCGCAGGCGGTACATGTCGAACAAGGGGTCGAACTCGGCGCGAAGGTCGAACGTCCGCGTCTCGATCTCCAGACGGCCAGCCTCGATCTTCGAGACGTCGAGGACGTCGGAAACGAGGCGCTCGAGAGTCACGCCCGAGCTCTCGATCATCGCCACCATCTCGCGCTGGTCGGGGGAGAGAGGGGTCTGGCGCAGGGCGCCGGCCACGCCGATGACGCCGTTCAGCGGGGTGCGGATCTCATGGCTCATGTTGGCCAGGAACTCGCTCTTGGCCCGATTGGCGGCTTCCGCCGCCGCGCGGGCGGCGGCCATCTCGGCCTCCAGCGCCAGGCGTTCGGTCACGTCCCGCGCCACCCCGAAGACGAGTTCGCCGACCCGCCGCGCGCGCCATTCCAGGTGCCGGTAGTGACCGTCCTTGTGGCGATAGCGGTTGATGAAGCCGATGATGTTCTGGACGTTCACGTCCTGCATCCGCTCGCGGCTGGGCAGGGCGTCGTCCGGATGGATGAAGTCCAGCATCGGCTGGCCCTCCATCTCCTCGATCTTGTAGCCCAGGGCGGTTTCCCAGGCCTGATTGACCCGCACGAACCGGTAGTCGCTGTCGCGGACGCAGAGGAGATCGAGGGAGACGTCGAAGAACGTCGCCAGGTCCAGGCTCGCGGGCGCGAGGAGCGGGCGGCTCATGCTGTGGAGATCTCCTTCCGGCCACGATCTCTGCACGGCATCACCCAGCGGACGGTTAACGCCAATCGACACGGATGCCAGGCGCGGCGCCAATTCCGCCCAAGCTTGCATCGAGTTCGCCCATCCGCCATATGCGGCCTCGGAGATCGGCGGCGGACGAACGCCCCGCCAACCTGGTCAGGGCCGGAAGGCAGCAGCCACAACGGGTCACGGCTCGGGTCGTTGTCCGGTCTCC
This sequence comes from Pseudomonadota bacterium, assembly GCA_049323595.1. Taxonomy (GTDB): domain Bacteria; phylum Pseudomonadota; class Alphaproteobacteria; order Caulobacterales; family Caulobacteraceae; genus Phenylobacterium. Next base: position 277,970 of record JBMOOD010000015.1, read on the forward strand.
ACCTTTCTTTTCCCGCGCCGACTTAGACCTTTCACGGGGCCCGGCCGTCCCGTTAGATGACGCCATGGCGGACCAAGACTTCCCGCGCGAGGACCTGCCCGTACGCGATCCGAACGCCGGCGACATGTTCGGCGCATCGCCTGCGCCTGCGCCGCCGGCGGAGGAGTCGGCCGCCTACACCGTCATCGCGCGCAAATACCGGCCCCGGTCGTTCGAGGATCTCTACGGGCAAGAGGCGATGGTGCGCACCCTGCGCAACGCCTTCGCCACGAAGCGGATCGCCCACGCCTTCATGCTCACCGGCGTTCGGGGGGTCGGCAAGACGACGACGGCCCGCCTGCTGGCCCGCGCCCTCAACTACGAGACCGACACGGTCCACGAGCCCTCCCTGGATCTGAAGGAGGAGGGCCGCCACTGCCGCGCGATCATCGAGGGCCGGCACATGGACGTGCTGGAGCTGGACGCCGCCAGCCGCACCGGGGTCAACGACATTCGCGAGCTGCTGGACGGCGTGCGCTATGCGCCGGTCGAGGCCCGCTACAAGGTCTACATCATCGACGAGGTCCACATGCTGTCGACCGGGGCGTTCAACGCGCTCCTGAAGACGCTGGAGGAGCCGCCGCCGCACGCCAAGTTCATCTTCGCCACCACCGAGATCCGCAAGGTGCCGGTGACCATCCTGTCGCGCACCCAGCGGTTCGACCTGCGCCGGGTGGAGCCCGAGGTGCTGGTCAAGAACCTGGAGATGATCTGCGAGCGCGAGGGCGCGCGGGTGGAGGCCGAGGGGCTGATGCTGATCGCCCGCGCGGCCGAGGGGTCCGTGCGCGACGGGCAGTCGATGCTGGACCAGGCCATCGTCCAGGCCGACGCCGGCCAGACCGTCACGGCGGCCGAGATCCGCGACATGCTGGGCCTGGCCGACCGGGCACAGACCATCGGACTGCTCGAGCAGGTCATGCGCGGGGAAGCCGGACCAGCAGTCGAGACGTTCCGCCAGCTCTACGGCTACGGCGCCAACCCCGACCAGGTGGTCATGGACCTGATGGACCACATCCATGGCGCCTCGGTCGCCAAGGCGATCGGCCCGCAGGCGCTGGTGATGCCCAAGGACCAGGCCGGGCGGCTGGCGGCGATCGGGGCGGCGGTGTCCGCCGGAATCCTTTCGCGGATGTGGCAGCTCGCGCTCAAGGCCTACGAGGAGGTGCGGCGCGCGCCCGACGCCGCCGCTGCGGTGGATATGGCGCTGATCCGCCTGGCCTACGCCGCCGATCTGCCGGGGCCGGAAGAGGCCCTGAAGAAGCTGCAATCGGGCGAGGCGCCCGCCGGCGGCCCGACGGGAGGCGGAAGCGGTGGCGGCGGCGGACCGCCTGCGCGGGGCGGCGTCTCTGCGGTGGCGCGCCAGATGGCGCCGGCCCCGGCGCCGGCCGAGCCCGCCGCCACGCTGCAATCCTTCGAGGACCTGCTGGCCCTCATCGACCAGCGACGCGACATCACGCTGAAGCTGGACGTCGAGCGCTTCATCCGTCCGATCAGCTTTCGCCCCGGCGCCATCGAGTACGAACCCGCGCCGGGCGCCCCGCGCGACCTGGCGCAGCGCCTCGTCGGTCGTCTGAAGGAATGGACTGGCGAGCGGTGGCTGATCGCGGCCCAGGGCGGCGGCGGCGCCGAGAGCCTGTGGGAAAAGCAGAAGCGCGAACAGCGTGAAGCCCGTGCGGAGATCGAGCGGCATCCCTTCGTTCGCTCGGTGATGGATGCGTTCCCGGGGGCCGAGATTGTCGGCGTCCGCCAGCTCGCCCAGCCGGACGCTGCCGACGCGGCTCCACCTGAGGAAGCCGGCGACGACGAATGAGCGGCGGAGCCGCGCGCATTGAGTAGGATGTCCTGATGAAAGACCTGAACTCCCTGATGCAGCAGGCCCAGGCCATGCAGAAGCGTATGAGCGAGGCCCAGGAAAGGATCGCCGCCCTTGAGGTGGAAGGCACGTCCGGCGGGGGCATGGTGAAGCTGACGCTCAAGGGCACGGGCGAGCTGGCCAGGGTCTGGTTCGACGAGAGCCTGATGGCGCCGGGCGAGGGCGACGTCGTGGCCGACCTGGTGGTCGCGGCCCACGCCGACGCCAAGCGCAAGCTGGACGAGCAGCAGGCGACGCTGATGCGCGACGCCGCCGGTCCTCTGGCCGGGCTGAACATCCCGGGCATGCCGAAGTTCTGACTTGGCCGCCTCCGCCGGACCCGAGATCGAGCGGCTGATCGGCCTACTCGCGAAGCTGCCGGGGCTGGGCCCCCGGTCGGCTCGTCGCGCGGCGCTGGTCCTCCTGAAGCGCCGCGATCAGCTTCTGCTGCCGCTCAGCGACGCACTGTCGGAGGCGGCGGCGCGGGTGAAGACGTGTTCCGTATGCGGGTCCCTGGACACCCAGGACCCCTGCGCCATCTGCGCCGACAGGACCCGCGACGGGGCGCTGATCTGCGTCGTGGAAGACGTCGGCGCGCTGTGGGCCATGGAACGGGCCGGCGCCTTCCGCGGTCGCTATCACGTCCTGGGCGGCCTCCTGTCGGCGCTGGACGGCGTGGGGCCCGAGGCCCTGCGGGTGGGATCGCTGGTCACGCGGGCCTCCGATCCCGGCCTCCGCGAAGTGATCCTGGCCCTGCCGGCCACCGTCGACGGCCAGACGACCGCCCACTACCTCGCCGAGCGGCTGGCGCAGGCGGACGTCGCGGTCACCATGCTGGCCCGCGGCGTGCCCGTGGGAGGCGAGCTGGACTGGCTGGACGACGGCACCATCGCCCAGGCCATGCGCGCGCGACGCCCCGCCTGAGCGTCAAACGGGAACATCTTGAGAACTTCCTTGTCCCAGCATAGCCTGCGCCGCGACCATTGAAGGAGTCCATGATGGCGCAAGCCGGCAGGATCCGTTGCGGCATCGGCGGCTGGACATTCGAGCCGTGGCGCGGCGTCTTCTATCCACCCAAGTGGCCGCATGCCCGCGAGCTGGAGTACGCCAGCCGCCATCTCACTGCCATCGAGATCAACGGCACCTACTATTCCAGCTTCAAGCCGGACAGCTGGGCCAAGTGGCGCGCCGCGACGCCGGAGGGCTTCAAGTTCTCCGTGAAGGCGAGCCGCTTCTGCACGAACCGCAAGGTGCTGACCGACGGCCAGAAGAGCATGGAGATCTTCCTCGGCCAGGGTCTGACCGAGCTGGGCGACCGCCTGGGGCCGATCCTTTGGCAGTTCATGCCGACCAAGACGTTCGACTACGACGACTTCGCAGGCTTCCTGGACCTGTTGCCGGCCAAGGTCGGCGACATGACGGCCCAACACGTTGTCGAGGTTCGCAACGCCTCCTTCAACGATCCGAAGTTCATAGGCCTCTGCCGCGACCGCAACGTCGCCATCTGCAACTCCGAGAACGAGAAATACCCGTTCATCCCCGATATCACCGCCGACTTCGTCTACCTGCGGCTCCTGTCGGCCAACGACGAGATCGCAACGGGCTACGAGGCGAAGGATCTGGACCTGTGGGCCGACCGGTTCCGCGCCTATGCCGAGGGCCGGGTGCCGGGAGATTTCACCCCGCTGGACCGCACCGGCCCTCCGGAAACGCCGCATGACGTCTACGCCTTCGTTATCCACGAGGGGAAGGTCCGCGCGCCGGCCGCCGCCATGGAGTTCATCAGGCGCGTCGATCCCGGATTCAAGCCGATCGACTGAGCCGGCCCTCACGAGGTCGGCGCCACCCGCTCCTCGGCCGGGGCGAGCCCAAGGCTTGGCGACTCCGCCTCGAAGGGCGCCCGCACCGAGCACTGCAGGCCGGCCGGTGCGAAGGTGATCAGAACCTCGCCGCCCAACTCGTGGGCGAGGCCCCGCTGTAGCAGCCGCGTTCCGAAACCCTGCCGCGTGGGCGGCTCGACGACGGGGCCGTCGCGTTCCCGCCATTCCAGAACGAGCTGTGCCGATCCCGCCGGCGCGTCGAGGCGCCATTGGATGTCCACCAGGCCCGTCGGAACGGACAGGGCGCCGTACTTGACCGCGTTGGTGGCCAGCTCATGGACGCCCATGGCCAGGGCGAGCGCCATCTTCGGCGAGATCCGCAGATCGCGCCCGGAGAGCGTCAGCCGCCGCTCGTCGTAGGGCGCCAGGGTCCGCGTCAGCACCGTGCGCAGCGAGGCGTCGACCCAGCGCTCGCGGGTCAGCACGTCATGGGCCCAGGCCAGCGCCAGCAGGCGGTTCTCGAAATCCTCCAGCGGGCCGGCGCCGTGCGCGCCCCCGAGGCTCTGCCGCGCAACCGACTGCACGGTCGCCAGCATGTTCTTCACGCGATGGTTCAGTTCATGGATCAGCAGCTGCTGCCGCTCTTCAATCCGTCGGCGCTCCTGCACTTCCTGCTGCAGCCGCGTCTCGGTCCGCTTCTGGGGCGTGATGTCCAGCGTGATGCCCACGATTCGGGCCGGCGACCCGTCCGAACGGCGATCGACCACCAGGGCGCTGGACCGGACCCAGATCTGCGAGCCGTCGACGGCGGCGACCCTATACTCCGCGGCGGCTTCGCCGTCCCGTGCGAGCGTCGCCAAGCCGGCTTCGACGATCGGCCGGTCCTCCGGGACCACGAAGTCGTTCCAGAACTCGGCCGTCTCCTCGCCGGGACTGGCCGGCGGCAGGCCGACGAGCGCCCGCGCGGCGCCGGCGTCCAGCCAACGGAGCGAGCGTCCGGCGCGCCACTCCCAGGTCGCCGCCCGTGCGGCTTGGTGGGCGAGGCGCAGGCTGTCATTGGCCGCCCGCAGGCGCCGCTCCTTGCGCCGCAGCGAGCGCTCGCTGCGTTCCTGTTGGGTGACATCCGCCAGGATGAACGCCATGCCGCCTTCGATCGGCAGGCCGCGCACGTGGGTCCACTCGTCATCCGCCCCGGGCCGCGGCACGACGAACTCGACGGGAGAGGGATCGAGCAGCGCGCTGGCGAAGCGCAGCTCCAGAGTGGGCTCTCCCGCCGGCGCGAGGAGGTCCGACAGGCGCCGGCCGTCGCGGCGGCGCCGACCCAGCCGAAGGAAGCGGCTGGCTGCGGCATCGCAATAGACGATCCGGCCTTCGCCGTCGCAGGCGAAGACGCCATCGCGGCCCGCGCCGCGCAGGAGCGCCTCGCCGATACGCACCGCGAGGCTATCGGGGGACGCGCCCCCGCCGTTCGTGGCCGCCATGATGTCCCTCGCAGCGGCCCCCGCCCACAACGCAGGATGGCGCAAGGCGGAGCTGTCGCGAGAGCGGCGTATGGTCGCAGGGGGACGAGGGGATCGGCGGCGGCCGTCGCCGCGCCAAAGCGGATTGACCGACCTTGCGTCAGGCGGGAGCACTTGGCTCACAAGAACCGGAGGAAGCCCGTGACCGACCTGACCAAGGATGACCTGATGTTCCGCCCGGGCCTGATGAAGGGCCAGCGGATCCTCATCACCGGCGGGGGCACCGGCCTCGGGAAGGTGATGGCCGAGGCGTGCGTCATGCTGGGCGCCGACGTGGTGATCTGGGGGCGGCGCGGCGGCGTCGTGGGGGACACGGCCAAGGAGCTGACGGATGCTCACGGCGCCTTGTCGGGCGGCCGCTGCACGGGCATGGCCTGTGACATCCGGGTGCCCGAGGCGATCCATGACGCCATGGACGAGGTCTGGGCGGGCGGCGCTCTTACCGGTCTCGTCAACAACGCCGCGGGAAATTTCATCAGCCGCACCGAGGATCTGAGCCCCCGCGGCTTCGACGCCATCGCCAACATCGTGTTCCGCGGCTCGTTCTTCGTGACGCTCGACGCGGGCAAGCGCTGGCTGGCCGAAAAGCGTCCGGCGTCGGTGGTCTCGATACTGACGACCTGGGTTTGGCATGGCGGCCCGTTCACCGTGCCGTCGGCGATGTCCAAGGCCGGCCTGAACGTGATGACCCAGTCGCTGGCGGTGGAATGGGGCAATCGCGGCGTGCGCTTCAACGCCATCGCGCCCGGGCCTTTCCCCACCGAGGGCGCCTGGGCGCGGCTCAACCCCGGTTCCGGCGTCGGCGGCGACGACAAGAAGGACCCGATGATCCCGCTGGGCCGCAATGGCGAGATGCGCGAGCTCGCCAACTTGGCCGTCTATCTGCTGGATCCCGGTTCGGCCTATGTGAACGGCCAGACCATCGCCATCGACGGCGGCGCCCACCTGGCTGGCGGCGGCGGCTTCGCCCGGCTTTCGCAATGGGGCGACGCCGAATGGGAGGCCGCCCGGAACTCCATCAAGGCCTCCAACGAGGCCGACCGGGCCAAGCGGACGGTCTGAGCCGGCGGCCAACAAAAAAGGCGCCCCATGTGAGTGGGGCGCCTTTGGCGATGTCTGGCGCTCGTCGGCGACTTACGCGCCGCCCGGGAACCGCATCGGAATCTTGATCTCGCCGGACTTGTCGCCGATCGGCATGGCCTCGGCCACGCACAGGGCAGCCTTATCGAAACCCTTGCCCGGCGCGCTGTCGGAAACGACCGAGCAGCCCGACAACTTGCCGCCGGCGGCGGTGCACTGGAGCATGACCGTCGCAGCGTCGCGAGTGTTGGCGTTCTTCACCAGGCACTTCGACATGCTTTCCTGGAACGACGCGGCGCCAACGGCGCCGGTCAGCGCGAAGCTCAGAGCAATACCACCGAAAAGAGAGACAGCTTTCTGCATCCCCACCTCCTGTTAGAGACAATGAGGGGGGAATACCGGCCAGCGGTTAATGAAGACTGATTTTCGCGAAAAGATGGGAAAAGTGAGAATCCGTTAGGGACCTTCGTTCAGCATGTACATGCTCACGGGGGTGCGCCCCCCGGAACGGGAAACCTGCGGGGGCCGGATAATGAAGCGTTTTCGACTCGATGACCTGCCGTTGATGGTGAAGGTGGGCTTCGCGCCTGCTCTAGCCCTCCTCATGCTGGCCATGCTGGCCGCCGGTGCCGTCGTCCTGCAACAGAACCAGACACGCGAGCTCGACCGGGTGGTCCAGACGGACATGCCCAACAGCCTTCGCATGCAGAAGATCTCGGAACGCATCACCAACGTCCACTTTCAACTCTACTATCTGCTGACGCACCAGGCGGCGCAGATCGAGCCTGAGAAGATCGGCGAAGAGAGCGCCGCGATGATGGCGGAGATCGACGCGATCACGAAGGAGGTGGGCGTCGCCCGCGCCGCCGCGTCCGCAGCGCAGCGTCCGGCATACGACAAGCTCCTGAAGGATCTCAAAGAGACCCGGGACGCGCTCGACATCATCGTCGCGATGATGAGCGCCGATTTCAGCGCCGCCGCCGGTTTCGCCGCGCCGTTCGAAGACCAGTACAAGAAGATGACGGCCAGCCTGCAGGCCATCGTCGCCGCCACCCAGGCCGAGACCGACAAGAAGGCGGCCCAGGCGAGCGCTCAGTCCAAGACAGCGCAGACCATCACCATCATCGCCTCGATCGCGACCTTGCTGCTGACGGGCGCCATCGCGACCTTCCTCGTGCTCAACATGCGAAAGGCGGTGCAGCGCATCGCCGGCGCCACCGAGCGCCTGTCGCACGGCGACAATGACGTCGACATCGACCGGCTGCAGCGCAAGGACGAACTGGGCGCCATCGTGAAGTCGCTCGCCGTCTTCCGCGAGAACCAGCTCCGCCTCGAGCAGATGCGCGAGGAGCAGGAGCAGCAGAGGGCCGCTGCCGAGGAAACGCGCCGTCAGAGCGCCGAAGCCGCCGAGGCCCACGCCCAGGAGCAGGCCCATGTGGTCTCGACGCTTGCGGGCGGCCTGGAACGGCTGGCCGCCGGCGACCTCACCGTGCGCCTCGCGACGACATTCCCGGGCGACTACGAGAAGCTGCGGAACGACTTCAACGACGCCGTCGCCAAGCTGGAGAAGGCGCTTTCGGCCATCGCCGTCTCGACGTCCGCCATCCGCTCGGGCGGCAGCGAGATCGCCCAAGCCACCGACGACCTGTCGCGCCGCACGGAGCAACAGGCCGCGACGCTGGAACAGACCGCCGCGGCGCTCGACGAGATCACCTCGACGGTGCAGCGGTCGGCCACCGGCGCCAATCAGAGCCGCGAAGCCGTCGCCGCCGCCAAGGCCGAGGCCGAGCGTTCCGGCGATGTCGTGAGCCGCGCCGTCTCCTCGATGACCGAGATCGAGCGGTCCGCCAAGGAGATCAGCCAGATCATCGGCGTGGTGGACGAGATCGCCTTCCAGACGAACCTGCTGGCGCTCAACGCGGGCGTCGAGGCGGCTCGCGCCGGCGACGCCGGTAAGGGCTTCGCGGTCGTCGCCTCGGAAGTGCGGGCCCTGGCCCAGCGCTCGGCCGAATCCGCCAAGCAGATCAAGAGCCTGATTTCCACCTCCACCAGCCAGGTGGCCGAGGGCGTGGGCCTGGTCGGCGAAACCGGAGAGGCCCTCCAGCGGATCATCAACCACGTCGAGGACATCTCGAACCTCGTGGGCGAGATCGCCGCTTCGGCCAAGGAAGAGGCCACCGGCATCGCCGAGGTGAACACCGCTGTGAACCAGATGGACCAGGTCACCCAGCAGAACGCCGCCATGGTGGAGCAGACCACCGCGGCCTCGCGCATGCTGGCCGGCCAGACCGAGGAGCTGTTCGGTCTCGTCTCGCGCTTCCAGGTCAACGACCCGGGCGTCGTGCAAGCGCGATCCGAAGAGGTCGAGGCGCCCGCGCCGGCGCGCGCGGCGGCCTCCGGCGGCGCATTCCGCACGGCCGGCAATGCGGCCCTCGCCGAGGATGACTGGACCGAATTCTAGGAGATCCAGAGATCGGGGCGTGGGACCATACACGCCCCGTCACCCCGGGGCCGGAGCGTGGGACCATACGCGCTCCGGCCCTTTCCGTTCTGGCGCCCTTCCGCGCGCGGAAACCTTGTTGGCGGTTGGCGCGACCTGATCCTAATATGACGCCCGTCAAGTTTCCGGGGCGTCAGGAGCAGCATGTCGCAGGTCGCATATCTTCCCGCGGGTAAGCGGGAGCAGACCAAGGTCCAGAACCGCCAGGCGATCCTGGACGCGGCGCGCGAGGTGTTCGGGGAACTGGGCTACGACGGGGCCACGGTGCGCGACATCATTCGCCGGACCGGGCTCGCGGCAGGAACCTTCTACAATTACTACCGCTCCAAGGAGGAGGTGTTCGCCGCCCTCGCCGACGATGGCGCGCGTCGCTTCGCCCCGATCCTGAAATCTCTGCGGAGCCGCGGGGCCGATTTCGAGGACTTCGTTCGGGAAGCCATCGTCGCCTACTTCGAGTTCATGGCGGATGAGCACGTGAGCTGGATGGCGCGCCGCCCGGCGGGCGAGGCGCAGCCCCATATCCATGGTGAGACGCCCGAGATGGCGGCGGTGTTCGCCGAGGTGAAGGATGCGATCGAGGAAGCCATCGCCGAGGGGCGGGGGCCGGCAGCGGACTCCGAGTACATGGCCGCCTCCTGCATCGGCATCGCCCGCGAGGTGTGCGACAAGATGCTGATGCGCCGGCCGATCGACACGGCCGCCGCCGCCGACTTCGCGATCGCGATGATCCTGCACGGCGTGATGGGCCTGCCCGGAACGCGCGCCTGACGACGCCCGGCCTGGCGTGACGGTGCGGCGCCGATGCTATTTGGGCCGCATCGCAGGCAGCAGAGGTCGAGATCATGAGAGCCCTGGTCGTCGAGGAATTGGCGCCCGACTACGCCGGCTGCGTGGTCAAGAACGTGCCGACGCCGGAGCCCGGTCCGGGCGAGGTGCGGATCAAGGTCCGCGCGGCGGCCGTGAACTTCCCCGACCTGATGCAGACCCGTGGCGAACACCAGCACAAGCCCACAGTGCCGTTCGTGGGCGGCATGGAGCTGGCCGGCGACGTCGACGCGGTGGGTGAGGGCGTGACGAGCGTCCAGATCGGCGAGGCGGTCGTCTCCGGCGGTCGCGGAGGGTTCGCCGAGTACGCCATCCTGCCGGCCGCAGGCCTTCGGAAGAAGCCGGAGCGCCTCACCTACGCCCAAGCGGCCGGATACCCTGTCGCCTATCTGACGGCCTATGTGGCGCTCACCCGGAGCGCCCAGGCGCAACCCGGGGAATGGGTGCTGGTCCACGGCGCCGCCGGCGGCGTCGGCCTGGCGGCGGTCGACTACGCCAAGGTCCTTGGGTGCAAGGTCATCGCCGCCTCCGCTTCGGACGAGAAGCTGGCCGTCATCCAGCGCGAGTACGCCCCCGACGCGGTCGTCAACGTCACCGGCGGCTTCCGTGAGCGGGTGAAGGAGATCACCGGCGGCCGCGGCGCGGACATCGTCTACGACCCGGTGGGCGGCGACGTCTTCGACGAGAGCACCCGCTGCATCGCCTTCGGCGGCCGGATCCTCTCCATCGGCTTCACGTCGGGCCGCTGGCCGACGCTGCCGGTCAACCTGGCGCTCATCAAGGGCTTCTCGGTCCATGGCGTCCGCGCCGGCGAATACGGCCGTCAGAACCCGGAAAAGGGCCGCGAGAACAACGAGGCCATTTGGCGTCTGGCGGAAGAGGGGCTGGTCCATCCGCGGGTCGATGCGGAATATCCGCTGGACCAGTGGCGCGAGGCGTTCGAGACGCTGGCGCGGCGCAAGGTGGTGGGCAAGACCATCATCCGGCCGGATCTGTGAGTCGAACAGCATGACCATCGGCAGCGAAGACGAACTCGAGAAGCTCAAGGCCGCGGGCCGTCTCGTGGCGCGGACGCTCAAGGCCATGGGCGAGGCGCTGGAGCCCGGGATCACCACGCGGGAGCTGGACCAGATCGGCCGCAGGATGCTGGAGGACGCTGGCGCCCGGTCCGCGCCGGAGCTGACCTACGACTTTCCCGGCGCCACTTGCATCTCGGTGGGACCGGACGTGGCGCACGGCATCCCGGACGATCGACGGATCGAAGCGGGCGACCTCGTGAACATCGACGTCTCGGCCGAACTGGACGGCTTCTTCGGCGACACCGGCGCGAGTTTCGCCGTGCCTCCCGCCCCCAAGCGCGTGGAACGCCTCTGCCGAGACGGCCGGCGTGCGCTGTGGGCGGGCATCCGCGCCGTGAGGAGCGGCGGCGAGCTCAACGCGCCCGGCCGGGCCATCGAGGCGTTCGCCCGGAGGAACGGCTACAGTCTGGTGAAGAACCTCGCGAGCCATGGCGTCGGCGCCTCGCTGCACGAAGAGCCCACCGAAATCGCCACCTGGGCGGAGCCGCGCGACCGTCGCCGCATCGCCGAGGGCCTTGTTTTCACCCTGGAGCCCTTCCTGAGCCTCGGCGCCGACTGGGTCGAGGAGGCGGGCGACGGCTGGACGCTGCGGCCACCGGGCGGACAGCCCACGGTGCAGTATGAGCATACCCTGGTGGCCACTCGCCGCGGCCCGCTCGTGGTCACGCTTGCGGATTGATGGGCCGCTGGTGGTTGACAGGCCCCCACCCTTCAACTATCCACCGCGCCTCGAATTTTCGACTGGAGCCACCTCGTGAAGCGGACCTTTCAGCCGTCCCGACTCGTGCGTAAGCGCCGTCACGGCTTCCGCCTGCGCATGTCCACCAAGAATGGACAAAAGGTGCTGGCTCGCCGTCGCGCCAAGGGCCGCAAGCGCCTGAGCGCTTAAGCGCGGACACGCTAGGGTGTCCGCATGGCGGACGCCGGGACTTCCATCGCCCGACTGAAGAAGCGCAGCGAGTTCCTCGCCTGTGCGCAGGGGCCCTCGAGCGCCAAGGGCGCCGTGGTCGTGCAGGCCCGGCCCCGGGGCGACGACAGCGACCTGATCCGCGTGGGGTTTACGGCCACCAAGCGCATCGGCGGCGCCGTGGAGCGCAACCGCGCCAAGCGCCGGATGCGCGAGGCCGCGCGCCTGCTGCTGCCGGAACACGGCCTGCCCGGCCACGACTATGTGCTCATCGCCCGGGGCGGAACGATCAGCCGCCCCTGGCCCCGTTTGCTTGACGATGTGAAAAGCGCGCTGATAAGGCTCGCCGCCGAACGCGCGACGCCCCAAGTGTAGGCGGTCCCGCCCCCATTCCTCCGACGGAAGCCTCCAGCGTCCCGCTCATGAGAGACGACAACACCCGCAACACGATCATCTTCTTCGTGGCGGCGGCCCTCCTGCTCCTGGTCTACCAGGTGTTCGTCATCGAGCCGCAGTCCAGGCGGGCCGCGGAGGAGCGGGCCCGGCAGGCTCCGGCGTCGGCGACCGCATCGGCGCCGGCTGCGCCGCAGGTTCCGCAGGCGATCAGCCGGGAGACGGCGGTTGCGGCGAGTCCGCGCGTGCGGATCGAGACGCCGGCGCTGACCGGCTCGCTGTCCCTGCGGGGCGCGCGCCTCGACGACCTCTATCTCAAGAACTACCGCCAGACCGTCGCGAAGGACTCGCCGCCGGTGGAGTTGCTGCGGCCCGAGGGCGCGCCCTTCGGCATGTTCGCCAATGTGGGCTGGACGGGCGCGAACGTCCCCGGTCTCCCGGGCGACAATACGCTCTGGACGCTTGCAGGGGGCGACACGCTCGCGCCCGGCCGCCCCGTCACGCTGACCTACACGAACACCCAGGGCCTGACCTTCACGCGCGTGATCTCGGTGGACGACCAGTACATGTTCACCATCACCGACACCGTGACGAATACGTCGGGGCAGCCGATTACGCTCGCCCCCTATGGTTCGGTGCAGCGCCAGGGCGTGCCGGCGGACCTCGGAAAGAACGGCGTCGTCCACGAAGGCGGCGTCGCCTGGCTCGAGAAGCGCCGCTACTACAAGTACGGCAAGTGGCAGAAGGACGGCACCAGCCCCGCCTACAACGGGACCGGCGGCTGGATCGGCATCACCGACCACTATTGGCTGACGGCGCTGATCCCCGGCCAGAACGAGGCGCTGCAAGGCCAGTTCCGACTCACCAAGACCCCGGGCCTGAACATCCTCGACGCCAACTACGTGGGCCAGGCGCGCACGATCCCTGCCGGCCAGCAGATCACCGAAACCACCCGCCTGTTCGCCGGCGCCAAGAAGTCGCCGATCCTCAAGGACTACCAGGAGAGGCTGGGCGTCGGTCACCTGGACGAGGCGATCGACTGGGGAATGCTCTGGTTCCTCACCCGGCCGATCTTCCAGTTCCTCAGCTTCATCTTCGGCTATGTCGGCAACTTCGGCGTCGCCATCCTCGTGCTGACCATCGTCGTGCGGCTCGTCTTCTTCCCGCTGGCGAACAAGCAGTACGAGTCGATGACCAAGATGAAGAAGGTGCAGCCCGCGATGGAGGAGCTGCGCAAGAAGTTCAAGGACGACCCCGCCAAGCAGCAGCAGGAGCTGCTCGCCCTCTATCAGCGCGAGAAGGTCAATCCGCTGGCGGGCTGCCTGCCGATCTTCCTGCAGATCCCGGTCTTCTTCGCCCTGTTCAAGGTGCTGCAGATCACGCTGGAGATGCGGCATGCGCCGTTCGTGGGCTACATCCGCGACCTGTCGGCGCCCGATCCGACCAACATCTGGAACCTGTTCGGCCTGGTTCCCTGGGATCCGGCGACGGCGCCGCTGATCGGTACGATCATCGGGGCGCACGGCTTCCTGCACATCGGCGTGCTGCCGATCCTCTACGGCTTCACCACCTGGCTCACCATGGCCATGAACCCGCCGGCGCCGGATCCGATGCAGCAGCGGATCTTTCAGCTGATGCCGATCCTCTTCACCTTCATCCTGGCGCAGTTCGCGATCGGCCTGCTGGTCTACTACACTTGGTCCAACGTCCTGACGGTGCTGCAGCAGTACGTCATCATGCGCCGGTTCAAGGTGGACAACCCGATCGACCAGATCGTCCGCAAGGTCACCGGCAAGCCCAAGGAAGCCGGGTGAGCGAGCCCGGCGACGCCTTCGACGCCGAGGCGCTGGAGAGGGCGCGCGTCTTCTTCGCCCATCCGGTCGAGTTCATGATGGGGGCCGTCTCGATCCAGGGGCTGCCGTCGGCCGACCTGCCGGAAGTGGCCTTCGCCGGCCGCTCGAATGTGGGCAAGTCGTCGCTGATCAACGCCGTCACCGGCCGCACGCACTTGGCGCGCGCCTCGACCGCGCCGGGCCGCACGCGTGAGATCAACTTCTTCGTGGCGGATGGCCAGCTGCGGCTGGTCGACCTGCCGGGGTACGGCTTCGCCAAGGTGAGCCGCGGCGTCGCCAACAAGTTCCAGAATCTAGGGCGGTCCTACCTGCGCGGGCGGCCGAACCTCAAGCGCGCCTACCTGCTGATCGACAGCCGCCACGGGCTGAAGAAGGTGGACGAGGAAGCGATGGACGCCTTCGACACCGCCGCCGTCTCCTACCAGATCATCCTGACCAAGGCCGACAAGCTGAAGCCGAAGGAGGTGGAGGCGGTCGTGGGCCAGACCCTGGCGAAAGTGGCCAAGCGGCCGGCGGCGTTCCCGCGGGTGCTGGCGACCTCCGCCGAGAAGGGGACGGGAATCCCCGAGCTCCGGGCCGAAATCCTGGAAGCCTGCGCCATCTAGGCGGACGTGGCGTCACGGCGCTAACTGGCGGGCGAATTCAGGGAACCGCCATGCTCCAGACCGACAACCGCGCCGTCTACGACGAAGACATGAACCTGTTCCGCGACCAGGTGCGGAAGTTCTTCGACAAGGCGCTGACGCCGAACCTGGACCGTTGGGAAGAGGAAGGCCTGGTCGACCGCGACTTCTGGCTGGCGTGCGGTGAGGCGGGGCTGCTCTGCCCCGGCGTGCCGGCCGAGTACGGGGGCCTCGGCCTGGACTTCCGCTACAATGCGGTGATCGACGAGGAACTGGCCTACGCAGGCTCTTCGGCCGGGATCACCCTGCAGTCGGACATCGTCGCCGACTACATCGTCAACTACGGCTCGGAAGAGCAGAAGCGCGAGTGGCTGCCGAAGATGGTTTCGGGCGAGGCCATCACCGCGATCGCGATGACCGAGCCCGGCACGGGTTCCGACCTGCAGGCCGTGCGCACGACCGCCAAGCGTGACGGCAACGAGTACGTGGTCAACGGCAGCAAGATCTACATCACCAACGGCCAGAACGCCGACCTGGTCATCGTGGTGGCCAAGACCGATCCAAACGCAGGCTCGAAGGGCGTCTCGTTGATCCTGGTCGAGGCGACCCGTGACGGCTTCAAGCGGGGCCGCAACCTGGACAAGATCGGCCAGAACTCGGCCGACACCTCGGAGCTGTTCTTCGAGGACGTGCGCGTGCCGATCACCAACTGCCTGGGCGATGAGGGCAAGGGGTTCGCCTATCTGATGACGCAGCTGCCGCAGGAGCGCCTGGGCATCGCGGTCTCGGGCCAAGCCGGCGCGCAACGGGCGTTCGACGAGGCCGTGAAGTTCACCAAGGAGCGCAAGGCGTTCGGCCAGACCGTGTTCGATTTCCAGAACACCCGCTTCACCCTGGCGGGGCTGAAGGCCAAGCTGCAGGCTGGATGGGCGCACCTCGACTGGGCCATCGCCCGGCACCTGGAGGGCAAGCTCACGGCCGCGGAGGCCTCCGCCGCCAAGCTGTTCCACACCGAGTTGCAGTGGGAGATCTGCGACGCCGCGCTCCAGTTGCACGGCGGCGCCGGCTACATGAACGAATATCCCATTGCGCGCCTGTGGCGTGACGCGCGCGTCCAGAGGATCTACGGGGGCACGTCCGAGATCATGAAGGAAGTCGTCGCGCGGACCCTCTGACGGTTCGGTCGGCCAGCCGATGCAACAAGCGGCGCCGTCGGGCGTTTTACCCGCGTCGAAGGCATGGGGACGCCGCCATGAACAGTCCGCCGATCACCGCTGCGCAGGTCGTCTCCGACCAGTCGCGCCGGTTCCGGTCCAACCGCCTGCTAACCGCGCTGAGCGCGAGAGACCTCGCGGTCCTGGAGCCGCACCTGCTGGCCGTGGCGCTGCAGCGCGGACAGGTTTTGTTCGAGCCCGGTGACGACGTGGTCACGACCTATTTCCCGTGCCGCCCTGCGGTCGCGTCGCTTATGATCGTCACGCGCGACGGGCGCGAGGTCGAGGCCGCCACGATCGGCCGGGAGGGCGCGATCGGGGGGATCGTCAGCGAGGGCTACAAGCCGGCCTTTGGACGCGCGGTCGTCCAGATACCCGGGGAGGCGTTTGCGATCTCCACCAGCCATCTCGAGGCGGCCAAGACGGGCTCGCCCCGCTTCGGCGACCTGTTCTCGCGCTACGCCGACGCATTGCTGGCTCAGATGATGCAGTCGGTGGCTTGCAACGCGCTGCACCGCGCCGAGGAACGTTGCGCCCGGTGGCTCCTGGCGACGCACGACCGGGCCGGCGACCGGATCATCCAGCTAACTCAGGAGTCTTTGGCCGAGATGCTGGGCGTGCAGCGCACGACGGTCACCGGCGCCATCGGCGAGTTGCAGGCGCGGGGGCTCGTGCGGCTGCACCGCGGCGGCGTCGAGGTGCTCGACCGGCGAGGCCTCGAGCGTGCGACCTGTGAGTGCTACGGGGCCGTCGAGGCGCACTTCGCCGAGGTGCTGCCCGAGGTCGACCTTTAGGGCGCCCTGACGACCTCTCCGCCCTTCATCACGAAGACCGGCTCTTCCAGCGCCGTGACGTCGCTCAAGGGATCGCCGGTCACCCCGACCAGGTCGCCGTAGAAGCCCGGAGCCGCCTGGCCCACGTCGCCGGGCTGGCCCAGCGCCTCGGCGGCGTTGACCGTGGCCATCTGGATCGCCTGGAGCGGGGTCGCGCCATAGCGGACCATCACGGCGAACTGCCGGGCGTTGTCGCCGTGCGGATAGATGCCGGCGTCGGTTGCAAAGACGTGCCGCACGCCGGCCTTCAGGCTCTTCCTGAAATTCTGCCGCTGCAGCTCGCCGATCTCGGCGTCCTTGCGCAGGTTGTCCTCCAGCACGCCGTTCCTGCGGCCCTCGGCCTGGGTGTAGTCGGTGTTGTAGATGTCCATGGCGAACCAGGTCCCGCGGTCGGCGGCGAGCCGGATGCCTTCGTCGTCCACCAGGCTCACGTGCTCGATGGTGTCGACGCCGGCGCGGATCGCGTCCTTGATGCCGGCGGCGCCGTGGGCGTGGGCGGCGACCTTGAGGCCCGCCATGTGCGCCTCCTCGGCCACGGCGGCCATTTCGGCCAGGCTGAGCTGCTGGGCGCCGACCGACGGGCCTCGGGAGAAGACGCCGCCGGTCGCGCAGATCTTGATCACCTGGGCGCCGTACTTCTTCAGCCGCCGCACGGCGGCCCGCGCGGCGTCGGGCCCGTCGGCGTTGTAGGGGTTCTTCTCGTCCATCGAGGGCGGGAAGAAGGTCGAATCGCAGTGACCGCCGGTGGCGCCGAAGCCGTAGGCGGCGCTCACGATCCGCGGCCCCTCGACGAACCCTGCATCGATGGCCTCGCGCAGGCCCACGTCGGCGTAGTTCTCGCTGCCCACGTTGCGCACGGTGGTGAAGCCCGCCTGCAGCGTGTCCCGGGCGTGGCGCACCGCGATGACCGTCCAGAACGCGTCCGAGAACTCGAGATAGGTGTAGCCCCCGTACTTCGGCGTGGACGTCAGGTGGACGTGCATGTCGATCAGTCCGGGAAGCAGGGTGACGCCCGGCAGGTCGACGCGCTCGGCATCAGCGGGCGTCGGGTCGCCAGCCTTGCCGACCGATGCGATGCGGCCGTCGGTGATGACGATCAGGGGTTTTTCCACATAGCGGCCGGCCTTCACGTCCAGCAGCCGCTCGGCGGTCACGGCCACCGTCCGCGCCTCGGCCGCCCCGGCCGTCACCGCCAGGGCAAGCGCCCAGCCCATCACCCCACGCATCGCCCACTCCGTCCGAAATCCGCCAATCCGCTTAGCACGCCCGCGGCCGGGTGACAGGGGGCGCCTCGTCCGCTATCGGGACGCCGCAGGTTCGAAGGTGGTCACGTTGAGCGAAACGACGCAGGAACAGGGCTGGGCGACGGCGAAGACGCTGGCCGAGGCGCTGCCCTATATCCAGATTTACGACCGCGAGACGTTGGTCATCAAATACGGCGGCCACGCCATGGGCGAGGAGGCGGTCGCCAGGCTCTTCGCCGCCGACGTGGTGCTGCTCAAGATGCTGGGCCTCCATCCGGTCGTGGTGCACGGCGGCGGTCCGCAGATCTCGGCCATGCTGGAGCGGGCTGGGGTGAAATCCACCTTCGTGGACGGCCTGCGGGTGACCGACGAGGCCACCATGGAGATCGCCGAGATGGTGCTCTCGGGCGCCATCAACAAGGAGATCGCCAGCTGGATCACCCAGGCCGGCGCCGAGGCCGAGGTGCGGGGCGTGGGCCTCTCGGGCAAGGACGCCCGACTGATCACCGTGGAGAAGGTCACCCGCACCAAGAAGGACCCGGACAGCCGCATCGAGCAGGTCGTGGACCTCGGCTTCGTCGGCGAGCCCAAGACGATCGACACCACCCTCATCGACGCGCTGCTCAGCGCCGACGAGGACTACATCCCGGTGGTGGCGCCGATCGGCGTCTCGGCCGAGGGGCAGACCTACAACATCAACGCTGACACCGTGGCGGGCGCGCTGGCCGGCGCGCTGTCGGCCAAGCGCATGCTGCTGCTGACCGACGTGGCCGGCGTGCTGGACAAGAACGGCGAGCTCATCCGGCAACTCACCGTCGGCGAGGCGAAGGCCGCCATCGCGGACGGCGTCGCCACCGGCGGAATGATCCCCAAGCTGGAGACCGCGATCGCCGCGGTGGAGGCCGGCGTCGAGGCCGTGGTCATCCTGGACGGCCGACGGCCGCACGCGATGCTGGTCGAGCTCTTCACCGAGCACGGGTCGGGGACGCTGGTCTGCAGATGACGCCGGATCTGCGCCACGTCGACACCTGGCTGTTCGACCTGGACAACACCCTCTACCCGGCGGAGTCCGGCTTCATGGCGGCGATCGTCAATCGCATGACCGACTTCGTGGAGCGGGTGACCGGCCTGCCGCGAGACGAGGCGTTCAAGCTGCAGAAGGCCTACCTCGCCGAACACGGCCTGACGCTGAAAGGCATGATGCTGAACCACGGCGTCGACCCGCGCGACTTCCACGCCATCTTCCACGACATGTCGCTGGAGGCCCTGGCGCATGATCCCGACCTGCTCGCCGCCCTCGAGAGGCTGCCGGGGCGCCGGCTGATCTTCACCAACGCCGACGACGTCCACGCCGAGCGGGTGCTGGAGCGGCTGGGCCTCGCCCATCTGTTCGACGATGTCTTCCATATCGGCCTGGCCGACTATGAGCCGAAGCCCAGCCCCAAGGCCTTCGCGCGGATGAGCGAGCGGCACGGCATCGATCCGGCCGTGACCGCCTTCTTCGAGGACTCCGAGCGCAATCTCGCGCCGGCGGCCGACCTCGGCATGACCACCGTGCTGGTCGGCGGCTACGCCGCCCACTCCACCGCCCCCTTCGTCCACCACAGAACCGAGAAGCTCGCGCCGTTCCTTTCGGCCGCGCGCCTGAGAGAGGCCGCCCCATGACCGTCCAGACCACCGACCTGAAGTCCGTGATCGAGGAGGCCTGGGAGGCCCGCGACAAGATCAACACCTCCACGACGGGCCGGGTGCGCGACGCCGTCCACGAGACGATCGAGCTCCTCGACATGGGCAAGATCCGGGTCGCCGAGCGCCAGGCCGACGGCACCTGGGTGACGCACCAGTGGGCCAAGCAGGCGATCCTCCTGTTCTTCCGCCTCACCGCGAACCGCCTGATCGACGCCGACGCCCCGCATCCCTACTGGGACAAGGTGCCGCTGAAGTTCACCGGCTGGGACGCCGACCGGTTCGAGAAGGCCGGCTTCCGCGCCGTGCCGGGCTGCGTGGTGCGCAAGGGCGCCTTCGTCGGCAAGGGCGTGGTGATGACCCCCTCGTTCGTGAACATCGGCGCCTATGTGGACGAGGGCACGATGGTGGACACCTGGGCCACCGTGGGTTCGTGCGCCCAGATCGGGAAGAACTGCCACATTTCGGGCGGCGCGGGCATCGGCGGCGTGCTGGAGCCGCTGCAGGCCAACCCCACCATCATCGAGGATCACTGCTTCATCGGCGCCCGCGCCGAGGTGGCCGAGGGCGTGATCGTACGCGAGGGCAGCGTGCTATCCATGGGCGTCTTCATCACCTCCACGACGCCGATCATCGACCGGCGCACCGGCGAGGTCCGCACCGGCGAGGTGCCGCCCTATTCGGTGGTGGTCTCTGGTTCGCGGCCGAACCCCGTCGACCCGGCCCTGCCGTCCACCTACTGCGCGGTGATCATGAAGACCGTGGACGAGCGGACCCGCAGCAAGACCAGCATCAACGAACTGCTGCGGGACTAGCTTGGCCGGCGGTCCGCTAGAACGGGACAGTTCACAGCCCTCACCGGCGCAGCGCCAGAAGGCGCTAGCCGTTTTTCTGATCGGCATCGGCTTTCCGATCTTCGGAGCGTTCGGTTGGTACCTCTGGCTCCTCTACGGGCCAAAGAGGCGCGGACGATCGCTCCACATGTCTGAATTCTATCTGGACTCGGACAAGCTGATACTTGTGGCGGCGATGATGGCGGTCGGCGCGGGGCTTTGCGTCCTCGGCTTCGTGCTGCTCTCAAGGCAGGACAGGCGGGAGGCCATGGCGCGCCTGCTGGCGGAGCGGGCGCGGCGGCGCAAGATGTCGCGGGGCGCGCTGGAGACTAACCGTCCGGATACGGCGTCCCGTCGCGGTGGTGATAGCCTTCGGGACCCGTGACCATGTCGATGTCGGGATAGTCACAGGCGTCCGCGTCCGGGCGGCGAGAGCCGATCTCGAGATAGACCGCGTCGCGGTCGCTGCGGTTCTGCAGGTGGTGTCCATTGCGCACACCGGCCTTCCAGCCGGCGCAGTCGCCGGCGCGCAGGACATGGCCGCCGTCGTCCTCCACCAACACGACCTCGCCCTCGAGCACCCAGACGAACTCGTCCTCGTGGGTGTGCCAGTGGCGCTGGCTGGCCCACTTGCCGGGCGGCAGGCGCACGAGGTTCACACCGAAGTCGGTCAGGCCCACCGCGTCGCCCAGCTTGTTCCAGGTGGCGCCCAGGCAGATCTCCTTGAAGGGATGCGGATAGCTGCAGCCCGAGCGGACCTCGAGCGCCTGCAGGTCGATCTTGGGCATCAGGTTTCCTTGCTAGGGCGGCGAGCCGTCCGCCGCCTGCGCGGGGACCGTGGGCTGTGCGGTCGCCGCCGGCGCGAAGTACGGCCCGCTGACATAGGCGCCGCGGTATCCGTTTTCGTGAGGTCCGACGAAATAGGCGGCCTGGGCGGCGGACGCCGCGCTCCGGGCGCAGGCGGGCTTCGGCTCGAACGGGCCCGTGTAGTAACCCACCGGGCCGCGGTAGGGGTCGTAGCAGTAGGCGTAGCCGTACTCGGACGAGGCGCAGCCGCCGAGCGCCAGGGCGACGGCGGCCAAGAGGATCGATCTTGCGCCCATGGAGAGTTCTCCGCGTTAACCTTTTCACTCTCCGCCCTCGTCGCAGGAGGCGCAATGCCGCTCGCCTCTCGCGCGTGGGGCGGATAGAGGGTCCTGCCATGTCAACCGCAACGCCCGCCCGCCTGGACGCCGTCGAACTTGCCCGTGACCTGATCCGCCGTCCCTCGGTGACGCCCGCCGACGCCGGCGCCATGGCGATCGTCGAGGAGACCCTCAGCGGCCTGGGCTTCGCCTGCCGGCGGATGCGGTTCGGCGAGATCGAGAACCTCTACGCGCGCTGGGGGACGGAGGGGCCGAACCTCTGTTTCGCCGGTCATACCGACGTGGTGCCGGTCGGCGACGCGGCCGCCTGGTCGAAGGACGCCTTTGCCGCCGAGGTGACGGACGGCATGCTGATCGGCCGCGGCGCGGTGGACATGAAGAGCGCCATCGCGGCCTTCGCCGCCGCCGCCGCCGACGCCATCGCGGCGGGCCGGGTGAAGGGCTCGCTCTCGTTCCTGATCACCGGGGACGAGGAGGGCGTGGCGACCCACGGCACCAAGATGGTCGTGGAGGCCCTGGCCGCGGAAGGCGAGGTCATCGACCACTGCGTGGTGGGCGAGCCGACCTCGGCGGAGACGTTCGGCGACATGGTGAAGGTCGGGCGGCGCGGCTCGATCAACGCCGAGATCGTGGTCGAGGGGATCCAGGGCCACGTCGCCTATCCCCACCGGGCGGCGAACCCCGTGCCGGTCCTGGTGAAGCTGCTTTCGGCCCTGCAGGAGCGGAAGCTGGACGAAGGCTATCCCGAGTTCCAGCCGTCCAACCTGGAAGTCACCATGATCGACGTGCCGAACACGGCGACCAACGTCATCCCGGGCGTCGCCCGGGCGCGGCTGAACGTCCGGTTCAATCCGAACCACACCGGCCAGCAGCTCGCCGACTGGTTCGACCTGGAGGCCTGGCGGGCCTCGGTGGGCTTCCCGGGCAAGATCACCGTCACGTCCCAGATCAGCGGCGAGGCCTTCCTGACCGAGCAGGGTGAATTCACGGATCTCGTGGCTGCGGCCGTCGCCGACGTGACCGGCAAGCCGCCGGAGTTGTCGACCTCGGGCGGCACCTCGGACGCCCGCTTCATCCGTGCGCTCTGTCCGGTCGTGGAGGTGGGGCTGGTGGGCAAGACCATGCACCAGGTAGATGAACGGGCGCCGGTGGATGAGATCCGAACCTTGCAGCGGGTCTACGGCCGGATCATCGAACGGTACTTCGGCTGATGCGCCGGCCGTCGCGCCGGGGCTTGTAGAACGGTGTTTGGATCGGCCCAATCCGCCGGCTGCGGCGCGGACGCCCGTCCCGTCGCGGCCAACAAGGCGGCGGAGGAAGCCATGGACGACGGATCTGTTGAATTCCGGGATGCGGCGGCGGTCGAGGCCTGGAGCCTGCCGCTCGAGGCGCTGAACCCCGCCCAGGCCAAGCTGTTCGAGGCGGACGCGCACTGGCCGATCTTCGAGCGCCTGCGGGCCGAGGCGCCGATCCACTACTCGCCGCGGAACGACGTCTATGACGGCTACTGGTCGGTCACCCGCTACCAGGACATCATGGCCGTCGACACCAACCACGAGGTCTTCTCGTCGGCCGACGGGATCGTCCTGCAGACGATCGAAGCCCAGGCCGAAGCCGACAAGCGGCCGCGCGGGAACAGCTTCATCGCCATGGACCCGCCCGGCCACGACGTCCAGCGCAAGGCGGTGAGCCCCGCCGTCGCGCCCGCGAACCTGGCCCAGATGGCTCCGCTGATCCGCGAGCGAGCGGGCAAGATCCTCGACGGCCTGCCGATCGGCGAGGAGTTCGACTGGGTCGACCTCGTCTCGAAGGAGCTGACCGCCATGACCCTGGCGACGCTCTTCGATTATCCGCAGGAGCGGCGGCGGGACCTGACCTTCTGGTCCGACATGTTCACCAACGCGCCGGGCTTCGGCCCCGCCAAGAGCTGGGCGCACAAGCGCGAGCAGGCGGACGCCTGCTTCGACGCCTTCGACGTCCTCTGGAAGGAGCGGGTGGACGCCCCGCCGAAGTTCGACCTCGTGTCGATGATGGCCCACGCGGACGCGACGCGGAACCTCAGCGCCACCGACTACCACTCCAACGTCGTGCTGCTGATCATCGGCGGCAACGACACCACCCGGAACACCATCTCCGGATCCGTCTATGCGCTGAACAAGAACCCGGACCAGTACCGGAAGCTGCGGGAGAATCCGGACCTGATCCCGTCGATGGTGTCCGAGACCATCCGCTGGCAGACGCCGCTGGCGCACATGGCCCGGACCGCCACACGCGACTTCGACCTCGGCGGCAAGACCATCCGCGAGGGCGACCGGGTGGTCATGTGGTACGTCTCGGGCAACCGGGACGAGGCCCAGATCGAGAACCCCAACGCCTACGTCATCGACCGCGAGCGGCCCCGGAACCATCTTTCCTTCGGCTTCGGCATCCACCGCTGCGTCGGCAACCGGCTCGCCGAACTGCAGCTGACCATCATCTGGGAGGAGATCCTGAGGCGCTTCCCCAACATCGAGTTGGTGCGCGAGCCGATGCGCACGCACTCGGTGTTCGTGAAGGGCTACGAGACGCTTCCCGTGGTGATCCCTGCCCGCAACTAGCGCTATGGTCCGGCCATGGAGGCCGAGCGCCGCTATCACGTCGGAGACCTGCGCGGGCGCCTGACCCGCGAGGCGCGCCGCATGCTGGACGAGGGCCTGCCGCTCAACCTGCGCGCGCTCGCGGCCCGGACCGGCATCACGACCGGTTCGATGTATCATCACTATCAGGGCAAGGCCGAGTTGCTGGCCGAGGTCGCCGGCGGCGGCTTCCGCGAGCTGCGCCAGGCGCTGGAGGCTGCGGATCGGGACGCCGCGCCCGGCGGGCGCCTGCGGGCCTGGGCGACGGGATATTTCGCGTTCGCCCGCCGCGAGCCGGCGCTGTTCGCCCTCATGTTCGATCCAGAGATCGCGGACCAGACCGCCGTGGCGGAAGCGCGCAAGGCCGTGCTGGACGCCTTGCGGCGCGTGGTGGGCGAGGTCGCCAACGCCCAGGGCCGCGCCCAGGCGCCGCTGGAACAGATCACCCTAGCCGTCTGGGCGGCCGCGCACGGCGCGGCGGCGCTCGCCATGAGCACGCCAGGCCGCCCGGAACTGATCGACGAGGTGATTGCTGGGCTGGAGGCGCTGTTCCGACCTTAGCGCAACTGGCCGCCAACGGGATCAGGGAACGACCGTGCAGGTCCCCTGCCGGATGCTGCGTAGCGCGTTCCGGACCATCTTCAGCATGAACTCGGCGCGTTCCTTGATCGCCGGGTCGGACGAGGTCTTCGCGCGGAGAAAGTGGCCTTGAGCGGCTTGGACCGTCGCGCGGTCGCAGGCGGCGCGAAGGAACGTCTCATGCCCAAGGGCCAGAGCTGCGGCCGGCTCGACATTGTCGGTCGCCGGTGGGACCGCCGGTTGTCCCCCGGCAAGGGCGGCCCACAGCATCGCGGCCGCGATCCTCACACCACCCGGTCCGCCAGCATCTTCTTCACTTCTGAGATCGCCTTGGCGGGGTTCAGACCCTTCGGGCAGACCTGGGCGCAGTTCATGATGGTGTGGCAGCGGTAGAGCTTGAAGGGGTCTTCCAGGTCGTCCAGCCGCTCGCCGGTGGCCTCGTCGCGGGAATCGATGATCCAGCGGTAGGCGTGCAGCAGGGCGGCGGGGCCGAGGTACTTCTCCTGGTTCCACCAATAGCTGGGGCAGCTCGTGGAACAGCAGGCGCAGAGGATGCACTCGTAGAGGCCGTCCAGCTTCTCGCGGTCTTCAGGGCTCTGGCGCCACTCCTTCTGCGGCTCGGGCGTCTCGGTGTGCAGCCAGGGCTCGACCGAGGCGTACTGGGCGTAGAAGAGGGTCAGGTCCGGCACCAGGTCCTTCACCACCGGCATGTGCGGCAGGGGACTGATCGCGACCTTGTCGCCAGGCGCCTCCTCGTGGCCGTGGATGCAGGCCAGGGTGTTGCGGCCGGCGATGTTCATGGCGCACGAGCCGCAGATCCCCTCCCGGCACGAGCGCCGGAAGGTGAGGGTCGGGTCCATAGTGTTCTTGATGTGGATCAGGACGTCCAGGACCATCGGACCGCACTGGGAGAGATCCACGTCGTAGGTGTCCCACCGCGGGTTCTCGCCGCTGTCGGGATCGTAGCGGTAGATCTTGAACGTGCGCGTCTTGCCCGACCCGGCGGGGGCCGGGAAGTGCTTGCCGCCGGTGATGCGGGAGTTCCGGGGAAGGCGGAATTCGACCATCGCTGTTCTGTCCCTTCCGCCTAGTAGACCCGCGCCTTGGGCGGGAACGGGGCGATCTCGTTGGTCATGGTGTAGTCGTGCACCGGCCGGTAATCGATCTTCACCTTGCCGGTCTTGTCGTCGAACCAGGCCAGGGTGTGCTTCATCCAGGCCTTGTCGTCCCGGTCGGGGAAGTCCTCGTGCGCATGGGCGCCGCGGCTTTCCTTGCGGTTCTCGGCGCCCGTCACCGTCACCAGCGCCTGGCCGATGAGGTTGTCGAGCTCGAGGGTCTCCATCAGGTCGGAATTCCAGACGAGGCTGCGATCCGAGACCTTCAGGTCGGCGCGCTTGGCGTTGACGGCGTTCATCCGATTGACACCCGACTTCAGCGCCTCGGAGGTGCGATAGACTGCGGCGTCCTCCTGCATGGCCATCTGCATCTCCAGGCGCAGCGCCGCGGTCGGCGTGCCGCCGCTGGCGTTCCGGAAGCGGTCGAAGCGCGCCAGGTGCCCGTCGGTCATGTGCGGCTTCAGCTCAGGCTGGGTGGCGCCGGCCTTGAGGACGTCCGCCGCGCGCAGCGCGGCCGAGCGGCCGAACACCACCAGGTCGATCAGGCTGTTGGAGCCCAGGCGGTTGGCGCCGTGCACGCTCACGCACGCCGCCTCGCCGACCGCCATCAGGCCCGGGACCACCTGGTCGGGGTTCTTGCCGGCCTTGGTGACGACCTCGGAATAGAAGTTCGTGGGGATGCCGCCCATGTTGTAGTGCACGGTCGGCAGCACCGGGATCGGCTCCTTGGTGACGTCCACGCCGGCGAAGATCTTGGCGCTCTCCGAGATGCCGGGCAGGCGCTCGGCCAGGATCTTCGGGTCCAGGTGGTCGAGATGCAGGAAGATGTGGTCTTTCTTCGGCCCCACCCCGCGCCCTTCACGGATCTCCATGGTCATGGCGCGGCTGACCATGTCGCGCGGCGCGAGGTCCTTCACGGTCGGCGCATAGCGCTCCATGAACCGCTCGCCCTCGGAATTGGTGAGATAGCCGCCCTCGCCGCGGGCGCCCTCGGTGATCAGGCAGCCCGAGCCGTAGATGCCGGTCGGGTGGAACTGCACGAACTCCATGTCCTGCAGCGGCAGGCCGGCCCGCAGGGCCATGCCGCCGCCGTCGCCGGTGCAGGTGTGGGCGCTGGTCGCGGAGAAGTAGGCGCGGCCGTAGCCGCCGGTCGCCAGGATCACGAGCTGGGCCTGGAACCGGTGCAGGGTGCCGTCGTCCAGCTTCCAGGCGGTGACGCCGCGGCAGACGCCCTCGTCCATGATCAGGTCGAGCGCGAAGTACTCGATGAAGAACTCGGTGTCGTGCGCCAGGGACTGCCCGTACATGGTGTGCAGCATGGCGTGGCCGGTGCGGTCGGCGGCGGCGCAGGTGCGCTGGATCGGCGCCTCGCCATAGTTCTTGGTCATGCCGCCGAAGGCGCGCTGGTAGATCTTGCCGTCGGCCGTGCGGCTGAACGGCACGCCCCAGTGCTCCAGCTCGTAGACCGCGGCCGGGGCGTTGCGGCAGAGGTATTCGATGGCGTCCTGGTCGCCCAGCCAGTCCGACCCCTTGACGGTGTCGTACATGTGCCAGCGCCAGTCGTCCTCGCCCATGTTGCCCAGGCTGGCCGAGATGCCGCCCTGGGCGGCGACCGTGTGCGAGCGGGTCGGGAAGACCTTGGTGATGCAGGCCGTCTTGAGGCCCGCCTGGGCGCAGCCCAGCGCCGCGCGCAGGCCGGAGCCGCCGGCGCCCACCACGACGACGTCGAACTTGTGGTCGGTGAATTCGTAAGCCGCCATTGGGATCTCAGGCGCCTCCCAGCGCGACCTTGAGGATGGAGAAGACGGTCAGCGCGCCGGCGAGGCCGCTGACCGCGACGCTCAGCGCGATGGCGCCCAGCTTGCCGAGGCGCACGTGGACGTAGTCCTCGATCACGACCCGCATGCCGTGGTGCATGTGATAGAAGCCCAGCACGACGGTAAGGACCATCAGGGTGGCGTTCACCGGGCTGCGGATCCATTCCACCGCGCCGTAGTAGTCCAGCGCCGCGAGCCGCAGGACGGCGAAGACCATCCACAGCGTCAACGGCACGAGGGCTGCGGAGATGATGCCGCCGGTCAGCCACTCGGCCGCGCCGTGGTGGGCGGCGCCCAGGCCGCGGGCGCGGGCGAGCGGGGTGCGGAAGTTCGAGCCGGCCATCAGAGCGCCCCCGTCATTGCGGCGATCACCCAGATCGCGACCGTGGCGGCGATCGCGAAGGTGAAGCTGGCCACCGACAGGGCGTTCGCCTGCGGCACCTTCATGGCGTAGCCCAGGTCCCACACCATGTGCCGGACGCCGGCCGCCAGGTGGTAGAAGAACGACAGCGAGAAGGCGAAGAGCACGAGCTTGCCGAGCGGCGATCCCATCACCGCCTTGAACGTCCCGTAAGCCTCGGGACCGCTCGCGAGGCAAAGGGCCCAGGCCGCCAGGATCAGGGCGCCCAGATAGAGGCCGACGCCCGTGACGCGGGTGGCGATCGAGGCGGCCATGGTGACGTGCCAGCGCCAGACCGAAAGGTGCGGCGACATCGGCCGGTCGGCGGGACCGCGTGGAACGGATGTCATTGTGGCCGTCGCCTCCCCATAGCTATCGGCCCCACCGGTTTTAGGCTCCGCGCGGGGGGTGTCAACGAAGGTGTCGGCGGCGTCCGGCGTCCCACCGCGCGAACTTCGCCGACGATGAAGTAGCCGTCGTCCGGCTAGGCGCGCAATGCGTCTTTGGACTACACTTCCTTCGCGAAAGGCGAAGGATGCGCTTCGATCTCACCGACCTGCGGCTGTTCTGCGACGTGGTCGACGAAGGCTCCATCACGGCCGGGGCCGAGAAGAGCGCCCTGGCGCTGGCCGCCGCCTCGACCCGGATCCGCAACATGGAGGCGGCGCTCGGCGCGGACCTGCTGATCCGCTCGCGGCAGGGGGTTACGCTCACCGCGGCGGGACGCACCCTGCTCAAGCACGCCCGCGGCCTGCTCGCCCAGGCGGCGCGGATGCGCGAGGATCTGTCGGCCTTCGCGGGCGGCAGGTCCGGTGAGGTGCGCCTGTTCGCCAACACCAACGCCCTGACCGAGTTCCTGCCCGAGGCGCTGTCGTCCTTCCTGGCGGCTCATCCCCAGGTCAGCGTCGACCTGGAGGAGCGGCTGTCGGACGAGATCGTGGGGCTGATCGCCGAGGGTGTGGGCGATGTCGGCATCGTGGCCGGAACGGTGGAGGTCGGGGCGCTGGAGACCTTCCCGTTCCGCCTGGACCGCTTCGTGGTGGTGACCGCCCGCGACCATCCCCTGGCGCGCCGCACGCGCGTCGCCTTCGCCGAGGTGCTTGACTACGACGTCGTCGGCCTGGAGCGGTCGTCGTCGCTGCAGAGGTTCCTGATGGGCAAGGCGGCCCGGGCGGGCCGGCCACTCAAGGCGCGGGTGCAGCTCAAGAGCTTCGACGCGGTCTGCCGCCTGGTGGAGGCGGGCGTCGGCGTGGGCGTCGTCCCGGCCACGACGGCGCGGCGGGCCGAACGGACCATGGCGCTCTCGGTGATCGACCTGGCCGACGACTGGGCGGTGCGCGACCTCAACATCGTCGTGCGCAGCCTGGACGACCTGCGGCCCTATGCGCGGGCGCTGGTGGAGACGTTGCGGGGCTAGTCCATCCGGGCGGGATGTCACTTTCCCGCGGGCGGGAAGGGATCAGCTACCGGTCCCGCAGCCAGTCGGCGGACCGCATCTCCTGGAGGCGCGAGGCGGTGCGCTCGAACTCGAAGGCGCCGTCGCCTTCCGGGTAGAGCTTCGTAGGTTCGGCCTCGGCGAGCACCACGAGCTGGGTCTTCGCCTCGTAGAGGGCGTCGATGAGGATCACCAGCCGGCGCGCCTCCTCGCGGCGGCTGGGGTCCAGCCTTGGCAGACCTTCGAGGAACAGCGTCTGGAAGCGCTCGGCGACCGCTAGGTAGTCGTTGGGGCCCAGCGCCACGGAACACAGGCTGCCGAACGTGGCGCGCAGCAGGCTGCCGGCGGCGCGGGGGAAATAGACCTTGCGGCCGAGGACCTCCAGCGTCTCCCCGTCCTCTTCCTCGGGGCCCAGCATCTCGCGCCACAGGGCGTCGAAGTGCCGCTCGTTGTCCGGGTCGATGGGCGCGAACCAGGTGCCGGCCGCACGCAGCCGATCCAGCCGGTAGTCGTGGGGCCCCGCGAGGGTCACCACCTCCACTTTGCTCTTCAGAAGGTCGATGAAGGGCAGGAAGAGTTGGCGGTTGATGCCGTTCCGGTAGAGCTCGTCAGGCAGCCGGTTCGAGGTCGCCACCAGGGTGACGCCGCGGGCGAACAGGGCTTCGAACAGGCGGCCCAGGATCATGGCGTCGGCGATGTCGGTGACCTGGAACTCGTCGAAGCAGAGAAGCCGCGCCTGGCCGGCGACCACATCGGCGACCGGGGGGATGGGATCGTCGCCCTTGGACTGGCCGAAGCGGCTCTTCCGCGTGGCGGCGTCGCTCTTGCGCCAGGCGTCAATGAGCCGATGGATCTCGCCCATAAAGACGTGGAAGTGGGTGCGCCGCTTGGAGTCCGTCGGGGCGGCCTCATAGAACAGATCCATGAGCATCGACTTGCCGCGCCCGACCGGCCCGATCAGGTAGACGCCCTTCTGGCTCTCCGGCTTGGCGAAAAGCTTCGTTAGAACGCCCTTCGGCCGGGCGGCGGCCAGGTCCTGCTCGAGACGAACCAGCGGACGCAGCGCGGCCGCCTGCGCCGGATCGGGCCGGAGCGCGCCGTCTCGAATGCGCTTGTCGTAGGCGGCTTGCAGCGCGGAGGCCATCGTCGTCCGCCTAGCCGCCCGCGGGCGTGAGCGCAAGGAACGGGGCGCACGCCTCGGGGATTGTTCCAGCGATAGCGAGAAGAGGAGCCAAGCATGCCCAACGCCCGCCCGCAGACCGAACGCCGCGACGGCGAACGGGACCTATCGGACCGGGACGCCGCCGGTCTCGACGACGTCCGTGGCGACCTCGGCGCCGGGACCCCGCCGAATGTGGACGTCCACAAGCTCGGGCAGGACGATCGCCCGCAGGAGGACTGGGGCGAGCCGGCGGACGAGGGCGCGGTGTTCTCATCGAACCACACGCGACGCGAGGGGGCCGACCTCGGCCAGGGCTCGAAGACCCGTCGGGCCAACAAGGATATCGTCAGCCGGCGGGGGTGAGCCCAATTGCTCCCCTTCAAGGGGAGCTGTCAGCGAAGCTGAATGAAGGGGCAGAGCGGAAGCCCCCTCCGCCATTCCGTGGCCCCCCTCCCCCTGCGGGGGAGGACCTTCACTTCATCGTCGGGATGACGAAGGCCGAGTCCTCGACCGCGCCCTCGGGCCAGCGGGCGGTGACCGTCTTGGTCTTGGTGTAGAACCGGACCCCTTCCATGCCGTGCTGGTTGATGTCGCCGAAGGCCGAGCGCTTCCAGCCGCCGAAGGTGTGGTAGGCCACGGGCACCGGGATCGGCACGTTGATCCCCACCATGCCGACCTGGACGCGGGAGGCGAACTCGCGCGCGGCGCGGCCGTTGCGGGTGAAGATGGCGACGCCGTTGCCGTACTGGTGCGAGGAGGGCAGATCCAGGGCCTCCTCGAAGGTCTCGGCGCGGACGATCTGCAGCACCGGGCCGAAGATCTCCTCGTTGTAGGTCTTCATGCCCTTCTTCACGCCGTCGAACAGCGAGGGGCCGATGAAGAAGCCTTTCTCGTAGCCCTGGAGCGAGAAGCCGCGGCCGTCGACCACCAGCTCGGCGCCCTCATCGACGCCGGTCTGGATGTAGCCGGCGATCTTGTCCTTGTGGGCCTGGGAGACCACCGGACCGTACTGGGCGGCGGGGTCCGTGGAGAGGCCGACTTTCAGGGTGTCGAGTTCGGCCAGCACCCGTTCGCGCAACTCATCGGCCGTCTTCCTGCCGACCGGGACGACGACGGGCAGGGCCATGCAGCGCTCGCCGGCCGAGCCGTAGGCCGCGCCGATCAGGTCCTTGGTCGCCTGCTCCAGGTCGGCGTCGGGCAGGATGATGCCGTGGTTCTTGGCCCCGCCCATGGCCTGGACGCGCTTCCCGGCCGCCGTGCCGCGGGAATAGACGTAGTGGGCGATGTCGGAGCTGCCGACGAAGCTGACCGCCTTGATGTCGGGGTGGTCGAGGATGGCGTCGACGGCGGTCTTGTCGCCGTGGATGACGTTCAGCACGCCCGAGGGGGCGCCCGCCTCCATCATCAGCTCCGCCAGGCGGACCGGGACGGTCGGGTCCTTTTCCGACGGCTTAAGGATGAAGGTGTTGCCGGTCGCGATGGCGATCCCGAACATCCACATCGGGATCATCGCCGGGAAGTTGAACGGGGTGATGCCGGCGCAGACGCCCAGCGGCTGGCGCATCGAATAGACGTCGATCCCCGGCCCGGCGCCCTCGGTGTACTCGCCCTTCAGCGCATGCGGGATGCCGCAGGCGAACTCGATGACCTCCAGGCCGCGCTGGATGTCGCCCTTGGAGTCGGCGATGACCTTGCCGTGCTCGGATGACAGGATCTCGGCCAACTCGTCCATGCGGGCCTCGACCAGCCGCTTGAACTCGAACATCACGCGCGCCCGGCGCTGGGGATTCACCAGGGCCCAGGTCGCCTGCGCGCGCAGCGCCGAGGCCACCGCCTGGTCCACCTCGGCCGCCGTGGCCAGCTGGACCCTCGCCTGCACGTCGCCGGTGTTGGGATTGAACACGTCGCCGAAGCGGCCCGAAGCGCCCGCGAAGGCGGCGCCGTCGATGAAATGGGGGATCTCACGCATGAGCCGGCTTTTATGCCGGCCGCGCGCGCTCGCCTAGTGCCGGGCTCGAGGCGTCGGACGGAACCTCTTCCGCATCGGTCGCCTGGTCGAAGGCGATCGTCGCCGTAAGTCCCCCCGGCGCGAAGTCGCGATCGAGGGCGCCGTTCGGCAGGCGCCGTGCCGCCTCCGTCAGCAGCCGCGAGCCGAACCCCTCCTGCTTCGGAGGCGAGACGCGCGGACCGCCTGTCTCGCGCCAGACCAGCCGCACCCGGTTCTCGTCCAGCGTCCACGTCAGCTCGGCCGAGCCTTCGGGCCTCGAGAGCGCGCCGTGCTTCACGGCGTTCGTCGCCAGTTCGTGCAGCGCAAGCGTGAGCAGCGTCACGACGCCGGACCGGACGGGCGCTTCGGGGCCTGACCGGATCGTGAGGCGGTGCTCTGCGAAGGCCCCCAGCGCCGCCGCCGCAATATCGCCCAGCGCCACCGTGGCGCCGGCGTCCGCGCCCAGCAGGTCCTGAGCGGAGGAGAGGGCCTCAAGCCGCTGGAGCAAGGCCTTGGCGAATGACGGCACGTCCGGGGCGAAGCGGGCTTCGCTGCGAACCAAGCTCGCCACGACGGCGATCGAGTTCTTCACCCTGTGCCGGAACTCGCGCGTGACCAGCTCGAGTTGATCGGTCAGCCGCCGGCGCTCGGTGATGTCGCGAAACACCACCGCCACGCGATCCGGATCGATGGCGACGGCCGCATCCTGGAACCAGTGAACCTTGCCGCGGAATTCGTGCGGGTACTCGACCTCGCTCGGCTCGGCGCGCGTCAGCGTCTCCACGTACCGCGGGAACATCTGCGGGTGGCCGAGGCTGGCGGGAAAGACCGCCGCCATGCTGCGCTCGGCCAGCGGACCGCCGCGGACGATCGCCTCGGCGGCCGGGTTCGCATACTCCCAGATGAAGTCGACGACGGCTCCGGCGCCGTCCCGCACGGCCCGTATGATGGCGAAGCCTTCGGGACTGAGTTGCTGCGAGGCCCGCAGGGTCCGCTCGCTCTCGCGCAGCGCGGACTCCGCCTCATCGAGCGCGGTTATCTCGTGAATGCCGATCAGAAGGTGGCGGACATGCCCCCCGCCGTCGGCCAGCGGCGTGACATTCTCGATGAAGGCGCGGCGTTGTCCCGGCGCCTTCGGCGTGATGCCGGTCACCTTAAGTCCCAGCTGTGCGCTGCCCGACTCGAGGACGGCCCGGAACCGTGGCTCAACCTCCGGAGCGAGATCGGGCAGCAGCTCGCGCAGGGTGTGGCCGATGTGGGCGGCGACGGGGACGCCGTTGATGTCGGCGAGATGGTCGTTGACGTGCAGAAACCGCAGATCGCTATCCAAGACCGCCAGCCCCACGGGCGCGGCCTGGAAGAGAACGCTGAAGTCGGAGGCCGGATCGCCACCAAAGCTCCAGCCGACGTTCTGAGGCTCGATCAAGCCTTCCATCGCCCTGCCCCTGCGCCCTCTTGAGCCACTTCAAGAACTATACGCAGACTTGGGGGCTTCCCCTGTGCGTTGAATCAAAGCGAGGAGACGCGACCGCCGCCGCCCCCCACTCACCCGGAGACCGAATGCCCCACGCCGACAGCCTGATCCTCATCCTGGTCGGCGGCTTCGTCCTCGCGTTCATCTTCGGCATGATCGCCAACCGGCTGAAGCTCTCGCCCCTGGTCGGCTACCTGCTGGCGGGCGTCGCGGTGGGGCCGTTCACGCCGGGCTATGTGGCGGATTCGGAGCTGGCCCCGCAGCTCGCCGAGATCGGGGTGATCCTCCTGATGTTCGGCGTGGGCCTGCACTTCTCGCCCAAGGACCTGATGCAGGTCCGCAAGCTCGCCCTGCCCGGGGCGCTGGTGCAGATCGTGGTGGCGACCGGCCTCGGCTGGGGCGTCGCGCGGCTCGCCGGCCTGCCGGACCTGGAGGCGGCGCTGTTCGGGTTCTCGCTGTCGGTGGCCTCGACGGTGGTGCTGATCCGCGCCCTGGAAGAGCGCAAGCAGATGAAGACCGAGGCCGGCCGGATCGCGGTGGGCTGGCTGATCGTCGAGGACCTGGTCATCGTCATCGCCCTGGTGCTGCTGCCGCTGTTCCTGGGAACGGGCGCCGCGAGTCCCGCGGCGATGGCGGTGGAGGTCGGCGTGACCCTGCTGAAGATCGCGGTGTTCGTGGCGCTGATGGTGGTGGTGGGCGGCCGGGTGCTGCCCTGGCTGTTCGTGGCCGTCGCGCACACCCGCTCGCGCGAGCTGTTCACCCTGGGCGTGCTGGCCGTGGCGCTGGGCATCGCCTGGCTGGCCTACGAGGTGTTCGGCGCCTCGTTCGCCCTGGGCGCCTTCGTGGCC
Source organism: Pseudomonadota bacterium (assembly GCA_049323595.1). Classification (GTDB taxonomy): domain Bacteria; phylum Pseudomonadota; class Alphaproteobacteria; order Caulobacterales; family Caulobacteraceae; genus Phenylobacterium. The sequence continues at coordinate 312,848 of JBMOOD010000015.1, forward strand.
GGCCTGGTGCTGAACGGCTCGCCCCTGGGCCACAACGCCGCCGAGCGGGCCATGCCGCTGCGCGACGCCTTCGCCGTGCTGTTCTTCGTCTCGGTGGGGATGCTGTTCGACCCCATGGTGCTGGTCCGCGAGCCGTTCAGCGTGGCCGCCGTCCTGGCCATCGTGATCGTCGGCAAGTCGATCGCCGCCCTGGCGATCACCGCGCTCTTCCGCCTGGACCGCCGCAGCAGCTTCACCGTCGCCGCCAGCCTGGCCCAGGTGGGCGAGTTCTCGTTCATCCTCGCCGGGCTGGGCATGACCCTGGGCGCCCTGTCGCGCGACACCCACGACCTGATCCTGGCGGCGGCCCTGCTCTCCATCACCCTCAACCCCCTGGTCTTCGCCGTCGCCGACCGGCTGGGGGGACCGAGGGCAGAGGCCGAGGCGGCTTAGAGCGGCGCAATGCGCTGGCGATGCAGGTGGACGCAGATGTCGGGAACCTGGCGGCACGCGGATGGCCGCCATCGACCCTTTGCAGACATTGGGAGACGCCGTAGCTTCACCTAATGTCTGCACTCAAGCTTGGCGCATGCGCTCTTCTTTCGTTGGTCGGTGCGTCGTGTGCGGAGAAGCAGGGCGGCGAGGAAGCGCGCGGGGATACTGCGGTCTTGCCGTCATCCTACCGGGACTTCCTCACGCCGTCTGAGATCGACAGCGCGACGGAGGCCGCCGGACGCGGCGACCCGAACGCGGCCTACAAGCTTGCGCTGCACTATGGATCCGATCCCCGAACTTCGCTGCAGGCGGAACCGTGGCTACGCCAAGCCGCCAGGCACAACCATGATCAGGCGATCCAGGAGTTGGCAGTTCATCTGTTCTCCAGAGGAGACAAGGTGGCATGTGAGGAAGCTTCAAGATGGGTAATGGCTTTGGACAGGCTGGTCGTTGACCCCGCGAGGCGTGACGCCTTGGCGGTTGACCAGCAGGTCGCCTTGCTACCGGTTGCACGAGAAAGCTGCCTGAAGGCATCCACCTCGTAGCTGACCAATGTCCGCAACCCACCCTTCTCCGACCCTCCGAACTACCGAGGGCGCGCCGTCGTGACTCCTTCACCCTTCTCCGCTACAAGCCCCGCCGTCATGACGCGGACCGCGCAGCATCACGGGCATCATCACCATCCGACCCTGGCGGGTGCGGACGGGATGCGCGTGGCCTGAGCCGCGATCCCGACCAGCCCCGCCGATGCGGACGGGGCTTTCCTGATTCAAGCTTCGTCCGTCGCCCTCCCTTCAGAGAGACGACCGATGAGTCCTTCCCCCGACAACGCTTCCTTGAGCGACGACGCCGCAGCCGGTAAGCGGCCAGCCATGACCGACCCAGCTAGACCCGAGGCGCGGGCGCCGCGCGGCTTCATCGACCGGCGCGGGCGCGAGGTGGCGGCCGAGCGGTCGATCCTGGCGGCGGTGTCGAAGGTGTACGAGGCCTGGGGCTTCGAGGCGCTGGAGACCGGCGCGTTCGAGTACGCCGATGCGCTCGGCAAGTTCCTGCCTGACGCCGACCGGCCGAACGAGGGCGTCTTCGCCCTGCAGGACGACGACGAGCAGTGGTTATCCCTGCGCTATGACCTGACGGCGCCGCTGGCGCGGTTCGCGGCGCAGAACTGGGAGACTCTGCCGAAGCCCTTCCGGCGCTACGCGTTCGGGCCGGTGTGGCGCAACGAGAAGCCGGGGCCGGGGCGGTTCCGCGAGTTCGTCCAGTGCGACGCCGACACGGTGGGCTCGGCCCGGCCGGAGGCGGACGCCGAGATCATCGCCATGGCCGTCGAGGGGCTGGAGGCCGCGGGCCTGCCGGCCGGCTCGGCGGTGATCAAGATCAACAACAGGAAGCTCTTGAACGGCCTGATGAGCGCCATCGGGGTGACCGGCGAGGCGCAGAAGCTGGCGGTGCTGCGGGCCGTGGACAAGCTGGACCGGCTGGGGGCGGACGGCGTGCGCCTGCTGCTGGGCGAGGGCCGCAAGGACGAGAGCGGCGACTTCACCAAGGGCGCGGGGCTGAACGCGTCGGGCGCCGAGCGGGTGCTGGCGTTCACGGCGGCGGGCGTCGGCGGCCGGACCGAGACCCTGGCGAAGCTGGCCGACGTGATCGGCGGCTCGGCCGAGGGCGACGAGGGGCTGGCCGAACTGGCCGCGATCGACGCGGCGCTGAAGGGCCTGGGGGTCGGCGTGGAGCGCGCGGCCTTCGACCCCTCGGTGGTGCGCGGGCTGGAATACTACACGGGCGCGGTGTTCGAGGCGGAACTGCTGCTGTCGACCCTGGACGAGAAGGGCCAGCCTATGCGGTTCGGTTCGATCGGCGGCGGCGGGCGCTACGACGACCTGGTGGCGCGGTTCACGGGCGAGCGGACGCCGGCGACGGGGTTCTCGTTCGGCGTCTCGCGGCTGGCCTCGGCGCTGCGCGCCGCGGGCCAGGCGCCGGGGGCCGCGGTGCGCGGCCCGGTGGTGGTGATCGCCTTCTCGCAGGACCGGATGGCCGACTATTTCGCCGTGGCGCGCGAGATCCGCGCGGCGGGCATCCCCGCAGAGGTCTACCTCGGCCAGTCTGGCATGAAGGCGCAGATGAAGTACGCCGACCGCCGGCTGTCGCCCGCCGCGATCATCGTGGGCGACGACGAACTGGCCGCGGGCACGGTGACGGTGAAGGACCTGGACCTGGGCCGCGAGCTGTCGTCCAAGGTCACCGACAACGCCGAGTGGCGGGCCGAGCGGCCGGGGCAGCAGACGATCCCGCGGGGCGAGCTGGTCCCGGCGCTGCGGCGCATCCTGGACGCCGGCTGATGCGCGTGGAGCCTGCCGTGCCGCCGGCCATCCTGGCGGCGATCCGCGAGCCGCTGGAAGGGTCCGGCGCCGAGCGCGCCGACGCGCCTCTGCTGCAGCCGCTGAACCTGTTCCTGGAACTGGCCGGCGAGGCCATGCGGGCGCGCCTCTTCGTGGTCCAGGCCGAGGGCGGGGCGGAGAGCTGCCTGCGCCCCGACTTCACCGTGGCGATCGCCGGGCGGCACATCGAGAGCGGCCGGGCGGCCGGCCTGTACTGGTACCAGGGGGCGGCCTTCCGCTCGGCCATGGGCGAGGACCGGCCCGAGGAATTCGTCCAGCTCGGGCTGGAGATGTTCTCGCCGGGCGGCGGCGGGGTGGAGGCGGCGGACGCCGAGATCGCGGCGCTGGCCTGGCGCGCGGCGGCGGCCGGCGGGCGCAAGGACCTGTCGCTCTGGCTGGGCGACGTGGCGCTGTTCGGGGCGTTCGTGGAGTCCCTCGACCTCGCCGACGGGTTGGCCGCCCGGCTGAAGCGCGTGGCCGGCCGGCCGCGGCTGCTGTGGGCCGAACTGTCGCGCGCCGGCGAGGCGGGGAACGGCGATGGCGGGACGCTTTCGGGCCTGCTGGCCGGCCTGTCCGAAGCCCAGGCCGGCGCCCTGCTGGAGGAGGTCTGGGCCCTGGCGGGCGTGGAGCCGGTGGGCGGCCGCGGCCCCGCCGAGATCGCCGCGCGGCTGGTGCGGAAGGCCGAGGCGGCCCGCGCGCCGGCGCTGAGCGAAGCGCAGGCCGACGCGGTCCGCGCCTTCATGGCCATCGACGACGCGCCGGCCTACGCCTTCGCCCGCATGCGCGAACTGGCGGGTGGCCGCGATGCGGCGCTGAAGGCGGCGCTGGGCGGATGGGAGCAGCGGTTGCTGGAACTGGGCCGCACGGTTCCGCCGGAGCGGCTGCGGTTCGCACCGTCGCTGGGGCACGCCTTCGACTACTACGACGGGATCACCTTCGAGGTGCGCAGCGAGGCGCTCGGGGCGGATCGCGCGGTAGCCGTCGGCGGGCGCTATGACGGTCTGTTGACTCGGCTGGGCGGCGCGGGCGGCGCGCGGGCGGTGGGCTGCATGGTCCGGCCCTGGCGGGCCTGGGCGGAGGGCGAGGCATGAGCGGGCTCATCGTCGCCATCCCGTCGAAGGGGCGGCTCAAGGAACAGGTCGAAGGCTGGCTCGCCGACAGCGGGCTCAAGCTGGAGGTCAGCGGCGGCGCGCGCGGCTACATGGCGAGCCTCAGGGGGCTGCCCGGCGCGCAGGTGCGGCTGCTCTCGGCGTCGGACATCGCCGACGCCCTGGACGCCGGCGAGGTTCATCTGGGGGTGACCGGCGAGGACCTGCTGCGCGAGCGGGGGGAGGATCTCGCCGGACGCCTGTTGCTGCTGCGGGCGCTGGGCTTCGGGCGCGCCGACCTGGTGACGGCCGTGCCGAAGAGCTGGCTCGACGTGGAGACCATGGCCGACCTGGAGGAGGTGGCCCACGACTATCTGGCCCGCACCGGCCGGCGGATGCGCGTGGCGACCAAGTACCTGTCCCAGACGCGGGCGTTCTTCGCCCGGCACGGCGTAGCCGACTACCGGATCGTGGAGTCGGGCGGCGCCACCGAGGGCGCGCCGGCGGCCGGCTCGGCCGAGATCGTCGTCGACATCACCACCACGGGCGCGACCCTGGCGGCCAACGGGCTGAAGGTGCTGGCCGACGGGGTGATGCTGAAGAGCCAGGCGCAGCTGGCGGCGAGCCTGCGTGCGGATTGGGACGCGCCGGCGCTGGCGGCGGCCGAGCGGCTGCTGCGGATCGTGGAGTCGAGGGCGGCCGCGCTCCGCAGCGCGACTCTGACCTGGCCGGCCCGCGGGGATGCGCAGGAGGCGGTCGCGGTGAACGCCCTGGTGGAGAACGGGGCGAGTCGGCGTCCGAATGGCCTGCTGGTGGATTCGGCGCAGGCGCCAGATGCGGCGCTAGCGCTGGCGGCGGCCGGTCTTGGGCCGGTCACCGTCCTGCGGCCTGACTTCGTGTATGACGTGAGTTGTCCGGCATTCGACATCCTGAGGTCGCAGGTCTTTTGACGTAACGGTCAAAAGACAGCGTAAACTTTTCGCCGGCTCGCGAAATTCTGATCCTGCCGTACCTCCAACGGTGCTTTGACCCGTTGACTCGGGCAGAAAATTGCCGTTCTGTCATCTGGCGAGAGACATGAAGGCATCAAGTCCTGAGGTCTCCGGCGTTTCGGGGAGGAAACGCCCGCTCAATCAGAGCGACTGCTCAAGGCGGCCCGCAGCGATTATCCCCCGCTGCGGGCCGATTCTTTTTGGGCGCAGTCTGTTTTTGACAGATGAGTCAATTTCCTGCCCCCTTTGATGGGGACGATGGCGAGCGCAGGCGAGCCCGGTGGGGGTGTGTCGATCACTTCCGGACTCCGCGTTCCGGCCCGCAGCGCCTCCCCACCCTGACCGCTTTCTCGGTCCCTCCCCATGAAGGGGAGGGGGTTGATCACCAGATCCGGACGCGCTCTTCCGGCGGGACGTACATCGCGTCGCCCGGCTTCACGCCGAACGCCTCGTAGAAGGCGTCGATGTTGCGGGCGGGAATGTCGACGCGGGCCAGCGGCGGGGCGTGGGGGTCGGAGACCAGGATCTGGCGCATGAAGTCGTCGCGGTATTTGGCGCGCCACACCTGGGCCCAGCCGAGGAAGACGCGCTGGTCGCCGGTAAGGCCGTCGATCACCGGGGCCGGCTGGCCCTTGAGCGACAGGCGGTAGGCGTCGAGCGCCAGCAGCAGGCCGCCGAGGTCGGCGATGTTCTCGCCCATGGTCAGCTCGCCGTTGATCTTTGCGCCCGGCAGGATCTCGACGGCGGCGTACTGGGCGCCGAGCCGTTCGGCCTGGGCCATGAACTTGGCCTCGTCGTCCTTGGTCCACCATTCGGCGAGGCGGCCGTCGCCGTCGGACTTGCGGCCCTGGTCGTCGAAGCCGTGGGTGATCTCGTGGCCGATGACGCCGCCAATGGCTCCGTAGTTGATGGCCGGGTCGCCCTCGGGGTCGAAGAACGGCGGCTGCAGGATGGCGGCCGGGAAGACGATCTCGTTCTTGGTGGAGGAGTAGTAGGCGTTGATGGTGGCGGGCGTCATCTCCCACTCACCGCGGTCGACGGGCTGGTTCAGGCGCCGGGCGCGGCGGTCCCAGTCGAAGGCCGAGGCGCGGACGACGTTGCCGTAGAGGTCGTCATCGCGGAGCTGCAGGGCCGAATAGTCCCGCCAGGTGTCGGGATAGCCGATCTTGACGTTGAACTTGGCGAGCTTGGCGTGAGCCTTCGCCTTGGTCTCGGCGCTCATCCAGTCGAGCCTGTCGATGCGGCCCGCCATGGCGGTCTTCAGGTCGCCGACGAGAGCCTCCATCGCCGCCTTGCTCTCGGCCGGGAAATAGGCCTGGACGTAGAGCTTGCCGACCGCCTCGCCGAGGTTGTTGTCGACCAGGCTCACGCCGCGCTTCCACCGCGGCTGCTGGGCCGGCGTGCCGGAGAGCGTCTTGTTGCGGAACTCGAAGCGGGCCTCGTCGAAGGCTTTAGAGAGATAGGGCGCGGCCTGGTCGGCGACGGTGAAGGCCAGCCAGGCCTTCAGGGTGTCGAGGTCGGTCCCCGCGTAGATCGCCGCGATCTTCGGGAAGGCGGTGTTCTCGGCGACCACGACACGGGTGGCGGCGGAGAGGTTGGCGCCGGCCAGGAGGGCGTTCCAGTCGAAGCCCGGGGCGAAGGCGGCCAAGTCCTTCACGGCGTAGGGGTTGTAGGTCTTGTCGTCGTCGCGGCGCTCGGCGCGGGTCCAGGAGACCTTGGCGACCTCGGTCTCCATGGCCAGGATCGCCTTGGCGTGCGCCTGCGGCTCGGGCCAGCCCGCGAGGGTCAGCATCCTGGCGACATAGGCCTCGTAGGCCGCGCGCTGGGGGGCGAACTTCTCTTCGAGGTAGTAGTCGCGGTCGGGAAGCGTAATGCCGCCCTGGCTGAGGTAGACCGTGTACTTCAGCGGGTCCTTGGCGTCGTCGTAGACGAAGGGATCGAAGAAGCTGCGGCCGAACCCGCGCGAGGTGGCGCCCATCAGCCGGGCGATGTCGGCGCGCGATTTCGCCGCCCGCACGCGGTCGAGGTCGGCCTGGAGCGGCTTGGCCCCGAGCGCCTCGACCCGGGTCTCGTCCATGAAGCTGCGATAGAGGGCGCCGACCTGGGCGGCCTCGCCCGTCGCGGCGCGGTTCGCGGCCGCCGCGTCGATCACCGCGCGCATGCGGTCCTTGGATAGTTCGTCCAGGGCGTTGAAGGCGCCGTAGGACGAGCGGTCGGCGGGAATCTCCAGCGCCTGCATGTAGGCGCCGTTGGCGTGGCCGAAGAGGCTGTGGCCGGGGCTGACCGCGACGTCGCGGCCGGAGAGGTCGAAGCCCCAGCTTCCCATGCGGGGCGCCTTGGTGAGGTCACGTTCGGGGGCGCTGGCGGCGGCCGTCGCCGCGGCGGCAGGCTCGGCGGCGAACGCGGGCTGGGCGGCGAGGAGGGCGGCCGCGGCGCAGGCGGCGAGCCAGAGGGTCTTCATGACGGGACGGTGTTCCTGGAAACGCGTTTGGCGCGAACCATGGCCTGGGCACGCGCCGTTACGCCCGTTACATTTTCGTCAGGTTGATCAGTGGTGGGCATGGCCGTCGGCAGGCGGTCCCAATCCGACGACGAACGTGGCTTCGACCTTGGCGCCACTGGCGAAAACCAGGGTGACCGGCGCCTTGTCCCCGGCCTTCAGCGGCCGGGTGAGGCCCATGAACATCAGGTGGTATCCGCCGGGCGCGAAAGTGACGCGGGCGCCGGGCGCCATGGGCACGCGGTCGAGGCGCTGCATGGAGGCGACGCCATTCGACATCTTCGACTGGTGGATCTGGACCTCGCGGGCGATGGGCGAGCTGGCGGAGACCAGGGTGTCGGGCGTCTTGCCGGTGTTGGTGACGACCATGAAGCCGGCGCCGGTCATGCCGGCGGCCGCTGGGCGGCTCCAGGCTGCCTGGACCTGGGGCGCGGCGTGGGCGGCGGTGGCGAGAGCCACGGCCGCAACGGTGGGGAGGATCAGTCTCATCGGTCTTTCCTAGCGATGATGATCGTGGCCGGATTCCGGCGAAGCGGAAGGCGTCAGGGTGACGCTGGGCGCGGGATGGCCGGGCCGGGGCGCGCCCGGCTCCACCGTCTCGACCCAGCGGGACTGGGTGTCGCCGGCGCGAAGGTTCGCGCGCCGGTGGCGTCGGTCAGGCAATCGAAGGCGGTGGTCCCTGGCCGGGCGGACGTGGCGGCGCGCGGGCCTGCGGGCGGACGCCGCGCGGCGTGTCGGCGACGACGAGGGTCGAGTCCGCGTAGGCGACCGGACGCACCGAGACGATCGACGGCGGCTCGACGGCTGCCGCCGGGCAGACGCAGTGCTGGCAATCGTGGCCAAGCGGCGCGGCGTCACCGTCGGACGACGGCGCAAGCCCCGCCTTGGTGCAGATCGAGAGCCCCCCTCCGGGGAACGTCCCAGCGGACGCGAGCGTCGGGGCCAGAGCCTGGACGAGCAGGACGAACACCGCCACCAGGGCGATCATCGCCCGGCGTTCGGCGTGCGCGCGCATGGCCTGACCCTTTGGCGACCTCACGGCACGCCGTCCTATACCGATCCGATGTTTCCGCAAGCCGCCGCGGTGGGCCATAGTGCGGCGCACGCATAATCGGGAGAACTGATGGAAGGCCACGCCGTCGAAGCCGCCGCCTACAAGGACGTGGTCTTGTTCCTGGCCACGGCGGGCGTGGTGGTACCCCTGTTCCGACAGTGGCGCATCAGCCCCATCCTCGGCTTCCTCGGCGCGGGCGTGCTGCTCGGCCCCTACGGTCTGGGCAGCCTCGCGGGCGACTTCGAATGGCTATCGGCCGTCACCATCGAGAACCCTGACGAACTGGCGCAACTCGCCGAGTTCGGGGTGGTGTTCCTGCTGTTCATGATCGGACTGGAGCTGTCGTGGGAGCGCCTGCGCGCGATGCGGCGCTATGTGTTCGGCCTGGGTGCGCTCCAGGTCGGAGTCTGCCTGGCCGCGGTCGGCGGGGCGGCGTATCTCGTGGGCCAGCCGCCGACGGCGGCCATCGCCATCGGGGCGGCCCTGGCGCTCTCTTCCACCGCCATCGTCATGCCGATCCTGACGGAGCAGAAGCGCCAGCACACCCAGGCGGGGCGGATGACGTTCTCCATCCTGCTGTTCCAGGACCTGGCCGTGGCGCCGATCCTGGTGACCCTGACGCTGATGTCCAACCGCGGGGACGACGTCCCGTTCTCGCCGGCCCTGCTGCTCTCCATGCTGCCGGCGGTGTTGGGGATCGGGTTCCTCCTGGTCTTCGGCCGCCTCTTCCTGCGACCCATGTTGCGCTCGGTGGCGCGAGCCAAGAGTGAGGAGTTGTTCGTCGCCGCCTGCCTGCTGGTGGTCATCGGCGCGGGGCTGGTCAGCGCTCTGACCGGCCTGTCCATGGCTCTCGGCGCCTTCATCGCGGGGCTGCTCCTCGCCGAGACTGAGTTCCGGCATGAGGTCGAGGTGAGGATTGAACCCTTCAAGGGCCTGCTGCTCGGCCTCTTCTTCCTGTCCGTGGGCATCCGGCTGAACGTGCCTCTCCTTGTCGAGAGCCCGATGGTCATCCTCGGCGTGGCGGCCGGGATCATCGTGCTCAACATCGCCGTAGTGTTCGGCCTGGCCCGGGCGTTCGGCCTGCGAAGCCGGGGCGCCATAGAGGCGGCCCTGTTGCTGGCGGCGGCCGGCGAGTTCGCGTTCGTGATCCTCAGCCAGGCGATGGACGGGGGCCTTGTGGAGCGCACGGTCGGCCAGACGCTGCTGGTGGCCGCGACGCTCTCGATGTTCTGCATCCCCCTGCTCGCGCAGCTCGGCCTGCGCCTGAGCGGCCGCCAGGTGACGCCAAGCGAACTGCCGCCGGAGCCCGAGGGCGGCGGCGAGGGCGAGCCCAAGGTGCTGGTCGTCGGCTACGGCCGGGTTGGGCGCCTGGTGGGGGAGATGCTGCGGCGCCATGAGATCGGATGGGTCGGGGCCGAGCTCGACCCGCGCCTGGTGGAGCAGGGGCGGCGCGCCGGCGAACAGATCTATTTCGGGGACGCCGCCCGCGCGGACTTCCTTCTTCGCTGCGGTCTTGCGGAGGCTCCGGCCGTGGTGGTCACCATGGACAATCCTGAAGGCGTGGAAGCGATCGTCGCCGTGGCGCGGGGCCTGCGCCCCGACCTGACCATCGTGGCGCGGGCGCGGGATGCGCGCCACGCCCAGCGGCTCTACGACCTGGGCGCCACCGACGCCGTGCCCGAGACGGTCGAGGCCAGCCTGCAGCTCTCGGAAGCGGTGCTCGTGGAGATCGGGGTGCCCATGGGCCTGGTGATCGCCTCGATCCACGAACGACGCGACGAGTTCCGCCAGGCGCTCAACCGGCCCGAGGCCTTGGGTGGACGCAGCCGCAAGTTCCAGCGCGAGCCCGGCGCCTGAACGGCGCCGAAACGTCGGCAAGAAAAAAGTCGCTCTCCCGACCGCTCGCGTGGAACCAAGCTGGACCTTGCGCCGTTTTTGCGCCGAGACCACCTATTCGCGGGCTCGGGGAAGGGCGAAATGATTCTCGGCGACAAGACATCGACGGAGCGTGGGCGCGCGGCGCGGCCTGCTGCGTCCATTGTGCGCCTTTACAAGCAAAGCCAACGACTTCGGTCAGGACTCGACGGACGGGCCGGGGGAGGCGTGGGAGATTTGCGGAGGTTCTTGCGATGAGTTCGCGGCCGGCGCGGTCTTTGCCGCCTCGGTCGAAGCCGGCCGTTTTCTGTGGAAGGGGCGCAAACGTTAGCGTTTGCGTAAGACTTCGCGGTCGACGTCCTGGTAGAGCTTGGGAAAGGCTGGCGAAATTGCGGACGGAGTGTGGCCTCGGCGACACTTACGCAGATCGTCGGCCTTGCTATAAAGCGGCTGGGTCAAACGGCCGCACCACCTGAGGGCAACGAGAGGGCTCTGAATATGAAGTTGAAACTCCTGGCTGGGGCCGCGATGGCTGCGGTGTTCGCCGCGTCCGGCGCTTCGGCGCAAGAAGGCTGGTACGGCGCCGTCGACCTCGGTTACCACTGGCCGACCGAGTTCGAACTGGAATCGGCGAACAACGCTCCGAACGGCGCGCCGTACAACTGGGACTTCAACCAGGAAGACGACTGGGCCGGGTTCGCCCGTCTCGGCTACCAGCTCAACGAGAACTGGCGGGTCGAGCTCGAGGTGGGCTATCGCGGCGGCGACATCGAGTCGATCCGCGGCGGTGGCAACCAGGCCGTCGTCGGCCTCTGCACTCCGGGCGTGACGCGCACGACAGCGTCGCCGGATTGCGGCGAGCCCAACGGCGACGTCCAGGCATGGACCGTCATGGGCAATGTCATCTACGACATCCTGCCCGGCTCGACGATCAGTCCCTTCATCGGCGCCGGCATCGGCGTGGCGCACGTCAACATGGACGTCGTCGGCCAGTTCTCGAACGTGCCGGGCGCCACGGCGGCCACGGCCATCCAGAACCTGACCGTCGACGATTCGGACACGGCGTTCGCCTACCAGGCCATCGCGGGCCTGGCGTGGAAGGCCACCGAGCAGCTGAGCGTCGACGTCACCTACCGCTACCTGGGCGGCTCGGAACTGGACTTCGCGTCCACCGGCAGCCTGGCGACCGGCCTGCAGCCCGGCGTGTTCAGCGGCTCGTACGAGGACCAGTCGGTTACGCTGGGCCTGCGGTACCTGTTCGCGGCCCCGCCGCCGCCGCCGCCGCCGCCTCCGCCCCCGCCGCCTCCCCCGCC